>NZ_VOBG01000089.1 GCF_008369295.1 Pseudomonas sp. ANT_H4 | reverse complement strand
GGCCTGCAATCTTTGATAGAGCTGAAACCCAAAAGTCGCACGCAACCAGTGATACGAAAAGTCCTGAGGGTACTTATCAGATGTCTTTTGCAATATTTTTCGCTTTATTGTGTCTGTGACTTGGCCAATGGGTCTAGATTTGACAATAGGGTAGCGCGGATCATCTTTTGCCATGTAATAACACCCTCCCTGATCAGATAAAAAGACGTACATATCCTCGTCTTTTATCTGTATATTTGGGTAATATAAAGACAGAGCGGTTCTAAACTTATCTCGCCGTTGCCTCATCATCGGACTATCTCCAAGCACCCGTAACTCCTCAGCAAGTTGCTTTGGCACGTGCAAACGTTGGCTACGGTCTTTCTTGGTATCCATCCCTGTGCCTGGACCGGCATGTAACAGATAGGTGCCATCTAACTGCAGCCTTTCTGAAATGAACCCTTTTAGATGCTTTAACCGCATCGTAAGCACGGTCTGCTTACGGGCGCCAGTCATCAAAGCCGTCAACAGTATAAGACGTTCTAGTGCTGACCACTCCTCACCT
>NZ_VOBG01000088.1 GCF_008369295.1 Pseudomonas sp. ANT_H4 | reverse complement strand
CCAGGAGGCGCCACCCGCGAATTCAGCTACAACCCCTACGGCAAAATCACCGCCGAGCGCGATGAACTCGGCCGTGTCACCCGTTACGAGTACGCCGACGGCCTGCACCTGATCAGCCGACGCATTAACCCTGATGGCACACAACTCAAATACCGCTACGACAACACCCGGTTACTGCTGACCGAGATTGAAAACGAGGTTGGCGAAACCTATCAGCTCGTCTATCACGCCAACGGCCTGATCCAGCAGGAGATCGGGTTTGATGGTCGGCGCACTGCCTACGCCTACGACCTTAACGGCCATCTGCTGGCAAAGACCGAATACGGCGATGACGATAGTCAGCTGGTTACTGACTATCAACGGGACACAGCCGGTCGACTGGTACGAAAAACCCTGCCCGACGGCAGCCGTGTCGATTACACCTACGACCGCCTCGGCAATCTACTCAGCGTCGACGACGGCCACTGGCCGCTCAATTACGAATATGACATTCAGAACCGCCTCACGGCCGAGCACCAAGGCTGGGGCACCTTGCGCTATGGCTACGACCACTGCGGCCAGCTCAAAAGCCTGCGCCTGCCGGACAACAATCGTCTCGTTTTCCAGCACGACA
>NZ_VOBG01000087.1 GCF_008369295.1 Pseudomonas sp. ANT_H4 | reverse complement strand
GGGTTACCGAGCTGAACGTTGTTTCCTACCGCTATGACGACGCTTGGCGGCTGATTGAGGCAACCAATGCTGTAGGCGAAAGCGAGCGGTATCGGTACGACGATCAGCAAGTGATTCTGGAACGGGAGCTGGCCGGTGGGGCGAGTTTCTTCTGGGAGTGGGAACGGTCCGGCAAGGCTGCACGCTGCATGCGGCACTGGGCAAGTTTTTCGCAGATGAACACGCGCTATGCCTGGGACGACAACGGCTGTGTCACCGTGCATAACGCTGATGGCAGTCAGGAAGTCTACGTCCACGACCAGCGTGCGCGGCTGGTGCAGCGGATCGACCCGGACGGTGCGGAGCACTTCAAATCCTACGATGATAAGGGCCGGCTGACGGTCGAGCAGGACCCGCTCGGGGCGGTGACGGCGTATCAGTACGACGAAGCCGGTCGGCTGGTTGCGCTGTTTCCGGGGGACGATGAGCCGACATCCTACGAGCATAACAACGGTTTCGTCCGGGTCGTACGCCGTGGTAACGCGGTCTGGAAATACCAGCGTAACGACCAGGGCGATATCACCCGCAAGACTGATCCCGATGGTTTTGTCACCGACTACACCTACAACAAACACGGAAAGCTCACCGGCGTCTGGCATCCGGATAACAGCAGTCAGCGCCTGACCTGGAATGAGCGTGGCCAACTCACCGAGGAACAGCTGGCTAATGGCGGTGT
>NZ_VOBG01000086.1 GCF_008369295.1 Pseudomonas sp. ANT_H4 | reverse complement strand
GTAAGCGCCTCATAAACCCCACATACCAAACGATGGGCTTAATGGTTACCGTGGCATTTCTGGCGAGCAGTTCCACGGCAGCAAGGCTTCGAAGTCTTCTACCGAAGTAGCTTGCGGTAGGCGTTCAAGTACGTGGCGCAGCCACGTATAGGGCTCTTGGCCGTTGGCTTTGGCAGTTTCGACCAGGCTATAGATCTGCGCACTGGCAGTGGCGCCCTTGGGCGTGTCGCTGAACATCCAGTTTTTACGACCGATCACAAAGGGTTTTACTGCTCGTTCTGCCCTATTGTTATCAATGGGCAGGAAGCCGGCCTCGGTGTAACGCTCAAGCTTGCTCCAGTTGCTGGCCAGATAACCGAGGGCCTTGCCCAAGGCACTTTGCGTCGTCACCTGGGGATGGGTTTTCTCCAGCCAGCTTTTTAGTTCTGCGAGTACCGGCAGGCTTTTTTCCTGTCGACCGACAAAACGCTGATCATCAGTGACCTCTTTGAATTCACGCTCGATGCCATACAGTTTGTTGATCAGATTCAGCCCCATGTCGGCTCGCCCGATCTTACCCTTGGGCTGCACTTTTTGCGCATCGACGAACTTACGTCGCGCATGTGCCCAGCAGCCCAAACGCTCGACACCTGGCTGCGCGCCCAAGGCGTTATAGCCGGCGTAATCGTCGGTCATCAGGTAGCCGCGATAATCGGCAAGCAGGCGCAGCGGCACCTCCTGCGCTCGGCTGG
>NZ_VOBG01000085.1 GCF_008369295.1 Pseudomonas sp. ANT_H4 | reverse complement strand
ATGGCCCACGTCGATGGGTTCGTTGTGCCGAAATTGACCCTGCGCAACCTTGGAGATTGGGAACAGGCCGTTACAAACCCGGCGCTGTACCTCATGCCGACGCTGGAAACTACAGACGTGTTCAACCCAGGTGGAATGGTCGAGTTGGGCCAGGCGCTGAAGGCGAACCTGAATCAGCGAATTATCGCCCTACGTATCGGCGGGAACGACCTGATGGGAAGTCTTGGACTTCGTCGCAATCCCGCAACAACGCTCTACAGCACCCCAATGGGCTACGTGATCCCAATGTTGGCAGGCGTCATGGGGTCTCAAGGTTTCGCACTGACGGCACCGGTGTTCGAACAACTCGCGACACCGCATTTGCTGATGGAGGAGCTGGAACTCGACATCGCCCATGGCTTGGTAGGGAAGACGGCGATTCATCCATCTCAGATCAACACGATCCAGGACGCGTTGCGCGTAAGCCTCGAAGACCTCAACTGCGCCAGGATGATTGTCAGTGAAGTTGCTCCGGCAGTGTTCAAGCACAACGATGCCATGTGCGAGCCTGCGACCCATTACAAATGGGCGGTCAACATCCTTGAAAGAGCAGAGTGGCACGGAGTTCGGCAACCGGATGTAGGACCTATTGAGGCGCCTATCCGTTTGGCCGAGGCCGCGCGATGACAATGGGATTTGACGATGCTGGCGGGCAAAGGCGTCAGGTGCTGTCGGTTTTTGACTTCGACGGCACGCTGACCCGGCACGATAGCTTC
>NZ_VOBG01000084.1 GCF_008369295.1 Pseudomonas sp. ANT_H4 | reverse complement strand
CGCTGGGTCACGCTGACTAGGCGTGCGCCGGCCTGGTTGGCCACCTCGACACTTTCTTCGCTGGACACCTGGCTGGCATTCATCGTCGTCACCGCCTCGCGCGAACCGATCTGCAACGAGGTGATCATCTTGTGGATCTCTTCTGCCGACTCCTGGGTCCGGTGGGCCAGGTTGCGTACTTCATCGGCAACCACTGCAAAACCGCGCCCGGCTTCCCCGGCCCGTGCCGCTTCAATTGCGGCGTTGAGGGCCAGCAGGTTGGTTTGCTGGGAGATGCCTTTGATCACGTCAAGAATGTGACCAATGTTATCGGTGCTGGCATTCAGGTTTTCAATCTGGGTGCAGGACAGGCTGATTTTCTGCGACAACTCCGACATTGCCAGAATAGTTTTTTCCACCACTTTACGACCGTCATCCGCTTGCTCGCTGGCACTGCTGGCGTGTTGCGATGCATCGGCGGCGTTGCGGGCGATTTCCTGAGTGGCGGCACCCAGTTCGTTAATCGCAGCGGCCACACTGTTGGTGCGAGCACTCTGTTCATCAGAACCGATAATCGACGCGTTGGATGATGCCATTACTCGCTGGGACAGATCATGCACTTGACGCGTCGCCGAGGAAACTTCGGAAATCGATGCGTGAATTCGCTCGACGAACTGGTTGAAGGCGCTGCCTAGTTCACCAAATTCGTCTTTGCTTTCTACGGCCAGGCGTCGGGTCAAATCACCCTCGCCCTGGGCGATATCCTGCATGGCGCGGCCCATGGTGGTCAGCGGGCGCATCAACACCTGGATCAGCAAGCTCAATAGAACGGCAATCGCCGCGACAGCGATGAACATAGCGATCAAGGC
>NZ_VOBG01000083.1 GCF_008369295.1 Pseudomonas sp. ANT_H4 | reverse complement strand
TGAACGCCTACCGCAAGCTACTTCGGTAGAAGACTTCGAAGCCTTGCTGCCGTGGAACTGCTCGCCAGAAATGCCACGGTAACCATTAAGCCCATCGTTTGGTATGTGGGGTTTATGAGGCGCTTACTGACATTCGTCAGCCTGCCGCCCAGCCAGATCGTGCCAATGTTGGCCGATCAAGACCGTTACCTGGCCTCAGAGTCGACCTTTTACCGCGTCCTCAAAGAGGCTAATCAGCAGCACCGACGTGGCCGCAGCCATGCACCGCACAAGCATGCAGCGCCGACGACTCACCGTGCCGCCACCGCCAATCAGGTTTGGTCTTGGGACATCACCTATTTACCCTCGCCCGTGCGTGGAAAGTATTACTACCTGTATTTGATTGAAGACATCTACAGCCGTAAAGCCGTGGGCTGGGAGGTTTACGAGCAAGAAAGCGGCGAACGGGCTGCTGAACTGATGGAGCGCACGGTGCTTGCCGAACGTTGCGCAGGGCGGCCCCAGCGTTTTGGCGATGTTGCTGACCACCAAATACGTCGACGGTTTGCCACTGTATCGGTTCGAAAAAGTACTTGGCCGACACGGCGTCGATATCCCCCGCCAAACCTTGGCGCGCTGGGTGATCCAGTGCGGCGAACACTTGCAACCGTTGCTGAATTTGATGCGCGACCGGTTGCTGGAAAGTCCAGTTATCCACTGCGATGAAACGCGGGTACAAGTGCTGAAGGAACCGGATCGAGACCCGACCAGCCAGTCCTGGATGTGGGTCCAAGCCAGCGGCCCGCCTGCGCGCCCAGTTGTCCTGTTTGACTACACCACCAGCCGAGCGCAGGAGGTGCCGCTGCGCCTGCTTGCCGATTATCGCGGCTACCTGATGACCGACGATTACGCCGGCTATAACGCCTTGGGCGCGCAGCCAGGTGTCGAGCGTTTGGGCTGCTGGGC
>NZ_VOBG01000082.1 GCF_008369295.1 Pseudomonas sp. ANT_H4 | reverse complement strand
TCAAAGAGGCCGTGGAGATCGCCCGGTCGCGAAAATGGATTGCGCACTCACCCTTGTTGCCGGGGGACGACCAGTGAAGCTGGTCAGCAAATGTCTCGGTGTAGCGCGCTCGCAATTAACGGTTCGAATCAAGCAATCGGTATCGCCCAAAGTACGGCGAAGCAGGCCTGTGGACGATGCTGATCTGGTGGTTGAAATCCAGCAACAGGTCAGCGAGCTTCCCAGCTACGGCTACCGCCGCGTCTGGGGATTACTGCGTCGCGCCCGTGAAACCCAGTCGCTACCGGCGATCAATGTGAAGCGGGTTTACCGGGTCATGCGTGATCACAACTTGCTGCTTGAGCGCCGAATCAAACAGCCCGGCGTGCCGCGTCGGCACGAAGGTCGTATTGCGGTGAAAACCAGCGATACGCGTTGGTGCTCGGACGGCTTTGAGTTCCGCTGCGAGGACGGCGCGAAACTGAGCGTGACCTTCGCCCTGGATTGCTGTGATCGCGAAGCCATCGGCTGGGTCGCGAGCCCGACCGGGTACAGCGGCGATGACATCCGCGACTTGATGCTGGAAAGCGTGGAAAAGCGCTTTGGCGACCAACTGCCCACAACACCGGTGCAATGGCTAAGCGATAACGGCTCGGCCTACACCGCCGAACAGACGCGCCTGTTTGCTCGACAAATCGGTTTGCAGCCGGTGACCACCCCGGTACGCAGCCCGCAGAGCAATGGCATGGCCGAGAGCTTCGTGAAGACGATCAAGCGCGATTACGTGGCGCATATGCCCAAACCGGATCGGGAAACGGCGTTGCGCAACCTGGCAATTGCCTTTGAACATTACAACGAGCAGCATCCGCACAGCGCTTTGAACTATCGCTCACCGAGGGAGTTCAGGCGCTTGGCGGCAGCACCAATTTAACAGGGAGTTGGTGTCCGGTTTTGTAGGGGCAAATCCA
>NZ_VOBG01000081.1 GCF_008369295.1 Pseudomonas sp. ANT_H4 | reverse complement strand
CGGGATCGCGCTCGGCGCGCTTCTCCTCGACATGGTTACTCACCGCGGTGACAAGCCAATTTCCCTGGCTAAGGCTTCGATTTGGTCGATCTTCTGGATCGCTATCTCGTTAGCGTTCGCCGGCTTCCTATACGTACAGCACGGCCCGGAAGTCGCCAGCCTGTTTGTAACTGGCTACGCATTGGAAAAGGTTCTGAGCGTCGACAACCTGTTCGTGTTCATGGCGATTTTCGCCTGGTTCAAAGTGCCGGATGGCATGCGTCACCGAGTCCTGTATTGGGGCATCATCGGCGCCATCGTGTTCCGCGGCATCTTCGTTGCCATTGGTACCGGACTGTTGGCTTTCGGTCCGTGGGTCGAAATCGTCTTCGCAGTGATCGTGGCTTGGACCGCAGTTATGATGCTGCGCGCCGGCGGTGATGATGAAGAGGAAGAGGACTACTCCAAGCACATGGCTTACCGCTTCGCACAGAAGCTGTTCCCTGTGTGGCCGAAACTCTATGGCCATAACTTCTTCGTCAGCCGTAAACAGCTTCAGGTTGAGTTGCAGAAGCCTGAAAACAAAGGCATGACCCTGGCAGCAAAAGGAACAATTTTTGCGACCCCGCTATTCCTTTGCCTTGTTGTTGCAGAAGTGTCTGACGTCCTGTTCGCATTCGACTCTGTGCCGGCGGTAATCGCGGTTAGCCGTGAACCTCTGATCGTCTACTCAGCCATGCTGTTTGCGATCCTGGGTCTGCGTACCATGTACTTCGTGCTCGAAGCGCTGAAACGCTACCTGGTCCACCTGGAAAAATCTGTAGTCGCGCTGCTGTTCTTCATCGCCAGTAAACTAGGCCTGAACGCAACCGACCACATGTTCCACCATGGCTACACAATCGATGCAAACACCAGCCTGCTGATCGTTATGGTTGTACTGGCGATTGGTGTGGTTGCAAGCCTTGTCTTCCCAGGCAAGGAAG
>NZ_VOBG01000080.1 GCF_008369295.1 Pseudomonas sp. ANT_H4 | reverse complement strand
CAAAGGCGCCAACGCCGGCCACGCCACCGAAGCCAACATGGACCGCCTCGACGGTGCCGGCGCTGCCGCCGCCATCGAAGCCCGCGCCGTCACCGCTAACGACTCCGCCGCTATCGTGCGCGCCAAGGCCGCCCTGGACAAACTCGATGTCGCCGAAGGCCTCGCCGAGTTGGAAGGTGCTGCCGCCCGCGTCGCCGTCGACGAAAAGCGCATGATCAACTGCCGCGCCGACCTCAACCAACTCGTGCCCTTCAAGTACGACTGGGCCTGGCAGAAATACCTCGACGGCTGCGCCAACCACTGGATGCCGCAAGAGGTCAACATGACCGCCGACATCGCCCTGTGGAAAGACCCCGAAGGCCTGACCGACGACGAACGTCGCATCGTCATGCGCAACCTGGGCTTCTTCTCCACGGCTGATTCGTTGGTCGCCAACAACTTGGTCCTGGCCGTGTACCGCCTGATCACCAACCCGGAGTGCCGCCAGTACATCCTGCGCCAGGCCTTCGAAGAGGCGATCCACACCCACGCCTACCAATACTGCATCGAATCGCTGGCCATGGATGAAGGCGAGATCTTCAACATGTACCACGAGATCCCATCGGTCGCCAAAAAGGCAGCCTGGGGCCTGAAATACACCCGCGCCATCTCCGACCCGAAATTCGAAACCGGCACCGTCGACACCGACAAAGAGCTGCTGCGCAACCTGGTCGCCTACTACTGCGTCCTGGAAGGCATCTTCTTCTACTGCGGCTTCACCCAGATCCTGTCCATGGGTCGGCGCAACAAAATGACCGGCGTGGCCGAGCAGTTCCAATACATCCTGCGCGATGAATCAATGCACCTGAACTTCGGTATCGATGTGATCAACCAGATCAAAATCGAAAACCCACACTTGTGGGATGCCGGGATGAAGGAAGAAGCGACCCAGATGATTCTGCAGGGCACGCAACTGGAGATTGAATACGCTCGCGACACCATGCCGCGCGGGGTG
>NZ_VOBG01000079.1 GCF_008369295.1 Pseudomonas sp. ANT_H4 | reverse complement strand
GTATTCGCGACCTTCCGGACAAACCAGGGAGCTCTGAGTATCACCCTAGTTATTGTTGCCAAGCTCACTCTCATCACAGTGTTCTACGCGTTGATTGGAATGCTGATCGCGTCTCTCTTTTCGAACAGTGCCAGACGCAAAGGTGAATCCCAAGCGCGTGCTGCTGCTAGAAACAGTCGAGAGAAGAAGCAAACGATGGCTCTGATCACAGGCTTGTCGGTGGCTTACACCGCTTTTACTGCCTGGGTCTGCCGGCGACCTGAGTTCACCTCACTTTCCGAATGCCTGGAATTTGATACAGCACCTGCATAAGCCAGGGCGATCGGAACGCGATCGCGTGCTTTAGTAAACAAGTAGCCCGGGAGATTTCCTGGGCTTTTTTTGTGCCACGTTACTATCACTGCAGCACCTACACATTTGCTAACCAAGTTTAGTAGCACCCCAGCGGTCAAAGGTGAATACCCAAGATCAAATTGGGGCAGAATTCGACGATCAAAATGGAGCACATAAATGAAGTGGATTAAAGGGGTGATTGTCGGCGCATTCTTGCTCGTAATCACTGGTGCGGGACTGGGTCTGTTTTATGTTTTGCCGCAGTACGACGTGGTGGCCATCACCGGCGTTGAGGTAAAACGTGTGGACGATGACGGCGTCATCAATGCTGAAAACCCGGCCGACGGCCCGACCCGGGACGTGTATTTCATTAACACTGAACACCCAACATCGAAAGTGGTAAAAGTTTACCGAAACGACGACACCGGCTGGAGTTTTCCGTGGTACTTCAAGTTTGATTCGGCCGACGTTCAGGCAAAGGCTCAGGGTTACTCACGAGATGCCCAGCAACTGGCGCTGATCCGTTACTACGGCTGGCGCATTCAAATCTTGTCCGTGTTCCCAAACATCACAGACATCGAAGCCACAAACAGTCGCGAAGAGCCGTTTCCTTGGTTCAACACGATCTTCCTCAGCGTAGGCACGCTACTGATTTTGTTTGTGGTGTTTTTC
>NZ_VOBG01000078.1 GCF_008369295.1 Pseudomonas sp. ANT_H4 | reverse complement strand
GGCGGTTGCAGGAGCTGAGTGCAACACGGTCATTGAATTGAAGCTGGAGCATCATGCCGCATAGCCATGGCCTTCTGCATCACCTCGCCCATAACTTCGATTGGGCATTTGAAGTCGAAGCGCTTACGCGGACGCATGTTCAGTTGCAGTGCGATGGCATTCAGTTCTTCCTGGCTGTGTACCGACAGGTCTGTGCCTTTGGGCAGGTACTGGCGGATCAGGCCATTGATGTTTTCGTTGCTACCGCGCTGCCAAGGGCTGTGCGGGTCGCAGAAGTAAATCGCCACCCCAGTCTGCTGGGTGATTTCAGCATGCCGCGCCATTTCTCGACCCTGGTCGTAGGTCATGCTCTTGCGCATCGCCAGCGGCATGCCATTGAGCGCTGCACTGAAGCCTTCCATCGCCGAGGTCGCCGTCGCGTCGTTCATCTTCACCAGCATCAGGTAGCCACTGGTTCGCTCCAGCAGCGTGCCTACACACGAGGCGTTGGCTTTGCCCTTGATCAAGTCGCCTTCCCAATGCCCTGGCATCAGCCGGTCTTCGATCTCCGGTGGGCGCACATGGATGCTGACCATCTCGGGAATCTGGCCGCGCCGATCCACACCACCAGAGCGCGGTCGGCGTGTCGTCTTGCTTTGCCGCAGGCAGATGATCAGCTCCTTGCGCAGTTCACCGACCGGCAGGGCATAGATCGCGTTATAGATCGTCTCGCGACAGACGTAGGCATCTCTGAGGCTGGGAATGTTCATGCTGCGCAGCTTGCCGGCAATCTGCTCGGGAGACAAACGCTCACGGAGCATATGCGCCACCAACTCGAAGCGCTCACCACCCCGCAACAGCTTTCGCTTCGGTCGACACACCTGGCGGCGAGCCTGCATCTGCTGCTGGGCCGCGTGGGCCGAGTAGCCGCCACAGACATCTCGATTGCGGCGCAGCTCCCGGCTGATGGTCGAAGGGGATCGGTTGATCAAGCAGGCAATCCTACGCAGGCTGAAGCCTTGGGCATGACTGATTTGAATGGTGGCGCGCTCTTCAACGCTGAGTTCGGTATAAGACATAGGGGCAGCACCGTACCGGAAAGGTCAGGTGTTGCACTCAGTTTTTGCCGCCGCC
>NZ_VOBG01000077.1 GCF_008369295.1 Pseudomonas sp. ANT_H4 | reverse complement strand
CCACCTGAGGTGAAGATTTTCGCCTCGCATCGCGACGATCGCCCTGAAATCACGGCCGGTGCAGATATTAGTTTCACCGAGCCTCGTGGTGCTGAAGAGCGGATCTCGTGGGTGATTTCGACTGCACGCACCTATGGCATCAAAGTAATCCTGGCAGGTCGATTGGGGGGTGTATTTGAGCAGGCCCGGGCTCGATTCGAGGAAGCTGGCCTGGTGCTGGTAACCGGTGGGACATCGATGCGAACCTTCGACCTCGTTGATGACAAGAGCAGGTTTACTGCTGAGGCAGAGCGTGCTGGCTTGGCTTGCGTGCCGGCGATCACTGCTACGAATGCTGAGGATATGTTTGCTGCTTACGAAACTCTTTCGGCGTCGGGTGAGGTCTGCGTAAAACCTGCAGTCGGCATCTATGGCCAAGGCTTTTGGCGTTTCAAAGAGGGTGCTGATCCCTTTCGCTGCTTTGCTGATCCCGATGCACGGGTTGCGAATTTCGCTACATACATGCGTGCTTACAGCGAAAGAGCAACGCCGCCAGCGATGCTTGTGATGCCTTACATGCCCGGGAGCGAGTGTTCGGTCGATATGGTCTGCGAGGCTGGCCGAGCGATCGCGTTCGTGGCCCGGAGGAAGACCGGCGTCCATCAGATTTTTGAAAACGATGGTGCAGCGGTTGAGCTTGCACTCAAAGCGGCCGAGCATTTCCAGTGTGACGGCATTGTGAACGTTCAGACAAAGGATGATGCGCAGGGTATACCCCACTTGTTGGAAATCAACCCGCGCTACTCTGGTGGCGTTGGTTATACCCGGGAGGCTGGCGTCAATTTGGCGGGCATATTTGCTACTCGCCGCCTGAATCTCCCTGAGCCAGCTACCGTTTGGCGGCCAGACGTACGTGTGAAAGGGGTCACCGTTGCAGCTGTAGTGCCAAAATGACATCCTGAGGCATCGAGAAACCTGAAGTTTGGTACCATTGCAGCGCGGTGGTTTTAGCACTCAAGGAGTAATCAAGGAATGATGGTGCTCGCGCCAGGCGTAAACACCGCGGTATCAGGTGCACGGAGTGAATGGACTCTGGAATGCGGAAACTCCTCGGCTTTCGGGGAGTACGCGGCGATTGCCATACT
>NZ_VOBG01000076.1 GCF_008369295.1 Pseudomonas sp. ANT_H4 | reverse complement strand
TTGCGCTCGAGCAGCACCTTGGCTAGCTCTGCTGCCATTCGCGTTTTTCCCGAACCTGGTGTTGCTTGGCAGAAGAAGTGAGGGTTACCGCGATAGTGCTCAAGCGCGGTTTCTATACATTCCCTTTGCCACTCTCGAAGAGATTTTGTCATGCCGCGGCAATTGCCTTGAGCGAGTTTTCAAGCGCACGAAGATGCCCCAGCAACCGAGAGCTGCGGTCTCGAACCTCATGGTATTCGCCTTGAAGCCGGGCTCTTAAAACAGGGATCTCCTCAAAGAGCTGTTTGTAACGCTCCGTTTCCCCCATTGAGGACAGGAGGTCTAGGCGAGTCTCTTTTAGCATTTCTTGAAGACGGCCTTGGTCGTCCGATTCATTTTGTGCTGATCGTGTTGGCAGCTCGACCAACGGACCTTCAACGCTTTCAGAGTGAAAAGGGGATGAGTTGTCAGGTCTTTGAAATCGGGAAGCAACCAGCACAAGGTTTATATGGGCCGGCATTTCCAACAGATGGAAGAGCTGTCCACGCTTACTGAGTTTCGGCGACTTCACAACCCAGCCGGCACGAATCAGTCGACGGATTTGCTCATAAACGTAAATCCGAACTGCGCCCAGCTCATAGCCAGGGAAGTCTAGAGTCGCTGCATAGGCATCTCGAAGCTGGCGAGTCGTGAACCGCTGATGTATTTCTTGGCAAAGCAAGTCGTACAACTGCCTGTCGAATTCGAATGAATCATGTTTCATGCAGGCACCCAGAGTTCCGCGAACAAAAATACGGATTATAGTCCGTGGCTGATTCGTCCGCAAACGCCCGATAGTGCTGCCTCAAGCAGGTTGAGGCAGCTATGGGGAAATTGGCGAAGGCCTTGGGAACGAAGATACGGGAAGCAAGGAAGGCTAAGGGCTTGTCCCAAGACGTCCTAGCTCTCGTCTGCAAGGTTGATCGTAGCTATATGGGGCGCATCGAACGTGGAGAGGTAAACATAACGGTCGAGAAGCTTTATCAGATTGCTTTGAGCCTAGGGTGTGAACCAGGGTCACTTCTGCCGACAGCCAAAGATGCTAGCGATTGATAAGGTCAGGAATTGCCCCCTAGCAACCTCATTGAGGTAGAGACAAACCTTGACTTTAAGGATGCAACCTAACCTGAAAAGGCTTGATTTGGCGCTCCGCCAACTCTAACTCCCTTACGCGTTCCCATAGCTGTAGATTTTGTGTGAGGACCCGGTCGCGCTGCGCACGAACAGTTGCTA
>NZ_VOBG01000075.1 GCF_008369295.1 Pseudomonas sp. ANT_H4 | reverse complement strand
CCTGTAGATACTCTGTTCACGGTCAAGCTTTCGCGAGATGTTTTTCGCTAAAAAGCTTGGCCGTATTAAATTCTTCTCCGGAACGCATGCACGCCCACAACCCAGTCAGGTATTTACGCATCACCGCGCCGATTGCCTGCATTTTTTTCTTGCCGCGAGCTACGAGAGCTTCGTAAAAAGCCTTCACATTCTCATCGCAGCGGATTGCCGTCATTGCCGGCATGAACATCGCTGCACGCAAATAAGCATTGCCACATTTGGACATTCGCCCTGGCCGATTCACGCTGGTACCTGACTGCGTCAACCTGACGTCCAGGCCTGCGTAGCGGCTTACCTGTGCCGATTTAAGCGTCACAGGCAGAGTCGTCAGCTCAGCCAGTGCGGCGATAGCCGAGGCCTCTCCTACGCCGGGTGCCGCCATCATGCAGCGAAACTGCAAACTCAGGCCCGGGCATTTGGCGATGGCATCACGTGCGGCTTTCTTCAAACGTTCAATCCGTGTGTCCAGCCCTGCAATCGCCTCTTTCTCATCCTCGATCAGCAGCTCCACACTCGTTTCTGTCGCTTGTAGCGCGTGCAATTCGTTTTTGGCTCGCGTTCGATGACCAATCAGACGATTGATATGACGTCCAATGGCACGCAACGTCATCTGATCGGCCGTAGGCGGTACCCAAAGTCTCGGCGCCATACGCTCGCCATATTCAGCCAGTAACTGAGCATCTATCTGGTCAGTCTTGCTGTTTTGCAGCATCAACTTGGCAAAATTGTGAAAACTTTTTGGGTTGATCACCGATACCGGTAAACCGGCGGCGTGCAACTCCAGCGCAAGATCCAGGTAATAGATGCCGGTGGCTTCCATAAC
The DNA here is from genome assembly GCF_008369295.1 of Pseudomonas sp. ANT_H4. GTDB lineage: Bacteria > Pseudomonadota > Gammaproteobacteria > Pseudomonadales > Pseudomonadaceae > Aquipseudomonas. The sequence goes on along the minus strand of NZ_VOBG01000075.1, from coordinate 442 downwards.
CACGCTCAGTGGCTTGAGACCCAGCATCTTGGCCACGGCAGCCTTGCGCCCCTTGGGGGTGTGCTGAATCTCCCACTGGCCTGATGTTTTACCGTCCTGTCGCCATCCCATCGCAGACGTGCGGGCACTAATGTCTATGCCAACATGAATATTCATGCTTTTCACTTCCCTGACTTTCGGTAAGATTGCTCCCGGTTCCCCCGACCTCGAACTTCATGCCACTGCAACCTTGTAATGCGAAGTCCGACTTGTCGGCTTCTCGATACTCTTCGTGGTGGGCAATGAGGCGGGGGGGCCTCTCTACAGACAAGGTCAAGAGCAAATCCTGCCTTCAGGAGCGATCGGCCTCCCCCAGAAACGCACTTGCTGTTGTATGAGTCCTTGAGCGTAACCTCTCTCTTTGGACTCAGGGTCAACATACAAGGAGCGAGCTTGCTCGCGA
>NZ_VOBG01000074.1 GCF_008369295.1 Pseudomonas sp. ANT_H4 | reverse complement strand
GAGGCGCCCAGTGCGAAGGCCGATACGTCAATGTCGGCCCCCGGGATAGGCGAGTAATTGATATCAACGCGAAGCTGGCCGCTGGCAACCGGCGCATTACCACCAGGTACGAGATTAGCCATTAGCGTAACGCCTGAACGGCCAGAGTGATCAGGTCGTCAGCAGTACGACCATTCGTGGTGGTGCCGATCGCCTTGAATTCCCAGTCGCCATTTTCGCGAGCCAGGCTCGCCATGACGATGCCGGTGTGCCCACCTTTTTCAGAAAGGTTGAAGCGTGCCAGCTCGGTGTTGTTGCTGCCATTCACGATACGGCAGTAGGCCTTTTCGACCTTCTCAAAAGACTGGCCCGTGAATGAATTAACGGTAAAAATCAAGTACTTAACGGAGGCTGGCAGGCGCTGCAGGTCGACATTAATGGTCTCGTCATCGCCTTCGCCATCGCCGGTACGATTGTCACCGGAGTGCTTGATCGAACCGTCCTGGGACTTCAGTTGGCGGAACCACACCAGGTCGATTTTTTGGTAATCGCTGTTCAGCAAAATGCAGGAAGCGTCGAGGTCGATCTCGGAACCACCACCAAACATCTTGCCGAGGAAACCGCCCGCCTTGACTGGGTCCCAACCCAAACCAAGGCTGATGCTGGTCAGCGAACTGCCGGCCGTTTTAGCTAGGGAGATGGATTGCTGTTTTTGCAGGGTAAGTGCCATGGTTACGCTCCTTGTTGGTCATCAGTGTTCGCGTGTCGATCAGGGTTGACCGCCACTTGCAGGTTAGCGTGCGCGACATTGCTCACACCCAAATTCCCGCTTCTATCTGCCCGCAGGCGAAGACGGCGCCATGCGGGGTGAAAGTGTCGCCAGTGTGCTTCTTGCGCCGCGGCCAACAACTCGAAATCACCGCGGGTGTCACCCCATGCTTTAAGCCGGTACTGGCCGAGCGGCCCATACACAGCCTCAAGTCTGAGTACTTTGTTCTCGCATCTGCAGTTGTTGCCAGTCATGCGTCCGGTCAACAGACCGTCTACCGCCTCAAGCTCGGTGCCGATCAACTTGATGCCAAGTCGATCCGCAAACGGCTGGAGCACCAACGCTGGGGACGCGGAGCAGAGAGTAACTACTGCACCTGCCTCTACTTCGGCGGCGACAGATTTTAAACCTGAAGGGCGCATGAGCTGTTCCCAAAACAACCCGCAGAATTTCACGGCCTGCTCCTGCACCCATTTCATTTCTACGCCTGTAAGAAACGTGCTGATCAGCTGTGCTTTCAACTCATCACGATTCAAACGCCGAGCCAGGAATCGAACGCTTGGCAGCGCAAGCCGCAAAATGCGTCGATTGAATTCCCGGGGTCCGAAGGCAAACTTCAGGAATGGGACGAAGCTATCGTGCCGGGTCAGCGTGCCGTCGAAGTCAAAAACCGACAGCACCTGACGCCTTTGCCCGCCAGCATCGTCAAATCCCATTGTCATCGCGCGGCCTCGGCCAAACGGATAGGCGCCTCAA
>NZ_VOBG01000073.1 GCF_008369295.1 Pseudomonas sp. ANT_H4 | reverse complement strand
CGAAATTCTAGAAACCGGCAATGATTCGTTCCGCTTCAAACAGCGCAAGAAACAGATGAAAATCGCGTAGCCAACTGGAAAGTTTTGGACGCTGTTACCTGGAAACTATTGGACGCTGATTGACAGCCTGATGATCCGAATCAGGCTTCACCGCGACCAACACTCCAGCTAGAGCTATCCCCACTTATCCCACCTGATGAGATCGAGACTCTTCTCGCAATACCAGGTACCGCTATTGCCATCATCAACCGCGGCCGAATCCAACGTCGTGACGTGATCCGCCTGTACCCAAAACAGCAGAGGAGCGCGACATGAAAGCTATCGCAATCAATATGCCGGTGATGCGTGAAGCAGAGGGGCATTGGTATTGGCCAGGGGCAACGTCCCCGGCGACATTGCTTGCCTTGGTTCTGTTACTAACCGCATTCGTATTTGCTTACCGATACCCTGCAATGAAAGCTGACGAAGCGATTCAACGCATTGATGCCATAAACGAGTTGAGTGGCCAATCAGTGAAACGCACACAAGCAGCACTTTCTCGCCTCCAAGTTTTAATAGCCGACCAGCCTGAATGGCTGCGACAAGTGGCAGCTGAGCAGACCTCTAACCTCCAAGAACAGCTATCCCTAGTCAATCCTTTGAGCAAGGAGCAGGTGCTTCAGAATGCAGTAGCGCAGCAAGAACGGTACGACCAGGCGCATCAGCTAATTGAGGAGTCGCCGTTTAAAGGGCTAACAAAAAAACAGGTGCCGCTGAGCGTTGAGGGTAAAACTTATCTAAGTGCACTTGAGGTTAAACGCCCCTCTCGATTCGACTATCAACGCTTATCGGATGGGGTACTCGATGCACTGCCTGTGCTGCAAGAAGGATTCAAGCTTCAGGCTCAAACAGAGAATTTGGTTCATCGACTAGATGTGCAACTGAATGGTGATAAGGCAAGCGCTCTCGGACCAGCCGCAGCTACAGCTCAGCAAGCTACCGACTATCCTAGTGAACTGCCGCCAAAGCTTGAGCAGTCGCGGTCCTCTCCAGCAGCTTCAGTCGACACGCTCAACGACGCCATACGGCAAGCAGGGAGAAACGCAAAACGGCAACAGCGCCAAGCTGAGTTGGAAGCCAGGAATCTCGCACGTTTAGCGGAACGAGAAGCCCTAAGCACCGAACAACAGGTACAACGTGGGCAGCAGAAAGCACAGCGACTGGCTGTTCAACGTCAACGTGTTGATGAGCGTCAAGCCACCGCAGCTTTAGAGGCTACACGACGAGCAGATCTCAGGGTCGCAGCGGCGAGACGCCAGGCGGTAGCAGCGGCCGAGGCTAAGCAAAAGGAATGTACCGCTAGCCTCGTGGCGAGAGCTAGATGCGCCGCACAAGGCTACAACCCACTGACAGGCACCAAGTATTAATTACTATGACCATGAACGAGCCCCATGAAAGACAGGACACCGTTTCCCCCTTACGATAAGGGATAGGCAAACGGTTATGTTTATGACTAATAGCAACGATAAGAGTGGTGAGCTTTTGGGTCAGGAGCGGCGGCGCCG
>NZ_VOBG01000072.1 GCF_008369295.1 Pseudomonas sp. ANT_H4 | reverse complement strand
AGAGTCGATGGCTGAGGTCCTGAGCAGAGATCATGGCGGCCACCTTGCGAAACTCCCGCAGCGGCGCGAGCCCCCGTTTTACCACTGCCCAGGCACTGAGGCCGATAAGTAGCAGCAGCAACGGCAAGGCCATGATCGTCGAGCTTAGATATGTGCTGAGCAGCGCTTCATCGTTGGCGCAATCAAGCGACAGCAATACGGCGACATTCGTACCGTTCGGCAAGCGGATCAGTCTGGATGCAGTCAGGAAGTGCCGGCCCTGATCATCGGTGCTTCGGGAGTACGACACCTTGTCGGCGGCAGCCCCTGCCGCCTTCAACTCCACCCTGGGGTCCGTCAAGCCAAAGCCTGACTTCAAGAGCGGCGTCCTCATATTTATCAGGTCATAAATTGTAAGGTTGAGGTGGTCATGCCCCATCACCTGATCCAGCAAAACGTGCGGTTTAATGTTGATGTCGACAGGTTTTTCATACAGCGAAAGACTGTGCTCGATTTGCCGCATTTTCTCGCTCAAGTTGTCTTTTGACAGTTTATCTAACTCATGCGTTAGCGCGAGGAACGCAAGAACCGCCAGAAATAACACCAACAATGCGCCCATAATGCTCACCGCCAAACCCAGCCGCATCGACAGGCTTGCCGACTTCATTCCCGGGCCTCCAGTACATAGCCAACGCCGCGCAGGGTATGGATTAGCTTCTTGTCAAAAGGATCATCAATCTTGGCCCTCAGGCGGCGGATTGAAACCTCGACCACATTGGTGTCGCAGTCGAAGTTCATGTCCCAGACCAATGAAATGATCTGGGTACGGGAAAGCACCTCACCCGACTGGCGCATCAAAAGGTGCAGCAAAGCAAACTCCTTGGTCGTCAGGTCGATGCGCTGCTCGCCCCGGAAGGCCCTATGGCGGCCCTGGTCGAGTTCCAGATCGGCGACTTTCAAGACCTCAGGGATGGAAACTTGTTCGCTGCGACGCATTAAAGTTCGTACCCGGGCCAACAGTTCCGGAAATTCGAATGGCTTGACCAGATAGTCATCGGCACCCAGGTCCAGGCCGCGGATCTTGTCCGCCAGGCGCCCGCGAGCGGTTAGCATCATGACCCGGGTGTTACTGCTTTGGCGCAGTCGCTCGAGCACACCCCAGCCATCAAGTTGTGGTAGATCGACGTCAAGTATTACCAAGTCGTAGGTTTGTTGACGCGCAAGGTGAAGTCCATCCGTACCATTCGCCGCCCGGTCTACTATATAGCCGCTTTCAGTCAAACCCTGATGCAGGTATTCGGCAGTTTTAAGCTCATCCTCAACTACAAGCATTCGCATGGTAGTGCCGCCCTATGTAATATGAATTGAATAATAAAATTTCGAAGTTTATTTAAGTGCCCGACTAAGAAATGATGTAGAACTATTCGATCATAAAAATCTCAAAACCGCGCATTGCTCAAGTGGTCAGTATCAAGCCTGAAGCTGCTACAGGGTCAACAGGAGGAGGACATTTTACGATAAAAGTATTTGCGACTATATGTCGCAGGCATGTTAATGCGCGACTCCC
>NZ_VOBG01000071.1 GCF_008369295.1 Pseudomonas sp. ANT_H4 | reverse complement strand
CGATGGTAGTGTGGGGTTTCCCCATGTGAGAGTAGGTCATCGTCAAGATTAAATTCCGAAACCCCATTTGCGAAAGCAGATGGGGTTTTGTTTTGGGCGATGGAAAAGTATGAGCGAGCGCCTGCCATATGTTCTCCTATCTGAGCTTCGGCACTTGGAGCCAGTGCTTGGGGTTACTGCGCGATGGATTCCAGGTAGGCACGCTCGATTTCTTCGCGACGCCAGTGGCCGATCACCAACGCCTTGGCAATCGTACGCAAAAAGGCCCGCGCGCCCTCAGTTAGAATCGCTCGGTTTTCTGCAGCAGACGGACAAAGGTGTCCTAAGTCAAGTCGGCCGCATCCGCGGCATTGTCCAATCAACTACGCAGCCAACCGTAGTGGTTGCTGTAAAGCGTCTGTACTGCACACTCGAGAGATGGCATTGACAAAGGGCTGGTCAGTGTCCCGAGCCGCTACTATTGGTCGGTTTCTCACATTAAAAGAGGATGTATCTCGCAAATCCTTAAGTTTTATCCGGATGAGGCCGAAAGCCTGATGAGCCATGCGTGCACCGAAATAGAGTGGTCGAAGAGTCCGCCTATACCGTTACATGGAAAGTTGCATCCAGCACGCCCACTCACTTTTGGCAAAAAGAAGTCGATGAAATGAATCTCAAATTCAGTCATAAAATTCTGTTGGCCGCGTCAGGCGTTGTGGTTCTGGCCTTCGCGTTATTCACGCTGTACAACGACTATCTGCAACGCAGCACCATCAAACAAAATCTGGAGTCGTCCATCCAGCAGTCAGGCGATCTGACGGCCAGCAGCGTGCAGAACTGGCTCAGTGGTCGGGTGCTGGTCTTGGAAACTCTTGCGCAAAACATCGCCTATCAAGGCAGCGGTGCCGACCTGCCAGGATTGGTCGATCAATCGGCTTTCACGTCGAATTTCCAGTACACCTACGTTGGCCAAACCAATGGCGTCTTCACCCAGCGTCCTGACGAGAAAATGCCGGAGGGTTACGATCCGCGTCAGCGCGCCTGGTACAAGCAAGCGGTCGCCGCGGACAAGACCATGCTCACGCCGCCCTATATGGATATAGCCGGTGTGGGTGGCTTGATCGTTACCATCGCCATGCCGGTCAAGAAGCACGGTGAACTGCTCGGTGTGGTAGCCGGTGACTTGAGCCTGCAAACCCTGGTGAAGATCATCAACTCGGTGGACTTCGGCGGTATCGGTCATGCGTTTCTGGTTAGCGGCGACGGTCAGGTCATCGCCAGCCCGGACCAGGACCAGGTGATGAAAAATCTCAAGGACATCTACCCAGGTACCAATGTCCGCATCGAGAAGGTCAATCAGGATGTGCTCCTCAAGGGACAGGATCGAATTCTGTCGTTTACCCCGATCAGCGACTTGCCGAATGCAGACTGGTACATCGGTCTGTCGATCGACAAAGATAAAGCCTACGCACCGCTGGGTAAATTCCGTACGTCTGCCTTGATCGCTATGTTCATCGCTGTCGCGGCGATTGCCGTTCTATTGAGCTTGCTGATCCAGGTGTTGATGCGCCCGCTGACCACCATGGGCCGCGCCATGCAGGATATCGCCCAGGGCGAGGGTG
>NZ_VOBG01000070.1 GCF_008369295.1 Pseudomonas sp. ANT_H4 | reverse complement strand
CATCCCGAACTCAGTAGTGAAACGATGCATCGCCGATGGTAGTGTGGGGTTTCCCCATGTGAGAGTAGGTCATCGTCAAGATTAAATTCCGAAACCCCATTTGCGAAAGCAGATGGGGTTTTGTTTTTTGTAGAAGTACATGAATTTCACCAGCACGCTGCAAAGGCAACGGTCTGGTCACAGAATTTCTTGACGACCATAGAGCATTGGAACCACCTGATCCCATCCCGAACTCAGCAGTGAAACGATGCATCGCCGATGGTAGTGTGGGGTTTCCCCATGTGAGAGTAGGTCATCGTCAAGATTAAATTTCGAAACCCCTGTCTGCTAACGCAGACAGGGGTTTTGTCGTTTAGGGCTCAACACAAGCCAGAGGATGCCATCCTCAGTCAAGTCGGCCGTATCCACGGCATTGTCCAATCGACTGCGCAGCCAACCGTAATGCTTGCTGTAAAGCGTCTGTACTGCGCACTCGAGAGATGGCATTGACAAAGACCTGGTCAATGTCCCGAGCCGCTACCATTGGTCGGTTTTTCACATTAAAAGAGGATGTATCTCACAAATCCCTAAGTTTTATCCGGACGAGGCCGAAAGCCTGATGAGCAATACGTGCACTGAAATAGAGCGGTCGAAGAGTCTGCCTATACCGTTACATGGAAAGTTGCATCCGGCACGCTCACCCATTTTTGGCAAAAAGAAGTCGATGAAATGAATCTCAAATTCAGTCATAAAATTCTGTTGGCCGCGTCAGGCGTTGTGGTTTTGGCCTTCGCGTTATTCACGCTGTACAACGACTATCTGCAACGCAGCACCATCAAACAAAACCTGGAGTCGTCCATCCAGCAGTCAGGCGATCTGACGGCCAGCAGCGTGCAGAACTGGCTCAGTGGCCGGGTGCTGGTCCTGGAAGCTCTTGCGCAAAACATTGCCTATCAAGGCAGCAATGCTGACCTGCCAGGGTTGGTCGATCAATCGGCTTTCACGTCGAACTTTCAGTTCACCTACGTTGGCCAAACCAATGGCGTCTTCACCCAGCGTCCTGACGCGAAAATGCCGGATAGTTACGATCCGCGTCAGCGCCCCTGGTACAAGCAGGCAGTCGCCGCGGACAAGACCATGCTCACGCCGCCCTATATGGCCGCTGTGGGTGGCTTGATCGTTACCATCGCCATGCCGGTCAAGAAGCACGGTGAACTGCTCGGTGTGGTTGGCGGTGACTTGAGCCTGCAAACCCTGGTGAAGATCATCAACTCGGTGGATTTCGGCGGTATCGGTCATGCGTTTCTGGTTAGCGGCGACGGTCAGGTCATCGTCAGTCCGGACCAGGACCAGGTGATGAAAAATCTCAAGGACATCTACCCAGGTACCAATGTCCGCATCGAGAAGGTCAATCAGGATGTGCTCCTCAAGGGTCAGGATCGAATTCTGTCTTTTACCCCGATCAGCGACTTGCCGAATGCAGACTGGTACATCGGTCTGTCGATCGACAAAGATAAAGCCTACGCACAGCTGGGTAAATTCCGTACGTCGGCCTTGATCGCTATGTTCATCGCTGTCGCGGCGATTGCCGTTCTATTGAGCTTGCTGATCCAGGTGTTGATGCGCCCGCTGACCACCATGGGCCGCGCCATGCAGGATATCGCCCAGGGCGAGGGTG
>NZ_VOBG01000069.1 GCF_008369295.1 Pseudomonas sp. ANT_H4 | reverse complement strand
TTCAAGCCGATATGGGAGAGCTACTCCAAGGCCGGTTTTGTCGAGCGTTACACCTCGCTGCAACTGGCGTATGCGCAGGGGTTTGGAAACGTGCTTTACGGTCTCTGGGACGGTATTGCGCAATTGTACAAATGGTTGGCAGACGTCAAGCCCAACAGCGAAAAGCTGCTGCAGTACCTGTCGCAAACCGAGCTTGAGGCACTGCTGCAACTGAGCAACGAGGCGATTGCCAACGGCCTGCTGATTCTGAGCGATGAGCCGCTGCTGTTCATCTACCTGTCGGCGATGGTCAGTTGGATGCGCATGCTGCCGCCGCATTACTTGATTGAGTTGCTGAGCGAAATCACCGCCGAGGTACTGCTCAATCTGCTTTTGCTGCGGGCCATCGGCGGTATGGGCGTAGCGGTACGCATGGGCACGCAGGTGCTGGGCAAGGTCAAATCCGGCCGTGCGCGGAAGTGGCTGGAGCAGATGGCCAGGTTGGGCGGCACGGCCCGGATGGATGGGCATGCCGAGGTACTTAAGCCGGTATCGCTTAAGAGTCATGCGGTACCGGTCAAGGCAGCGAGTGTGCCGCTGAAGGTAGGCGCGGATGAGGTTTCGAATCCGGCACCGATGGTGCGAGAGCCGAAGACGGCGCGTACATCGCTGGTGAAGCAGGAGCCTGTCGACGATGTGCCCTCTTCTGCGAAAAACCCTAACGGCGATGCAGCGGCCAGTGCCGATAAAACCGCCACCAACGGTTGCCCGGTGTCGATGGTTACCGGTGAGGAACTTCTGACCCTCACGGACGGTGAGCTGGACGGACTTCTGCCGTTTGCCTGGACAAGGGTGTATCGCACCAGTGCTGTGGAAGTGGATTGCGGGTTGGGGTTTGGCTGGAGCCATTCGCTGGCCCAGCGGCTTTCTGTGATTGGCGAGTCGGTGGTGTGGACCGACCATGAGAACCGCAGCACAACGTTTGTGCTGCCTACCGTTTCGCGGCCGGCGATCAGCAATAGCTTGGCGGAGGCGGCGATTTATCTAGGCTCAGTGCCGGATGAACTGGTGCTGGCTCAGGCGTCCCATTTTTATCACTTCCGCGATGGTGTGCTGACGTCGATCAGCGACGCGTACGACAACCGCCTGCGTATTTCCCGCGACCATTCAGGACGGATTCAACGGCTGGATAACGGCGTAGGGCGGGGGTTGCTGCTGCGCTATGACCGGGGCCATATCGTTGCAGTCGACTACCAGGTACAGCGCGCCGAGGAGTATCAGGAGTACGTCTGGGTTACCGAGCTGAACGTTGTTTCCTACCGCTATGACGACGCTGGGCGGCTGATTGAGGCAACCAATGCTGTAGGCGAAAGCGAGCGGTATCGGTACGACGATCAGCAGGTGATCCTGGAGCGGGAACTGGCCGGTGGGGCGAGTTTCTTTTGGGAGTGGGAACGGTCCGGCAAGGCTGCACGCTGCATGCGGCACTGGGCCAGTTTTTCGCAGATGGACACGCGTTATGCCTGGGACGACAACGGCAGTGTCACCGTGCATAACGCTGATGGCAGCCAGGAAGTCTACGTCCACGACCAGCGTGCGCGGCTGGTGCAGCGGATTGATCCGGACGGCGCGGAGCACTTCAAATCCTACGACGATAAGGGCCGGCTGACGGTCGAGCAGGACCCGCTCGGGGCGGTGACGGCGTATCAGTACGACGAAGCTGGTCG
>NZ_VOBG01000068.1 GCF_008369295.1 Pseudomonas sp. ANT_H4 | reverse complement strand
GAAGCCGGCGAACGCTAACGAGATAGCGATCCAGAAGATCGACCAAATCGAAGCCTTAGCCAGGGAAATTGGCTTGTCACCGCGGTGAGTAACCATGTCGAGGAGAAGCGCGCCGAGCGCGATCCCGACGAATACCGCCATGGTCAGCGGAGGGAAACCGATTTGAGTGTCCAAAGTAACGCTCCTTAGAGTTCAAAATCAGCTGGGTTAAGGCCCAGCTCAAGGCAGACCAAACGGCAGGCCGCTTTTTCTTGGGCGTCAAAGTCGCCGTCCGACGCACCGATGGCACAGCCCACGCGCACCAGGAGTCGGGACGCGCCGGCATCGTTCTTGATCTTGCCGATGACCTTCAGTGCTTCGGCTTGGCCGAGTTGAAAGTCGAACTCGAACTTTTCACAGTGTGCGTTGAACGCCTTGATCACATCGCCCATGTCGAAAACTTTCAACTCAGGCGAGTTTTGGATGAAGCCGGTCATCTTCTGTTTTTCCTCAGAAGAGATACCGCCGGATGCAGCTGAGATGAGAGCGCAATTGGCGGTCATCGCATCTAGAAATTTCTGATTCTTGAACTTCGAAACTTCGGTAGTTAGTGCTTCACGCGCTGCTGCTGCGTTTTGCTTAAGCCATGCAAACATGTTGTGTTCCCCCAAGGGCGGGGTCGTATGACCCCGCCATGATTTCTATTTGGACCCTGCAGTCCACCTCATGCCCCAGCCATAAGCCTGGTCCATGAGTTTGTGGCCTCGGTGGAAGTCCACCCGCCGAGAGACCTTAACGGCACCGTTCACGTTTTCAAGCATCGCTATGGCACACATTGGTTCACGGCCACCCTCTTCATTGAGACGCACCTCAATGTCAGGCTGACCAGGAATGTAAATAGTCACCACTCCATCGGTTTCTTTCCAAGAAGGCGAGCCCTCATAGATGAAGGCGAACACTAAAATGCGGCGAATTTCACTCCATTGTTTGCCATTGATATGCAACCACTCGCCACCGGAAACAGAGCCAGTACGGTCATCGCCCATCAGCTGTATGTATGGTTCCCGATTGAGACTGCCGAAGGACTCCCCGAGGGCTTGAACAACGCCCTTCTCGCCGTCTTGCAGCTCGTACAGGCAACCAACGTCCAGGTCGACGGATTGGCTTCGCTTGAAGAAGCCGCCCGAGCTGCCTTTGTTCCAGTTCAAGTTCACCTTGATTTCGCCGAAACCGGCTGCCGTCTTTTCAAGACTGATAGACGATCGTGTTTTATCGAGGGTGACCTTGCTCAGACTAATCGTAGATTTAGGTGCAGCGGCCGGAGCAGGCGGCGGCGTTTGTACCACTGGAGCAGGTGCAGGTGCAGGGGCCGGCGCTGGTGCGGCGACCTCTACACCAAAGTGCTTGGCCAACGGCTCAAGGCCGCCATTGAAGCCCTGGGCCACACAGCGGAATTTCCAGTCACCATTTCGGCGATAAAATTCGCCGAGGATGAGTGCTGTTTCCTTCATGCCACCGGTTGGGATTTGAGCTTCAATTCCACCCGTCACCACAACCGAAAGTTGTGACACGCGCTCAAAGCTCGCCTTGTTCTCGTAGATCGTGGCAGTGAGCGCCACTTTCTCAACTGCAGACTCAAGACGACTCGTATCGAGTGAAAATACTGCGCGCCCAGCCGAGGATTCGGTCAGCTGAACAGCGCCACCCAGAATTTGAGGCTGGCCATAGAAACACATGTCGCCATCGCCTCGGACTTTGGCCGAGGCGCCCAGTGCGAAGGCCGATACGTCAATGTCGGCCCCCGGGATAGGCGAGTAATTGATATCAACGCGAAGCTGGCCGCTGGCAACCGGCGCATTACCACCAGGTACGAGATTAGCCATTAGCG
>NZ_VOBG01000067.1 GCF_008369295.1 Pseudomonas sp. ANT_H4 | reverse complement strand
TCGAAAAGGAGATGTGAAGGTTCAGTATTGTCAACCTTATTCTAATATCCTTCAGGAAGGTATGGTTCGGAAAAATGTGGGACAATCTATTTTGGAATTAGGTTATCATTACCGTTCTAAATATGGTGATGAGCAACATTTACCCATGATTGTAATGAATGGTTTACTTGGTGGATTTGCTCACTCTAAGCTCTTTACAAATGTCCGTGAAAATGCTGGATTAGCTTATACCATTTCAAGTGAGCTTGATTTATTTAGTGGATTCTTGAGGATGTATGCTGGTATCAATCGAGAAAATCGTAACCAGGCTCGTAAAATGATGAATAATCAACTGCTTGATTTAAAAAAAGGTTATTTTACAGAGTTTGAGTTAAATCAGACCAAGGAAATGATTCGTTGGTCGTTGTTACTTTCTCAAGATAATCAATCTTCATTGATTGAACGTACTTATCAAAATGCCTTATTTGGAAAATCTTCAGCAGACTTTAAAAGTTGGATTGCAAAGCTTGAACAAATTGACAAAGATGCTATTTGTAGAGTAGCTAATAATGTGAAACTACAAGCGATTTACTTTATGGAAGGAATAGAATGACAAAGGTTGTTTTTGAAGAAAAATACTATCCAGCTGTAAAAGAAAAGGTTTATCGAACTCGTTTGGCCAACGGATTGACAGTTGCTCTTTTGCCTAAAAAGGAATTTAAAGAGGTTTACGGGAGTGTCACTGTACAGTTTGGTTCGGTAGATACGTTTGTCACAGAAGTTGACGGAGATGTAAAACAATATCCTGGAGGAATTGCTCATTTTCTTGAACATAAATTATTTGAGAGAGAAGATTCTAGTGATTTGATGTCGGCTTTTACGAGTCTAGGTGCAGATAGTAATGCCTTTACAAGCTTTACAAAAACAAACTATCTTTTTTCAGCAACGGATTATTTTTTAGAAAATTTATATTTACTTGATGAATTGGTAACATCAGCACACTTTACTGAAGCTTCCATTCTGACAGAGCAGGATATTATTCAGCAAGAACGAGAAATGTACCAAGATGATCCAGATTCGTGTTTATTCTTTTCAACTTTAGCGAATTTGTATCCTGGTACACCTTTAGCAACTGATATAGTTGGAAGTGAGGAGTCCATTTCCCAAATCAATCTAACTAATTTGCAAGAAAATTTTACAAAGTTTTACAAACCTGTAAACATGTCTCTGTTTTTAGTTGGTAATTTTGATGTGGAGCGAGTACAGGACTATTTTGAAAGCAAAGAACTGAAAGATTCAGATTTTCAGGAAGTAGCAAGAGAAAAGTTGTTTTTACAGCCTGTAAAGCCAACAGATAGTATGAGAATGGAAGTATCTTCTCCCAAACTAGCGATTGGAGTTAGAGGTAAGCGAGAAGTTTCTGAAGCGGATTGCTATCGACATCATATTTTATTAAAATTATTGTTTGCAATGATGTTTGGTTGGACTTCGGATCGTTTTCAAAAATGTTATGAATCAGGTAAAATTGATGCATCCTTATCTCTGGAAGTTGAAGTAACAAGTCGCTTTCATTTTGTCATGTTGACAATGGATACGAAAGAGCCAGTTGCTTTGTCTCATCAATTTAGGAAGGCTATTCGTAATTTTACAAAGGATTTAGATATTACAGAGGAACATTTAGATATTATCAAAAGAGAGATGTTTGGCGAATTTTTCAGTAGCATGAACTCTCTTGAATTTATTGCAACGCAATATGATGCTTTTGAAAATGGTGAGACAATTTTTGATTTGCCGAAAATTTTACAGGAAATTACTTTAGAGGATGTCCTTGATGCTGGACATCATTTAATAGATGATGGTGACATAGTTGATTTTACAATATTCCCATCGTAGTAACCTATTATAATAGACACTAGAAAGAAGGGATGACA
>NZ_VOBG01000066.1 GCF_008369295.1 Pseudomonas sp. ANT_H4 | reverse complement strand
AAAGGGAATGTATAGAAACCGCGCTTGAGCACTATCGCGGTAACCCTCACTTCTTCTGCCAAGCAACACCAGGTTCGGGAAAAACGCGAATGGCAGCAGAGCTAGCCAAGGTGCTGCTCGAGCGCAATGAAATTGATTTGATCCTTTGTTTCGCTCCATCTCGACAAGTGGTAGATGGCTTCCGTCGGACGTTTGCCGAAGTGCTCGGGAGACGGCTTGATGGGTTAATCGGCGCTGTGGGTGCTGTGTGTACCTATCAAGGTATGGAGTATCGGGATGAGGCGTTTTGGAGGCTCTTCGATGACCATCGTATATTCGCCGTATTTGATGAGATACATCACTGTGCAGGCCACGATGCGCTGTTAAGCAATGCTTGGGGCCAACAGATCATTCAGAGAGTTCAAGATCGCGCAGCATGCACGCTTGCACTTTCGGGTACTCCTTGGCGATCTGATCAAAAGGCAATCGCCTTGGCACGCTATTCCACGCCTGAGGCAAATCTTATCTGCGATTATCGATATGGATTGCCAGAGGCAATCGCGGACCAAGTTTGTCGATCGCCTCGGATAGTCATTCTTGACAATCAAATGGTTAGGTTTTCTGAGGCCGTTGCAAGCGAGAATACGGTCACGATTTTCCCAAACATAGCCAGGCTTTTGGCCGACTCTCCTGTGTCCTACGAAGATCTTTTATGTCATGAGGATATTCTCAAGCAGCTACTGCTCTTGGGGTGTAACAAGCTTAATTCGATTCGCGAGGTGAAGCCTGACGCCGGCGGCCTAGTGGTAGCAACGAACATTGAACATGCCCATCAGATCGCGGCTATGCTCCGGCACCAAGGTGAGATGTGCCAAGTCGTAACCAACAAGACTCCCAATGCTCAGCAGGTAATCAACGACTTTCGCTACAGCAGTTGTCCTTGGATAGTCGCTGTTGGGATGATCAGTGAAGGGACGGATATCCCTAGGTTACAGGTGTGCTGTCACCTGAGTCGGATCAGGACCGAATTATACTACCGACAAGTTCTAGGACGGATCCTGCGTCGTTCAACTACGACTGACAACGAAGCATGGCTTTACGTCCTGGCGGAACCAACGCTTCAGCAGTTTTCTGAGCGGGTAGCTGATGACTTGCCAGATTCCCATGCTGTGCTCAGCTTGGTACGGGGGGCGCCGAGTGACTCCGTCAGCTACGAGTTTGGAAGTGGCGATGCTGAGTCGAGGAGCGATCTGGAGATCGGGTTCGGCCTTATGCATCCAGATCAAGCTGGTCATAGCTCTTCAGCGTCTCTTAAAGACTTCGTGATTGGACCTGCATACGAGCTTAGTTTTTCGCAACACTACCGCACGCAGTTACTTCGAGTTTGTTAATCCCCGGCCACTCATCTGGTGCGCGCGAGCGGGTTTTGGCTTATGCGGAAATGGACCTTCACGGGTGTCCTCGTTTCATGGAATGTGGATACGCGGAATTTTGCCCAATCGCGTAGTTGTTGACCCTTTAGTCGCCGGACTCCAGGTGGTGGTATAGATTATCCCGGGGTCGATACTGGTTCAAAACTTGAGGACGGTACGGGGTGAGCTTCAGTTGCCCTGCAGCTTCATACGCTGAAATAGAATGTCTGTGGACGATTTACTTGATGTCGCTGCAGAATTGTTAGAAAAATGTTGCGATCGGTGCCCATTCTTAACTGGACTCGACTCGAAAATGACGATGCTGTTTGTTTTTCTCCGGCTGACCTCGCCTAGTTTTGCCTCACCACCACCGTCCCGAATTATTTTACGAGCGCAGGAACCGCATGCAAGCGGTCCAGTTTAAAAGCTGAAAACCGAAATTGTGGATGGGAGCTTGTCTCGTGATGACGCTCTCCTGGAACAACGCGCTGCATTGCCTTGACGCTACGGCCGGACTCGTTATGTTCCGGTTGAACTTATCGGATGCTGTCAGTCCCCGTCATCGGGTTTGACTGTCAGTGCACATCTACAAGTGAGGTTAAAACATGATTTGGTTTCTCGAAGGGCAGTCTAGCCAGCGCGACATTATTCAAGGTGCGCGTGATGCGCTGCCACCTGAGGTGAAGATTTTCGCCTCGCATCGCGACGATCGCCCTGAAATCACGGCCGGTGCAGATATTAGTTTCACCGAGCCTCGTGGTGCTGAAGAGCGGATCTCGTGGGTGATTTCGACTGCAC
>NZ_VOBG01000065.1 GCF_008369295.1 Pseudomonas sp. ANT_H4 | reverse complement strand
AACTTCATGCTGCACCGACTAGACAGCGATGTTCAGCAGTTGTCGCAGTTCTCCGATGACTTGGCCCACGAACTACGAGCACCCATTTCCAACCTGATGGGCAAAGCCCAGGTGACGTTGTCCCGGGTGAGGCCGGCCGAGGAGTACAAAGCGGTTTTGGAGTCCTCCACCGAAGAGCTTGGGCGCGTAGCCCGGATTGTCTCGGACATGCTTTTCCTGGCACAGGTCAGTCATCCCGCTGCGCTGGTTCCGTTTGAGACCATTGCTCTGGAGGATGAAGCCTTGAAGGTCATCAATCTGTTTTCACTGTCGGCGGAAGATAAACAGATCAGCGTGAGCGTTACTGGCAGGGGGTCGACCATTGGTGATCGGTTGATGATTCAGCGGGCAATTTCCAACCTGATGTCCAATGCAATCCGCCATTGCCCAGTAGGCCAAGCCATCACAATCACCATCGAAGTCCATGCCACAGAAGTCTCGCTACATGTAGCCAACCCAGGCGCAGGTATTGAACCTCAACACCTACCGCACTTATTCGATCGTTTTTATCGAGTTGACACTCATCATTCGCGCGCTGAAGGAAGTACCGGGCTTGGTTTAGCCATTGTGAAATCAATCATGAGTTTGCATCAGGGAGTCGCAGAAGTTAATAGCTGCCCAGGCAAGATCACGACCTTCAAGCTGGGTTTTCCAAACATCCATGGACACACCAGCTGGTGACACCAACCATTGAAAAAACAGCCCTTATTCACGTCATCCGTTCATTCGTGCGTGTTACGACACACACCCATAATTTGGTATTCAATAGTGTGAAGCTTTCCAGCTGAGTCCTCATAGGTCATTCGAAAAGGTACAATGTTGCAAGAGCGAATTGGTGGGGTCGTACTCACCACTTTTGCGATATCAAGCTTCATTCCATCACGATATTTCTGAACTTCCGGAGCTGTCTTGCCTTTTTGAGCTGCGTAGGCTGCCTTTGTTTTCTGATTTGCTTCCATGGCGTTATCGTTGCGATCACCACGGCTTTCAGCGAATGTTATCGAAGACAATGATAGCGTCAGCGCAACAGCACTTAATTTTAAAGCGCTCATCGCAGAGTCTCTTTGAAGTGGTTACAAAGCTGTTAAACTTACGTAAGTTTAACGAGATAAACCTTTCTGACTCATTTCAGAAAAATCACTTATTTGTAATTTCCACCCGTTAGTCTCAAAAGCTTAGTGAGATATCAAAATCTGCCAAGCGCAGTACCGTCCCACCCAGGAGCCATTCGGGAATCCTATAAAACTTACTATTAGATGAAATATTTGTGCATTCTGAATTTAAATTGAATGTCGATTATTTCACACGACTTCAAAATTCGAAGGATTAAGAGGGCTCATTGATCACGCGTTTCGAGAACATATCCAACACCACGCAAGGTATGGATTAGCTTCTTGTCAAAAGGATCATCAATCTTAGCCCGAAGCCTTCTCATTGCTACTTCAACAACATTGGTGTCGCAATCAGCATTCAGCCCCCAGAGAGAGGACATGATTTGCTTGCGCGACAGCGTCGTACCAGTCTGGCGCATCAAGAGGTGTAGCAAGGCGAACTCCTTGTTGGTCAGTTCAATCCGCTGCTTGGCGCGACAGGTCCGGTGTCTGCCCAGATCGAGTTCCAGGTCGCCGACACACAGCACATCGGGCAATGCCGACAATTCAGTGCGACGCATCAGAGTACGTACTCGGGCCAACAGTTCTGGAAACTCAATTGGTTTGACCATGTAATCGTCGGCGCCTAGGTCGAACCCTTTGATTTTGTCCTCCAGACTACCTTTAACGGTAAGTATCATGATAGGCGCAATAATGACCTTGCGAATGCTTACAAGTAAACCCCAATCGTCACGTTGCGGTAGGTTCGCGTCGAGCACTACAAGATCATAAGCCTGTTGGGATACTAAGCGTAAGCCATCGATTCCGCTGGCGACGCAATCAACGACAAATCCGCTTTCAGTCAGCCCCTGATGTAAATAATGGGCGGTTTTCAGCTCGTCTTCTATTATCAAAATACGCATTTTTCATAAAATCTCGATACTAAATAATAAAACATGGCGGCGGCAAAAACTGAGTGCAACACCTGACCTTTCCGGTACGGTGCTGCCCCTATGTCTTATACCGAACTCAGCGTTGAAGAGCGCGCCACCATTCAAATCAGTCATGCCCAAGGCTTCAGCCTG
>NZ_VOBG01000064.1 GCF_008369295.1 Pseudomonas sp. ANT_H4 | reverse complement strand
AGCGCTTCGACTTCAAATGCCCAATCGAAGTTATGGGCGAGGTGATGCAGAAGGCCATGGCTATGCGGCATGATGCTCCAGCTTCAATTCAATGACCGTGTTGCACTCAGCTCCTGCAACCGCCCTGCTTCAAAAAAACCTTCAAGTCGGGATTGTTACAAAAACCGCCAACAGTCTTTATCAAAAGCACGGGTATATGAATATAACGAGGACGCCTAAAATCAGCCTCGCCAACAAAGGCACCGTGATTAACCAAGTTGCAGCCCCCACGAAGGCACGTTAATCCGAACTCTCCAATCAAGTTACACACGTGGCCTCACAAGGGCCCCGTGACCCCCTTCGACCGCAAAAGGTAAAAATAGAAATGAAAGCTTTATTAGTTATGGCCCTTACGAGCTTGTGCGCTACCGCCGCCCTGGCCGACGAGACCCCGACTGACGTAGCCAGCCAGAACACCGCCATTACCGAGGAGTACAGCTACTCCTCCAACCTGGACATCGCCAAAGTCGTGTCCATGAGCTCAATTCCGAATGTTTGCGAAGTTGTACCGGCGCGTATGGAATATGAAGACCATCAAGGTCAGCGTCATATTCTTAATTACAAAGTCATGGGCAATGGTTGCTCTAACGGTTAATCAACTCGTTAGTGGGTAGTTATCCCAGACAGTATTCGCCGCAAGAAATCGTTCTTGCGGCAAAGAAACCCAGCCCCGAGGCTACTCTACGTCCCGATATTCAAAAGCCACCTGATAGATGTAGACAACTGGATTGATCGGGTGAACAAAAAATGGCTGCAGGGTCGGTATCCAGTCGCTTTTAACATCAAAGCCACCGTTGTTGACGTTATCAGCGCTAGCTATGCCAATGGCATCCATCACAGAGCTATCCTCCCCGAGATCCGTCGAGGACTCCTCTCCCTCGCAGAGCTCCGTATCCACGTCATACCACTCAAGTATTATTTTCAGACCCATTTCTATCTCACAGATATTTGCTGATGCTTCGTTCATCTTTAGCCGAGCCTATCTGCTCGCCAGTAAACGGGGCGAAAGCACCTAGATGACTACCATCACGTGCTCGATATCCCGGCAGGCGGCTTTGTACCCCCGAGCTGCCGCAATTGTAATAAGCCAGTGTCATCCCGCTCGCGGCCACCGAGTAACGCAAAGGCGCCGTAATCCGCCAGCAGCTCCGTAGGGATATAGCCGCAAGGGTTGTTGTGATTGATGTGCGCGTGCGGCAGATTGCAGGATTTGGCGAATACACAGCCCACAAAGGGCGGTAATGCTGGTTGGGGCTCAACCCTGACACGGGCCTCGTAAGCCTCCTGGCGGACGAGCATGGCGTCGTAAGCTTTTTGCCGGGCGTCACGATCAGCCAGTTCGCGCTCGTTCACATGCTCGAGACGCCGGTAGCCACCGGTTCCGGTCCCGTAAGACCGCCAGACCTGGGGTATGTCCTTGTTATTTGCCATCGCGCCCTCCTGGCTTGCTACATAACTACATTCGGCGTTGAAACCGGGAGGCTGACGTTATTGCAAGCGGGACGGGACTGAATGTAGGACAGATCTGTTAAGTACTGCTGACTTGGGGACGATCGTAGGGCACAGCGTGCCTAACGGAGGCACCCTTACATATGCCAGCCACAGGGCGATGAAGTGACCGCCTGTAAGCTCCCCCACGACCCACCAAAAAAATCCTCACGCCGCAAGCCCTTGAAAACCAGCACTCCGACCTGAAATGCCGCCATTTTGGCCGGCCACTGAGGCCATCTGCCGCAACACAAAAGCAATTTTTTCCCTATAATGCGCGAGTAAATCGGACCTGCAATATCCCTTTACATGGGACGAAGAGCCAGACCTGAGGCCCCGCCGGAGCAAGCAACCGTCGCTGCGCACCTCAAACCTCAAGCAGAGCACCCGAGACAATTTCCGTTTAATGCCTGGCGTCAGCTGTTGCAAGAAACGATTCCTTAAGATCCACCGCGGCCTCTGGGCCGTGTGAACACCCAACCATCCGGTTTCACACGGGCACCTTTGGCCCTCACGCAGGAGACGACACGTCATGCTGAGCTGGGACGAATTCGACAAAGAAGAGCAAGGCGAAGTAACCGCCAAAGGCGCCAACGCCGGCCACGCCACCGAAGCCAACATGGACCGCCTCGACGGTGCCGGCGCTGCCGCCGCCATCGAAGCCCGCGCCGTCACCGCTAACGACTCCGCCGCTATCGTGCGCGCCAAG
>NZ_VOBG01000063.1 GCF_008369295.1 Pseudomonas sp. ANT_H4 | reverse complement strand
AAGACCATGCTAAGAGCAGGTCTCATTTCGATCCTTGCGCTTTTGACTAGTCCTTTGTTTGCGGCGACCGCTCAAATGCTCACAATGGATCAGGCGCTTGAAACTGCTTTTGCCAACAATCCTGATCTGGCTGCAGCGCAGTGGGAGACTGGTATTGCTCAGGGAGAGCGACAGCAGGCAGGGTTGATCCCTAACCCTGAGGTTTCCTGGGAGGCTGAAGATACTCGGCGAAACTCGCGCACTACGACGGTAATGATCAACCAGCCGATCGAGCTTGGCGGTAAGCGCGGGGCTAGGATCGAAGTGGCCAGTCGAGCTCAAGACGCGGCCGGGATTGAATTGGAACGCAAACGCAATGTTCTGCGTGCCGATGTCATTCAGGCGTTTTACAGCTCCTCGACGGCTCAGCAAAGGCTGCTGTTATCACGTCAATCAATTGAGCTCGCCGAGCGCGGTTTGCGTGTAGCGCAAGGTCGCATCAAGAGTGGTAAATCCTCACCCGTTGAAGGTACTCGCGCAGAGGTTCAGCTATCAGAAGTGCGTCTGGAGCTGAGGCGGGCTGAGCGGGATGAGGCCAGTGCCTACCAGCGACTCGCTCAGGTCATGGGCGCGCCTTTGCCTGCATTCGTGTCTGTGGGTGATCCAGGCCGGTCGATACCAACCGTACCGGATTCGTCACTGCTGCTTAATCGCATAGGTGAAACCGCGGAACTACGATTGGCAAAACTGCAAATAGATCAGCGGGAAGCCTCCCTTGGCCTGGAGAAGGCTCAGCGAATTCCCGACCTCACCGTGAGTATCGGGAGCCAATACGACGAGCGCGAGCGCGAGCGGGTGAATGTCGTGGGGCTGTCTATGCCCATCCCGTTATTCAATCGTAACCAGGGCAATGTACTGGCAGCTGCCCGCCGAACTGATCAGGCCCGCGACCTTCGCAATGCCAGTGAGTTACGCCTGCGCACAGAAATCCAGACCACCCTGGATCAGTGGGTGACGGCTAACACTGAAGTCGCGTCGTTCAATCAAACCATCCTGCCTGCCGCGCAAAGTGCCGTCGACACCGCTACCCGAGGTTTCGAAATGGGCAAGTTTAACTTCCTCGACGTACTCGATGCTCAGCGCACCTTGATTAGCGCCCGCACGCAATACATCCAGGCTATCGCCGAGGCGACAGACGCCTGGGTGCGCATCGAGCGAATTTTCGGAGATGTCGCCCTTCTCACTCGCACTCCGTGAATTTCATATAACGCTTTTTTTACCGCTGCTCAGCATCGCAATACCACGGTAATCCGTGACTGCCGACTGGGCTGCGCAGGGAGTTTCCATGGATAAAAAACTAATTCTCGTCACTGCACTGACCTTGACGGTGGGTATAGGCATCGGCTCGTTGTGGATGGGCAGCCCATCGGTGCTCTCAGCCGAGGCTCAGGCTCAGGCTCAGGCTCAGGAGGGCAAAGGCCATGACGATCACGGCGATGAAACTACTGGCAAGAAATCGGCCGAGGGCGAACACGTCGAAGGCGAAGCGGAAGAAGGTCACTTGACTCTGAGCGAAGAGCAGATCAGCTCAGCCGGCATCCAGTTGGTCGAAGCCAAGGCGCAGAGTATTAGCCTTTCATTGCCCTTTCCTGGAGAAATCCGTTTTGATGAAGACCGCACTGCGCATGTGGTGCCCCGCGTACCCGGTGTCGTCGAGTCGGTCCATGTCAATCTTGGTCAACCGGTGAAAAAAGGCCAGTTGCTGGCCGTGATCGCCAGCCAACAAATTTCTGATCAGCGTAGTGAACAAGCCGCGGCGCAACGTCGTCTTGAGTTGGCCCGTACTACCTACGAGCGAGAGCGACAGTTATGGCAGGACAAAATCTCTGCCGAACAGGATTTCCTGCAAGCCCGCCAGGCTTTGCAAGAAGCCGAAATCGCCCTCAGCAATGCTCGACAAAAAATCAGCGTACTCAGTGGCAGCTCGGTCACCAGCGGGGGTAACCGATATGAATTGCGTGCGCCGTTTGACGGGGTTGTCGTTGAGAAACACTTGGGCCTCGGTGAGGTTGTCAGCGAAACCACTAATGCCTTCACCCTCTCCGACTTGTCGCGTGTGTGGGTGACCTTTGGTGTCTCGCCAAAGGATTTAAACAAGGTACTGGTGGGCAAGTCGGTCACGGTCAGTGCGCCGGAACTGAATGCCGAAGTCACTGGAACCGTGGCCTATGTAGGCAGTTTGTTGGGCGAGCAAACTCGTACAGCCACGGTCCGCGTGACCTTGGCCAATCCACAAGGTGCATGGCGTCCCGGGCTATTCGTGACCGTGCAGGTTGACACTGATACTCGGCAAACAAAGGTCGCAGTACCAGAAGCGGCTATCCAGACGGTCGAGGACAAGC
>NZ_VOBG01000062.1 GCF_008369295.1 Pseudomonas sp. ANT_H4 | reverse complement strand
TGTTAATCAGCGTGCAAAACTTTCCAGATTTCCGGGGTAAACAGCGTCCAATAGTTTCCACCCCGGGGTGTGCAACCATCCGGTCTTTCGGCCGGAGAATCTGGGGTGTTATCGATGGATATAATTGCCGAAATTCGGCGCCGGCATCTGGTTAGCGGCGAGAGCATTAGTGCGATTGCACGCAGTCTTGAACTCTCCCGGCCAACGGTGCGCAAGCATCTGCACACGACGGCTGAACCGGTGTATGCACGTCAGCAACAGCCCTCGCCAAAGCTCGGTGAGTTTCAAGTCACTCTGCAAGCCTGGCTCAATACCGAGCAGCATTTACCTCGCGCCCAGCGGCGTACGGCGCAGAGGCTGTTCGAGGGATTGCAGGTCGAGGGTTATCGCGGCGCTTACGACAGCGTGCAGCGCTTTGTAAAACAGTGGAAATCCGTCAAGAACGGGCCAACAACAACCCAGGCGTTCGTGCCGCTGGTGTTCGCGCCTGGCGATGCTTGTCAGTTCGACTGGAGCCACGAGCACGTCGAGATCGATGGCGTGCCGCAGACCATCAAGGTGGCGCATTTTCGTCTGGCCTACAGCCGGCAGATGTTTGTCGCAGCCTATCCCCGCGAGACCCAGGAGATGGTGTTCGACGCCCATAACCGGGCCTTTGCGTTCTTTGGTGGGGTGCCACAACGGATTATCTACGACAACCTCAAGGCGGTGGTTGAGGCGATTTTGGTCGGCAAGGAGCGGCGCTTTAACCGTCGCTTTATGGCCATGGCTAATCACTACCTGTTCGAGCCGGTAGCCTGCACACCCGCATCAGGCTGGGAAAAGGGTCAGATTGAAAATCAGGTGGGCAATGTGCGCGAGTGGTTGTTCACGCCGATGGCGCGTTTCGCGAGCTTTGCGGCGCTTAATGACTGGCTGGCATTACGTTGCCGCGAACTGAGCCAGCGCGAGCATCCCACCGAACGCACCCAGAGCATTGCCGAGCATTTTGCTCGGGAGCAACCGTTATTACGCGTGTTCAGCGCGACCTTTGACGGCTATCTCGAGCAGATGCTGCGCGCCTCCAGCACCTGCCTGGTGCGGGTTGATCGCAACCGCTACAGCGTACCTGCCGAATGGGCCGGCAAGGCGGTATCCGTTCGCAGCACTGCCACTGAGGTACGGGTCGTCGCCGAGGGTGCGCAGATCGCGGAGCACGCTCGCCGCTTTGGCCGCGACCAACTGATTTGCGATCCCTGGCATTACCTTTCGGTGCTGGAGAAGAAACCCGGCGCCTTGCGCAATGGTGCGCCCTTTGTCGAATGGGATTTGCCGGCGGCGATTCAGCAGGTTCGCGAACGTCTGCTCAAACAACCTCGTGGCGATCGCGCCTTTGTTGAGTTATTGCTGGTCGCTCGCGAGGTCGGCCTGGATGCACTGCAAGTGGCTTGCGAGTTAGCCTTAGAATGCGGCGTGGTCAATGGCTCGCTGGTGATGAATGAACTGCGGCGCCTGACCGCTCCAGCCCGGCCAGTGCAATTGGAGTTGCCGGCACAACTGCAACTGCGCATTGAGCCGCTGGCCGATTGCGGCCGCTATGAGCAGCTAAGGAGCGGCCAGTATGTCCATTGATCGCGCCGCCCAACTGAAGACCTTACAGCTGCACGGCATGGCCACTGCGTGGCGCGAGCTGCTGGCCGAAGCGCCACGCCAATCGTGCCCCCCAGAGGTCTGGCTGGATCGCCTGATTGAGGCCGAACAGGCCGATCGGCAAGTGCGCAGCTTGCGCTATCAGCTCAAGGCCGCCCGCTTCCCAATCCATCGCGACCTGAGCGCCATCGACTGGGCCGAAACGCCCCTCGATCAAGGACAGATCCAGCAACTGGCCAGCGCCGCGTTCATGGACAGCGCCCACAACCTGATCCTGGTCGGCGGCACGGGCACCGGAAAAACCCATCTGGCCACCGCCTTGGGCGTCGCCGCCATCCACCAAGGCAAACGCCTGCGTTTCTACAACGCCGTCGATCTGGTCAACCAACTGGAGCGGGAAAAGCAGCAAGGCAAAGCCGGCAACCTGGCCAAGCAACTGCTGCATATCGATGCCGTAATTTTGGATGAGTTGGGCTATTTGCCGTTCCCTGACTCGGGTGGCGCATTGCTGTTTCACCTGATCAGCCAGCTCTACGAAAAGACCTCGCTGATCATTACCACCAACCTGTCGTTCGGCGAATGGGTCAGCGTTTTCGGCGATGCCAAGATGACCACCGCGCTGCTCGACCGCATCACCCACCACTGCGAAATTCTAGAAACCGGCAATGATTCGTTCCGCTTCAAACAGCGCAAGAAACAGATGAAAATCGCGTAGCCAACTGGAAAGTTTTGGACGCTGTTACCTGGAAACTATTGGACGCTGATTGACAG
>NZ_VOBG01000061.1 GCF_008369295.1 Pseudomonas sp. ANT_H4 | reverse complement strand
GTGACCTTGGCCAATCCACAAGGTGCATGGCGTCCCGGGCTATTCGTGACCGTGCAGGTTGACACTGATACTCGGCAAACAAAGGTCGCAGTACCAGAAGCGGCTATCCAGACGGTCGAGGACAAGCCAACTGTTTTCGTTCGAACGGACGACGGGTTTAAGGCTCAGCCAGTGGAGACAGGCGGCCGTTCAGCAGGTTTGGTCGAGATCACGGAGGGCCTGGAGCCCGGTGTTCAAGTCGCCGCTGCCGGCAGTTTCATTCTGAAATCAGAACTGGGTAAAGCCTCGGCTACACACGCCCACTGATCCGCCACTTCCACGAGAAGGTTCTCATGTTCGAACGCCTGATCCAATTTGCCATCGAGCAGCGCATCATCGTGCTGCTTGCGGTTCTCCTCATGGCCGGCCTCGGTATAGCCAGCTACCAGAAGCTGCCGATCGACGCCGTTCCCGATATCACCAACGTCCAGGTGCAAATCAACACGGGCGCAGCAGGTTTTTCACCACTGGAAACCGAGCAGCGCATCACGTTTCCCATCGAAACTGCAATGGCTGGTTTGCCGGCTTTAGAACAAACTCGCTCGCTGTCACGCTCGGGTTTGTCGCAAGTCACAGTGATCTTCAAGGAAGGCACTGACCTGTTCTTCGCCCGGCAATTGGTCAACGAACGGTTGCAGGTGGCCAAGGAGCAACTGCCCGAGGGTGTGGAAGCCGTCATGGGGCCGATCTCAACCGGTCTGGGTGAAATTTTCCTGTGGACGGTCGAGGCTGAAGAAGGTGCCGTCAAGGAGGACGGCAGTCCCTATACACCGACCGACCTGAGGGTGATCCAAGACTGGATCATCAAGCCTCAGCTGCGCAATGTTCCCGGGGTCGCCGAAATTAATACCATTGGCGGGTTCGCCAAGGAGTACCAGATTGCGCCCGATCCAAAACGCTTGGCGGCTTACAAGCTGACTCTGACTGACCTTGTAACAGCGCTGGAGCGCAACAACGCCAACGTCGGTGCCGGTTACATCGAGCACAGTGGCGAACAGTTACTGATTCGCGCACCTGGCCAAGTAGCGACCACCGACGATATCGCCAATATCGTCATGGCCAACGTCGATGGCACGCCTATCCGCGTCAAGAACGTCGCAACCGTGGACATCGGCCGTGAATTGCGTACGGGGGCCGCGACCGAAAACGGTCGTGAAGTGGTGCTCGGCACAGTGTTCATGCTGATCGGTGAGAACAGCCGCACCGTGGCCCAAGCCGTTGCCAGCAAGCTTGAGCAAATCAACCGCTCACTGCCAAAAGGGGTGGTGGCAGTCACCGTCTATGACCGTACCAATTTGGTGGACAAGGCAATTGCCACCGTTAAGAAGAACTTGATTGAAGGTGCGATCCTGGTAATCGCGATTCTGTTCCTGTTCCTTGGCAACATTCGCGCGGCTCTGATCACTGCCATGGTGATCCCGCTCGCGATGCTATTCACATTCACTGGCATGTTTACCAACAAGGTCAGCGCCAACCTGATGAGCCTCGGAGCGTTGGACTTCGGCATCATCGTTGATGGCGCGGTGGTCATTGTCGAAAACGCCATCCGTCGTCTGGCCCATGCACAGCAACACCACGGACGCATCCTCACCCGCTCCGAACGCTTTCACGAAGTGTTCGCGGCGGCCAAGGAAGCACGCCGACCGCTGATTTTCGGCCAGTTGATCATCATGGTCGTGTACCTGCCGATTTTTGCCCTCACCGGCGTCGAAGGAAAAATGTTTCACCCCATGGCGTTTACTGTGGTGATCGCCTTGCTCGGCGCGATGCTGTTGTCGGTGACCTTTGTCCCGGCGGCGATTGCGATGTTCGTCACCGGTAAGGTGAAGGAAGAAGAGAACATCATCATGCGTGGCGCTCGTCGGGTGTATGCCCCGGCGCTGGAATGGGTCATGGGCCATCGATCATTGGCATTCGCCATAGCACTAGGCGTGATTGCAGTGTGCGGTGTGGTCGCCAGTCGAATGGGCAGCGAGTTTGTGCCGAGTCTCAGTGAAGGGGATTTCGCGTTGCAAGCATTGCGTGTACCAGGTACCAGCCTGACGCAATCGGTAGAAATGCAGCAACGTCTTGAAAACCTTGTGTTGGCAAAGGTACCTGAGGTCAAGCGTATGTTTGCTCGTACTGGTACAGCAGAAATTGCCTCCGATCCAATGCCACCCAACATCTCTGACAGCTATGTGATGCTCAAGCCGAAGAATCAATGGCCTGATCCGAATAAATCCAGGGAGGCGTTGATAGCCGATATCCAAAAAGCTACAGCTGGAATGCCCGGAAGCAACTATGAGCTTTCTCAGCCTATTCAATTGCGTTTTAACGAGCTGATTTCAGGTGTGCGCAGTGATGTGGCAGTGAAGGTCTTCGGTGATGACATGGCGGTCCTTAACAGCACCGCTGCAAAAATTGCTGCGTCCATGCAGAAGATCAATGGTGCCTCCGAGGTCAAAGTCGAGCAAACATCGGGGCTGCCGGTGCTGACCATCAACATCGACCGCGACAAAGCCGCGCGTTACGGACTGAACGTTGGCGACGTACAAGACACCATTGCGGTGGCGGTTGGTGGTCGTCAAGCCGGTACGATGTATGAGGGAGACCGCCGATTCGATATGGTAGTGCGTTTATCCGACGCCATGCGTAAGGATCTCGAGGGATTGTCCACACTGCTAATCCCGGTACCGGCGCTGCTTAACACCAATGCCGATCAGATCGGGTTTATTGCTCTTTCAGAGGTGGCTAGCC
>NZ_VOBG01000060.1 GCF_008369295.1 Pseudomonas sp. ANT_H4 | reverse complement strand
CGGCGCCGCCGCTCCTGACCCAAAAGCTCACCACTCTTATCGTTGCTATTAGTCATAAACATAACCGTTTGCCTATCCCTTATCGTAAGGGGGAAACGGTGTCCTGTCTTTCATGGGGCTCGTTCACAACAACACTGTGCGCCTGGAGCTCGCACTTCTAAGCCACCTATACACCGTAGCGATTCAGGAGTGGGGGTTGGGGCTGAGCTTCAACCCTGTCCTGAACATCCGTAAGCCAAGCCCAGGTGAAGGCCGAGACCGGCGTTTATCTACAGAGGAAGAACGCCGATTGCTAGCCGCAGTGAATGCTCACAGCAATCCCATGCTTGGTTGGATCGTTCGAATCGCCTTAGAGACCGGCATGCGCTCGTCGGAGATAACATCCTTGCGCCGACATCAGGTTGACCTGACAAAGCGCGTGGTACGCCTCTCTGACACGAAAAACGATAGCGCCCGCACTGTGCCACTGACCCGATTAGCCACTGACACCTTCCAAGTGGCGATGAACAATCCAATTCGCCCAATCGATTGCGACCTGGTATTTTTTGGGGAACCTGGCAAAGAGGGTAAGCGCAGCGCCTATGCCTTTACCAAAACCTGGGGCAAACTGAAGACCCAGCTAGGGATGCCTGACCTGCGCTTTCATGATCTTCGCCATGAAGCAGTCAGCCGACTGGTAGAAGGCGGCCTTTCTGATCAGGAGGTGTCTGCGATAAGCGGGCACAAATCAATGCAGATGCTGAAGCGCTACACGCACCTGAGAGCTGAAGACCTTGTGGGTAAGCTAGATAAACTGGAGGCACGGCACTCCTGACCCCATTGTCCGTCACAAAGAACTTCAGCCACTTTTGGCCCGCCTGAAAATCCGCCGGGCCAAAAGCGACTTACACTGACACATATTGGCCTAGTTCTTCCCTATCAGACGCACCAATCCATCGACTGTGCCTTTGCTAAGCCCCACTTCTTTAGCAATAACTGCGATCGATATACCTCGCATCATGGCATCCCTTATCGCATCTCGGATGAGCTCTGGCACCTGCGCCTCGCCTGTTAGCGGATTGATGTAGCTACCCGCATGGTGAGTATTCATCAATAACTCTAGGCTTTTCTTGGCCTTTGATATCGCCTGTCGTGATATCCCTAACCTCCGCGCCATTTCGGATTGGCTTAACCCTTCTTTGTACATAAGCCAAACTTTTTCGCGCAGCCCCAATGAGGAAACTTTACCTGACCTAATGGAATGTAGACCTGAATGCACTTGGTCATAGGCAACCTTCCTCACTTCCTGGGCATCAGCAGCGTCGGGAAGTCGAAAATTAAACGCAAACTCGGATTTATTGACTCCTGTCAGAGCAGAAAGGTGGCTTTGAAACGCAGCCTTGTAGCGTAAGTCAGCATGGTATTTTGGGGAACCTGGCTTGTGGATGCGGCAATATCGGTTACTGAGATTCCCGGCCACAATTCTCTCGATTCGAAAACGCTCAAAAATAAGATGGAGCTTTGTAATTTCTGCCTTCGATATCAAAGTACATGACCGAGGAAGCTGCAAACTTCTTTCTAATTTCCAAGCCTCTGCTCCCCTTGCATCCTGCTCATCGTCTGTAAAGTGTCCCGAGCGGACAACATTACCAACTTCATGTCGTTCTTTGGCTTCAATCTCCTGCAATCTGTTAGACCTGATGCTATCCCGCCAACAAAGCTCACAAAATGAGCCCCCTTGTGGTCGAGTTCGGTCATCTACAAGAACATCGAAATTCCTCAAGGCCTTGGTGCGGTTAGGCCTAAAATGACGCATCAATCGGAACAGATCACGCACAGACTCCAGAGCACCGCATAAGAACTCAGCACCTGTGGGCAGCGCACCTTTTGAATCAAGCAAGCTGCGAATTGCAAACCTTATGTTTGAATCCCAGCGCTCAAGGTTCAGAAGCTGCCAGTCAATTTCTGGCATATGTTCTGGCTTAGTCACTACAACGTCATTAGCAACTACATCTGCAGTCAGTACGCCACTGTTGCCGCCGGAGGACTCAATGTAGGGCGCTGCCGAGAAAAGTGGCGCCCGCTGTGCCATTTCTGAAAGACAAGCCCCCTCCAGCAAACTCTTGGCCCATACGCCTTCGTAGCTAGCAATGCAGCCTTCAAAAAGCTCATCCAAATTTTCTCTTACCAACGGCCAGATTGGATATCGCCTGGACGTTAAGCTTGAAGAGGCCGTCAGGCCCGCTATTACTGTGCTGTAGCCCATCGCAAACTGACTCGAACAACGAGAGTCATGACCATAGACACTCAGCAGGTGTGGCAGGTAATCGAGGCGCGCCATGTCAACCTAAAAGTTAAAAATACTCATCTCATTCTAAGCGTAGTTACTCGTAATGTTCCATCTACATTACTCAAGTAGGCACATGAACATGACAACTGAAGAACTGATTCTTACCAGCAATGGCGGCTCTCCCCTGCTCTCACTAGCACAGGTAGCCGAGATTCTTCACCGCAGCCCTGAGGGCTTACGCATTACATTATCGGGGGACAATGAAATCGCCCGAAACCTAAAGCCATGCAGGATCAAGATTGGTCGTCGCGTCTATTTCCGCGTCACCGGCATAGCCCGCTTTATCGACGAAGCATAAGACCAGCCCGTGTCAGTGCAGGCTTCATTGTTAATCAGCGTGCAAAACTTTCCAGATTTCCGGGGTAAACAGCGTCCAATAGTTTCCACCCCGGGGTGTGCAACCATCCGGTCTTTCGGCCGGAGAATCTGGGGTGTTATCGATGGATATAATTG
>NZ_VOBG01000059.1 GCF_008369295.1 Pseudomonas sp. ANT_H4 | reverse complement strand
GATCAGGGTTATTGGCAAAAGCGGTTTCAAGCGCCTGATCCATTGTGAGCATTTGAGCGGTCGCCGCAAACAAAGGACTAGTCAAAAGCGCAAGGATCGAAATGAGACCTGCTCTTAGCATGGTCTTATGCGTGATTGGGTGAGCAATAAACTTTCTACACCGAAGTAATTCCATCATTCCTTAAAACCTTTAAAACAAAAAGAATTTCCCATGAGGCAAATGTAATTCTCCGCACCTATCAACAAGGTGACTGAAAAATTACAAATACGTTATCTAGCGGAAAAACCTCAATTAATGCATTAGGATGAAGTCAACAAGTGCTCGCGCCAAGAAACAACCCGAAACAAAAAAAGGGGAGCCGAACCTAGTACTTTAGGAGGTCAAGGAAACATGACGAACCTTGCAAAGCTTTAAAAAGACCATATTGCGAAGAAAATTAAAGATGTAGCCAGAATCGAAACGTTTATACAGATTAATAAAGCCCTTAAACCATGTTTAACGAGCATCCAATCATTCCGATACATTTACCAGAGGGTGAAATCCTATGCGAATCCTTGTGATAGAGGACGAGCTGAAGACTGCTGAGTACTTACATCAAGGCCTGACTGAAAGTGGCTATATTGTAGACTGCGCATCGACTGGGGCTGATGGACTCCATCTAGCACGTCAGCAAGCTTATGATCTGGTAATACTAGACGTAAATCTACCTGAAATTGACGGTTGGGACGTTCTTGAAAATATTCGGCAGACTAGTAGCACTCGGGTAATGATGCTGACTGCAAGAGGGCGTCTGGCAGACAAAATCAAAGGATTGGATTTGGGAGCCGATGATTACCTGGTCAAGCCATTTGAATTCCCTGAGTTGCTTGCAAGAGTACGCACTTTAATGCGTCGCAGCGAACATATTCCAGTTCCAGAGGTATTAAAAGTCGCTGACCTTGAACTTGATCAAGGCAGACATCGCGCATTCCGCGGAAAGCAACGCATAGATCTGACGACAAAGGAGTTCGCGCTGCTTCATCTGTTGATGCGTCAATCAGGAGAGGTGTTATCTCGCACTCAAATTATCTCTTTAGTGTGGGATATGAACTTTGACTGCGACACAAACGTTGTCGAAGTTTCGATACGAAGATTGAGAGCAAAAATAGATGATCCATTTGAAACAAAATTAATACATACCCTTCGTGGCGTAGGCTATGTATTGGAGGCGAGGAAATGAAACCGGTCAGCCTATCGATGCGGCTGGGGTTGATAGTTAGCATTATGGGAGCGGTACTAGTAGTGCTGTTAGCGATACTAGCTTTTTTAGCGCTTACTCACGAACTTGATTCGCGCGCAAAAAATAGCTTAGAGAAGAAGATGAGTCAGATTGAGCACAGTCTACTGATGGATATCAGTACCCGTGACATGAGTTTAAAACCACACGTGCTATTAGATCAAGTGCTGGGACACGACAATCTTAACCTGACCATCTTTGATGATGACAACATGAGTGAACCTCTGCTGAGTTTTGGAGCAGATATACCTGAAGTATCTACGAATCAAGCCGGAACAGCCGCCAGTAATAAGCTGTCGTACTACTCCCCAGCCGAAGAGTCCGGAATCCACATCCTCACCGCCTCTAAGCTCATGAAATTAAAGGATGGTGAGTTCGTATCGGTCCTACTGTCTATTGATCGCTCGAATGATGAAACGCTATTGAGCGCCTACCTGAGTTCGACCATTGTAGCGGTTCCACTGTTGCTGATTCTGATTGGTATCAGCGCCTGGGCTATTGTGCAACGAGGCTTATCCCCCCTCCGGGAATTCCGGAAAGTTGCAGCAATGGTGTCGGCCCAGGATTTAAGTCATCGACTCTCAGTTGTCAAGATGCCCCAAGAACTCAGTGAGCTTGCTCACGGTATAAACTTCATGCTGCACCGTCTTGACGGCGGAGTTCAACAACTATCGCAATTTTCTGATGACTTGGCGCATGAGCTGCGGTCACCGATTACGAACCTTATGGGGAAAGCTCAGGTAACACTTTCTCGAGAACGCCCGGCAAAAGAGTACAAGGCTGTTTTAGAGTCATGCACCGAGGAACTAGGACGAGTCACCAGAATTGTTTCAGACATGCTTTTCTTGGCCCAAGTAAGTCATCCGGCTGCACTCGTGCCGTTTGAAAGCATTTTACTAGAGGATGAAGCGCTAAAAGTCATCGACCTTTTTTCTCTATCGGCTGAGGAAAAGAGCGTCGGTATAACTGTCAGCGGATGGGGTAAAGTTTTAGGTGATCGACTCATGATTCAACGGGCTATTTCCAATCTTTTATCAAATGCCATTCGTCACTGCCCAGCAGGGCAGTCCATTGCTATAGCGATTGAAACGCAATCTGAAAAAGTATCCCTATCAATAAGTAATCCTGGGGTAGGAATTGAGCACCAGCACTTGTTTCATATTTTCGATCGCTTCTATCGTGTGGATAACAGTCGCTCACGAGCTGAAGGTGGTACTGGATTAGGGTTGGCCATTGTCCGATCCATCATGAGCCTGCACCAAGGAATGGCAGAAGTCCAAAGTATGCCGGGCCATCTGACAGTTTTTCGACTTACATTTCCAAAATATAATGCACAAAGCAACTTAAAATCCAAAAAACCAAGGGAGTGATTTTAGTAAAACCGTAACTAAAATCACGACAAACAATAGTCTAAGAACGAGACTCCGAAAATTCATAGAGCATAGATAGCGCGGGGTACTTACAAATCGCAAAGCGAGATCAACTCCCCTTGGTACATCCTGCCAGTCTCCCCAAAAAATGCGTGCAGCATTAAATTGACTATCTGCGCCGTAACACTTCGAAACGATTCCCCATAGATATCAGCCGAGCGGAGCTTGGCTTCTGGCTGAAATGAATGTATGGGAGTCGCGCATTAACATGCCTGCGACATATAGTCGCAAATACTTTTATCGTAAAATGTCCTCCTCCTGTTGACCCTGTAGCAGCTTCAGGCTTGATACTGACCACTTGAGCAATGCGCGGTTTTG
>NZ_VOBG01000058.1 GCF_008369295.1 Pseudomonas sp. ANT_H4 | reverse complement strand
CAAAACCGCGCATTGCTCAAGTGGTCAGTATCAAGCCTGAAGCTGCTACAGGGTCAACAGGAGGAGGACATTTTACGATAAAAGTATTTGCGACTATATGTCGCAGGCATGTTAATGCGCGACTCCCGTACATTTATTTCAGCCAGAAGCCAAGCTCCGCTCGGCTGATATCTATGAGGAATCGTTTCGAAGTGTTACAGCGCAGATAGTCAATTTAATGCTGCACGCATTTTTTGGGGGAGACTGGCAGGATGTACCAAAGGGAGTTGATCTCGCTTTGCGATTTGTAAGTACCCCGCGCTATCTATGCTCTATGGATTTTCGGAGTCGCGTTCTTAGACTATTGTTTGTCGTGATTTTAGTTACGGCTTTACTAAAATCACTCCCTTGGTTTTTGGGCTTTTAAGTTGCTTTGTGCATTATATTTTGGAAATGCAAGTCGAAAAACTGTCAGATGGCCCGGCATACTATGGACATCTGCCGTTCCCTGATGGAGGCTCATGATGGATCGGACAATGGCCAACCCTAATCCAGTACCACCTTCAGCTCGTGAGCGACTGTTATCCACACGATAGAAACGATCGAAAATATGGAACAAATGCTGGTGCTCAATTCCTACCCCAGGATTACTTATTGATAGGGAGACTTTTTCAGATTGCGCTTCAATCGCTATAGCAATGGACTGCCCTGCTGGGCAGTGACGAATGGCATTTGATAAAAGATTGGAAATAGCCCGCTGAATCATGAGTCGGTCACCTAGAACTTTTCCCCAACCGCTGACAGTTATACCAACACTCTTTTCCTCAGCCGATAGAGAGAAAAGGTCAATGACTTTTAGCGCTTCATCCTCTAGTAAAATGCTTTCAAACGGCACGAGTGCGGCCGGATGACTTACTTGGGCCAAGAAAAGCATGTCTGAAACAATTCTAGTGACTCGCCCTAGTTCCTCGGTGCATGACTCTAAAACAGCCTTGTACTCTGTTGCCGGGCGTTCTCGAGAAAGAGTTACCTGTGCTTTCCCCATAAGGTTCGTAATCGGTGACCGCAACTCGTGCGCCAAGTCATCAGAAAATTGCGATAGTTGTTGAACTCCGCTATCAAGACGGTTCAGCATGAAGTTTATGCCATGAGCAAGCTCACTGAGCTCTTGGGGCATATTGACAACGGAGAGCCGATGACTTAAATCCTGGGCCGATACCATTGCTGCAACTTTACGGAATTCCCGGAGAGGGGATAAGCCACGTTGCACAATAGCCCAAGCGCTGATACCAATCAGAATCAACAACAGTGGAACCGCTACAATGGTTGAACTCAAATAGGAGCTCAATAGCGTTTCATCATTCGAGCGATCAATAGAAAGCAAGACCGATACGAACTCACCATCTTTTAATTTCATGAGTTTAGAGGCTGTGAGGATGTGGCCTCCGGTCTCCTCGGCTGGGGAATAGTACGACAACTTATTGCTGACGGCTATTCCGGTTTCATTCGTAGATACTTCAGGTATATCTGCTCCAAAACTCAGGAGAGGTTTACTCATATTGTCATCATCAAAGATGGTCAGGTTAAGATTGTCGTGCCCCAGCACTTGATCTAATAGCACATGAGGTTTTAAACTCATGTCACGGGCACTGATATCCATCAGTAAACTGTGCTCAATCTGACTCATCTTCTTTTCTAAGCTATTTTTTGCGCGTGAATCAAGTTCGTGGGTAAGCGCTAAAAAAGCCAGTATCGCTAAAAACACTACTAGTACTGCTCCCATAATGCTAACTGCCAACCCCAGCCGCATCGACAGGCTGACCTGCTTCATTTTCTCGCCTCCAGTACATAGCCTACGCCGCGGAGGGTATGGATTAATTTAGTTTCAAATGGATCATCTATTTTAGCTCTTAATCTTCGTATCGAAACTTCGACTACGTTGGTGTCGCAATCAAAATTCATGTCCCAAACTAAAGAGATGATTTGAGTGCGAGATAACACCTCTCCAGATTGACGCATCAACAGATGGAGCAGCGCGAATTCTTTTGTCGTCAGATCTATGCGTTGTTTTCCGCGGAATGCGCGATGCCTGCCTTGATCGAGTTCAAGATCAGCAACTTTTAATACCTCTGGAACTGGAATATGTTCGCTGCGGCGCATTAACGTGCGTACTCTTGCAAGCAACTCTGGGAATTCAAATGGCTTGACCAGATAGTCATCGGCCCCCAGATCCAATCCTTTGATTTTATCTTCCAGGCGTCCTCGTGCAGTCAGCATCATTACCCTGGTACTACTAGTCTGCCGAATATTTTCAAGAACGTCCCATCCGTGCATCTGAGGGAGATTTACGTCAAGTAATACCAGATCATAATTTTGCTGACGTGCCAGATGGAGACCATCAGCCCCTGTCGATGCGCAGTCTACAATATAGCCACTTTCAGTCAGACCTTGATGTAAGTACTCAGCAGTCTTTGGCTCGTCCTCTATCACAAGGATACGCATAGGAATTCACCCTCTATTAAGTGTTTCGAAATGTTTTATGTTCGCAGAACCTGATTTAAAAATTTTATTCATCTGTTATAAGCTCGGTTCTGGCTACATCTTTAATTGCTGGGAAACATAGGAGTCTTAAAATTTTTCAAGGTTTTTCATGCGGATTTCGCCTCCTAAAGTACTAGGGCCGTCTGCCTTTTTTTGTTTAGGGTTGTTGCGTGGCGCGAGCACTTATTGGACTTAATCCTAATGCATTAAGTGAGGCTTATCCGCTAGATAACGTATTTGTAATTTTTCAGTCACCTTGTTGATAGGTGCGCAGATTTATATTTGCCTCATGGGAAATTCTTTTTGTTTTAGTTTTAAAGGTTTTAAGGAATGATGGAATTACTTCGGTGTAGAAAGCTTATTGCTCACCCAATCACGCACAAGACCATGCTAAGAGCAGGTCTCATTTCGATCCTTGCGCTTTTGACTAGTCCTTTGTTTGCGGCGACCGCTCAAATGCTCACAATGGATCAGGCGCTTGAAACTGCTTTTGCCAACAATCCTGATC
>NZ_VOBG01000057.1 GCF_008369295.1 Pseudomonas sp. ANT_H4 | reverse complement strand
TGAACATTACAACGAGCAGCATCCGCACAGCGCTTTGAACTATCGCTCACCGAGGGAGTTCAGGCGCTTGGCGGCAGCACCAATTTAACAGGGAGTTGGTGTCCGGTTTTGTAGGGGCAAATCCAACCAGCTCTTTGCTGCCTTCCCTCAGTCAATCCATGACATCACCCCTCAGCTAGTCAATGACTTCAAGCTGAAGCGTCTACAAACGGTCAAGCCTGCTACCTGTCGTATACAGCTAGCGTTCATGTCTCGTTTCTTCAGGTTCGCTAAGCGTGGCCTGCTCATCGACATACACAACCCCGTAAGTGACATAGCGCTACCCAAGCCCGACAAGTCGAGCGACAAGGTAATCAGTGCTGGCGAGCTTAGGCAGTTGCTGAACAAGCTCTCCCCCACCATGGCCCTCATCGTGGAGTTGGCCTATGAGACAGCCATGAGACGTTCAGAAATACTCAAGCTCACAACCCAATGCCTTCACCTGGATGAACGTATTGCGGATGTAATTGATGGAAAGAACGGCACTAGGTCTGTGCCCTTGACCATGCGAGCCACAGAGCTACTGAAAGAGGCACAGCGGTTGGCTCTAGCAAACAAGGCACACAGAGGGAGACTGTTTATTGTGACGCCTCATGCAGTGTCACAGGCGGTTAGGCTGGCAAGGAACAAGGCAGGGCTTGACTGTAGCGTCAGGCTTCACCAGTTAAGACATACGCGTATTACCAATGTAGCCAAGAAGGGATTCAACAATGCTCAGATAATGATTGTATCGGGACATAGGGATACTAGGTCCGTGGCTAGATACTCACATTTGAATGCGAAGGATGTACTTCACCTCATTGATTAAGCCACCTGTGAGCGCACAGGAACGACGACAGGCAATTAACCGCCACCCACATAGCCATGCAACGCTGTAGCCTCTCATAGGGGCTTACAGTGGCGACGAGTAAAGGGATGAGTGTAGCCGAGAGTTACGGATAGACACTATTTTTCAGAATCCGTGTCTCCGTTTCTCTCAGAAAAGAGTATAGATATATATATAGATTAAAGATTGCTTCCTAAGACTGCTTGCACAGAGCCAGTAGGTTGCGGTCTTTTTTATTGCCTAAATGGTGAGACCCCATATTTTGGGCTTTGGAGAGCAACGATAAAAAGAGAATGCAATGAACATAGATAAAATCATAGAAAGTAAGATCATGCGCCTAAACACAACAGAACGTAAGCTAATGTGGGCAATGATCAGAAACAATAGTGACGATGGTTTACGCTGGTGTGAAATCCCCATTGAAGATTTCTGCACAGCGACAGGTAAATCATCTAGCTCATGCAGCAGAACCATTCAATATTTAGCTAAGCACGAACTCATTGCTATCCGAAAGGTAAGGCTTGGGTCGTCGTATCGCAACCAGTTCAAACTAATCCCCTTGGAACAATATTAATGAACACAATTACAATGAACGAAATAAAAGAACTCGCACGCCAGACAGGCAATACCCCCATGACGGTCCTAACAGACCTTATCGAGCGAGGCTATCAGCTAGTCGAGGAACCTCCCGCACCTAGAGGCAATCCGCTGACTTCCTCCAAGGATGCTTTAGCACAGTGGAAGGCGTCTAAGCAGAGAGTACGTGACGAGCTTTATAAAGCAGACCCCCTTGTCCGACAGCTTACTGACTTGGATACAGCATATAACTCATCCGCTCAGCAGACCAAGCAAAGCATTGTCCAACGTGATGCGTTTGGAAATATTACAGGCACCACTAAGTCCGTGCTCACAGGCGCAACCTCAAAAGAGCAAGCGGAACTGATGACAGCCATTCGTGCAATGTATAACCAAGGAGCATAACTATGAAAGCAGTAGACTTGACACCCGCAGAAGTAAAAGTACTAGAACAACGTCGCTCAGCGCTAGGTGCTATCGACTGTAGCATTGAACAAAAGAACAAGCTCATCACAGGCATTAGGGACTATAAAGGCAGTGAGTATGGCATGAGTCAATATGGTTCATATCAGGTGCTATCTGTTCATGGTAGCAGCACGCTACCTGCGGAACTTGAGGGCACGTTCACAGAAGCTAGACATATCATCCGAACGATAGACAACTTAATCACAGAAGGGAAACTGATTGAATCCAAGTAATCCAAAGGTTATTTACGTAGCAGAAGCCTTACCAGGAAGCGGCAAATCAACAAAATTCATCGAAGCACTACCCTCACTCATGTACACCAGCAAGATAGTGTACGCGATGCCCACCAATGCTCTAATCAAAGAGCTTGCTCTTACTATCAAACTGAAGGCTGGCATATCCCCACTAGTAATAACGTCTGACACAGTTGAGCATGTGACACAACACCTTGAGAATGTCTTAGCAGCAAATACGCAACCTCTAGTTATGGTTACGCATGAGGCTCTGAGACGTGTAGAGCCTCGTCTCCTTGAAGGTTGGGAGCTTGTTGTTGATGAGGTTCCCAGCGTATCAGACTGTAAGGGCTACCAGTTCGACAGCATTAGCTACATTGGAAGTCTAGGTAATTATCTGACGGTAAACACTGAAAAGAAAGCTGCCTTGAAGCCTGAGCACATAGCTCTGGTTGAGAATATGATTAGGGCTCAAGACAACAGCGCCCTCAGTGAGTCCGCCCTAGACGTTCTCAAAGCAATGCTGACTCCCAAGTGCAGCGTTGAGGTTGAAGCGCAGAATGCCAAGGGCAAGCGGCTTGTACGCATTGTGAAATATAGAGATTTCCTACCAGCTTTCTCTAACGCCAATAGCGTTCATGTCCTAGCTAACAACGTGCAGGATACGCTCCTAGGTATTCATGCCACCTACCAAGGTTGGCAGTTTGAGCCATCTATATTCACACCAGAATTCGATGGGTACGGAAAGCGTGTTGAACTTCACCCGTGGATTTGCCCCTACAAAACCGGACACCAACTCCCTGTTAAATTGGTGCTGCCGCCAAGCGCCTGAACTCCCTCGGTGAGCGATAGTTCAAAGCGCTGTGCGGATGCTGCTCGTTGTAATGTTCAA
>NZ_VOBG01000056.1 GCF_008369295.1 Pseudomonas sp. ANT_H4 | reverse complement strand
GGAGTAATCAAGGAATGATGGTGCTCGCGCCAGGCGTAAACACCGCGGTATCAGGTGCACGGAGTGAATGGACTCTGGAATGCGGAAACTCCTCGGCTTTCGGGGAGTACGCGGCGATTGCCATACTACCGGTAAATGACAAACGCCAACCCACTGGTGAGGCTGCACTATTCCAGACTACACAGTCATGGATGGAGTGGAGCGGCGACCAAGCGAAGGTTGGTTGTAAGTTGAACCTGTCAGCCCTCCCGCCCGGCAGCGATCGGGTGCTTCTTATCGCGTACACATTTTCCGCAGCCGGCCCGGTAAGCGAGCTTCGTTCGTTGCATTTGCTTGTGGACGAACAGATCGAATACCGATTGGACCTTCACGATAACGGTGAAGCGGCGATCATCATCGGCGAGTTCTACATCCGTAATCAGCAATGGAAGTTTCGTGCCCTAGCTGAGGGTTCGGCTTATGGGTTGGCAGCCCTTGGGCGTCGGATTGGCATCGATATCAATGACGCTCATCCCAAAGGGCGCAGTCGTACAGGTGATCCTGATCGATCGCGCACGGGAGCAACCGGTACCGGCTTCGCTGTTTCGCAGAACCATGTGCTCACCTGTGCCCACGTAATCGAGGGTATGAGTGAGATATCTATTTCCTCCTTTGAGGGTCGTTATCGTGCGGAGCCAGTCGTAATCGATCAGCGTAACGACATCGCTCTCCTCAGAGTCATGGAATCCCCCACATTGAAACCAGTGTCCTTCAAAAAGGGCTTTGGCTGTGACCTAGGCGAATCTGTTGTTGCTTTGGGTTTCCCGTTGTCAGGTTTTGCCGGCGGCGGTGTGCACGTTACCCAGGGTGGTGTGTCGGCGTTGTTTGGCCTCCACAACGATTCAAGCCTTTTGCAATTTACCGCGGCCATTCAACCAGGCTCTAGCGGATCTCCCTTGTTTGATTCATCAGGTGCCGTAGTCGGTTTGGTCACGTCGACAATGCCTGATGCTCAAAATATGAATTTTGCGGTTAAGGCGTCGTTGCTCCTCTCCTTTCTGGATGCGTGCCGCGTCGATGCACCTCAAACATCCAACAGCAAGACGTTCACCACTGCTGAATTAGCTCGCTCGGCCCAAGCATCTATGTGGCGCGTCGAAGCCAAGAATTTTTAGCCCCTATTTTGACTTGAAAGCTGCGGACGAGACGTTAGGTTATCGACCTCACGCTAACCTAGGAATTTGTTTCATGGAAAGTAACGCAGTAACAAAAGCGCTAAGCGCACAACTGATGCGCGGGCGTCTCGATGTCACCGTCGATGCCTCACAGATCGACCCGGGCTCATTGTTCGGTTTCGCCGAGCGCCGTAATCCCAAGCGTGCGTTTCTATTCGTGTCCAAAGTACTGGGCCGCCATATCCCTGTGCGTCCTTCGATCATGAACGCGAGCTTTCACAGTCTCGCGGCGCAAATACCTGAAGATCTGCCAGGGCCTGTGCTCGTTATCGGCATGGCGGAAACAGCAGTTGGCTTGGGTGCCGGCGTACATCGTGCCTTCAGCGCGACCCGCCCTGACACCGTCTACATGGTCAGCACACGTCACCCGACGGGCAATGAATTGTTCGCCCGTTTTGAAGAAGAGCATAGCCACGCCAGCGCTCATCTCATTCATCTGCCTGTCGATCCCGATGTTCGGGAAATGATGTTGAATGCCCGTTCGCTGGTGCTGGTCGACGACGAAGCCTCCACCGGCAAAACTTTCATCAATCTTCACCGTGCGCTGGTCGATGCCGGCCTGACCCAGGTCGAGCGCGTGGTGACGTGCGTACTGACGGATTGGTCCGGCGATGCTGTTCGCAAAACCATTGGGGACTCGGCACATCAGGTATCGCTGTTGCAGGGTTCGTACACCTTCCACGAGGACGCTGAGGCGCCGCTACCGGAAATGCCGGCCGTTGGTACCATCGAGCCTGGTGAGTGGCCGTTGATGGCGGAGAGTGACTGGGGGCGTCATGGTATTCGCGTCGTAGAAGACACCCTGGCTCTGGACCTGAACGTCAAAGCAGGTGAGCGCGTACTTGTGGTCGGTACCAGTGAATTCGTCTGGCGTCCATTTCTGCTCGCTGAACGCTTAGAGCGTGCTGGCGCAGATGTGCATTTCAGTTCAACCAGTCGCTCGCCAATCGCTCTGGGCCATGCCATCGGTCACGTGTTGTCGTTCGCGGACAACTACGGTCTCGGTATCCCCAACTTCCTCTACAACGTGAGCCCCGGACAGTTTGATCGCGTCCTGATTTGCTCGGAAACACCTGTGCAGGCTGTGTCCGCCTCGCTGATTGAATCCCTGAACGCGGAGGTGATTGTCGATGGTCAATAAGCGCCCCCTCGCCCTGGTCGATCTCGACGACACCCTGTTCCAGACTGCTCGCAAAATGCCAGAAGGTTTGCCGCGGGTCACTGCGACTCTCGATATCGAGGGTCAACCCAATGGCTACATGAGCACTGTCCAACATTCCCTTGCCCATTGGCTCCTATCCACAACCGACGTGATCCCAGTTACAGCGCGCAGCGTTGAAGCATTCAGTCGTGTGCAACTGCCTTTCATGCACGGTGCCGTCTGCTCCCATGGCGGCGTGATCCTTGGTCCTGATGGAAAGCTTGACGAGGAATGGCAAGCACGCATGAGCGATGTTCTTGCTGACTATCAGGCTCGCTTGCCAGGCCTCAGTGAAGCAACCCTCGCCATTGGTAAGGAGCTTGGCATTTCCTTGCGCGGATGGGTTGTCGAGGAAGAAGGCCTGCGCCACTACGTGGTGACCAAGCACAACGAATCCAACGATGAAGTCCTGCAAACGGTACTCGCGGAAGTACAGGCTCGCGGTTTACTGGAAGGGATGCACATCCACGGAAATTCCAACAACCTCGCGTTCTTGCCGCTGGGCCTGTCGAAGGAAGTGGCCGTTCAAGAATTGTTGCGCCGTGATCGTGAGGCCAATGGTGAGCGTCCTGTGCTGGGCTTTGGGGACAGCATCACTGACCTCGGTTTCATGCAGGAGTGTCATATGTGGGCGACCCCTGCGCGTAGCCAATTGGCCAAGCTGGTTGGGGTGAAAATCCATGACTAAGGCCGTTGCGGGTCTGGTTACCGTAGGGAGCGGCAGCTATGCAGCAGATGATGTTCAGTTTCTGCTGCAGGCCGTTCAGATGGAAACCACTGATGTCTTGGAGAAGGAGCGTCTGATTCAGTCGAAGCAGAAGCACTACTCCGAAATGATCAGCCTGGAGAGTGCGCCGACTGACGTGCATAAAGCCCTATACGAGCGCGCACTTGAACAAAACGGTACCCGCATGGCCATGGACGTTCAGTCCCTGGCGCTGGCGCTGAGCGAGGCATGCACGGGTCCGTCAATTGTTCTCGTGTCTTTCGTTCGTGCTGGCCTGCCGCTCGGCGTGTTGTTGCGTCGGGCCCTGCTCGACATGGGTCGAGATGCGCACCACTACGGAATCAGCATCGTTCGGGATCGGGGGATAGATAAGGTCGCCCTCGAAGCCATCATTCAGGCACATGGTGCCGAGAACATCGTCTTCGTCGATGGCTGGACAGGGAAGGGCGCTATCTCTGGTGAGATTCAGCGCAGCCTCAATGGCGACTCACGCTTTCCTGAGGAACCTCGGCTTGTTGTGCTGGCAGATCCCTGCGGCCGGGCGTGGTTGTCCGCGTCGGCTGAAGACTGGGTTATCCCCTCCGGCATCCTTGGTGCGACGGTGTCTGGTCTGGTTTCGCGCTCCATCT
Organism: Pseudomonas sp. ANT_H4; assembly: GCF_008369295.1. GTDB lineage: Bacteria > Pseudomonadota > Gammaproteobacteria > Pseudomonadales > Pseudomonadaceae > Aquipseudomonas. Next base: position 830 of record NZ_VOBG01000056.1, on the reverse strand, counting down.
GGCCCGCGAATGGAGGCCTGCATGGTTGTGTGGTTTACGACCATCTGCGTGAGCACGATTTAACCCGCGAGTTCATCGAGCAGATCGACGAGAAGCGAAAGGCGCTGGGGGCGGTTCCTCAAGCCTCGCCATGGACCGACACCCAGCGTTTTGAATTGCAGGGTGCAGCTGCGCACGTAGTCAAGTCGCTGGCCTCCCAGTTCGGCATTACCAATCTCAACCGAGTAAAGCCAGGTATTGCCGAAGCAACCCGCGCGGTACTGCGTCGCGTACCGGATCACGTCTTGGTTCGCAGCCGTAGCGACAGCGATGTTCAGTTGCTCATGCACCTGACTGAGGGCGCTGGGGTGGCTGTGGAAGAGGTCGGTGCTGCATTGGGCCCTTACCGGGCGGTTACCATCATTCGGAGTGTGAGCTGATGAAAGTCCTTTCTCCTTATGCCCTGGGGGCAACGCTCTACATGCCGGCCACACGTGCGGATCTGCTGGAAGTGGTTTTCCGCACAAAACTGCCTGAACTGCGTTCTCTGGTTGTTTGCTTGGAGGATGCGGTCGCGGAAATTGACGTCGACACGGCGTTGAAAAATCTGCATGGCCTGTTGACCGCGATCAACGAGCGCGGTGGGCGTCCGTCTGATGGTCCGCTGCTGTTTGTTCGCCCCCGAGACTCGGTGATGGCTGCCGTGCTGAATGAATGGCCAATAATGGCCCACGTCGATGGGTTCGTTGTGCCGAAATTGACCCTGCGCAACCTTGGAGATTGGGAACAGGCCGTTACAAACCCGGCGCTGTACCTCATGCCGACGCTGGAAACTACAGACGTGTTCAACC
>NZ_VOBG01000055.1 GCF_008369295.1 Pseudomonas sp. ANT_H4 | reverse complement strand
TAAGCGCTTCGACTTCAAATGCCCAATCGAAGTTATGGGCGAGGTGATGCAGAAGGCCATGGCTATGCGGCATGATGCTCCAGCTTCAATTCAATGACCGTGTTGCACTCAGCTCCTGCAACCGCCAAGCATATAATTTATTGCCCTAACTCTTTTTAAGTTGGTGTCCCCAGCGTTTTTGCTATAAAAAAACCATGCAGCAACGACCAAGCCCAACCCAATAATCCACTCCATCACACTCTCCAATAATAGCCCGTTTGAAACGATAGATTACATCATATCACCAAGGTATGTAAATTCGAGGGAGGTCGATTTTTGTGGTTGAACTTGTTCAAGCATAAAAATTGAGCACATAGAATTTTATAAGTGAAATTTGTGCCAAATCAAAAACAACTCTTTTCCGACCAAAAATCTCATCTTCGTCCTGCAAGCATTAAAATGTTTTTTCAAAAAAAAAGCCCCAAACTTTTTTATAACTTTATGTCAAATTATTGATAATTCAATTTTTCCGACCATCAAATAATGGCTTAAATACGGCAAAAAACGCTGTCAATAGCAAAACAAAAATATATTTATAGTCAGACTTTGTTCCGGATTACCGGTCAACGCTATTCACATTTTACTTAATTACATTTTGCAACTAACCACCAGAATAAAAAACATCGATACACTTAAAAATCGCTCCCAGTTTAATTTCACTAAAAAACGTGGGGGGTGGGCCACCTCCGAGAATGAAAATTTTCAAACCCTACCACTCGATTTCAAAATAAAGCACAACTTACAAAAACTACCATAAAACTCATTATTTCAATTAATTGATATTAGGGTAGCGTTAAACGCTTACCTACTCTAAAAACGTCATTTGCGTGAGCTGTATTTTTAAAAGCATTTCGTTGCTTTTCTAAAAGCGAAGCTACCAGATGCTTTTGACTTTATTCCCGGTTCAATCCGATAGGGCGAGGGGTTTATAATTTTCAAAGTGTCACACACACGGTAGTAAAGCACTGGAAAAACTTCGTTTTATGATTTGCTTCGCTTCGCTACTCAAATCTACGAACTTCGTTCGCCTTTCCCAGATGCTTTTGACTTTTCGCCCCGAACGGGGCATGGCTTTTGATTTTGATTGTAAAAGTATTTAAAAGTAATTAAGAGCATTTAAGAGGCCTGTTTTAAGTTGAGAATAAGCAGTTTTTCAGGTGCATAAGGGGGTCGTTATATGGTGATAAGGGGGTCGTTCTATGCAGATAGGGGGGGCGTTCTATGAAGTATAAGGTGGTCGTTATATGTAGCATTAAAATACTAGGTGCCCGTTATTCTATTGACTTACTCCAAATCTATGATTAGATAGTATTAACAGAATAACAAAAGGAGCCTCAATGGAGCTAATATTTAACCAGCTTGAAACCAAAAAAAAGATTTACGCACAAGACGCATACATGACGTTTGCCAAGTCAATTCTTCACTTGCCAATATTCCAATCAGTTAAAAATGGAGAACGCAAAAGAACTGAGTTAAAAATTGACAGTCTTTATGGTTATAAAAATGTTGAAATGCGTTTCTACCCTTTGTCAGTGGGTTTTGATTTTGACGTATTTTATTACATTCTTCAAAAAAAGATAAAATCCGAAAAGCTTTCATTCACAATCAACCTCAATCAATTTATGAAGTTCCACAAGGTTCACCCGAGCAATAAAAAGGTTTACATAGAGAAATTAAAGCAGTCGCTTGATAATATGCTTGATTTCTACTTAAAGTTTTCATACGGCCCCAAAACATACAAGTGCCATTTATTGACCCACGTTGAAGAAAGCGAAGAAAATAGAGAAGAGATAAAGATAACTTTCAGCAAATTTTTTGAAAACTTCTACAAGCATGACCCAGACTTAATTTTTAATCTCAAGCTTGACCAGTTCAAAGAGATAAGTGGCGACTATGCAAAAATGCTTTACATGTTCTACTTCACAAACAAATATGAAACTACCGTAGAGTTTAAAATTGAAAGCATAATGAAACGATTGAACTCCGAGGGATATGATAGAAAGGAGGTTTTAAAAACCATAAAAAAATCCCATGAGCAACTAATAAGCATTGGTTTTTTGAAAAGTGCAAAGGTAATAAAAAATGGCCGTGAGCTAGCAGGGTACGAAATTGAATTTGAAAAAAGAAGAGACAAACCATTGCCTGAACCAAAAGAAAAAAGTCTAAGTAAAGAAAAAATCTCATTTGAAGAATTCGATGAAGAACTACCGTTCTAATGAAGTCGTGTAATACAAAAAGCCCATAGGGCTTTTATTATTTATCTTCTACAAAAAAATCACGTCTTGATTTTTGCTAATCTGTTTTTCTTTTTATCCAAAAAGCCGCCTTCAAACTTTACAGGAATATCATTTTTTTCAAGTTCAACTTCTTGAACATCTAAAAACTCATTGATGTATTTTTGACCATCAGGCGAATCAAGTTCTTTATGCATTAACTTCAATTGGTCGTTTATTTTATCAAGTTGTGCTTTGTTAGGTTTTGATTGTTGGTAATTGATGCTGCGATTAATACAAGCCTCAACGAAGTTTTTAACAGATGAAAACGCGTCCGTAAGTCTTTCATAATAGGTTCTTTTGTCTTCGATTTTAATATCAAGCTCGTTGATTTCATCGGTTTTTGAACTTATTGAAGAAACTAATTTATCTTCATTTTGCTGCAATATAAGAATGTTATCAACAATAGTATTAACTTCTTTTTTACCATCATCAATCTTCAAGCTAAGCTCTTCGTTGGTGGTTGTAAGTTGTTCGTTTTCAGTTTTATAAATGCGATTAGCACCTAAAATTCTTTTAAGGTCTTTGTCTAATCTAGCTTTATCCTCAGCCTTTTGTTTTAATTCTTTACTAAGAGCTTCAAGCTCTTCAATACTTTTATTTATTGAATTATATGCTCTAAACATCTTGGGCTTTGAAGCGTCATCATTGATTAACTTTCTTCTTATTTTTTTATCTTCTGTTTCAGGCAGTACCTCAACTTGAAAATCATAACCCTTTTTAACAAGTTCCTTGTTAACAAAGGCATAAATCATTTTCTGGTAGGCTTCGCCTAGTGCCTGAGCGTCGGAGAAGCTTCTGCCTTCAATTTCAGGTTTCCCCTCACTTTTCAAAAAACTATTAACCATTTTAAACTCATCATTGATTAGGTCATATTTCCCTGTTCTTTTGTTTTTCCCATCTATAAATATATGTGGGTGAACTCCTAAGTTGTCATCGTGTTCACTGGTGATTTCATCACCATGAAAAACGATTAACTTAACAGGATAATCAGGTAGGTTTTCTTTGTAAAAGTTGTTTATTATATTCATATAATCAGTGGGCTTTACATAATCTACGCATTGATTAAATGGGAATTTCCAAAATGCTTCTTGGATAACTGTTTTTTTCAAACTAAAATCATCATCGGCTTTATTAAGTTCTATGGATTTGTTTTTTAGTTCTATGTATTTATTGATACAAGAAACCTTTTGTTTCTTGCGTTGAACATTCATTCCATCAATAGCATTTGAAGAGGCAACATCAACAGCTTCTGGGTTTTGAAGCAAAGCTTGGAGAAACGATGTTAATTCACCATCTTCATTTTTTTTGATAAGTTCTTTTAATTTATAAGCGTATCTGGACAACTCACAATTAACTTCGGCTAATTGTCCACTGTCTTGTTTTTGTTCAGTGAGTGGCTCATAAATGGATTTGAACATTTCCTTTCGGTCATCAATCGAAAGTTTATCCATTTTTGTAAGTTTGTTATTGAAAAAAACAATGTTCTTTTCAATAAGGTCCTTATTAAATTCAAGGTCATTTTTTTGAACAATTCTTAAAGAATGTTCAAGTGATGATTTAAGTTGATTGATGCCGGGGGTTTTCTTAACACGGTTACCACTGGTGAAATTTAATCTTTTCCAGATCATACTTTTGGTTTTGGACATCTTGCTCCTGATCGATGTTCACCGGGTAGGTGAACTGAGTTGTCTTTGTCACTCAGAAGACCCACAAGGTCGCTGGTGACTGCGTAAGGCTACGACCCTAAAAGGGTGAGGAGTCTTCGCAAAGTGTTCTACAAGAGAAATTAGAGCCATTGTAGATGGTGAGAATTTTCTTGTTGAACAGTAGGTGTTGCCGTTGCTTTTGTTTCTGTCCTGCCGACTAGGCACCAGTGGTCATTTCGCAAGCGTAGCGGCTTTCACGAAGTGAAAGTGTGAAATTACCATCAACTGGTTGATAAATACTCATACTTTCAGTAATTGAGTTATTTAACTACAAGTTACCATGTATTATTTTATTTTCAAGCGAGAACAAAAAAGGCTACCTTAAAAGGCAACCTTGTGAACTGATTAGGTTCTCTATTGATTTCTTTTCCAATTCAATATTTCATCAAGTTCACTTTGTTTTTGCTTGTTGTCTGTTGTTCTAAAAACATTCTGGATGATGCCATCGTTTATAAAGCGTTTAGCACCATTCTTAAACATGATGGCGTAATCATTAAGTTCAAAATCAATAACGATGCTTTTGATAATTTCATGAAACAACAAGTTTATTTTTGAGCGTGTTTCATATGTGCCATTTGCTTTCAGTTCTTCAATGGCACTATCAATGTTTGAGTTGTAAATATTAAGCTGTGAAACCTCTACTTCCGCTTGCGATTTCTCAACTAAAAGATTTTTAATTTCTAGTTCTGCTTTTTTAGCTCGGCGGCGGCAAAAACTGAGTGCAACACCTGACCTTTCCGGTACGGTGCTGCCCCTATGTCTTATACCGAACTCAGCGTTGAAGAGCGCGCCACCATTCAAATCAGTCATGCCCAAGGCTTCAGCC
>NZ_VOBG01000054.1 GCF_008369295.1 Pseudomonas sp. ANT_H4 | reverse complement strand
CTCGGTTGAGACGAAAGATCTTAACCAACCGCTCTTTAACAACTGAATCAAGCAATTCGTGTGGGTGCTTGTGGAGTCAGACTGATAGTCAACAAGATTATCAGCATCACAAGTTACTCCGCGAGAAATCAAAGATGTAACCAACGATTGCTGAGCCAAGTTTAGGGTTTCTTAAAAACCCAAAGATGTTTGAACTGAAGAGTTTGATCATGGCTCAGATTGAACGCTGGCGGCAGGCCTAACACATGCAAGTCGAGCGGTAGAGAGGTGCTTGCACCTCTTGAGAGCGGCGGACGGGTGAGTAATGCCTAGGAATCTGCCTGGTAGTGGGGGATAACGTTCGGAAACGGACGCTAATACCGCATACGTCCTACGGGAGAAAGCAGGGGACCTTCGGGCCTTGCGCTATCAGATGAGCCTAGGTCGGATTAGCTAGTTGGTGGGGTAATGGCTCACCAAGGCGACGATCCGTAACTGGTCTGAGAGGATGATCAGTCACACTGGAACTGAGACACGGTCCAGACTCCTACGGGAGGCAGCAGTGGGGAATATTGGACAATGGGCGAAAGCCTGATCCAGCCATGCCGCGTGTGTGAAGAAGGTCTTCGGATTGTAAAGCACTTTAAGTTGGGAGGAAGGGCAGTTACCTAATACGTGATTGTCTTGACGTTACCGACAGAATAAGCACCGGCTAACTCTGTGCCAGCAGCCGCGGTAATACAGAGGGTGCAAGCGTTAATCGGAATTACTGGGCGTAAAGCGCGCGTAGGTGGTTTGTTAAGTTGGATGTGAAATCCCCGGGCTCAACCTGGGAACTGCATTCAAAACTGACAGGCTAGAGTATGGTAGAGGGTGGTGGAATTTCCTGTGTAGCGGTGAAATGCGTAGATATAGGAAGGAACACCAGTGGCGAAGGCGACCACCTGGACTAATACTGACACTGAGGTGCGAAAGCGTGGGGAGCAAACAGGATTAGATACCCTGGTAGTCCACGCCGTAAACGATGTCAACTAGCCGTTGGGAGCCTTGAGCTCTTAGTGGCGCAGCTAACGCATTAAGTTGACCGCCTGGGGAGTACGGCCGCAAGGTTAAAACTCAAATGAATTGACGGGGGCCCGCACAAGCGGTGGAGCATGTGGTTTAATTCGAAGCAACGCGAAGAACCTTACCAGGCCTTGACATCCAATGAACTTTCTAGAGATAGATTGGTGCCTTCGGGAACATTGAGACAGGTGCTGCATGGCTGTCGTCAGCTCGTGTCGTGAGATGTTGGGTTAAGTCCCGTAACGAGCGCAACCCTTGTCCTTAGTTACCAGCACGTAATGGTGGGCACTCTAAGGAGACTGCCGGTGACAAACCGGAGGAAGGTGGGGATGACGTCAAGTCATCATGGCCCTTACGGCCTGGGCTACACACGTGCTACAATGGTCGGTACAGAGGGTTGCCAAGCCGCGAGGTGGAGCTAATCCCAGAAAACCGATCGTAGTCCGGATCGCAGTCTGCAACTCGACTGCGTGAAGTCGGAATCGCTAGTAATCGCGAATCAGAATGTCGCGGTGAATACGTTCCCGGGCCTTGTACACACCGCCCGTCACACCATGGGAGTGGGTTGCACCAGAAGTAGCTAGTCTAACCTTCGGGAGGACGGTTACCACGGTGTGATTCATGACTGGGGTGAAGTCGTAACAAGGTAGCCGTAGGGGAACCTGCGGCTGGATCACCTCCTTAATCGACGACATCAGCTGCTCCATAAGTTCCCACACGAATTGCTTGATTCATTGAAGAAGACGATTTAGAAGCAGCCCGAAATTGGGTCTGTAGCTCAGTTGGTTAGAGCGCACCCCTGATAAGGGTGAGGTCGGCAGTTCGAATCTGCCCAGACCCACCAATTTTGTGTGGGAAACGCCTGTAGAAATACGGGGCCATAGCTCAGCTGGGAGAGCGCCTGCCTTGCACGCAGGAGGTCAACGGTTCGATCCCGTTTGGCTCCACCACTACTGCTTCTGTCTTGTAAAGCTTAGAAATGAGCATTCCATTGTGATGATGGTGAATGTTGATTTCTAGTCTTTGATTAGATCGTTCTTTAAAAATTTGGGTATGTAATAGAAAGTTAGACTGGGCAACACTTTCACTGGTGTTGTTACAGGCTAAGGTAAAATTTGTGAGTTAAATTGCGAATTTTCGGCGAATGTCGTCTTCACAGTATAACCAGATTGCTTGGGGTTATATGGTCAAGTGAAGAAGCGCATACGGTGGATGCCTTGGCAGTCAGAGGCGATGAAAGACGTGGTAGCCTGCGAAAAGCTTCGGGGAGTCGGCAAACAGACTTTGATCCGGAGATGTCTGAATGGGGGAACCCAGCCATCATAAGATGGTTACCTTACACTGAATACATAGGTGTATGGAGCGAACCAGGGGAACTGAAACATCTAAGTACCCTGAGGAAAAGAAATCAACCGAGATTCCCTTAGTAGTGGCGAGCGAACGGGGACTAGCCCTTAAGTGGCTTTGAGATTAGCGGAACGCTCTGGAAAGTGCGGCCATAGTGGGTGATAGCCCTGTACGCGAAAATCTCTTAGTCATGAAATCGAGTAGGACGGAGCACGAGAAACTTTGTCTGAATATGGGGGGACCATCCTCCAAGGCTAAATACTACTGACTGACCGATAGTGAACTAGTACCGTGAGGGAAAGGCGAAAAGAACCCCGGAGAGGGGAGTGAAATAGATCCTGAAACCGTATGCGTACAAGCAGTGGGAGCCCACTTTGTTGGGTGACTGCGTACCTTTTGTATAATGGGTCAGCGACTTATTTTCAGTGGCGAGCTTAACCGAATAGGGGAGGCGTAGCGAAAGCGAGTCTTAATAGGGCGTCTAGTCGCTGGGAATAGACCCGAAACCGGGCGATCTATCCATGGGCAGGTTGAAGGTTGGGTAACACTAACTGGAGGACCGAACCGACTACCGTTGAAAAGTTAGCGGATGACCTGTGGATCGGAGTGAAAGGCTAATCAAGCTCGGAGATAGCTGGTTCTCCTCGAAAGCTATTTAGGTAGCGCCTCATGTATCACTGTAGGGGGTAGAGCACTGTTTCGGCTAGGGGATCATCCCGATTTACCAAACCGATGCAAACTCCGAATACCTACAAGTGCCGAGCATGGGAGACACACGGCGGGTGCTAACGTCCGTCGTGAAAAGGGAAACAACCCAGACCGTCAGCTAAGGTCCCAAAGTTATGGTTAAGTGGGAAACGATGTGGGAAGGCTTAGACAGCTAGGAGGTTGGCTTAGAAGCAGCCACCCTTTAAAGAAAGCGTAATAGCTCACTAGTCGAGTCGGCCTGCGCGGAAGATGTAACGGGGCTCAAACCATACACCGAAGCTACGGGTATCACTTAGGTGATGCGGTAGAGGAGCGTTCTGTAAGCCTGTGAAGGTGAGTTGAGAAGCTTGCTGGAGGTATCAGAAGTGCGAATGCTGACATGAGTAACGATAATGGGTGTGAAAAACACCCACGCCGAAAGACCAAGGTTTCCTGCGCAACGTTAATCGACGCAGGGTTAGTCGGTCCCTAAGGCGAGGCTGAAAAGCGTAGTCGATGGAAAACAGGTTAATATTCCTGTACTTCTGGTTATTGCGATGGAGGGACGGAGAAGGCTAGGCCAGCTTGGCGTTGGTAGTCCAAGTTTAAGGTGGTAGGCTGGAATCTTAGGTAAATCCGGGATTCTAAGGCCGAGAGCTGATGACGAGTTGTCTTTTAGACGACGAAGTGGTTGATGCCATGCTTCCAAGAAAAGCTTCTAAGCTTCAGGTAACCAGGAACCGTACCCCAAACCGACACAGGTGGTTGGGTAGAGAATACCAAGGCGCTTGAGAGAACTCGGGTGAAGGAACTAGGCAAAATGGCACCGTAACTTCGGGAGAAGGTGCGCCGGTGAGGGTGAAGCATTTACTGCGTAAGCCCATGCCGGTCGAAGATACCAGGCCGCTGCGACTGTTTATTAAAAACACAGCACTCTGCAAACACGAAAGTGGACGTATAGGGTGTGACGCCTGCCCGGTGCCGGAAGGTTAATTGATGGGGTTAGCTAACGCGAAGCTCTTGATCGAAGCCCCGGTAAACGGCGGCCGTAACTATAACGGTCCTAAGGTAGCGAAATTCCTTGTCGGGTAAGTTCCGACCTGCACGAATGGCGTAACGATGGCGGCGCTGTCTCCACCCGAGACTCAGTGAAATTGAAATCGCTGTGAAGATGCAGTGTATCCGCGGCTAGACGGAAAGACCCCGTGAACCTTTACTATAGCTTTGCACTGGACTTTGAATTTGCTTGTGTAGGATAGGTGGGAGGCTTTGAAGCGTGGACGCCAGTTCGCGTGGAGCCAACCTTGAAATACCACCCTGGCAACTTTGAGGTTCTAACTCAGGTCCGTTATCCGGATCGAGGACAGTGTATGGTGGGTAGTTTGACTGGGGCGGTCTCCTCCTAAAGAGTAACGGAGGAGTACGAAGGTGCGCTCAGACCGGTCGGAAATCGGTCGTAGAGTATAAAGGCAAAAGCGCGCTTGACTGCGAGACAGACACGTCGAGCAGGTACGAAAGTAGGTCTTAGTGATCCGGTGGTTCTGTATGGAAGGGCCATCGCTCAACGGATAAAAGGTACTCCGGGGATAACAGGCTGATACCGCCCAAGAGTTCATATCGACGGCGGTGTTTGGCACCTCGATGTCGGCTCATCACATCCTGGGGCTGAAGCCGGTCCCAAGGGTATGGCTGTTCGCCATTTAAAGTGGTACGCGAGCTGGGTTTAGAACGTCGTGAGACAGTTCGGTCCCTATCTGCCGTGGACGTTTGAGATTTGAGAGGGGCTGCTCCTAGTACGAGAGGACCGGAGTGGACGAACCTCTGGTGTTCCGGTTGTCACGCCAGTGGCATTGCCGGGTAGCTATGTTCGGAATAGATAACCGCTGAAAGCATCTAAGCGGGAAACTAGCCTCAAGATGAGATCTCACTGGAACCTTGAGTTCCCTGAAGGGCCGTCGAAGACTACGACGTTGATAGGTTGGGTGTGTAAGCGCTGTGAGGCGTTGAGCTAACCAATACTAATTGCCCGTGAGGCTTGACCATATAACACCCAAGCAATTTGTGAA
>NZ_VOBG01000053.1 GCF_008369295.1 Pseudomonas sp. ANT_H4 | reverse complement strand
GTTGCTGTAGAACTCGACCTTATGAGGCTAAACCCAATGGATACAGGGGTTTCAGCCGATGAACGTCAACCACCGCTCCCAAACTGGGACAAACCTGTTACAAACTGCGCTCGCCAAGCCGTACCACTATCGCCGGTCTGGTCGCTATTACCTTCGCCTTCGCCCTCAAGGAACCGTTAAGGGCTTCTTCACGCTGTCACTCAGGACTACCGACAAGGCCACCGCAATGACCATCTCCGACGACATCCTCTCGACTCTGAAGGCCTACCACTTGGACAACCCAGAAGCGTCATGGGGCGACCTCCGTGAGCGCCTGATTGAATTCGCTGAGTACAACTTGACGATGGCACACGGTGACAGCTCACTGGTCGCTTACGAGATGATCAACGATGAGCATCACTTGGCGTTGCGTAAGGCGTCCGCCATGCTGCCCCTGAGCGTCAACCAGCAACGGGCAGTGAGTAAGGCGCTTGAGATCCTTGAGGCCTCTCAGGAGCGTATGCGGGGACGGTCAGGGAAGCTGGTCGAGATCGTTAAGGACCTCAATGGTGAACCTTGTGGCACGTCTGTAGCTCTATCCCTGTCCTCATCTGTAAACGCCGCAGCACCTCTGACGTTCGAGCATCTCTCAGGGCTATATATGGTGGAGCAAAAGGACAACGTACAGGCCAGCACTATGCAAGACGTTAAATCGTCTTGTGCTGCTATCAGCGCTGCTCTGGGAGACCTCGATCTTAAAGGGCACACTCGGGCTGACATGGTGGCGCTCAAAGCAAAGCTCCTTGAGGACCGCAAAGGTTCCACTGTGAACAAGCTACTGACCCGGTTATCAACTGTTATGGATTGGGCTGTGAATAATGGCTACCTCACCAAGGGCTTCGATAAGGGGCTGAAGCTATCCAAGGATGCTGACAGCTCCCGTGAGGCGTTCTCTCAGGATCAGGTAAAGGCCCTCATGGCTCACGCTAATTCACTACCAGTGGACGCATGGCAGCGCTGGGCGTTGTCCCTTGGGGTCATCACTGGGACCCGTATTGAGGAACTCAGGCAGTTGACCAAGGCTGACGTTAAACAGGTCGGCAGCATATGGGTCATCGACATCAACAGGAACGATGGCAAGACAGCCAAGACCAAGAATGCTCTCCGTGTTGTGCCGCTGACTGATGGCGCTTATGGTTTCGATCTTCAGGCGTTCCTTGAGTTCGTCAGAAAGGCTGACTCACGGCTGTTCACACTGGGAGCCGGTCAGTTCTCGAACGTGCTCAATGGGGCCCTTAGGGATGTCCTGACGTTGAACGCTGATCGGACCCAGACCTTCCATTCGTTGCGTCACTCGCTGGCCGGTGCCCTGAAGGCCTGTGAGATCCCTGTGGGGACCGCCCAGTCGATCTTGGGTCACTCATCAGGCTCGATCAGTTACGACCTTTATGGAGCTGGAAGCGCTGTTGAGGTGGGACGTATGGCTGTGGCTCTGGTTACGGCGTTGGGCGTGGCACAGTGATAGCATGATGCTGGCTTTCTGTTCTGATCATATATTCAATTAAGGAGCTTTAGATGCGTCTTCACCTCGGCGGTTTTGTGATGTTATGTGGCCTCGTCTCGGGTTGTGGGAGCCATTCTTCAAATCTACAGGTAGGCAACGAACAGTCTTATGCAAGCCTGAAAGATCAGCGAGAGGCAGTTCGTACAATTAAGGAATACAAGTCACTGCCTGTAGGTGCGCAAATGGTGAGTGACGTTTCTGCGGGTCGGTGTCATCGAAGTTTTGTTGAAGAGGCGCCCAGTGAGGCTGCTGTATTGATTGACTTGAAAGTAGCCGCTTTCGCCCAAGGCGCAGATGGTATTACTGATGTGAGCATATCCAAGGAGTCAGGTTTGAATCGGAACTGCTGGTATGTTCTTGGCGGTACGGCTAAGGCGTTCACTCTCCAATAACGTGCTGGTAAACACTGCCGAGTCTAAAGGTCAAGCACCCAGTCTAAGCAGCTCATCAGGACCATTTCGTACAGCGCTAAGTAATCGGTGAGGTCTGTAGCTGTGTGGCATGAGTCGGCCAAAGCCTGCACGTTCGCCGAAGATTTAAAAACCCTCACTATTACCGGGACACACCACACCAACGTGGCTTTCCTTTCAAGATGCCGTAAGGTCACCCTCAAAGGTGGCCCTCTGCGGGCAAGGCGTGAACGTCCAGTGACCAACGCTACCTCTCTCAGGTAGCCCAATATCCAAGACACCACGACCACCAAGCGCAACCCTAACGGGATCTGCGGGACCAGCATCAGGTCCACTGTAGCGATTCTGTCTGCTCACTTCGTGTGAGTAGACCCTTGATAGGTTTGGGCCTCCTATCTCTGATCGCACAGTATAAAGGGGCCTTTTAACTTAAAAACCTCTTAGATCTTAAAGAGTAACTTATAGTTATTGTTCTTTATAGATTAAACTAATAAGAATTAATACTTAAGGTGTCTTAAGGAGTAACTATAAGAATCTCTTTAACTGGGTCTCTATCATCCGGTACGGACTGCCCGACTTCTAAAGGATTCTTCAGGGGTCGTCAAGGTCTGATTAAAAACCCTCAGTATTACCGGGACAGCTCAGTTTATCTAAAATAAATTTCAGTAGCTGTTCCTACCTCTAAGCCCGTCGCTGGGCCAACCATCAATCCAGTCTTTCTGATAGCGCTCTTCATGCCACGCCGGTTCCCTTGTCTGGGGCTGGATGATCGGCTGTGGGTGCGACCTGAAGAACGCTACCAAAAGGAAACAGACTATGAACGTGACCAACAACAATACCGATCTGCTACCCATCGTGATTGAGGGGAAAATCTTCAAGCCAAATGAAGCTGGAATGTGGAGTCTTAATGCGATCCATCAGACACTGGCACTTGACCCGGCAAAGATCGCCTCAAAGTGGAATAACGAGATCCGGACTGCACTGGACCAAAGACGAAATTTCGTCATTGAACGGGGCGGCGCCAATCCGGGCACGTGGGCCACAGAAGCCGGGACCATCGCCTACGCCATGTGGGTCTCGCCTGACTTTTATCTGATGGTCGTCTGCGCTTTCATCGCCATGCGTAACAGTGCCGTCCGTGAACTGCGCCATAAAGATGCCCTCTTGGACGCCAACATGCCCAAGGCTTCGACCCTTGACATGAAAGCCCGTGGTGCTGGTCTCACATGGACCGAATCATGCCGGGTCGCTGGCATTCAGCAGCCTCGTCTGGCGCTTGAGTTCCTTGCTAAGGGTCCTATGTTCTTCCACGTCTGTGATGACTTCGGTGGCCGTACTGGTCAGATTCAGCCAAAGCAGCAAGGGTTCACCTCGGGAGCATTTGTGAAGGTTTCATCTAACTTCGGCAACCGTGAAGGCTGGCGAGTCAAACCTCGTGGCCTTGATTGGCTGCGCGCACAAACTGAGATCATCAATGTCGGCGTAGCTGAAGCCAAGGCCGTTCAGGTTAAAGCCAAGAAAGCCGCTCAAGCCTCCCGTGTGGATCGCTGGGGTCGTGTGGCAAAGGCGGTGACCCAATGACCTTCGCCGACCAACTCAACGCATTCTTTGTGTCCCCAGCAAGTCGGACCAAACTGGTCACCCTGCGAGCCATCTGGCGTGATCGGTACGTCCGCGAACAGGTCACCTCCAGCAATCAGCATGGGGTGGACTGCGAGAAACTTATGGGGCACCTGAAGGCTATCAATCCGGCCTTGGTCGCACTCGTTGAGTCGATCACCACCACAACCAGCATGAGTCTTGACGCCGTTATGCGCGCCCCTATGCGCATTCCGCTGACCCGCCAACCGATCACCATCCCGCTTTAACTCGCACCGCCGTCCGCCATCGGCACCCTGATCACACCCGCCAAGCTACAGACCCGTGATCGCACCATCCCAAACCTAAACCCAGAAGATATTGATCATGACCTTGAGAGGCCCGTGCGGCTACTCCTTGCCATCTGGTCACGTTGCCTCTATGCGGCAAGGCCATGAATCAATGTCTCGATACAGGAGACACACCCCATGCAACTGAATATCCAAAACGTAACCCCTGAAACTGCTGAAGTACAAGGTCAGACCGTGACCCGTGCTTTTGCTGAAGGTGTGATGCTGTCCGGTCTGATTGCCGGTGCAGGCAAGAACGATGCAAAGCAGGGCGCCATTATCGAGCAGTACCTAAACGCTGGTCTCGATACTTCGGCTTTCCCTGAGGCGACCTCCAAGGTCCACAGGGCCCGTGCAGCCGCCGAGCGACATCATCAAGAACAGCTCGCAGAGGCGAAACGGCACACTGAGCGCTTTGCCTCCTACAGCACGCCAAGCGCCCTTGAGGTGGCCCGCCGTAAGGCTAAACGTGAGCTTCAAGAGCAACAGATGCGTGCCCGTGGTGCAGCCATTCGTGCAGCCAACGGCAACAGCACTTGGTCCTCTTGGGATTGAGCCCACACCGACCCGCTGACCCATACCTTCTTGCCTTTCGGGCGCTGGCACTTGCTGGCGTCTCGCTGACCTCATTCCGATAAATTTCAGGAGATACTTACCATGACTACTCGCAAACAGAACGCTTTCAAATCCACCGACCACCGTGAAGGCACTGACCGTTACAGCACCCCGACTGCCTACGAGACAGCCGTATGGGGCAATGGTGGCAGCCTTCAGTTCAACACTCTGGCTTCTACCTCGGCCTCCTTGAGCGATTCCAGTGTGGCCGCTGAGGGCATTACGGACACCCTTCAGGAATACTTCAATGGTGGCGAATGGTACGCAGATGCTATGGACGCTATCCCGTGTGAATTCCGCCCTAAGGGCACCGCTCCGACTCCTGTGCAGTTGGTCAACATGGTCAACCGTAACATCGAGTTCGACCCACGCCAGTCGATTTATGACACCTCGACAATCACCAAGGGCGAGGCAGTTGCCGGTGATGTGATTTTCACTGAGCCTACCGATACTGCTGCGTTCTTCTCGCACCGTATGACCTTGCTGGACGCCCACCTGATTGCAGGCTTCACGAGCAACTCTATTGGTCAAATGATGGACAAGGCCATGCAGGACTTCGAGAAGGCTTGCGGCTCCACCATCGTGGACATCCTCATTAAGTCCCCAAGCGTCGAAGCCAAGGAGGTCACTATCGCCAGCACCGGCCCCCGTGATCGCTCTGAGGATTGGATTGACCAACTGACCTTGAGCATCAACCACTCGGTTGGCAACTCCCTGAGTGACTTTGTGCTGCTCATGCACATGACCGAACAGGCGATCCTTGAGCGTGCTGCTCAGCGTGCAGGCTGCGACGGTATTGAGGACCTCTTGGGCTGCCGTACTCAGTTCTACTCGGGCAGCAACCGGGGCGTCTTCATGCTCCCTAAAGGATTCGCCTCGCTGTCGTTCCGTGAGGGCAATGACGGTGACGTGTGGTCGATCCTTGCTTCCCGTGATTCTGGCATCCAAGGCTGGAACATCGAGATCACTGGTGTAGCTGACGTAATGGCTCAGGCCAAGGTCAAGCTGAAGCTGGCAAACCCGGCGGACCCTACTGAGAAACTTCAGGTCGAGACCGTAGACTTCCCGTTGATCACCCGTGTAGTCGTCAAGCCGTAACACCCGCTGTAACCATGAGGTCCTTGATGGGCCTCGTGGGCGAGCTGTTGAGTTGGGTTTAAAGAAAACTACATTTGAAGTGTTGAGTTGCTATGCTCACGGATTGACCACGCCAAGGTAAGGCCAGCCATGAGTTTCACTCTGTGCTACACCTACAAGGACAAGCGAGTGGTCGCCAAAGTACGGGTTGATCATCTGACCCCATATGCAGCGGTTTGCTTTGCCCTGCTCCAGTCGGGAGCCACCAACGACTCAAGTGGTGGAGGCTGGCCTAAATCCTATGAGGGCATCCTTGAGATTGCCACTCAATACGGCCTCACAAACCTGACTTTTCATCGAACCCTCAGCTCTTAGTGCAAATGCATGGACACGCAAAGCGAGACCTAATTGGTCTGTGTGGGTGTTCGTGTGGCCTTCTTCTTATATACGGTCGCTTCAAGAACCCTTCATGAGAACCTGACAGAAATTTCTGAGTGACCACCTGTCATAGCTAACCTGCGCGTTTACCCCCGTAGGCCCTCGCACGCTCGCTCAGGCGCACGACAAGGACCCTTGCGGGCAGGCGATAAGGACCCCAGCGTTGGGACAAATGTGCGCCAAAGCTGTTACAAACCGGGGTCCTATGGTGCTACGCTAAGGTCTCCTAACGTGCCTCAAAAGGTCGGTGTAAGGATCGTATCCTTCGCCTCTGGCAGCATCTCTGGATAGTCCAGCGTGTAGTGCAGGCCCCGAGATTCCTTACGTTCCATGGCAGACCTGATCATCAGTTCCGCTACCTGGGCAAGGTTCCTCAGTTCAATCAGGTCTCTGCTTACTCGGTAGTTGCTGTAGAAC
>NZ_VOBG01000052.1 GCF_008369295.1 Pseudomonas sp. ANT_H4 | reverse complement strand
CATGAGTGGACGACCGCTTAATCACGTGAACTTGCGCAAAATGAATGCAAAATAGTTAGAAGAATTAAGCTATTGAATTGTATGGATAAAATCACGACTAACTGTTAGCTTGGGTCCAGAACTGTCAGAGGCAATCAGCAGCGGCGGCCAGACAAAACGTTTACGCTTTTGCTGCTTGTCCGACGCCCAGGACACAGCCAGCATAGCGATCACTGCGGCCAGGTATGGCAAAGCCGACAGCCAGCCGGCCTCGACCATGTCCATCTGCAAACCGCTCTTGAGGATCGACGGTAGCCACAGCACAAAGCCGTAGACGCCAATACTCCAGCAAAAGAATTGCAGTGCCAGGATGATCACCTTCGGCGAGCGGAAGGCCTCGGCGTAGTTTTTCACTGCCTTCATCCCCACCTGTTCGGCGGCCAGGGCAGTTTCCAGGTCTTTTTTCTGTGCGTCGCTGAGCCACTTGGCATCGGCGGGGCGGTCATCGGCCAGGCGCCACCAGATAAACGCCCAGAGCACCGCCGGCAAGCCTTCGATGATAAACATCCAGCGCCAGCTGTAATGCTGCACCAGGTAGCCCGACACCACTGACATCCAGAGCATGGTCACCGGGTTGCCGAGGATCAGAAAGGTGTTGGCCCTGGAGCGTTCGGCGCGGGTGAACCAATGGCACAGATACACCAGCATCGCCGGCATCACGGCGGCTTCCACCACGCCGAGCATGAAGCGGATAGCGATCAGCATGTAGGCGTTGGAGACCACGCCGGTTAGCGTCGCCAGGCCACCCCAGAGGATCAGGCTGACAAAAATCAGCTTCTTGACGCTGTGTTTTTGCGCGTAGATCGCCCCTGGCACCTGGAAAAAAAAGTAACCGAGAAAGAACAGCGCACCCAGCAGCGACGACATGCCGGGGGTGATCATCAAGTCTTCGGCCATCCCGGAGGCTGCGGCAAAGCCATAGTTGGCGCGGTCCAGGTACGCCAGGCTGTAGGTGATAAAGACGATGGGCATGATGTACCACCAACGACGGGTGGCTAGTTTCAGCGTTTGCATGAGAGTGCTCCTGAGCTTGTTGTAGTTGTGGCAACAGGTAACCTGGGTGTTTTTGACTAACCGGCTTTTTGTGAAAGGGGCAGGTCAGCCCGCATCGGCAACCCCTCCATATCTCCTCGACTCTGCACGGCACGGCTGCCGATCCAATTGCCGCGCTGTACGGCCTGGGCAAAACTGAGGTTTTCCAGCAGGGCGCTGATCACGCCTACGGCAAAGCCATCGCCGGCGCCCACGGTGTCGATCACCTTGGCTACCGGTACGGCGGCGACAAATCCTTCGTCCAGTTGGGTGCGGTAATAGGCACCATCAGGCCCCAGCTTGATCACCACGGCTTCCACGCCCTGGTCCAGGTAGAACGCGGCGATGTCCGCCGGGTCTTCGAAACCGGTCAGCAGGCGGCCTTCACCGAGCCCCGGCAGAACCCAATCCGCCAGGCAGGCGAGGGCGTTGATTTCGCTGATCATGCGTTGCTCACTGGCCCACAGGGCCGGGCGCAAATTGGGGTCGAACGAGACGCTACGCCCGGCCTCGCGCATTTGTGTCATCAATTGGCGGGACAGATCACGGGTGGCATCCGACAGCGCTGGCGGGATACCGGTGGCGTGCAGATGACGCGCCTGCAGCAGTTCGGGACGGATCGCCGCCACCGACAAATGGCTAGCCGCCGAACCACGGCGAAAATACTCCACCTGCGGATCGGCACCCGTGTCTTCCCGTGATTTGAGCTGAAAGCCCGTGGGGTGCAGCGGGTCAATCGCTATATGGCTGCAGTCCAGGCCTTCGTTCTGCAGGGTGTCCACCACGAAACGCCCAAGGGAGTCGTCGCCCACCCGGCTCAGCCAGGCCACGTTGAAACCCAGGCGCGACAGGCCAATGGCGACATTGCTGTCGGCCCCGGCGATGCGTTTGTGAAACTGGCCGACCTGGGCCAGGTCGCCGGTTTGCTCGGCGACAAACATCGCCATGGTTTCACCAAACGACAGAATATCGATCTCAGACATGAGCGTTCTCCAGGCGGGGCTGGCCAAGGACAGTAAGGGCAGCGACCTGTTGGGCGGTGACCTGTGTCAGGTCTTCGCCTTGCAGGGGGAATTCCACGGCCCGGGTAATACCTTGGGGCATGTGGCGCAGCAATTGTTCCCATAGATGCAGGTCTGCGGCGCTCGGCGGCAGTGCTACCAACTTGCCATCCGCGCGGCGGGCCACTGCCTTGCAGTGCAGGTAATCGACATGCCGACCCAACAGGCGGGCGGCCGTGGTGGCCGATTGGTCCTGCCATTGCCAGTTGCCGATATCGAAGGTCATTTTCACCGGCACGGCGAGCCGCTCGGCCTCGTTGAAAAAGCGCTGCATCGGCTCAATACGTCCGCCGTGCAGGGTCTGGTCATTTTCCACCAGCAAGCGAACAGGGTGACGGTTGAGCAGGGCCGCCAGGCTTTGCAGGTCGTTGGTATCGGTGAAATAACCGAGGGAGACTTTCAGCCAGCGAGCCCCGAAGGCCTGGGCGCGGTCGAGAGTGGCGGCCAGTTCGGCGTTGGGCTGTGCGCGGCCGGCGACCCAAAGCTCCAGTGGCGAGGAAAATACGCATTCCAGACCTTGGTCTGCGGCAGTTTGCGTCAGATCGGCCGGTTGCTCGGTGGTCAGTAACTCTTCTCGCCATTCGATACGTTGTGCGCCGGCATCCGCCAACACCTGGACAAAACTCAGTTGGCCACGCTGGCGGACGACGTCCGCGCCGTAGCTGGAGAGGCTGATGGAAACGGGGTATTTGTACATTATTATTGACCTCTGAAACCGGTTTCATTTTTTGACAAAAATTAAATTGTGGATCTGGAAATTCTCGCCACAACAAGCCTGCTGCCACAGGGTAATGTTTGGCGCTTCATTTCCTTAACTGGGCAAGCCCGGCTCCCACAGAGAGTTGCGGGTTGATCCGCGGACAATCAGTTGCGGCAGGAAATCCAGGGTTCGCGCTGGCGAATCGTCACCGCGCAAGCGCTTGAGCAGGCAGTCAAACGCACTGGCACCAATGGCCTCGGTGGGTTGGGCAAGGGCGGTGATACCACTGCCTACCAGCGGGTACCAGTCCAGGTCATCAAGGGCAATCAGTCCGATATCGGTGAACAGAGTGCAGCCCAGTTCCTGCAGCGCTCGCGTGCAGGCCAGGGCGGCAATGCCGTTGGCGCAGAACAGCGCCTTGGGACCGTTTTTAGGATTCATCAGGAAGCTTTGCAGATGACTGTTCAAGTGCGCATCAATTTCCAGCACGGCGCCGCGCAGGCTTGTGCGCTGGTTGATCTGGGCCTTGAAGCTGTCCAGGCGTTCAACCCGTGAGCTGGTGCCATCTGCCGCTTCGCTGACCAGCAGCAAGTCACGATAGCCTTGCTGTTCCAGGTGTTCGACAGCTATGCGCACGGCCACCGGGTTATCTAGCCCCACCAGGTCGCTGTGCAGCGGTTCGACCTTGCGATCCACCAGCACCAGGGGTATTTCCCGTTGCAGTTCCAGTAATTGGTCGAGGTGATGACCGAGGGTGTTCACGATCAGGCCTTCGATATTGTACGAGCGCAGCGCAGCCAGATGCTGGCGCTCCTGCTCGTCATCACGGTCGGTGTTGCACACCACCAGGCTGTAGCCATGCTTGCGGCAGGCAGTTTCCACACCATGCATCACGGCAATCGAATAAGGGTTGCGGATATCGGCCACCAGCATGCCGATCAGGCGGGTGCGCCCACGTTTCAGGCCACGGGCCATCTGGTTGGGGCGGTAGCCCAGCTCATCAATGGCCTGTTCGATGCGCAAGGCAATGGCGTCGGACAGCAATGTGCGGTCATCGCCGATAAAGCGCGATACGCTGGCTTTGGACACACCGGCGCGCTCGGCCACGTCAAGCATGGTTACACGGCTGCGCTGGGCGGCGGAAAAGGTTGTCACGGTAGCGGGCCTTTCTTATTGGATTTATGGGGTGTCAGTACTGAATCACAGCATTGAAACCGGTTTCAGGAAACACCAAGCGCGCAAATTCGTCAAGCGATTGTCGAACAAGGCAGCGTGGAAGCAGGGAGGGCAAAACCGACGAGTGGCGGGCCTTACCTGTTAGTTTTGACAGTATCGAAAGGAGAAAATTAGGCATTTAATTCTTCCCAAACCTTGTGAAGGAAGGAAGCCAAAATGTATCGCTCTGACGCGTCTGCCTCCCACATCACCGTTCTGTCTCGCAGGGCCGAAGGGATTAACATGCACGGAGACTTTGCGGAGATCGTCGGCGTTGACCCAACCGATCCCGAAGGGTTGATCCCACTCGCTATCTCATTGCAACCGTTGGAGTGTCGTATTCCCCAATGGATACCCGGGCCGTCACCGGGCAGGGTCGAGACCCTCAAGCTGTGGTGGAGAATACAGGGCATTGACGTTGAGGCTGACTCTCAGCCTTTTCCCGGCCCGCTGAATCCTGCGGACTTTCCTTATTCACTGTATGTGCCAGTGGATTACATGAGGGAGATCGATGCAGTAGTACAAATCTACTTCACGATTGTGGATGAGACCGGTTTCTCTACTCCCTCGCTTCCCCTTACGTTGAGGGTGGACAACAACCCACCCAGGTTTCAAGACCCGGATGACAAGGCGCAGTTCGTTGATCCGGGTATCGAGGCGACAGGCATCACCGAAGAGGTGCTAGCAAACAATCCCTTTATCGAAGTCCTTGTCCCTGATTTCATTGGTCGAGCCGGGCGTGACCGTGTTGGCTACTATCTTGATGACAATGCCCCACCAGTTCCTGCGATACAGAAAGGTATTCAAGAGTTCACTTTTATTGCTGAACCCCTGGTTCTGAGGATACCTGCGGACGATTTCCGTTCACTGCCAAACGGTGCGGCTCACCTGCAATACCGCCTTTATGATCGCGCCGGCAATTTCTCCGGGTTCAGCGCGCCATTGTCTTTTCAGGTCAGTTTGATTGCGGGCCCGAGCAATCTACCCGCTCCTCAAATACGTCCTCCGGCCTATAACGATTTTCTCATCAAGCGTGACGATGCGCGGGCGATCGTCGCGGCTGTCATCCCGCATCAATACGATGGATTTGCACCGGGAGACCGTGTCGTGATGCGTTGGGACGGTCGCGACGTGCTTCCAGCGCAGACCATTACCGGCTTTCCGTTTACGGTATCGATACCCTGGGACACTCTGCGTGGCCCGACTCCCTTGGTTCGCGAACTGGTGGAAGTGAGGTACACCATTCAACGCACTGGTCGCCCGGATGTTCCTTCACCGTCTGGTTTTTTCTGGGTTGACTTGACGATCGCCGGGCAAGACCACGCGCTTGCGCCAGCGAGGCTCAACCAGACATTGTCACGAGTGGACGTTTTCGGTTTAGGCTCCGGATTGCACAACGAACTTGATTTGCGGGATCGCGACTTGGGTGCGCAGGTGTGGGTGCGGCTATATGTCGGCCCTGTTGCTGGAGAGCGATTGGAGCTCTATTGGAGCGGTGCAGGGCCGGTTGCGCATTATGACGTTCAGCCAGGCGATGTATTCGACCAGCCAGTCAGATTTACCGATGTGCCCGGCAGTGTCATTGTTGCCGGAGGCAACCACCCGCAACTTCCAGTCTTTTACATCACCAGTAATGGCGTGAATGAACAAGACGCTCGGAACACGCTGGTCAATGTTCATGTTGAGCCGTTGGTGCGTCTGAATCCCCCCGTGATACAGCACAGCCTGCATGGTGGGGCCAATTATCTTACTTGTGATTCTATTCCGGCTATTTGTCATGGTGTGATTTGGTGGGTGCGTCCTGATCCTGTTTTTCAATTGAATGACATTATTCAATTTTTTTGGCAAGGCTACTCCAAGAACAACTGGGAGGACCCCATTGATGACACGGACTTTTCATTTTCTCTCCCGCTTGACGCCAACCACCTGAACGCCGGTGTATATATAACGGTTCTGCCTTGGGACACGAAAATCGAACCGATGCGCAGTTTTGCTTCAGCAACTTCTGGTTATTCATTAGTGCGCAACGGAGCTCCCGTTGGAGAGTCAACGCCAGGCCGCGTCAGAATCGACCGCAAGTTTTCCGGCTCCGGAAAAGTTTGCCAGCCAGGCGATGAAGGGTTTTGCGATAACGTGCAGGGTGATTGTTCGGGTAACCATTGATAAATAAAAAACATCGTACGCAACACGTTAAGGCGTACTTGCTTTTTGATAGGTGATAATTCCAATCGCCATGAAGGCATCTGTAAGGCGAAGTGCGTATTGGCTAGGGGCGTGCGCGTGCGTGCATTAATCGGTAAGGCGACCTACTTAACAATAGCGAGTGAATAAACGATGAAAAACATCAATCGTACCAAGATAAAGTCAGGCGCGAACATACAGGCGGTGCCTATCACTTTAGATGATCCTGTTATCGATGGCCTGGTGGATGACGTCAACTATCCGGGCCTGATTTTCCGCGATAAGGCAGACGCTATTTTTTTGGAGGTGAATATTCCTACCTCTAGCTGGGTTCCGACACCCACAAATCCAGGTAGGCCAGATGTGCTGGACACGTACCTTGACGATATCGGGGATTTTCAGAGCGGCCTCATCCTTAGCGAGCCGGTTTTTTTCCCTGGCATTATTCCAGCCTCCTATGCAACAAGAGTCCCGCGAAGGTTGCTGACGGAGGGGAACCATCATTTCAGTTACAAAATCACCTCGGGTGGGCCGGGGGGGAATGAGTCAGGCTCACCCCAGGTGCCGCTGGTTATCGACCGTACGGCACCTTACGACAGCATTCCCGATGGCCCGCGTATGTTAACGCTGCCAGCGGGTTGGCCGGGGAGCCTCACAGAGGTGTTCATGGCTTCCCACGACGCTGCCGGTGGTGTTCCGTTTGGAATCCCTGATTATGCGGCAGAGGGTGCAGACCCAGGTGACAGGTGGCGTCTATTTGACGGCGAGTCCGACGTCCCTGTTGCAGAAGGCCCGGCGTTTCCCGATAGGGTCGTGCGCTACAGCAGAGCGCTGGCTGAGGTGTCGGACGGGTCAAAAAAACTGCAGTACCGCCTGGTTGATGTCGCGGGCAATATCAGTGAGCGCTCGTTCGAGTTGCCAATATCTATCGCGCTCAACCCAGCCCCAACGCTTGCTCCGGCGGGCGTCAGGGATGCCGTGTCACTGACCGGCATTGGCGACCGGCTGATCGATCGTGCAGACACCGCGGTGTCCTCCGGGATGTTTGTGATCATCCCTGACTATGATGAGGACCGTGCAATAGATCAGTTTCATGTCCGCCTGACCACCACTCATGGCATACGTGAACTGGGCCCTTACCCTTTGGGTGGTTCTCAACTGCCCTATAATTTTCATGTGGATTTCCCAACGCTTTTAGTGTTGTACGGGACCAGCACCGGTAAGCTCAACCTGGCAGTAGAGTACGCAGTGAACCGCCATGAGGTGCTTAACTGGGTACCAACAGCCACCAATATCGAACTGGAATTAGAGGTGGGTGGCCCGACAAACCCCCATGACCCCGACCCGATCAATATCACCCTGCTGTTACCCGTCCTGACAGGGCGAGGCTCAGGCAAGGTAAATGAGCTTGATGAGGACGATAATGGGCTGGATGCGGATGTCGAGGTGACGTTGTGGAGTGCTACACCACTTCCGTCAGCCCGCGCATTCGATATCGTTCTGTACTACATGAACGAACAGGTCGATAGACAACCTGTGGACCCTACCACCGCGATGCCGGGTGACACGGTCGCCATGACGGTACCGTGGCCCTATATCCAGCGGCACTCCAACGGGTTGATTCCGCTGCGTTACGAAATTGCGGTTGCCTCCACCCACAACCGAACCTCATCGCCGCCCCAGGATATCAACGTTAATGCCAACGTGACTGCCTTCCTGGCGCCCAGCGTCACAGGAGCCTTGCCCGCTGTACCCGGAACGCCACCATTGCCTGGGGAAATACGTTGCGGGGCGTTACTAGTGCCGGCGAGAAACGCCCGTGTGTTTGTGCCGCCCCATCCTTTGCTGACGCAGGGCATGATCGTCACGGTGAACTGGACCGGCTGCAGCGATGATGCCGGTGCGATGCCAATTGCGGGGGCCACCGGGACGTTTCCTTATGGCCCTATTTCGTTCCAGGAGGCGCAAATCGGCTTCACGGTGTCCGTCGGGCCTTATGCGACCTACATCAAGCCCATCAATCTGGCTAACCATAGTAGGGGCTCAGTGCACATCACCTATACCGTACCAATCATTGGTCCTTCTCCTGTCGTCTCGGCCGAGGCCGTTCTGTTGGTTCGTGGTGTCGTAGCGGGTCCTGCCTATTGCGATGGTTCGCCTTGGCCGACGTAAAAAACGCTATGTGCAAAGGAAAAGAGGAGCGTAAAGCTCCTCTTTTTTATCAGCCCTACCTCTTTCGTCCATTCGTTCAGTCATTACGTGCAGATAAGTCCTACATACCCATTCTCCCTCCGCCCCTAATCTTCGGCCCGTCGAGGCCTGGTCCCATCTCGCTGGGTGCCGGTCAATTCGTTCCTTTGGGAAGTCTATGTACGGGTATGCATGCAATGAGTATCAACGCACTTTTTAAAAAACATCCGCTGGCAATCGCGCTTCAGGTGCCTGTAGTCAGTTTCCTGATGTTGACTACGCCACTGGTGGAGGCTCGCTCCGAGCTCCATCCAGGCATGGAACGCACCATCGAACAAGGCCATAGGGATGGATTTGCCCCTACAAAACCGGACACCAACTCCCTGTTAAATTGGTGCTGCCGCCAAGCGCCTGAACTCCCTCGGTGAGCGATAGTTCAAAGCGCTGTGCGGATGCTGCTCGTTGTAATGTTCAA
>NZ_VOBG01000051.1 GCF_008369295.1 Pseudomonas sp. ANT_H4 | reverse complement strand
ACATGCTGAACCAGCAGGGCGTCGTCAACCTCAACGAAACCTTGAAAGACTGTGATGCACTCTCGCAACAAGCCAGCCGTTTGAAGCAGTTGGTTGATAGCTTCAAGATCTGACATTCGTTCTGCAAAGCGCTGGATAAGACGTTGTGGTGATGGGACAAGCCCGCTCACCACAACCTCAGCCGAGCAACTGGCGTACGTTATCCGGCGCGCTGTCGGAGAATGCCTGAACAAACTGCTTAAAACCCTGCAAAGCCTCGACGTTTGTGTCGACGGGCTCGGCAATGATTGCCATCGTGTAAGACCCTATTGCGCAGCGATCCCACGCCCGTGCCCGTCATCTCGATGTGCGACAGGGCAGGAATAAACAGCAGACGATCGTCACTGATGACTCCGTGGGGGTGCCGTGCGGATTGTTGATCAAGGTATCGGGTTGAAGTTGTGCCATAAGGTTGCTACCTGCAACCCATTGGTGCAGCCCTTTGTGGCTTAAAGCGAGCACTGGGCTTCCTGGTAAATCTACAGCGGCTCTTTCTCGTTATTCTGCTCCAGGCCGTTCAGGTAGAGCGTGATGACTTCCATCCCTCTCATAAGATGGTTGCGTAAGGTCAGAATGCTTTCGTCGACTTTTTTTTGTGCGACCAGGTTCAGCAGTTCGCGATGGTCCTCCTGAGAAGTCTCGGACAGTCCCATGGCTTCAAGGTTGAAGCGCAGGAACCGCTCCTCTTCGTTCAGGCCGTGTTCAACTAGCTTCAATAACCGCTGGTTGGGCGCCTTGCCATACAAGGCCATGTGGAACAAGCGATTGAGCCGGCCAATTTTGGTGTAGTCGATTTCGTGTTCAAGGGCAGCGATGTAGCCACCCGCTTGGGTGATGTCGTCATCCGTGAGCAGCGGGATCGACAAGCGCAACGCTTCGGACTCCAGAAGAATTCGCAGAGCGTAGGTCTCGGCTGAGTTGTCTTCTATCAGTGGCGCAACCACGGCACCTTTATGGGTAACGACATGCAGCAGTGACTGTGCCTCCAGTTGGCGCAACGCCTCACGCACCGGCATCCGGCTCACTCCGAACAGGCAGGCCAGTTCTTGTTGGCGCATTGCAGTGCCGCAGGGCAGGCGACCATCCAGGATGGCGTTGCGCAATGTTTCTTCAATTACGGAGCGAGCGAGGTGGGCGGGAATGGGTCCGCTGACGTTGATGCTGCTCAAAGGGTTCGGCTTCTGCGTCACGACTACGCTATCCTCCTTTATTAGAATGGCTTCGACTAATTGGATCCAATGCACACTAGAGCTTGCATCCAAGCTTGTCAAACAGGCAAAGTTTTCGTTTGTAAGCGGCTCCATGACCCTCTATATCGTCCCACATCGCGGCTTGGCGACGTCTTACAGACCTTGTGCCAATAAGCTTGGCGGGCCAGGGGTGATCGCACCGTGCCATTGTTTTTTGCCGGTCGAAGCTTCACCATCGCTTGATTATCCGTCTCTCTCTACGGACTGAACGCATTGGTGGTACGTTTTATTTCCTCCTGGATCGTGTGCTGGCTGTTTTCAGCACTGCTGCTGGCTGGCTTATTGCCTGGCGGGTTGCATGCCGATTGGGATTTTTCCCAGATCAGCCGCCGGGCCACCGACCTGTATGGTCCGCTTGGTGCAGGCCAGCAGCGCATTGACGACTGGCAGCGGCTGTTGGCGACGCAAAAGCAGGTCAGCGAGCTGGAACAGCTCAAGGTGGTCAACCTGTTCTTCAACAAGCAGATGCACTATGTGGAAGACATCGACCTCTGGCACCAGGTGGACTATTGGGAAACCCCCATTGAAGCGCTATGGAAGGGGGCCGGGGATTGCGAAGACTATGCAGTCGCCAAGTATTTCAGCCTGCGTCACCTGGGCGTCTCCAGCGACAAACTGCGCATTACCTACGTCAAGGCCTTGCGTCAGAATCGAGCCCATATGGTCTTGACCTATTATTCGACGCCAGACGCGATGCCGCTGGTGCTCGACAGCCTGATCGATGACATCCAGCCCGCTAGCCAGCGGACCGACTTGCTGCCCGTCTATTCCTTCAACGCTGAAGGCTTGTGGCTGCCGGGCGCCAAGGGCAACAAAAAAGTAGGCGACACCAAGCGCTTGTCGCGCTGGCAGGATGTGTTGAAAAAAATGCGTGCGGAAGGCTTTCCAGCCGAGCCTGCCATCAAGGAGTAACCATTCAGATGTCTCTGTTCAAACAACTGTTGATCGCTATCTGTCTGTTCCTGGTGGTCGCCTTCAGTGGCAGCTTCATGGTCAGCCTGGAAAGCTCGCGTACCCAGTACGTGAACCAGTTGCGCTCCCATGCGCAGGACGCGGCGACGGCGCTTGCGCTGTCCCTGACGCCCAATATCGACGACCCCGCCATGGTCGAGTTGCTGGTCAGCTCGATCTTCGACAGCGGCTACTACGCGAGCATCCGCGTGGTGGACCTGACGAATGACCAGACCATCGCCGAGCGCAGCGGCATCCCCGACAACAACGACGTGCCGAACTGGTTCGTCAAGCTGATCGGCCTGGAGCCGGCCGGTGGCGACGCTCTGGTCAGCCGTGGCTGGGAACAGGCGGCGCGGGTCGAGGTGGTCAGCCATCCGATGTTTGCCCTGGCCAAGCTCTGGCAGAGTGCCCTGGGCAGCCTGGGCTGGTTGCTGCTCTGTGGTGCGGTAAGCGCAGTGCTCGGTGCGCTGCTGCTGCGCCGGCAGTTGAAGCCGCTCGATTACATGGTCAAGCAATCCCACGCCATTGCTCGTCGCGAGTTCCTCAGCCTGCCCGATCTGCCGCGCACGCCGGAGCTGCGGCGGGTGGTACAGGCGATGAACCAGATGGTGGAAAAACTCAAGGCGCTGTTTCAGGAACAAGCCGAGCGCAGCGAAAAGCTGCGGGTGGAGTCTTATCAGGACACCCTCACGGGTCTGGCCAACCGCCGTTATTTTGAGATGCAACTCAACGCCCGGGTCAGTAACCCTGAGGAAACCAGTTCCGGTTATTTGCTGCTGCTGCGGGTCAAGGACCTGGCGGGCCTCAACCAGCGTCTGGGCGGGCAGCGCACCGACCAGTTGCTGCAGGCCGTCGGTGAACAACTGCTGCGCCAATGCGAGCCATACCCGGAAACCCACAACCTGGTCACCCGTATCCGTGGCGGTGAGTTCGCGGTGCTGGCCCCGGGGCTGATGCGTGAAGAGGCGCTGCAACTGGCGCAAAATCTGGAAAGTACCCTACTCAGCCTGCAAGCCACCGGGGCCAGTGACGTCACACCGGTTGCTTGTATAGGCCTGGCCCCCTTCACCCACGGCGACTCGCCCCAGGCACTGCTGACACTGGCCGACCAGGCCTTGGCCCAGGCTGAAACCCAGGGCGATGTCAGCTGGGTCTGCCTCGACCACGCCGCTGCCGCCAGCGTCGGTGACGACCACCATGCCTGGCACACTCTCCTGGATCGGGCCTTGACCCAGCAGCGCTTTGAGCTGTATTTCCAGCCGGTAGTGGCCAGCCAGGACACGCAACTGATTTTGCATTACAAAGTCTTGTCCCGCTTGGTGGATGACCACGGCCATACCATCCCGGCCGGGCGCTTCCTGCCCTGGCTTGAGCGGTTCGGCTGGTCGGCACGCCTTGACCGGTTAATGCTGGAGCTGGTGCTCAAGCAAATGGGCAGCCACGAATACTCACTGGCCTTGAACCTGTCCGCTGCCACGCTGGCCGATCCTCAAGCCCTGAACCGGGTCTTTGATCTGCTGCGTCAGCATTCCAACCTAGGCCCGCGCCTGACTCTGGAAATCGGTGAAGAACAACTGCCCGAACAAGCGGTGCTGGAGCAATTGACCCATCGTCTGCGGGAATTGGACTTTTCCCTGAGCCTGCAGCGTTTTGGCGGGCGCTTCAGCATGATTGGCAACCTGGCGCGCCTGGGTCTGGCGTACTTGAAGATCGACGGCAGCTACATTCGCGACATCGACCAGGAAAGCGACAAGCGTTTGTTTATCGAAGCCATCCAGCGCGCCGCCCACAGCATCGACCTACCGCTGATTGCCGAGCGGGTGGAGACCGAAGGTGAGCTGAAGGTGATTCGCGAGATGGGGATTTTTGGTGTGCAGGGGCAGTTGTTTGGCGAACCGGCGCCGTGGCGCTAACAGGCAACACCGCAGGGCTTATGTGTGGCACCGCGGGCATCTCGTAGCCGTTGTCGAGCCCCAGCGAGGCTACGTCGCCCGCAACGCCGCCATTAGATCAGACGCCAACACCGAGTCGTCTCCAGCGCAGCCTCGCCAGGGCTCGACAGCTGCGAGAAATAGCAGCGGCTACACAATGTGTACATACACAGGTAGCGATAGCTGTGGGTCACCGTAGTTACAGAGACCTCAGATCAACCCCGTCTCTTCATCATCGATCAATTGACTCAGCCCACCCAGCGCTTCCCGCGCCTGGTTACGGTCCAACAACTTGGCCTGGGCCGCCGGCGGTAGGTCGGTCACGCTGATCACCCCTTTTCGGGTCAGCACCTGAATCAAGTCGTCGAGTACCCGGATCATCTCCAGGTCGCTCTGCTTGAGCTGATTCAAGCTGGTCTCCACCACTTCATTGGCGTACCAGTCCTGGATCTCATGATGATCGGCCGGCAGCGTTTCTGTCGCCTCGGCGAAGGCAGCCGCTTCCACGCGAATCAACACGCCTTGCGCATCACGTTGCACGTAAAACATAGAAATCCCTCAGGAATAAGTAGCACGCAATCAGCAGCATAGGCTAACGGTGCAAGTGTAGCCGTGAGTATGCGGTGCAACCGTCACCCAGAGCCAGTGACGAGGCGCCAATGTGCATCGGCCGCCCTGGGTGGGCGGCCGATGAACCTCGTCTTAGACGGTGTGATCGATCTTGATGGTCGGATCGGCACCGGAGATCAGAGAGTTGATGCTGGTGTGCGACCAGTCATTGCCTTCCAGCTTGATGGTCACATCCGCGTTGGCCAGGCCGCCGGTAGCATTGAGCTTGCCTTCACTGCTGACCTGCAGGGTCGACACACCCTCCACGGTGGTGATCTTGAGGAAGTTGTCGATGGAGCTGTCGCTTTCACCCTTTAACAGATCCCGCAGATCAATCCGGTCGCCTTCGGACGCCTTGAAGTCCTTGATCACGTCGTTGCCGATGTCACCCGATCTCCAGACGAAAGTATCGGCGCCTGAGCCGCCAGTCAGGATGTCGTTGCCCGAACCGCCGAGCAGAATATCGTTACCTTCACCGCCGAGCAGCGTGTCCTTGCCGGTGCCGCCCAGCAGAATGTCATTGCCCTTGCCACCATCGAGATAATCATCGCCGCCCTGGCCGAACAGGATGTCATCGCCCGCGCCGCCCAGCAGACGGTCGATACCGTCCTTGGCGCCGGACACGTCGAAGTCGTTGTAGTGCTCGGTGATGTACTTATGCACATCCTGGCCGGTGACATTGGCAATCCCGGTATTTTGCGAAACCAGCGATTGCAGTGCATCGTAGCCTTCGCCCGTCACGCCGCTGAAGCTCACCAGGTCGCCGAAGATGATGTCATTGCCATTACCACCGTTGACGTTGTCGGCCCCCGGCAGTGTTGCTTCGGTGTGGCCGAGGATGGCGTTGGCCAAATCCTTGGGATCGATGTTGGTTTGGGGCTTGCCGTCGGAGTCGTACGGGGACAAGTCATTGAGGCTGACGTTCTTGTTCAGGCCGATGGCTTCCACCCCGGAAAGCTTGCTCAACGCGGTGAAGCTGGCGCTCGAGCCGGTGTTTGCCTCGTCAACGTTCCACCAGTTGTCATACCCAGTGCCGGCGAGTTTGGAGAACTCGAATGTGCCGTCGCCCTGGGCGTGTACCTGGCCTTTGAGCGAATACTTGCCGCCGTTGGTCGACAGGGACAGGTCGCCATTCGTCTCGATTTTGATCGTGTGGGTTTTATCGATCGCCAGGGTATAGGCCTGGCCAATGGTGTAGTTGCTGGCGAGCAACACGTCGTCGAGTCGCACAGTGTCGTACAGGTACGGGTTGGTCAACTCGTTCGACTGGTAGTACGTCGGTTGGCCATCGGTGATGAAATACGTCATGTTGGTGGCACCGCTGGCGCTGGCCTTGTTGGCCAGGGCCAGGCTGCTGTTGAAGAAGTTGCTCGTGGCCTTGAACACGTCTTCGTAGTTGGTACCGCCACCCGACACCATGGAATTAAGCACGGTCATGAGCTTGTCCAGGGCGCCTGTTTCCTTGAGGTTGACCGAAATCGATTGGTTGACCCTATCATCAAAGTCAGCCAGGAAAATATTCACGGTCCCTGCGCCGGTGGTACCTATGCTCTTTAGCAGTGTCTCGAATACTGATTTCAACGATGCCTGCGCCGCCAGGACCGAGTCATCGTTCATGCTGCCCGAGCTGTCGACCATGAAGGCGATGTTGTAGTTCTGGCCCTGGACCACATGCAGACCGCCGATATC
Organism: Pseudomonas sp. ANT_H4; assembly: GCF_008369295.1. GTDB lineage: Bacteria > Pseudomonadota > Gammaproteobacteria > Pseudomonadales > Pseudomonadaceae > Aquipseudomonas. The sequence goes on along the minus strand of NZ_VOBG01000051.1, from coordinate 3,851 downwards.
CGCGACCATGATGTCGTTGTCGTCGGTGCCATTGAGCGTGTCGCTGCCCGAGGTGCCGGTCACTTCGTGGTAGGTCGATGGGTACACCACCACTGGAATTTTCGCGATCGTGTTCGCCGAGCCACCCAGTGATTCGGTGGACGTCGACGTCACTGTCAGGTCGAACTTGCCGCTGGTGTAAGGCGCAGGCTTGAGGGTCAAGGTGGCCAGGTTCCAGCCATCCAGAGTCGTCGTGCCATTGGCCGCCGTTGCGGTAAAGGTATGCCCGGCACCATCGCTGAGCACTGCACCGGCTGGTACGCCGCTGATCTTCACGCTCAAGCTTTCCGAACCGTCGATATCAGACAGGCTGGTGGTGACCTTGGACAGGTTCACCGTGCCGTTCTCCTGGCCTTCGTTGAGCTTGTAGCCCGTGTAGTAACCGTCGCCGTTGCTGCCCTGCAGATCGGAGACGTTCACGCCGGCATTGATCAGGTCGGTAACGCCGGTGTACAGCGGCACATTGGCCTTGCTCAGGTTGACCGCGGTGGCGCCGTTGATCGACAGGTTTACGTCATAGCTGCCAGGGCCTGCCTGGTTGGCGTGGTAGATCTCGAGGCTGTAGTACCCGCTGACGGTTGGGGTGAACGTGCCGCTGAACTTACCGCTGTTGTTGCCCCACGTGGCGCTGGCCACGTTCGTACCGCCGACGTTGACCAGCAGGCTGTCATCGCCGGTACCGCTGAAGGTGTAGCTCTTGCCGGCTTCCATGTAGATCAGGCCGGACGTTTTCGAGCCGGCGGTGGCCGCGACATTCGAGCTGGATTCGACATTGGTCACAGTGCTTTTGGTGTTCGCTATGCCAGCGTTATCAATGGCGTTTTTCAGCACATCAGCCGCAGCACCATTGCCGTTGCTACCCAAGCCGGAAATGCTGTTCCAGCTTTCCTTGATCAGGCCTACGGAGTTGACGTTATTGTTCGCCACCGCGAGGTTCGGCGCGTCGGCTATCGGTGTAATGTCGACTTTCACCGTCGCCGCGTTACCCAGCGTTACGCTATCGGTAGGCTGGAACTTGAACTGCGCGTAATCCGCCTGCTTGTTACCCATGCCGGTACCGCCATAGCCGTCGGTCCCGGATTCGTTGGTGTCTGACAGAAAGCGTAGCTTGCCATCGTCGATCTGGGCCTTGGTGAAGACCTGGCCACTGGTTACGTTAGTCCAGGTAACGCCATCCGCCGCGAGGAACTGCAGTTTCCCGGCCACCGGCAATTCGGTGATTTTCACCCCAAGGTTGGCGGCAGGCGAGTCGACATCGGTGATACCGAAGTTCGACCAGAGCAGTGCCTTGCCGATGTCTTCCTGGCCGGTAATCGCGCCGCCGGTCGCTACAGGCGCATCGTTGACCGCCGTCACGTTGACCGTGGTGGTAGCAGTATTGGAATAGTTGCCGCCATCGGTGACCTTCACCGTAATGATCCGCGGCGTGGTGCTCGGGTCTTCACTGTTGTTGCTGAAGGTAATGTTCTTGATGCGCTGCATGTAGTCGGCCAGCGTCGCCTTGCCTTCAAGAACCAGAGTGATGGTGCCCGTCTGGTTGTTGGAGTTGATGGTGATGCCACCGACGTTGATACCAAGGTTCAGTACGTCACCTGCCTGAGCGTTGGTCAGGATCACCGTGGCACCGGTGAGCATGGTGCTGTCCGGGTCGGTGATGCTGATATCGGTGTCGGCAATCGACACGCCAGGGCCTGCGGTGCCTTCAGTAAAGGTCACCTTGTAGTCTGCACCGATGACGCCGCTGGAGTTGTTGGCGTCCAGGTCGAGAACCGGCGGGGCGTCATTGTCGATGATGTTTGTGTTGGCGCTGCCGGTACCGATCACCAGATTCTCGAAGTTGCCGCCAGTGGTCGATGCAATCTTGACCACGAAATTCTCCGTAGTCTCGGTCAGCTTGTCATCGAGGGTTCTGACATCAAACGGCACACTGCTGGCGCCGGCCGGGATCTTCACGGTGTACACGCCGCTGAAGTCCGAACCGTCGATGGCGGTGCCGCTGTAAGTCAGCGTCACGGTAAGTTCCGTGCCGGCCGGGTTGGTCAGGTTCAGCGTGTAGTGCGCAGTGTCACCCTCATTGACCGACGTGTCGCCGGTAATGCTCAGGGTGGTCTGGGTACTCACGTCGGTCACTTTGGTGACCGCTGGCGTACCGTCGAAGGTCAGGTGCTCGTACTTGTCCGCGCCGCTGACCAGCGTGGCGATCGTGGTCGACACGTTGGTGCCGCCGGTATACGGGTCATTTGGTGCGGTAATGCTGGTGGTACCGAAGGTTTTGCCGTTGCCGATGGTAATAGTCTCGCCATTGGCCAGCTTGATCACCAGATCGGAACCGAGGTTGGTGACTGCAACATTATTTTTGCCCACCAGGGACGCGGTGTAGACGATCTGACCGCCTTCATCCACGGAGATCGTGGCCTTGAGCACCACGGTTACATCGTCGATGGTGTCTTTGACGAGGGTATCCGCTGCGCCGCCGACAATTTGCAGCTTCTCGAAGTTACCGCCCGTGATGCCGTCCGGCTTGATGGTGGCCGAGACAGTGCTTTCGTCTTTGAAGACGTCATCGGTTGGAGCGTTGAACTTCGTTTCGCCGGAAAGCTTGCCTTGTTCAATGGTGATTTTCGCGCCATTGCTCAAGGTAACGGTCATTGGGCTGCCCGCTGCGTGGGACAGCGTGGCGGTGTAAGTAACTTGGCCGCCTTCGTTAACTTCACCCGATGCAGTCAACTTGATGGTCGACGGAGTTTCAGTGTCGATAACGGTGGTGCCAGCCGGTTTATCGCTGACGGTCAGTTTCTCGTACTTCTCGCCGCCGCTGACCACTTGGGTAATGGTGTTGGAGATCGCGGGATTAACGTACACGTCCGCCGGAACAGTGATGGTTGCGGTGCCCGACGAAGCGTTGTTGGCGATGGTGATGGTTTCGCCATTGGCCAGTTTTACGACCAAGTCGGAGCCGAGGTTTAGAACCGGCTTGCCGTCTTTGCCAACGAGGCTCGCGGTGTAAACAATATCGCCGCCTTCGCCGATGCTTGGGGTGGCGTGGAGAGAAACGGTCACTTCGTCGATGGTGTCTTTGACGAGGGTGTCGGCTGCGCCGCCGACAATTTCCAGCTTCTCAAAGCTACCGCCGACGATGCCGTCTGGCTTGATGGTGGCCGAGACAGTGCTTTCGTCTTTGAAGACGTCATCGGTTGGAGCGTCGAACTTCGTTTCGCCCGAGAGGTTGCCCTTAACGATTTCAATCACGGCCCCGTTGCTGAGGGTGACGGTCATGTTGCTGCCGGCTGCGTGGCTCAGCGTCGCGGTGTAAGTAACCTGGCCGCCTTCGCTGACTTCACCCGATGCAGTCAGTTTGATGGTCGACGGAGTTTCAGTGTCGATAACGGTGGTGCCCGCTGGCGTATCGCTGACGGTCAGTTTCTCGTACTTCTCGCCGCCGCTGACCACTTGCGCAATGGTGTTGGAGATCGCGGGATTAACGTAAACGTCCGCCGGAACAGTGATGGTTGCGGTGCCCGACGAAGCGTTGTTGGCGATGGTGATGGTTTCGCCGTTGGCCAGTTTTACGACCAGGTCGGAGCCGAGGTTTAGAACCGGCTTGCCGTCTTTGCCCAGCAAAGAAGCGGTATAGGTGATCTCGCCGCCTTCATTGATGCTTGGGGTCGCGTGGAGAGAAACAGTGACTTCGTCGATGGTGTCTTTGACGAGGGTGTCCGCTGCGCCGCCGACAATTTGCAGCTTCTCGAAGCTACCGCCCGTGATGCCGTCCGGCTTGATGGTGGCCGAGACAGTGCTTTCGTCTTTGAAGA
>NZ_VOBG01000050.1 GCF_008369295.1 Pseudomonas sp. ANT_H4 | reverse complement strand
CGAAATTCTAGAAACCGGCAATGATTCGTTCCGCTTCAAACAGCGCAAGAAACAGATGAAAATCGCGTAGCCAACTGGAAAGTTTTGGACGCTGTTACCTGGAAACTATTGGACGCTGATTGACAGGACAGCCCCCTGATCTGCCCATCTGGGCCAAGTTCACCGAAGGTTCCCAGCTTGCGACGCTCTTGACGGCCCTCCCGTCGCATTGCCAGATAAACCTCAATTCTTCCGTTTGGACGGCGCTCCAACAACATGGAGCCAGCACCACGCGTTCCAAGCTGCTCGGAAAGGGTACGAGCGGGGATGATTATGCCGGCCTTCTTAACGGTACCGTTCAACGCCCAGCTTTTGACTTGGGTGTCGGTGAGTTTCTGTCCCATATTGAGCCTCTTGAGCCATAGGTCTGCTCAACACTTTGCTCAACACTTCTTTGAAAATCAACGAAATCTTTTGCAATTCCACGAAATCAAAAAAACCACAATCCATTGATTTTACTGGCGTTATAGCACTTCATGAAGCTTCGGGAAATTTCAAAGTCAGTGACTTGTAATCAGTAGGTCCCGAGTTCGACTCTTGGTGCCGCACCATACGCTACAAGGCTTAGGCCAACCTTCGGGTTGGCCTTTGTCGTTTCTGGGTTAGGCAAAAACACGAAACTGACACGCTACGAGTCTTGCTTAGCCTCCCTCCTCGTTTTCGAGTCCCCACCCGCACTACGCTTTGCCAAAAACTCTCCAACCAACTCAAGCGGCGGCATACCAAGAGCCTCGGTGAACGAGCCATCGTCAGCAACTGATTGACCAAGCGGGTGTTTCGATCCACACCGGCAATCAGATGTTGAAGTGATTCATGGCGTTCGCTTTCATTCGTGGCGTCCAACAGACTCTGTGCGCGCACCCTTAATATCGCTAACGGTGCGCGCATGTCATGAACCGCATCAGAAGTGAGACCCTGCGCATGCCAGATAAAGGAGCAATCCCTTGCCCCTTTGATGATTAGCCTGGAAACAGGAGCGGATTCAAGCCGCTACGGGCAAAGCCTTCTCTTTCTATCTCAGCATCCAGTGCCAGCGAAGCCAGGTCGTCGGCGAAGACTTCTTGGTAGTTGGCGCGATCGAGGTAGAGCAGTTTTAGGTAGCTCATGCAATGCGAGCAGCTCTCTGCCTTGAGCGGCGCGTCCTTGGTTTCCAGCGACCAATAGTCAAGCTTGTCGCCCTCCTCGCAGTTGCTGCACTTGACCCGCACCATGTGCCAACGGCTTTCGCACAGCCCGCAATGCAGGTAGCGCAGGCCGCTCTGGTCGCCACCCAAGACCACACTGGCACTGGGCGAGCCAGCACAGACCGGGCAGAACTGACGCTGCTCACCCAGTTCGGCGCTGGCCTCAAGCGGCAGCCGTGCGGCGAGCTGAGCCCAGTACAGCGACAGCGCGCTCCACAGGAATAGCGCCCGACCGCTGCCCACCTGGGCGAAGTCGCCGGCGAGCAAGCTGTCGGCCAGCTGCTCCAACTGCTGAGAACTGCTGTCCCGCAGCTCGTCGAGCACCGCTTGCGCTTCAGGCGAGGCGTTCGGCCGTAGTTCTTCAATCAAGCGGCCCAATACCTGCTGCCAATAAGGGTCACGATGAAGCCGGGTGTGATCCAGCGGCGCCTGGCCGTCTATCAACTCAAGTCGGGCGTTGGCGCTGTCCGGTAGCGGAAATGTGTCGAGCAACCGCTGCTGCGCGGCGGCGATGCCAGCCGTGAATTTCAGGTAATCGCCCATGGCATGGCCTTCGGCCAGTTGTACCAGGCGACTGGCACGGACCTGGTAATGCTGATTCAGGCGTGGCAGCAGCAGTGGCGTAATGTGTTTCACCCCACCGGTGGGTTCCTGAGCCGGGGCGAGCTTGATGCTACTCATGGGTGGTCCTTCTTCGTGGTGTCACCGGTGATCTGGCGATACCAGCGCGGATGGTGGATGCGGGCCCATTTGCGGCTGACGTAGCCGGTAGACATGCTGTCGACCGAGCCCTTGACCCAGAACGCCAGGTAGATGTGGCCGATGATCAGCAGCATCAGCAGCACGCCGGCGATGGCGTGCAGCATCAGGCCGATGCGAATCAGCGGGATCGAAAACAGCGGTGCGAAGTAGGGACGCCAGATCACCACGCCGCTGATCAGCAGCAAGCTGATCAGACCCATGATCCCCCAGAACAACACCTTCTGCCCGGCGTTGTACTTGCCGGTGTCCAGCTCATCGACATGTTCGCCCTTGAGCACTTTGCCGATATTGACGAACCATTTGCCGTCGCTGGCTTCCGGCAGGTTGTATTTGACCAGGCGGATGAACATGTAGACGAGAAAGACGAATATCGTCACGCCCAGGAACGGGTGCAGGATGCGCGCCAGTTGTGGGCCGCCAAGCAGGTTGTTCAGCCAGTTCAGCGAAGGAAAGAACCAGGACAGGCCGGACATGGCCACCAGGAAGAAGCAGATCACCATCAGCCAATGGCTGATACGCACCACATAGGGGGTACGCAGAAGGCTGTTGCGCTTGTTCATACCTGGGTCTCCTCTTCTTTTTTGTCTTCATCCACTGTCTGCGGACCCACCCCTACATAGTGGAACAGTGTTCCGGCCAGCGTGATGAAGAAGGCGGCGGCCGCCACCGGCTTGAGCCAGCCCTTCCAGCCGTGAATGGCACTGCTGATACGCGGATCAGTCGGCAGCTTGTGATACAGCTGCGGCTTGTCGGCGTGTTGCAGGACGTAGATAACGTGAGTACCGCCGACACCCGCCGGATCGTAGATACCGGAACCGGCAAAACCACGCCCCTTGAGTTCTTCAACACGCTCCTCGCCGTAGTGCAGCATGTCCTCCTTGCTGCCAAAGCGGATCGCCCCGGTCGGGCAGGTCTTGACGCAGGCCGGCTCCTGGCCGACGGCGACTCGGTCGGAACACAGGGTGCACTTGTAGGCCTTGTTGTCCTGCTTGCTGATGCGCGGCACATCGAACGGGCAGCCGGCGATGCAATAGCCGCAGCCGATGCAATGCTCGGACTGGAAGTCGACGATGCCGTTGGCGTACTGCACGATGGCGCCCGGTTGCGGGCAGGCCGTGAGGCAGCCCGGCTCGGCACAGTGCATGCAGCCGTCCTTGCGGATCAGCCACTCGAGCTTGCCCGACTCGTCGTTTTCGTACTCGTCGAACCGCATCAGGGTCCAGGTATCCGGCGACAGGTCGCGCGGGTTGTCGTAGACACCGACGTTCTCGCCGACCTCGTCGCGCAGGTCGTTCCATTCGTTACAGGCCACCTGGCAGGCCTTGCAGCCGATGCAAGTGGTCACGTCGATCAGCTTGGCTACTTCCGCCTTCTTGTCGCGCACCTGGGATGGTGGCGTCAGAACGTTGGTGGCGGAGCGCTTGATGATGTCTTGAGATTGCATGGACATAAGTTCGCTCCGTTACACTTTTTCAATGTTCACAAGGAAGGCCTTGTATTCCGGGGTATTGCTGTTGGCATCCCCCACGCCTGGGGTCAAGGTGTTGGCCAGAAAGCCCTTCTTAGTGCTGCCTTCGTAGCCCCAGTGACAGGGAATACCGATTTGGTGGATTTGCTGGCCATCGACCAAGAGCGCACGGATACGCTTGGTGACCACCGCCTTGCCGCGGACAAAGCCACGTTTGGTGGTCAGTTTGACGGTGTCACCGGCGACAATGCCCTTCTCCGCTGCCAACGTCTCGCCGATCTCGATGAACTGTTCGGGCTGAATGATGGCGTTGAGCTTGGAGTGCTTGGTCCAGTGACGGAACAGCTCGGTAATCGAATAGGTCGTGGCTACGTAGGGGAACTCTTCCCGCGTGCCCATGCGTTTGGCGTCGTTTTCCAGCAGGCGCATGGTCGGGTTAAAAGTCACCTTGGGATGCAGCGGGTTGTTGGCTAGGGGCGACTCAACCGGCTCATAGTGCTCGGGGAACGGGCCGTCGTTAATGTTACCACCGGCGAACAGCCGGCCGACGCCTTCAGGCAGCATGATGAAGGGACCGGCTTCGTTGCCCGGCGCCAGGGTCGCGCCAAAATCGGGCACGTCGCTGCCAATCCAGCGGCTGCCGTTCCATTCCAGAATCTTGCGTTTCGGGTCCCAGGGTTTGCCCTGCGGGTCGGCCGAAGCACGGTTGTACAGAATGCGTCGGTTCTGCGGCCAGGCGAAGGCCCAGCCCGGCGTACAGCCCAGGCCCGTGTCGGTGTTGTCGCGACGAGCCATCTGGTTGCCCTGCTCGGTCCAGGACCCGGTGAACACCCAGCAATAGCTGGAGGTGGAGCCGTCGTCACGCAGCAGCGAGAAGTCCGACAGCAGCTCGCCCTTCTTAGCCACCAGCTTGCCGACGTCGTCGTAAAGATCCTGCAGAGCGTAGCCGTTGGCGCGTTTGGCTACTTCTTCGGGTTTCGGATCCCAAGGGGTGGAGAAGTTCCAGTTCATGTTGAGAATCGGCTCCGGGCAGGTGCCGCCTTCCTGCTCATAGAGCTCGCGCACAGCCATGAACATATGACCGAGGATCTTGCTGTCGTGCCAGGCCTCGCCGGGCGGCTCGGCACCTGCGAAGTGCCACTGCAGCCAACGCCCGGAGTTGACGATGGCGCCGTTTTCCTCGGCAAAGCAGGACGATGGCAAGCGGAAGACTTCGGTCTGGATATTGGCCGTGTCGACGTCGTTGAACTCGCCGTGGTTCTGCCAGAACGTCGAGGTTTCGGTGGCCAGTGGATCGATCACCACCATCCACTTGAGTTTGGAAAGCGCGGCGCTGGCCTTGTTCTTGTCGGGCATGGCCGCGACCGGGTTGAAACCCTGAACGATGTAGCCGTTGACCTTGCCGTCGTACATCATGTTCATGAAGTTGAGCATGTCGTACTCGCGGTCCCACTTGGGCAGCCAGTCGAAGCCCCAGCTGTTTTTCTTGGTAGCCTTGTCGCCCCAGAGGTCCTTCATCAGGCTGGTGAAGAATTTTGGGATGTTCTTGTAGTAGTTGACCTGACCGGCCTGCAGTGCCTTGGGCGTGGTCTGGGCGAGATAGGTCTCCAGGTCCGGCTGGTTGTCGGTCGGCAGGTTCATATAGCCCGGCAGACGGATCGACAGCAGGCCAAGGTCAGTGTAGCCCTGAATATTGGAGTGACCACGCAGGGCATTGATGCCGCCGCCGGCCATGCCGATGTTGCCCAGCAGCAGCTGGATCATGGCCGCGCCACGGATCATCTGGGCGCCGCTGGTGTGCTGAGTCCAGCCCAGGGCGTAGAGGAAGGTTGCGGTCTTGTTCGGCGCGCTGGTCTCGCCAAGGATCTGGCAGATTTCCAGGAAGTCGGCCTTGGGCGTGCCGCACAGGCTGGTGACCACTTCGGGGGTATAGCGGCTGACGTGCTGCTTGAGCAAGTTGAATACGCAGCGCGGATGTTGCAGCGTCGGATCGCGCTTGGCAAAACCGTCTTCGCCCAACTCGTAGCCCCAACTGCTCTTGTCGTACTGCTTCACGGCTTCGTCGTAGCCGCTGAACAAGCCCTCATCGAAGCGGTAATCCTCACGCACGATCAGGCTGGCGTTGGTGTAGTGCTTGACGTACTCATGCTGGATTTTGTCGTGGATCAGCAGGTAGTTGACCACGCCCATAAGGAAGGCAATGTCGGAGCCGGCGCGGATCGGCGAGTACAGGTCGGCCACCGCAGCGCTGCGGTTGAAGCGCGGGTCGACCACGATCACCTTGGCGCCGTTGCGTACCTTGGCCTCGATCACCCATTTGAACCCTACCGGGTGCGCCTCGGCAGGATTGCCGCCCATGATCAGCACCACATTGGCGTTCTTGATGTCGACCCAGTTGTTGGTCATCGCGCCGCGGCCGAAGCTCGGGGCCAGGGCCGATACGGTCGGACCGTGGCACAGGCGAGCCTGGCAATCCATGCCGAGGATGCCCAGGGCGCGGCTAAAATAGAAGTCGAGGATGCCGGTTTCGTTGGACGCCGCCGAGGAGGCCAGCATGCCGGTGGACAGCCAGCGATTGACCGTGGTGCCCTGCTCGTTCTTCTCGATGAAGTTGGCGTCGCGGTCGTCCTTGATCAAGCGGGCGATGCGCTTGATCGCCTTGTCCCAGCTGATGCGTTCCCACTTGTCAGAACCTGGCGCGCGATACTCGGGGTACTGCAGGCGCTGTTCGCTGTGGATGTAGTCGATCAGGCCAGCACCTTTGGGGCACAGCGAGCCACGGCTGACCGGGTGGTCCGGATCCCCCTCGATATGGAAGATCCGCGCCTTGGCGTTCTTTGCGCCATCACCCAGGCTGTACATCAGAATGCCGCAACCGACCGAGCAATAGGTGCAGTTGTTGCGGGTTTCCTTGGCTCGCAGCAGTTTGTACTGGCGCGGCTGGGTCGCTTGAGCAATGCCCGGGGCAAAGCCCAGGGTGGCGGCGCTGGCGGCGGCGACACCGACAGTGCATACCTTGAAGAACTGTCTTCTGCCGAGTTCCATGGTTATCTCCTCATCAGGTGCAATAATTGCGCTTGGATCATTCGCTCCGGCTTCGTAGTGGCCGAATGCGATCAGGCGTTTCGAATGCGCCACCCCCTCACCCGTCGAGATGAATTGACGAGTGAGGGGGTGGCATGGGCTATCGGGTTTTGTCGGGGTCGCGGGTGGGCTCGGGGCTCGGGCTGTACACCCGTGGAGCGTCGCGGTGTGGCGCATGGATCAGGTTCAAATGATGGCGACGGGCCCAGTCCACGGTCAGGGTGGTGGGAGCCGACAGACTGACCAGGGTGCCGATTCCGGCGCGCACGGTCTTATGCAGCAGCTCCAGCCCACAGCGACTGGTGACCACGGCAAAGCCGCCGTGGCTGTCCTGGCCGCCACGCAACTGGGCCCCGATCAGTTTGTCCAGGGCGTTGTGCCGGCCGATATCCTCACGGCACAGCAGCAGTTCGCCGTGGCGATCGACAAATGCGGCGGCGTGCATGCCGCCACTGTGACGGGCCAGTTGTTGAGCGGTATCGATGCGCCGACGTAGCTGTTGCAGGTGTTCGGCGGCCGGCAACGCCGAGGGTGTCAGTGGCGTCAGCTGCGGCAGCGCCTGCTCCAAGGCATCCACGCCACACAGACCGCAGCCACTGCTGCCGGTCAGTTGTCGGCGGTGCTGCTTGAGGCTCCAGAAGGCGCGGCTGCTGATTTGCAGCTCGGCATGCCAAGCGGCGCCCTGCCCTTGCGCAAGGCGCAGGTCGTAAATGTCATCGATATGGCTGATGGTACCGTTGCTAAGGCTGAAGCCCACCACGAAGTCTTCCAGATCACGAGGCGAGACCATCATTACCGCCTGATTCAAGCCGTTGTAACTGATGGCCAAGGCACTCTCGGTGGCCAGCGCCGCCTGTTGCCGGGTCTGCGGCGCACCGAGTTCAGCGTAGGTATAAGTACTGGCAATGCTGCTGGATTGTGGGTTGCCGTTACCGCATGGCTTAGCCTGGAGAGGCATAGCGTGGGCCCTCCGCCCCATGTGACTATTTATCTCATGTCGACTAGTGTAAACCCACAGAAAATATATGGCTAATCGTTAGGAGCCTGTGGTTGGCTAAAGTCGAGGCATGACGACAACCTATCGCCCGTATTAACCAAATCAGACCCTGATGTTGCCACCGTCGGTGAGCGAGTGGCTGCCAGAAGGGCATTTGGCCTATTTCATCAACGATGCGGTGAACGCGCTGGATTTGCGTGCTTTCCACGCCCGTTACGAAGGCGACGGCCGGCGTAATACGCCGTTCGATCCGCGCGCCGGGCGACGACGCCACATGGCCAGTGACGATTGCCAAAGTTGGTCAAAATAACTCCCCCAGAGGTGTCTAAAACCCGGGAGAGATTCATTCGTATCCGCCCAATCACTCGCGGTCACCCACGATCACGGGACGGACTACATCTACTGGTTGATGATCATGCGCGCTAACTCGACCGAGCGTTGCGAACACAGCAACTGCCGTGAGCACGCTGCCGGCGCCCAAGATGAAAAGCAGATAACGACTAGGTATTTCCTCCTCTGGCGTCGGTAAAAGTATTAGTCGGCTGGAGGAGAAGCTCGGTGTACGCCTATTCCAGCGCAACACCCGCAGTATTGCCCTGACGTTAGAAGGGTCACTGTTTCTTGAGCGGTGCCGACGGATACTTTCGGAGCTTGAAGCCGCAGAAATGGAGCTAAGCAATGCCCGTGAACAACCGAGGGGCAAGTTGCGAATTAGCTTGCCTCTAGTCAGCGGTCTAGTGATGCCAGCAATCATTCAATTCATGCGCACATACCCCGAAATAGAACTCGACATTGATTTTTCTGATCGAATGGTCGACGTTATTGAGGAGGGTTTTGATGCTGTGTTGAGGACAGGCGAGCCTAGTGACTCTCGGTTGTTTTCTAAAAGGCTGGGGGGCTTTCAGCTCCAGATTGTGGCGTCTCCGGACTATCTCGCACAGTACGGTGTACCCAAACGGCCAGCGGATCTCGCTACGCACTCATGTTTATTGCACAAGTTTCCTTCAACAGGGAAGGTTGAACCTTGGCCGCTGCGCGTTGAGACCGGAGAGCCGGATTTCGAGCTACCTCAGACCATGGTGTGCAACACGACTGAAGTGATTGTCGATGTGACTCGTTCAGGTTTGGGAATTGCTTGCCTACCTGACTTCATGACTTCTAAGTCCATCAAAAACGGCGAACTGGTTCGGGTGTTAGTAGACTATACGGCTCACACTGGGGTGTTCAGGCTTCTGTGGCCATCAAGCAAACATCTTTCTCTAAGACTACGGGTCTTCATAGATTTTATGCACAGTCAGCTATTCACTAGCGACCTGCATGGATAGCTCGTTTATCTACTCGCCAACGCAGCTCACCTCACAGCAACGACCCTAAGCCCAGGATGTCGCAATAACATCACCGCTTGACAGTCCTGCTCCTTTGCCAAGCTCATCAGCTAGGCGGTTCACCTAAGACAAACCAAGAGCGTTCACTGACTTTCGCGACCAATTGCAGATCAGAGGGTAATGAACGACAGGCTGGCGTGTTCAAGAACGATCAGCCGTGCCGCCCAAACCTCAAGCCCCCTTGCGCTCCAGATTTATTAATTGCTCTTGCTTCTCCCTCCCCAGACAGGCCAGGGCCAACGTACGGGCACTGCCTCACGGCCGTTGCTGTAACGGGTGATTCTGCGTGTCCCCACGCCAAGGGCTTCGGCGGCTTGTGTCAGGTTGAATCCGGTGGTCACTGCACGTCTTCAAGTTTTTCGCCGAAAAACGCGGTGATCTCGGGCACATCGATGGCACTTAGCCATATTTCTAATTGACACCCCCTCCTTGGTCCTTTAAAAACCCATGCATTCGCTGTGGCGGTTGTGGGGCGAGCTTGCTTGCGCAATGGGTTCAGAGGTGTCGTGTTTATCCCGTGAGCGCGCGTCATCGTTAGCGACCATCGCAGGCAAGCCAGCGCCTACAGAACAGCCAGAACAGCTGCATTACTCACCTTTATCGAGACATGGATGTCGAAGAATCCCCCTCTTTTCAACTACCGCCGCTATTGGCTCGCTGCCCTTATTGTGTTGCTGGCTGTGCTCGATCCTTTTGGTCTGGCCAGCTCAAGCGACAAGGCCTCCGCGCAGTGGCTCAACCGTATGCTTGCCAGCAAATACCACAACGACGGTCAGCAGCGGATCGCGGTGGTGTTGATCGACGATGCCTATCTGATGCGCAACAACACCTCGTGGCCGATGCCGTATGGCGAGCAGAGCAAGCTGTTCAAGCGTTTGCTGGCGTACAAGCCCAAGGCGCTGTTTGTGGATTTGTTGTACAGCCACGATCACTCGTTCGGTGATCCGGCGCGGGGCAGTCAGTTGTTGGCGAATGTGTTTGAGCGTTATCAGCGTCAGGGCATTGCGTTGTGGCTGGCCAATACCGGGGTGGCGCGGGGTGAGGACGGGCAGGCCAATACGCTGGAGCATTTTGCCCAGGTGAGCCGGCCGGCGCTGGTAGTGTGGGATGGCGTCGACGACAAGTATCCGCTGGCGGTGCCGACGGCGTTGGGGGTGATGGAGACGCCGGCGTTGGCGATGTATCGGCAGTTTTGCAAAGGGCTGGCGTGCGATGAGTTGCCGGCGGATGCCGAGGCAGCGGCGCGGTTACCGCCGATTGCGGTGCAGTGGGGGTTGAAGCTGGCGCCGGAGCAGGTGCGAATTGCCGATATTCGTCATTGCACGCCGTCGCGCAATTTTGTGCTGGATGGCGTGGCGCAGTTTTTCCAGGCGGTGTTCTGGAAGCTCGATGACTCGGCCCAGGCGCGCTGCCCTTACAGTTTTACCTTGTCGGCCAGTGATCTGGAGGTCAGTTCCGAGGAGGATCAGGCCTTGCTCGCTGAGTTGCTGCGTGATCGGCTGGTGATGGTCGGGGCGAATATTACTTCCACGGGCGACTTGGTGCAGTCGCCGGTGCACGGGCAGGTTCCGGGGATTTATCTGCATGCCATGGCGCTGGATAACCTGATCACCGACGGCATGGATTACGACCGGGAGCCGGCGAATCTGCCGTTCTTCAATATCAATTGGCTGGACGGGCTGGAGCTTGGGCTGTTGGCGTTGATTGCCGTGCTTAAGGCTCTGCACGCCCGGCGCTCGGCCGGCCTGCATACCTGGAGCCGTTGGCGGCGCCAGGAGATCTGGTTTTTCTCTTCGCCGTACCTGTCGTGGCTGTTGGTGATGCTGGTGTTGTTGGCGGTGTGTGTACTGCTGCACTTCAACCACATCACGCCGGTCAACGTGCTGGGGATTGTTTTGCTGTCACTGGTGCTGTTCAGCGAGCGGATCGAAGCCTTTTTCGACCGTGGCCGCTGACGATGCCGTTTTCTCGTCTTACTCAAGGAACTCAAGGATGAACAGAACCTTCATCGTGTTACTCGTCGCACTCTTCAGCCAAGCCGTGCTGGCCGAAACCCACGCCATCAAGGCGTTCCTCGCCGACCCGGTGGCGGTGCTGGATGAGCAGGGCAAGCAAGAGCGGGAAATCGCCCAGAAGGACACGCCCAAACAGCCGGTGCCCGTGTTGCAGTACAACAAGGCGCTGGACCTGGTGCAGGTGGAACTGGCGGGCCAAAAGGTCTGGCTGGACACCATGGACCTGCGCATCGACCCGCCGCTGAATGTGGTGGATCTGCCCTGCCAGATGATGCCCAAGAGCCTGGCCAAGGACAGTCACAACAATTCCACCATCGGTTTTGGTGCCGGCTGTAATCAATAAGGGAGCATTGCGGTGAAGGGATATCTATTGCTGGCCAGTGCATTGCTCAGTGGTTGCGCCACCTTGAAGGGCGCCGACCAGGCGTTTCTGAACCTGGTGGGGCCGTCGACCCAGTCGCGGGTCCAGGGCCACTATGTCGACAACACCGACGTGCGCCAATACTACAAGCTCGACCCGCAACGCCAGGGCCAGCAGCGCTTGAGCTATGACGGCCACACAGTGCCGGCCGCCGAGGCGCGCCAGCAGAACCTGGTGGATATCCCGATGTTGCAGGTGTACTTGCAGGGCATTGTCACACGCCTGTCCAAGGGCTGGCCGGGGGAGTTGCCAGTGTTGCAGGTGAAGATCACCGACAGTTACGGCTTTGGGCCGTCGGCGGACCCGTACGGCAATATCTTCGTGCCTCTGGGCATGCTGGATAACGTGCGCAGCGAAGATGAAATCGCCGCGATGCTGGGCCATGAGATGAGCCATGTGTTGCTGCATCACCATGACCGCTCGGCGGCGTTCCAGCAGCAGAAGGAAATGTTCACCACCGTCGCATCCACCGTGGCCCTGGCGACGATGGCGGCAGACACCGGTATCGATCGCAGCTCCGGGACCATGAAGCTGTTCAGCAAGGACCCGATAGGCACGCAGAAAACCATCGGCAACACTGTGTTGTACACCGCGCTGGCCAATTCCTTTTCTGACAATATATGGAGCACCGCCTGGGGTCGCAGCCAGGAAGACCAGGCAGATTTGCTGGGCACTGACTTGATGATTCGCGCCGGTTACGCACCTCGCGCGGCCACTCATAGCCTGGAGCGGCTGAATGATTTCCAGGGCAAGCAAAAACCATTGCTCACCGGTTTTCTCACCGCCCGCAAGAACGCCATGCAGGACTCGCTGCAGCAGTTCAACCTCAACCGCTTCACCCAGGAGTTGGACGTGCTGGTCAAGGACGGCCTGACCACCAGCATCGCCGCCACCAGCCAGTATTTCAACCGCTCCCATATGTCAGCCATAGACCGTGACAAGGAACTGCGCGAATACCTGCAACGCGAGTACCGCCAGGAGCGCCGCGCCAGGGTTAACACCCAGAGCTGGCCAAAAGTGCGTGACGCCGCGCCTGTGGCCAAGGCCATGCAGGGCTACAAGGACGCCTACGCCGCAACCGCCGCCCTGGAGAAGAACAAGGTGCCCGAGGCTGACGCCTTTATCCGTCGCGCCTTGAGTTCTCCGGTCAAGGACCAGCCGAATATTCGCCGCACCGCCTACACCGTGCGCCTGGCCCAGGGCAAAAACGCCGAGGCGTTAAAGGAGTTGCAGGCAATCAAGGACTGGTCGCTGGCCGGGCCGTCGACCTATGACTTGATGATCAGCTACCACCTCAAGCGCGGCGACGGGCAAGCGGCGCTGGCAATGATCGACAAGGCCGAGCGTCACTTGGGTTCGGAGGAGCTGTTTATCACCGAGAAGCTGCTGGCCAACCAGCAGTTGCAGAACACTCAGCAGGTGCAGACGGTGTTGCGCAAATGTGAGCAATACCCGATGCGCAAGGCCGGCTGCAAGAAGCTGGCGCCCGTGAAGGCCTGAGTACTCGCCGCCAACACGCGTTAATCACAGGCATAAAAAAACCCCGACACGTCGGGGTTTTTTATCGCCTGGTATCAGGCACTGCACCAGATCAATTAGAAAACGTTGATCGGGTAGTCAGCGAACAGACGGATTTCGTTACCGCCAACGTTGTAGTTGCTGGCGTTGTTGGAGACGCGCAACCACGACGCGCGGGCACGCAGGCTCAGGTCTTTGGCTGGGCCGGCTTGTACCACGTATTTGAACTGGTTGAAGATCTCACGCTCGCTGCCATCGCCACGGCCGCTGCCGTCGTCGATGTTGGTGCCGCGCACGTAGGCAATGTTGTAGCTCAGGCCAGGAACACCGAAGGCGCTGAAGTCGAGGCCGTAGCCTGCCTGCCAGGAGCGCTCGTCTTTACCGTTGAAGTCGGACCAGTAGGAGTTGGCCAGCAGGATGGTGTTACCACCGTCGCCAAAGCCGCCATCGTTGCGGTAGCCACCGTACAGGTAAGCGGTGTCACCGGTGCTGCGCTGGTGGGCCAGCGTCAAGCTGTGCGGACCAAAGGCCCATGTGGCGCCCAGGCTCCAGATCTTGTTGTCGCGGGCATCGGCATCACCTTGGTTGACCAGGGCGAAGCTCTTGTCCAGCTTGGTTTTGTAGCCGTTGAAGTCAAAGGTCAACGATTGTTTTTCTGGCAGGGCCAGCACGTAGTTGACATTGACGTATTGCTTCTTCAGCACGTTTTCCATGTCGGAAGCATAAAGAGCGGCCGACAGGCTTTCGGTGAATTTGTAGCTACCACCGATGTAGGTGATGCTTTTCAGGTCGCCGCTGTCGGTGCCTTCGGCACTCTTGCGTGCTTCCTTGGTGAAACGCCCAGCGTCCAGTTGCAGGCCTTCGATCTCTTGGGAAACGATGGAAGTACCGGTATAGACTTCCGACAACAGACGGGAATTGTCGTACTCAAGGACCGGCACGGTTGGCATCTGCTCGCCGTACTTGATTACGGTGTTGGAGATGCGTGCCTTGACAGCTGCGCCGCCCTTGGCCAGGTCGCTTGCCGCTTCGCCGCTGTCACCTTGCTTGAAGAAGTCGATACCGCCAGCGCCGCTTTTGCCTTTACCGCCATCCAGACGAACAGCGTATTGGCCCGTCACGTCGACACCAAAACCTACAGTGCCCTGAGTGAAGCCGGACTCGAACTTGCCGATGATGCTTTGACCCCATTCGGCGTTGTCTTGCTTGCCATTCTTGTAGTCGCGGCTGATGTAAGCATTACGCAGCGCGATGTTCAGGTGGCTGTCTTCTACAAAACCCTTGGATTGCTCCTGGTCGTTAGCCATTGCCTGTGTTGCGCTCAAAATCCCCAGAGCAATCAGACCCATCCGTTTATTCAACATCTTTTTATATTCGGCGGCGGCAAAAACTGAGTGCAACACCTGACCTTTCCGGTACGGTGCTGCCCCTATGTCTTATACCGAACTCAGCGTTGAAGAGCGCGCCACCATTCAAATCAGTCATGCCCAAGGCTTCAGCCT
>NZ_VOBG01000049.1 GCF_008369295.1 Pseudomonas sp. ANT_H4 | reverse complement strand
AATCTTGTCCGTGTTCCCAAACATCACAGACATCGAAGCCACAAACAGTCGCGAAGAGCCGTTTCCTTGGTTCAACACGATCTTCCTCAGCGTAGGCACGCTACTGATTTTGTTTGTGGTGTTTTTCCTGCGCCGGCGATTCAAGCGCAAGACCAGGGGCGAAGTACTGGGTTGAGCGGTTGAACCACTCGCCTTTTCAGCTTGGAAGATTCGTTAGCCGTAGAATGAAAAATGCTAGTCAGTTACCTGACTGGCATTTTTTGTAGGTGAGATTCCTTCATCCGGCCGGGCTAAAGCAAGCCAGTCAGCGCTTTACCATTTCACACTGACGTCGCAAGTCATCGTTTTTGATGCTCCCGCAACTGCCATTGCCAGTCTTGGCGTAGCACAAGTATCGCTGATCGTCGTCACGGATACTCGCGCAACTCCCGTTGCCTGTTTCGACGTAGCAGGCGTTACGCAAGTCGTCATTGTTGATGCTTGCACAGCTCCCGTTGCCCTCTTTCACGTAGCAGTATTTGCGTTTGTCATCATCACGGATACTCGCACAACTGCCATTGCCGGCCTCCACATAGCAGGTAGCGCGCAGATCGTCGTCCTTAATGCTCGCGCAACTCCCATTCCCCTCTTTGACGTAGCAGTAGGCGCGTTGATCGTCGTTGTTGATGCTGCCGCAACCGGCGTGAGCGAAGCCGCTGAGCACCAGCAGCATTACCAAAATAAGCCTCATCCCACCCTCCATGAATTGCCGAACGCTACCTGGAACTGTTCGTAGTAGCCGCGTCGATTACCGTGGTTCGGAGCAAATGACGGATCAGCCGCGGGCTTCCTTTCGGAGGTCGTCCAGTTCGTCGACAATGTCCTCATCGCGATCCTCGAACGCCTTGGCCATATCACGCTGCAGATCCACCTGGACGTCCATGGATTTTTTTGCCAACTTCATGCCGTCCTTAGAGCCCATAATAATTTTCATCGCCTGATCAGGATGCTTGTTGGCCTCGATCATCAGTTCGAGCTCGTCGGCATCAAAGTGATCTGCGTATACCTGGACCAAGGTATCTTTCAGTAGGTCCAGGGAAATGTTGCCCTCGATCACGGCCTTGATTTTTTCTGGCGCGACTTCGCGATATTTGGATGCATAACCCGACGTGGCGACTTGCACTACCATCTTGTATTGGACGTCCATGCCCATCAACTTGACCAGTTCTTCAGCTTTGTCCTGGCTTGAACCGCAACCGGCCAGCAGCACCGAGCAGAACGCCGTGATTGCCCATTTGGAAACCTTCGTCATGAAATGCCTGCCTTTGTCTTGAGATTTTTTTTGGTGACCGTGGAGTACGGCGGATCGCACTCCAGGTTCTAGGAAATGTGGTGATCAGTTCGTCTCAAGCGTGAAGCTTTTGCTCACGAACAGGCCGGAAAATAACGACTTGTCTTCCTTGAAAATGTAGGACTCTTCAAACTTGGCATCGGTGGCCAGCTTTTGAGCGATCGCGCACTCCGAATCGCTGTGATCCTTGCCCTTGACTCCAAAGTCACTCTGATAAACTGATAGGCCTGTTTCATTGCAAAAGCCGGTGAACTCCTCACGCCTGGTAGCGGCCTTGAATTCGTCGAACGACTCCTTTAACTGGTCGAAGCCCTTGTAGGTCAGCGAGTAGCTGGCCACCTTGGTCTTACGAGCAAAGTCACCTGCGGCTTCCGCAATTACGGCCTGGCCCATGGACGTACTGTAAGCCCCCATGATGAAGCCACTTAGCGCGCTCTTGAGTTGCGCCTGGACATCGTCAAGCTCTGGGATGGACGCAAATTTAGCCTCGCGCACAATCCGGCCAACTTCACTGCCGTCATTACGATGCACCACTACAAACTCGACCGAGCCTTCGCCGTCGCTAGAGCGCGTGAGCTTGAAGTCCAAGTCAACTTTGGTGCCGAACTCCCCTGTAGCGCCGGTGATAAATGCACCAGTGAACGGCAGACGTTGGACGATATTGCTACCCCACGAGTAGGGCGACTTGACCACGCCTCCGTACTGATCCATCTCCGCGCGCGGCTGGATCTCATCCGCTACTTCCGAGGGCAGGACCACATCTGTGCCTTTGTGCGACAGGTAAGGAGTACTCATGTCCATGCCCAACAATTGGACATGAATCTCGCCCTTCTTGTTATCACCTTCGCGGCTAACCTTGAGGGCGTCGGCCTTCAAGTAAACGCCACCGGCACGACCGCCACCAGTACTGGACGAAAGCAGATACCGTGACCATTCGACCAGGGCAGACTCTTTTGCCCCGGAGTCCATTCCACCGAGCAGCCCCATAATCCCTTTCAGGAATTTATCTGCGCCGTTGGTCTCTGCTGCAACCAGGCGGATTTCTGGTGTTTCAACGGTGACGTTTCCCGACCAGAAGGAATAGGAAATATCTCCCTCGCTCAGGACGTTCTCGAGGAAGTACTGTTCCTTCATCTCATCGTACTGACGCAGCGCTTGCTTCTTGCCGGAGCTCGATAACCCCACACCAGCTGCAAGAATCGCAATACCGGCGACCGCAGCGGCGATGAGGATGTGCTTCTTGTTCATCGTTTTCATAGTCGGTTGCCTTACTGAATTTGAGCAGATGCTTGCTGCCAATCAATCACGTGCTGCTGAGAGACTGCAGGCGTCCAGTTGAAGTCGATCCCGGCGCTAGGAAATTCCTTGGCCAGTACGGCACCAAATGACACTCTGTCAGCACAGTGGTCTTGCTTGCAGGCCTCAGCCGCGCCAGCGGTATACACGCGATACGTAGGAACGGCGCGACCGTCTTCGAGCGGCAGGAAGGGTGTCATGTTTGCCGCCGGCAGCACGTACCACTGGCTCTCCAGTTCAGCATCAGCCTGTACACGCCCCTTACGTGGGAAGTCGACCTCGTAGAAGTCGCCGCTCTTTCCAGTGACGTGAATCATCATCGGCACAGCGGACTTTGAAGAGTTCGGGTCCTGCATTGCGATCGGCGATGGGAAGGTGACTTTGATACCGGCCATCTGCGCCAGCGCCTCAGCCTCCCGACCTTCGAATTCCTTCATCCCGGATTTGAGTTGTTCGTAACGCGCCAAGACGCGTGTGTGCAGCTCAGCCATTTGCTGCTGCAGGCGACGTACTTCTCTCAGGCGGATCTCCTCGCGACGCAGGGCGAAGTTATTGCCTTGGCGAGCATCGAAGTAAAACTCACCACGGTTCTCGCCCATACGCGTTTTGAGAATGCTGTCTTTGGTTTCCGACGCGTATCCCTCGGGGTAAAGCGCTTCGAAGTTCTTGGCGAAGAAGAGGTTCGACAGGCCGACGGTCGTTGGCGACGTTGCCTTCACCAATTGGTAGACCTCAACCACAGCGCGCTTCAACTCAACCGCATCAAGAGCAAATGCCTCATCTGCAGTGATCACTACATAATACGGATCACTGGAGAACGGCGACAGGACACGGTAGTTGGGGCGCTCAAAGGCCAAATACACCTTCATGTTACGCGCAGGCAGTTCACCCACCTGAAAGAGTGCTTGGTCTGCCCGGCTATTCAGGAAAGAAAGCGCCTTGCCTTTCACCGCTGGGACCAGTGCCTGGTTGAACATCAGACCGCTCGGGTGCACGGTTGTTTTTGACCAGGTATCACCGCGATAGGTGTTCGGTACCGCCCAACGCAATTTGTCATAGGACCCCTCGGCATAGCCTGATGCAGAGCAAGGCATGGCGGGTGTCGACGCAAAGGACAGACTTGGATCGGACTCATCAGTTACCGACTTACTGATAACCCATTTGCATCCGCTTCCGTCGGTAATCCCCATCAGGTTCTGGTTGGCCAGCACCAATGAGCGGCCGAAGTCACCGGTAGGAACGGCGGCAACAGCGGCCGGCGCTTCAGCTGGAGCGGCAGGCTTAGGGGTGGCGGCTGGAGCTGCCTCCACAGGTACTGTGGCCACGGCAGCTACAGGAGCAACAGGGGCAACCGTCACAGGTACTTGAGCCACCGGCACCGGTTGCACTGGCGCGGGTGAAGCCTCTGGTGCTGGTTGTGGTATCACAGGTGCCGTTACAGGCGCTGGGGCCGATGCAGCAGCCACAGGCGCTGCGACGGCAGGCTCAGTAGGCGCAGCGGCGGCTGGTAGTACAGACGCAGCCGCCACAGCTGCTGGTGGTGTAGGAGGAGAAGCCACGGGGGCTACCGAAACAGCGGGCGCGGCAGCGGCCGGAGCGGCAGGCGGTGAAGTCAGCGTGGCCAGGCCCAGATTGGTCGCATACCCCGCGCCGGTGGCGTAAACCGCCCCCTTTGCGTCGACTGCTTTCCAGGTGACCTTGGCCGTCGGGCATTCCTGGCCGAGAATATACGGGAGCTTCGATAGAAGCGTGTTCAGCGGTTTCTGGTCATCCCAGGTTGGGCGTTGCATGGTGATGGCCACTTCAGGTTTGCACCAGGTGGTCGCCTCACCATCAACGTTCACTTGGATCTGTTCTGTCTTCGAGTAGGCGAGCTGGTGAGCCCAGGCTTGCGGCGCGATGCCGCAAGCACCCACTACAACGAGAGCGAGTGCGCGGTTTTTCATGAAGATCCCTTAGATGAGTTCCCAGGTGCCGTTGGCTTGTTTGCAGAAGGTGTTCTTCTCCTGCACAGTGTTTCCGTCGGCCGCTTTGAGGCTCACGGTCACCGGCCGGCAAGACGTTTCAGCAGCGACCTGCTGAGTTGGCAACGTCGGGATCGAATCCAGATCGAAGGCCCTTGTTTCCTTGTCGGCAGCGACGTTCATCTCGTCCAGGTTGGCCGCGGACTTCACACGCTTCGCAACGGCTACTGATTTTGGTTCAACCAAATCTTTGTGGACGTAGCCGACAGTTACACCCTTGCGGCCGACAAGAATCCAGTCGCCTGTCGAACCAACGGCAGTGAACTCGGTGCCAGGTTTCAAACCACCCACTTTGTCTGCGCCTTTTTCAGGCGCGGCGCGCACATTCGAACTACTTTTGGTGACGTACTGTTCGTTGATGAGCTTCATCGAAGGGACGGCGACGATCTTCGGAGCACGTTTCACTTCAACCGTTTTAGTTTGGGTGAACTCTTTGCCCTGAACGATCTCCGCCGACGCGCCAGAATGGGCCGATGTCCAGGACACGGGCAGACTGGACCCGCTCGGCGAGGCGTTCAATGCATCTTGCGTGCGTTGTGCTAGAGCCTGCTGATCCTGCTCATCGAGTTTTGCACCGATTTTGTTACCGATGTAACCGCCCAGTGCACCGCCGACCAGGGTTGCCACGATCCGTCCGTTGCCTTTCCCGATGAACTGCCCGATGACAGCGCCAGCGACGACACCCACTGCGGTACCAGCCTGTTGCTTGTTGATACCCAACTCAGCGCAGCCAGAGGTTGATGCTGCGATGGTCAATGCCAGTACTGAAACGAGAAACTTTTTACGCACGGTGACTCTCCCTTTGTGTAGGTCACTCTGCTTTCAGCAGAGGCCTTGTAATGTTGTAAAGCATTGCTTCTGAGGACATGGCCCAATGGAAAACGGTGGCAAGCACAACTGGCTGTTTGCCCAAGCTCCTGAACGCATCTCTATAACCGGGGCTATCGACAATTGCGTTGCCAACAACGAGAGGCAGCATAACGATCGAAATCACGGCGACCGGTCGAACGAAGCGAATTCGCCCGGGGAGGCTTCGAAGCGCCTCAACACCCGAGATGATCAAGACCACAAGACTGATGCCGCCGAAGAACAACCCGCTAAGAAGGGAGAAGGGGATAAACCACATATTCTTGAGGACGTTCAAACCTTCAGCGCCGTGGATGTCGGTGTGAGCGACGTCATAGGCCATGTTGTCGGCAATGCCAGGCAGATAAGCCTGGTACTGTTCTCGCGTAGCCAGAAGGTTCATGCCCTTCACATAGAGAGGACCGAGCTTGGTCTTCGCCATGTGGCGAACCTCGGTGGTGTTGGCCAGAGCATCCCGTGTCCGCACACCGGGATTGATTGACCGGGCGTACTCGTCAATGGTCGGCTGGTATCCCAGATCTGCCCCTGTATTCGGCCATTTGATCGGTCGCCACTCACTCCCCGAGATGCCTCCCGCACGAAAACCTTCGAGCTGTGCATACGCCCTGCTGATGTCACTGATGGAGGGCACGACAGTTTCTTGCAGGCGCTCGTATAACGCGTCTCCATTACGGACGGTGTAGCCACGAAAAACTGCAGCTGAAAAGCCTTGGAAGTTCTTGTCGATGCGCTCGACGTAGGAGCCTTGAACACTCATCAGAACGCCGAGGTTTGCTATAAAAGCCTTCCCCTCTCCCTGGTCCTTGTAAGCCTTATAGGGGATCTGCGGAATAGTCAGGGAGTCATAGAGCAATCCCTTTTTGGTGACGTATGCGTAGAGGCTGCTGACCCGTAGCGAGCCGGGGAACTGCTCTGCGATCCAATCCGGTGCCGCACCCTGAAACCACCACGTCAACGGCGTAACGACAAGTGTCGATGCTCCGAGCCAAACCCACAGCACCCTCCCCTTGCCTTGGTATCGTCGATAACAGATTCGCCATACCAGCAAGCACATGCTCGTCGCCGCCAGGATCTGGCTGTAGGTCTCAAGGACTTCGAGTTTTCGGAGGGGGATATCAGCGCCAGCGAAGTTGAGCAGCTCGGCGTTGAACAGCAGACTGCAGATCAAATAAAGGGCGTTCAAAACCACAAGTGCGATTAGCATCCAACGGGTCCTTGTCAGAAATTAAACGCCATGCCCTGGATGATGAGGGGAGCGCAAATAGATGTAGCATATTGCCATCTAGCAGGAGACGGCACCACTCAAAATGCCTTGTCGAATTCCGATGCAGAACGCCGGGCAGATGTTTTCGTTACCTACGATCAGAACTTAACGAGACTGAGAGGACTTTCAATGCCGCCCACAACATTCCCTCGCGCACGTTCCAATTCTGGGTTTCAGACGGTGTGTAAATGGAGAATGGATGTCTCGGCGGTCGCCGGCGGCCAACCCGTTAAACTGCTTCAATGCGATCAGTCCCAATGAGGGGATGTTTCCCATTGGCCGGCCTTCACGCTCAAACAACGAAAGCGCAGCGCATGAACAATGCGTTGCGAAAACCCATGGAATAGGCGGCATGAATTGAATCAGTCACTCAAACCCGGCGAGAACACAACGATCTCTTCCTCCCAAGGGCGGGTGGAAGTTACCCATGCGGCAGGTAACAACCTGGACGTAAACCTTACTGCGTTTTTGGTCACCGATACTGGCAAGGTAGTGGATGACAGCGGCATGGTTTTCTTCAATGCACCCGAGCACTCTTCAGGCGCGGCGACATTCGCGCCCCCGGTCGCTCGTGGCGACACGGTCAGTCACAGCATCAGCTTCGACTCGTCTCGACTCCCGTCCAACATAACTAAGATCGCAATTACTTTGACGCAAGACGGCAGCGCCGGCGGCTTCGAAGCAATCAAAGACCTTCGCGCTATCGTCATTGCCGGGGACCAAACCCTGGAACTGGCACCTGAGCCCTTCTCACAAGAGACGGGCATCATCGTGCTTGAGTTGTACGTCCGGAACGGCCAGCTCAAAGCGCGATCTGTATGGCAAGGTTTCGCCTCAGGTCTTGCCGGACTTTGCGGGTTTTATGGCATCGAAGTTGAAGACGATGCATCCTCCGGGCAGGCGGTAACACCTGCACCGCCTCCGAAGCCCGTCAACATCGCCAAGACCGTGGTAAAACTGGACAAGCCTGGCAGCAGCCACAAGGTGTCACTCGAAAAAGGGCCGTCAGCTCCAAAGGTAATTCGCGTCAGCGCTACGTGGGTTGATAACGGCGACGGATCTGACAACGACGACCTCGATCTGCGAATCGGCATCCTTCGTCCTGATGGGCGAATGTCCATCATCCAGGCACCTGACAAGCGTGGGGCTTTTGACGTCGATCCCTTCGTTTTCCATACCGGTGACGTGGTCAGCGCCAGCGCCTCCGCTCCTGGTATTGAAACCGTTGAAATTAACCCAGCAATCTCGCAGCTCATGGGCGGCAAGGTAGCGCTGGTCTGCAGCGTTTATTCAGCAGTAGATAACGGTGCGGTTTCGGTGGCATCGCTGAAACCTAAGATGCGGATGGAGTATGGCGACCAGGTCGTGGAATGCGCATTCGAGTTCAAGTCCGGGTTTTTTAGCTCAATGGTGTATACCTATGTGATCGGGCAGATCGAAATTTCCCAGGACTTTGTCCTGCTTAGCCCGTCCGGAGTTACCTCCAAAGCCGGCAGCGAAGCCACCCCGTGGCTGACTCGAAAGGGAGACAAAATTGAGCTGACCATGGACGGCCCACACGTATTTAAAGGCCACCCAATCGAAAGGAGCGGCAAAAAACAGTATGTCTAAGCTTTCGTGCTAGCAGGCGCTTTCAGCAGATTCATGCTTGACAAGTACTCCCGCGACGGCACATGGCCGCCGCGGGATTTCTATTTTGGTTGTATGCAAGCATCATCGGCCTCGTCAACCCATGATGAATTGCCCCGTGTCCTCGAGAGAATGAACAGTTCTTCCCATAGGAATTTCCCGCTGCGACCTCATTGGCCGTATAAGACTTGCAGAAACATAGAGCGCCGTTAAGTTTAAGCCTACGGATATACCAGCCACTCCTGTGAAAACGGCTGTATCACCTTGGCCGTTTCATAATCAGGCGCTCTAATCGTCACAAAGAACCATGCATGCAGATCACCCAAGGCCAGCGTATGCCTCTGGCAAATATTCTTCCCGGTCTCTCACTCACTCTCTCGGTCAACATCGAAAGCCCCAGCGCAATCGACTTCGTCTGTTTCGGTGTCGACGAACATGGCAAGCTTTCTGATGATCGCTACATGGTCTTCTTCAATCAGCCTTTCACGCCTTGCCGCAGTTTGGTTCTCGCCCCCGGTGGCCAGTTTGAAATTAATCTAGCCACCCTGCCCGCCTCTATCGATCGCTTGGTCTTTACAGCCTCCATCGACGGTGCCGGGGCGATGAATGACATCCAGAATGGCAACTTCAAAGTAATCAGCCCATCTGGTGATATAGGAGCGACCTGCGCATTCTCAGGGCTCACATTCACAACCGAGAAAGCGGTAATGATCGTTGAGCTTTACCGTAAGAATGGGGAGTGGCGGTTGGCCTCAAACCTTCAGGGGTTTGCCGAGGGCTTGGACGCTCTCGTGAGACATTTTGGCGGCGAAGTTACTGAAGAGGCTGCACCGGCCCCATCTCCCTCCACAATCTCTCTGGAGAAGCGTGTAGCTGCTGTCGCGCCGGAACTGGTCAGTCTGGCCAAGAAGGCACAGGTTAGCCTCGAGAAAGCCTGCCTGGTTGGAATGAAAGCTCGCGTTTTGCTCGTGCTCGACGTCACCGACTCGATGAGAAATCAATACAAAACCGGCCGGGTGCAGGAAGTACTCAATCGACTTGTGCCAATCGCCGTCGCCCTAGATACAGACGCCGAACTTGAGTGCTGGACATTTGCCGAACGGCCATTGCGACTCTCACCTGTGACACTGAACAACTACCAGAATTTTGTCGAATCCGACAACAGCGGCTGGAAAAAGTGGGACGTCGGTCGGCGCTACAATGATGAGCCGAAGGCGATCCAAAAAGTGATCGAGTCCTTCCAAGCTTCCAAAGACAAAACCCCAATGTTTGTGGTTTTCATCAGCGACGGTGGCGTGTCTGAAAACCGCAAGATCACGCAACTTATGGTGGATGCAGCGAAGCTGGGAATCTTCTGGCAATACATTGGTTTAGCAGGCCGGAATTACGGCATTCTGGAAAAACTGGACACCATGCCCGGGAGAGTCGTGGACAACTGCGGATTCTTTGCCCTGGATGACCTGCACGACATGACGGAGGAGCAGTTGTACGAACGGCTGATGCAGGAATTCCCGATGTGGATCTTGGAGGCAAAGCGCGAAGGAATCATTCGCTAACCCTCTCCTGCCCTGCCCCACACCGCGGCGGCTCTAGCCGCCTCGGTTGTCTTCAGTTCAAGACCGACATATCCATCGGCGTCACCTCAACAAAACGCGCAGAGCGGTCCAGCTTTACCACTGCGCCACACGCGTTCAGGGTCGCTGCAGGATCGATCGCATCCAGACGATTAAAATCAATCGCATCCCACTGATCTCGCGCTACCAAGACCGAGAGCACGTATTGATCATCCACTGTCCCGGTAGCGGGGTTGTCACGCTGGATATAACCCGACACCAGAATCTTCTGGATCGCCGGCAGTAGAGCGAACACCTCACCTACAACTCGAAACAGAGATCCATAGCACAGCGCGACAAAGTCTCTACGTACCTGGGCATCCGAACGATTTTTAAAGGTCAGCTTGCCATTGCCTCTGGCTTCAGCGCTGCGCTGCGGGACATCGCCCTCATCAGGTAAATCAACATCGAGCGCGACGCCGGTAACGTCTTGCGAGAACTCATAGGCCACTTGTGTTTCTTTTGGCCAGGCAATGCCGCTCAACACATAGTCCAGAGCACGTTCCATCTGAGCACTGAAGCCCTTTGCCGCCAGCCGGAATGCTTTCTCGATTTCGGTGCGTTCAAACTCATGGGCGTCCCGGGTTGCCTGCCAGTTCGCGAGGTCTTGTCGATACTGCTCTTCCGCCGACTCGGCCTCACGCTCAATCTTCGCGCTGCGCAGTAGCATTCGATCCATTAAGCCTGGCGTTTGCTGAGTAGGCCTCGTGGGTTCTTCAATGGCGAAAGGAGTTGGGATTAACGGCATGGCCCCCGGCCGAGGCGTCAGTAGGTGCACACCTAGGCATGATTCGAGATCCTGATTGACCTTATCAGCTGCTTTCGTCAGCAAGTCCTGAATGGAATCGGCCATCTCGGATTTGACGCGTTTGATGACAGCAGCCGGCAACTCGATGTCATCCATATCCGTAATCAACAACGTGCCATCGTCGTTTACTTTCACCTTTACCTGGCCAGAGTATTCGCTTCCGGCAGGGCCTGGTTGGGAGCTACTCGATCTGCTGGGCCGGTCGATCCTTTCACGATATGAAAGACCAGTACCGGGTAAGCCCGCATTGAGATAGGTGCCATTGCGGCCCATCGTCATACTCAGACCACGAGGCCCAATCGAAGTACTTACCCCTTTGCCACTAATGTTAAGGCGTACGCCAGGCACAATCGTGATTCGCTTGCTGAAACGAAATCCCATGACTACTCCTTGATCCTTCTTCCTGGATTCTTTGTTGTTTGAAATGCCGGCTTCGGTCGGGCCCCTTAGACTGGCCCGACGTCCATTTACATCGGTGGCCGCGCATGTGGCAATAGCGCGACCTCCGATATGTCACTTATGCCCGTCCGGCTAAGTAATCGTCGATCGAACTGAATTGCCGATTCCGGCACATCCAGCCTGAGAGGAATACGAATACGGTCGTGGCAAGAACTGCCCAGCCGCGCCGCCGCCGGGCCTCACTTTTGGTTCGCGCACCGCCGCACAGCAGGAGGGCCATCATCAGGAGGTAGAAGGTCAGCAGAATGACCTTTGCGAAGAGGGATAAAAGGAAAAACCAGATGCTGTTGCTTCTGTACGTTTGGATAAGCACCTGCAATGACATAAGAGCACCAAGGACACAGGCAGCAATGATGGAGTAGTTGCGTGGTACCTCGAGCCAGGCGCTCGCGACGAAATACGCACCAATCCCCAAGATCGGAGTCAAGGTTGTCCAAAGCGCGTCGGTGTAGTCCTGATAGATCGTAATGGTCCCCCGACGGTGCAGGTAAATGCAGACCAGCAGCAACATTGCCATCACGAACAGGCCAAACTTCAAGTTCAGGATCGCTTGATGATCATCCGTGGCATTTCGCGGGGCTGCCGGCTTCACCACGGCGGGGAGCATTGGAGAAGTAGCGACCTTTGAAATCACATTCGTTTCAGATTGATCAACCCGGGAAGCGGCAACGGAGGTTGGCGCTTTAGATGGCTGATCCACCTTGGTGCGTAATAGAACACTGAGCCGATCAGTCATCGAAGCGGTTAAACAACTGGCGGTCAGGCAGTTGCCGCGCAGACGCAACCAGTCTCGTTGATCTTGACGGACCTGGGCCTTGTTAGGCGCCGCGTCTAAAGCGCGGACATATTCGGAGTTCATCTGCTCATCCAGACGACTGAGTGCAGAATCTGTGCAAATCGATTTCTCAGCAAAGGTTGCAGCTTTGGTGCAATCAAAGCTGGTGGCATTGGAGTGGGCTGATACCAGGGTGAGCAACATGACGAAAAGGCCAGAGCCGATGTTGAATCGCGACATATTCGATTTTTCCTTCATTTTGTTTGCTCCAGTGTTTCGCCAGAGCCCTGCCTAACCGCGCTCGTATGCACACGGCTAGGTGCCTGAAGCCTGGCTCTTACTTACGACGTTGGGGCTTGAAGAAATGTCGTGCCGTCCCACTTGTAGTTTTCGGTGCTCTGAACACTCGGGCAGCAATCCGCATCATCCGGACCGATGGAGAGAACCGTCAGTCTGACGGTTTGGGGATCAACTACCTGAATGTCCTGGACACCATTGCCGACTACAGCTTTTCCACGGAAGTCCCAACCTGCCGAGTTGCCAATGAACGCGGCAAGGGTTTGGAAGTAGCCATTACCGCCACCTTGACCTTCGATCGTGTAAAGCACCACGGCATCCTTGATGCCGTCGTTATTCAGGTCAGCAAAAATAACCTGACGGCCCTCCTTGTATTCATCCCCGCCATCCTGGGCGATTTCACTCGCGATCATCCGATCTGCAGATGCAGCAAGGTCGGATGGCACTAATGCCTGAACAGTCGATTCGACGTGAGCTGCTGGTTCCGCCGGCCGGGCAGTCGGGGTGACCTGAGCCTGAGTCGGTGCTTGAGGTACCTTGCCTAACAAGATTGCCTCAGTCTCAGTCATTGGTTCATTAGGCTTAGCAGATGCTTTGCTCGCTTGAACACCGGAGCTGATCTTTTGAAGCACAGCAGCACGCAGTTCTTGCATGTCTGAAATGTCAAAAAGTTGGTTGCGGGTATTGCCGAACGGTTGACCTTCACCCAGGAACCATCGTGCAAAAAACCCTGGACGCTTGTTTTCCTGTTGATCGACCAAGTGGTCAATTAGCTCATTGGCAGTTTTTGAGAAACGATCAAATCCATCTTTGCCGACGACTTGCACGATCGAGCCCTTCTCCCGCTCGATGTTGCTTCGTGCGAGCTCGAGCATGACAATGTTCGTGTCGACCAGTTTGCTTTCGCACTCGTTCGTATAATTTCCAAGGCATGCCTGCCTGTATTCTTGAACTGCGTTGTTTGCCTGGAAGTCGTTGTAGGCTCCGCAGCCTGACACGGACACCAAAACACCTGCAGCTACAACCCCACGGAACATGCCCATCCAAATATCCTTTTAAACCCGAGAACCGGTGGACTGACGTGGCGATCGCCAGCAGTCGCTCCTGGTGATGAAGTAGTCGAAACCGCCTACAGGACCAACTCCGTGGTCTTTCTGTAGGCAAGAAAAAGCCCCCGTTACGCGGGGGCTTTCTCAACCCTTGCGGGTTAGCCGATGTTCACGCCCATCGATTTAGCCAGAGGCGCCAGGCCGCCAGCAAAACCTTGGCCAATCGCCTTGAACTTGAACTCGTCGCCATTGCGGTACAGCTCGCCGAAGATCATGGCGGTTTCAGTTGAAGCGTCTTCGCTCAGGTCGTAGCGCGCCAGTTCTTTGCCGTCAGCCTTGTTCACTACACGGATGTACGCATTTGCAACCTGGCCGAAGCTCTGCTTGCGCGCTTCAGCATCGTGAATAGTCACTGCGAAAACCAGCTTCTTCACAGCGGCAGCCAGACCGTTCAACTTGACGTTGGCTTGCTCGTCATCACCTTCGCCTTCGCCGGACTGGTTGTCGCCCATGTGTTCAACAGAACCATCAACAGATTTCTTGTTGTTGTAGAAAATGAAGCTGGCGTCGTCGAGGACTTGGCCGCTTTCACCCAGGATGAAGATCGACGCGTCGAGGTCGAATTTCGAACCGTCGGTAACTCGTGCGTCCCAACCCAGACCTACAGTGACTTCGGTCAGGCCTGGGGCCTCTTTAGACAAACTTACGTTCCCGCCTTTCTGCAGAGATACGGCCATTTTCGATTCCTTTAAGTGAGGTAAACAAGGCCTTGAAATCAAGGCCAAGCAAATAAAATATAATTAAATTAACGACTTAGGCGTTAAAAATTCATGCCATAGTTATTGGCCAGAGCTTTCAGGCCGCCGGCATAACCCTGGCCAACAGCCCGGAATTTCCACTCGCCGCCGTTGCGGTACAACTCAGCAAACACCATCGCAGTTTCAGTCGACGCGTCTTCTGCCAGGTCGTAACGAACGACTTCCGCATTGGTCGTATCGTTAACGATGCGAATAAAGGAGCCGCCGACCTGACCGAAGCTTTGCTTGCGTACTTCTGCATCGTGGATGGTAACGATGAAGACCACTTTGTCCACGTCGGCCGGGATGCGGCTCAGGTCTACCTTGATTACTTCGTCGTCGCCGTCGCCCGCACCAGTGCGGTTGTCGCCAGTGTGCTCAACCGAACCGTCAACGCTTTTCAGCTGGTTGTAGAAAATGAAGTCGGCTTCGCCGCGTACTTTGCCATTTGCGCCCAGCAGTAGCGCACTGGCGTCCAGGTCGAACTCAGCACCATCAGTAGCACGCGGGTCCCAGCCCAGGCCTACCAAGATTTTGGTCAGGCTCGGGTCGGTTTTGGTCAACGAAAGATTGCCACCTTTCTGTAGG
>NZ_VOBG01000048.1 GCF_008369295.1 Pseudomonas sp. ANT_H4 | reverse complement strand
CGACACGCCGATTGGCGTGCTCGCGCCGGGCAACGGCAAGACCAAAACGGCTCGCCTGTGGACATACGTGCGGGACGACCGACCTGCGGGTGACTCGACACCGGCGGCGGTCTGGTTTGCCTACTCGTCGGATCGCAAGGGGCAACATCCGCGCGCTCATCTCAAGGGCTTTAGCGGGATCTTGCAGGCTGACGGCTACGCCGGTTTTGCTCAGCTGTATGCGACGGGCACTATTGAGGAAGCTGCATGCTGGGCTCACGCCCGGCGCAAGTTTTACGATGTCTACAAAGACTTGGCTTCACCCCTTGCCGCCGAGGCGCTGCAACGGATTGCGGCCCTGTATGCCATCGAAAGCGAGATCCGAGGGCAGCCGCCCAACCTGCGAAAAACGGTTCGGCAAAGTCGGGCCAGTCCGCTGCTGGAACACCTGCACGCATGGCTTAATCAGACGCTGACTCAACTGTCGAAAAAGTCGGCATTGGGCGGTGCAATCCTCTATGCCCTCAACCGGTGGCAGGCCCTAACGCGCTACTGCAATGACGGCCGAATCGAAATCGACAACAACGCCGCCGAACGGGCGCTACGCGCCGTCGCGCTGGGCCGCAAAAACTACCTGTTTGCCGGTTCCGATGCCGGCGGAGAACGAGCCGCTGCGATTTACAGCCTGGTGGGTACTGCCAAGCTAAACGGGTTAAACCCACAGGCCTATCTGGCCTACGTACTTGAGCACATTGCCGAACACCCGATCAATCGGGTGAGCGAGTTGCTGCCTTGGAACATTTCTTTGAATCACACTGAACACTGCGAGGCCGCCTGATCCATGGTTAAAACTGTCCGTTTACCCAAACCCGCCCCCGACCTGTTACTGCTGCACATCGAGCTGAAGTGGATCACTCCGAAGATTTGGCGTCGGTTCGCGGTGCCTGAAAACATCACCTTGGGCAAGCTGCACCATGTCATCCAGGTCGTGATGGGCTGGAGTGATAGCCATCTGCATGAGTTTGAAATTGCTGGTGAGAATTACGGCATGCCCGACCCTGATGGTTGGGGGCCGACGGTGAACCCGGAAGCCCGTAAAACGCTGATCAAGGCGCTGAACGGAAAGCGGACATTCAATTATCTCTACGACTTTGGTGACAGCTGGCATCACAGTATCAAGGTCGAAAAAACGCTACCCGCTGTTGCCTGTCCTCAGGTGCCGTATTGCATCGACGGCGCCAATGCTTGCCCACCGGAAGACGTGGGTGGCGGGCCTGGTTACGAGGAGTTTCTGGAGGCGATGGGCAACCCCGATCATCCAGAGCATGACGCCATGGTTGAATGGCATGGCGATGTTTTTGATCCGGTGACATTTGAGTGCGAGCGCGTGAACCAGTGGTTTAAACGGATTAAGGTTTGAGTTGCAAGGCGGTGTAGCTCGGACGCTTACGCTGTATGTAGCAATAATCTTCATGGCTTGTCCTCCACGCTGAGGGAGGACAAGGGTGGATCAGTCATGCTGCGTGGTGGTCGCTAACCGGCCCAGAGTGTGTAAAAACGTTTTTCAGCGAGATTGGCGCCCAAATCAGGGCTGAAAATCGCGTCTCTACGTAAAATCCAGGTCTGCCAACCAGCCGATAAACTTCAGACTTCACATAGAAGCGCAGACTTCAATTTTGACTAAGCTTTTTTACACACTCTGGACCCATTGCAGCCGGTCGGCGCTGGCAGAAATCGGCCATAAGCGGTCCGTCAGTTAGTACCACCCGAACAGTGATTGTTTTCTTTACAGTTGCTGCGCCTATTCAAGAACTTTTAGTAGCGAGCCATTATTAAGCCTCAAGAAGAGGGGTAATTATTCGAGCGTCCTTTTTGGCTGCCCAGATTTCCTTACGACCTACTATCAATAAGACCATTTTTTCGTGGCCGGCAATAAGGTGCCGTTGCCATGTGCCCAAATCTGTAGATGAAGGCGAGGGAGAGTCCTCCGGGTGGGTGTGCCATTCCCCAAGATATTGAAGCATCCCTGACGAACTGATGAAGGCTTCATCTACAGCAGTTTGATGATGCGCTCCTCTTCGGTCTACAAAACATCGATGCCTGATATCGCCAGGTCCAGGCTCGGATATCCGATGAACCACCAAGTGCGGCCCTCGACGCTCCCCGATGAGTACTCCGGCAGCTTCGGTGCTAAACCAGCTTAGTTGGCGGTAGGCCAGCATTCTCTTTAGAGGAGAAGGCGTGATCACTAGCAACCCACCATGCTTATCTGTAAATGTCAGCTCAGTGTCAGTCATGGCAAATGGGACAAGTGCGTTGTTTAGGTAAAAGTCTAGCTTGTTTGGAACGACTGCCGTCCAACATGTGTTCGCTGTACGTCCAGCTAAGACTTGGCTCCAAAATCGAAAGTACAGCTTCCTGCATCATAGCCGCGGTGATCACGCTGACCGCCGCGTCATAGGGTGTGAAGGTATTCCCGCAACTGACGAAGCGTTCCTCGGCCGTATTGATTTTACTGAACCGTAGATCCAAGCCATTTTTGTAAAAGGCGGGATCCATAAGCATGCACCCGTAGCAACAACTACCATCGTCAATCATGACTTTTGATGAGCGACCGTTGCCATCGTTAAATCCGTGAACAACCTTGGGACGCTTGTTGTTTGGTATTGTGCGAACTACGTGGGCCAAGCGTTTTGCCACTGGAGGCCGGCCAGTTGCATCAATGACGATGTCGTACTGGTTCAACATCTCGGGGGTAATTGAAAAATTAGCGGGCTTTCCCTCTACCTTACAATTCAAATGTGTAGAGGCTTTAAGCGTGGCTGCTAAAGCTTTTGCTTTGTTCTGCCCAAAATCCACGGTTGAGAGTGGATGGCGTCCAAAGTTTTGAGGACCGAATGAGTCGTCGTCGTAGAGATCAAATCGAGCGTTTCCGCAACCTGCGCCAGAGCGAAGCAGCAACCCACATAGATATCCACCTATGGTTCCACAGCCTAGGAGCGCAATGCGTTTAGTACTCAAGTCGCCGGTTGCAGATCGACGGCGGTTACGGCTCAAAATCGTCTTTCTGTCTGCTCTAGTTACCTCAAGCCGAGAGAATTTATGAACCGAGCGCTTGGCGGAAAGACATGTGATCAGCGTCTTCGATTTGACTACACGTCCCGTGCGTTTCTTCCGATTGTTTTTCTGGGGATAGGTATTCAATCCAGTCGCAGCAATATCGAGCTCAACAAAGAGCCCGACCAAGTCCTGGTGACGAACATCGAAAAGAAGCACATGTCGTTTCACTGGATTATTCACAAAGTGATCCAGCAGGCGGCTACGAGCACTTAGATCTACCTCGGTAAGCCACTGGAGTAGTGCCCGGAGATTTTGTGGCGGCCATTCAACACCAGCTAGGCGGGAAGGGTTGATTTTGAAGTAGCTTGTGAGAATCGTCCTTCCGTCTTGCTTCGTAAGGCATCTCTGCCTCAGCCACTCATTGAATTCGCTTTCGTCCCCTTTCTCATAGGCAACCCACTCCTCACCTGAGGCCTTTCCTGGGTTTGCTAATCCGCTCTCATTGAGAGTCACATAACATTCCATTTCTAATTTTTCTGATGCATCTGAGAGAAGATATAACTTCTTCTGGGGTAGCCAATAGGATGAGAACTCGCCCTCCATTTCCCGGTCATCGGGCGAACCTTGATTCGCTGAGGTGACTGAGGCATTTAGCGTAGTTTGGATTTGGCAATCGACCTGCAGATAGAGCTCCTGCAGATTATTCGCATCCCAGTCAGCTTCCATCTCTCGGACATAGCACAGGTACCACCCCAGATTGACATGTGGCAGCAATCGATTCTTGTACTGGTCAGGTTTTTTGAGAATGTACGCATTAGGTAAAGTGATATGAGGGTCTATAGGGAGGCTCAAAGCAATGCTGAACTCGCCACCCGTAGTTCCATAAGATTTGACGTAAAACCCTTTGGCGACGTCGAGGAGACACAGAGGCGTGCCTTCCGGGATGTGCCGGGCCTTGGTGTATTGAAACCCACACCCCAGCAATACCTGATGAAGCTCACTAAGCATTTAGTGTTAACCGCTCGCCATGGTGTTGCTGATGGTCGCAGCTTGGGCGCCACGTGTAGGCTCATTGGCAAACGCAGGGGCAGACTTTTCACTAACGATAAGGTCGCTTTTGAGCACCCGCTGGCCGAACGCACGATTGATAGATTGGAGAGCGAGTTCTTTAGATAAGCACTGCTGAGCATCAATCAAAATACCGTGCAGCTCAGAGAGTCCTGCCATGATTTCCACCTCGCGCTCCTCGTGCTCAATACGCGGCGGAAAGAGCGGTTTCTCGTCAGTGTGGTCTGGGCTTTCCACCCCCTTTGAGAACTCGTCAGGAAGGTACTTTGCGAGCATTCGCATCGTTGCACCAAGATCATTTCTATCGTGTGCAATCCGATCAAGAATACTGACGGTAGCGGCCATCAGTGAAATAGACGAAGGGCCCCCACCCTTTTCCCATTGAACATCTCGCCACGATTTCATAAAACGGCAAATACTGCGTAGGTGAGGGCCAATGCGCCGGCAACTATTGTTGAACCAGTCTTCGACAATTTTGGGATCACTCTTCATCCACTTTTGATCACCTTCGCGCAACGCCAGGTTCACGCAGTCCTCATCAAGCTCATAGTCGGCACTTTCTAATGAAAGCGACCCATTTATCGAATCCATGACCATGCCACGGCTTTTCGCCAGAGCTACTTCCTTGAGCAAAAATTGGTCTTCTGGAATTGCATACATAGGGACATCAATATGTGTGTGCTCTGCAGGGATTTTGATTCGAGCACAGGTTCGCTTGGCCTCAAATTGCCAGCCTACGTTTTCATGCACCAAGGACTTCAGCGATGAGTCCACAAGAAGCAGGAGCAGTTGGTGGCCAATAACGGGGCGATCTTCAAAGATGGCCATTGGGAGATATGTGCCATCATCTATGTCCATTTCCTGAGGCGGGGTGGCGTACGGATAATTGAGAGTATCGTACTGAAAACTTCCCTGTGTCCAAAAGCGCGGTGTAAGAGACAGAAAAGCTTTCCGCGCTTCATCATCCATGTCTCTGAGAAGCTTTGCTGCCTCAGTCTGAGCTTGCGGACTAAGATGTTTTAGCCGAGAGTTCGCAACTCGAGCTGTAATACTTTCGAGAGAGATGGTCGCACTGGATGTTCTGACGAGCTCTTTCGCTTCGTTGAAAACCTCTTTTGTGCGGATTCGGACTAGGTCGCGCAATCCTTTAAGCTTCACGACACAGGGCTCTGCTAATCTCAACTTACTAATGAGCCCGTCGGTGCTGTCGTTGTAATAGCGGTGGAAATTCCAACTCATCACTTTTACTCCTGTTGGACGGGACCAGGTACAGCAAAGGGTGCTGCCGGATGTTTGAAGAAGGCTTGCAATAGAGGGTTCTTGGTGAACTCGTTAGTAGCCAGCTGTTTTCCCCGGCTTGCGAGGTTACGCAAGCTACTTTCGCTTGCGTTATCCAGAGTGATATCGGATGCAGCTTCGTTAGGAACGATATCGTCAAGATAGACGTAGTTTTCTGATGCGTTATACGTTCTGAGCTCCCGCTCCAACATTGCTTTATGAAGCTGCTGATTCGCGGTCATAGTGGTCAGCACCAATCGCTCACCAAGGCCCCACAATCCGAGATAGCCACTGTTGCGCTTTGACTCTAGCGCGGCTGGACTCACCGTGTACTCCTCCCCCAGTGTGCCGACATTCAATATCTTGACATCGGCAACCGTGGCGTCCGGAAAGTCGCTAGTCATGTCCCGGAAAACTTCATGTAGTCCGATGAAGCTTGGGTTGTTAGCAACCAAGCCTCCATCAGCGAAGTACGCATCCAAATCCACGCAATGATGAGGCGCAAAGTAGGTAGGTGCAGCCGATGTAGCCATTGCTGCATCTATCAGCTTGAGACGACCGTCACGATTGAACGCCGGATTATGAGGAGTTTTGAAAAACTGGGGTTTGCCGGTCGAGAGGTTCACAGCGGGAATCATGACGCGACGTGTCAAGTCACCAAATGTGGCATCGGCTCCAATCATCCTTGCGACGGCGTCAAAGAGTGGTTTGCTGCTGTATCGGGCACTAAAAGCAGCCCTCCATTTTTTCCGCCAAGAGCTCATACGGGGAAAGATTAGGGGGGCCTGGACGCGGAAGACCGCCTCTAGCTCCCTGGCACTTTTTCCGGATGCGAGCCCTAACGCCAGAATTCCACCAATTGAGGTGCCCGTAATCAGGTCGAAGTACTCTCCTGCTTTTACGTTCGACTGCCCGGTCTGTTGCTCAATGATTCGCTCAATCTCAGCGAGCACATTGATGGTAAACAGACCTCTAGCCCCCCCACCATTTAGGCTGAGAATTTTGATGCTACCGCTATGTGCCGCCATGGAGCGCTCCATTGTAGTGGCTTTATGATGGTAAAATGAGGTCACTTATGTAGGTTTCAAGAGGCCAGCATAAATATAATTTTTAAGGTGACGCTACTAGGCGGCTGCGCAATGTCAGCCTTCTCTGGTTTGAACAGCTCCAAGTCTCCTGGAAACTTTGAAGCCTAATGATCAGTTCGCCCTGAACGTCCATATGGCGGATTGCGGCCGGTCACAAATGGCAGCTAATGGCCGATTTCTGCCTGTCGCGACTGACCGAAATCGGGCATGAGAGTGTACAAAGCAGCCTGGGTCAGGCCAGTCCCGACCATGTTCATCAGCTCGACTTCGGCTTGTAAGCGCCCAGGATTAATTGAAATCCATCCACTTCGTAGTCGGTACGTGGGCTCCAGACTGACCGACCCCCAACCCATCCGTCGTTTCGTTTCGCTCACCGCCTGTGGGTATGGGGACTCTTCTATGGAAGTATGCCGATACGATACAGACTCGGCTGAAAGTGGTTTGCCTGCCCGCCGATGCTTCGGTCGAGGTAAGCGCGGAGAGCGACAGCCGCGGTGGTGTTCTGTGGCTCCGATCTTGGCCAGCTCTGGGCGTGGGTTGTGAAAATGACTCCTGCAATCTAGTCGCAGAGCAACTAGGACGCGATTGGAAGCTCACTTTACGGGCACATGACCACTCCGTGCCGGCGGAAGTAACCCTCACCCTCACCCTCGCCTGGCCGGGCAACCAAACGCAGCATCTGATAGTCCCCTTTCCAGCGACCGGAGCAGTCTTTCTTGATCCTGAAGGGCGGCGGATGCAGCCTCATCAGCGGATTGATGTTAACGATCTACTTGGCAGCCGCCTTCGGCTACTACCCGGGCAGCATCGTCGGCACTGGCATGTGTGCCTTTTGCTTCGAGACAGCGCGCAAGGCCGTCCGCTTCTGACTCGGACTTTAGAGTACGGTGTGTCCGAGGAAATCCGGCTTTTTGACTACATTCGGCCGATCCAGGAAATGCTCGCATGCACTGAGTCGCTCGATGCGACAGTGACCATCGAATGCCAGGAGCTCAATACGTCAGTGGCCTCCATTCAAGTGGGGCGTTACACAGCGAAGCTTCTGTGCGACCTCGAAACGGGGGCAGTTTGCTTTCCACACGCCGAGCGGATATCGGAGGGCGGGATTGAAACGCTTGGCATTTTTACCGTCCCCATCTCACATCCAGACGTTGCTCCCGAACAGCTTAAGCAAGCTCGATCGGAGGACTCGTACTTGAGGCGCTGGTGGTTTAACCCAGGCAGCCGCGACCCGGGTCCTTGGTTTATTTTCCCTGACAGCACTTCTAGGTCAGCGTTTCGCCCCTTCATTTGGGCCATTGGCCAACCATATGGCCAGCCCCAACCAGAGCTTTCAGGGCTTAGCTTGGCGTTGTCGCTGGTAACAACCGAAGAGCGTTATGCCGCACTTTCGGCCGTGGCCGAACACCTATACCGGAGTGGAGAAACGCCCCGAGCATGAAGGTCGCCAGGTCATCTGGCAGATTGCCGCCCGACGCAGCACCTACCAGAAACTGGGCAAGCGCAGCGATCTGTACAAAGCCAAGCGCAAGATCGAAAAAGCCAAGGCGCAGGTAAGGGCGAAGGTCGAGCACCCGTTCCGGGTGATCAAGCGCCAGTTCGGTTATGTGAAGACGCGCTTCCGTGGCCTGGCCAAGAACACGACACAGCTGGTGACGCTGTTTGCGCTGTCGAATCTGTGGATGGCCCGCCGACATTTATTGAGCAATGCAGGAGAGGTGCGCCTGTAATGTGGGGAATAGCCTCCGCGAGGTGCTTGCAGCAACTAAAAAGACAGGAATGAGTGAGTGATCTGAGCGTTTTGGATCGACTCGCCACTTTCAAAATCGGCGGTGGCCGAAGTCAGCGAGAAACACATGGCTACTTCAGACTATCCCTAGAGCGGGTTACTGATAATATTTTGCTTTTGGTATAAGCGCTTGCTATTTTCCTTTCGGACGAATAGAAGCGATGTTCTTGCTGCCGGCCCTACTCAGCATTTCGCGGAGTTCATCATTTTCCCGTTTTAGTTCATAATTTTCCTTTCCGAGCGCCGCCAACTCAATGAGTCTCTCGTTGTGTTCAAGTTCAGCCAGGGCATAAGCGTTGGCTATGCGAGCATGCTCCCGCTTCCAATGTTCAGCGCGCTCGGTAACAGCCCTACGTACAACGAGTTCTCCCTGTGAAATTTTACCTTTAACGTGTTCTATCCATTCATCCACCATCTTGTTTGTGGTGGCTTTGTGCGTCTTGTTTTGAAGTGTCTGGTCATCTACATGCGCCCGCCGGCATAACTCGGCTTTCGTAAGTCTGCCTCCATTGAGCGGATACAACCCTTCGTTCTGTTCAACTTCACTCTCGATAAGTGCCATGGCTTGCTTCAGTTTTGAAACAAATGAGCTAGAGCGGGACTTGGCGTAGTCTTGAAGCCCGTTGGGCAGTGAAGTGTTCTTCGGAGTCATGTTGCATCCTTTAGGGCAGAGTTAGCCAGTGCGTAAGCGACTATAGGATTGGTCTGCCACTTTTGGCGGATGTCGGCAAAGCGGTTGATATTGGCGCATATTTGACCAATCCAGTATTCGGCCTGATGCGATTCGTCATTCTTGATAGCTTCTTCCAATTCTGAAACGCAGAACTCCATCGTATTGTCCACCTCGTCTCGTAAGAAGTACTCCTCAAGGCGATTTTCGCACGACGACCGGCAGCGCGAAGGCTCAGGGCTTCCCACATTGCGAGTGCAAGGGCCAGCCTGTTTAGGCCCCTTGGTGCACACCACGCCAGGCCGCACCAAAATCCACATTTTTCCAGACAGTGTCGCAGTATCCGCTAGGTCGCGTATGTCATCGACACCTAACTTGTCTTTTGCCAATCGTACTTTCTCCTGTCTTACTGCCTCTCTTATGATTGGCGCTGCCGGTCCACCGTTTTCATCGGCATGTGCAATAGCGTCACAGGCAAGCATGATTGTCTGAGCTTGTGCCACTTCTTCCATTTCAGCCCGTATTAGCGGGTCAGTCAGGATGTAGTGCAACGTCATTTCGATATTCTTATGACCGAACAAGTCCATCACAATTTTCGGAGCCCCCACGATACATAGCGCAAGTAGCCTGGCCAGTGTTTTTCGACATCTGTGCGCGTGAATAGGTTTTTCCCCCAGCGAAGCTGCGAGACTGAACGACTCTACAATCAGCGTAAGTTCTATATTGTAGCCCGCGTCGGCCGAATCGTTATCTACGTCGCTCTGCCGTAACAAGCGCCAGATACAGTTGGTTTCTCTAAAATGCCCGACCCTATTTGTGACTCTGTTCCAGCGTCGAATAATTTTTGCTACCCGCTCCTGTTGATTGAGTGCTGTAGCGCCGATGCTTGGTAGAGGCCAATCTCGTTCCTCACCGCCTCTTTGGGCCTTCAATTTGTACGTTCTGCCATTAATCAGATTCGTACCATCTTTCGATTCAATTAGGCAACCTTCATTCAAAGAAAGCGCCTCGCCTATCCTTGCACCGGTACTCAACAGCACAATAAATAAATGGCTGGCCTGTAGCAGGCGCAAAAGGGCCTTTACTTCATGCGTATGACACGGCGGCCAGGCGCTTGCCTTTTTTTTTCTGCAAGTCCCGGTGTAACTCAGTGGGATAGGTATCTGCTCAAGCACATTACCGTCTGCATCTTTCCATACGTATTCCGAAAGAATCGCGTCCGCCGCCTCCGTCCTTTTGGTGGCTTGTGTCGTCTCGGCAAAATGGGATATGTTGAGTTTCTCCCATGCGTTCAATATGCTTTCAGCACAGTCAATGATTGCTGGCCCCATGTGTTCAACTAGCCAAAGTACCCGCGCACCAGCGTCTGCCACGAACTGGTCAGGCAGTGGGAGCCATGGGTCAATGTCCTTACTTCCTCTTGGTTGTCTTGCCTTTTCGCTC
Source organism: Pseudomonas sp. ANT_H4 (assembly GCF_008369295.1). GTDB lineage: Bacteria > Pseudomonadota > Gammaproteobacteria > Pseudomonadales > Pseudomonadaceae > Aquipseudomonas. The sequence goes on along the minus strand of NZ_VOBG01000048.1, from coordinate 4,606 downwards.
TTACGTGACTGTTCTTCGATCTGGTACAAGTCAACTTTCGGCAAATCGTCCCACCATTCTTTGGATGCCCAATAACGTAACCTTTTTATTTCGGTGTATGAAATTGCCTTCTCAATGTCCTCTTCGGTAAGTCGGTTCAGTAAATATCCAGGCGTCACTGATGCGAGGTTTACTGCGGCTCTAAAGTAGTCCTTCGCCACCAGTAGTTGCGAGACCACGGTATTAGGTTTCAGATGTCCTGAGATTGGATTCGGTGCCATAAAGAGCAGTAGGACATACCGCGTCGCAACTGTGACTGCCAGTTCTTTTGTGTCTGGTGATGCGTTCTGCACACCGCAGACCTTCTCCAAATATTGAATTCTGCGCGCGTCGATGCTGGCCGCCCCGGCCGGCATCCATGCTCTGGGGATTTCGATTACGCCCCACTTGGAGCCAAGGCCGAGAGCATTTTGTAGTCGGAGTAGCTCCGGTCGATTTAGGCGATGGATGCTCTTTGCGTTTATGGTCATGCTTGCTTGTGACCGCAGATGCTCAAGCGATGACTCTGGAGCCATCGCTGTTGGGTTAGGCTGCATATTCACCCTCCATAGCCAATAGAGTTTGTATGGCGCTAGCTACTTGCTTCTTCCAATGGGAAATCCGGCTGTCAACTGAGGCAGCATCCCAGTTTTCATATAAGATTCGCTCCGTACTTTCCGTCTCATTGGGCCAAGAGGAACCGTACCAAGACGGCAATGGGATATTTTCTTTAATCGTATGCAATTGCGCCAGCCTTCTTGCGAGGGCGTCCATGCTGTCTTCGAATATCACTGCATTTGGGCACAATGAGCAGCGTTGTATGCGGCAGCCTTCACCAGGCATATGCTCAGGCGCGAGCGATTTGGGCGGATTTTTAAAATCCTTGCATCCGGTTCCAACCCTCGTTCGGTCCTTATGGGCCGCCCACCGCTTTCGCTGCTCCTCAGTGACTTCACCTCTTTGGACGAGCGCATGCAGGATGGCAGGGTCTACGGCATTCGTTGCTCGAATTTCGTCCCACAACGCTTTTGTAAAACCATACATCGTCCGCTCACCATGGGCTTTCCATTGCCGTTTCCGCAGATAGTGGACCAGCGACTGGATATTTTTATGGCCTGCAGCAAGGTGTGCAACACTCCATGAGTAGTTACTGCGCCGATATTGTGCAGAAATATAAGCGTCCCGAAAATCACCAATTTTTATTGAACTGTCAATCTGGTCGTCTTTATTTCTTTGTGTGTTGATTTCAAAGATTAATGTTGATAAACGCTGTTCAGACTCGTAAACGACCCTATTATTTAACGCAGAAATTGGGCTCGACTCTTTCGTGATCACGTGAAGCCAAGGCGACTTGATGCATCGCTTCAGCTCATTGATTTTGAGGTGTGTTTCTTCATTCGCCGCGTCAGGGTTGTCCTCTTTTAACCTTTCCAGCTGATTTAACTCCGTCTTTAGTTGTTCTCGCAGTGGCTCAGTTCTAGCTATCACTGCCACCAACAAGTTATAAGCTGACAGCTTGGGCTTCACTTCACTGGCTGCTCGCTGGTACTCGCCGTTCGCCCTGTCTTTAACAGCATAGATGATGGCGAAAGATTTGTTGGTTGGGTGCGGACGCCAGTAATCATCGACATCAATATCGAGTGCTGTTTGAAGATTCCACCCTGTTTTACACAGAAATAGGTATAAAAAATGTGCTGACTGTTTGCGGTTCGGGTATAGTCCGCTAACTGCAGCAGGAAAGCCGGCAACGAAAGGGTTGTTGTAGTTTTCAGTATTCTGTAGACCAAGCCATGCCACGTACTGGTCTCGGCGCACGACTGGATTGCCCAGTTCAGTGCACGCTTGTCTATAGGCGCAGTGAGCATGCCGTTCGTTGAATGCACCATGCCAATGGCCGGGAGTCCAGCCACTCGACGCTATGTGCCATCCACTCATCTCGGCAATGATTTCATCAGCCTGTTTCCACATAAGGAACATTTCTCGGATCTTCCTGGTTAATGCTATTGCAATAGCATTAATGTGCTTTTGGTCTGGCAAAGAAGTGTGTTGTGGTGATGGTCGAGGGAGGCGAATATCCAGGGGATGCTGCTTCCTTGTCTTTCTTGCATCATTAAGCACAACCAGAAAGATACTCGTTCCGTGTGTGAAACCCTCTTTGAGTGCCAGGGCTCCATGTACGAATTCATCGATATCTTCGATGTCTTCGACCGGTTTGATATCGGTGTACTTATCAAACAATCGCCACCACGCCCGCATAGCCGAAATAAGGTGAATCAATGTCTTTTGAGGTGCAGCGCCATAACGACTCCGAATATGAGGCATGAGAGCAGCTGTCAGTCTCGGGCGACCGCTGTGTCCCCCTTTGTCCCAAGCATGTGCGCGTTCCGGCAATGTGCGCCCCTCTGCAAATGCTGTTGCATCGAATAGGGAAGGCTTCGTAGCGTGAGTGGATATGAAGCGGAGCGAATTACCATCGGCCTCGCAAGCCAAAATCGTCAGTGTCGGAGTATGCCTGGCTTTGTTTTTTTTTCGGATTGACTCGGTCATTCTGTCTCCTCGCACGTAAGGTCACCTAATTCCAGTGCATACGCGTTATGAAGTTCGATAATGTCGAACACGTCCCGTACCCAGGTCAGATACATCTCTGTGGTCTTCTTGTCGATATGACCGAGTTGTGGCTGGATAGTCAATTGGATAATGTCGATGGCACTTCCTGTTATCCAATTAATGGGTAGGTTGGTTTCAAGTGCCAATCGAGTCTGTGTTCTCATGCGTTCAAGCTCAAGCAGGAGCGTCTTACAGGCCCAGTAATGACGTCCCAAGTGCGGTGACCAGCCTTCAAATGGTAGCGAGGGGGCGCTGGCCCATGCTTCGTATAATTTTTGCGCCGACACTGGCATGCCTGTAAAGTCAGAAAGGAACACCTGCTGGGGCGGGTTGCGGCGGCGCTCTTCTTGTTCCGCTTTTGTCTTGCCTGACTTGATGTACATTTTCAGCAACCTAGGCCGCTCAAACTCAATGTAGTGCCAGAGTCGGCCGGCCAGTGCCATCGGTATCACGATGCTTCGTGGAGGACCAACTTCTTCATCATCCTTCAGTCTCTTGCCGCCCTTAGCGCCGTGCTCGATAGTGACAACGACATTCGTTGCGGCTACGTGACCCATGCGCCACTTGTTCCTATCATCAGGCAAGGTGTCGAGTCTCCACTCCACAGCCTCTTGCCGCCGAACTCCGGTATTCAAGATGAGCTCTATCATCAGTGCCTTCGTGCGGCCATACCGTATCCGGACCGAGTTCAGCCACTTCCGAATCTGTTCGTCAGTAGGTATCCGTAAATTTTTCGGCTTCAGGCGGCGCTTGTTTGCTCGTGTCGTGTATTCGACGACTCGTGCATGTGTCGAAGTTATGCCACTTTGCAGATAGCTTCTCGTAAATGTAGGAATATCGAACGGCTCGCGTAGGCCCTTTTTCAATGCCCATATTAAGAAACTGCAAGCCGTATCAACCCGTTGATTGATGGTTGAATTTTCAAGGGGACAGCCATCCGCTGTAAATGAACCAGTCGCCATTTCATGCTCATACCCTGCAACGATGTCACGGGCATAGTCGAGCGTTTTCCAATCTTTGCCACGTGCCGCACACCACTCCAAGAAATTAACTATCTGCGCTGCGAACGTATTCAAAGATGCGCGGGTAGGCTGACGAACCGTTCGTAACGCGCCAGCCTCAACATCGGCTGGAGTTGGTGTTGCGCGTTCACGAAGATATCTTGAGGCCTCACGGTGGTAGGTCCATTCACCGTCAAAGATGACTGGGACATGCGCAATGCTGTCGAATCCATTTTTTTTCAAAAGCGGCTCGTCTGGATGGAACACGTAAAAGTTGGAGTTGGGCATTTTTCTGCTCAGTCTCAGCTGCAAAAGTAGCTTGCAAATATGAAATTGTTTTATGCGCGTGTACAGCATAGACAATTTATATTTCGCTGCACGTTACTCCAACATATAAATAGAATGGGGTATGGAAATATTGTTTATGATAAGGGTAGATGAATTTGTCACCACATAAACATATGAGAAATGGCCGTATTTAAAACGCCAGATCATCATGAGCAGAAGGTCTCATTGGACGAGCTCCTGGATCTCCGCGCTCCCCACATGTATCTCGTGCGCATCGAAGGCGACAGCATGATCGGTGCCGGTATTTTTCCTGGTGACTTGGCCGTTGTGGACAGATCCATGGAAGTGGAGTCCGGGCATATCGTCATTGCAGCAGTGGATTGCGAGCCCGTCTGTAAACGGCTGGTCAAGAAGTGCGACCAGATTATTTTGAAGTCTGAGAATCCCAAATATCCTTCGCGGTACATGATGGATGGGGAAGAGTTACTGGTTTGGGGTGTCGTGATGTACAGCGTGCGCAGCCATGAAAAAGCCTGACCCGGTCTTTGCGCTGATCGACTGTGACAGTTCTGGACCCAAGCTAACAGTTAGTCGTGATTTTATCCATACAATTCAATAGCTTAATTCTTCTAACTATTTTGCATTCATTTTGCGCAAGTTCACGTGATTAAGCGGTCGTCCACTCATGCGGC
>NZ_VOBG01000047.1 GCF_008369295.1 Pseudomonas sp. ANT_H4 | reverse complement strand
GCGCAGTGGTGCCCGCCGCAATGACCTATGAAGATTCAAAAGGACAGCTAAATACAATTAGGTACACTGTGGCTGGAGAGTGTCGTAAACGAGGCGGCTAGCAGCTATGCTGCTGTCAGAGGGATTTGTACGCTCGATTAACCTCAATACTTAGAGGTATCGGGCGTTTTTTATATGCTCGTGTTTTAACGGGCATCGGCATAGGGGACGGCCTTCATAGGCCGCTCCCCTGCCACACCACCCGGCATGCGGGTCCGCACCGGGCGGTTCGAGAGATTGAGGTTATGAGAGGCGCGCCAATCCCAGCCTGTCGAACCACGCAATATTCAGCACACGATTCAACTCAAAACGGCTATTACGCCACCAGCGATGAGAGTTACTGGCCACCCTCTGCGCCACCTGCTGGCTCGCCCCCAGTGTCCGCAGCTCTCGATAGATCGTAGGGCCACGCTTCCACTGCCTGAGCTGGATCGCTCTCAGTCGATGTCGTATCCATTCGTCCAGCTTGCGCCAGACTGCCGGTGTTTGCGACAACGTGAAGTAGGCTTTCCAGCCCAAAAGATAAGGCCGGAGATTATCTGCGACCTGTTGCAAGCTACGCCCGCAGGAGCGCCGGGTAAGCCAGCGGATACGCTGCTTGAACTGTTTCTGCGCCTTATAAGAGACCGCGCGCTTGACTTCACTTCGGGCTGACCACAACTCATAGCCCAGAAACTTGCGACCAAACGCGCTCGTCACTGCACTCTTGCTCTCGTTGACGCTCAAGTGCAGCTTTTCGTACAGCCGCCTCAGCAGGGCCATTACCCGCTGCCCCGCCTTCTGACTGCGCACATACACGTTCGCATCGTCGGCATAGCGCACGAAACAATGGCCTCGGCGTTCAAGCTCCCGATCCACTTCGTCCAGCAGCACGTTCGCCAACAACGGCGACAGTACGCCGCGTACGATCTTGCATACTTTTCTCTCTGGTGCCGGAGCCAGTCGACGTCTCGCTGGCGTTGAACCCGGGATCCGGATCAACCCGGAATACCACCAAAATTTCGTCCTTATGAATTTCGACACGTTTGACCAGGCCGCGGATAATCTCGCGTTTCGTGACAAAATCGACAGTACCCAATCGGTCATGGACAGCAGCGGCAAACTCTTCGAGACGATTAATTACGAGAAACAGCTCGCGTTGACCCACCTGATGACGCCGTGAGTCCTGAATCTGCTGATCAAGCTGTTCCAGACGGCTCTTTAAGTTTCGCATCTTTGGATCAAAGTCCATTTTGTCGATCATACCTTCGGCATAACTATCGATGAGCCGCGACTTGCCTTTCTCGAGTTGCAGTCGTTGTCGTTCCAGTGCGGCAGTGTCAGGGTTTGTTTTTTCTTTTTCTTCGAGGATTCCCAGCCGACGTTCATATTCATTCTTTAGCCTTCCAGGGTGGGCGAGCAGCTCAACAACCTGCTGCCACACCAGTTCATCAAGACGGTCCGTTCGTATTTGCTGATTGTCACAGACGCGTTCGCCACCAAAGCGGTAGGCATCGGTTCCAATGCAACGATAATAGGCATAGTCCCGACGTTGGCCTTTGGCCGCTGCCTTGCTGACCTTTTTACCGTAATAGGCGTAGTGACAATGCCCGCAAACGGTCAAGCCCTGAAGCAGGTAAACAGCACCATGACGGCTCTGACGCGTTCTTCGATTCTCAGCAAGTTGCTCTTGAACCGACTGAAATAACCCTTCGCTGATGATTGCCGGTACGGATATCTCGACCCACTGACTTGGATCCGTGCGTACGGTTGAATAGCCCTTCTTGGGCACCTCGGCACTGTGGCGTTGTGCGCGTATCCGAGGTAAGCGATCACGCGCCTGTGTTTTACCGAAAGCGGCCCGGCCCATATAGGCTGGATTTTGTAATATCCCCCACACGGTACTGCGATCCCAATACGGTTTACCTGAGGCGGTTACGGTGCCTGTTGCGGTAAGGCGACGCACCACTTCGCCAATGCTCAGGCGCTCCATCCCAATCCATTGAAAGATGGCTCTGACCGTCGCCGCTTGCGCCAAGTCGATAACGTACTGTGCGGGTGCGCCATCAAGTTGCTTACGAATGTAGCGATAACCGTAGGGCGCAGTCGACAGCACATTGATGCTGCCGCGTCTGGCTCCATGAAGCTTGCCGCGACGATTGCGCTCCATGATTTTGGCACGCTCATATTCCGCGATCATGCCCTGCATCTGCAGCAGCAACGACTCCTCTGGCGTGACGCCAATGGCATGATTGAGGAACACGACCTGTACGCCGCACGCCGATAGTTCTTCCATCAGCAATGCCTGGTGGGCATATTTTCGCGACAGCCGGTCTGGGGACAGGACGTAGAGACGATCTACCAAGCCAAGTGCAGCGCGGTCTCTGAGCCGTTCCAATTGTGGGCGAATCAGCGTCGCGCCGCTGACGCCGGCGTCGATAAAGCGCATGTCCTCAACGACTTGGGCGCCATCAGCTACGATCCGCTCCGTCAGCGCGGCAATCTGGCTTTCAATCGTGCCGCGTTTAGCCTGTTGGTCAGAGGATACCCGGGCATAGAGCGCCACCATCACAGCCTGGCTCATTGTTCACCTCGCTTGGCAGTACGATGCTTTTTCACAGGGGACCGGGATTGCGACAACTCTGAGGAAGTCCGCGTTTCTGTCGGTTTTAGCTGCTCGTAGACCCTCTCGAGCTCTTCACAAGAGAATCGATTTGGCTCAAAAGCCAGACGAATACGCCAAATCCGCGGTTTTCGGCTCATGACTGAAGTCTCCCGTCAGTGGGGGTGATGACCTCAATGACGAGAACAATCTCGACGTCGGGGCATCCTGCATACCTCGGAGCAAAACTCTCCCTGGCAATGCGCAGCCCCCATTTTATCCGAGAGTTTGCTCTATTGTTGCCGGCGCTAGCGGGCCGCCTTGCGGCGTCCCTTCCTGCCGTCGGCTGACGAGTCCACCTGACATCGTTCCCGCTTCGAGATAGCGACGGATCAGCGTGAGCACACGTTTATCTTCGATTTGACGCTCGATGTAGGCCATCAGCACGTCGTGGTTGACCCGATCAAAGAACTTCTCAAGATCGAGTTCCACGCAGCAGCGATGACCCGCCGCCACGTGGGCACGGGCAGTTTCGATGGCTTGGTGAGCACTTCTACCCGGACGGAAGCCGTAGCTGTAATCCGAGAACAGAGGGTCGAAGATCGGCGTGAGCTGTTGCAGCAGAGCCTGTTGGATCAGGCGATCCACGACGCTGGGGATACCCAGCTGCCTTGTCCCGCCTTTGGGCTTGGGGATTTCGACGGCACGTACACCTTGCGGGTGGTACTCGCCTGCCAACAACCGAGCCTTGAGGGTCGGCCAATACTGTTTCACGTAGCCTGACAAATGCTCGACCGTCATGCCATCGGCACCCGGCGCGCCTTTGTTGCTGACTACGCGTTGGTACGCACGTCTGAGGTTGGCGGGTGCAAGCACCCGCTCCATCAGCGTGTCCGGCTCCGCGTTCGTCCACGTCACAGACGCCGCCGATACCTGTGCGCTGTCAGCCGTCATCCTCGGATACTGTCCGGGACTCGGAGTAACAGTCTTCTCTTGGAGAAATTTCTGCATTTCGGTATTCAACGAGACTTTGACGCCTACTGGCGGCATAACTTGTTCGGCCCTTGGTGACGCGGTTATCCGCCACTTACTACGGCCTCGGCTGACTTCTGCACGTTCATCCCGTCGCCTCTCGACGCTCGGTAGCACTGTGGCAAACGTGCAGATCTCCCAGGGTAATTCGCGCGACCTTCCTGCTTATGCCTGTCGGATCTACGTCGCAGCGTCCCGTGCAAGTATTGGGCTTTAGGGAAACACGCCCCTTTACCCCGCTGCGCCGCCTCTATCCGCTTGCTGTTCGTCAGGCCAGCATTTTGCCTCGGGCTTCCTTCAGATTCGCGGTCACCCGCGACACCCTTGCCTCTGGCTAACACTTCCCCTTGCCGGGTGTGTAGAGGACTTTCACCTCCAAGTCACCAGCGAGGCCACCACAGCCAAGCTGGTTGCGCTTGCGCGCAACGCGCCATGCCTGGCGCACGCATAAAAAAGACGTCCCGAGGGACGTCTTAAAAATTCACCTTTTTCCAAAGGAGCTTCTAAAGGTGAGCTTGGAGCTTTAACTGAATAGCAATGAGTTTCAGATTTTCACAGACTAGCTACTTGTCTGTAGGACTCCAACCAGATGCGCTAGCTAGGTTCCTATTAACTCCCACTTACTATAGGTGATTCAAGTTAACATGGGAATGACTGAAAAATTACATTTTTGAAATCTTTCGACTGAAAACGGGATGTTCGTCCAGTGAATCATCCCATTCAGGTATTACAGAATCGCTAGTGGATACTCAATGATCACACGAACTTCATCCAGATCCGATTCAAATTCAGTTGAGCGAAAGTTCATTTGTCGCAAGCGGAAGGACATATCTTTCAAGGAGCCTGCCTGAACGACGTATTTTACTTCGATGTCGCGCTCCCAACGTTTCTGATCGGTCAACGGGTTTCCATCCGCATCGCGCCGCATGTATGTGGCGTTGGCGTTGGAGTAGTCGGCGTCGGTGCCACGACCATAACGTGTCATAAACGACAAGCCAGGTACACCATACGAGCTCATGTCGAGGTCGTAACGCACCATCCATGAACGTTCTTTTGGCGAGTTGAAGTCGCTGTACTGGATTGAGTTGTCGAGAAAGATGGAATCCGACTGACGCAGATAGTCGAAGTCGTCGTTACCATTATTTCGCTGGTGAGAAAGTGCAAGTGAGTGTGCGCCATACTTCACGCCAACCTTAGCGCTCCAAATATTGTTGTCGAACTCGCCCAGCAGTTTTTTCCCTTCATCCACGGCCTTGTAGTAATTCACACCGCCGAATACAGAAAGCTCATCAGACAAGGAGTAGTTCAACCCGGTACCAGCATAGTATTGATTCCAGGCGTCTTTGAGACGACTGGAGTAAAGACTAACGATAATATTCTTATTCACATTGTAGTCGCCACCAAAATAGCCGACCCAAGGTGAGTTAACAGGGCCTGCATAGAAGGTTGCGAAGTTGTCGCGCATATTGCTGGAGACTGGTTGACTCATAGCATGCAGGCGACCACCCTGAACTGTCAGCCCTTCGATGCTGGTATTGGTAGCGGTCACACCCCGGAAACTTTCCGGTAAAAGCCTTGAGTCGCCAGACGCCACGACAGGGTTGGCGGGAAATACATCACCTACTTTCACCACAGTGTCAAAAGCGCGAACTTTTGCCGCGCCACCGACTTTCGTGTATTCATCTCGAGCTTCGCCGTCGCCATTGACAGGTAGTACATCGAATGAACTACGACCGCCGTTACGACCGTCACCCGTATCAAGCTTCAAACCGATCATCGCGAAAGCGTCGACGCCCACGCCTACAGTGCCTTGGGTAAACCCGGATTCGAACTTACTGATAATCGCATGCGACCAAGCTTCGGAGTAGCCATTGCCCGTGGGGCTTGATTGACCGTTGCGATGATCACGATTGAAGTAGAAATTTCGATTGAGCACGGTAAGGCTGCTGTCTTCGATAAATCCCCCAGTCTTTTCCTCCGCAAATACCATAGACGGCCCAGAACTGACAACCAACGCCAAAGCGGCCATCGAAAATTTTGTATTGTTATCCATTAATCACTCCTTAGGTTCGGCAGAACTAGAAAGTTCTTCGGCTGGAATTATTGTTTACGGGAGCAGTTTCTGCTCCCGTATCGTCGCCGACTTGTATCGTTGCAGTTTGAAGATAACGGGGAGATGATTGTAAAATTACAATTTTGTAATATTTATGATTGTGTCAGCACATGACTGCAAGCAGTGAGGCCGCAGGCCATGGCCTTCAAACCATATCTGTAACGACCTGCATTTGAAAACGCCCCGACCTGCAATGTGGGCGTTTTCAAATGCAGGTCGTTACAGCTAACCCTTCGCATCCAGGATACTTAAAGGGCCAGCACTGACCTACTTCCAAGAGTCGTAGGGCACACCAAACTTCTCGACATAGGCTTTGGAAACTGCTGAAAGGGGCCGGTGGTGACCGCCAGACTTACCTTCATACGGGCCACGTGGATCAATCACCGCTTGTACCGTAGTCACCTCGATCGGTGTCATGCAGGGACCGGTTACCCAGACTTTGGCAATGCCTCCGGGAACCAGCCTTATACCGATTGCCTCACGATATCCGGTGATCCATTGCCCATCGGCAGAGCAGAACACCTTTTCCCCCTTGCGCATGATCTCCCGGGTCGCCTCAGGTATGTTAATCACCATTTGGTAGGTTTGCGGCTCGACCAGCGATTGCCAACGGACATAGATCTGTTTGGGCAAGTCAGCCCCTGTCACGTACTTACCCTTACCCCAACCTGCTCTTTTCGGCCAGCCTCGGGGATCGCCGGAGTTGTTGGGGGGCGTTAGTATTGACGCGGTGCCACTCATCGCACGTGAATATAACTGTTCCTGAATATCGACCACATCCGCCGACTCGATCCAAACTTCCATGTAAGCGGGAGCCGAAAATCCCAAGCGCCAGGCTTTATAGGGCATTGACTGGCTTTTGGCAAAGGTGCAGCCACTGAGTAGAAAGGCGGCAAGAGCGACACGGATAAAATTACTCATTCGGGTGCACCGTGCGCACAGAGTTTTCGTCTGGTCGATTAATGAAGACGATATTCAGGTCGCTATTGTTGCGATTTTTAGCGGCGTTCCAGTTATCGGAGACATGAACGTAACGTTGGAACAGCAGTTCCTCCTCTTGCGGAGTCAGCCCTGTTGTTTTGCTTTTCCCCTGAGCGAATGCCATCAGTTTTTTGGAGATGGGAACGAGTTCCGCAGGCAGCGCTAGTCGCGGTTCGCCTTCGTCAATCTCGCCAAACGGTACTCCGTTTTCAACAGCCAGTTCGCGCATGATCCGAAAGTGGATCAAGGACAAGTCACTGCGGACTTCGCGCTGGCTGCTGACAGCCGCATACACGTGTTTCATGTTTTTTTGATCGTCTTTGTCAGTGCTACGAAACGGTACCTCCCAAGTCCGGATCTCCAACGAAAGGTTATATTGGGCCAGTTGATCTTGAAGCCGTCTCAAGTCCTGCTGGGCAACCTTGTAACTGTTGGCTTCAGCGAAAGAGGTCCTTTCTTCGACCTGGCTTTTACGCGGTTTGCTGAGCAGGATGCGCTCCATCGCCTTGGGTAAATAGCCGCCGCCCAGGTCTGAATGTACGCCAGGTAGGACAATATCGGCCGATCCAAGACTGTTGAGGGCAAAGTTATAACGGCGTTCATTTCGAGCGACCAATTGGACGACTTTCTTAGCCGCGTCTGGCGCAAGATGGATATTGATCCCTGGGTTATAAGCGTTATTACCAGTCCAGTCCCCCACCAGCGGATTGGCAATGGCCGCGACGGCGTCGTAAACGCCAATGAAATTTATAGAGACATCAGTATGCGGCGTCCATGAAAAGCTATCCGACAATATCGGGGCACCCATCGGCAACGCTTTGGCGAGGATACTTTGGTTCCCTTTAATACCTCATTGGCAAAATCCCCTGCCGCTGCGGAGCCACGGCTGAACCCGAAGATATCGAACTCGATTTTCGCCACGCGCTTATCGGGGTTGTTGTCTTGAAATGTTTGCATAGCCTTGAGAATAAGTGGCGGTGTTTCTTCAACTCGCGCCCTGACACCCTGCACACCTATACCGGTACCTTGCGAAAAAGTGGAATCTTCTCCAGTGCTGCTGGTTCCGATCCCGTCCACATAAACGGGCAGGCTGGCCGTCTTGGCATCGATGGGCAGGGTTTCATCCGCCTGGTCTATGTAAAGGTCATACAGCCTGGCGACGTTGCTAACATCATTGCCATAGCTGTTGTCCGGGGAACTCCCCTTGCCGTCATAACCGTGAGCCGCACAGAACTGACGAATATCTTCAGCGGCTTCCTCCAGGTTCACGTCCGGCGCAAAGCAGCCAAAGACACGCTCGCTGTTGTTGCGGTTGTTGCCCGTCCCATCGAAGAACATCCCAACACGTAAGGTGATGTCTTCCAGCTCGACCTCTTCTTCCTCTTCCTCAAGCTCTTCTTCCACCGCAGGTGGTTTCGAGTCAGGGGCAACACTGAGTTTCCCAACCGGTGGCGCACTCAACTGTTGCCCCGCAGTGGCAGCGACGGCGGCACCAGGGACTAATGGAGTGAGAATCTGGATACCCGTGCCGACGCCAGGAGCGCCCCCAGAATTGACCTTCACCTCAGCGCCACTGATCGTCACGCCACCGGCGTCCAACTTGACGAAGCTCTCGCCAGCCTTGGCGGTCAGTTCCATACCGCCCTCAATCACCACCTTGTCGCCTGCGTAGTAGTGAATCTCCTGGCCCGCCTCGACAACTGCGCCGTCCCAACCTTTACATGCTGAGTCACGCCAACGGTCAGGTGATCATCCGCCCGCACTTCAGTCTTGCGATCCAAGTGGGTGATCCGATGCTCTTCAGCCTTGAACTCGCTGAACACATTGACCTCAACCGTGTCATGTCGTTCGTTGCCGACGCGAATCTTCTGGTCATGCTCGATGCTTTCATCCCAGTCACGCTGGGCATGCAAATAGATCTGTTCCGCACCTTTTTTGTCTTCAATACGAAACTCGTTGTAACCCTTGCCGCCCGACGAGCTGAGCGTCTTGAACGTGCTGCGGGTCTTGTTCGCCGGCAGTTCGTAGGGGACAACATTTTCCTTATGAAACAGGCAACCGGTGATTAGCGGTTGGTCGGGATTACCTTCGAGGAAGGTGACGAGCACTTCCATGCCGACGCGCGGGATGGCGATGCCGCCGTAGGCATTACCGGCCCAGCCGGTGGCGACGCGCAACCAACAGCTGGAGTTATCGTTAGTCTGACCGTCACGATCCCAGTGGAACTGGACTTTGACACGACCGTATTCGTCGCAATGGATTTCTTCGCCCAGAGGCCCGGTGACGATGGCGGTCTGGCTACCCAGAGCCTTAGGTTTTGGGTGTTCCAGGGCAGGCCGATAATGCGCATCCCACGGAGTAGCGAGGAAGCGGTTACGGTAGCCCTGTTGAAAATCGTCTTTGCTGTGGGTGACATCGCTGGTGATGCTCTCGCCGAGCACTTGCGGCTGTTTGCCTTCGTGAATCACTTCCAGCAACAGCCAGAGGTCGTTCCACTCGGCGAGCGGGTGTTCGCTGAGGGCCAGGAAGTGGCCGCTGACCAGGGTTGGCTCGTCGCCTTTGCCTTCGGCGAGTTGGTAGTCGCTGCGGTGGCGTTCCAAGGCGCGGGTTGCCAGTTGCTTGCCGCGTTCGCGGTCGGTGAATCGGCCGGGGTAGTCGTAGTCTTCCAGGTCCGGGGCGAACGTGCTTTTGGCGGCGCCTTCGGGCAGGATGCGCGGTTTTTCGAAGTCGTAATCCCGGCGGCTGACGCGGGTGGTGCGGGTTTCCAGGCGCAGGTTGAAGCGCTTGATCACCGGTTTCTCGGCAGCCATGCCGGAGTCTTGCTGGTAGGCCACGGGCGCGAGTTTGCGGAACACCGTCTGGTCATCGCCGAACACCAGTTTGTGGCCGCCGGCACTGTGCTGGAAGTGGAAGTGAATGCCTTCTTCTTCGCACAGGTGCTGGATGAAATGCAGGTCGGATTCGTCGTACTGCACGCAGTAATCGCGTTCCGGGTAGATCGCGCCGAGCTGGAAGCTGTAGGCATCGGCCAGGATGCCGCGCGCTTCGAGGACCTGCGCGATGATCTTCGGCACACTTAAATGCTGGAAAACCTGCTGGTCATGGTTGTGGCGCAGGTAGGCGAGTTGCGGCACCAGGCTGATGCTGTAACGGGCCAGGCTTTTCCGGAGTCGCCTTGCTCGATGCGATACACCAAGCCGTGGATGATGCCTTTGCCGGTGGCGCCGAAGGTCAGGCAGCCAGGTTTGTACTGGATCTCTTCGAGTTTCAGGTCAGGGCGGGGACTGACCAGTTCAATGTCAAAACAGAACGGCTGGTTGAGGGCTTCACGGCCAACAAAACTAAGTACCTGAAGGTCAACGGATATGCCCTCCAGCGTCAGGGCAATATGAGTTGCGTTTGCGTCCAGCATGCCTTGAGTTCCATCCATTGATGCGATTTAGAATCTGGATGGTGCTGGAATATATCCATTACCTCAATGCAAAAATTGCCGTAGCAAAAAAGTCGGCCTGCTTGGCTTTTAGAGTACGCGTTTCTGCCATCAGTACTTCGTTAATCGAGGCGAGGTTGGCAATCTTTTCGCGCAGTTCCTCATTCTCTTGGCGGAGCATTCGATTTTTCTCGCGCTCAGCCAAAAGATCCTGGTGTTTCACATCCCGCTGAGCACGACTTGAACGCCCCTGAGCTTCGCGGATCGCCTCAGCGACAGTTGGGTAGTGATTGTGAATCAGAGCGGTTGAAACACCCGCTTCACGCGCCACCGCGGCGATAGTGACCTTGGATTCGCCGCTATGCGCCCGACCGCGCAGGATGCGTGCAAGTGCGAGTTGCAAATCCCGCTCGCGGGCGTCTGAGGGCTTGCGTTTAATGGTCATGCTACGTTCTCCTCCGGATCGTATCCAAGCTGCATAAGCACGTCACGACAGCGATCCAAATCACGCAATACGCGCTGACGACCACCGTCACCAATGTCGTTGCAATCCAACAACCTCTTCAGGTTGTCGTAAAGGCGCTGGTAGATACCAACGTGTGCACCTCCAATCACGGCGTTGTTGCAATCGCCGCAGCGCGTTCGCTCCATGGTGTTGCCGACGCAACGATCATCGTCGGCGGTACACCAGGCGTGACCATTACTTCGAATCGCGGTGCTCTCAGCGATCGAGGTTACCATTGAGGCGTGGCTCTTGAAGATCGCGAGGTTCGCCGAATCGCGCTGCCAATGCTTGATTGATCGACCGTAGCCGCCAGTCAGCGGTGTGTCCCCCAGCCAAGTGCCGACGACCTCGGACTTGATGTCTTCGAGTTCTGACTGGATGTCTTCGTACAGTTCAATATCGAGATGCTGCCCCCAATCTTGATCCATGGCGTAGCCCAAGGTCATGTCCATGGACCAGTGTGCGAAATGCTCACGCAGGTAACGCAGGTCGCCGAATTGACTGTGTGCGGCATAGTTGGCGAATTTACGGCGAAATTGATGGCTGGCTAAGATCCAGTTCAGACCACAGCTCTTCGCGTACGCTTTGAGGCACATGTTCCATGCCGAACCCGAGAGGGTACGAACTTGATTACGCTTCGTGGCAGCCACCCCGAGAAAGAGAGCATGCCGATGCTTCTGCGCCGTGGCGATTTGCGGATCACTCGAATTAAGCGTTCTTCGCTCGGAGATCTCAGCGTCGATCATGGCCTGGTACGGCTCGGCCCAGCGCTCCATTAGGCGCAACACGTGCACAGCAATTTTTGGAATCATCCAGTCGTGCACGCCGGTATCGGTTTTTTCCGACGTGGAGCGCAGCCAGTGAAAGACCGTGCCTTCATCGTCTTCCGTACGGTGGCACGCGCCAGCTTTTACGTTGGCCAACTCATGATTCCGGCAACCGGAGGTGCTGGCCAGAACGATATAGGAGGCGGTTCTCAAATCTTTAATCGCTTGGTTGAATGTCTCAAGCCCGCCTTCCCACCCAAGAGCGGTCAGCTGGCGAACCTTATGCTCCTGAATTGATCTGGTCACCTGTCCCTTGCGTGCTACAGCGACGCTATCGAGGGTGTCGCGCAGATCGAGCAGACGCTCACCGTGCTGAACCTGTTCATAGGCCTTCTCGAACAACGTACAAAACACCTCATCTGGTATCAACGGCGTTTTGCCGGCCTCACTGTTGAGGGAGGCTCTACCGGCCAAGGCTCTCGCCGATGTATCAGGCCAGGGATGTCTTGGGATTGGGTCGTTGGTGTACTGACTGAGTTCATGAAGCGCCTCGACTGACATAAAACGACGTTCAAGGGCCGCCGGAGACAGCGCCTGCCCCCGATTGCGACGCGTCTGTCGGATCTCCCTGCACTCGGCGACGTAATTTGCACAGATCATGGGCGTTACAGCGCCGAAGTGACCGAGCTTAAGCGCGCTTAAATACCGCAGAAAGGGCAATACATTTTCAAAAACATTGCGCAAAGTACTTGCCACGGGACGCTTCTGCCCTGCGCGACCGCGTCGTAGGTAGCGATACAATAGGGACTTCATCACCGCTAAAAACGCAGCGGGTACTCGATTGAAGTCCAAGTTCCTCATGTTGTCCGGTACATTGCTCGTCAACCCTTCGAGCTGCCAAATGTTATCGCGATAGCGACTGAGGATGACCCAGTGGCCATCAACATGAATGGCACTGACAATGAGTGCTTCGCGGTCGCTCTCGGGCAACTCACGTATATCCCCTGGTTGTTGTTCAATGCTTGCCCAAGGCAACATGGTCACATTGTTTTTGCTCATGCAAACATCTCCAGACTTTCCACTACATCGGATGACCAAAACAGGTGCGGATCGCGGCGAGCCTGCTCGCGAGCAGCTTCAACGGAGGCCGATTTGAAGGTTCCACGCCGCAGCCCTTCAGCCACGATATAGTCGTCAATCAATCGAGGGATATGCGCGTATTCCTGCGCCCAACGCCGCTTGTTCATGCGGGTACGCTCCGCAAACACACGGAAGTAAAAACTAAATAGCCGGTGCAAATCGTCTCCCGTGACCGCGTAATGTTTGCATCGCAGACAGTTGAGGAATGAGAAACATGCTTCCCCCTCACGTTTTGGCGCATATTGGCCGTTCACCGGATCACCACAGCGCCCCATTGGGGTAGTTTTGTAAGTAGCGCCAATAGTCCGGCTGAGTAATTCCTGAACCATTATCTCGCCCATAAACTGCCAGTTGCGCCTGGCGTCTGCGCTAGATGCCAAGTAATTTCGTCCGGCCACCTGTGGTGTGTTACCAAGCGCGATGGCCGTGGTCATCAGGTCACCCGCGAGCAATTCGAATATTCGGTTGGCAAACGTTTTACGTAGTCGAGAGATGTTGATGCGCAGCGGCTGACCATCCGTATCGACGAGTCCATAATCAGTCACCAATTTTTTGGCCGCTAGTTTCAGCGCTGAATCCGTCAGGACAATGACCGTGCCGACGCCTGGACCACGGTGCACGCGATACAGCCAAACGCAATCCTTAATGTCGTTCGGAGCCTCCGCACGCAGCGTTTCACTGTGAGCAAGGACACGGCGGATCAGACGTTCAATGTTGGTTTTGATGGTTGGGGTCGACTCCAGCCGACGCTCAGTGGCGCTCTCTGCGCGCAGAGCCACTTTACTGCTGCTGTGTCCGCGGCGCTTCCAGAGAACCAAAAAGACACTGTTGTCTTTGGGGTGAGCGCGCAGGCAATCGTGCCCCATCTCCAGCAGCGGCGTGGCGTTACGCCCGGTGTGCAGCGCAACGGTCAACAAGGCATAAGCCAGTAGCTCACCAGTCACAAAGGCGTCTTCATTCCAGATTGGCAGGATCGCCTGTTTCAATGCTGAGGTGAACGCTTGTCGCTGGCGTTTCGGTAGGGGCGTTTCACCCTTACTCTTGCCACTGTTTGGGAACGGGTTTCGCGGAAATGTCGCATCGTCTCCTGTGGTGACCAACGAAATTATCCCTCTGCGGCCCAACGCGTGAAGGACGCACTTCATACCGGTGTAGTGAGTACTCTGGCTAAGCGTGGTAATGCCCAATCCAGCAAGGTAGCCAAGAAAATCGTCAATCAATGCACGATCGATGTCGTTCAGGGTCAACTCACGGCTGAGCGCGGTTGCACGCAAAATCATGTAATTGAGGAAGTGGCGTAAACCGCCTTTACAGAAGCTTGCTACGGAGCTCGCTTCGACCCCAGTGTCCTGCTGGGCTAGAAAGCGTTCCGTCTGTCGCTGGCAGGCATAGGTAATCGAATCGATACCCACGCCATACCAGAAAGCGAAGTCGATGCCGCGCGAGCGAGTGGCATTCCTTCCGAAGTCGACCCTTGTGTGGACAGGTGGAATCACTTCGGGGAAAACAATGACAGACCCGTTCGCGTCATGACTATGCTCGACTTGCGGGATACTGAGGTCGGTCTTTAAGAAGACCTTGCGCTTCCCCATTAAACCGCTCCCAAGTCGTCAGACAGTTCATCGTCGTAAGCCAGCACGGCGTTGTCGGCCAGTTCGTTGACCAAGTGCAGGTACACCATCGTCGTCTGGATCGAACTATGCCCGAGCTGCCGCTGCACAAACACGAGCGGTTCCAGGCTGCTGCCATTGCGCTGAAGGGCGACCAGCGTATGGGTCGCGTAGGTGTGGCGAAGCATGTGCGTATGAACCTTGATATCCGCACGCTTGCCAATTTCTCGGACAATGCGCTCGATGCGTTTACCATCATCGGCGTAGGGCTCACCAGACTGATTCAAGAACAGCGATTTGTGCTGAGTACGACTCAGTGATGCCCGCTCGCCACGAACCTGCACGACATATCGGTGCAGATCCGCGAGAAAGCGTCGACTGATAAAGATGTCACGCGGTTTGCTTCCCTTCGTACGCATCCCGTGACCATCGTGCGGATCAAGGCGAACCCGGATGTTGCGCTCGTGCCTGCCCGCTTTATCCGGATCGAAGACATACGCCAACGGAAAAGAGGCGATTTCCGCCCGCCGCAGCCCCGTCCGAAGTCCGAGTCGAATTATCATTCGGTGATGCGGGTTTTCCGCCTTCTCCAGCAACACCTTAATCTCGTCCATGCTGAGGAACTTCGGCAGCACCCGATGCTGACGCGGCATGACGTCGTTCACCATCGCCTTTCCGCCGCTGGCATTGACGTGTGCAAGAAAACCGGTGGACCGTCGGACCTTCCGCTCCTCATAGCCAAACGGCAGTCTACTCACCCATCCCTGCTGCTGAGCGTACTCGTAGAATTTGCAGACATAGTGAAGTCGTTGACGGGTCGTTGATCGAGCCAACTGACACTCCACCAAGCAGTAGTCCCGGTAGCCCGCGACAACGCTCTTGTCCTCGCCACGCTCCACATCGCGCCAGGCGAGGTCATGTGCCTGAAGGAAACTGAAAAAGTCGTACAGAGCACGCCCCGTGCTTGGCCAAGATTTCCGCGACCCAATGGCTCCCCGCAATAAAAAGTAGCGCATGAACTCATTGGCAGGAACACAACTGTCCATGGTGTCCCAAAGCAAGAGCGGAAAGCCTGGATATGGACGACCGCCAATCACCAAGGACTCAGTAGCCCACAGAAGCTCCATCTACTCCCCCTAACCTATGACCTGAACTAACGATTCGATAATTATTTTCTAATTTATTGTTTATAAAATACTTATGTCCTAACGTTTATCAAGCCCCAGAA
>NZ_VOBG01000046.1 GCF_008369295.1 Pseudomonas sp. ANT_H4 | reverse complement strand
AATCTTGTCCGTGTTCCCAAACATCACAGACATCGAAGCCACAAACAGTCGCGAAGAGCCGTTTCCTTGGTTCAACACGATCTTCCTCAGCGTAGGCACGCTACTGATTTTGTTTGTGGTGTTTTTCATGCGCCGGCGATTCAAGCGCAAGACCAGGGGCGAAGTACTGGGTTGAACAGTTGAACCACCCGCCTTTTCAGCTTGGAAGATTCGTTAACCGCAGAATGAATGCCAGTCAGTTACCTGACTGGCATTTTTTTGTAGGTGCGATTCCTTGTTACGGCTAGGCTAAAGCAAGCCAGTCAGCGCTTTACCATTTCACACTGACGTCGCATGTCATCGTTTTTGATGCTCCCGCAACTGCCATTGCCAGTCTTGGCGTAGCACAGGTATCGCTGGTCGTCGTCGCGGATACTCGCGCAACTGCCGTTGCCTGTTTCGACGTAGCAGGCGTTACGCAAGTCGTCATTGTTGATGCTTGCACAGCTTCCGTTGCCCTCTTTCACGTAGCAGTATTTGCGCTTGTCATCATCACGGATACTCGCACAACTGCCATTGCCGGCCTCCACATAGCAGGTAGCGCGCAGATCGTCGTCCTTAATGCTCGCGCAACTCCCATTCCCTTCTTTGACGTAGCAGTAGGCGCGTTGATCGTCGTTGTTGATGCTGCCGCAACCGGCGTGAGCGAAGCCGCTGAGCGCCAGCAGCATTACCAAAAATAGCCTCATCCCACCCTCCATTAATTGCCAAACGCTACCTGAAACTGTTCGTAATTGCCGCCTCGATAACCGTGGTTCGGGCACAAGAAGGCAAATGACAGATCAGCCGCGAGCTTCTTTCTGAAGGTCGTCCAACTCGTCCACGATGTCTTCATCACGATCCTCGAACGCTTTGGCCATATCACGCTGTAGATCAACCTGGACTTCCATGGTTTTCTTGGCCAATTTCATGCCGTCCTTAGAGCCCATGATAATTTTCATCGCCTGATCCGGATGCTTGCTGGCCTCGATCATCAATTCGAGTTCGTCGGCATCAAAGTGATCTGCGTAGACCTGGACCAGGGTGTCTTTCAGTAGGTCCTGGGAAATGTTGTCCTCGATCACGGCCTTGATTTTTTCTGGCGCGACTTCGCGATATTTGGATGCATAACCCGACGTGGCGACTTGCACTACCATCTTGTATTGGACGTCCATGCCCATCAACTTGACCAGTTCTTCAGCTTTGTCCTGGCTTGAACCGCAACCGGCCAGCAGCACCGAGCAGAGCGCCGT
Source organism: Pseudomonas sp. ANT_H4 (assembly GCF_008369295.1). Lineage (GTDB taxonomy): Bacteria > Pseudomonadota > Gammaproteobacteria > Pseudomonadales > Pseudomonadaceae > Aquipseudomonas. The sequence continues at coordinate 14,596 of NZ_VOBG01000046.1, read as the reverse complement.
GATTGCCCATTTGGAAACGTTCGTCATGAAATGCCTGCCTTTGTCTTGAGATTTTTTTAGGTGACCGTGGAGTACGGCGGACCGCACTCCAGGCTCTAGGAAATGTGGTGATCAGTTCGTCTCAAGCGTGAAGCTTTTGCTCACGAACAGGCCGGAAAATAACGACTTGTCTTCCTTGAAAATGTAGGACTCTTCAAACTTGGCATCGGTGGCCAGCTTTTGAGCGATCGCGCACTCCGAATCGCTGTGATCCTTGCCCTTGACTCCAAAGTCACTCTGATAACCTGATAGGCCTGTTTCATTGCAAAAGCCGGTGAACTCCTCACGCTTGGTAGCGGCCTTGAATTCGTCGAACGACTCCTTTAACTGGTCGAAGCCCTTGTAGGTCAGCGAGTAGCTGGCCACCTTGGTCTTACGAGCAAAGTCACCTGCGGCTTCCGCAATTACGGCCTGGCCCATGGACGTACTGTAAGCCCCCATGATGAAGCCACTTAGCGCGCTCTTGAGTTGCGCCTGGACATCGTCAAGCTCTGGGATGGACGCAAATTTAGCCTCGCGCACAATCCGGCCAACTTCGCTGCCGTCATTACGATGCACCACTACAAACTCGACCGAGCCTTCGCCGTCGCTGGAGCGCGTGAGCTTGAAGTCCAAGTCAACTTTGGTGCCGAACTCCCCTGTAGCGCCGGTGATAAATGCACCAGTGAACGGCAGACGTTGGACGATATTGCTACCCCACGAGTAGGGCGACTTGACCACGCCTCCGTACTGATCCATCTCCGCGCGCGGCTGGATCTCATCCGCTACTTCCGAAGGCAGGACCACATCTGTGCCTTTGTGCGACAGGTAAGGAGTACTCATGTCCATGCCCAACAATTGGACATGAATCTCGCCCTTCTTGTTATCACCTTCGCGGCTAACCTTGAGGGCGTCGGCCTTCAAGTAAACGCCACCGGCACGACCGCCACCAGTACTGGACGAAAGCAGATACCGTGACCATTCGACCAGGGCAGACTCTTTTGCCCCGGAGTCCATTCCACCGAGCAGCCCCATAATCCCTTTCAGGAATTTATCTGCGCCGTTGGTCTCTGCTGCAACCAGGCGGATTTCTGGTGTTTCAACGGTGACGTTTCCCGACCAGAAGGAATAGGAAATATCTCCCTCGCTCAGGACGTTCTCGAGGAAGTACTGTTCCTTCATCTCATCGTACTGACGCAGCGCTTGCTTCTTGCCGGAGCTCGATAACCCCACACCAGCCGCAAGAATCGCAATACCGGCGACCGCAGCGGCGATGAGGATGTGCTTCTTGTTCATCGTTTTCATAGTCGGTTGCCTTACTGAATTTGAGCAGATGCTTGCTGCCAATCAATCACGTGCTGCTGAGAGACTGCAGGCGTCCAGTTGAAGTCGATCCCGGCGCTAGGAAATTCCTTGGCCAGTACGGCACCAAATGACACTCTGTCAGCACAGTGGTCTTGCTTGCAGGCCTCAGCCGCGCCAGCGGTATACACGCGATACGTAGGAACGGCGCGACCGTCTTCGAGCGGCAGGAAGGGTGTCATGTTTGCCGCCGGCAGCACGTACCACTGGCTCTCCAGTTCAGCATCAGCCTGTACACGCCCCTTACGTGGGAAGTCGACCTCGTAGAAGTCGCCGCTCTTTCCGGTGACGTGAATCATCATCGGCACAGCGGACTTTGAAGAGCTCGGGTCCTGCATTGCGATCGGCGATGGGAAGGTGACTTTGATACCGGCCATCTGCGCCAGCGCTTCAGCCTCCCGACCTTCGAATTCCTTCATCCCGGATTTGAGTTGTTCGTAACGCTCCAAGACGCGTGTGTGCAGCTCAGCCATTTGCTGCTGCAGGCGACGTACTTCTCTCATGCGGATCTCCTCGCGACGCAGGGCGAAGTTATTGCCTTGGCGAGCATCGAAGTAAAACTCACCACGGTTCTCGCCCATACGCGTTTTGAGAATGTTGTCTTTGGTTTCCGACGCGTATCCCTCGGGGTAAAGCGCTTCGAAGTTCTTGGCGAAGAAGAGGTTCGACAGGCCGACGGTCGTTGGCGACGTTGCCTTCACCAATTGGTAGACCTCAACCACAGCGCGCTTCAACTCAACCGCATCAAGAGCAAATGCCTCATCTGCAGTGATCACTACGTAATACGGATCACTGGAGAACGGCGACAGGACACGGTAGTTGGGGCGCTCAAAGGCCAAATACACCTTCATGTTACGCGCAGGCAGTTCACCCACCTGAAAGAGTGCTTGGTCTGCCCGGCTATTCAGGAAAGAAAGCGCCTTGCCTTTCACCGCTGGGACCAGTGCCTGGTTGAACATCAGACCGCTCGGGTGCACGGTTGTTTTTGACCAGGTATCACCGCGATAGGTGTTCGGTACCGCCCAACGCAATTTGTCAAAGGACCCCTCGGCATAGCCTGATGCAGAGCAAGGCATGGCGGGTGTCGACGCAAAGGACAGACTTGGATCGGACTCATCAGTTACCGACTTACTGATAACCCATTTGCATCCGCTTCCGTCGGTAATCCCCATCAGGTTCTGGTTGGCCAGCACCAATGAGCGGCCGAAGTCACCGGTAGGAACGGCGGCAACAGCGGCCGGCGCTTCAGCTGGAGCGGCAGGCTTAGGGGCGGCGGCTGGAGCTGCCTCCACAGGTACTGTGGCCACGGCAGCTACAGGAGCAACAGGGGCAACGGGCGCAACCGTCACAGGTACTTGAGCCACCGGCACCGGTTGCACTGGCGCGGGTGAAGCCTCTGGTGCTGGTTGTGGTATCACAGGTGCCGTTACAGGCGCTGGGGCCGGTGCAGCAGCCACAGGCGCTGCGACGGCAGGCTCAGTAGGCGCAGCGGCGGCTGGTAGTACAGACGCAGCCGCCCCAGCTGCTGGTGGCGTAGGAGGAGAAGCCACGGGGGCTACCGAAACAGCGGGCGCGGCAGCGGCCGGAGCGGCAGGCGGTGAAGTCAGCGTGGCCAGGCCCAGATTGGTCGCATTGCCCGCACCGGTGGCGTAAACCGCCCCCTTTGCGTCGACTGCTTTCCAGGTGACCTTGGCCGTCGGGCATTCCTGTCCGAGAATATACGGGAGCTTCGATAGAAGCGTGTTCAGCGGCTTCTGGTCATCCCACGTTGGACGCTGCATGGTGATGGCCACTTCTGGTTTGCACCAGGTGGTCGCCTCACCATCGACGTTCACCTGGATCTGTTCTGTCTTCGAGTAGGCGAGCTGGTGAGCCCAGGCTTGCGGCGCGATGCCGCAAGCACCCACTACAACGAGAGCGAGTGCGCGGTTTTTCATGAAGATCCCTTAGATGAGTTCCCAGGTGCCGTTGGCTTGTTTGCAGAAGGTGTTCTTCTCCTGCTCAGTGTTTCCGTCGGCCGCTTTGAGGCTCACGGTCACCGGCCGGCAAGACGTTTCAGCAGCGACCTGCTGAGTTGGCAACGTCGGGATCGAATCCAGATCGAAGGCCTTTGTTTCCTTGTCGGCAGCGACGTTCATCTCGTCCAGGTTGGCCGCGGGCTTCACACTCTTCGCAACGGCTACTGATTTTGGTTCAACCAAATCTTTGTGGACGTAGCCGACAGTGACACCCTTGCGGCCGACAAGAATCCAGTCGCCTGTCGAACCAACGGCAGTGAACTCGGTGCCGGGTTTCAAACCACCCACTTTGTCTGCGCCTTTTTCAGGCGCGGCGCGGACGTTCGAACTGCTTTTGGTGACGTACTGCTCGTTAATGAGTTTCATCGAAGGGACGGCAACGATCTTAGGTGCACGTTTCACTTCAACCGTTTTGGTTTGGGTGAACTCTTGGCCCTGAACGATCTCCGCCGAAGCGCCGGAATGCGCCGATGTCCAGGACACAGGCAAACTGGACCCGCTCGGCGAGGCGTTCAAAGCATCTTGCGTGCGTTGCGCCAGGGCCTGCTGATCCTGCTCATCGAGTTTTGCACCGATTTTGTTACCGATGTAACCGCCCAGTGCACCGCCGACCAGGGTTGCCACGATCCGTCCGTTGCCTTTCCCGATGAACTGCCCGATGACAGCGCCAGCGACGACACCCACTGCGGTACCAGCCTGTTGCTTGTTGATGCCCAACTCAGCGCAGCCAGAGGTTGATGCTGCGATGGCCAATGCCAGTACTGAAACGAGAAACTTTTTACGCACGGTGACTCTCCCTTTGTGTAGGTCACTCTGCTTTCAGCAGAGGCCTTGTGATGTTGTAAAGCATTGCTTCTGAGGACATGGCCCAATGGAAAACGGTGGCAAGCACAACTGGCTGTTTGCCCAAGCTCCTGAACGCATCTCTATAACCGGGGCTATCGACAATTGCGTTGCCAACAACGAGAGGCAGCATAACGATCGAAATCACGGCGACCGGTCGAACGAAGCGAATTCGCCCGGGGAGGCTTCGAAGCGCCTCAATACCCGAGATGATCAAGACCACAAGACTGATGCCGCCGAAGAACAACCCGCTAAGAAGGGAGAAGGGGATAAACCACATATTCTTGAGGACGTTCAAACCCTCAGCGCCGTGGATGTCGGTGTGAGCGACGTCATAGGCCATGTTGTCGGCAATGCCAGGCAGATAAGCCTGGTACTGCTCTCGCGTAGCCAGAAGGTTCATGCCCTTCACATAGAGAGGACCGAGCTTGGTTTTCGCCATGTGGCGAACCTCGGTGGTGTTGGCCAGCGCATCTCGTGTCCGCACACCGGGATTGATTGACCGGGCATACTCGTCAATGGTCGGCTGGTACCCCAGATCTGCCCCAGCATTCGGCCACTTGATCGGTCGCCACTCACTCCCCGGAATTCCCCCTGCACGAAAACCTTCGAGCTGTGCATACGCCCTGCTGATGTCACTGATGGAGGGCACGACAGTTTCTTGCAGCCGCTCGTATAACGCGTCTCCATTACGGACGGTGTAGCCACGAAAAACTGCAGCTGAAAAGCCTTGGAAGTTCTTGTCGATGCGCTCGACGTAGGAGCCTTGAACACTCATCAGAACGCCGAGGTTTGCTATGAAAGCCTTGCCCTCTCCCTGGTCCTTGTAGGCCTTGTAGGGTATCTGCGGAATAGTCAGGGAGTCGTAAAGCAACCCCTTTTTGGTGACGTATGCGTAGAGGCTGCTAACCCGTAGCGAGCCGGGGAATTGCTCGGCGATCCAATCCGGAGCGGCCCCCTGAAACCACCAAGTCAACGGAGTGACAACAAGTGTCGATGCTGCGAGCCAAACCCACAGCACCCTCCCCTTGCCTTGGTAACGTCGATAGCAGATTCGCCATACCAGCAAGCACATGCTCGTAGCCGCCAGGATCTGGCTATACGTCTCAAGGACTTCGAGTTTTCGGAGGGGGATATCAGCGCCAGCGAAGTTGAGCAGCTCGGCGTTGAACAGCAGACTGCAGATCAAATAAAGGGCGTTCAAAACAACAAGTGCGATTAGCATCCAACGGGTCCTTGTCAGAAATTAAACGCCAGGCCCTGGATGATAAGGGGGAGCGCGAATAGATGTAGCATATTGCCATCTAGCAGAAGACGGCACCACTCAAAATGCCCCGTCGAATTCCGATGCAGAACGCCGGGCAGATGTTTTCGTTACCTACGATCAGAACTTAACGGGACTGAGAGGACTTTCAATGCCGGGCACAACATTCCCTCCCGCACGTTCCAATTCTGGGTTTCAGACGGTGTGTAAATGGAGAATGGATGTCTCGGCGGTCGCCGGCGGCCAAGCCGTTAAACTGCATCAATGCGATCAGTCCCAATGAGGGGATCTTTCCCCTTGGCCGGCGTTCGCGCTCAAACAACGAAAGCGCAGCGCATGAACAATGCATTGCGAAAACCCATGGAATAGGCGGCATGAATTGAATCAGTCACTCAAACCCGGCGAGAACACAACGATCTCTTCCTCCCAAGGGCGGGTGGAAGTTACCCATGCGGCAGGTAACAACCTGGACGTAAACCTTACTGCGTTTTTGGTCACCGACACTGGCAAGGTGGTGGATGACAGCGGCATGGTTTTCTTCAATGCACCCGTGCACTCTTCAGGCGCGGCGACATTCGCGCCCCCGATCGCTCATGGCGACACGGTCAGTCACAGCATCAGCTTCGACTCGTCTCGACTCCCGTCCAATATCACGAAGATCGCAATCACTTTGACGCAAGACGGCAACGCCGGCGGCTTCGAAGCAGTCAAAGACCTTCGCGCTATCGTCATTGCCGGGGACCAAACCCTGGAACTGGCACCTGAGCCCTTTTCACAAGAGACGGGCATCATCGTGCTTGAGTTGTACGTCCGGAACGGCCAGCTCAAGGCGCGCTCTGTATGGCAAGGTTTCGCCTCAGGTCTTGCCGGACTCTGCGGGTTTTATGGCATCGAAGTTGAAGACGTTGCATCCTCCGCGCCGGCGGCGACACCTGCACCGCCTCCAAAGCCCGTCAACATCGCCAAGACCGTGGTTAAACTGGACAAACCTGGCAGCAGCCACAAGGTGTCCCTCGAAAAAGGGCCGTCCGCTCCAAAGGTTATTCGGGTCAGCGCAACGTGGGTTGATAACGGCGACGGATCTGACAATGACGACCTCGATCTGCGGATTGGCATCCTTCGTCCTGATGGGCGAATGTCCATCATCCAGGCACCTGACAAGCGTGGGGCTTTTGACGTCGATCCCTTCGTTTTCCATACCGGTGACGTAGTCTGCGCCAGCGCCTCCGCTCCAGGTATTGAAACCGTCGAAATTAATCCAGCAATCTCGCAGCTCATGGGGGGCAAGGTAGTGCTGGTCTGCAGCGTTTATTCAGCAGTAGACAACGGTGCGGTTTCGGTGGCATCGCTAAAACCAAAGATGCGGATGGAATACGGCGACCAGGTCGTAGAGTGCGCATTCGAATTCAAGTCCGGGTTTTTCAGCTCAATGGTGTTCACCTATGTAATCGGTCAAATCGAAATTGACCAAGATGGTATCCATCTAAGTCCATCCGGAGTTACCTCCAAAGCCGGCAGTGAAGCCACCCCCTGGCTGACTCGGAAGGGAGACAAAATTGAGCTAACGATGGACGGCCCACACGTATTCAAAGGGCGCCCAATCGAAAGGAGCGGCAAAAAGCAGTACGTCTAAGCTTTCGTGCTAGTAGGCGCTTTAAGCAGCTTCATGCCTGACCAGTACTCCCGCGACGGCACACGGCCGCCGCGGGATTTCTATTTTGGTTGTATGCCAGCATCATCGGCCTCATAAACCCATGTTGAATCGCCCCGCGCCCTCGAACAAAACAGCTCTTCCCATAGGAACTTCCCGCGGCGACCTCACTGGCCGTATAAGACTTGCAGGAACTTCGAGCGCCGTTAGGTTTAACCCGACGGATGAACCAGCCGCCGGTGCAGATACGGCTGTTTCACCAAGGCCATCTCATCATCAGGCGCTCTAATCGTCACAAAGGAACCATGCATGCAGATCACCCAAGGCCAGCGCATGTCGCTGGCAAATATTCTTCCCGGTCTATCCTTCACTCTCTCGGTCAACATCGAAAGCCCCAGCGTAGTCGACTTCGTCTGTTTCGGTGTCGACGACCAAGGCAAGCTTTCTGATGATCGCTATATGGTCTTCTTCAATCAGCCTGTTACGCCTTGCAGCAGTGTGAAGCTTGCTGCGGGTGGCCAGTTTGAAATTAATCTAGCCATCCTGCCCGCCACTATCGATCGCTTGATCTTCACTGCCTCCATCGACGGTGCCGGGGCGATGAGTGACATCCGGAATGGCAACTTCAAAGTAATCAGCCCCGCTGGTGAGATAGGAGCGACCTGCGCGTTCTCAGGGCTCACGTTCACAACCGAGAAAGCGGTAATGATCGTTGAGCTTTACCGAAAGAATGGGGAGTGGCGGTTGGCCTCTAACCTTCAGGGTTTTGCTGAGGGCCTGGACGCTCTCGTGAGGCACTTTGGCGGCGAAGTTACTGAAGAAGCTGCACCGGCACCAGCACCTGCCCCATCTCCCTCCACAATCTCTCTGGAGAAACGTGTAGCTGCTGTCGCGCCGGAACTGGTCAGTCTGGCCAAGAAGGCACAGGTAAGCCTCGAGAAAGCCTGCTTGGTTGGGATGAAAGCTCGTGTTTTGCTCGTGCTCGACGTCACCGACTCGATGCGAAATCAATACAAAACCGGCCGCGTACAGGAAGTTCTCAATCGTCTTGTGCCCATCGCCGTAGCCATGGATACAGATGCCGAACTTGAGTGCTGGACATTCGCCGAACGGCCACTGCGACTCTCACCTGTGACGCTTACCAACTACCAGAACTTTGTCGAATCCGACAACAATGGCTGGACCAAGTGGGACGTCGGTCGGCGTTACAATGATGAACCGAGAGCGATCCAAAAAGTGATCGAATCCTTCCAGGCGTCCAAAGACAAAACCCCTATGTTTGTCGTTTTCATCAGCGACGGTGGCGTTTCTGAAAACCGCAAGATCACGCAACTGATGGTGGATGCAGCGAAGCTGGGAATCTTCTGGCAATACGTTGGTTTAGCAGGCCGGAATTACGGCATTCTGGAAAAACTGGACACCATGCCCGGGAGAGTCGTGGACAACTGCGGATTCTTTGCCCTGGATGACCTTCACGACATGACGGAAGAGCAGTTGTACGACCGGCTGATGCAGGAATTCCCGATGTGGATCTTGGAGGCAAAGCGCGAAGGAATCATTCGCTAATCCTCTCCTGCACTGCCCTGCCTCACACCGCGGCGGCTCAAGCCGCCGCGGTTGTCTTCAGTTCAAGACCAACATATCCATCGGCGTCACCTCAACAAAACGCGCAGAGCGGTCCAGCTTTACCACTGCGCCACACGCGTTCAGGGTCGCTGCAGGATCGATCGCATCCAGACGATTAAAATCAATCGCATCCCACTGATCTCGGCCTACTAAGACCGAGAGCACGTAGTGATCATCCACCGCACCGGTTGCGGTGTTGTTACGCTGAATGTAGCCCGACACCAGGATCTTCTGGATCGCTGGCAGTAGAGCAAATACCTCTCCTACAACTCGAAACAGAGAGCCATAGCACAGCGCGACAAAGTCTCTGCGTACCTGGGCATCCGAACGATTTTTGAAGGTTAGTTTGCCGTTACCCCGGGCTTCAGCGCTGCGCTGCGGGATATCGCCCTCATCAGGTAAATCAACATCGAGCGCGACGCCGGTAACGTCTTGTGAGAACTCATAGGCCACTTGGGTTTCTTTTGGCCAGGCAATGCCGCTCAACACATAGTCCAGGGCACGTTCCATCTGAGCACTGAAGCCCTTTGCCGCCAGCCGGAATGCTTTCTCGATTTCGGTGCGTTCAAGTTCATGGGCGTCCCGCGTGGACTGCCAGTTCGCGAGGTCTTGTTGATACTGCTCTTCCGCCGACTCAGCCTCACGCTCAATCTTCGCGCTGCGAAGGAGCATTCGATCCATCAAACCCGGTGTTTGCTGAGCAGGCCTGCGGGGCTCTTCAATGGCGAATGGAGCTGGGATTACCGGCATGGCCCCCGGCCGAGGCGTCAGGAGGTGCACGCCTAGGCAGGATTCAAGCTCCTGATTGACCTTATCAGCTGCTTTGGTCAGCAAGTCCTGAATGGAGTCGGCCATCTCGGATTTGACGCGTTTGACGACAGCCGCCGGCAACTCGATGTCATCCATGTCCGTAATCAACAACGTGCCATCGTCGTTTACCTTGACCTTTACCTGGCCCGAGTATTCGCTTCCGGCAGGACCTGGTTGGGAACTACTCGATCTACTGGGCCGGTCGATCCTCTCACGGTATGAAAGACCAGTACCGGGTAACCCAGCATTGAGAAAGGTGCCATTGCGGCCCATCGTCATACTCAAGCCCCGGGGGCCAACTGAAGTGCTGATCCCCTTCCCGCTGATGTTAAGGCGTACGCCAGGCACAATCGTGATTCGCTTGCTGAAACGAAATCCCATGACTACTCCTTGATCCTTATTCCTGGATTCTTTGTTGTTTGAAATGCCGGCATCGGTCGGAGCCCCTACGATAGGCTCGACGTCCATTTACATCGGAGGTCGCGCCTGTGGCAATAGCGCAACCACCGATATATCACTTATGCCCGTCCGGCAATGTAATCGTCGATCGAACTGAATTGCCGATTGCGGCACATCCAGCCTGAGAGGAATACGAATATCGTCGTGGCAAGAACTGCCCAGCCGCGCCGCCGCCGGGCCTCACTTTTGGTGCGGGCACCACCGCACAGCAGGAGGGCCATCATCAGGAGGTAGAAGGTCAGCAGAATGACCTTTGCGAAGAGGGATAGAAGAAAAAACCAGATGCTGTTGCTTCTGTACGTTTGAATAAGCACCTGCAATGACATAAGACCACCAAGGACACAGGCAGCAATGATGGAGTAGTTGCGTGGGACCTCGAGCCAGGCGCTCGCGACGAAATACGCACCAATTCCCAAGATTGGAGTCAAGGTTGTCCAAAGCGCGTCGGTGTAGTCCTGATAGATCGTAATGGTCCCCCGGCGGTGCAGGTAAATGCAGACCAGCAGCAACATTGCCATCACGAACAAGCCAATCTTCAAGTTCAGGATCGCTTGATGATCATCCGCTGCACTTCGCGTCGCTGCCGACTTCACCACGGCAGAGACCATTGGAGAAGAAGCAGCCTTTGAAATCACATTTGTTTCAGATTGATCAACCCGGGTAGCGGCAACGGAGGTTGGCGCTTTAGATGGCAGATCAACCTTGGTGCGTGATAGAGCACTGAGCCGCTCATTCATCGATGCGGATAAGCAACTGGCGGTCTTGCAGTTGTCACGCAGGCGCAACCAGTCTCGTTGGTCTTGACGGACCTGTCCCTTGTTCGGCGCTGCGTCTAGAGCGCGGACATATTCGGAGTTCATCTGCTCATCCAGATGACTGAGTGCAGAATCTGCGCAAATCGATTTCTCAGCAAAGCTTGCAGCTTTGTTGCAATCAAAGCTGGTGGCATTTGAGTGGGCTGAGACTAGGGTGAGCAACATTACGAAAAGGCCAGAGCCGATGTTGAGTCGCGACATATTCGATTTTCCCTTCATTTTGTTTGCTCCAGCGTTTCGCCAGAGCCCTGCCTAACCGCGCTCGTATGCGAACGCCTAGGTGCCTGATGTCTGGCTCTTATTTACGACGTTGGGACCTGAAGAAATGTCGTGCCGTCCCACTTGTAGTTTTCGGTGCTCTGAACACTCGGGCAGCAATCTGCATCATCCGGACCGACGGAGAGAACAGTCAGCCTGACGGTTTGGGGGTCAACAACCTGGATGTCCTGGACACCATTGCCGACTACAGCTTTCCCACGGAACTCCCAGCCTGCCGAACCGCCAATGAACGCGGCAAGTGTTTGGAAGTAGCCATTTCCACCACCCTGGCCTTCGATCGTGTAGAGCACCACAGCATCCTTGATGCCGTCGCTATTCAAGTCTGCAAAGATGATCTGACGGCCGTCCTTGTATTCATCCCCGCCATCCTGAGCAATCTCACTCGCAATCATCCGATCTGCAGATGCAGCAAGATCGGATGGCACTAATGCCTTTGCCTGAACTGCAGGCACAACGGACTGGCTCGCTGGCTCAGCTGCAAAGGTAACTGGAGCGGCCGGAGTCTGAGTCGGTGTGTGAGGAACCTTACCTAACAAGATTGCCTCGGTCTCAGACATTGGCTCGGCAGGCTTAGCAGAAGCGTTGGTGGCCTTAATGCCGGCACTGACCTTTTGAAGCACTGCGGCACGCAGTTCTTGCATGTCTGAAATGTCGAAGAGTTGGTTGCGGGTATTTCCGAACGGTTGGGCTTCCCCCAGGAACCATCGCGCAAAAAAACCGGGACGTTTGTTTTCTTGTTGGTCGACCAGGTGGTCAATCAGCTCATTGGCGGTTTTTGAGAAGCGTTCAAATCCATCCTTGCCAACGACCTGCACGATCGAGTCCTTTTCCCGGTCAATATTACTGCGCGCGAGCTCGAGCATGACAATGTTCGTGTCGACCAGTTTGCTTTCGCACTCGTTCGTATAATTTCCAAGGCATGCCTGCCTGTATTCTTGAACTGCGTTGTTGGCCTTGAAGTCGTTGTAGGCTCCGCAGCCTGACATGGACACCAAAACACCTACAGCTACAACCCCACGAAACATGCCCATCCAAATATCCTTTTAAACCCGAGAACCGGTGGACTGCCGTGGAGATCGCCAGCAGTCGTTCCTAATGTTGAAGAGATCAAACCGCCGCCCACATGACCCATTCCGAGGTCATTCTGTAGGCAAGAAAAAGCCCCCGGTTCGCGGGGGCTTTCTCAAGCCTTCCGGCTTAGCCGATGTTCACGCCCATCGATTTAGCCAGAGGGGCCAGGCCGCCCGCAAAACCTTGGCCGATCGCCTTGAACTTGAACTCGTCGCCATTGCGGTACAGCTCGCCGAAGATCATGGCGGTTTCGGTCGAAGCGTCTTCGCTCAGGTCGTAGCGCGCCAGTTCTTTGCCGTCAGCCTTGTTCACCACACGGATGTAAGCGTTGGCAACTTGGCCGAAGCTCTGCTTGCGTGCTTCAGCGTCGTGAATGGTCACGGCGAATACCAGTTTCTTCACAGCGGCAGCCAGACCGGTCAACTTGACGTTGGCTTGCTCGTCATCACCGGCGCCTTCGCCGGACTGGTTGTCGCCCAGGTGTTCAACCGAACCGTCAGCCGATTTTTTGTTGTTGTAGAAAATGAAGCTGGCGTCGTCGAGGACTTGGCCGCTTTCACCCAGGATGAAGATCGACGCGTCGAGGTCGAATTTCGAGCCGTCGGTAACTCGTGCGTCCCAACCCAGACCTACAGTGACTTCGGTCAGGCCTGGAGCCTCTTTAGACAAACTTACGTTCCCACCTTTCTGCAAAGATACGGCCATTTTTGATTCCTTTTAGTGAGGTTGAAAGGCCTTTAATACAAGGCCAATCAGGAAAAATATTTAATTAAATCAACGACCTACGCGCTAGAAGTTCATGCCGTAGTTATTGGCAAGAGCTTTCAAGCCACCGGCATAGCCCTGGCCAACAGCGCGGAATTTCCACTCGCCACCGTTGCGGTACAGCTCAGCAAACACCATCGCAGTTTCGGTCGAAGCGTCTTCTGCCAGGTCGTAACGAACGACTTCCGCGCTGGTCGTATCGTTAACGATACGAATGAAGGAACCGCCGACCTGACCGAAGCTTTGCTTACGTACTTCAGCATCGTGAATGGTAACGATGAAGACGACTTTGTCCACGTCGGCCGGGATGCGGCTCAGGTCAACCTTGATTACTTCGTCGTCGCCATCGCCCGCACCGGTGCGGTTATCGCCAGTGTGCTCAACCGAACCGTCAACGCTTTTCAGCTGGTTGTAGAAAATGAAGTCGGCTTCGCCGCGTACTTTGCCATTTGCTGCCAGCAATAGCGCACTGGCGTCCAGGTCGAACTCAGCACCATCAGTAGCACGCGGGTCCCAGCCCAGGCCTACCAAGATTTTGGTCAGGCTCGGGTCGGTTTTGGTCAACGAAAGATTGCCACCTTTCTGTAGGGTCAACGCCATGGGTATTACTCCTTGTGGTATGGGCTGTTACTCAGCGGTTTCAGGTTGAGCTTCTTCCTTGCCTGGGAAGACAAGGCTTGCAACCACACCAATCGCCAGTACAACCATAACGATCAGCAGGCTGGTGTTTGCATCGATTGTGTAGCCATGGTGGAACATGTGGTCGGTTGCGTTCAGGCCGAGTTTAATGGCGATGAAGAACAGCAGCGCGACTACAGATTTTTCCAGGTGGACCAGGTAGCGTTTCAGCGCTTCGAGCACGAAGTACATGGTACGCAGACCCAGGATCGCAAACAGCATGGCAGAGTAGACGATCAGGGGCTCACGGCTAACCGCGATCACCGCCGGCACAGAGTCGAACGCGAACAACACGTCAGACACTTCGGCCACTACAAGGCAAAGGAACAGCGGGGTCGCAAAAATCGTTCCTTTTGCTGCCAGAGTCATGCCTTTGTTCTCAGGCTTCTGGAGTTCCACCTCCAGCTGCTTACGGCTGACGAAGAAATTATGGCCATGGAGTTTCGGCCACACAGGGAACAACTTCTGGGCGAAGCGGTAAGCCATATGCTTGGAGTAGTCCTCTTCCTCTTCATCATCACCGCCGGCGCGCAGCATCATAACTGCGGTCCAAGCCACGATCACTGCGAAGACGATTTCGACCCACGGACCGAAAGCCAACAGGCCGGTACCAATGGCAACGAAGATGCCGCGGAACACAATGGCGCCGATAATGCCCCAATACAGGACTCGGTGACGCATGCCATCTGGCACTTTGAACCATGCGAAAATCGCCATGAACACGAACAGGTTGTCGACGCTCAGAACTTTTTCCAGGGCGTAGCCAGTTACAAACAGGCTGGCGACTTCAGGGCCGTGCTGTACGTATAAGAAGCCGGCGAACGCTAACGAGATAGCGATCCAGAAGATCGACCAAATCGAAGCCTTAGCCAGGGAAATTGGCTTGTCACCGCGGTGAGTAACCATGTCGAGGAGAAGCGCGCCGAGCGCGATCCCG
>NZ_VOBG01000045.1 GCF_008369295.1 Pseudomonas sp. ANT_H4 | reverse complement strand
CTGAAGCCTTGGGCATGACTGATTTGAATGGTGGCGCGCTCTTCAACGCTGAGTTCGGTATAAGACATAGGGGCAGCACCGTACCGGAAAGGTCAGGTGTTGCACTCAGTTTTTGCCGCCGCCCAGTGAAAAGCGACGTAGGCCGTGGGCCAGAGGGCTGTGGGCGTAAAGCAGGGTAATTTGTAGGGGCTTGTTACTACCATCGTCGAATGGTTCTATAGGCCCACCCCGGCTACAACAGGGGCATACAACAACAACTATTGTCACCGAGGTAAGAAAGATGAGTGCGGCTTCTCTGTACCCCGTTCGCCCCGAAGTAGCAGCAAACACGCTAACCGATGAGGCGACCTACAAGGCCATGTACCAGCAGTCGGTGGTCAACCCCGACGGTTTCTGGCGCGAGCAGGCTCAGCGTCTTGACTGGATCAAGCCTTTCACCACGGTGAAGCAGACTTCGTTCGACGATCACCATGTCGACATCAAGTGGTTTGCCGATGGCACCCTCAACGTTTCCTACAATTGCCTGGACCGTCACCTTGCCGAGCGTGGCGATAAGGCAGCAATCATCTGGGAGGGCGACGACCCTGCCGAGAGCCGCACCATCACCTATCGCGAGCTGCACGAAGAAGTCTGCAAGTTCGCCAACGCCCTGCGCGGCCAGGATGTGCACCGCGGCGACGTGGTGACTATCTATATGCCGATGATTCCCGAAGCTGTGGTCGCCATGCTGGCCTGTACCCGGATCGGTGCGATTCACTCGGTGGTGTTCGGCGGTTTCTCGCCAGAAGCTCTGGCCGGCCGGATTATCGACTGTCGTTCCAAGGTGGTGATCACCGCCGACGAAGGTATTCGTGCCGGTAAGAAGATTCCGCTCAAGGCCAACGTCGACGACGCCCTGACCAACCCGGAAACCAGCAGCATCCAGAAAGTCATCGTGTGCAAGCGCACCGGTGGCGACATCAAGTGGAACCAACATCGCGACATCTGGTACGAAGACCTGATGAAAGTGGCGGGCACCGTGTGCGCGCCGAAAGAGATGGGTGCTGAAGAAGCGCTGTTCATCCTTTATACCTCCGGCTCCACCGGCAAGCCCAAGGGCGTGCAGCACACCACTGGCGGCTATCTGTTGTATGCGGCGCTGACCCACGAGCGCGTGTTTGACTATCGTCCTGGCGAAATCTACTGGTGCACCGCCGACGTCGGCTGGGTCACTGGCCACACCTATATTGTCTACGGCCCGCTGGCCAATGGCGCGACTACGCTGCTGTTCGAAGGCGTGCCGAACTACCCGGACATCACTCGGGTGGCGAAGATTATCGACAAGCACAAGGTCAATATCCTCTACACCGCACCGACCGCGATCCGCGCGATGATGGCCTCCGGCACCGCCGCGTGCGAAGGCGCCGATGGCAGCAGCTTGCGTCTGCTGGGCTCGGTAGGCGAGCCGATCAACCCTGAAGCGTGGGCCTGGTACTACAAGAACGTCGGCCAATCCCGTTGCCCGATCGTCGACACCTGGTGGCAGACCGAGACCGGCGCAACCTTGATGAGCCCGCTGCCGGGAGCTCACGCCCTCAAGCCAGGTTCTGCGGCACGGCCGTTCTTCGGTGTCGTGCCGGCTCTGGTGGACAACCTGGGCAACATCATCGAAGGTGCAGGCGAAGGGAACCTGGTGATTCTCGATTCGTGGCCGGGCCAGGCACGGACGCTTTACGGCGACCATGACCGTTTCGTCGACACTTACTTCAAGACCTTTCGTGGCATGTATTTCACCGGCGACGGCGCGCGTCGCGATGAAGACGGCTACTGGTGGATCACCGGCCGGGTGGATGACGTGCTTAACGTTTCCGGCCACCGCATGGGCACCGCCGAGATCGAAAGTGCCATGGTTGCCCACCCCAAAGTCGCGGAAGCGGCGGTGGTTGGCGTGCCGCACGACATCAAGGGGCAGGGCATTTATGTCTATGTGACTCTTAATGCTGGCGAAGAAACCAGTGAAGCGCTGCGCCTGGAATTGAAAAACTGGGTGCGCAAGGAGATCGGGCCAATTGCTTCGCCGGATGTAATCCAGTGGGCGCCGGGCTTGCCGAAGACTCGCTCGGGGAAAATCATGCGCCGCATCCTGCGCAAGATTGCCACGGCCGAATACGACGGCTTGGGGGATATCTCCACCCTGGCCGATCCGGGCGTGGTGCAGCATCTGATTGAAACCCACAAGACCATGAACGCCGCGTAAGGCTGGTTGTGTGAATGAAGCCCCATTCGGTGTGAGCCGGATGGGGCTTTTTTTGTTGCGCTCAGCATGGGCGCACTCTTGTGGGTGAGCGTCTCGCCGTAAGGCTGCCCCTATGCCGATGGGGCGAGAGGTTTAGCTCATCATCCCTTTGACCAGGCGTTCCTGTTCGATCAGCTCACGCTGGCGAGTATCGATGCGTGATGACAGTGGGAAGTTGCTGCCGGCGCGGCGCTTGGCGAAGTCCAGTTGCTGAATTGCCTGCTGGAAGTCGCCCACCAGTGCGAAGTACTCGGCACGTGCCTGGTGCAGGCCAATGATGTTGCCCGACAAGCCGCGAGTTTCCGCGACCATGTACCAGACGTCCGGATCATCCGGGCGGGTCTTGAGCAATCCCTCCAGGGCTTTCTCGGCATCGGCGGTGCGATTCTGCTTGAGCAGCAGATCCACGCGCACCTGGTTCAGCGGATAGTTGCCGGGGTATTGCGCCAGCATCCGGTCTGTACGCTGCTGGGCGTCCGGTATGCGGTTGTTGGTGATGTCTAGCTCAATCTGCGCCAGGTTATAGGTGATGTCGTTGGGCGCCTTGGCCAGCAGTAGCTTGAGGTTTTCTCGCGCCTCGTTGAGCTGGGTGCCTTTGATCTGGGCGATGGCCAGGCCATAGCGTGCTACATCGCTTTTCGGATTTTCGTCCAGTTGGGCACGGAAGCGCTTGGCGGCCAGTCCCGGAGTGTCTTCGTAATACAACTGCACACGGGCGCGAATCAGTTGATAGCGCAGGCTGTCTTCCTTGCCGCCGGCCTTGGACTGTTCGGCGCGGTTGCGGGTGTCGGCGATCCGCGATTCGGTCACCGGGTGAGTCAACAGGAACTCGGGTGGCTTGGCATCGAAACGATACTGGCGCATCAAGCGTTCGAACATGGTCGGCATGGAGCGCGGGTCGTAACCGGCTTTCTCCAGGTTGAGAATGCCGATGCGGTCAGCCTCTTGTTCGTTTTGCCGGGAAAAGCGTCGCTGTTCCTGGATGGCTGCGGCCTGGCTGCCGGCAATCGCGGCAATGCCAACATCACCTGCCCCGGCTGCAGCCGCGATGATCCCGCCGAGCAGGGCGGCCATCATCGGAATCTGCATCCGTTGTTGGGCTTCGACGCCACGGGCGAAGTGGCGTTGGGACAAGTGAGCCAGTTCGTGGGCCAGTACCGAAGCATATTCACCTTCGGTCTGGGCGTTGAGGAACAACCCACCGTTGACCCCGATGATGCCACCGGGCGCGGCGAAGGCGTTCAATTGCGGGCTGTTGATCAGAATGAATTCCAGGCGCCGGTCATTGACCTGGCTGGTCTCCACCAGTTTGTAAACGCTGGTTTCGACGTAATCCTTGAGCTGGGGGTCGTTGAGTGCCGAGACCTGGCCGCGCAGGTAAGCCAACCACGCCCGGCCCAGTTGATATTCCTGCTGAGGCGAGACAATGGCAGAACTGGCGTCGCCAAGTGACGGCAGGTCGTCAGCGAAGCCTGGAGAGGCAAGCAGGCAAGCCAGCGTCAGCAGGGTAGGGCGCAAAAAAGTCATGCACAAAGCCTTTCGACAAAGACCTTACTGTAGCCGGACACTGAGCTTGGGACCAGATATTCTAAGCGCCCCCGATGCCCGCCAGGAGCTAAACCATGACCGACTCTGTCGCCTTTGATGCCGAGCTCGATGCCAGCGGCCTCAACTGCCCGTTGCCATTGCTCAAGGCCAAGATGGAGCTCAATCGGCTGGCCAGTGGCGCGGTACTTAAAGTGATTGCCACGGACGCGGGCTCCCTGCGAGATTTCCGGACTTTCGCCAAGTTGGCTGGTCACACATTGTTGCGCGAAGAAGAAGACGCTGGCGTCTATCGTTACTGGTTGCGCAAGGCCTGAAGCCTGCCCCCATTGCCCGAGGTTGATTGATGTTCAAAGTGTTACGCGACTGGATTCAGCGCTACTTCTCCGACGAAGAAGCGGTGATATTGGCAGTCCTGCTGTTTCTGGCCTTTACGGCCGTACTCACCTTGGGTGGCATGCTGGCGCCGGTATTGGCGGGGATGGTCCTGGCTTACCTGATGCAAGGCCTGGTAACAACCCTGGAGCGTATGCGCTTGCCGGGCGGCGTGGCAGTGGGGCTGGTGTTTGCCTTGTTCATGGGCCTGTTGCTGGTGTTTATCGTGGTGGTGCTGCCGTTGTTGTGGCATCAGTTGATCACGTTATTCAATGAACTGCCGGGCATGCTTGCCAAGTGGCAGTCGCTGTTGCTGCTGTTGCCCGAGCGCTATCCGCACCTGGTGTCGGACGAGCAAGTGCTGCAGGCCATCGAAGCCGCTCGGGGTGAGATCGGAAAGTTCGGGCAATGGGCGCTGACCTTTTCCCTGTCCAGCCTGCCATTGCTGGTCAACATCATGATCTACCTGGTGTTGGTGCCGATCCTGGTTTTTTTCTTCCTCAAGGACCGGGAAATGATCGGACGCTGGGCGCGCGGCTATCTGCCGCGCGAACGAGCGCTGATTACTCGGGTGGCCCAGGAAATGAACCGACAGATCGCCAACTACATTCGTGGCAAGGTCATCGAGATTTTCATTTGCGGTGGGGTGACCTACATCGCGTTCGTGACGCTGGGGTTGAACTACGCCGCGTTGCTGGCGCTGCTGGTAGGCGTGTCAGTGGTGGTGCCCTACGTCGGCGCCGTGGTGGTCACCGTGCCGGTGATGTTGATCGCACTGTTCCAGTGGGGCTGGAGCGATCAGTTCATCTACCTGATGGCGGTCTACGGCATCATCCAGACCCTGGACGGCAACGTGCTGGTGCCGCTGCTGTTCTCCGAGGCGGTGAACCTGCATCCGGTGGCGATCATCTGTGCGGTGTTGTTGTTTGGCGGGTTGTGGGGCTTCTGGGGGGTGTTTTTTGCGATTCCCCTGGCGACGCTGTTCAAGGCGGTGCTGGATGCGTGGCCGCGGCAGGAGCCGGTTGTTGCACCGCTACTGTAGGAGCGAGCTTGCTCGCGATGGGCGTGAACGATAACGCGCCCATTCTGAATGAGCGCGGTGTTTGCGAGTCCTTCGCGAGCAAGCTCGCTCCTACAGTTCAGGTATGAATCAAGCCTTATTCAAAGCCTGGGCCGCTGCCAGAACAGCATCCACATGCCCCGGCACTTTCACACCACGCCATTCCTGACGCAGCACACCATCCTTGTCGATCAGAAAGGTGCTGCGATCAACGCCCAGGTATTCCTTGCCATACAGCTTCTTCAGCTTGATTACATCAAACAGCTGGCACACCGCTTCATCCTTGTCGCTGATCAGCTCAAAGGGGAATTGCTGCTTGGCCTTGAAATTTTCATGGGACTTCACGCTGTCCCGGGACACGCCAAACACCTCGGTGTTGGCCGCCTGGAACGCTGCGTACTGGTCACGAAAACCCTGGCCTTCGGTGGTGCAGCCGGGAGTGCTGTCTTTTGGGTAGAAGTAGATCACCGCTTGTTTGCCCTTGAGCCCGGCGAGGCTGAAGGTTTGCCCGCTGGTGGCCTGGGCTTCGAAATCGGCTACCGGTTTGTCGATGACTACCGCCATGAAAACTTCCTTACATTGGGTTCTGTGGGCGCCATGGCTCGATCAGTGCGTCGAGGTTCAGGGCATCGGCGAAATCCAGGAACTGGTCGCGCAGCCAACTGATCTGCACGCCGGCCGGCAAGGTCACGGTAAAGGTGGCGTTGAGCATGGTGCCGCCGGTCTGTGGGGCCTGATAGGTATCGCAGGTCAGGTTTTCCAGGTCGACGTTATGGTCGATAAAGAACTGGCACAGTTCGTTGACGATGTCCGAACGGTAGGCCGAACTGACATAGGCGACGTAGGGCAGGGCCTGTGGACGATTCTCCAGGGCGGCGCTGCGCACCATGTTAACGGTGAAGTCGTGCTTCTTGGCCAGGCCCGGCAAACCGGTCTCCAGGCGTGCAAGAGCATCCCAGGTCCCGGAGATCTGCAGGACCAGCGCGCTGCATTCGCCATGGCGGGTCAGGCGGGAAGTTACGACGGCGCAGCGGTTTTCATGGCTGGCGCGGCACAGGACGTTAGTCAGCTCCATGGGGTTGGCGCCGAGGGCACTGATGACAAGGAATTGTTCGCGGACTGTGGGGGTGGACATGCAGCCTTCCTAAAGCGATGAGCGGTCGATACGTCGATAGGCGTCTCGATCAAAGTATGAAGGGTAGCGAAAACCGTCGCCGAGGGCTAGGAGGTGGCGTTTTCATTGCGTAATCACCCTCATCAAACCCTGCTTTCGCCCAATGATGGCGTCGACGAGCGCTAAGTTGATCCAGAACGCATACTCAGGCGGTACTTCGCTTGTACAAGCATCTTGGCGCCAGTACCATTACGGCTCTCTTTTTCCGGCAGGAGCGGTTGCATGATTGCGGGCAGTATGGTGGCACTGGTCACACCCATGGATGCACAAGGTAATCTCGACTGGGACAGCCTGAGCAAACTAGTGGACTTTCACCTGCAAGAGGGCACCAACGCCATTGTGGCGGTCGGCACCACTGGTGAGTCCGCGACGCTCAGCGTGGAAGAGCATATCGAGGTGATCAAGTTTGTCGTCAAGCAGGTTGCCGGGCGCATCCCGGTGATCGCCGGTACTGGCGCCAACTCGACCCGCGAAGCGATCGAACTGACCACCAACGCCAAGAAAGCCGGCGCCGATGCCTGCCTGCTCGTGACGCCGTACTACAACAAGCCGACCCAGGAAGGCCTGTACCAGCACTTTCGCACCATCGCCGAAGCCGTCGACATCCCGCAGATCCTCTATAACGTCCCAGGCCGTACTGCTTGCGACATGCAGGCTGCGACCGTGATTCGTCTGTCTACCGTGCCGAACATCATTGGCATCAAGGAAGCCACCGGCGACCTGCAACGCGCCAAGGACATCCTGGCTGGCGTGAGCAGCGATTTCCTGCTGTATTCCGGTGACGACGCGACTGCTGTCGAGCTGATCCTGCTGGGTGGCAAGGGCAATATTTCGGTAACTGCCAACGTTGCTCCCCGTCTCATGAGCGAGCTGTGTGCCGCTGCTATCGCTGGTGATGCCGTCAAGGCCCGTGCGATCCATGAGCAACTGGCGCCGCTCAACAAAAACCTGTTTATCGAATCCAACCCTATTCCCGTGAAATGGGCGCTGCATGAGATGGGTATGATGCCGGACGGTATCCGTCTGCCGCTCACCTGGCTCAGCGAAGCCTGTCACGAACCGCTGCGACAGGCCCTGCGCCAGTCCGGCGTCCTGGTTTAATTGAGGAAGCACTACGCATGAAGCGATTGGCCGGACTTTCCGCACTTGCCTTGATTATCTCCAGCACCAGTGGCTGCGGTTGGATCTGGGGCCCGGAAGGCTACTTCCGTGACCGCGGCAGCGATTACCTGGAAGCACAACAAACCGCACCGATGCAATTGCCGCCGGACGTTAACGTCGCCAAGCGTCTTGACCCGTTGCTGCCGATTCCGCGCAACGTGGCCGACGACACCGTCAAGGGCGAGTACGAAGTGCCACGCCCACTGCCGATCTCGGCCGTGGCCGATGCTAGCGACTACAGCCTGCAGAAGAGCGGTGATTCCCGTTGGATCATGGCTCAGCGCCCACCTGCCGAAGTCTGGCCGGTAGCCTTGCAGTTCTTCCAGGACAACGGTTTGCGTATCGATGAGCAGCGCCCGCAGACCGGTGAGTTCACCACCGCGTGGCAGCAGCCTAATGAATTATCGGCCAACATGGCCAAGCGCCTGCAAGCCGGTGGCATCGCGGCTGACGGCGAAAGCCGCATTCGTGTGCGCATCGAACCTGGCGTGCAACGCAATACCAGTGAAGTCTACGTAGTCAGCGCCGAGCGTCCTGCCGGCAGCACCGCCAACGTCGACTTCACCAATCGCTCGGTCAACACCGGTGTCGATTCCGCGCTGGTCGACGAGATGCTCGCCAGCATGAGCCGCATTTCCGAGAAGGGCGGTTCCGTCTCCCTTCTGGCCGCTCGCGATTACGACACGCCTAACCGCGTCAGCCTCACCGAAGACGGCAGCGGCAACGTCGTGCTCAACCTGGGTGAAGACCTGGACCGTGCCTGGTCGAGTGTCGGCCGTGCGCTGGAGCAAGGCGAATGGCGCGTTGAAGACATCAACCGCAGCCTGGGCCTGTACTACATCAACTTGGCCGAAAAAGCCGAGAAGAAAGACGAAGAGCCAGGTTTCTTCGGCAAATTGTTCGGCAGCAAGCCAAGCAAGGAAGAAGTCGAAACCCGCGCCGAGCGTTATCAGGTTCGCCTGAGCAAGGTAGGCGACAACGTGCAAGTCACCGTCGAGAAAAACATCAACACTGTGGCGCCGGCAGAAGTGGCGCGCAAAGTGTTGGGCGTGATTCAGGACAACCTGGGCTGATATCCGATGCGGTTTGCCGTTCTCGGCAGCGGTAGCCAAGGGAACGGCACGCTAGTAGCCCACGACGACACGTACGTCCTGGTGGATTGTGGTTTCTCCCTGCGGGAAACCGAGCGGCGCCTGCTGCGCCTGGGGGTTCACCCCTCGCAGCTGAGCGCGATTCTGGTGACCCACGAACATGCCGACCACGTGCATGGCGTGGGTTTGCTGTCTCGGCGCTACAATCTTCCGGTGTACCTGAGTCGCGGTACCTTGCGCGGGATGCGCAAACCCATAGAGCCCGCAGGTTTGTTGGCCGGTGGCGAGCAACTGCAGATTGGTGCCTTGAGCATTGACGTCATTGCCGTGGCTCACGATGCCCAGGAACCGACGCAGTACGTATTCACTGGCGGTGAGCGACGCTTCGGCCTGCTCACCGACCTGGGTTCCTACTGCGCCAAGGTGCTGGACGGCTATCGGGACCTCGATGCATTGATGATCGAGTCCAACCACTGCCGTGACATGCTTGCCCGTGGTCACTACCCGTACTTTCTCAAGCAGCGGGTTGGTGGGGAACTGGGACATTTGAACAACCATCAGGCGGCGTACCTGGTGTATGAGTTGGGCTGGCAAGACCTGCAACACCTGGTCCTGGCCCACCTGAGCAGCAAGAACAACCTGCCGCAGCTGGCCCGGCAATGTTTTGTCGACACCCTCGGGTGCGACCCGGACTGGCTGCAACTGGCCGATCAAGATTCAGGGCTCGACTGGCGACATATCGCCTAGCCCACCTACTTAGCAAGCGGAGCCCATCATGGAAAAACGTGAAGAACTCTACCGCGGCAAAGCCAAATCGGTTTACAAGACCGACGACGCCAACCGCTTGATCCTGCTGTTTCGCAACGACACCTCGGCGTTCGACGGTAAGCGTATCGAACAGCTCGACCGCAAAGGCATGGTGAACAACAAGTTCAACGCCTTCATCATGCAGAAACTCGAAGAAGCCGGCGTGCCGACTCAATTCGACAAACTGCTGGGCGACAACGAATGCCTGGTGAAAAAACTCGACATGATCCCGGTCGAGTGCGTCGTGCGTAACTACGCCGCCGGTAGCCTGGTCAAGCGCCTGGGCGTGGAAGAGGGCCTCAAGCTCAACCCCTACACCTTCGAACTGTTCCTCAAGGACGACGCCAAGGGCGACCCGTTCATCAACGAATCCCACGTCGTGGCGTTCGGTTGGGGCACCGCTGAACAGCTCGTGCGCATGAAAGAACTGTCCCTCAAGGTCAACGACGTCCTGAGCAAACTGTTCGACGACGCGGGCCTGTTGCTGGTCGACTTCAAACTCGAATTCGGCGTGTTCCACGACGGTTCCATCGTCCTGGGCGACGAATTCAGCCCGGACGGCTGCCGCCTGTGGGACAAGGAGACTCGCAAGAAGATGGACAAGGACCGCTTCCGCCAGGGTCTCGGTGACGTCATCGAAGCCTACGAAGAAGTCGCCAACCGTCTCGGCGTACCGCTGTAATCGACGCAAGCATCTGATAGCACGGAAAAAAATCCACCAGGAGCTTTGCTTCCCGGTAACAGGCTGTTATGATGCGCGCCGTTGGAGAGATGCCAGAGTGGCCGAATGGGACGGATTCGAAATCCGTTGTACCTTCACCGGTACCTAGGGTTCGAATCCCTATCTCTCCGCCATTATTTTCGAATAAAGCCCCGCCTTGCGGGGCTTTTTCGTTTCTTGTGCTTTCTATTCCCCCATCTGTTCCCCCACTCTCTCTTTGCGTGATTTTACCCTGCCGCCTTTTAAGGGCTATGGATGAGGCGGTGTGTAAGCGCGAGGTAAAGAAATACTCATCAATGCGTATGGCATGTGCGGCCTAGCCCTCTGGGGCATTCGGCTGTGGTCAATCAGTACGCTATCGTCGTCATGTAGCAATCCCTATATTGAATTGCCTTCGACACTGACCATTGCGTGGTACAGGGTGAGGACGTGAGATTTTGAAAACCAAGCCAGATATCTATCCTCCCCTCGCCTGTCGGAGTTACCTATGCCAATCAGCGAATGAAGGAATGTCGGCTTGGCGTCGCTTAGATACTCGGAACCGGACCATAGCGTTTATACGTACTGGCTCAAAGGCATCAGAAACCAAGCAGGTACTGGGCTGTTGCTGTAAAATCAGCCCCCAATAGTAATACCAGTGTTAAGGGGGCTTGAGCGCAGACCAATCCGCCATATAGGCGCTGGAAACCATAGCGCTTAACTCAACCCTAGATATGTTCAACCAATGAGCTGAGATGGCCCGCCTAGGTTTGCCTTTTGAGCACGAAGATTTGACCGTTCGCAAATGCTTGCATAATCGCCGAAGATTGAGCCGAGCAAGCTGGATATGAAAGGCTCTACCTATGACGGTTGTAGAAAAGCTAGAAAAACTGCTTGTAGATGTCCCGGCCTTACACAGCCAGCTGATTTTAGTGGTTGGCTCAGTTGGTAGTGGAAAAACATTGGCTTTACATAATCTAGCTAAAAGGCTCAACGATCTGCCTTATGACGTCACTCCACTAAACGTCGGTTCTGCACTCGGCTCGCGTTTGCTCAGCCTACCAGGGAAGGCGCGTTCATTCGAAGCGGCTAACCTGCTTCGAGAGCTAGCTTATGAGCACTGCCACAAAGGGGTGCTCCTGCTCGATAATATCGAGATCTTGTTCGATAACCATCTGCAGCTTGACCCGCTCGACCTGCTCAAGCGTCAGGCCCAGTCTCGTCCTGTGGTAGCCACCTGGCCTGGCACGTTGCAAGATGGTCGTTTGATCTACGCCCGAATGGGACACCCCGAATATCAGGACTATGCCGCAAACGGCCTAGTTTACCTTCAGATTGATGCCTAGTAATAACGCGAGGAACGCATGTCGACAGCCATGAAGTACGGCGATCTCATCCAGTTTGAGCCCATTGAGTCAGTGATCCAACTGCTGGACGCCAACCGTCCTGATGAAGCGCAGAAGCTGATTTCTACCTATGTCATCTCCGATGACATGGCTGAGCGCATTGCCTCGTTGATGATTCCCCAGCTGTCGTTTGATGAGTCTGTCGATCACAAAGGCCTCTTGGTGGTAGGAAACTACGGTACCGGTAAATCGCATTTGATGTCTGTGATCTCTTTGGTAGCGGAAAATATTGATTACGCCGCGATGATTCGTCATCCCCAGGTGGCCGAGGCTGTGTCCGCGATTGCTGGAAAGTTCAAAGTACACCGCATCGAGGTGTCCAGCCAGATGTCGCTAAGAGGCATCATTACCAATGAGCTGGAGCGCTTCCTCACCAAGCATGACGTTAGCTACAACTTCCCCCCGGCCGATCAGGTAGTCAATAACAAGGCCTCTTTTGAAGAAATGATGGCCGCTTTTGATGAGGTTCATCCGGGCAAAGGCGTATTGTTGGTTGTCGACGAGTTTCTTGAATACCTGCGGTCGCGCAAGGATCATGACCTTGTTCTGGATTTGTCCTTCCTTCGTGAAATTGGTGAAGTCAGCAAGCACCTGCGCTTTCGTTTCGTGGCTGGTGTTCAGGAGGCGATCTTCGACAGCAGCCGCTTCCAACATGTCGCTGATAGCCTGCGTCGCGTAAAAGATCGTTTCACCCAGGTACAGCTGGCTCGCCAGGATGTCAGTTTCGTGGTCGCTGAGCGTCTTCTGAAGAAGTCCGTCGACCAGCAGGAGAAGATTCGGTCCTACCTAGCCCCTTTTTCCAAGTTCTACGGTTCCATGAACGAGCGTATGGATGAGTATGTGCGCCTGTTTCCCGTCCATCCAGATTACCTGAAGACCTTTGAGCAGCTTGTCTTCACTGAGAAACGTGGTGCGCTGGTCACACTGCGAGACCAGATCAAGACCATCCTCAACGACGAAGTGCCAAGCGATCGTCCAGGTTTAGTGGCCTACGATGCCTTCTGGCAAACAGTCAAATCTAACTCGGTATTCAAGGCTGACCCGGGTGTCGGGCCTGTGATCAGCGTTGCCGATGTTCTTGAATCACGTATCCAGCAAGGCTTTGCTCGGCCAACCTATAAGGCGATGGCTCTGCGCATTATTCATGCACTGTCAGTGCATCGATTGACTACTGGCGGCGACATCTATGTTCCAGTCGGTCCGCGGGCTCAAGAACTACGTGACTCATTGTGCTTGTACCAGCCAGGCTTGGAAGATATGCCTGAGCCTGCTGAAGACCTACTCAGCTTTGTGATAACGGCACTACGTGAAATTCTGAAAACCGTAAACGGTCAGTTTATTTCCAAATCCGCGGATACCGAGCAGTATTATCTCGACCTTAAGAAGGACGTCGACTACGACGCGCAGATCGAAAAGCGTGCTGACGTGCTGTCCGATGATAGCCTGGATCGCGCTTACTTCAGTGCCGTTAAACAGCTGATGGAACAGGCCGATGACCTTTGTTACGTGACCGGTCATCAGATCTGGCAGTACCCGATCGAGTGGCAGGAACGCCGTACTGAACGTGATGGCTATCTATTCTTTGGTGCTCCCAACGATCGTCCGACCGCACAGCCTGAGCGCGACTTCTACATCTATTTTGTTCAGCCATTCGAGCCACCGCGCTTTCGTGACGAGAACAAGGCTGATGAGGTGTTTTTCCGCCTAAAGGGGGTGGATGACGAAAT
Organism: Pseudomonas sp. ANT_H4; assembly: GCF_008369295.1. Taxonomy (GTDB): domain Bacteria; phylum Pseudomonadota; class Gammaproteobacteria; order Pseudomonadales; family Pseudomonadaceae; genus Aquipseudomonas. Next base: position 3,696 of record NZ_VOBG01000045.1, on the reverse strand, counting down.
CCGTAAACACCTAGCTTTTTATGCCGCTGCCTTGGAACTGGCGAACTCAACCAGTGGTGGAGCCAAAGTCATCTATCAGACTAGAGCGCAGGACTTTCTCAAGGCCATGAGTAAGTGGCTGCAAGAAAAGCAGATGAGCGCCTATGAAGTGACCTACCAGGGTAAAAAAGCTACTTTACTGGACTGGGTCAAAGGTATCTCGTTGCGTGACAAGGCGCGCCTGGGCAACGACGAACGCATCAACTTTCGCGATGTGGTCAATGTGGTTGCTGGGTTGGCCATGAATCAGCAGTTCGCTGAAACAGCACCCGAATATCCCACTTTTCCGGTGCTAGTTACGCGATCCAACGTCAAGCAGATGGTCGGTAGTGCACTCAAGGCATTGGCTGGAGGTGCGCGAAGTAAAGACGCCAATGCAATGCTTGATGCTTTGGAAATGCTCGATGGCGACCGTATCGAACCGGGCCGCTCGCGCTACGCTCAGGAAGTCCTCAAACGTCTCAAGGAAAAAGGACACGGCCAGGCACTTAACCGCAGCGAATTGCTGGTGGGCGGCGGAGAGGTTGAGTATTTCCATCCAATTCGCTTCCGTCTTGAGCCCGAACTGTTGGTTACCGTGCTGGCTGGGTTGGTGTATTCCGGCGACATCGTTCTGGCCATTACTGGTGACAAGATCGATTCCAGCAAACTAAGCCTGCTGGCCGAGCGCAGTCAGGACGAACTCAAGCAGTTCAAGCACGTCGAAGCACCCAAAGAGATCAATGTTGCAGTGCTGCGCAGTCTATTCGAGTTGCTCGGCTTGACCCCAGGCTTAGCGCAGATGGCGGTGCAAGGTTCTGAGGAGCCTGTTAAACAGCTGCAAGGTAAGGTAACCGAACTGGTCAACCGTCTGCTTTCAGCGAGCACCGACATGCAAAATCGTCTCAGCTTTTGGGGGCAGTCGTTGCTTACCAATGCAGAGGTAGCAGACTGGCGTGTACGGTTGGAGTCTCTGAAAGGTTTTGTTGAAGGTCTTTCACCCTTTAATACGGTAGGGAAACTTAAGAACCTGCGAATCGGCTCCGACGACATCAACGCCCAGCAGCAAAACCTGCATGTGTTGGAGTCGGTCGAACGTTTGTTGGATTTGGTTAGCGAATTGGGGGCTGTTGCCGCTTATCTGTCTCAGGCCGAGTTGGTGCTCCCAGCCGACCATACCTGGGTTAAGCAGGCACAGGCTGCTCGAGCATCTATTCTTGGCAAGCTCAGTCAGGATCGAATCGCGCAGCACTCTGGTGAGTATCGTCAGTCTCTCAATATTCTTAAAAAGGATTACCTCAACGCCTACATCAGCCTGCATAGCAAGGCGCGCCTCGGTGTGGTGGAGGACAAGACCAAGGCAGCACTGCGTAAAGATCCGCGCTTGGCCAACTTGCGTACTCTGGTCGGTATCTCGCTAATGCCTACGAGTCAGCTCAGTGCATTTGATCAGCGTGTCGATAGTCTGAGGAGCTGCCATCAGCTTACAGAGTCGGAGCTCTATGCGAGCCCGTACTGCCAGCACTGCAGCTTCAAACCTGCTAATGAGCAACTGCAGCTAGGCGTTGCGTCCCACGCACTGATGCAGTTGGATGATGAGTTGGATGAGTTGCTAGCTAACTGGCAGCAGACGCTATTGGACAATCTCGAAGATCCGACTATTCAGGCCAATCTAGAGCTACTCAAGGCCAGCGCCCGTGAATTAATCGAGAGCTTCATTGCCAATCGTACGTTGGCCAGTCCCGTTGCTCCTGCCTTTGTTAGTGCAATACAGGAAGCACTATCCGGATTAGAGAAAATTACCGTCAGCGGCACCGATATCAGGAAAGCTCTGCTCATTGGCGGTTCACCTGCTACACCGGATGACCTACGTAAGCGTTTTGAGTCTCTGCTCAGCGAGCACTGTAAAGGCAAAGATGCTAGTAAGCTGCGCTTTGTGATTGAGTGATGGTGACGCAGCTGAATGGCTGCGTTATTTATCGAAAGATGAAATTTCATGAGCACATTATCGTAAGACGCTGGGTGACGCTAGAAAGGTTTAATAGCAAATAGTGTCATGGGTTTACGCTAGGAAGGCTTTATTTGCTACTTAGAATTAAAGGACAGAGAACAGTGAACGATCTTTTTCAGGACGCAGTTTCGGAAAGTGGTCCAGTTGAGTGCTTGGGGCAAATATTTCCTAGTGATGCCGTGCGTCGTGAGCATTATCTCACCCTGCTGGCAGAAAAGCTGAAGGATCCAGAGTTTCGAAAAAATGAGGGGTTTCCGATTGCTAATGATGAGGCGATCTTGGCTCTGTCCGATCCTCCGTACTACACTGCCTGTCCGAATCCATTTGTCGAAGAGTTTATTGGCTATCACGGAAAGTCATATGACTCTTCTGTTGCGTATAGTAAAGAGCCGTTCTTGGCGGACGTAAGTGAAGGGAAGGGGGACCCGATTTATAACGCCCATAGTTACCATACAAAAGTCCCGCACAAAGCAATCATGCGGTACATTCTCCATTATACTCAGCCTGGTGACGTAGTTTTCGATGGGTTTTGTGGTACTGGGATGACGGGGATAGCTGCGCAGTTATGTGGTGATCGGCAAGTAGTTGAGTCCCTTGGGTATCGTGTCGAGTCGGATGGCACAGTTTTGGAGCACCAAATAGATGAAGGTGGTGTTACGTGGAAAGCTTTCTCGAAGCTTGGGGCCCGAGTAGCACTACTAAATGAACTCTCTCCAGCAGCATCGTTTATCGCTGCCAACTATAATACGGCGGTAGATGTTCAGGACTTCAAGCGTGATGCAGAAAGAATTTTGGAAGAGGTCTATGATGAATGTCGGTGGATGTACGAAACTCGTCACGGCGATGGGGATGTAAAAGGCCTGATAAACTTTACTCTTTGGTCTGATGTTTTTAGCTGTCCGAATTGCGCAGATGAAATTATTTTTTGGGATGTTGCTGCCGATGAGGAAGCAGGAAAAGTCCGTGACGAATTTAATTGCCCTCATTGTTCCGTTTTGCTCACAAAGCGGGGGATGGATCGTGCGTGGAGGACTTTTACCGATTTATCAACTGGGCAAGTAACTCGTCAAGCAAAGCAAGTTCCTGTTTTAATAAATTATAGTGTTGGGAAGTCTCGCTTTAAGAAAAAGCCAGATCAGAATGATCTTGAAATAGTTGAAAGAATCTCTGCGCTAGACGTCGTTGATTGGTTTCCCTCGGATCGAATGATGGCCGGCGGAGAAACTCGAAGGAATGACCCGGTAGGGATTACGCATGTTCATCATTTTTATACGCGTCGAAATTTAATTGCCCTGTCCAAGTTCAGGGAGCGCATATTTTCTGCTAGGCAAGAAAAAATTAGTCCGGGGCTTGGGCTTTGGTTTACGTCAAGTCATGTTTGGGCGACTCGATTAAATCGTTTGCTGGCGTCAAATTATTTTAAAGGAGGTGGAGGAGTTATAGGGCAGACACTGCAAGGCACGTTGTATGTCAGTTCTCTGTCTGTTGAAACCAATTGTATTGAGCGATTTTCATTGAGGATTAACTCTGTACCTTATACTGGGCGGTTGCAGGAGCTGAGTGCAACACGGTCATTGAATTGAAGCTGGAGCATCATGCCGCATAGCCATGGCCTTCTGCATCACCTCGCCCATAACTTCGATTGGGCATTTGAAGTCGAAGCGCTT
>NZ_VOBG01000044.1 GCF_008369295.1 Pseudomonas sp. ANT_H4 | reverse complement strand
GGTAGAGGTACACTTTTTCAACTTTGGCGTCGGGACGCATCATGGTTGCAGGCTCCTGAAAGAGATCGGGAGCACAGCTTCAGGCTTCAACTGACGGATTTGAATGTGGGCACGGTGGATCGCTTACCGACCAGCTTGCGTTCAGGTGTCATAGAGAGAGAACGGCTCATGAGGTATCTCAGTTCATTTGAGTTTGGTTAATTTCGATGGCGCCGAGTATAAACCCAGGAGGGTGTCTGATCTTTGTATAAATGGTCATTAGGTGCCCATTGCCTTTGCCAAGGAGTGAATTGCCCTGATTGTGTAGACACAAATGACTGGCAGCTATGGGTCGATTTCAGTCAGTCGAGACAGGCAGAAAACGGCCAAAAGTAACCCGTTGTTGCTTCGAGCAGCTCATCTATCAGATCGATCGCCTGGGAAACTGGCGTGGCACCGTCAATGTCGAGCTGGCGTTCAGCGGGAGCTTCCTCCCGCTGGAAACCGAAGGATCCTAATCCTGCGCCAGTAATCAGAAGCTGATTGTTGGAACGATTTGGGATAGGCCCCTTGTCTGCCAACGGCCCGAAATCGATTCAGTCAGCGCCGCAAGCCGGTCTGCATTTCAGGGTGGTTATCACGGTCACTTCAGTCGCCATAACTCTAGACCGGGCCGGAACGTTCTGCGCCAACTGAACCTTGAGCGGCTGGCAGAGTTTGATTTTGGTCACTCGGTATATTTCTGATGCGAAGGACATCTTCAAGTACCTCCTTGAAAATCGGTGCTGCAATCGCTCCCCCGAAGTAACCCTTGGCGGTGGGCTCATCCACCAATACAGCCATAATGAACTCAGGCGCGTTGGCCGGAGCGATACCCACGAATATGGCTCTATATTTATTGCTTTGATATCCGCCACTGGATGCCTTGCGTGAGGTCCCGCTTTTACCCGCAATTACATAACCTTTGATTGCTGCGCGCTTTCCGCCTGCTCCAGGTCCATCGACTGCATGCACCAACATGTCCAGAATACTGTTGGCGACCTCCGGGCTTATGACATTGCGGGGTGGCTGTGCCTCACCTTTGATTATCGATAATGGAACCAGGTTTCCATTATTTGCAAAGACGGTATAAGCCTGAGCTAGTTGAGCCAAGTTGACCGACAAACTGTATCCGTATGAAAGGCTAGCGGTGGCGATATCTGACCATACCCTCTTGGTTGGAACAGTCCCAACACTTTCCCCTGGAAAGTAGACCGAGGTGTTGTTTCCGAATCCCAGCTCAATCAGCAATCGCGAAATGACTGCTCCACCTGTCGGAATCGCGACCTTGCTCATGCCGACATTTGAAGAGCGGCGGATGATGCCCGGCAGGTCTAACTGATTGTCCCTACCCACATCTCGAATCGTATATCCATTAATTTTTACGAAGCCAGGCGCTATTTGAATGATGGCATTTTTGTCAACTATACCAGCTGTCAGAACGGCGGCCATACTGAATGGCTTTATCACTGATCCCGGTTCATATACGTCAGTAAATACTCGGTTTCGAATGACGTCCGCGCTAAAGCTTTTACGCGCATTTGGATTGAATGAGGGCATCGTGGATAATGCTAATATCTCTCCTGTTTTAGCGTGTATAAGAATTGCACTTGCCGACCGTGCTGCATTGTTCTTAAGTCCTTTCAATAGTGCTTTTTCAACGTAGTGCTGAAGGGTGGAGTCAATTGTTAAATATAGATCCTCTCCAGGGGTGATGAGCTTGTGCACAAGGATTTCGCTAGTGACTCTCTTGCGTAAATTCAAGGTGAGTTCTTCTAGGCCAGACATGCCTGAAAGTTTATGATTGTACATTAATTCAATGCCTTCAATGCCCTTTTGGTCAATGTTGGTGAAGCCTAATGTCTGAGCTAGCATCGAAGACTGCGGATAAAATCGCTTGTATTCCTGGCGCTCATAGATGCCTGGGATAGATAATTTTATTATCTTCCTTGCGACCTCTGGATCAACCCTTCTGGCTAAATAAGCGAAGGATTTGCCTTGGGAGTTCAATGTCAAATGGCTAATCAGCGAGGCATCAATATCAAGATGCTCGTTCAATATTACTGCCTGCTGTTTAGTTGGGGTGAACTGTTTAGGATTCACCCACAAGGTGCTGACGGGTGTGGAGACCGCCAAGGGCTGTTTGAATCGATCAAATATAGTGCCGCGGACGGGAACTGTTTCAGTCAGTCGCGTTGAACGTTTGCGGCCTTCGTTATTCAAGAACTCATGAGAAAAAATTGTAAGGTGAATAATCCTTGCCGCAAGTACCATTGAAAGGAAATAAAAAATAGCTAAAATTATCGTAAATCTTGGATTTTGCGCTAGGAGACTCATGCAGCTTTCCTGATTTATACGTACTATGAAAAAAACAGCCTAACTAACTTATTACTATTTTGCTTGGTATTATTAAGAAACAGTTTTTCATGAGTTACGGGAAAACAATTACGGTGAATCAAGAGTGAAATGCAGATGTTTCAAGCGAGTCTAGTCCCTTGCTATTTCGTAATGCCGTACCAGTTCGCAGTAACGGCGCGGATCCCTGCGTTTTTCATACCCTGTTAAAAGACGGTGAGAGAAATCGATGTCTTCGAAGCTGAATGACCGTTTTTGGCCGATTGCTACCGGTCACCAAGGGCTGCAATCGACCCAAAGCGAGCACTCAAGTTCGAGATGACTTACTTAGCCTGCCGTCGTTTGAGCGCCTACCTTACTAATCAATCTCAGCCAACACCTTGAGAGGCGTAACAAGAGCAGCCCAATCCTGATCGAGTGGCGACCAGGCGGTTGTTCGATGCCATGACGGGGATGAGGAAAATCGACATCGCGGCGAGCTAAGGAGCGTTGAGGCGTTAACGGAGGCTGCCTGGCCCTGACGCGGGATCAGGACGGATGTGCGATGGATATGGACTTATGACTTCACGGTGATCATCGGCGCGCGTTAGAACAGGCTGGTTGGGCATCGCCGTTCACTGCTTGATCCGCTCTGGAATAGCAATCCGGCTCGTCGTCTTCACCTCCCGCAATGCCAAACTCGACTGAATCGACGCAATCCCCAACTGGCGCCGCAACACGCTTTCAACAAACTCACTGTAACTGTCCAGATCCTCAGCCAACACCTGCAACAAATAGTCGGCATCACCAGTGATCTTGTGGCACGACTGCACCTGTGGCAGTTGCTTGATCACCGCTTCGAAGGCTTCAGGGGTGTGGTCGGTGTGGGTGGCAAAGCGGATATGCACGAAGGCCATGATATCCAGGCCCAGCTTGCGTCGGTCCAGGTTGGCCTGGTAGTCCTTGATCACGCCTTCTTCTTCCAAACGTTTACGCCGTCGCCAGCAAGGTGTGAGGCTCAGGGACAGGCGCTCGCTCAGTTCGGCGTTGGAGATACTGGCGTCTTCCTGCAGCAGGGCGAGGATCGCAAGGTCGGTATCGTCAAGCGCGGCATGCTTGGTTGTTTTTTTCATTATTGAATGTCTTTGGGGAAAATATTCCCGATTACGCTAGCATCACGAGAAGTAAAAGCAAAGAAAGCCCCTTGCGGCCAGAACAAAATAGACGCCTGGATCTCATTAGGCGGATATGTACTCATGCTGACTATTTTTAGCGACTCCCATCGTTTGCACCATGGCACCGAATTGAAGGACGGCGTGCTCAAGCCGTCTTTCGAGCAGCCGAGCAGGGCGGACACCGTTCGTGATCGCGTCAGGCAGGTAGAGCTTGGCGATATCATCGTCCCGCGCACGTTCGACCGCTCGTGCTACGTCAACGCCCACAGCGAGCGCTACGTGTCCTTTCTGGAAACAGCCTGGGCGCAATGGACCGCCATCGGCCGCAGCCATGACGCATTGCCGCTAGTCTGGCCGGTTCGCGACCTGGCCAACGATCAGGCCCCCGACTTTATCGACGGCAAGCTCGGCTTCTTCGCCATGGATGCCGGCTCGCCGATCACCGCGACCACCTGGGAAGCGGTCAAGACCAGCGCTGACATCGCGCTCACCGGCCTGGCCTTGATCGACGAGGGTCACAACAGTGCCTTCGCCCTGTGCCGTCCGCCCGGCCACCACGCCGCGCGGGAATACATGGGCGGCTATTGCTACTTGAACAACGCGGCCATCGCGGCGCAACAGGCGATCACCCAAGGAGCCAAACGCGTCGCGGTGCTGGACGTGGATTTCCACCATGGCAATGGCACACAAAACATCTTCTTTGATCGCAGCGACGTGATGTTTGTCTCCCTGCATGGCGAGCCATCGGTGTCCTATCCCTATTTTTCCGGGTTCAGTACCGAACGCGGTGCCGGTGCGGGCGAGGGGTTCAACCTGAATTACCCGTTGCCAAAAAACACCACCTGGCCAACCTACAAAACAGCCTTGATCGACGCCTGCCAAAAGCTGCGCAACTTCGCGCCTGAAGTGCTGGTGATTTCCCTGGGCGTCGACACCTTCAAGGACGACTCCATCAGCCATTTCCTCCTGGAAAGTCATGACTTCACCGGCATGGGCGAAATCATCTCCAGCGTAGGCGTGCCCACGCTCTTTGTGATGGAGGGCGGCTACATGGTCGATGAGATTGGCATCAATGCAGTCAACGTGCTGCGAGGCTATGAAAGCAAACATGCCTGAAAGTTGACCCCCTGAGTCCGAGCCCCACCCACAATAAAAATCGCCCGATATTTTTCTGCCAAAACTCAAAAACATAAGATCAAGAGGTTTTGTGATGAAAACAACTACGCCTGGGTTAATCGAAAAGCCTGCGTTGCAGCGCACCTTGAGCAATCGTCATATTCAACTCATGGCCATGGGCGGGGCGATCGGCACCGGCCTGTTCATGGGATCCGGCAAGATCATTGCCCTGTCCGGCACCTCGATCATCCTGATCTACATGATCATCGGCCTGTTCGTGTACTTCGTCATGCGTGCCATGGGCGAGTTGCTGTTATCCAACCTGAACTTCAAAAGCTTCGCCGACTTTGCCGGCGCTTACCTCGGGCCGCGCGCGGCGTTCTTTCTCGGCTGGTCTTATTGGTTGAGTTGGAGTGTGGCAGTGGTGGGGGATGCGGTGGTGGTGGGCGGGTTTTTCTAGTACTGGTTCCCCGATGTACCCGCCTGGATTCCCGCCATTGGCATGATGCTGACGTTGTTCGCCTTGAACGTACTGACCGTCAAACTGTTCGGCGAAGTGGAGTTCTGGTTCGCGATCATCAAGATCATTGCCGTCGTCACCTTGATCGGTGTGAGTGTGGCGCTGATCGCCAGCTCCTTTGTATCGCCCACCGGCGTTACCGCATCCCTGACAAACCTGCTGGATAAGCAGGCGGTATTTCCCAATGGCCTGTTTGGCTTCTTCGCCGGTTTCCAGATGGCAGTCTTCTCCTTCGCCGGCACTGAACTGATCGGCACCGCGGCCGCCGAAACCCGCTCCCCGGAAAAGACCTTGCCCAAGGCGATCAACTCCATACCACTGCGGATCATTCTGTTTTACGTGCTGGCCCTGGCTTGCATCATTGCTGTGACGTCCTGGCAGCAGGTGTCGCCGAGCAAGAGTCCGTTTGTTGAACTGTTCCTGATAGCGGGCTTTCCGGCGGCGGCTGGTATCGTCAACTTTGTGGTACTGACCTCGGCGGCATCGTCCGCCAACAGCGGGGTGTTCTCCGCCAGCCGCATGCTGTTTGGCCTGGCGGACCTGGGCAATGCGCCGGGGATCTTCCGCCGGCTGTCGAAAAACAGCGTGCCGTTTATCAGCCTGGCCTTCACCACCTTTCTGATGCTGCTGGGGGTGTTGCTGCTGTTTATCGTCCCGGAAGTGATGACCGCCTTTACCATCGTCTCGACGGTATCGGCGATCCTGGTGATCTTTACCTGGTCGACCATCCTGGCGTCCTACATTGCCTACCGCAAAAAAAGACCTGACCTGCATGCACAATCGCTCTACAAAATGCCGGGTGGGGTACCGATGGCCTGGTTCTCCCTGGCGTTCCTGGCATTTGTGCTGTGCTTGCTGGCCTTGCGGCCGGATACACGATTGGCGCTGTGCGTGATGCCCGCGTGGTTTATCTGGCTGGCCATCGCCTACCAGCTCTCGCATTTGCGGAATCGGTTTGTGGCGAGCGCGGTGGCCGGGCGAGTGGGTTGACGCTACTTTCCAGTCCGGTCCCCGCGAAAGCTTCATCCGCACGCTTTAGCAAGCGCTTTCCCGGTCCTGATCCGCTTGATTCTGCTGTTCCGCCTGCTGGCAGGATGCCACAATGCCATTTTGTCGCAGCATTATGATCAGGCGGATCAAATGAATGGCCTTGGGCGTGGGCAGGACCAGGATTTTTCCATAGAGGAACAGGTGCGCACTGATCGACTGCACCAGTTGTTTCGCCAATCATTTTTTGCCGTTTTCGGCAGTTATATGGCCGCGATCATGCTCTGTTGGTTGTGCTGGGACCGGTTTGAGCACAACGTCATGGTCAGCTGGCTGGCGCTGCTGGCGGGGGCGACGCTGCTGCGTGTCGCGATGTTCATGGCCTATTTTCGCAGCCCTAAAAGTGAACGCACGCCCCAGCGCTGGGAGCGCCGCTACTGGAGCACCCTGGTGCTATCCGCTGGGATCTGGGGGGCCGGCGCGTTTGCGGTGATGCCCACCGACGATCGGCTGTCCCAGGCGCTGGTCATGCTGTTTGCCGTGGGCATGTCGGTCAGCGCGGTGTCGTGTTACTCGGCATACCGTTACATGACGCTGGGGTCTATCGGCCTGGTGTTGTTGCCCTGCACCCTGTGGCTACTGTTTCAACCGGCATCGATGCAAGTGGGCATGGCCATGGCGGTTCTGGTTTTCTCTTCGTTTGTGGTGGGCGCCACGCGCAAATTGTCCGAGGCCTTGGAGACTGCCTTTCGCCTGACCCGGGAAATGGAGCGGGCCCACAACATCTCCACCCGTGCCGCACAGACCGATGAACTCACCGGCCTGATGAACCGCCGGGCTTTCTTCGAGCATGCCCAGCTGTTGTACAACCAGTGCAAACGCAACCAACAGCCGTTGTGTGTGTTGATGCTGGATATGGATCACTTCAAGGCTATCAACGATACCTACGGCCACCAGGCCGGCGATCAGGTATTGCGCCAGATCGGCGGGGTGATCAGTGCGTCGTTTCGCCAGGCTGATGTTTATGGTCGCCTGGGTGGCGAGGAGTTCGCGGTGCTGCTGCCGGACACCACTGTCGAGGTGGCGCGGGACATTGCCGAGCAACTGATCCGCGCCATCGCGGGCTTGATTACCGAACCGGTACTTGGCCTGACCGCCAGCCTCGGTGTCGCCTCGACGCAATCAGTGGACGACGATCTGCACGGCCTGATGAACACCGCCGACAAAGCGCTGTATCGCGCCAAGGCCCAAGGGCGCAATCAGGTGGCGGTGGCGTCGTAGAGTGCGCTCAATCCTTGCGCATAGCCTTGGCCAGCCCCCGCGTGCCTGGCCGTCCATCGCGTTCCGTCATCTATTTACTGCACCCCGAACAACCCCGTCCAATAAATTCCCGCATCACTTTTCGGGTCAAGTCCATAAGCAGCGCCCAATTCGCGCAACTGCGGGTTCATCAGGTTGGCGCAATGGCCAGGGCTGGCGAGCCAGCCGTCGACCACCTTGCGTGGGGTGTCCAGGCCGGCGGCGATGTTTTCGCTGATTGCCTGGCCGATATAGCCCGCCAGTTCCGCTCGGTCGCCCGGCGTACGACCGTCGCGGTCAAGGTGATCGAAGAAATTGTTGTTGGCCATGTTGCGCGAGTGACTGTCGGCGGCGCTGGCAAGTTGGGTGTTCCAGGCCAGTGGTTTGGTCGCTGCGAAGGCTTGTCCGCCACATTGGCGCGGTTGATTGCGGGCGGCGTTGATCATCTCAAGTACTTGCTGGCCGGCAGCCTGCGAGCTACCCAGGCCGCGGGTCAGTAGCGGACGGGCCAGCACGATGCGCCAGTCCTGGCCATTATTGCTCACGCCGATGTCGACGAATTGCGGGTCCAGCACCACCCGGCAGAAGCTTTCGCGCACGGCCTTCATGGCGGACTGGGCGTCCCGTGGGCCGGACAGGCTGATGGCCTGGACGTTGACCATCGGGTACGCCGCCCGCGCCAGCGCCTGTTGCAGGTCACCGGCGTTGTTGACCGGCAGCACCAGGCGCGCATCGGTGGCCAGGGGGGGCAACTCCTGGGAACCCTGGTTGCCACAACGTTGCACCTGGCTGCGGTACTGGTTGATCGAATCTACTAATTGGCTTTCTTCGCTCGCCGACGCCTGGGCACAGAACACCAGACTGGCGGCCAGCGTCGTAAACCCCATCATCAATGACAGCACGCGCATGGACGTTATCCTTGAGCTTAAAAGTGCCCATGATGCGCGATGAAGGGGCATCCATGCACCCGTTGGTCAGTTTTTTGGTCAGTTCTTGAACGCCGAGTGCTTGCGGCCCTGATCACACAGGGCAAACACCACCACCAGCACCGAGGCGATTGCGAGGATGATCACCACGCCATCCGTTGAATGGGTAGCCGACGACGCCACCAGCGACAACGCCCCAAGCGGCGCCAGGCCACCGGCGATGGCAGTACCGATTTCGCGTCCGGTGCCGAAGCCTGAAGAACGGGTCTGGGTAGGAAACTGACGGCTGAGGAACGACCCCTGGGGCGCAAACATCATCGGCGCGAGAATACCGGTGCCCACACCAATGGCGATGTAGATCATCAGGCTTTCACCAGTGTTGAGCAGCGCCAGGAACGGGTAGGCAAACAGCAGCGACAACACACCGCCGAGCATCAGCTCCTTCTTGCTGCTCCACTTGTCGCACAGCCAGCCGAAGCAGGGCACGGCGACGATGGCGATCAGGCTGGCAATGGTCACCGACAACGAGGTGACATGCACATCAATACCCTTGAACTGGGTGAGGTAGGCCAGGGAAAAGGTTTTGAAGATATAGCTCAGGGCGTTGTAGCCAACCGCCACGAAAAACACCACGGCCAGGCCCTTGAGGTCGTTCTTGAACAGGGCCTTGAGCGGCGATACCTTGGACTTGGCGGTTTCCTTGCTCAGCTCTTTGAATTCCGGGGTTTCCGGGATGCTGTTACGCACCCATAAGCCGACACCCACCAGCGCAATGCTGCAGATGAACGGGATACGCCAGCCGCCAGCCAAAAGGAATTCGTTGCCGTTGATGGTCAGCAGGTACACGGTCAGCGAGGACAGCAGCAGGCCCAGGTTCAGCCCCAGCGCCGGCCAGGCACCTTGGCTGCCGCGCTTGCCTTCGGATGCGTGCTCGTAGGACGTGACCGCCGCGCCGGACAATTCGGCACCGGCGCCCAGCCCTTGGATGATCCGGATAAACACCAGGACAATCGGCGCCCAGATGCCGATGGACGCGTAGCTTGGGATCAGGCCGATCAGTGTGGTGCACACACCCATCATGCAGAAAGTGATCACCAATACGTGTTTGCGGCCGAACTTGTCCCCCAGGTAACCAAACAGAACGCCGCCGAAGGGGCGGGCGATAAAACCAATGGCAAAGGTGGAGAAGGCCATCAGCGTGGCGGCTTTCGGGTCACTGTTATCAAAGAATATTTTCGAAAAGACAATCGCCGCCATGGTTGCGTAGAGGTAAAAGTCATACCACTCCAGCATCGAGCCAAAGATGGTGGCGGCAGCGACCTTGCGCAGGCGTTTTTTGGTTTGTGCCGGGGTTTCCACGGCGGCGGTGTTGTGGGCTGGTGCCGTCATTCTGTACTTCCTTATGAGTCATTATATTTATTGTTAAATTGACGCTTACTACGCCCCAGGGGCCGTTTTTCGGCGATAGGGGGTTGGCAGTCCACCTCTTGGCGAAGTCAACCGACGGATAAAACGGGTGGGTTTCAGCTGGACTTGAACATACGGTCGGCGATCATTTCGCCAATGGGAATGGCCGAGGTCGCGGCGGGCGAAGGTGCGTTGCACACGTGCAACATGCGCGGCGTCTGGGCGAACAGGAAATCGTGGACCAGCGTGCCGTCGCGCATGACTGCCTGGGCACGAATGCCTGCTTCGTAGGGCAGCAGATCGTCAATCTCCAGGGACGGGCAATACTTGCGGCATTGCTCCAGGTAGCCGGACTTGAACAGTGAGTTTTTCATCTCGACGCTGCCGGAGCCCAGGTTCTGCCAGATGGTTTTCCAGAAGCCCGGGAAGCTGGCGTACTCGGCCACGTCTCGCCAGTTGATGGAAAACTTCTTGTAGTTCTCACGACCCAGGCCCAGCACAGCATTGGGGCCGACGGTGACGCTGCCATCGATCATCCGGGTGAGGTGTACGCCCAGGAACGGCAACTCCGGGTCCGGGATCGGGTAGATCAAGTGATTGACGATGTTGTTTTTCGCCGCAGGCAAACGGAAGTATTCACCACGAAACGGGATGATCTGGTGGTCAATGTCGATCCCGGCCAGGGTCGCCAAGCGATCCGATTGCAGGCCCGCGCAGGCCACCAGGTGCCTGGCTTGCCAGGCGCCGTCGTGGGTGCTGACGGTGACCTTGTCGGTATCTTCCTGGATCGCGGTGACGGTTTTTTCCAGGCGGATTTCACCGCCACTTCGGCGAATGACTCCGGCCATGGTTTCGCAGACCTGGCGGTAATCGACGATGCCGGTGGCGTCGAGGAACAGCCCGCCGAGCCCGACAATATTGGGTTCGCGCTGGCGCAGTTGATCGGCGTCTAGGCGCTCGACCTTCATGCCATTGAGTTGCGAGCGGGCGTAAAGCGCCTCCATCCGCTCCACTTCCAGCGCCGTGGAGGCCACCAGCAATTTGCCGCACACCTCGAACTTAATGCCGTGCTCGGTGCAGAACTGCTTGGTCGCCTCGGCGCCGCGCTTGCACAGGTCCGCCTTGAGGCTGCCCGGCGCGTAGTAGATGCCGGCATGGATCACGCCGCTGTTGTGACCAGTCTGGTGTTTGGCAAGCGCCGGTTCCTTTTCCAGAATCACCAAGGATGCCTCGGGCTGGCGCTTGAGCAGCTCCATCGCGGTGGCGAGGCCGACGATACCGCCGCCAATGATGCAAAAGTCATAAATCATGGTGTGTGGCTACCTAGAATCAATACATTTCAGTCTGCTTATCAGGTTGTCAGACTAATATTTTTGTTAAAAAAACGGCGCACTAGAGGCACGCTTCAAATAGTTGGGTGAATCAATCAATCGGTGGCAGGCAGTTCAAGTTGTAGGCGTTTGGCGGCGGCACGCAAGTGCGCTTCGGCGGTCGCGGCTGCGCCCTGGGCGTCACCGTCGGCGATGGCCTGGTAGAGCGCCTGGTGTTCCTGGGTGGCGTCGGCCGAGCCGCTGGCAAAACGCGATGCCGAGTTTTCCCAGGCGGTTTTACGGGCGCTCGCCAACTGGCTTCTGAGGAAGTCATGGAAGGCGACAAAGTAGTCGTTCTTGCTGGCTTCGGCGATGGCCCGGTGAAATTCCACGTCGGCGAGGGCGGCGGCTTCGAAGTCGGCGCGCTTGTCGTGCATTTCCTGCAAGGCCTGTTTCATGCGCTTGAGGTCAGTGGCGTCACGGCGGCGGGCGGCAATGGAGGCGGCCTGGGTTTCGATCCACAGGCGCACTTCGAACATTTGCGCCAAGTCTGGCCGGCGCCCGTCTTTTTCCGGGAAACGGAAAACAGTTCCGGTCGGCGTTTGCGAAATGAATGAGCCCAGGCCGCGCCGGGCGGTCAGTACGCCATCGGCCTTGAGCTGGGCAATGGCTTCGCGCACCACGGAGCGGCTAACGTTGAGCTGTTCGGCCAACTGTTGCTCGGTGGGTAGGCGCGACTCGGGCGCGAGCTGTCCGGAATCGATCTCGGTACGAATGGCGTTGACGACACGCACGACGAGCGAATCAGGGCGCTGGAGTTCAAGCATAGAAGCAAAACCTTAGTGGTCAGGTTGTCAGACAATAGCCGCGGTGATTTTCTCTTGTCAAGGCGCCCGTGAAAGCTGGGTGGCTGCCGAGCGATGGCTCAAGGCAATCAGCAACGCCGCGCCGATCAACCCCAGCGCCACGGCGAAGGTGATGCGCAGGCCGCTGCCAACCGTTTCAGGCGTGGCTACCGTGATGTCGCCCGTGGCCAAGGCGAAGACCGCGCCCAGCGCCCAGGCGCCAGTGATCAGTCCCAGATTGCGCGACAGGTTTAGCAGGCCTGCGATCACGCCGCGCCGATCCGTCGCCACATTGCTCATCACGTTGGTGTTGTTGGCCGTCAGGAACTGGGCGTAGCCGAGGGTGAGGATGGCGAGGGCGCCGATATACCCGGTAACGCCCAGGTTCAGCGGCGTCAGCGCCAGCAACAGGCAGCCGCCAAGCATGCCAGCCAGGCCTGCGAGGGTCATGGGATGGCCACCAAAACGATCGGTCAGACGGCCCGCAGGTATTCCCACTAGCGCAACAATGCATGGCCCGACCACCATCACCAAGCCCATTGAGGCCGGGTCAAGCCCTACTCCATGGGTCAGGTAGAACGGCCCGGCCACCAGCGTTGTCATCATGACGGCAGAGACCAGCGTACTCATGCAAAGCCCGGCTCTTAGCGGCGCGTCGCGTAACACCGAGAAAAAATTGAAATCGGCTCGCGTCGAATTCTGCTCATTACAGTCGACCATCAGATAGCGGCGGGTGAGGGCAAACGTCAGCACGCCCAGCGGCACCATGAAGAAGAACAACGCCTGCCAGCCCCATCCAGCGATCAACACGCCGCCAATACCTGGCCCCAGTGCGGTGCCAATGGCAGACATCGTGCCCAGTAAACCCATGGCGTGGCCGGTCCGGTCTTTGGGTACCGTCTCGCCGACCAGGGCCATCGTCATTGCCATCATGGTTGCCGCACCGAGACCTTGCAGAGCGCGTGCGCCTATCAGCAGTCCCAGAGAAGGCGCGGCACCGCACAGTGCGCAGGCCAGGGTGAACAGTGCCAGCCCCGCCAGCAACAGACGGCGGCGGCCTAGGCGATCACCCAGTCGGCCGACACTGACAATCACCGCAGTAATTGCCAGCAGGTAAGCCAGGACGACCCATTGCACCGCCTGCAATGACGCATCAAAAGCCTGGGCCAGGCTTGGCAGGCCGACATTGGCGATGCTGGTGCCCAGGGACGCCAGCAGCATGGACAGCGACAGGCTGGCGAGGGCGCCGCGAGGGGTTAGGGATGTCATGGGCGGTTCCTTGTTCTGACCACTGCCAAACGGACAGCTGTCAGAAAGTTACGCCCTCGCATAACATGGCGGAAGACGCAGCAGTTGCACTCTATGCTTGCGCCTGACGCCTTGTGAGGATTGCCCCGTGTCGACCCCTGATTTCAATCTGCTGGTTACCCTGGACGTGTTGCTTGCCGAAGGCAGCGTCGCCCGTGCCGCACAGCGTTTACGCCTGAGCCCGTCGGCGATGAGCCGAGCCCTGGCGCGCTTGCGTGAGACTACCGGCGATCCGCTGCTGGTGCGCGCCGGTCGCGGCCTGGTGCCGACACCGCGTGCCCTTGAGCTGCGCGAACAGGTCAGCCAGTTGGTGCAGGACGCCGAGGCGGTGCTGCGTCCGGCCCAGACTCTGGACCTTATACACTTGGTGCGCACCTTCACCCTGCGCACCAGCGAAGGCTTTGTCGAAAGTTTCGGCCCGGCACTGCTCGCCCGTGTTGCCGAACAAGCCCCCGGCGTGCGGTTGCGCTTCGTGCACAAGCCGGACAAGGACAGCACGCCCTTGCGCGACGGCAGCGTCGACCTGGAGACCGGCGTAGTCGACAGTAACGCCAGCCCCGAGGTGTTGACCCAGGCGCTGTTTCGCGACCGTTTTATCGGCGTGGTGCGCAGTGATCATCCGCTGAGCCAGGGCAAGATCACGCTGGCCCGCTATGCGGCAGGCAAGCACATCTACGTGTCCCGACGCGGGCGCGACAGGGGGCAGATTGACGATGCTCTTGAGTCTCTCGAACTGACGCGAGACATCGTCACCATCGTCTCCGGTTTCTCTACCGCACTGGCTCTGGCGCGCAGCACTGACCTGATCGCCAGCGTCCCTGAGCGACACACCAGCGGCCTGCGGGATGGCCTGTATAGTTTTGCGTTGCCGGTCGAGTTGCCGGTGTTCAGTGTCGCGATGCTCTGGCATCCACGCCTGGATGCCGATTTGGCGCACCGCTGGTTGCGCGGTTGCCTGCGCGAGGTGTGTGCGCAGTGAAACAACGCATCTGCGTCGAGGTGTTGCTGCAACAGGTACACTCTGCCCAGCCTTGATGCGACACACCAGGAAACAGGAATTCAATGTTCAGCCTTACCCACTATGAAACCCCGTGCCCCGAGCACATCAACAGCCAGATCTTGCAGATGGTGGTCGACTACCTGACTGACATCAGTATGGTTGCTATCGCGCCGAGCAACCTGCTCTACAACGTCTACCAATATACGATCGGTTATGAAGTGCACCTGTACCTGGAAGCGGTCGGAGGCTCGAAGGGGATTGCGGTTGAACTGATCGTCGCCGTGGACGAGCAGGCCCCGGCACAGGCCATCGGCTTTTTGCTGTACCTGCCGGTCAAGGGCGACCCCGACGCGTGCGGCGTGGCCTATATGGCGGTGCATGCCAGTCATCGGCGCCAGGGCGTGGCGCGAGCGATGATGCAGGACATGCTCGCTCGCTACCCTCATGCCGAACTGACCTGCGCCGTGGAAAAGGTACCGGCGTTTGAATCCATGGGCTTTCAGGTCCGGGGCGTACGCGGTACTCAGGTGTTGATGAACACCCGCGACTACAGCACCGATGGCTTGATGGGGCTGTTGGATGTGGCGTCGATCTACAGTTCGTTGGAAGTGCGGCAGATTCACACCTATCTGCTGCAAAAACACGGCAAGCGGGCAATGGTCGACGCCGAAAAACAGCGAGACCGGCACTTCGACCAGATGACGCACAAGGCCCAGGGTTTTGTGCGCGGGCGTTTGGGCGAGGACTGAAAAAACGCCCCCTTACTTCTCCAGGCGTGCACCGCGATTGACCATCGCCTTGATGTTGGCAAACAGTTCTTCCTGCGCCTCCAGCGGGCTGACTTCACCGCTGGCAGCCGCATGGGACAACGCCTCGGCCGCGCCGAGCATTGCCCGCAGACTCGCCTGGGAAATGGCACCTGACACTGCAAAAGGGGCGAGGGCGGCGCGGCACTTCTCCATGAAAATCATCTCGTACTCGCGCTTGAGGGTTTCCAGCTCCGGCGAACTGCTCAGTGCTGCGATCACGCCCGGTATCTCCCGGCCCTGGAACAGCACGCAGTCGACATAGGACGAAGCGATCACCCACGCGCGCTCATCAAGGGTCGGTTCGCTGGCCTCCAGGGCACAGGCCATCAACTGGTTCTGGCGTCCGTCGAAATCCTCATACAGCGCCGCCAACAGGCCGGCCCGCGTAGTGAAGTGGTCATACACCACCGGTTTGGTCACGCCCGCCATTTCTGCCAGTCGACCAAGGGTCAGTGCTTCAGTGCCTTCTTCACGAACCAACTGCCAGGCAACATCCAGCAACTGGCGCAGGCGATCCTCCCGCGCCAGGCGACGGCGTGGCTGTGGGGTGTTCGTTTCGGTGCTTGACATGCTTATATACCAAAAATACCTTACCAAAGGTAACTTATGTCCAGCCTATACGGTTCGCCTTCTGCTCGCAAATTGCCCCGGAGTCTTCGCCATGCACGCGCTTATCGTTGTTGCTCACCACGATCCTCAGTCCCTCACCCATAGCCTCGCCACACAATTGGCCGAAGGCCTGGCCCTGTCCGGCGATACGTTCGACATCGCCGACCTGGCCGCCGAAGGCTTCGACCCACGTTTCACCCTGGCCGATCACGCCGTCCACCGCACCCAGGCAACGCCACCCGCCGATGTTCTCGCCGAACAAGCACGGATCGACCGCGCCGATGCGCTGGTACTAGTGTTCCCGGTCTACTGGTGGTCCATGCCAGCGTTGCTCAAGGGCTGGATTGACCGAGTCTTTGCCAACGGCTGGGCCTTCGATTTCAGCCTCGACGCCAAGCTGGTGAAAAAGCTCGGACACCTGCACGTGCAGTTGATTGGCGTGGGCGGCGCCGATGGCGGCACTTATGAGCGCCATGGTTATGCCGAGGCCATGCGCACGCAAATTGACCATGGAATTTTTGATTATTGTGGGGCGAGGGTGGTGGGTTCGCAGTTGTTGCTGGAGTCGGAGACGGCTGAGCCTCAGGTTCATCTGGCAGCAGTTCGGGCGATGGGGCGTGACGGGGTTATGTTTTCCAGGTAATAGCCGGCACACTGTTTTTGGCCTTTTGGCGGCAGATCGACCGTGCTACCCCGGCAGAGCTTGATCTGCACGTCATTCTGGACAACAGCTCGACTCACAAAACGGCGGCCATCAAGCAATGGCTAGAAAAACACCCGCGTTTCAAACTGCACTTCACACCAACCAGTGCCTTGTGGATGAACGCAGTAGAAGGCTGGTTCGCTCAACTGGAAATACGGGCGCTGTATCGTGGCGTCTTCACCAGCGTGGCCGAACTAAAAGCAGCTATCCGTCAATTTATTGAGGCTCACAATGAACTTTCAGGCTCAGCCTTTTCGGTGGAACAAAACAGCGGAATCAATCATCAGTTCTGTAAAATCCCTTCATCTCAATCAGGAAGCGCTTGCGACGGGTCTGCTTACGTTTGCCGGCGTACTCGGCATCGGCGAAGGACATCTGTTTCATCGGGGCTCAACCGTTCAATTGGTGTGAGGCGGGTATTTCACCAGATTGGGAAGTCTTTTTCAGAGTTTTCCTGGGTGTTTTCGCCATATATAAAGCTTGCTTCATGAGTAAATATGTCCGTCCCCCTTTATCCGTTTGCTTAACTGTGGATATAGTTGTAGACGCCCTCTTGGGTTATTTCTTGGATTTCGTTTTTTTTGATTGCATCGACTAATTTTGCTTGGACAAGGTCTCCCCGCGATTCGCTACGAGCGGGCTAAAAAATATACTTATTCAGTCCTTTGCCTTAAAAGTGCATCAACATGCTCCAGCCATAATTTTCCGCTTTTCCACTCGTGAGGGTAATAGTAGCCGCAGCCAATTTCCGTGAATAAAAGATACTGTAATTCTTGCTCTGTTTTATTGGTTAGTAAAAGCGCTTTTAGCTCATGGTGTGCGTTTTTAAAGGTGTCTGTTGAACATTCGGATATAAAACTGAAGATCACATCATCCGCATTGTCGTGGTCATCAATCCAGTCCTCATCGAAGTAACCAGCGAGAAGTTGTTGTAGTTGCGAATAATCTTTATTCATGGGTTCGGGTAGCCTGTCTGAATTCTATAGCCATCTGGCATGCTCTTATCTCTACCTAGGATTAGGTAAACTTCACGCCCTGGAACGGTTGTCTTCGTACCTCGTGTTAAACTAGATCACAACAGGTTGTGAAGACTTTTGAGTGATGACGGTTTTTGGGCTCTTTCGTTTAATAAAGGCATTTATTTTGGTTTCGTTGTCTGCTATCACTTTTGATATTGCCGACTCGGCTGTCGCACGATCAGGGAAGGTAAATGCCTTGGGGAAATGAAAGTAAAGGAGGCGGATCTATTTGGTTTTTTGAAATTTCACGTTAATAAAATAGTCCCCTTTATCAGCTATTTCAGCCTCGACGCCAAGCTGGTGAAAAAGCTCGGACACCTGCAAGTGCAGTTGATTGGCGTGGGCGGCGCCGATGGCGGCACTTATGAGCGCCATGGTTATGCCGAGGCCATGCGCACTCAAATTGACCATGGAATTTTTGATTATTGTGGGGCGAGGGTGGTGGGTCCTGGTTGCTATGTCGCCTCCCTTTATCAAAGGCTATGCATGTAATCGTAAATACTGCTTTTAGTTATTTCTTTTGCTTCTGTTTCATTGATTTTTAATAGGATGTTTTTTTATGCTTGGAGTGACATATTAACTGGATGGCTCCGTAAGTCTCCCCATTGAAAAATCGAATAGACAAAGTTGCATTGTCGGACAGTATCAGCCTGAAGTCGTCCGTGGTTGATATGTAATCAAGAGCACTTAGCTTTTGCCAGAGATCGGTAGTCTCACTGTTTGGTGTTTTCATCAGTCGCACTGAGCCGCGAGTGCTGCCCAGCGTTGATGGATCTACTTTTGTAGCGGGCGTATTTATGTACTTTATGTAGGAGTATATGGAGGTGGCTTCATTTTTCTTCAAGGTGTCTCCGGGGCCAGCTTTTTTTGAAAAGCTCTTTAAAGCCAGATACTCCTGAGTTTTGCTGTATGGCTTTATTCCAAAAGTGCCCCAACTCACTACTATAGGCCAGGTTTTCATGAGTAACAACTCAAGCTTGCACCAAGATGGCCACACTTCTATGAGCGTGTGATTAAGTAAGGTAAGTGTTATGTAATCCTTGTCGTCACTAGGGCAACCCTGATCCCAAGGATAGATGCCGTCCTCATATATAAATACTGTTTTCATTTGCTATCTCTTGAAGTAAGTGTGCGAAAGTAAATGGGGCGGATCTATTTGATTTTTTGAAATTTTACGTTAATAAATTCGCCCCCTTTATCAGCTCGTACATTTCAGATGTTTCAGAACCAGCGGCGCCAATATTGTTCTTGCCAGACCGTAAACTCCATTAACGATGCGTTTCGGTTACACGTTATTTTTTAGATTGTTCCGTCTGAAGCAGGAAGTTTTTCATTTTTAGTTAGTTGGATCGTCCCAATAAGGTTCGATAAATTTTGTCTGCGGAACTATTAGTCTGCTGATCTGGGGGCGTTTGTGTAGACAGATGGGCCGGAAAGTGAGGGGTGTCTAGTTTTAAACTCAAATGATGAGTTTGGGGACTCAGCATGCACCAAGAAATAGCCGTCATGCTTTTGTACAGAGATTTTCATTGTTTCACTTGTAGGTATATTTTTGATTAGAACATCGCTGAGTCCACCGCAGCTCAAACCTATTCTGCAAGTGTTAAATCCTTCTTTTATCCACTTTTTAGGAGGTGCATCAGGAAGCTCAGATATGTCAAATGCTACATGTATATGTGAGCGATTATTGTCGATTTCGATTGAAAAAAGTGTTATTTCGCCGATGGCTATAGGGCTGGCGAATACTTTGTTGAAAAAAATACTTCTATCGAAGTCATTCCAAAATTTCATCTTTTCACCTCGAAGTTGTAGTGATTCTTTACGCCATCAAGCTTTCCATTTCGTGTGTTGCTGATAGGGCGCAGGTTGAAGTGTGCACCTTGGTCGCCAACACCTCCAGACGCACCAAATTTGTGTCCTGCGCTATGCTCTTGAATAACAATTTTTGAGCCGTCCTCACGAGTGTACTCATACTCTCTGGTAAGAATCGGTTTTCCTTTAGTGTCTAAAATTTCGTTGTTTTGCAAGTCTTTCATTCTGATGTACTTGAATTGTTTTATTTGTCCGGTTTCTGCATCAAATACAGGGTTTGGATGCTGTTTTGTCGGTATTTTTGCGTCTGACTTAGCCTGCCTAAATGCACCGCTGCGAGAAGCCTCCGGTGCCTCCGGTTCTGAAGATTTGTTGCAGTGGAGTTTGCTTTTTTCGTTTCCAGGGCAGTTGGCACTCAACCCCAACGGATCAACCCACCCCGTAGGGTTAGGCACATATTGATATCCGTTCAGCCCACCCGCCAGTTTCACCGGGTCGGGCGTCAGGTAGCGGCCGTTGTCGGGATTGTAGTAGCGATGGCGGTTGTAGTGCAGCCCGCTTTCTTGATCGAAGTACTGGCCCTGAAAGCGCAGCGGGTTGTTGACGGTGTTAACGTCAAGCTTCGCGATTTGGCCGTAGGCGCGGTAGTGGGCGGACCAGACGATTTCGCCGTTGGGATTCGTCAGTTCCTGGGGCGTGCCAAGGTGGTCGAGTTGGTAGTGGAAGGGTTTAGTGGCTTCTGGGCCAAAGCCTTCAAGCAGGGCTAACGGGCGGAAGCTGTCGGGTTCGTAAACGTAGCTGCGGTGATGATCGGCGCTGTGTTCGGCGATCAACGTGTCGCCTTGCCAGAAGAATTCGGTGGTTTGGCCGTTGAGGGTTTTGGCTATGCGCCGACCAAACGGGTCGTAGCGGTAGCTGGCGTGGGTGCCGTCGGGTTGGGTGACAGTGATCAGACGGTGTTGGCAGTCGTAGCGGTATTCGGTGACCAGTTGCTGGGCGCGACCTCGGCGTTCGCGCAGGAGGTTGCCGAAGGCGTCGTAGTCGTAGTGGCGATCGCCTTGCATCAGCAGGCGGTTGCCTTTGATCACGCCGGGGCCCATGCGGTCTTGCATCAGCAGGTTGCCGGCCGGGTCGTGGGCGAAGCGTTCTTGCAGGTCTTGTGAGTGGTTGGCGCGGGTTAGGCGGTCCAGGGGGTCGTAGTGGTAGTCGTGCTGGCCTTTGCGGGTGTCGAGGATGCGGGTCAGGTTGCCGCGCTTGTCGTAGTCGTATTGGCGGCGGTAGTGGCGTTGTTCTTGTTGAGTCAGGGCGTGGGTGTGTAGGCGGCCTTGGTCGTCGTAGTGGTAGTGGCTGAGGAGTTGGCCTTGCTGGCGCTGGTGTTCGCGGCCTGATTTGAACAGGTGCGAGGTGAGCGTTTTGCCGTTGAGTTCGATGGTGGCGAGGTGGCCGCCTTTGTCGTGCTGGAAAACGAGACGATTGTTGTCCGGCAGGCGCAGGCTTTTGAGCTGGCCGCAGTGGTCGTAGCCATAGCGCAAGGTGCCCCAGCCTTGGTGCTCGGCCGTGAGGCGGTTCTGAATGTCGTATTCGTAATTGAGCGGCCAGTGGCCGTCGTCGACGCTGAGCAGATTGCCGAGGCGGTCGTAGGTGTAATCGACAATGCTGCGGTCGGGCAGGGTTTTTCTGACGAGTCTGCCGGCACTATCGCGCTCATATCGGGTAACCAGCTGACTGTCATCATCGCCGTACTCGGTCTTCTCCAGCAGATGGCCGTTAAGGTCGTAGGTATACCCGGTGCGCCGGCCATCAAAGCCGGTCTCCTGCTGGATCAACCCGTTGGCGTGGTAGGCGAGCTGATAGGTTTCGCCAATCTCGTTTTCGATTTCGGTCAGCAGCAGCCGGGTGTTGTCGTAGCGGTACTTGAGAAGCGTGCCGTCAGGGTTGATTCGACGACTGATCAGGTGCAGACCGTCGGCATACTCGTAGCGCGTAACACGCCCCAACTCGTCGTGTTCGGCGGTGATTTTTCCGTAGGGGTTGTAGCTGTAGGCGCGGGTGGCACCGCCCGGCAATACCACCTGAGTCAGCCGTCCAACGCTGTCCCATTGATACTGGGTCAGTGCTCCGTATTCATCCTCACGCGCCACTTGCCGGCCAAGATCGTCATAGCGATAGCGCCGCACACCACCGTTGGGTAGTTTTTCCTCTACCCGTTGACCGAAGTCATTCCAGCTCAGGCGCTGACAGCTGTGGTCCGGATACCAAACCTCCGTCAGTTGGCCGTGTTTGTTGTAGCTGTAGTCGGTAACAAAACCATCGGGATCAGTCTTGCGGGTGATATCGCCTTGATCATTGCGCTGGTATTTCCAGACGGCTTCACCACGGCGCACAACCCGCACGAAACCGTTGTGATGCTCGTAGGACGTCGGCTCATCGTCCCCCGGAAACAGCGCAATCAGTCGACCAGCTTCGTCGTACTGATACGCCGTCACCGCCCCGAGCGGGTCCTGCTCGACCGTCAGCCGGCCCTTATCGTCGTAGGATTTGAAGTGCTCCGCGCCGTCCGGATCAATCCGCTGCACCAGCC
>NZ_VOBG01000043.1 GCF_008369295.1 Pseudomonas sp. ANT_H4 | reverse complement strand
GCGGTGATGCGTAAATACCTGACTGGGTTGTGGGCGTGCATGCGTTCCGGAGAAGAATTTAATACGGCCAAGCTTTTTAGCGAAAAACATCTCGCGAAAGCTTGACCGTGAACAGAGTATCTACAGGTATTACCCAATCCATGGAGAACGGTGGATGAATCACAAAGTGGCCTTCAGTTTTGCCGACGGCAAGACGTTGTTTTTTCCGGTGGGCGCCAATGAAATCCTGCTGGATGCGGCGTTGCGCAACGGCATCAAGATTCCGCTGGATTGTCGCGAAGGCGTCTGCGGCACCTGCCAGGGTCGCTGCGAGTCTGGCGATTACAGCCAGGACTATGTGGACGAGGAAGCCCTCTCCAGTCTCGACCTGCAACAGCGCAAGATGCTCAGTTGCCAGACTCGGGTTAAATCCGATGCGGCGTTCTATTTCGATTTTGATTCGAGCCTGTGCAACGCGCCGGGGCCGCTGCAGGTCCGCAGCACGGTCAGCAACGTGCAACAGGTCTCGGCCAGCACGGCGATCCTGTATCTGCAGCTAGACCAGGCATTGGATTTTCTTCCGGGCCAATATGCGCGGCTGTCGATTCCCGGCACGGACAGCCAGCGCTCCTATTCCTTCGCCAACCGCCCCGGCAATCAGTTGCAGTTTCTGATCCGCCTGTTGCCCGATGGTGTGATGAGCAATTACATCCGCGAACGCTGCCAGGTCGGCGATGAACTGCTGCTGGAAGCACCGCTGGGGGCGTTCTATCTAAGGCATGTCACCCAGCCACTGGTGCTGATGGCCGGTGGCACCGGGTTGTCGGCGCTGTTGGCCATGCTCGATGAGCTGGCCGAACGCGGTTGCGATCAACCGGTGCATTTGTATTACGGCGTGCGCGGTGCCGCCGATTTGTGCGAAGCCGAGCGCATCAACGCCTACGCCGAAAAAATCCCAGGTTTTCGCTATACCGAAGTGCTCAGCGACCCGCCGCCCGACTGGGCCGGAAAGCGCGGCTACCTCACCGAGCATTTCGATTTGGCACAATTGCGGGACAGTTCGGCGGATATATACGTCTGCGGTCCCCCACCGATGGTCGATTCCATCAAGCAATGGCTGTTGGATCAGGCACTTGATGGCGTTCAGCTGTATTACGAAAAGTTTACCGAGAGTAATATCTGACCCCTCAGCAGGTGTGAGGGGCTGGTTCAGCGTGCGATCAACCCTGAAAAAAACAAGTAGAAGGGAATGTTAATGGCGGATGACATGGTTAACCCGGTAGGCCTCAAGCGCGGCCTGAAGAACCGGCATATTCAGCTGATTGCCTTGGGTGGGGCGATTGGCACAGGCTTGTTCCTCGGTTCGGCCGGGGTGCTCAAGTCGGCGGGGCCGTCGATGATCCTCGGCTATGCGATAGCCGGGTTCATCGCGTTTCTGATCATGCGCCAGCTGGGCGAAATGATCATTGAAGAACCGGTGGCGGGCTCCTTCAGCCACTTTGCCCACAAATACTGGGGCGGTTATCCGGGCTTCCTGGCGGGCTGGAACTACTGGGTACTCTACGTACTGGTGGGCATGGCCGAACTGACGGCGGTAGGCAAGTACATCCAGTTCTGGTGGCCGGAGATTCCGACCTGGGCCAGCGCGGTGGTGTTCTTTATCGCGGTCAACCTGATCAACACCCTGAACGTGAAGTTCTTCGGCGAGACCGAATTCTGGTTCGCGATCATCAAGGTCGTGGCGATCATCGGCATGATCCTGCTCGGTTGCTACCTGCTGTTCAGCGGCACCGGCGGCCCGCAAGCCTCGGTGAGTAACCTGTGGGACCACGGCGGCTTCTTCCCCAATGGCGGCATGGGGCTGTTGATGTCCATGGCATTCATCATGTTCTCGTTCGGTGGCCTGGAGTTAGTGGGTATTACTGCCGCCGAGGCCAGCGAGCCGCGCAAGGTGATCCCCAAGGCGATCAACCAGGTGGTGTACCGGATCCTGATTTTCTACGTCGGCGCACTGACCGTGCTGCTGTCGTTGTACCCCTGGGATCAACTGCTGCAAACCCTCGGCGCGTCCGGCGATGCCTACAGCGGCAGCCCGTTTGTGCAGATCTTCTCGTTGATCGGCAACGACACCGCCGCGCACATCCTCAACTTCGTGGTGCTGACCGCGGCGCTGTCGGTGTACAACAGCGGCGTGTACTGCAACAGCCGCATGCTCTTCGGCCTGGCCGAACAGGGCGATGCACCCAAGGCGTTCATGAAGCTCAACAAACAAGGCGTGCCATTGCGGGCCTTGGGCGTTTCAGCCCTGGTGACGTTGCTGTGCGTGGTGATCAACTACGTCGCCCCCCATAACGCGCTGGAGTTGTTGTTCGCGTTGGTGGTTGCTTCGCTGATGATCAACTGGGCGCTGATCAGCCTGACCCACATCAAGTTCCGCAAGGCCATGAGTGAGCAAGGCGTGGTGCCGTCGTTCAAGACCTTCTGGTTCCCGTTCAGCAACTACCTGTGCCTGGCGTTTATGCTGATGATCATCTGCGTGATGCTGGCGATCCCGGGTGTGCGGGCGTCGGTGTATGCGATTCCGGTGTGGGTGGGAATTATCTATGTGGCGTACCGGTTGCGCATGAACAACGCCAAGGCGGTGGCTACGGCGCAATAACCTTCTGAAGGTTGATAAAAAGCCCCGGCATTCGATGAATGCCGGGGCTTTTTGTTGGGCGCAGGTTACAGCGTGGAACGCACCCGCCACAGCTCGGGAAACAGCACAGTGTCGAGCATCTTGCGCAGGTAGCCGACGCCTTCGGTGCCGCCGGTACCGGGCTGGAAGCCGATGATCCGTTCCACCGTGGTGACGTGGCGAAAGCGCCATTGGCGGAAGGAGTCTTCAAGGTCGATGAATTTTTCGGCCAACTGATACAAGTCCCAATAACGGTTCGGATCGCGATAGACCTCACGCCAAGCCGCCTCCACGGACGCGTCGTGAACCGTGGCCGCCGTCGGATCGCGTTCGGCGCGCTGGGGATCAATCACCAAGCCGGCCTTGGCCATCAAGTTGATCGCTTCGTCATACAGCGACGGCGTGGCTATCGCCACTTGCAACTCCTGCAACAACTCCGGGCGATGAGCGTGAGGCCGTAACAGCGCCGCACTTTTGTTGCCGAGAATAAATTCGATTTCCCGGTACTGGAACGACTGGAAGCCGGACGACTGGCCCAGGTACGGGCGGATCGACTGGTACTCCGACGGTGTCATGGTCGCCAACACGGCCCAGGCATGCACCAGTTGATCGAAGATCCGCGACACCCGCGCCAGCATCTTGAATGCCGGCGGCAACTCGCCCAGGCGCACGTGTTCGCGGGCGGCCTTGAGTTCGTGGAGCATCAGCTTCATCCACAGCTCCGAGGTCTGGTGCTGGATGATGAACAGCATCTCGTTGTGGTCCGGCGACAGTGGGTGCTGGGCGCTGAGCACTTTGCCCAGGTCCAGGTAGTCGCCGTAGCTCATGGACTCAGAAAAATTCAGCTCGGCGTTATGCCATTCTTCCGGCGGCTGGTAATCAGGCGGCACATATTCAGAAGAGAAGGGACACTGGCTCATCGCGTGGGCTCCTTGAGCGGACGGAGGATTGCTCGTACCGGGCTGGCATCGAGGTTGGCAAAACGCAGCGGCAGCGCGATCAACTCGTAATCGCCCTCCGGCACGTCGTCGAGGACGATGCCTTCAAGAATCGCCATGCCGTGGCGAGCGACGGCGTTGTGGGAATCCATGGTTTTGGATTGCTGCGGGTCGAGCGACGGGGTATCGATACCAATCAGGCGCACGCCGAGGCTGGCCAGCAACTCGACGGTTTCCTTGGCAACGGCGGTGAAATTCGAATCCCAGGTGGTCAGCGGAGCCTGTTGATAAGTGCGCAGCAGAACACGTTCAGGCACATTTTCCAGGCGGCCCTCCAACTGCTGCGGCTGCACCAGCGCGCCGCTGTCCAGGCAATGCAGCACCCGGCACGGGCCCATGTACACATCCAAAGACACTTCGCCGATGGGCGCGCCATCAGCGCTGTAATGCAACGGCGCATCGACATGGGCGCCGGTGTGAGGCGAAAGGGTGATGCGCCCGACATTCACCGGGCATTCGGGGCCGAACTGCCAGACCCGCTCTTCCTGAAATAGCGTATCCCCAGGCCAGGTCGGGGTCGCTGTGCTCAAGGGCGGGCTGATATCCCACCACGTTTTTATTGGATTCATTCAAAAGGCTCTCGGTCGTTCCTGAAGAGAATGATACGAGGGCCAGCTGTAAATATTCTTGCGAATTCCAGCGCAAAGCGGGAAATCTTTCGCACTTACTGCGAGGAAATGGCTGATTGGTGATTGGATGTTTCAAATCTCGCGCCTGCGCTTCTGGGCATCCCGATGTCGAGTTCAGACCATTGGCCGGCAGCCCAAGGCGATAGGGTTCGCACTTCCCTTCCTGCCTCGGAGTCATCATGTCCAAGCCAATCACCGTCCTGCGCGATACCCACCCCCTGCCGGTGCTGGATGCCTGCAAATGGGAAAAACTCGAAGGTGACCCGCACACCGTCAACCTCAACGCCTATACCAGCGAAGACGGCAGCAAGATCATGGGCACCTGGATCTGCACCCCGGGTAAATGGCGGGTTGAGTACGTGAAGTGGGAATACTGCGATTTTCGCGAAGGCTACTGCATCATCACCCCTGACGGACAGGAGCCGATTCATTTGAAGGCCGGTGATATTTTTGTGGTTGAGCCGGGTATGAAGGGCACGTGGGAAGTGGTCGAGACTGTGCGTAAGTATTTTGTGTTTGCCTGATCAAAACCGAGAACCCTTTGTGGCGAGCGGGCTCGCCACAACAAGCCCGATCGCCACAGTCTCGGGAAATCCCCTATTGGGGTTTGCGATAGCTGTTGATGATCGCCGAGAAGTCCTTGCCCCCTTCACCACGCTGGCTCATCGCCTGATACAACTGCTGGGCCACGGCGCCGAGGATCACCGGCTGGTGGGCCTGGCGGGCGGCTTCAGTCGCCAGTCCCAAATCCTTGAGCATCAACTCCGCACCAAAACCACCGGTGTAACCCCGTGACGACGGTGCGGTTTCAATAATGCCCGGCCACGGGTTATAGGTGTCGGAACTCCAGCAGCGCCCGGTTGAACTGTTGATGATCCCGGCCAGAACTTGCGTATCGATCCCCAACGCATCCCCCAGGGCCATCGCTTCGCTGACGCCGACCATGGTGATGCCCAACAGCAGGTTGTTGCAGATCTTGGCGATTTGCCCGGTACCGACTTCGCCGCAGTGGACGATGTTACGGCCCATCTGCGCCAGGACCGGTTGCAGGGTGGCGAACAGTTCCGGGGTAGCGCCGACCATAAAGGTCAGGGTCCCTGCCTGGGCACCGCCGGTGCCGCCGGAAACCGGCGCATCGGCCAGGGTCACGCCGTGCTTGGCCGCGGCAGCGGCCACGTCGCGGGCGGTCTGCGGATCGATGGTGCTGCAATCTACCGCCGGTACGCCTTTGCCGATGCCAGCGAGTACGCCGTCTTCACCGAGCCAGACGCTGCGCACATGAGCGGCAGCCGGGAGCATCGTAATGACCAACTCGACGCCTTGGGCGGCGTCACGCGGTGAAGCGCTGATGCTGGCGCCGAGCTCGGCCAGTTCGGCGAGCACGGTTTGGTTCAGGTCGAACAGGTTCAGCGCGTGGCCGGCCTTGATCAGGTTGCGGGCCATGGGCGCGCCCATGTTGCCCAGGCCGATAAATGCAATCTTCATGGTCGTCTCCTCGATCAGCGCAGGTTGATGGTGGTGTTGACGCCATCGTTGACGCTGTCATCGTCGAACCAGCGGCTGGTGACGGTTTTGGTCTGGGTGTAGAACTGCACCACTTGCTTGCCGTACGGGCCCAGGTCGCCGAGTTTCGAGCCACGGGAACCAGTGAAACTGAAGATCGGGACTGGCACCGGAATCGGAATGTTGATACCGACCTGGCCGACGTCGATCTCGCTCTGGAATTTACGCGCCGCCGCACCGCTCTGGGTGAACAGGCCGGTGCCGTTGCCGAACGGATTGGCGTTGACCATGGCGATGGCTTGGTCGAGGGTGTCGACTTCCAGTAACACCAGCACCGGGCCGAAAATTTCCTGGGTGTAGATCTGCATATCGGTGGTCACGCCCGAGAACAGGGTTGGGCCGATGAAGTTGCCTTGTTCGAAACCCGGCACCTTGATGTCGCGACCGTCCAGTTCCAGCTTGGCGCCTTCTTTCACGCCGCTTTCGATCAGGTCGAGGATGCGTGCCTTGGCGCGTTTGGAAATCACCGGACCAACATCGGTACCCGCTTCGCTGCCGGCATTCACTTTGAGCTTTTGCGCCAGAGCCTTGAGGTCCGGCAGCCATTGTTTGGCCGCACCTACCAGCACCACCACGGAAGTGGCCATGCAACGTTGGCCGGCCGCGCCGAAACCGGCACCTACCAGGGCGTTGAGGGTTTGCTCGCGATTGGCATCCGGCAGCACCACGGCGTGGTTCTTGGCGCCCATCATCGATTGCACGCGTTTACCGTGTTTGCCGGCCAGGTCATAGACGTGAGTACCGACAGCGGTCGAACCGACGAAGGACACGGCCTTGATGTCTTTATGGGTACAGAGCGCATCCACCACATCCTTGCCACCGTGGACCACGTTAAGCACGCCAGGCGGCACGCCGGCTTCCAGCGCCAGCTCCACCAGCAGCAGGGTCGACAATGGGTCCTGTTCCGACGGTTTGAGCACAAAGGTGTTACCGCAGGCGATGGCCATCGGGAACATCCACAGCGGAATCATCGCCGGGAAGTTGAACGGGGTAATGCCGGCGCACACACCGATGGGCTGGCGCAGGGTGTAGGTATCGACACCGCCAGCAACGTTTTCAGCGAATTCGCCCATTTGCAGGGTACCGATGGAACAGGCGTGTTCGACCACTTCCAGGCCACGGAAAATATCGCCTTCGGCATCGGCAATGGTCTTGCCCTGCTCGGCGCTGAGGACCACGGCGATGCGCTTGGAGTGTTCACGGATCAGCGCTTGCAGCTTGAGCATGATGCGCATGCGCGCACCGATCGGCGTCAGCTTCCAGGTCTGGAAGGCGCGATGGGCGGCGTCGATGGCGGCGTTGACTTCTTGCGAGGTGGCAAAGGGCACACGGGCCAGTACTTGCTGGGTCGCCGGGTTTACGATGTCTTGCCATTGGGTGGTCTTGGACTCGACCCATTCGCCATTGATCAACAGTTTGGCCTGTTTTACGGCGGTGTCGGCAGACGTAAGCGATGCGTTCATTGTGGTCTCCAGATCTTGTAGTTATGCAGAGACAAGGCGCATGAACCGCCTTGAGGATGAGGCGTTCGGACTGTTTTTGGAGTATAGATGTGCAAACTTCTAATAAGAACGCACATAAAAGCCGGTCCAATATGCAAAAAAACATCACCTCCCTCAGCGCCCTGAACTGGGATGACCTGAAGTTTTTCCTCGAAGTGGCCCGTACCCGCAAGGCCAGCGTCGCCGCCAAGCGCCTGGCGGTGGACTACACCACCGTGTCGCGGCGCATCAGTTCCCTTGAAGGGTCGCTGGGCACGCTGCTGTTTGAAAAGTCCCGGACCAACGGTTTCGTCCTGACCACCGAAGGCCAGCGATTGCTGGGGTACGCCGAGTCCATCGAAAGCACCCTGCACATGGCCTGCGAACAGGTTTCCGGCTCTGGCGTGGCGCTATCCGGGCATGTGCGCATGGGCTGCACCGAAGGTTTCGGCAGCTTCTTCGTCACGCCGCAATTGAGCCACTTCGTCGACACCTACCCGGCGATCTCAGTGGATATCTTACCCCTGCCCCACTTCATCAGCCTGTCCAAGCGCGAGGCCGATATCGTCATCGCCCTGGAACGGCCGGAACATGGGCCTTATGTGTGCTGCAAGCTGTGTGACTACAAGTTGCAGCTGTACGCGACCCAGGAATATCTCGATCAACACCCACCCATCCGCCGCCCGGCAGATTTGGCCGATCATCCGTTTATCAGCTATGTCGATGACTTGGCGTTCAGCTCGGAGCTGCTGTACCTGGCCAATGTGGTACCCGGCGCCAGCGCCAGCTTGCGCAGTACCAGCGTGATCGCCCAGTACGTGGCGGCGCAGCAGGGAAGGTCGTTGGCGATCCTGCCGTGTTTTCTGGCAGCGCAGGATGCACGGTTGCTGCCGGTGCTTGGGGAGGAGATCAATATTACGCGGCAGTTCTGGATGTACTGCCGCGAGGATTTGCGCAAGTTGAAGCGGATCACCCTGTTGTGGGATTACATCCGCGAGGTGACGGAACAGAACCGGCCGTTGCTGATGGGGGAAACGCGGGAGATGGTGTTTGCGGATTAGCCGGTGAGCGCTTACGCGACGTCGCGGGCAAGCCCGGCTCCCACACTGACCGCATTCCAAGGAGTCAGGTCGTGGCATCGTAACGCGGTCAGAACACCTTTGCCAACGGCTTGTGTCAGGGATTGATACGCTACTTGTAACACCTCGAAGCCGACTTTCAGAGGCGAGCAGGTACGTGGAAAGAACCCCACCGGGTATCCTTCGCCCCCAGCAAATGACATGGATCAGGGAACATTCAGTACTGCAATTAGGAATTGTCCTACAGCCAGCTATTGAGCTTCCCGGTAACGTCGATGCTGCCCAGCTACAGGCTGGAATTCCCCCACCAAGGGGTCGAGTCAACTTTTACAGGGAAGTATTATGGCGGTTGAAAACCTATTCCCGAGTTATAAGGGATGTAATGGGATAGACGGCAACAGGCAACATGCCGAGGCGACAGAGGCTGCGCAGGCGGCTTGGGACAGAACAGTGGCGGCGAACGAAAGGAACGAGCGGGAAGCTGACGCACGTAGGAACGCGATCAAGAAGCCGGAGGAAGTCAGCCTCCCCGGATGCGTCTTCGCCAAGAGCTGTAACCTTCCTGACGGGGTAATAAACCACAACAACCCATCTGGTTTTGTCCCAGTTGAGAAATTGGCTGATTACGGACTGTGGGCAGTGCTTGGGACAGGGGGGGCGATTACAGCACAAGGCACTACGCTACAAATGGTTGGCGGCTCTGCCACTGGCAGTGCAATAGCTGAACGCCTTGGTGGCTCGCTTGCACTAACCCTGCTGGAGGGGGCTGGGGCTGTTGCGGCGGGTGCTGCTGTGGGCACCGTTGCAATGCTGATACCGAACACCAGCATTTCGCCTGACAGCGCCTTCTACAAAGAGGATCAGTACGCCACCCTTGATGCTGGCCGCACCCGTGTTCGTGTCAACGTGAAGACCTTGCCGGATGGCTCCGTTAACGCTTATGGATACTACACTGGCGGCAAAACGGACTGGGAAAACGTTCCCGTAATCAAGGGCGATAAGGTTGGTGATAAATACGTCGCTGACATCGGTAACGGCATTGGCCTCACTTGGACGCCAGCGGCAAGCCCTGATGGTGTACTGGGTATTCCTGCACTGGAAGGCGTCCCACAGTTACCTCCTGTCTGGGTGTATCCGCCGACAGCACAATCAGACACGTTGCTTGCGAATCCTGCGCACCCTCCAGATTTCCAAGATGCAATCGTCACATTTCCTAACACCGATATTCAGCCGATTTACATTTCGCTGAGCGTATCAGGTGACCATAGTTATCACCCTCCACCTAAAGGACTGACAGCCTTTCCTGACGCACAGGTGGCACCTCGTAAAACTCCTATAAAAGGTGGCGGGGGTCTGCGTAAACGGTGGAAAACTAGGGATGGCAGTATTCTCGAGTGGGATAGCCAGCATGGAGCTGTTGAGATGTACAACAAGCGCGGCAAGCACCTCGGGGAGTTTGATCCCGAGACTGGACAGCAAACTAAAGACGCAAATAAGACTCGCGAGGTCGAACCGTGAAATACACCGTTGAAGCTTTTGACAAAGAAACCGAATTTTTAGCTTTTGAGATCGACCTTCCGAACGGGTGTGATGTTCAGTTAGCTGAAATCATGAACTGGTCTTCACCTCAACGCGGAGATGAGGGTTATAACCTTAGCGTCGCACAGCTCGCAGCCATTGAGGCTTTAGCAGGCAGGCGAATTTTCGACCCGGGTTGTATCTTCCAGCTCACCTGTAATTTGAGCTGACCTGCGCCCCTCAGGGCTTGCCGGGATTCAAAGAATAGTCAATGGACTGTGAGAGTACATATGGAGCCTCGCCCTGCTGAGGTAGATGACCGGGCTGTACCCGGGTATTGGGAGGGTGACCTGATCATCGGTTTGAACCGTTCTGCGATTGGAACGCTGGTCGAGCGCTCAACTCGATTCACCATGCTCGTCCATCTGCCTCGCGAGAAAGGTTATGGGCTAATTCCACGGACGAAGAACGGCCCGGCGCTGGCCGGCTATGGGGCTGTTAGTATGACCAACGCATTGAAGAAGACGGTGACTGATCTTCCCATCGAGCTGTGGCGATCTTTGACCTGGGATCGTGGGAAGGAGCTGTCGGATCACGCTCGATTTACCATCGAGTCCGGAGTGAAGGTTTTCTTCGCTGATCCTCATAGTCCATGGCAGCGCGGCACGAACGAAAATACGAACGGCCTTCTACGGCAATACTTCCCGAAAGGCACCGACCTGTCTCGTTGGAGTGCGCATGAGATCCAGGCCGTAGCTAATGTGTTGAACATGAGACCCCGGAAAACACTGGGCTGGAAAACACCTGCAGAAGCACTGAATGAGTATCTAAAATCTGTCCAACAATCCAGTGTTGCGACGACCGGTTGAATTCGCCCTGGCTGCCCTGGTCGGAGTGAATCATCACCTCCTGTTTTGGCTTACGCTTCCAGACAGCCATCAATAATGCATCAATAGCCAAGTCGCTGGTCATCTGCGACTTCATAGACCAGCCAACAACTTGACGAGAAAACAAGTCCAGCACCACAGCCAAATACAGCCAACCTTCATACGTGCGAATGTAGGTGATGTCTGTTACCCAGACCTTGTTGGGTTCGACCACATCAAACTGGCGCTTTAGCAAGTTGGGTGAGGCGACCGTTGGTTTACCTCCGTACTTCCCTGGGCGCCGGCGATACCCTGTCTGAGAACGAAGGCCTTTAAGACGCATCAATCTAGCGACTCGGTGGCGGCCACAGTCCTCACCAATTTCGCGCAGATCGTCATGGATTTTGCGATAGCCATAAATGCCGCCGCTCTCCAACCACGAATGCTTGATCAAACCCAGCAGGCGCTGATCGTCCTTGGCGCGCACAGATTGCGGCTCAGACAACCACGCGTAGTAACCACTGGGGTGGATGTTCAGCGTCAGGCAAAGCCGTCGAATAGAGTAGTCGGTGGCCTGCTGCTTGATAAAGGCGTACTTCAGCCGCATTCCTTGGCAAAGTACGCGGCGGCCTTTTTTAAGATATCTCGCTCTTCCGTGACCCGCTTGAGCTCTGCTCGCAGGCGACGAAGCTCAGCTTGCTGATCATCGTCTTGCTGACGGGTTTCCTGAGGCTTGCTGTAGCGTTTGATCCACGCATAAAGGCTGTGAGTCGATACGCCAAGGCGTGCCGCAACGTCTGCCACGGGAAGCTGCTTTTCGGTCACTTGATTGACCGCTTGGATTTTGAATTCTTCGGGATAACGCGGGTTGCTCATGGCACCTCCTAATTGGCCTCATTTTAAGGCATGGAGGTGTCTACGAAACTAGGGGCGATTTACCTTCAGCTTGTCCCAAGGGGCGTCTGGGTTCTCCAAGTGAAAGGCCATGACGAACCCCGCAAGCTGATCTGCGACATCCATCGCCTCCCTTCTGTTGCTGGTCTTCAGGGAAACCGAAGCGAGCTCAGTGGTGCTACCTGTAGCCCTGAGACGCATGTAGTAAATACCATTACGTCGGTAGTGATACGGCTTGGCGAGTCTTGTCGCCGGCCTCACGGGAAACGTAAAACTTGTAACGCTGCTTGATACAGCATGTCGAGCGTCAAGAGTGTTCATGACGGTTAGCCCCTGTATTCATTGGGTTAACCTTTCTTTCCTTGCAGTTCTGGATGTACTGCCGCGAGGACCTTCGCAAGCTCAAGCGGATCACCCTGTTGTGGGATTACATCCGCGAGGTGACGGAGCAGAACCGGCCGTTGCTGATGGGGGAAACGCAGGAGTTGGTGTTTGCGGATTAGCCGGTGAGTGCTTACGCGACGTCGCGGGCAAGCCCGGCTCCCACACTGACCGCATTCCACATTGGATCTGACCGGGGCCTGCTTAATCCGCAATCACCACAATCGACACCCGTCGATTCTCGGTGCGGCCAGCCGCCGTGGTGTTAGCCGCCACCGGCTCGCTGCTGCCCAAGCCGCGCAGTTGCACGTTTTCTTCCTTCATACCCACGCCAGTCAACACCTTGCCGACGCTTTTCGCCCGGCGCAGGGACAGTTGCTGGTTGTAGGTTTCCTTGCCTGAGGCGTCGGTGTGGCCGTCGACGCGTACGCGTTCGATGCCTACGCCCAGCAGGGCCTTGCCGATGCGTTCAACAATCTCGGTGCTGGGTTTATTCAACGACTCGACATCACTGCCAAACAGCACTTTGCCCGACAGGCCGAAAGCCCAGCCTTCGTCGGTCAGTTCGAAACCTTGCTGTTTAAGCACAGCGATCTGCGCCGGGGTCAGGCCTTTGGGCGGGGCTGTCTGGCAGCCGCTCAGGGCCAGCAGCGCCACAAGCAGGGTGATAAATAAAATACGCGCAGTAGAGAACAAGGGATCAACTCCTGTGTTGAACATTGGCGGCGGGGTGCTCCGACTCCGCCGTTTGCTGGCCGCCCTGGGAAAGGCGTTTGGCCTGATACATCGCCGCGTCGGCGGCATTGAGCAGGGCGCCGGGAGTGGCGCCTTGATCGGGAAAAACGGCGATGCCGATGCTAAGTGAGGTCAATACCTGGGTGGTGCCGGGCAGCTGGATCGGCGTGTCCATGCTGGCGATGATCTTGTCGGCGATGCGCTGGGCATCTTCAAGCTTGTGCAGGGGCGAGAGCAGGATGGCGAACTCGTCTCCCCCCAGTCGCGCCACCAGGTCGTCGTCACGCAACTGCGCACGAACCCGCGACGCCACTGCCACCAGCACCGCGTCGCCGGCTGCGTGGCCGAAGTTGTCGTTGATGTCCTTGAAGCGATCGCTGTCGAGGAACAGCACCGCTACTCGCTCGTTGAGCTTGGAGGCGCTGCGCAGGGCACGGATCAGCCGCCCTTCGAAGAAGGCCCGATTGGGCAGACCGGTCAGGCTGTCGTGGGAGGCCTGGTGAGCGAGGGTTTCGTTTTCGCTTTGCAGGTGGGTTTGCCAGGCTTCCAGTTCGTCGAGCAAAGCATTGAAGTCATTGCCCAGGCTGTCGAGTTCAGCAATCTGCGCCGGTGGCACGCGGCGGTCAAACGCTCGCTCGCTGCGGGCCGCGTGGGCCACTTCGGCAAGGCTGTGCAAGGGCCCGGTGATGCCCCGCAGCATCCGCCGCGCCAGGTACAACGCGACCCAGGCGCTGAGGGCGGTGCAGACAATAATCCCGGCCAGGCCGCTGAGTAAAAAGCGCAACAGGCTACCGCCGTGACCGCTCACTTGGACACTGCCGATGGTCCGGCCCTGGTGGATGATTGGCTGGCTGATGGGCTGTTCCAATAACGCGTGGGCCAGCTCCAACTCGATCGTGGACAGCATGCCGGTTTTCGGGCGCACCCAATGGGCCAACTGCATGCCATTGGCGTCCAGCACTTGAGCTTCTGCGATCTCTTCAGTGGCCGCGATCAGGGACAAGGCTTCATTGGCGGCGGTTCTGTCATCGAACACCACTGCCGCTTCCACGGTGTAATTGATGGAGCGGGCGATCAGGTGCAGGTTATGGTCGGCGTAGACCCGCAGCGCCAGCACGCCAAGCAGGGTCAGGGATACGCTGGCCATGGCTACCGCCACCAACGCGACACTCAGGTGCCCTCGGCCAAGGACCGAGCTCAGGGTTGGGCGCGCAGGGGTTTTAACCGACTTCATGATTCCGGCGCCCGGCGGCGGGACAGCTGCAACACACTGGGATGAATGCGCACACCACTACGGGCGACGGAGTCGAGGTTGACCTCGAACGATACTTGCTCATCGCCGACCCGCAGGCAAAACAGGCTGCCCACGGTGCATTGGTCGCCACCTTCACTGATGCTGAGTACCGGATGGCCGGTCAATGAAGCGAACAGGCGGCTACGTTCATCACCGGTCAACTTGCCGATGTACACCGCGTCGCAGGCATTGGCGATGTCTGGATGGTCGGCCAGCAGGCGCTGCACCACCACCGGTCGACCGGTGGCCTGGGTCGTGCCCCTGACCAGGTCATCGGTGTATTGGGTGGGCCCGACGATGCACAGGCGCAGTTGCGCAGGCTCCACGGGCCAGCGGGCATAGCTGAGAATCCCGAGCACCACTTGCGTCACGGCGCTGGCCCTTTGATCAGCTATGCCAGATGGGCTAGGGGCCTGGGCATAAGCGAGGGGAGTGAGGACGCAAAGTACGACCAGCAGCATTCGTCTCCAACTCAAACTACGCTCTGTGGGCGAGACAGCCACGTTCATGCAGCGATTCTCTTTGATCTTCTCGGGATGATGCCGCAACGATAGCACATCGACAGAAAAGCCCGCGAGGCGACACCTCGGGGGGATTCTGCCATTTCTTCAGAAAAATCAGACGCATGGATCAGAATCAAACCATAACCCTTCGGTCAGTTTTTTTGCCGCTCAAGCCCCCAGTTCCAACATCAGTCCGCTCAAGCGCTTCACCTTGCGTCGTACCGCCTCTTCGAAGACGCCGCCACGGGGTTCGATCAGACTGAACCAGTCCTTGGCGCGGGTGATGCCGGTGTAGATCAACTCCTTGGTCAGAACCGGGTTCAAGGCATCCGGCAGGATCAGCGCGGTATGGGTAAATTCCGATCCCTGGGATTTGTGTACGGTCATGGCGTAGACGGTTTCCACGTCATTGAGCCGGCTGGGCAGCACGAAACGTACGCCGCCCTGACCATCGTTGCGCGGGAAGGCCACTCGCAGCACTTGGGGACCGCCGTCGCTTTCAGGCAGTTTCAAGGCGATGCCGATGTCGCCGTTCATCAGGCCCAGCCCATAGTCGTTGCGGGTCATCAATACCGGGCGACCTTCGTACCATTGCTGCTCGCCGTCGATCAGACGGGCCTTGAACAGCGCGGCGGTGATGCGCTGGTTAAGGCCTTCAACACCCCACGGCCCTTTACGCACCGCGCACAGCAGCTGGAAAGCATCGAAGGCTTGCAAGAGTTGGCGGGCCCAGTCGGTCCAGCGCGGGTCATCTCGCGGCGTGTCGGGAGACGGGCGCAGGGTTTGCAACAGGTTCAGGTAATAGCGATAACCGTGTGCGCCCTCGCCCTGCCCGTCCAGCACCAGGCGTTCCAGGGCGCGATCGTGCTCACCCTTGAGGCTGACACAAAACAAGTCGGCGTGACTGCGGGCAGTCAACAGCTTGCGGGCTTCTTCGGCATTTTGCTGGTTGACCCAGCGCGCCAATTGGCCGATACCGCTGCCTTCGCCGAAACGTCGGGAGTAGCGCAGCATCACCACTTGTTGCGCTAACGGATGGCTGCCGTCGAGGTCCTCTTGCAAGCCGCTGGCACCCAGGCTTTCTCCGCTGACACTTTCCAGCCACTGGCGGGTTGGCGGGCTGTACCAGCCGGCTTCGGCATCGCGGCACAAATCACCAAGGACCGCCCCGGCTTCAACGGACGCCAGTTGATCCTTGTCACCCAGCAATATCAGACGCGCATGGGGCGCCAGGGCGTCCAGCAGGTTGGCCATCATTTCCAGGTCGATCATCGAGGCTTCGTCGACTACCAGCCCATCCAGAGGTAAGGGATTACCAGCGTGATGACGGAAGTGTCGGGTGCCGGGACGACTGCCCAGCAGGCGGTGAACGGTGGTGACCTCGGTAGGGATTTTCTCTCGTACCTTGTCGTCTACTTTCAGGGAGCGGACCTGCTGGCTGATGGATTCGGTCAGGCGCGCAGCGGCCTTGCCGGTGGGCGCTGCCAGCCGAATACGCAACGCGGTGCCTTTTTCCACTGCCGGCGCCTGCAGTAACGCGAGCAGTCGCACCACCGTGGTGGTTTTGCCAGTGCCGGGGCCGCCGGTGACAATGCTGAACGCACCCCGAGTGGCCAGCGCACAGGCGAGCTTTTGCCAATCGACCACACCATCCGGCGGGGCTTGTTCAAACAGAGTATTCAAGCGCTGGGGCAGGTCCGCCGTGACCGCTTCCTGAGTAGCAAGCCGGCGGCGCAACGCGTTGTCGATACGCCGTTCATAGGTCCAGTAACGGCGTAAATACAGGCGTTTGCCCGACAGCACCAATGGCCGGCTTTGTGCCGCTTCACTGCCATCGACGGCCAGCGCCACCAAATTGCTGGCGGCCAGGGCGTGGCACCAGGGGCCGCCGTCCAGGCCGTCGAGTAGCTGCGAAGGCAGCAACATGGCGCCGGTTTGCAGGTCGCCTTCCGGTGGCAGGGACAGGGCGAAGTCCGGCGCCTTCAGTGTTTCAAACAGGTCCAGGCAGACATGGCCATGGCCCAACTGGTGACTGGTCAGCGCAGCGGCCAGCAACACCAAGGGGTCGGCCTGCGGGTCGAGTTCGTGGAGAAAGCCGACGAAGGCCTTGTCCAACGCCCGCAACCAGCCGCGCTCAACCCAACGCTCAAGCAGCATCACCAGGTCGGCAGCGCGACTGAGGGGCGTCAATTCCTCAAGCGGTAAGGTCGACAGGCTCATAACAAAACTCCTTGTTCCCAGGCGGGCTCGACCTTGGATGGTTGCGGTTTGCCTTGAAACAGCAAGTCCAGGCGCTCGATCAGCTCTCGCGGTGGCCGGGTGAAATACACACCCTGGCTGGCAGCCCGGGTGCCGCGCAGGAACAGGTAGAGCGCGCCGCCAACGTGACGGTCGTAGTCGTAGTCTTTTAACCGAGCCTTGAGTTGGCGGTGCAGGGCCAGCAGGTAAAGGACGTATTGCAGGTCATAGCGATGATCAAGGATCGACAGTTCCATGGCCTGCGGTGTGTAGGCGCTGTCGTCGGGGCCGAGCCAGTTGGATTTGTAATCCGCCACGTAGTAGCGGCCTTCATGTTCGAAGGTCAGGTCGATAAAGCCCTTGAACATGCCATTGAGTAACACCGGTTCGGCGGCTACACGGGACACGCCGTCATGGGTGTATTGGCACACCAGTTGGTCGAGGGCGAGCACGTCGACCTTGTGGCTGGCGAACCAGAATTCCATTTCGATCTGGTAGTGCTGCAAGCCGCTCAGCGCTACCGGCGGATAGCCGTTGCCCAGGCGCAATGGTTCTTGCAGAAGGTGTTGCAGCCAGCCGCTCAGCGTGCTGATCCAACCTTCCCAGCCGCGCCGGTTGCAACGACGGGCGACCGCGTCTTCGATGGCGTCAGGGGTGGTGGTAAAGCTTTCACCGCCGGCCCATTCCAGCAGGCCATGGAGGAAGGTCCCAGGATTGGGGCCTCGTGGAAAACGGTGAATATCGCCGCTGGAAGCCGGTACTTCGCGCGGGGCGTCCGGGTCCAGGCGTTCGTCGTCGAACAGCTTCTGGGCCTGGGGACTTTCCGGCGCTTCGAGGCTGGCGGCGCTCATGCTTTCGCCGATGCGCAGCGCACTGTAGGAGGCGATCCACCAGTTTTCGGCGGCCTTGCGTTTAGGCAGCAGGGGCGCGAGCAACTTGGCTTCGTTGCGCGGCGGGAGGAACGGGATGGCATCGGCTTCGGGCATGTGTGCGTAGTGCAGCGCCGGGCAGCCTTCCTGCAAATCGAGGAGCCAGCGGGCCAGGCCTGCGGACTCGTTCAACGAGGCACCGCCACCGAGCAGATAACCCAACGCCGATAGGTGCAGCACCGAGCTGTTGTTATTGCCGCGTTTGAGGTCGGCGACGCCGAGCCAGCAGGCATGTTTTGCCCTCGTCAGCGCCACGTAAAACAAACGCAAATCTTCAGCCAGACGTTCGTCGTCGGCTTGAGCAATCAACTCGGCGGTCGGCCTGAGGCTCACCTGGGATTTGCCGTTTCCATCGTGGTAATGCAGCGGCAGGCGACTTCCGTCCACAGGCTTGGCCGAGCAGATAAACGGCAGGAAAACCAAGTCGTATTCCAGACCCTTGGATTTGTGAATGGTCACCACCTTGACCAGTTGTTCATCGCTTTCCAGGCGCAGTATCTGCTCTTCGCCGGCCTGTCCCGACAGCGCCAGATGCTCGGCCAAATGACGGATCAGGGCCTGTTCGCCGTCCAGTTCGGCCGCCGCTTGCTGCAGCAGTTCAGAAAGATGCAACAGGTTGGTCAACACCCGCTCGCCGTCACTGCGGGCGATCAGGGTTTGCGGCAATTTGAAGTCGTGCAGCAGACGCCGCAGCATCGGCAGCACGCCTTGGGTGCGCCAAATGCTGCGATAGTCGCGGAACTGCATGACACGTTTTTCCCAGGCCAATTCATCCTGGTTCAGTTGTTCAAGTTCGGACAGCGACAGGTTGAGGGTGACGCAGGCCAGAGCCGCACGCAGCGGGCGCTCGACGTCCGGTTCGGCACAGGCCTTGAGCCAGGCCAGTAGGTCGTGGGCCTCTTGGGCAGCGAACACTG
The DNA here is from genome assembly GCF_008369295.1 of Pseudomonas sp. ANT_H4. Taxonomy (GTDB): domain Bacteria; phylum Pseudomonadota; class Gammaproteobacteria; order Pseudomonadales; family Pseudomonadaceae; genus Aquipseudomonas. The sequence goes on along the minus strand of NZ_VOBG01000043.1, from coordinate 5,420 downwards.
AATCCTTGTCGGACAGGTACACGCTGCGCACACCACGGGCGGCCAGTTCAAAGCGCACAGCCTGGGCTTCCTTGCCGTCGCGTACGAGGATGGCAATGTTGGAGGGCAGCACGCCTGCAAAGGTATCGTCTTTGACGAATCCGGCACTGCCTTGCTGGCCGCCGTTGAGCAACGCGACGATTTGGCTGGCACAGGCGGCGGCCATCTGCTGGCGATAGAGCACACCGGAGATCGGCTGGTCGGTGGGCAGGTGCCAGATGTTCAGGGCTGGCAGCGTTTGGCCGTTGACCTGTAGTTGCTCTTTTCGGCCTTGGGACGATACCGGATAGAACGGCACCGGATTTGTGCCGTCGGGTTCACGGAACAGGAACGCGCCGCGGCCTTGTTCTGCACGCTGGAACACATGGTTTACCGCTTCCACCATGGCGTGGCTGGAGCGGAAGTTAGTGCCCAGGGTGTGCAAACGTCCAAACGTGGCCTGGCGTGCCCGCAGGTAGGTGTAGATGTCGGCGCCACGGAAAGCATAGATCGCCTGCTTCGGATCACCGATCAGGAACAGGCCACTTTCGGGGTTGTTGTCTTCGATGCGGTAGATGCCCTCGAAGATGCGGTACTGCACCGGGTCGGTATCCTGGAATTCGTCGATCAGCGCGACTGGAAACTGCTCGCGGATCACACTGGCCAGGCGCTCGCCGCCGTCAGCTTGCAGGGCGGCGTCGAGGCGAATAAGCATGTCGTCGAAGCCCATTTCGGCGCGGCGGCGTTTTTCTTCTTCGAAGCGCTTGCTCACCCAGCCGGAGGCATGTTGCAGAACTGCGGCATCGGGGGTTGGCAGGGCGTCGAGACTGGCTTTCAGGCCGGCCATGGCATCGAGGCCAGGGTGGTGCGGCGCATCGCCCTTCCAGGCTTCGGCCATGCCGTCGGGGGTCAAGCGGGTGAAACCGGTGCCGATATCCAGTTGTTCCAGGGATTCGTCGGCGGCCCAGGCGCTGATCTTCTCAAACCAGGGTTCGAAGTAACGGGCTTGCATCTTGCGACCATCGACGGCTTTGGCTGCTACGGCTTGCAGGCAGATGTCCCGCAGTTCGATGGCCCACTGCTGCCAGGGGGCCTTGAGGGCGACCAACGCTTGGCGGCGCTCTTGCAGGCAAGCGTTGATCAGTTCAGCGGGGGCGCGCTGTTCATCGGTGGGCCGCTCGCTGCCAAACAGGGCGCGCACGCGGGGCATCAAGGCCGCCGGGCCGCCCCAGTTGTTGCGCACCCAGTTCAATGCATCGCCGTGCATCGGATAGCAGAACAGGCGCCAGTAGTCGCGCAGCACTTCGCCCAGCAGGTCGCTGTGGTCGGTTTCCAGGGTCTGGGTAAACAGGCTGCCGCTGTCGAAGGCGTGTTCACGCAGCATGCGCTGGCACCAACTGTGGATGGTCGAAACGGCCGCCTCGTCCATCCACTGGGCGGCGATGTCCAGGCGGTTGGCGCAGCCTGGCCATTGTTCGGGACTGTATTGGTCGCGCAGCTCGTCGATCAGGGCATCAGGCTTTTCGATTTCGGCGCGGAAAAAACGTGCAGCTTGCGCCAGACGTGTGCGGATGCGTTCGCGCAGCTCTTTGGTGGCGGCGTCGGTGAAGGTCACGACGAGGATTTGTGGCGGCAGCAGTTCACGGCCAAAGCCCGATGCTTCGCCGCCGTGGCCCAGTACCAGGCGCAGGTATAGCGCCGAAATGGTAAAGGTCTTGCCGGTGCCGGCGCTGGCCTCGATCAGTTGGCTGCCTTTTAGCGGGAAGGCAAGGGCCAGGGGTTTTGTGCTGCTCATACGCCTGCCTCCTCACTGCTCAGTGATCGCCAGGGGGCGTTGATCAACGGTCGATACAGGGTTTCGCACCAGCCTTCGAAATCTTCGCTCGCCACCAAGGCAGCGTAATCGCGAAATTGTCGGGTGAGCGCGGGGCTTTCACGGCGTTCGCCATCGGTCGTTTGGCCGTCGCCTTCATAGGCTTTGCGGGCGGCAGCCTGGGCCTTGTCCGGATCGGTTTGGCCGAGCCAGGCGAAGGCAGTTTTGACGGCGACGGGCAACGGTTCGCTCATGCCGGTTTTCCAGGCGAGGAGCAGATTGCCCAATAGCTCTTGCGCCGTATTTTTTTCCAGCGGGGACAGCAGGAGGGTGTCATCGCTGGCCACCAGGCCGGTACTCAATGGCAGGCCGCAGGCGCAGGCCACCAAGTGATTGACCCAGGGGCGAATCAGGCGATGCCACTTGCGGGTCTTGATCGAGCCAATACTGTTGGGGATGGTGGTGACGCTTAGAAGGCCGCTGTCGCTGCGCCGGTGCAGGCCGCTGATCCAGCCTTCCAACGCAATACCCTGATGCGCAAAACTGATCGGTTCGGCGCTGTTGTGAGGTGTAGGCCAAAGGGCCAGGAGTTGCTGATAGCGTTGCAGCAAATCGGGCAAGGGCTCGATCAGTTCGTTGCGCAGGCATTCGCCGAAACCGACCATCGGCAGCAAGCCACTGGCTTGTAGGCGCAGAGCTTGGGCATTGAGGGCTTTGTCGGGGTGGTCGGGTTCGGTTAACGCGGCGGCGAGCAGGCTGTCGCTCAAGCTATAGCGTTGCAAGGCATCAAGGACGAAAGGTTCTTCATCGGCCAAGGGCACTTCGGCGGCTTCGAAAAACACCTTGAGGCGCTGACTGAAGAAGTGTTTGACCGGGTTACGCAGGAAGTCTTGTAACTGACCGAGGCTCAGGGGATCTTCCTGGAGGTAGGGCGTCAGGGTGCCAATATCGGCGAGGTCGTCGTGGGTTTCGTGGAGCAACTGCCATTCACGCGCGTAGCTGAATAGTTTATCGCCTTCGTGAAAATAGCGGGCGCTGAAGGGTTGAAGCGGGTGTTCCTGAGTCATGGCTTCCAGCATCGGCTCATCGTTAGCGGTGTGCCAGCCGCTGGCGAGGTGGTCGCGCAGTTGGCCGATCAGTACCGAGGCTGGGCGGTCGCTGTTGTCGCGGATGCTGCGGCCGACCCAACTGATGTAGAGCTGGTCGCGGGCCGAAAGCAGGGCTTCAAGCAGCAAGTAGCGGTCGTCTTCGCGACGGGAGCGGTCGCCGGGGCGGTAGTCGCTGCCCATCAGGTCGAAATCCAGCGGCGGCTGGGCACGGGGGTAGTCGCCGTCGTTCATCCCCAGCAGGCAGACCAGCTTGAACGGGATCGCGCGCATCGGCATCAGGGTGCAAAAATTGACAGCTCCGGCGAGGAAGCGCTGAGACAGGCGACCTTGGTCCAGGCCGGCCAACCATGCCTCACGGACGACGGTCAGTGGTAACTCGTCGTACAGGCCGACGGACTCGCAGGTTTCCAGCCAGGTTTCCCGCAGTTGTTCAAGCTGGCCCAACAGGTAGTCGTCGTGCTCGTTGCTGGGGAGGAAAAACAGTTGCATCAGGTTTTGCAGGCGCTCGCCCCACTCTGTGGGTGCGGCGGACATGGACAGGGTTTGGTGGGCGCTGTGCAGTGCGTCGAGCAATGCAACCAGCGGACCGATCAGGGCCGCGTCAAGGCCACCGATTTCGTCGTAAGGTTCGATACCTTCACAGGCCAGTCCGGTGCCGACTGCGTAACCCAGGAGCATGCGGCGTAGACCGAAACGCCAGCTGTTTTGTTCAAGCTCCCCCGGCAGGCCGAGGCCGGCGCGCTGTTCGGCGTTAAGTCCCCAGCGAATGCCCGCGCCTTCGATCCAACGGTGCAAGGTAGGCAGGTCGCGTTCCTTGATGGCGAAACGTTCGCGCAGGGCTGGGACGTCCAGCAGATCGAGAATTTCGCTGACCGGAAAGCGGCTGTCGGGGAGTTTGAGCAGGTGTTCGACGGCAATCAGCAGCGGGTCGCGTCCGCGTTGACCTTGGTCGGTGAGCGTGAAGGGGATGAAGCGGGGGTCGCTTTTTTCAAGCTGGCCGAAGACCGCGCGAATGTGCGGAGCGTAGCTGTCGACGTCCGGGACCATGACGATGACATCCCGTGGACGCAAAGCAGGGTTGTCGCTGAAACGCTGGAGTAGCTGGTCGTGGAGGATTTCCACTTCTCTTTGGGCACTGTGGGCAATGTGGAAGCGGATTGAGGTGTCCTGTTCCAGGTCGATGGCCAGCCAGTGTTCGCGGGTTTCATTGAGTGGGCGCAGCTCCAGGATATCGTTCTGGAGTTGGTTCAGCAGGGTGGTGGGGGTGCTGTCACTGAACAGGTCGATGCGACCATCGCGAAAAGCCGAGCGGTAGCTGCCGGGGTCATCGTAGCTGTCCAGCAAGTTGATGTAGTCGCGCCCCTGTTTGCCCCAGGCGGCGAGCAGCGGATGGGCGTGTTGGTGCAGGACCTGTGGGTCAATGGTAACGGGCATCCCGGCTTTGCGGGCCTGGCGTTTGTATTCGCTCCTTAGCAGATCTTTGTCGGCAACAATGTCAGACCAATGATGGCGACAAGGGTTATGCACGCAAAGTAGAACCTGGCTGAAACGGGCCAAGCCGGCGAGGGCTTCCAACGCTTGGGCGGGCAGGGAAGAAATGCCAAAAACAATCACTCGGGAGGGTAGGCCAATCGGTGCTTTTTCGAGCTTGTTGATGCGTTCGATAAATCGCTGGTGAACGCCGGCACGGCTCTGCGCCATGCCCTCCTCTCCGACATCCAGCAGCAACGCACGCCATAGCTCGGCTTGCCAGCAGTTGGCTGGGCTCAAGGGTTTGGAGTCGCCTCGGCCGTTACGCAGTTGGTGGCGACCGGCGGCCCAGTCTTCCAGCCAGTCGGCGCGATAGACCTGGTATTGGTCGAACAGGTCGGCCAGGCGCTCTGCCAGTTGGTAGCGTTTGCGCAGGTCCGTGTCGTGGGTCAGGAAGCGTTGCAGCGGCTCGAAGTGCGGCTGATCGATCAGTTCGGGGAGCAGGCGCATAAGTCGCCAGGTCAGCGGGGCTTTATCCAGCAGGGACTTGGGCGGAATTGCATCGCGGCCAAGGACCATGCGATAGAGCTGCCACATAAAGCTGCCGGGGAGCTGAACGTCGATGGCTGCCGCAATGCCGCAGCCGCCCATATCATCATCTTCGGGGTCTTCGGCCAGAGCCAGCTTTAACCATTGGGCAATGCCGTTGCTTTGAACCAGGGCGATTTCGTTTTCCAGGGGAGCCAGGGGATAACGGCGCATCCAACTGACTACCAGGCTGCGCAGCTCATCCAGGCGATTGCCGTGAACCACCATGAATCCAGGGCTGAGGGACATCGCATCTGGCATAACGGCTTCCTTGGGAAAAGCAAAATCGAGGGATGGACTTTAGCATTGAAGGCGACTGGCAGGCGCTCGCTCATACTTTTCCATCGCCCAAAACAAAACCCCATCTGCTTTCGCAAATGGGGTTTCGGAATTTAATCTTGACGATGACCTACTCTCACATG
>NZ_VOBG01000042.1 GCF_008369295.1 Pseudomonas sp. ANT_H4 | reverse complement strand
TTAAGAATCTGAGGCCGGATGCCTCTGTCAATCCTCCACTTTTGGCGTTCCTGATGCGTCAATATCAGGCGCAAACATTGACTGTCAATGAGCAGTTCACTGACTCAGTGGTAAAGCCCAATCTTGCTGGCCTACTGATGTGTCAATGGTTAGAGACGTAGCTGATACCAAGCAGCACGTAACCAACAGCCCGGCCGCTTTCAGTAAGCGAATGATCGTTGCTAACATGATCAACAGCTACGACTCCATTGATTACGAGCGTGCTGGCTACCTTAATGATCTGCGCTGCGTCATAGCTAAGTTCATGGGACGCGAAGAGCCTCGCCACGGTGACACTGGTCCGCTGCTGGAGGTGTTCCGGCGTCGCACGGGGGAGTGGTACGAGGTTGATGGCGGCACCTTACGCATGAAAATGTACAAGAAGGGCACCTGCCATATTGAGGTGCATCCGGAAATGGCTTGGCGCCTAAATGCGGTGCTGGCCAGCTTGTATCCTGCGGCGATTCCGGCCAGTTTCCGTACGAAACCCAGCGCCAAGGGCAAGCGCCACAAGGTGTTCGGTCGTCCGCTTCCGTTTGCGGTGATTACTATGCTGTCCAAGATGCGCTCCGAGCCAAACAGGCCGGTGCGCTATGACCGCTGGGAGGAACCACGGCCTCCGCTGACGGCCAACCCTCATGCCCTTCAGTTCGACTACGGCGATCGCAGTGAGGCAGTACAGACCGAGGCAGAGAAGATTCTTGCCATGATCGGAGGGGTACGTCACAACAAGAATGCACACGTCTGGTTTGAATTCGAGTTCAGTCCACGCGAGGCCCTGGATGAGATTATCGTCTCTGGTTGTGTGCCAGACCAGCGGGCTCATCAGTTCTATCCGACCCCTGATGAACTAGCTATCCAAGTCGCTGAACTGGCCAACATCGGCGACGAGGATACTTGCCTGGAGCCTTCAGCCGGGATTGGTGGCATAGCCGATCACATGCCCAAGAACAGAACGCGATGCGTCGAGATCAGCGACCTGCATTGTAAGGTGCTGGAAGCAAAGGGCTTCGACGTCACCCAAGCTGATTTCTTGAATTGGGCAGGTTCAACGGCTGATCGGTTCGACCGTGTTGTGATGAACCCACCATTTAGCGAAGGGCGTTGGCTTTCGCACCTGACAGCGTCTGCGGGCCTGCTGAAGGCCGGCGGACAGGTTACGGCCGTTTTGCCCGCCAGTGCGAAGAACAAGGACGTGCTCCCAGAGTTCGATCTGGAGTGGTCACGCGTCATCGAGAACGCTTTCGCCGGTACCTCCGTGTCAGTGGTAATCCTAGTGGCGCGGAAGCGTTAGGAAAAAAGGTATTGGATGGGGGGCACGTATGCAGAAGTCCAGCGTGCGCCGATATCCTTGGGATTGAATACCTAGAATCCACGAGCTATTTTATCTGCCATTCAGGACATCAAATGTTTGTTGCCCTGTGGGAGCTGACCCTGGTCAGCACTTCAAGTACGCGGCCTTACTTTAAGGTGAGTGACTGCGATCAGATATCCAGCCATGAGCTGGATTAAAGCCTACCGGGCGCTCTCTCCCGGTGGGTGGGGGTGCCTCGGTGAACTGGAGGTACAACCTATGTCGAATCAACCATGCTTTTGTGGGTTCTTGTCTCTTGTGGATGCTCTACAACATCGAGCCACATCTGGTGGGTGGGTATTTGAGGGGGAGGCAGGTCAAGTGATTTGGTTTGCTCACACATTTCGCCCGACAAGCATCTTCACGCACTACGCCCTCAAAGGCATTTCCGGCAGGCTGGTGTGAATATGAAGATCTTAACCGTGGTTCGCCTGCCATCAGAGGACAGTGGGCTTCAAAACTCCATTGTTCGACTACACAACCGCAACATCGACTCGAAACGAAAAGATCGGAACAGATTTTTCCGTCGTGAGCCGGTGATGATTTGCAACAGCGCAAATGGTGCCAGCGTCTTGAGGTATGTGATGGGCACTCCTGGTGGGATATCCATCACTAAAAACGCTGTAGCACTCGACTACGATGCGATCGACGTCCTGGGCGTCCGCTTCAATGATCTAGTCGAGCTAGAGTTGAAGAGAGCATCCTCCGCGGAAATCTATAAGTGGTTTTGGTTTCACCCTGACCTGAATGTTCGTATCTCCATTCGTTTAGGGATAGCGGGCGGGTTGCTGGGGATTCTGGGATTCTGTGTTGGCCTGTTGCCCTTCATACATTTTAGTTTGTAACGTGGACAAAAAACCCGGTCTTAGGACCGGGTTTCTTATTTGGGCTAGCTGGAGATTTTCACTGGCTGGTACCTGTCTCCGTCAGCGATAAGGAAATCCGGTATTTCTAGGTTGAGAGGAGCGTCGTACCGTAGTGGTTTGATAAAACTCACGCGCTCGGCTCTTAGAGCTGACTCCTTTGCCATATCGGAACGTGATGTGATCGGTATCCATGCTTCGCTTACAGCCATCAATGCCAGATCTCGAACCTGCGCGATGTTGAAAGTCCCGTTGTTTTTTGTTGCAAGGCGAGCGAGCGCAATTACAGTGTGTCCTTCTTTCCAAAGCTTGACTTCGTTTGGATACTCTTTAACGAAGTGCTCCCAGTGGTGTGAACCAATAAAAATCGCTGAGAAACCGAAGTTTCCAACTACTGGAAGTTTTGAGACATTATGTTCGTACTTGTCGGGGTTGTATTGCCTTAGTGGCGCAAGAAGTAAAGTATTGCTGTTGATTGCAAGTGACGAGTTGATTACTTCGTTGTTGAGTTGTTCCTGCTGGCTTCCTATTGGAGCATGTAAAAGTAAGTTCCTGTCAAGTGGCGTGTCTTGGCTGATAATTCGGCCGGCAACCTGCCTAATCGCTAGATTTACCATGCCAAGGCGTCGTTGGCATTTAACATGGTCGAACCATAAGTTGAGCCGTGCCTCTGACCAAATTAGGTGGAGTATTCCCTTTAAGCCTAAAGCTCGAATTTTAGATTGATCGGCATCATCAATCATCTTATAAGCCGCATTAGAAGATTTTTTAAGTTTCTTTCTGAGATTGATGCAAATAGTTCCATCAAGCGTTTCTTTGATTGCGCTTGAACTGTAACAATTAAGTCCGCTGAGGTTTTGGTGCGGAGAATGAAACACGCAGCTTGGCGCATGAAGATTACCGGTGCCTGGGGCACGAATGTACGCATAGCCTGATCGCTCTGACCGCCGTTTGATCATTATGCTTGGCGCCTGGTGGCTGTCTTCAAGGCATAGGCAACGCGCGTCCAGAACCCCTACGGCTGCGAACAGCTCTTCCACGTGAGGTGCGAACGCTTCTTGCCATTGATCTTCTGGAGAATATTTTTGCCCAGCAATCAACAGCGGGTAGCGTTTATTTTGCATTGGTTACTCCTTTCAACCTATCGCGCAGCCCAATGGAAATTGATCAAAACACTGACGACGGATGTGCAAGAATCCTAATTCTGTAATATGAAAAAAGCAGCCGAAGCTGCTTTCTTCTTTTGAAGTATTTTAAGGTTTCTCTACATCAATGCTAGCCGATTGTTGATCGACGGGCTTAGCCGTGTCTTCTGAGCGCTCTGGGTTTGGTACGAGCTTGCCTTCTTTCCAAATGTAACGGGCGATGGGCTCCTTGGTAGGATGGCCTGCGTCGTTCTTTGGGTTGCCGCTGCCGTTACCTCCGGCACCCGCGGAAGCACCGCATGCTGCAACACTGATGAGAAGTGCCAGGGCGATCGTAACTTTGTTTTTCATCCATCTATCTCCTTTAAGGTGATTCTTAGGGATGGTCTGAAGTAGCCATGTATTTCCCCGGCATACCACCTAGCGCAACTTTTAAACTCGCCAAATGATCAAAAAACAATCAATTCGACGAGTATTTCTTACGTTTTCGCCACCCGGACCCCACTCCGGTGGCCATTTCCCGCATTACAGGCGCACCTCTCCTGCATTCGTCAGTAAATGTCGGCGCGCCATCCACAGGTTCGACAGAGCGAACAGTGTCACCAGTTGCGCCGTGTTTTTGGCCAAGCCGCGAAAGCGCACCTTGGTGTAACCGAACTGGCGCTTGATTACCCGGAACGGATGCTCGACCTTGGCGCGCACCTGAGCCTTGGCCTTTTCAATCTTGCGCTTGGCTTTGTACAGCACGCTGCGCTTATCGAGTTTTTTGTAGGTGCTGCGGCGTGCCGCCACCTGCCAGATAACTTCACGTCCTTCATGCTCGGGCCGCTTTTCGACACCGGTGTAGCCTGCATCGGCGCAGACCACGTTTTCGTCGCCATGCAGCAATTTGTCCACCTGGGTGACATCCGCCACATTGGCCGCCGTGCCCACTACGCTGTGCACCAGACCCGATTCGTCATCGGCGCCGATGTGGGCCTTCATGCCAAAATAATACTGGTTTCCCTTCTTGGTCTGGTGCATTTCCGGGTCGCGCTTGCCGTCCTTGTTCTTGGTCGAACTGGGCGCATTGATCAGCGTTGCATCGACGATGGTGCCCTGGCGCAGCGACAGGCCGCGGTCGCCCAGATAGCCATTGATGACAGCGAGGATGCCGGCCGCCAGCTCGTGTTTCTCCAGCAAGCGGCGGAAGTTGAGAATGGTGGTTTCGTCGGGGATGCGCTCCAGGTTCAGCCCGGCAAACTGGCGCAGGATCGTGGTTTCGTACAGCGCTTCCTCCATCGCTGGATCGCTGTAGCCGAACCAGTTCTGCAGCAGATGCACACGCAGCATCGCCATCAACGGGTAGGCCGGACGGCCACCTTCACCTTTCGGATAATGTGGCTCGATCAAAGCAATCAAGCCCTTCCACGGCACCACCCGATCCATCTCGATCAGGAACAACTCCTTGCGGGTTTGCTTGCGCTTGCCAGCGTACTCGGCGTCGGCGAAGGTCATCTGCTTCATCGGGAAACTCGGTGGGTGGGGTCGCGGTATTTTGCCAAATCAGAAAGTCTTTTTCAGAGTTTCCCTAGGCTGACAAGCCAAGCGCTGGATCGCAACCATCCATCACCTTATCCAGCTAGATCTGCCTCCTCCAATAAGTGCCGCACAAATCCCGGCGGGTGCAGATTTCCGGGAGGTTTGCGCCAGATCAGTTGGAGACGCTTTTCAAGCCCCGGGATGGGAAGAGCTACCAGCGCGCCACTGCGAACTTCGTCTTGTACTGCGGAAGCCATCACCAACGACACGCCGAGTCCCGCCCTCACTGCTTGTTTGACTGCCTCGGTGCTGCCTAGCTGCATACCGCTGCGAGGCACGCCCAGTTCGCCAAAGTATTCGGTCAGAAGCCGTCCGGTACCGCTACCCGGTTCACCTCCCAGCATCGGCAGGTCCACCAGACGATCACGTTCTATGCACCCTGCTTCAGCCAGCGCATGGTCGGGGCTGACGATAAGCACCAGCGGCTCGACCCGCCAGAGGCGGTGTTCGAAGTCGGGGTGAGGTAGCCACCATTCCATGATCGCGGCGTCGAGCTGGCCCGCCAGTAGCTGGTCGGCCACATCCGGGTTGGCGGCGATGCGCAGATCCACCTCGCCCCTCTCATTTGCGGTCGTCAGATAGTTGCGCACGAATGGCTGGAGAAGGTAGGTGCCGATGTTGGAGCTGGCCCCGACGCGCTCACGATTGCCATGCAGGGCTTCTAGCGCCCGGGCGTGCATGTCGAGCAAGGCGGTCGCATGCGGCATGAAGGCCAGCGCCCGTGTGGTAGGCTGGCAGCCGCTACGACTGCGCTGCACCAGCGTTACGCCGACCTGCTCTTCAAGCTTCTGCAAGTGCTGCGACACCGTCGGCTGGGCCAGCCCCAACGCCCTCGCCGCGCTCTGAAAACTGCCTGTTTGAACGATCGCTACCAGGCTCTTCAGCCAGACCGGATTCAACATGCGGCAGGCTCGGCCTTGGGCAGACGGTTCGCAGCGTTGATTGGGCGCGCACCTGCCAATACCTGGATGATGTTCTGCGCTGCACAACGTTCAATCTCCAGGCGCACCGCGCGCACTGCCGACCCTATGTGCGGAGTGAACAGCGTATTCGGATGCGCGAGCAGCGCAGGATCGATCAGCCGCGGCCGGTCCGCGCGAGCCCAGTCTTCCATTTCGAATACATCCGCCGCATACCCGCCGAGCTGGCCTCGCTCAAGCGCCGCGAGCACGGCGGCTTCATCCACTACCGAACCACGACAGGGGTTTACAAGCAGAGCGCCCGGCCGTACGAGGGCAAGCAGCTCGGCGTTGACCAGATGCTGGGTATCGGCATTCAAGGGAAGCGCCAGCAGGATGAAGTCCGAGCTGGCGAAGAGTTCGCTGCACGCCACCTGGCGCAGGCCGAGCCGTTGCTCGGTTTGTGTATCCAGAGCCTTCGCCTCGTGGTACTGCAGGGTCGCGCCCCATCCCTGCAAGCGATCAGCCATGGCCAGTCCGATGGCGCCCATGCCAAGGATGCCGACCGTAGCGTTATCCAGCCCCGTGCCGTAGAACTGTGGTTGCCAGCCCTGGAACTCGCCAGAGCGGACGAACGCATCTGCTGCCCGCAGATGCCGCCCCAGCCCCACCGCCAGTCCGATCGCCAGCTCGGCAGTCGGGACCGTCAACAGATCAGGCACGAAGGTCAGCCAGACCCCGCGGGCAGTACAGGCGTCCACATCGAAATTGTCGAAGCCCTTGAGCGCGCAGCCGACTACACGCAGCTCAGGGCAGGCTTGAAGAAAGTCTGCATCGACCCGATCGGGCATGAACGCCATCATCGCCTGAGCATCGCGGCAGCGGCGCAGAATTTCCTCGCGCGTCAGCGTGCTGTCGGTCTGGTTGGTCATCAGCTCGCAATGTGGCGCCAGCAGTTGCAGGATCTCATCGTGTACTCGGTGAGTTATAACGAGTTTCGGCAGCATGGTTTGTCCTATTTGAAACGTTTGCGCAGCACGCCACTGAAGGCGTCTACTAGCGTGACCATGGCCAGGATGACCAGCAGGATTGCTGCAACCTCCTGGTACTGCATGATGCGCAGCGAGCCCATGAGTTCGAAGCCGATACCGCCGGCGCCAACCATGCCCATCACGGTGGAGGCGCGAAAGTTGTATTCCCAGCGGTAGATCGCCACGTCGGCGAACTGCGGCGTCACCTGTGGCAAAACCGCGTGCAGCAGCACTTGCATCGGCGTAGCCCCCGCCGCCCGAGCGGCTTCCACCGGCGCTTCGTCGACGTGCTCGATGGCCTCGGCGAAGAACTTGCCGACCATGCCGACCGAATGCAGACCCAGGGCAAGCACGCCCGGCAAGGCGCCGAACCCTACGGCTGCAACGAAGATGATGCCCATGATCAGCTCCGGCACCGACCGCAGGGCATTGAGCAGCACCCGGGCAACACCGAACACAAGGGGGTGCGGCGCCGTATTGCGCGCTGCAACGAAGGCCACCACCAGCGAGAACACCACTGCGATGGCCGTACCGGCGATGCTCATCGCCAAGGTGTCGATCAAGGGGCGAATCCAGCTTCGATAGCCCGAAAAGTCTGGCGGCATGGCCTCGCCTGCCAGGGTCGCGATGGAGGGCAGCCCGTTCAGCAGCGTGGTGGCATCGAGCAGCCCCACGTACCAGCAGGCCAACAGCACCACTCCGAATACAATCGCCACCTGCCCCAGCTGGCGCCACCAACCGAGGCCGAAGCCTCGAAGGATGTGCTCGCGTTGCTCTGCAGGCAGCGCCTGCACGTCGTAATGAGTAGACATATCGGTGCTCACATCGTGGCGAAGTCGAGGCCGAGCAGCGATCCCATGTTGCGGATCACATCGTAGTCGGCGTCGGTGATTGGCGCGAAGGCCTCGGCCTTGAAGTTGCGCAGCACTTCGGGATCGTCGATACCGACGAATACATCCCGCACCTTGGTTTTCAGCTCGGGGCTCAGGTTCGAGCGCATCGCCCAGGGGTACTGGGGGTATTCGCCGCTGTAACCAAGTACTTTCACCTTGCTCGGATCGATTAGGCCACGTTCGGCTACGTGATTGAAAATTACCTCCGACAGCCCACCCGCATCGGCGTTGCCGTTCGCCACGTTGACGGCAACGGCGTCATGCGTGCCCACAAAATGTTGTTCGTAGTCCTGCCCACCCGTCAAATCGGCCGTCTCAAGAAGCACGGTTTTGGGAATCAAATGGCTGGACGTCGATGCCCGGTCACCATAGGCCATCTTCTTGCCCTTAAGGTCGGCATACTCATTCACGCCTGACGCCACATTGGCGATAATCACCGAGCGATAGGTCGGCTTGCCGTCGATGACCATGGCAGCGAAGGGCTCGATGTCGCTTTTGCTTTTGGCCATGACGTAGGACAGCGGACCGAAATACGCCAGGTCGATACGGCCAAAGCGCATCGCCTCAATCATCGAGGAATAGTCGGTGGTTACGATCAGCTGCACCTTCTTGTCCAGATGCTCTTCCAGATAATCCTTCAGCGGCTGGTTACGCTTGATCAGCTCGGAGGCGTTTTCGTCCGGCAGCAGGGCAACCTTTAGCACATCCGGATCGGCATCGGCCGCTAGGGCGGACAAACTTGAAACAGCGGACAGCAAGCAAGTCAATAAGAGCGCGGATAAGCGTTTCATCGGGACATCTCCAGTGAAGGTTCGAGCATGACAGGTGGTTCAGCCGGAGCATTCGCTGGCTGAGTCGTAGAGCGGCCTGCATAGATGCGCTCAAGCTGCGCATCGGTGAGTTCCGAGGGCGCGGCATCGAAAACGATCTGAGAATCGGCCAGCCCGACGACGCGATCGGCGAAGCGGCGGGCATATTCGAGTTGATGCAGCGAAACGATGGCGGTGATGCCGTCTTCCTTGCAGATGTCGCGCAGCAATCCGAGAACACGGACCGAAGTGGCCGGGTCGAGACTGGCTACCGGCTCATCGGCCAGAATGATCGCCGGCTGTTGCGCTAGCGCACGCGCGATGCCTACCCGCTGCTGCTGGCCACCGGACAGTTTGTCCACCCGGCTTAGCGCCTTGTCTGCCAGACCGACCCGAGCGAGGCAACTGAGCGCAATCTCCTGATCGGCACGCGGCAGAGGAAACAGCGAGCGGAGCGTGTTGTGAAAGGCCAGCCGACCGGTAAGCACATTAGCCAGTGCGCTTTGACGTTCGATTAGCTGGTGGTGCTGAAAGATCATGGCGGTACGCCGACGATGCTGACGCAAGGCCGAGCCGCTGCCGAGTTCACCGAGTTCGCTGGTGACACTGCCGCCAGTGGGCGTGACGAGTCGATTGAGACTACGGAGCAAGGTCGACTTGCCTGCGCCCGAGAGACCAAGCAGCACGGTGAACTCACCACGCCGAAATGCAATCGAGGTATCGCGTAGGGCTGTCACGCCGCCTGGATAGACGACGCTCAACCGGTCGACCCGCAGCACGGCGTCCTGTATCGGATGGGGCGTCATTTGATCACCTTTCGCAATATTGCTGGCCGCACAATTGCGGTTCGCGATGCAAAGGGTAGAAATTCCTTGTTACCGCACTGCTTCTAAAGGATGACATTTCGATGAATACTTCGAATCTGCCGTAGCGGGGCGGCAAGCGAAGCCGTGGAAGAACGGGCGCAACGTAGCGTCTTTCTTCACGCGGGATACAGGAGGCTTTGATTGATACTGCTGCGGATTCGCTACAGTAACGTTGGGCCAGAACGTAATGCCATCCAAGCAAGAGAGCGCACACTAGCGGACTATAGGAGACATTCTATTCTTGCCCGTCGATTGACCTAGGCCGTTATGTGGCTGGTCGAAACCTTCAGGTGCCGCCCAACTAGACGTCTGTTGTCGCGCCCAGCTTAATGCTAGGGAAACTCTGAAGAAGACTTCCAGATTTTGGCAAAATACCCGGATTCCACCCACCGAGTTTCCCGATGAAGCAGATGACCTTCGCCGACGCCGAGTACGCCGGTAAGCGCAAACAAACCCGCAAAGAGTTGTTCCTGATCGAGATGGATCGGGTGGTGCCGTGGAAGGGTTTGATTGCCTTGATCGAGCCGCATTATCCCAAGGGTGAAGGCGGTCGTCCGGCCTATCCGCTGATGGCGATGCTGCGCGTGCACCTGATGCAAAACTGGTTCGGTTACAGCGATCCAGCGATGGAAGAGGCGCTGTACGAGACCACCATCCTGCGCCAGTTCGCGGGGCTGAGCTTGGAGCGTATCCCCGATGAAACCACCATCCTCAACTTCCGTCGTTTGCTGGAGAAGCACGAACTAGCCGCCGGCATCTTGGCTGTCATCAATGGCTATCTGGGCGACCGAGGGCTGTCGCTGCGCCAAGGCACGATCGTCGATGCCACGCTGATCAATGCGCCGAGTTCGACCAAGAACAAGGACGGTAAGCGCGACCCGGAAATGCATCAGACCAAGAAGGGTAACCAGTACTGTGTGTCACGAACACAGGTCAGATGACCTGTGCTGCTGTGCCGAAGATGGAAGTAGGCCTTCCGAAGTCGGCTTGCAGGAGCGGACTTCAAACCACCCGGTGCTGCTGCATCCAAAAGGTGTGGTGGTGAGCGACCGAGGAAAAGTCATCCCTGAGGATGGCAGGTGAGTATGGAGAAGATGAGCGAAAGCAAACCGTCCGATGACGCATCGTTATGCCCAAGGTGCTGCCGAAACTGAGGTGGAGTACTGGCTTCAGGACAAGTCGGGGCGTTACCTGCTTACGGACCCGATGGCAGCCGGTGTATAGGCGGCATGATCTTCATACAGGCTTTGGTACGGAACGTGAGAACCTTGTTCCAGATGCGAAGGAAAATGACAAATGGCCAACACCATGAGGAAGAATACCGATGCTGGAACGAGGGGCGGAGCCTCCCGTAGTAGCGATGAAGCCTCTGTAATGGAGGTGGAGCGAAGGGGCGGCGTTATCCGGCCGACGAGCGTTGCCAACCTCCGGGGATGAGTGGCGTGAGCTCGGCGAAACCTTATGACATAGCGAAACGCACGGTATGGGACGCCTACCAGCAGGTCAGGGCCAACCGCGGTGCTGCCGGCATCGACGATGAAACCATCGCCGATTTCGAGCGGGATCTGTCTAAGAATCTCTACAAGCTGTGGAATCGGATGTCGTCGGGGTCGTACTTCCCGCCTCCGGTCAAGCAAGTAGAAATTCCCAAGGCATCGGGAGGCACGCGCAAGCTGGGAGTGCCCACGGTTGGTGATCGTGTCGCGCAAACCGTGGTCAAGCTTCTCATCGAGCCGGAGCTGGACTCGATCTTCCACTCGGACTCCTATGGGTACCGGCCGGGACGATCAGCGAAGCAGGCGGTGGCGATCACGCGTGAGCGCTGCTGGCGATACGACTGGGTGGTGGAGTTTGATATCAAGGCAGCCTTCGATCAGATCAATCATGGGTTGCTGATGAAGGCGGTGCGCCTGCACATCAAGGAGGACTGGATACTTCTGTACATCGAGCGGTGGCTGGTTGCGCCGTTCGAAACGGATCACGGTATGCGCGTCCGACGCGAACGCGGCACCCCGCAAGGTGGAGTGATCAGTCCCCTCCTGATGAATCTGTTCATGCACTATGCCTTCGACACCTGGATGCAACGTACCAGCCCCAACTGCCCGTTTGCCCGCTACGCCGATGATGCGGTGGTGCACTGCCGCAGTCGAAAGCAAGCGGAGTACGTGATGCGCTCCATTGCTTCACGGCTGGCTGCCTGTGGCTTGACGATGCACCCCGAGAAATCGAAGGTCGTGTACTGCAAGGACAGTAACCGTCGCGCAGGTTATCCGCATGTGAGCTTTACCTTCCTCGGCTTCACCTTTAGGCCGAGGAAGGCGCTCAGCAAACAAGACCAGCTCTTCACGAGCTTCCTTCCGGGAGCGAGTGCGGATGCCTTAAAGCGGATGCGGCAAGCGGTACGCAGGTGGCGACTCAATCGCCAAACCCACGTGACGCTGGTCGACGTGGCTCGGCTCTACAATCCAGTGATACAGGGGTGGTCGCAATACTATGGCTCGTTCTATCGGACAGCCATGCTTGGCATCTTCCAGCACATTGACCGCGCGCTTGAACGCTGGGCCCGACGAAAATACAAGGCTCTTCATAGGCGCAAGCGGCGCATTAGCCAATGGCTGGACAAGATGCGGACTGTGGTACCCCGGCTGTTTCATCACTGGCGAGTGACCGGGCAGCAAGGTTGGATAACGGGAGCCGTATGACGCGAGAGTGTCACGTACGGTTCTGCGAGCGGCTGCGGGGGCAGTTCCCGCGGCCGACTCACCACTTCGGCATGAAGGCGCACATCGGTGTCGATGATGAGTCGGGCTTGGTGCACAGCGTGGTGGGCACGGCGGCCAACGTGGCCGATGTCACCCAGGTCGATAAGCTGCTGCACGGCGATGAGAACATGGTCGGTGCCGACGCGGGTTACACCGGCGTCGAGAAACGCCCTGAACATGAAGGCCGGGGGGTCATCTGGCAGATCGCCGCCCGCCGTAGTACTTACAAGAAGCTTGATAAGCGCAGTGCTTTGTACAAAGCCAAGCGCAAGATTGAGAAGGCCAAGGCTCAGGTACGAGCCAAGGTCGAGCATCCGTTCCGGGTGATCAAGCGCCAGTTCGGTTATGTGAAGGTGCGCTTCCGTGGTCTGGCGAAGAACACGGCGCAACTGATGACGCTGTTCGCGCTGTCGAACCTGTGGATGGCGCGCCGACATTTACTGGCGAATGCAGGAGAGGTGCGCCTGTAATGTGGAAAATGGCTGCCGCGAGGTGCTCGCGGCGGCTAAAAACACAGAAATAAGCGGGTGATCTGAGCGTTTTTGATCGATTTGCCGCTTTTAAAATCGGCAGGGGCTGAAGTCAGCCAGAAATACACAACTACTTCAGACCATCCTTAGCTTCGCAGCTTGTTAGGCGCTGCTTACGAAACTAATTTAAATCCAGTTTTGCTATATGCAACCCCGCTCAAGTCGGGATTTTATTTGAATACATACCTTTTTTTGATGCTTGGCAGAAGGCATTTTCTTGTATCGGCCGCCATCGAGAAATCTTTAAGTTGCCCGCTGATGTCCGGTCCGGAAATTAATGGCAGGTATATCAGCGGAAGCCGGTTCGGACCATAAAAAATCCCAGCGGTGTGCTGGGATTTTGAGGTATTTGAAGCTTTGGGTGGAGTTCTATTGATCAGCCACAGTCGCATGGGATTTGAAATCTCGAATGGCATCGCCGAGTTGCTGGCTGGTCCCCTCCGTGTAGTCCGGCCATGGCACAAATGGTTGCGAGGAAAGACTATTAAAAATCATGATCGTTGGGCGCCGATACTCCATAGCTCCACTATCACTAATTCGTATCAAGACGATCGAAGCATTACAGTTTGTCATGTCTGAAATCTGAGAAATCATCCTTGATGAGCTCAAGGTTTGCCCAACCGTCTGAGCTACTGCGATAGAACGATATATGTTCAACTGCCGACATCATGCAAATGCCGCCAGCAGATATCAGCAAAATGATGTGCCTGGCATTCCAGAAGCCAGCATTCTGAAACTTGAACGCGAAATATAGTTTCCAAACAGCCCAGCCGGCTGCCGCGGCGCCGCCCATTGCCAAAAGCTCCACAGATAGTCGTCCGTAACGTGCATCCAAATTCATAGCTTTGTCGGAGAGAATTGTCAGAGCTTTCGGTGCGCTCGTTGCGAAAAGCATCAAGCCCAGGATAAGAGTCGTCATTGGGGTGGGCCGTGAGGTCCCATCAATTTGGGAGTGCTCAATCAGCCGGTTCATATGGCGGAACAGTCCGAAAAGGCAGGACAAGGAAATTACCAAGCTGGAAAGCAAGTAGAGCATGGGAGCGGGCGCTCTGTGACGGAAATAAGAGGAACTGATTCTCTCAAAATGCGCGGCATGCAAATAGTTGGTCCGTACCTGCAAATGGGGCGATCCTCCCACTGAATTCACAGAGTTAAAACTGTCTTTCGTTGCGCTGATTACGTGCCCACCAATGCGAGGCTACCAAATCGCAAAACTGTCGCAACACGTCAAAGAGCCGCTGGAGCGGCAAGCTCTAGAGAATTAAAACCGTCGCAACGAACGTAGATTGCGTGAGGGGGGCTTTCCTATCCGAGAGACGGCGTGGCCACCAAATCAGTCATCATCGTCGAAGCTGTCGATCACAGACACCCATTCATCTACAACGGGTTTAATGCGCGCCCATTCGGCCTCCCTCTTTGATTCCCTCTCTGATAACGCCTCGAACACTGCCGTGGGCCATGTCATGAAGGTTACATCCCGCATTGCATTGTTGAATGCGTATATACCGGCGCAGGTATCACGGTTGCCGCCTCCAGGGAAAAGGGAACGGCGGAAACGGTCCCGAAGCTCGATCACTTCCTTGACCCGCACTTGGGCAATGATCGCCAAAACAATCATCACTCCTTGCGTAAGGGCGCTTACATTTTTGCAGGCACGACGCAGGTAAGCAGGCCGCCGGCTCTCGGGCGTGGCTATCAGCTCCTGGATGACATCTGCATGATATTTTTCAAAATCGTTGTTGCCCTGGATCGAGTTGGACTCGTAGCTCTCGCGTACGGCTTCCAGGTCGAATGACTTCTTAAGCCAAGCGGCCAAGGACAATGCGTCTTGCCAGGCAAATTGCTCATACTTATGCATATGCGCCTCGCGCAGATCCGTTTTTTGCCGACCTATAGCCCTAGCCACCTCAGATCCCACCCGATGATTTTGTGGCGACCATTTCACCACAATTGCGCAGTGCATTCTCAACAAGTGCGCGGTATGACGCCGGAACATAAAACTGACGCAGATGGGCCGGACAGCTTTTATTCTTTTGCGACAGTTTTAATTCTCAAAAAGCACCACTCGAAAGAATCTTTTATTCAGGCCTAGGCGGGCTTACCCCATAGTCAGCTCTTGTAACGAAGCACCTTTGGCGACCTGTCGGTAATTGTCCAGGTGCGTCTTATGTAGCCAGCTCACAATGGGCTGTCAGCTCTGAACTGGTTGGATTGAGCCCAAACTGCGGCTCAATGCAGGGGTTGCATTATCACGAGCTTCCTTACTATGGGTCACATGAGAGGCGATGACGCCCACATCCATAATCTTAGGAATGAGAGACCAGCTATGACTCAGACTCCAATGCCGCAGCAATCTTTCGAGCTCACCCAGGCCGATATCCCTCCAAGCGAACTGCGTGTCGACTTTCTCTTCGGTTCTATCAAGGGCGCGATGGAGAGAGGCATGGGCGCCAAGGCGCGTGATTTGTGGATGCCGGCGGTGTCCGAGCTCAGCAAGCTCCGTGTAATGGAGGGGCTCAACGTTCGAGTCAGAGATGCTGGTCTCGACCAGCACATTCGGGAGCTCGCCGACAACATGAAGCAAATCGGCTTCAAGTCGAGTAAGCCTATTGAGGTATTCATCGTTGAGGAAGAGGGAGGGTCTGTTGCCTACGTCAGCGATGGTCACTGCCGTATTGAGGCTCTAAAGCTCGCATTGAGCGAAGGGGCGCCGATTACTAACTTTCCGGTTGTAACCCTTCCGACTAAGGGGATCGGCCTTGAGGACATTGTTGCTGGTCTGGTGGCCAACAACGAAGGTCGTCGCCTTAGTACTTTCGAAACAGCCTTGGTTGCAAAGCGTCTGCTCAGTTATGGGTGGTCGCCAGAGCGTATCGGCGAGCGGCTTCATTTTGGCCCGGTCTATGTCGAACAACTACTCGAAGTGGTTGCCGCGCCTATCTCCATTATTGAAATGCTTCAGAAGGGCGAAGTCTCTGTCGGGTTGGCGCTGGAAGTGATGCGCAAACATCGCGGTGATGCTGTGAAGATTTTGCAGGAAGGCATGGCGACCTCAGTCAAGAAGGGAAAGAAAAAGGTCACCAAGGCCGACATTCCAGGTGGTCGACTGGATAAGGTCGTCAAAAGCCAATCAAAGCCCTTGTACGAAGCTGCCAAGAACATTTCGAAGGATCCGGCGTTCGAGCAATTAAGTGAGGAAAATCGGTCGCTACTGCAGGGCCTGCTCGACGAAATCGAGAAAAAAGAAAAGGCAGCTGAGGACAAGGCCAGGAAAGCGGAAGAAAAAGCGGCTCAAAATGCTCGTGAAAATGCTGCAGGGAACGAAGAGGCTCAGGTCGCATGATCATCAATGGAAAGATTGCCGACTCCTTGATTCGATCCACTGCCGCAGCTGGCAATCTTGTAGGTCAGATTCTCAGTGAAAGGCTGGCTGGAAAGCGTGGCGGCAAATCTAAAACGAAGGGCGCTCGTAAAGCTGCACGTCGCGCCCGAAGGACAACCCAAAGCAGTTAAATGTCCAAACCGAATCACGGGTCCGACTCGGCATTGCTTAGAGGCTCAAGAGCGGAAAATGAAAGCTCCTTCACACCACTAGGTGCTTGTCATGAGCACCTCGCGACTACTTTCAATTTAGTGCCGGCTCATACCGCCCAGAATTGTTTGCCTCACCCGACGGGCAACCCGGATCGGTAATCAATCCATACCAAGACACGGGCCAAACTCGGCATTTCTTCGAGTCTCATGGGCGGAAAATGAATGCTCCTGTCCACCACTAGGAGCTGCGAATGAGCGCAACTGTCCAGTCGTCCACAAATGAGACGTCTAAAACGCCACAGGCTGAATCAAAGGCCGGTATGGCAATTGCCAGTCTACTGATGCTGGTCCTTCTCTATCTAATCATTTGCGTCTTTTCCGCGATCAGTCTCGCAGTGCAAGTACCTATATCCGATGCAGAGATGTTGGATGTTTCTTTTCTGTCGCAGCGCCTCGGCTTGCAATATCACGGGATGTTGTTCGGAGGTCTCTTTCTCGCGTTCGCGCTCCTGCAGTTGGTCAATCGAAATATCGTGTTGGGGGGCTTATGCGGTTTTATCGCTTGCTGCGTTGTGTTGGCGACATCTGAAGTTGCAGCCTTCCGTCAAGGCCTTCTGACTGGCGATGCACGACTTGGGTGCTACGTATATCAGTCTCTGGAGTGCCGCAAGATGCTGGACGTTCCGGTGGGGAGTGCGAAGTCGATCTATAGCGAAACCGCCAAGGATTGGGACAAAGGCAATATCTATGCCTCCTGGTATGCGCCGGAACGAGCTCGCTTCAAGGCCGCTGTTGCTTCACCAGTTCCTAGCACCCTGCCTGGTGTGGCTTTGCTGATGAGCCCAGTTACGTTGTTTCAGATTGATGAAGTGAAGTACGATTGGAGGCACAGCGCAAAGAGCTTTCGAATTTCCGGGCCTCGGTTCAGTTGAACGGCTCTGCGCACTTTAAATAGGAGAGGCGGACTTATGGCACACAACGTTTTCACGGTTCAATTTGCTGATGGCAAGCAGCTATTCGGGATCAAGGAGGGCATTGGTGGCCAAGTTTACCGGCAGCTGTTCGAAACCTTTGATGCTGCCTGGGAATGTCCACGGGGGAGTCTTCCTGAATTCGTGGAACCTTCAAATGCCCTAGCAACGCAAGAAGCTGTCGTTTACGGTCCCGGTGAGTCGTGGGATTTTGATACCAGGGCATCGCGGTGTGCTTTGTGGCTCACCGGACCTCGCGATTCTGACGAGTGCGAGTCGGAACGGCCGTTAGACTTCGGTATATACGGGGCTGAAGAGTTGCAGGAGGTGCGCCAGGTAACTCCGGACGGCTCGGCAGCCGTTGAGCTGGAATGCCCCTTGTGCAGAGCTGTAGAAGTTCACAGCGCTTCAACATGGCCGTTTATCAATACCGATGGTGTGTTCGTTCATTCGGCCGACGTCACCTATGGTGTTACGTGCCGTGCATGCCGTCGCGATTTTGTGTTCACACCGCTCGCTGAATAGTCGGATATGCGAGGGAGATCATTCAATACTGTGTCGGCGGTTGCCCGGAACTTCACGGACACCGCGTGAAGCTCCTCTCGACTTAGCGTCACAACATTGGTCATTCGTTCTCCTGTTATGCGGCGAGCATTCCCAGCGGTCTTGCTTTCCATGGATCGTTAAATCGCGCAATTCTTGACAGCTGCAATGGCGACACGCTGTTGCCGACCATTTTACACATCTGTGTTTTATTCAGCTTCCGACCATCATGGCCGCGGTCGATGATGTAGTTTTCAGGGAAGCCCTGCGCACGGTATAGCTCGCGAGGATCAAGCATTCGTAGGCATACATCTACGATCAGGTAGCGGACTCCGTCAACGAAAACCGTAACCAGATCAAGCCTCTCATCAACGGTAAGAACTGTTGATTCAGGTCTGCGTGTACCATGCTCAAGCATGAAGTCAGCGACGCGCAGCGCAGCGTTGATCTGGTCATTGTTGAACTGCTGGTTTTGGAAGTCATGGCTGTCTAGCTTTGCCGTTAACAACTGCTGTTGGCTGCCGGAGCCGGTAATGGTGCTGAATGGCGCGACAACGGGGTGAGCAGGCGTGGTGTTTTTGCCGCCATTTGCCTGTACCAGGATAGGGGCCACGACAGAGAAGTGCCCCCCTTTGACCTGGGCACAGATTGTCCGAAGGGGTTCCTCTGCGGACATGTTTCTTTGCTGAGATGCGTTGGCATGCTCTGTGATGAATGGGGCAATAATCGGAGTACCAACCATTAATTCCTCGCGGTTTGCGCCAGTGACAGTCCGCATAGGTTCGTCAATATCGTGAAGGCGCACGCTCCCCTGATGGGTAGCAGGGAGAATGAAAGGCCGTCCATTTACTACGAAGCGTTCGATGCCGGTGGCGATCCGGACATTGGTTGACTTCACCAGAGGACGCTTACGCCCCCAGATGCTTTGGCCTAGATTGCTCCAATCGATGCATTCTGCGGCGGTGCGATAGGGCAATTGTCCTTTTTTCGGATGCTTTGCGTGAGATGCCTCGGGCCATTCAATAGGATGACCATCACATCGTGCGATTAGGAACAAGCGTTCGCGAATGGTAGGAGCTCCATCATCACAGGCACGGGAAACCCGCCAATCAACGTTGTAACCCAGCGCTTTCAGGCTTCGCACAAAGTTATTCCAGGTGCGGTTAACTGGGGACCCGTGACGGCGATATTTGCGGCGTTGCTTACGCCTATGTAGGGCGTTACCAGTGGGTTTACCACTATCAGGAATCAGGTACTGCTCTTTCCGAGGAACCACTTCTCCCGGTGCTGCAATCGAACCATCAAGTTTAACAACACGACCTGTCTCAGCGCAGCGCTTGGCTACAAGATTGGTCCAACCCAAAATTTGTTTCACGTTCTCTGCGCTGATGACCAACGGTCTCACTTTGCCTGCCCACTTCACTACCACCCATGGCAAATCGCGTATCTCCTTGGATCTAGGCTGGCCACCTGCAGCTTGAGAGAAATGAGTACAGTCAGGCGAAGCGTGGAGCCAGCCAACAGTCATTCCTCCGCTGGCAATTACTGGGTCAACACCCCAGACATCGGTTTGGTAATGAGTGGCGTATGGATGGTTGGCTGTGTGGAGCGAGATGGCCGCCTCGTCATGGTTAACGCAGATATCGACCCGGCGCCCCAATCCCATTTCCAACCCGGTGGAACCTCCGCCTCCGCCGCAGAAGAGGTCGACGATCAGCCAGTAATCCGACTCATTAAGGCCAAGCTGGTACTGGGTCTTGTAATCAATGGTGGGAAAGGTTTTGTTGAAAGCGCTCATGTTCTCTACCGGTGATCTGATGAGGGAAGTCGAATGGACATACCGCCGATCATCCGGAGATTCACAAAAGCGCAACACATCGCTTGTTCATCGTCGAGAGCTTTGGAGAGAAATGCAGAACTTTTTCAGTAAGCTGACTATGGGGTAGGGGCGAAAACAAAAAGCCGGCGTAAGCGCCGGCTCTTGTTCGACCAGGAGTATTTACCGAAGGTTGGGTCCGCTGAATCCCATGGTTATCGAAACGTGCTCAGCAACTGAAGCGCCGATTTTTTTTGCGAAACGATCGAACGGATTTTCTTTGGCAGTGAAATCGACAACATGGCTTGCTCCAACCACTTCACGAGCAACGTAGTCCACGTCTGCTAAGCGATCGACAAGACCAAGCTGCAGAGCTTGTTCTCCCGACCAGATGAGGCCAGAGAAGAGCTCAGGGTGCTCGCTGACTTTGAGCTTCGGTCCGCGGCCGTCCACTACCGCCTTGATGAATTGTGCATGCGTGGTCTTCAGCACGCTCGACCAGAATGCGGCCTCTTCTTGATTTTGAGGTTGGAACGGATCGAGGAAGGCCTTATGTTCGCCAGACGTGTAAGCACGGCGCTCCACCCCCAGTGTACGCATTAGATCAACGTAGCCGAACGAAGCCGCAGTCACACCAATCGAGCCGACCAAACTGGATTTGTTGGCGTAGATCTCATCTGCAGCGCTTGCGATGTAGTAAGCGCCAGAGGCCCCCAGATCACTGATGACAGCGTAGATCTTCGTGTCCTTGTGTAGCTCGCGTTGACGCTTGATTTCGTCGTAAACCTCCCCGGCCTGCACTGGGCTGCCACCTGGCGAGTTGATTCGCAGGACAACCGCCTTCGTGCGTTTATCCTCTAGCGCTTGGCGTAGGCCTTTCTTGATCACCTCGGCGCTTGCTTGCCCTCCTTCAGATATTTCACCGTAAACGTTAACTGCGGCGGTGATTTCTTTGTCTTTTGAATCATCGCCGCCGAATTGTCCGGTGGCTGAGGAGAACATTGCGATATCCAGGCCAACAGCGATGACGGCAAATAGCCCGTATTTGATGTAGCGCATACGGCGGGTTGCTCTTCGCTCTTTGATCAGGTCGGCAACCAATTCGCCAAGCACCTGGTGTTCCCTTTCTTTGGTAGACATCGCAGACCTCAATGTTTAGTAGATGGTCAAATGATGCTTTCCGAAAAGAATCCTAGGCACCACATTGGGCCCACTCGAGGGCATAGATTTGCCTGTCGTACTGCTCGAAGTTGAGGCTCGCGCCCAACAGGAGGGGGGAGTGCTCAGCGTATAGGCAATGAGGTAGCAGATTATTCGAACATGCTGATAGTGGGCAGAGTGTGAGCGCGGAACGGTGAGATGTGCGCGGGATGCGTTGTGCTTTCAGATGCATTCCCCTCCCAGAAGACAACGGGCCAGACGATCGGAGCTTTCTTCTTATCCTCGAAGACTTCGAATCCAGTTATCACCCCGAGTTGGGTTTTTGCTTGCCCACAACGATCTTGAAGAAAATGTGCACTACGCCGAACCAAGGTCCCGGTTCGGGCAGTGCGGAAATCGAGTATTGTCAGTTCGTTCAGGTTTTCCATCGGAAGCTCTTGCGTTTGGTAATCACCGATCACGATACCGGTGATACCGAAAGCGCAAGGGGCTGTCGGCCCCAGTCGCTGTTACCATTCAAGCTCTGATGCAGGAGCGTGCTGTGGTGCATCCAGACGTCGGTATACCCTTTCAACGTGGCCCTCGAACGAAAAGGTCAGTTTTGCGGGCACGACCTGAAGTTCACGATACGCCCTGGCCATACCTTTCGCCTGCTGCAGCTTGGCATGCCTCTCGTCTTGAATTTCTGAATTGGCGAGCTCCTGGACAATTTTGCCTAGCAGTGTCACTGAGAGGTCCCTTAGCGTTTGTTCGTTCCTATCGGCGTTCGCAACATTCATACAGCGGTCTCCTATGTCACTGTGTTTTGACTTACCGGATGGTACTTCTAGAGTGTTTTGACGACACCCCAAAAGTAGGTCTAGTTTTTCGCTTCGACTATGAACCACCTTTCGACCCCATCTGGTGAAGGTAGAACGTCCTTGACCTCTGCCTCTGGAATGGCCTCCCGGCCAAGAGTGCGAGCTCTAGCGCGAATGTGTTCTCGAGCTTCTGCTTGTGAGGCGAACTGCTTTCGCATGTACGAAAACTGTGATGCCTTAATCGGGCTGGCATCGCGCATTTGCAGTGAAGTTTTGACTGGGGCAACGTCGAACCAATGGCCGTTCTTCACTGATTTGTCGTTACCCTCTGCCGTGACCTCGACAAGGTTCACCGGATCAAAATTTTCTGGAAGCGACAATCCAAGGCAATCATCAAGAGACTCACGAGCACCTGGAAATACAGCGTTGCCCGCAATCCAGTATTTTGAGTCTTTGCCATCGCCTTCGGCCCAGGAACTGAAGTGATAGGTGAGCAAATTGTTAACTGAAATAGATGGTGAAAAGTCTCCTTTGTACAGACGGCCAGTCAAGATTGATTCGTGACGCTTTGGCGGTACATCCCGGTAGCCGAGGTACCACGATGGATCCTCGCTTATGGCAGCGCAATAGCATGACAGCGCCTGATGTGCATGTTTGTACATGGTGAGGAATTTGGCCTTCATTCTGTCTTTCACCTGCTCGTTGGGGGCAAGACGGTGAAGTAGGGCGTAAGCAGCCGACGTGGTCACACAGAAGAAGCTCACATTTTGGTCACTCTGAAACTTCAGGCCAAAGGGGACCGAAATGCTTGGATCTACCACTTGGCTCGTTGAGAGTTTCTCCCTGACATCAATCCATTGCTCGAAAAGTTCCCAGTGCTGATCTGCACTGATCTCTTGTTTACCTTGCAGCATCGCCAGAACGCTTGCGTAGCCCTCGCAGACTGTCATCAGTCGTTGCTTCGTCTCAAATGATTCGAATACAGATTTTGTCAGCCAATTTTTAACGCTGTCGGACTTGTAGAGTTCGGTCTCCGAGGCGTCCTGGAAGCGTAAGGCTTCCCAGCTGCGATCCCCCTCAATGAGTTTTACGTGATCCTGCTCCAACACGATACGATGGACCCACGCGTGTCGCTCCAAGCGATTGTCCTGCTCCTCCGGTTTCGGACTAAGGTAAACATGGCATTTGCTGGCGCCAGTGACAGTAATTCGTAGAACCTCATATTCGAGTGCCTCATAGTGACTCCGAACAGTACTGGCCATTTCTTGGCCGGCGCCGGCGAGGAGGTACATCTGATCGAGAAGGGCTTTCCAAGCTGGGCCCAGCTTGGCTCCCTCGAAAGTTGGCAGTTCCTTACCTCGATTCACGGATCTCCATGCCACCACAGCTTGGTCAACGATGATTGAAGCTTCAGATGCGGTCGCCAATCCTCCTTCCAGCAACGCCATGCACATTTTGTCGCGGGTAGTTGCCTCCCGTGCTCTTTCGACTTCTAGGTGCTTCAGTGCATGCTTGAAGAATCGGACATATTCGACATGATCTTCGCGGCTATCTCGATCATGGATGTACCAATGAAGCTCCTCGGGCGTAACGGCATCCAGTACGAGGAAGGGCAACTCTGAATGACTCCAGTAGCCAGTCCGGAATGCGCTGAGCGTTACCTTGGTGCTGAATTCACGTTCCTTTCTTCGGCCATATCCCTGCACGGTTACAAACACGTGCAGAGAGTCTCCGCCTCGAGCGGCAATTCGTAGGCCTATACGCTCGGTAGGCTGGAACCTGAATGAGAAACCACTATGGCGGTGATCCTCTTTCCTGCATGCGCCCGGTGCTGTATGGGGATTCATCACTGTTTTCCAGTTGCATAACACGCGTGAGCCTGACTTGAGATAATCGTTTTTCTCGCTGATCCATGTATGCAAGGGCTTGCGTTTCTGAGTCGGGAGCATGCCCGCGCCATCGTCGTCGTGGATGAACTTGAGCCACCTGTCTTGAAAGGGCTGTGTCATGAACTCGAGAGACTGCTCTCCGTCATAGAACTTACCAAACAGTCCTAAACGATGATCCAGACCACAGATCATCAGCAGAAAACGTTTGTAGTGCAGGGCGAAGTTTTCATGAGCCTTGACGTGCGATGTGTATGCCACGTCTTGGAATTTGATATCAGACCCGTCAACACCTCTGAAAATGTTGTTCTGGTCATCCTTGGATGGGAAGAGCCTACTAGCCCCCAGATGAGACTCAATAGGTGACCATATCCGATGGAGGTTTCCGCCATCACGCACCAGGAGGAACACCTTCCGGTTTTCCAGGTTGCGAGTGAGGTTCGTCGCCGCGTTTCCATAATCGATGGCTCGCCGACTGGTGGCCATGACCAGAATGCAGCGTTCGGTGGGAAAGACCTGCTTCACCAGATCTTCGTGTTCGGTCAGCGCCTTAAAAAAGAGATCTTCGTTGCTGAAGTCAAACCATTCGTCCAGATCGACATAGATGGCCAGCTCTTCGTCCATCATCAACTTGCGCTGCACGATGCTGAGGGGGATATGACTGTCAGCGGATCTACCAGTACTAATGGTCTGCACAGAAACATCTTTCCCTGTGTAGAGATCCAATGACTCGATCCCTTCTATTAGGCTGGCCACGTAGCTGCGCACATCTTCTGTTTGGGCAAGAGCCGCGGCCGCCGTTTCTTGAAAGTAGGGCGTCATCGCCTTAACGGTGGCTGCAATCTCGGTGGTCTTGGCCTGAATCCAATCTGATTTTATGGTCGCTACCTTGTGCTCTCGAGCGGCCACCGATTTCAACGCTTGGATTTTTTCAGGGGTAATTCCACTGCCGATCGCGGCAGCGACGCTACCAGTAGCTACACTGGCCAGCGATCGCTCCTCGCTGGCGGAGATCAGAATGGTCTGTTCGCTGGCGGACTCGCTCGAGGTTTCTTTGGCACGATCTGCTGCCATGCGCTCTTCGACAATACCATTGAGGAACTGTGGATCACCTTGAGCTTCCATTAGGTCGTTTTGGAGCTCTGTCACTCGGCCCTGAATGCGCTTGATCTCATCTGCTCTGACTTGATGGTGGTCGGGCTCGAATTCGAATTTTGCGAGGAAGTCTGCGAGCAGAAATGGATGCTCTTTGCAGGTGATGTAGCGACTGGTGATGTTTCCTTCCGCGTTGGGTATTTCGACTCGAACCTGTATGTTGTATTTGGATGGGTGAGCCCGAATGACGATCGTGTGGGGAGAATTATCGACCCAGCGAATCGATTGAAGTAGGTGAACATCTCGTTCCTCGATAGCCATTTCATGGATGGCCTCTTTCGCTCGCCAGTACTGGCCGGCTTGTAGCGACTGAAATCGTTCGATGCGTTCAATGGTGGGGTCAACCACGGCCACTGCAGTGACCGGGGAGGCGGTTTGTTCAGACATGTCTCATTCCCAATTCAAGTTTGGGAAGATCGTTTCATGAATTGTCGATATGCAAGGGCTGGAACGGAACCTCCACTCAGAGTGCAATGTTCTGTGGGCAGCTAGTCTTTAAAAGATACTTCTAACCGAGCACTTATTAATGCTCATCCTCAATGCGAAACAGCCGTACGATGAGCGCCAAATTCAGAGACAGAATTCACTGTGATTCGTGGATTTACGGGGGGGGGGCTTGCGGTCAGGATTGGCAGGAACGCTTGGGAGGAGGAGGCAAGCTATACGGCGCATGATGAAAATGCGGCTGATTAAAGCCGCATGAAATAAGGGGGCTCACATTAAATGGCGTTTGATTTGGTCCTTAAGCTGAGTAGGAAGGGCAGTAATCGTCAGTTGGCCATGGCGACAATTGATATTCCCTAGCCATGGAGGATGGTCTCGACATTGTCCGTCAGGTCATCGCCGGCGCGATATCGCTTGGATACCCTGCTGGGACTTGAATCATCACACTTAATCGAACGTGATGCCGCAAGTCGTTGCGAAATAGGAGCGGTCAACGGATCAATTGATTGAGCCCGCCCATTACTGATGATGAGCAGGGCCGTCCATTTGATACCGCGTATTGTTGAGTCAGCTTCGGGGTTGCGGCGCATCTCAATACGCGCACTTTGGTATGCCTGATGCCACTGCTCTTTGATAACGTCTGCCTCTGCTTTGGCCGGAAGAGGGGAGGAGGTATGTAAGCTCATGTTCTCGAACCTTTTGAAATGGATGCAAACGAATCCTGCACCAAAAGGTGAATATGCAAGTCTCGCCAACTCGCCCGAAAAGTGGGTCGGACTGCGAACCTGCAATTGGTGCTTGGCTACATGATTCTCTTACCAACCTAGGAGGAGAGCCAAAATGGCTACCGTTCGATTCATGGGGCGAAGAGACGTAGAAACGCACTGTCCAATATCGCCGACGCATCTGGTTTCGATTTCAGACGGCGAAGATGATCAGGCTCAAATCGTCCAATCGCGGTGGGCTAGCATATCTTTCGAGTATTTCGTCGATGGAGAGTACGACGAGACACAGATGCTCATGTTTGGTGAAAAGTTTCCTGTTTCATTTCAGGATTACCTTTTGCCGCCTCAGGCTGAATCATTAAGGTCATTGGTGGATCGATTAGCCTCGACCGGGCTCGATATCGTCGTAAACTGCCAGGCAGGTCGCTCACGTAGCGCTGCAGTCGCCAGGTACATTTCCGATCTGCATGGATACGACCTAAAGCAAGAAACACCTGACGCAAATCAGACAGTGCTCAGGTTGCTTCGACGGGATTCGTTGCTTTGTTCCACTTACCGAGATGTTACCTCTGCCGGTTCCAGTGATAATAAGGCGGACGGCGCCGTGCGCGCTCTTCTCAAGCTATTGGGTCTTTGGACACCTTCAAGGCAGTAGCAATCGGGTTTAGTGATGACAAGTTTTTCCTCTGGCTTGAAAAGATTCTTTCAGGGCTTGCACTTTCATGAACGTGAGGAAGATGGGGTCATTAATTGTCGAGGACGATTCAATGGCAAAGACTCATCACCATTCCCCCGCTCAGCGGATCTGCGGGCATGTAGGTATACACATTTTTCACTATTCTGGTCGTAAAGGGCTGGCCGATGAAAATCGATACGCTGCGAACTCGCTCTGCCCAGAATGCGATGGTGTGATTCGAGAGTGGTTTCAACAGCCTGAGCCCGGTTTCTATAAGGTCAATCTCCCCAAACTGGTTTCCCGTACTCCAAGTCTCATATCGTGGGGCAATAGGGTTCGTATCGCGCAACTGCGTAAGCTGGGCCCAGTGATGAAGCAAATCGCCTCAGAATCTGAAAGCGACCCGCTGGCGGCGCTCACCCTTCAAGTGCTGGAGATGATGTTCAAAATCGACTCAGCAAGCTTTTGGGTCGACGTCGATAAACACACCTATGGCACCTACTCACTTGGTTGGGATGTCGAGGCACTCATTCGCGGCCGCGAAACAACGACCAATCCGCTGGGCAAGACATCAGTGTTTGGGTATTGGATGTCTCGAAATGAGCGTGTTGCAAAAGACGCGATTGAAGCTGCGGCGTTGCTCAAACCAATGTTGAGGGAATACAAGCGAGGTTCAGTTGTAGCAGAGGGAGCCACAACCACCTAGTCAACTTGCAGGTTACTTTAGCCGTCCTTGGGGCGGCTTATTGTGGCTGGTAATCAGAGATTGGCCCCGTTTAGGGGGGCGGATCCGGAGCTGAAGAGTTCCTGGTCTGGGGAGAATTGCAGTGTCCCCACCAGGAGAAGATCAATGAATCAAATGCGCAATCTATACTTTCAAACGTTGCTGACGCTTAGCGGCCTTAGCTTGCTCATCCTGCCTCAGTGCTCTTATGCGGCCGGCGGCTTGACCAGCCCGGCTGATAACCTTGATGACATCATGGATATGATGTTCAAGATAATGCCATACACCTTCGGGCTAATGATCCTCATGGTGATTCTTCAAATCGTGAGAGCTATGAATCCTGGAACTTCGTCCAGACCGGTCAACGATGTGCCTCCGAGAGCCCCACTAGTTACGCCGCCTGTGCTGCAGGCTCCAAAACCAGGTAAAGAAGATCACCGTTCTGTCCTTGCCCCCACGACTGTGGAAAAGACGACATCGGTGTCTGGTTCCGAAAGCGGGAAAACTGGCAGCCGAAAACTACATCTTGATTGACTGATCATCTTTCTGATCCAAACCTTGCATCTCCGCAAATCTCTGGAAGATAGCTGGTGGGAGCTCCTTCTGGCCGGCACCAGTTACCGGCCTTGTCTCCACTTGAATGCGGCGCTTGCCGAGCCTATTTGCCCCATTTAGTGGCGCCAATAGGGCAGGGGCAGCGCGCTCCTTCGTGAAACACTAATTCCATGAATTTGCCGAATCGTAAGGGATTGCTATGTCCAAGAATGAAGCCTTAAACGACCGTATAAACACGCCGCTGAAGCTGGCATTTCCGGTCGTTGCAATCGAAACCTTTGAGTTGGCCAGGGCCGCTCAAGTCATCTCTGCAGCAGCAACTGACCTAAAAAAGCATTTTTTAGCAATGCCTTTTAAACAGGTCCCGGATCCAGGTTTTATCGCCAAGGTCGCAGGCGAAGCACCCAAAGAGAGTCGCGGTGCCGTTATTTTTGACCAGTATTTTTTTGACCGTCAGCGTCTAAATGCAGAAAACCTTCCCAGTTTGAAAGCGTCGCTTACCGCTCTTGAGCAACACGGCATTACCTACGTAATTGCCGGCCGCGACTCCTTGGCCGAAGAGTTCGTTTATCACATCGATCTACCAGCCATGGATCAGGCCGAAATTGTTGAAGTTCTGAAGAGCGCCGAGCGAGACGTTGAGCGATCGATTGGTAAATCTGCCCAAGTACCGACTATTTTTGATGAGCGTGAGCGGGTTGTTATTGCGAACCACGCCATGGGCTTGAGCCACACTCAAATGCGTAATGTGTTCATCCTTTCGGCTTATCGCAAACACAAAGCGCTTGACTACCTTTCAGAGGTTCGGCGCGAGAAGGGCCATATTCTGCGCGATGTGGGTCTGGATGTTTTGGAACCGATCGACATTGAAACTGTTGGTGGGCTCGAGCCACTGAAGTCATTCCTCAACATCCGTAAGGCTGGTTGGGATAAGGACTTACCATTAAAGGGGGTGCTACTGGCGGGTGTTCCTGGTGGTGGTAAAACGCTGATGGCCAAGGCAGCTGCGGGTGTATTCGGAACAACTCTTGTTCGTCTCGACATGAACCGCTTCTACTCGAAGTACCAGGGCGAGACTGAGGCAAAATTCATGCGTGCGCTTCAGACAATCGACCAGATTGCGCCCGTTACCGTTCTCATGGATGAAATCGACAAAGCATTTGCGCAAGGCGAAGGAGACAACGAGGTATCGCGTCGTTTGCTAGGTGGTTTCCTTTATTGGCTTCAAGAACGAAAGAGCAAAGTCTTCATTGTCGCTTCCGCCAACAGGATCAGCGCCTTACCTCCCGAGCTAATGCGTGCTGGACGTTGGGATCGCAGCTTTTTTATCGATCTACCCAGCAAGGATGAGCGCGTAGCTATTTTCCAGATTCACTTGAAGAAAGCAGGTGTCACTGTTTCCAACTTCAAGATGGACGAACTGTTGACTGCAAGCACTGGCTACACCGGTGCTGAAATCGAGCAGGCGGTTGTCGATGCTCAATATCTCGCGTTGTCGATGGATGCTCAGCTAAACCAAGGAAACCTCCTTGATGCTTTGGGAGACATCAGTCCTGCCAGCGAGACGAGAAAGGCAGATATCGACGCGATTCGTAAATTGGGCGATCAGGGCTTTTACAGAGCCAACACCCAGGATCAAAGCGAGCCGCTACACAACGGACGCCAACTGACCGTCGATTGATATTAGGAGATTGCAGTGAGTCATATTGTCAGAGCTAAAGTCGCTGTGTCCTACACCGACATCGATGTTCTTATGAAGGCCTTATCAGGCTTGGGTAACCTCTACCAAAACGAACAACTCTACCGAATTGGCGTTGGGCTAACTTCCGAACGATATCAATTGGTATTGGTTGATCAAGCAAACTCCCAGCATCGCCTGGGGTTCAATCTTGAGAATGGTGTTTTCAATCAGTTTGTCGAGAACTACGGTTCGTCGGGTGCTTGGACCAACTCCGTGAGTTCGCAAATTGTGGACCGTTACTTGGCCTATCACTACGCCAAGCAACTGGAAGCGGAAAATTACAAAGTGTCTATCGTGGCTCAGACCGATGGATCTCTTGAGGTTGTGGCCGAGGAGGTGGTGTGGTGAAGCGTGTTGTCGTGAACGTCAAAGGCGGAAATGTGAGTGCAGATTTTCAGGGGTTTCAAGGTCGTGCGTGTGAAGAGCTTGAAAAGCGTATTCGGCCGGAGGGCAGTGAGGTGAATGAGGTAGAGAAAAAGCCGGAGTACGACTTTGTGACATCTGAGTCGCAAATCCAGACAGTGACTTACTGACGTCCACTTAGCGGCGGGCAGGCAGTTCAGGGTCACAACGCTGCCTGGCTGCGGCAACCTTCAGATCGGCTTCTAAGGTTCTTTCAACAGAGACCACCTCTTGAATAAATCAATCCCCCATAAGCGCAGGATCGTAATCCGTGACGGCGTAATTGTCGGATTTGCTGACGAGGTATGCCTTGTCGGCCTGCAGGTCGACACGTTCCGCAAGGAGCGAGTGTCACACGTTGTTCCGAGAGCGTTGCTCCTGCAGATGGTATTTACGGTGCTGAGAAGATTTTTCTCTGACACCTCTATGGTTGCCAGCTGGACCAGACGATGGTCGTGTCAATGGAATGTGCACATTGATAACACGACATTCGGCCCCTTCGATTGCCGGGAGCGGGCAATAAAGTTCGAAAAAGAGAAGATTTACAGGATGGGGCGTTTCACTCAATCGATCCAAAAGGGCAAGGGGGCGCCATGAAATTCACTAGCCGATTTTCTCTTGTACTGCTTCTTGTCCTTGGGGTGGGAGGGCATGTGTTCGCTCTACCTTCAGGCGACCAAAATGATGGCGCACTTATTAATGACGAAGCGAGTAGCAATGGATTCAAAGGGGCACTAGGGATTAAAGAATCAATTTTGCTTAGCCGCGATCAGTGGCGAAAGGTAATTGTGGATGGCAAGGCACAAATTGAAATTTGCCCTGGTCGGTACCGCGGTACCAGTTGGTGTCGGGTGCCTGATACCGAAGGTCTCAACTCGTTCTTGGGGGGAATGGTTACCGGTGAGGCCTATCCAGCTGAAAAAGCTATTCAATTGCTTGCAGGAAATGATGCACGAATCCTGGAAATGCGAGAAAAGGGAGGAACCTTAGAAATTCTCTTTGGCGCACGCTTTGATGGGCATACGGTTCGCCGGTCCGGTATCGAAAGCATTGCGGTGGCGCGCCCCACTGAAGAAGACAACGCCGGCGTAGCAAGTGCCTCGATCGTCTTATATATCGGGGCAGCGCTTTTGATATTGGTTTGTCTTGGTGTTGTTCTCGTTGGGGTCTTTGAGGAGCGTGCATCGCGTAGACGGCGTATCGTTGGGCCAACAAGGCAGGAGGCTCTCGTGGCGAGATTGCGTGAAGAGCAGCGCTTGCTAAATCCTTCTGACAGGGTGATTCGCCAACCTGCATCACTGGGGGCTCTTGCTGAGCCGCCTAAGCCAAGAATTGATAGCTCACCTATCACAACACCGGCGCCCACACCGTCGCAGGAAAAGGGCGGAGGCTGTACATTGATTGACGCGCTTACTCCATAATTAGTTCGCTTCATGCCTGTCCGGGCTCAATTCTGGGCCCGATTAAACTCCCTTCTAACTTGTGCAAGCCGATCATGGAGTCTCTCAACGGGACTCGAGGATGCTATGCGGCTCATCACACTTATCACTGGGGCATCGATGAATGCCGGATTGTTATTTGCCTCTTTACCAATTGGTCATCGGCCTCTTCTGATCGACGTGGTAGCGATTGGTCTGGTTGTTATTTCCAGCATCGCGATTTATCGATGGTCTCCGCGGTCAATCAAGCTGGTTCTTTTGATTTGTTACCTGTCCTGGCTCGCTGCTGCGACGACGTTGGGCTTTAGCTCAGTACTGAGCTTCGGGTCGCTGCATACAGCGCTCGGGTCATTTGTGAGCGTTTCTATCGTTTTCGTTTTGCTAGGGGCCGGCTTAGCTATGTGCGCGACTGCAGGTTACTTGGCTATCGTCGAGATGCGTAGACAGGCCGCTCGTGAACGCAATGTATCCGCCACCCCAAAAAGTCACACCCCCAAGGAGTGTGTAGGAGCGATGTGATTGGTCTTTACATTCACGTTTCAGCGGATATAGCAGGGAGCTTATGAAGAATTTTTTAACGGTGTTGGTGTGTGTTTGTGTCTCATTGAGCCAGTGCGCAATTCAAGGCGTCTCTGGTTTTTTCGCAGTGGGTCCAAAGCTTGGGCGACTGGAGGATGATGAAGAGGGGAGTGAGCTTCTTTCAGTGATGATCGAGCCATCTAAGCCGCTCAGGTCATATACCGATGCGGAGCAGCGTCTTTTAGGCCTGGACGGGGTTTATAAGGCAACCGGCATGACACACAGGCTTCATGCAGGCGAATCTATTATTTGGATGAGATACCCAACGCCAGCTGGAATTGCACGAGCATTGGAATATAAAGGACTGGTAGGTATGCCAGTCCAACTTGTTGAAATATAAACAGATGTTGGATGTAGGTCCCAAGATTGGAATTAGCGGAGTTCCTGATTAAGGGGTAAGGCAGGTCTTGTATGCAGGTATCCTTCAGACATTAGAAGAGCTTGAACGGCTCTCATTCTCCGGCTTTCGAAGTCACCGCTGAAAGCAGGTAAATTTGCTCGGATCCTGCAGATTTTAGCAGTTCTAGCCCTAAGCCAATTCGCATCTGAGGTTAGGTTGGCACCCGGATTCGAAGCGAGAATGGCGGAAACTTTTAGCCGTAACTCATCAGTCATGCTCACTCGACCGAGGATGTGAAAATCACTATTTCGTATCGTAGCGCAATCTGTATGGCTCATGGTCGCGGCATTGGACGGAATGCCGCAGGCGAGTTTTCGCGTACCCAGTATCGAGCAAGCTTCTTCAAAAAGCTCGCCGCCGCTCATCTCCCCAACCTGAAGCGGAATAATGACTCGAACGCCCATATCAACCCATTTCCGTATTGAATCTGCGTAAAGCACCCAGAGCCTTCTCGTTTCCACCTGGTCACCAATTACGTCCGGCGCTACGACGCTCAGATTGGTCGGTTGAATGGTGTTGGTCGCAATTGTCTCGTAGGCTCGAATGACCTTGCCCCAGTCCATCTCCCGCTTCTTCTGGAAGGCTGTGAAAGCGCCGCTGTCGACAAAGGCCATCCCCCCCTGGTCTAGATGTCGTGGAATGGCAAGGTGCGCTTGGGCCAACGTCAAAAGGGTCGCTACAACCCCTACTGGCATACCTAGTTGAGCTATTGCTCGAAAGTCTGAAAAACTGGTCATTCCTGAGTGAAAGGCGATATTCCAAGGGTGGTCTGGTGTGTTCATGGTCTGGCTCAAGCTTTGATTTATCACGATTTTCATGGAGTTATCAAAACTGCAAGTCTGACCTGATCTGCTCCATTATCAGTGCCAGATCACCAGCATCGCGAGGCTCGGAGTTGAGATGCTAAAGGGAAACCATGGAGCGAAAACTGTGCACATAGAATCACTGTTAGATGATCTGAGCGTTCTAGGTCTTAAAGCCATTTATCCAAGTGGTACTACTAATCCCAGCCATCAATCGAATCCTGAGGTACTTGGAGGCTTTGTGGCGCCTGGTCGAGCTGGTGGGTACCTTGTTCGGTACCGCAGCGTCGACCAAGAGGAATTGGTCGAACTACTTCGACGGCACGAGGTAAAAGACCCTGAAGTATTCAGCGCTGACATCATAATGAATTCGATTTCAGTAGATGATGAACGCGCATTTCTGCAGGAAGAGGCTTTGCAGATCCTTCATGAGGGCCTTGCCTTTATTCGGTCCCAGCCGGTTGGCCGTCAGCGCCAATTAAGCCATATCGCAGATACTTTGTACCTAATCCCCCTGTCCGTAACGGGCATGGATGACAGAAGCCTGGAGAACCTAAGAGAGCAGGTTGGAGCGGCTCGCTCGCAACTGGACGGCGCCGGAGCCCGATTCAGGAATTTGAGAAACTCACGTGGCCGTTACACGTCGAGCATGGGCATTATCGCGATTCTGATTTGTGTGTCTGGTGTCGACGCTGGCCAGGCATTTCTTAATCAACGATTTATGTACGCAGGTGTCGCAGGATTCATTTTTCTTTGCCTTGTCGGCGTTTTGGTGATGAGCTGTTGGCGCTCAAAGAGAGAACGAATTGAGTGTAAATCATCGTCCTAGACTTGCTTTCATCGACTCTAAACGTCCTGTATCTTTTCCGGGCTAGGAATTCCCCGTTAAAAGCAGGAGGCTTTAAGAGACGGTAACTTGTCTGTTGGTGGCTGCCTTGCATGTTCGAGAAACCATGAGAGCGTCAATCCAAACCCCAAAGGTGTTTGGTATGACGACCGAAAAATATCCTGAAATTCCCCTAGCTTTCAGGTGGCATGCAATTAAGGTGGCGCTAAAAAAACAGGGGCATTCGCTGACCTCTCTTTCCAAGCAAAGTGGTGTTACGGGGATAGCCTCCGCCGGCAAAAAACATTACCCCGCTGCTCAAGCGGAAATTGGCAAAGCCCTTGGCGTCTCAGAGAAGATTCTTTTCCCTGAGCGATACGATGTGTCTTGGTCTCAAGAAATGCAGACGCAAGTTGAAGAGCTCATGCCTGGCTTGTTTGCGCTTCCTGAGACAGAGGAGCCGAAGCCACTCTTCATCACCATGGTGGAAGAAAAATCTTTGATGGCGGTCGATATTACGTCGATCCCTGCAGAGGAGCCTTCCAGGCTCACTTGGGTTAAATCCGAGCTTCGAAACCGTGGGTTTGTCTTGGGTACTCTCACGTCACATATCGGTGTTCCTCGATCAGCTCTGGATAACCTGGGAAGTGCTCGATCACCTTCGCTTCAAGCATTGGTGGCTACATGCCTAGGTATTGCCCCCCAAGCAATCTGGCCGGAAAGATACGATGACCAAGGTGTGGCTATTCCTTCGCGTCGCAAAGTTGAGCGTAACCGTCCGGCCAGCACCCTCTCCTGACAGCCCTCCAAATTGGCCAAGATAGTGGACACCATTTTTTAGTGGACACTATCTTGGATACAGTTGCCCCCGCTCGTCGAACCGGCCGCCGCCCCAACTTCCCGTTGGACTTCAAACGCCAGGTCGTTGAGGCCACGTTTCAGCCTGGCGCCTCCGTGTCGTTGATCGCTCGTGAGCATGACGTCAATGCCAACCTGGTGTTTCGCTGGCGGCACCAGTATCAGGAAGGAGCCTTCGGCCCGGTTAACCAGAGTGCAACATTTTTGCCTGTCCAGGTGATCGAGGCGTCGCCGGATGTCTCGCAAGCCGCCCGGCCTCAATTCGAGTTTCATTCCGAGCTGGTTGTTGAAGTGGGTAAAGCCACGCTACGCATCACTGGCACGCCAGAACCGCAGACCTTGCAACTCATCTTGCAGCAGTTACTGCGATGATTGCTCCTCCTGCTGGAACCCGCATCTGGATCGCCGCCGGCGTCACGGACATGCGCCGTGGCTTCGACGGTTTAGCCGCGCTGGTGCAGACTCAGCTTGAAGCCGATCCTTTCTCGGGTCAGATCTTTGCTTTTCGCGGACGGCGCGGTGACCGGATCAAGCTGTTGTGGTGGGATGGCGACGGCTTGTGTCTGTTTTGCAAACGGTTGGAACAAGGGCGCTTCGTCTGGCCGCAAGCAACCAGCGGCAGCGTGTCGC
>NZ_VOBG01000041.1 GCF_008369295.1 Pseudomonas sp. ANT_H4 | reverse complement strand
TAAGCGCTTCGACTTCAAATGCCCAATCGAAGTTATGGGCGAGGTGATGCAGAAGGCCATGGCTATGCGGCATGATGCTCCAGCTTCAATTCAATGACCGTGTTGCACTCAGCTCCTGCAACCGCCCATCCTTGTACGCGCACAGATAACTTCACTCATCAACCCATTCCAACATATTTGCATTGATCGATTTTAGTCAGTAAGAATTTATCACGCATTATCGAGGCTCCGCTACGCAATCGACGTAAAACATACAAACCTCCACACTAAATAGATCTTAGACTAATTGTCCGCAGCAGATGGGCTTATAACAAATTTGTAATTCTTCAGTCACCCTTCTGATAACTGCTCAGCAGTACATTGAGTGTGCAAAAAAACTACGCGTCATAGGATCCTGCGGACGGGGCGACTTCTGATCGAATCCAGACACCTGAAATCGATGCTCGCAGTTTTTTAGACCATCAAATATTTATTAGTGAACAAAGAAACAGCGCGCTTTGGGGGCGTAAATCTTGTTATGCGATCTCGCATTAGAAAAATGTTGTGGGCGGCTGGTCCACTGTCTCGTGTTTCGTCGTTGATGACGGCGTCGCGTCAGGAAGCCCACGTCGAGGCTAGGACCAAACCCCAAACCGCATTACTCAATAACCCAAGCCTCGTAGATGCCCAGTGGGATATCCAAACTGCCCAAACGGGGCACCAACAGACTGATTTGATCCTCAATCCAGTACTAATGGATGCCAAAGCCTTCCGCGAAAATTCGAACACCACCAACGTAAAGCTCCGTCGGACGCCGAAAGTGTGCGTCATGCGTGCACAGCAAGGTCTGATTTCAGCTCAGAGTTCGCAATGTCTGGCGGAACGAGGATGACCAGCATCCGGAAGCGGTTGACCCTGGTGGGCGCTTCAACACCGATTTTGTCCTTCGGCCGCAAACTAAAAAGTATTTCGTCGGCGGCCAGCCGCACCTATCAGTCTCGTGATCTGCACAACGTCACCAAGCTACGCCTGCGGTACGAAATCCGCCTCGCTGTAGACAAGCGCTCGACGGCCTACAGAGCAACAAAGTCTACGCGGCCCCGCACCCAGTATTTCGCTTCAGCACAACTACTGGTGTTCAAGGACGAATCGAGCAGATCTACAGCCACGTCGCTTACTTGGGGGGTTACCTCATGAAAAAGATTTTCATCAGTTTGGTGTGTCTGGCGGTCTGGCTAGTCGCAGATCGCCAACTAGCTGACGAGAACGTTCAGGGTCACTGGTGCATCCACGAGTTGCACCGCGCCATAGGCGATTTTTTCTTACCTAAAACGTAGTGACACTCCGGTGGCAGTTCGCGCCTGGATACGTCGAGATATTCCGGAGTACCCATGAATAACAAAGTACCAATTCGCAGTTGGGAAATCACACTCGGTAGCAATCAGTTAATTCTTGCAGTTTCAACCTGGCTTCTACTGTTTAGTAACTGGCCATTTTGGCGAGCTGTCTGGCAAGGCGTGGGAGGCCTACAGGACGGAAACACCATATTCGTGCTTAGCCTGCCTTGGTTCGTGTTGATTTGGCTATACGTATTGCTCAGCGTGATGGCCTGGGGACGCTTGATAAAACCTGTGCTAGCTATCGTGCTGCTGGTTGCGGCAGCAACGAGTTACTTTATGAATAGCTATGGCATAGTAATTGATTACAGCATGCTAACGAATGTGATGCAGACGGACAGGTCCGAGGCCACGGACCTGCTGAACTGGGAACTACTGCTGTGGATGCTGGGCTTTGGTGTTATACCGGGGTTGATTATTACCCGAGTCCGTTTGATCCAACGATCGTGGTCCCGCGCACTTGCTCATCGATTGATGGGTGTGGCGGTAGCGCTCACCTGCTTGGCGGTCATCGTATTTACGCATTATCAATCCTATGCATCGCTGATGCGTAACCATCGCGAACTCCGATTGATGTTGGTTCCGTCGAATGTGGTTTCGGCAATCCATGGGTATACGCGTCGCCAGCTAGCAGTTCCCACCGAATTAAAAACCATTGGTGCTGATGCCCGCCGTGAAGAAGCTACTGCTGGTGTACGCAAACCACGGCTAACGGTACTTATGGTGGGTGAAACCGCTAGGTCCGCTAACTTCTCCCTCAATGGCTATACCCGGGATACCAATCCGGAATTGGCCAGGCGTGGTGTCTTAAGTTTTACCAATGTCAGCTCATGTGGAACAGCTACGGCCGTTTCCTTACCCTGCATGTTCCTGGATGTGGGTAAAGAAGGCTACAAAGACGGTATGGCGCTTCGTAGAGAAGGACTATTAGACGTTTTGCAGCGGGTCGGAGTATCGGTCCTTTGGAGAGACAATAACTCGGGTTGCAAAGGCATTTGCGACCGAGTACCAAATGAAAAATTGAACAATCAAAAAACGCTGGGATTATGTAGAGCCGACGAGTGTTACGACGAAGTCTTATTGCAAGATTTACAAGCCTACTTGGATAAACAGCAGCGGGACTCAATCGTGGTGCTACACATGAAAGGCAGTCACGGCCCATCCTACTCGAAACGCTATCCACCAGCGTTCGAACGATTCGGGCCCGTTTGCAATAATAACCAACTTGAACGTTGTACGCGCGAAAGCATTGTCAGTGCCTATGATAACAGTCTCAGTTATACGGACTACGTACTTGGGCAAACGATCGACCTGCTAAAGCGTAACGCTGAACGTTTTGATACGGCGATGCTTTATGTCTCTGATCACGGTGAGTCCCTCGGCGAGAATGGGCTTTACTTGCATGGACTTCCTTATGCCATGGCTCCCAGCGAGCAGACTAGTATCCCCATGGTACTCTGGATCTCCAAAGATATGCAGTCGCGTCAAAACCTAGATCCTCAATGCCTGAAGGAACAACGCGGAGTATCACTGTCCCATGACAACTTATTCCATTCTATATTGGGGTTGATGGGTATTCAAACTTCAGCATATCGCCCAGAGCTCGATCTGTTCAGCATCTGCCAATCCAAAGCGACAACACCACTAAAGCTCGCGCAAATATTTGAGCGTCAATCAGTGAAAATACCAAAATAAGGGGGGCTGCGACAAAGATCTAAAATCACCCTGTAGAATGAGCGTGCTTTTTCATCAGAGCCATGCAACTAACTATTGATAGTTGCATGGCGCCGCCACTAACACTTCCAAAAAAATGCAGCATCCGGGTGGGCGTCTTTATGTGAGAC
This sequence comes from Pseudomonas sp. ANT_H4, assembly GCF_008369295.1. Taxonomy (GTDB): domain Bacteria; phylum Pseudomonadota; class Gammaproteobacteria; order Pseudomonadales; family Pseudomonadaceae; genus Aquipseudomonas. Next base: position 34,909 of record NZ_VOBG01000041.1, on the reverse strand, counting down.
CATTTGGTCGGCCATCGCAAGCGTCAAAAAAGCTGCAAACTTCTGCCGAGCTATTTCCTCAGTACATTCACCCTGCACGTATAGATGTAGAGCAGGATGTTAGATTTAATTGCAGTTGGGTTCGTCAGTGAATGTGCGCGAAACATCGACCGCCCCCAACACCCCCAAAGTTCGGCGACCAATCAGGACGGGGTAGTTCATGTCGCCTCGATCCTTCAGTGAAAACTCCTCCTTATAAATTTTATCTCCTATGCACATCGTCATCATGACTACTGGACGATGTTCAGCGCCGCCGGCGCCTCTAACCTTTACATTTCTTTCGACGCGTCGCTCGAAGAGTGCGTTACTCACCTTCTTAGTTTTTGTGTCTTTGACTTTAACGTTGAAACGAACCCATTCCTCTCCATTTTTTTGAAATCGTTCTAAGTCTTTCGCATCCATTGAGGATGTAAGAGCTCCTGTATCTAACTTTACTTTCACGGCAATATTTTCCGGTAAAAGTATTCCTTCCTCGATCCAGCCGAATACCCTTTCTGGATTAGCAGGTGCTGAAAAAACCGGCTGCGCGACAAAAGCCAAAAGCATTGCCAGCCAAGAACAACTTAAAAAATTTCTAATCATATTAATCAACTCTATTGATCGGTATCTGCAACGTGAAAACTTGAAGCTGACTAAAATGAATGCCATGACTCAGTTAGTGCTCCATACCCTCATGGTCGTCAGCTAGTTGGTCGTGAAAATCAGATCCTTCCATTTGGACGGTAGTATGGCTGATGTGGAACTTATCACTCATAAGGCTGGTTACTTCGGACAAGATAGCTTGCTCGCTGCGGGAAGCCGAGTCAGCGACCAGATGGACGCTCATCACACTTTTACCACTGGTCAAAGCCCAGATATGCAAATCGTGGATATTCTTGACCCCCTCGATCCCATAAAGCGTCGCCTCTACCTTCTCGATATCTATGCCCTCTGGAACCCCTTGCAGCAATATGTTCATGCTTTCCTTGAGCAATGACCACGTTCTGGGCAGCACCCAGAACCCGATGCCAGCAGCGACAAGGGAATCTACCCAGTTCCAGCCGGTGAAACGGATCAAAAGAGCGGCGATGATGACGCCAATAGACCCCACCATATCGCTCCAGACCTCTAAATAAGCGCCCTTCACATTGAGGCTTTCCCCGCTGGCAGCACCCAGCAGACGCATGGAAATGAGGTTGACGATGAGCCCGATCACCGCGATAACCAACATGCCCATCGACTGAATTTCTGCTGGGGCTTTAAGTCGCAGATATGCTTCATACACGATGTATATAGCGACTAAAAACAACAAAACCGCGTTGAATGCGGCTGCAAGTATTTCGAATCGTGCGTAACCAAAGGTCCGTTTTTTATCCGCAGAGCGCTGGGCTATGTGAATGGCGACCAAAGATATCGCCAATGCGGCCACATCCGTCAGCATGTGAGCTGCATCGGACAGTAAGGCCAGGCTGCCGGTGACAAAGGCCCCGATGACCTCCGCCACCATAAAGCTCGTCGTCAGGGCGAGTGCGATCCACAGCAACTTTTCGTGACCGGCGCGTACCTGGCCGTGACTGTGTCCTGAGCTCATAACCTTTCCCTCAAACGCCGCTCGCTGAAATTCCAACCACCCAGGTAGCACCCTTGCTACGAGTCGATTGCAGGATATAAAGACCAGCTAATACCCCAAACCGTTCCATCTCATGAAACACCCCATTTCGGGATTTGGTGCTGGTTCGAGGTATATCCCGATCAAAGCGCGAAATCGCAGCCTTAATCGAACATCTCCTGCAAAAACGATTTTTTGCGGTACGACTGTTGCCCCTGATGCCCACTCTGGTTTTGATGTCCACCCTGACTTTGATGGCCGCTCTGATGACTGCTCTGATGGCCACCGTCTCTCCAACCGCCACCGTGACTTCCTCGTTGATCTCCATGAGCTTGGCTATCTCCATGCCCTTGGCTATTTCCATGCTGGCTGTAACCGGGTTGTACTGCCGGAGGAGCATTCTGTACGGGTGGAATTGGGGCCTGTGGAAGAAACCTAACGGCCTCTTGCTGTTGGCTGCGCTCGATGATCTTGTCGAGTTCACCTCGGTCGAGCCAAACGCCACGGCATTGTGGGCAATAGTCAATTTCGATGTTCTGGCGCTCAGTCATTACCAGGGCGGTATCTTTGCAGATCGGACATTGCATGATTTTGTTTCCTTGTGTGGACAGGCAATCGAAGACGCGGCTTCTACGTCACCGACGCAGTAGCCGCAGTCCATTGAATACGACGAGCAGGCTCGCGCCCATATCGGCGAAAACAGCCATCCACAACGTAGCGTGGCCGGACAACGCAAGCGCTAAAAAAACAACTTTGATACCCAAGGCCAGTCCAATGTTTTGCTTTAAAACAGAGGCACATCGACGACTCAGGCTAATAAAGTCAGCAATCTTGCGTGGGTCGTCATCCATGATGGCGACATCAGCCGTTTCAAGCGCTGTGGCAGTCCCAGCGGCTCCCATCGCAAAACCAATGTCGGCTTGCGCCAATGCCGGAGCATCGTTCACACCATCGCCCACCATGCCAACTGAACCAAAGCGGCGCTTGAGTTCAGCGACGGCGGTCTGTTTATCCTCCGGCATGAGGTTTCCGCGTGCATCCTGTATGCCGAGCTGAGCGGCGATGGACTTGGCCGTTGCAGGGTTGTCACCCGTGAGCATCACCGGTACGACATTCAATGCTTTCAGAGCAGTTACGGCAGCAAAGCTTTCAGGCCTTACTGTGTCAGCCACAGCAAAAATCGCCACTGGACCGCTGGCCGCGCAGAGCACGATTACAGTTTTTCCTGCGTTTTCCAGCAGCGACAATCGGGCCTCAAGGGCCGGCGAGCATACGCCCAACTCTTCAACCAAGCGGTGGTTACCCAGGTGCCACGATTGACCGTCGATATTGCCTTTGACGCCACGACCGTTGAGTACGCCGAAGTCCTCAACCGGCAGAGTCGCCGCGTCCGGTTGCTGTAATTTCCATCCGCTGACCAAGGCCTTCGCCACTGGGTGTGTACTGTGTTCGTCGAGGCTAGCTGCGATCTGCAAAGCCATCTCTATGGGCAGATCACCAAAAGGCTCGTTATCGGTCAGTACCGGTTTGCCTTGGGTCAAGGTGCCAGTCTTGTCGAGCGCCACAACCTTAAGTAGTCGGCCGCTTTCAAGGTACGCACCGCCTTTAATCAAAATGCCATGCTTGGCAGCCGCGGCTAGCCCACTGACGACGGTAATTGGCGTTGAAACCACCAAGGCACATGGGCAGGCGATGACTAGCAGGACCAGCGCCTGATAGAGCCAATCGCCCCAGGTTCCAGCGAACAGAACGGGGCCCAATGCAGCAACCAACAGGGCAAGTACCACTACAGCCGGGGTGTAATAACGTGCAAATTGATCTACAAACCGCTGGGTAGGGGCTCGTTGAGATTGCGCGTCTTGTATGGCCGCCGCGATACGAGCAAGAGTGCTTTCTCCTGCTACGGCCGTCACAGTCGCTTCAACTACACCGTCGGTAACGATACTGCCTGCGTAAAGTGGATCACCGACCTGCTTATCAACTGGTAGGCTTTCGCCAGTAATTGGAGCTTGGTCCAGTGCGGCGCGACCAGACTCGACGCTGGCATCCAAGGGTACTCGCGAACCGGTGCGAACCCGAATACGACTACCGAGTAATACACTCGCCACCGGCTGATCTTTCCAACCGCCATCAATCATTACTTCGGCGGTTTCGGGCGCCAATGCAGTTAGCGATTTGATCGCATTACGCGCTCGCTCCAACGAAAGGGCTTCGATAGCTTCAGCAATAGCGAATAGGAAAACCACCATTGCAGCTTCAGGCCATTTACCAATGACGAGAGCACCAATGACAGCCAGCGACATCAGAAAATAGATGTTCAGAGTGAAGTTCTTAATCGCAATCCAACCCTTTTTGAGGGTTGGCAGGCCAGCGCTCAGAATGGAAAGAGCGGCAAGCACCATCACCGGCCAGGAACCTTCCTGCCCAGTTGTCCACGCGATGACTTCAGCGGCGATAGCAGCCAAGCCGCTGATGGCCAGTAATCCTTTCAGTTTGGCGCTCAAGGCCGGGGGAACTGCCGATGGAGCGGCGCCGGCCTCAAGCAGGCTCGGCCCCATATCCAACGCGACTAAGGCGGTGACGATTGACTGCGGATCATCCAAGCGGTGATGCACGGTCAACTCACGATTCAAGAGATTGAAGTCGAGTCGGACAATTCCGGGCATGGGTTCCAGCCGGTTACGGATCAGGCGCTCCTCTGTGGGGCAATCCATTTTGTCGATGCGATACCGAACATTGCTAGTCCCTTCCGGAGCTGGATTGCTCCTGCTGGTCGAAAAACCTTCTGTTGCTTGAGTGCCTTGAGCGCAACACGCATCGGCATGATCGTGGGCATGCTCATGCTCATGCTCATGCTCATGCTCATGCTTGTGATCATGCTTGTGATCTTTGTGATGCCTGGGCTCAGCAGCCTTAGCGGACCCATGCTGATGGTCAGATCCGCAACACTCTTCTTTCTTCTGTACGTAAAGACGGAGGACCGGCTTGAGCTTGTTTTCCTGGTTCATGGTGCTTCTACCGCGAAGGATAATTCCGCCATTCAACAGCCTGTACCTACTTCAGGGTCAAGCGCCCAAGAAAGTTATTTGAAGCCGCTTTCGTGTGCGGATAGCTTGCGACTAAGTTGAGGCCCGTCTCTGTTGGGCTTCTTTTCCTTCCCATTTGGCGAATATCTTTCTGACCAGACCAATGGCTGCCGTAGACCCATTTCCGTCCGATGTGGTGCTCGAACGTGAAACGGCGGGCGTGTAGTCGAGCTTTTAGCTGACATCTTTGCCGATGCGCCGGAGAGCGCAGCCGCTCGTCGCAATAACCGGCAGGAATGGCCTCTATGCAAGGTTATCCAGTGACTGGATCTACTCTGCGCGCGAGCATAATGATGCGTCTTCTCTAATTACGAAATGAGAACCGGACGATCATGAGTGAGAGCGAGCGCTGGATAGTCAAATGCCAGGATACTGAGGATGGTAGCGGTGATGTCATCGTTGATTTACCCCCAGAACTGCTTGCCAAAATGGGGGTAGGTGTTGGGGACGATCTGACGATTACGGTAGCGGACGGCGCAATAGTGGTGAAGCCTATGCATGGAGCAACATCAGTGCAGGCCGTGTTTGCTGGAGTCCTGCTTGATGAGGCTTATCATGCTTACCGCATCCGGCTGGAGGCGTCTCTTAATATCCCCTCAAACGCCTCTGATCAGGACATTCACGACATTATCGTAGCTGGCTTCTCGGCCAGCCTGATCAAGTCGCTTTGCGACGTCGGAACCATAAGTCCGGAAGAACGCGACAGAATTATTCCACTCAAAATGCTCAAAACAAAATTGGTCAGCAATCAGCTTTTAACGGTGGATGAGAGTGATCGCCTGTTCCGCTTTGCACATATTACCGCCATGGCCGATGTGATCTTCGGGGACGCAGAGAAGGCCAAACAATGGCTTTCCAAACCGAAATCCCGGTTTTCGGGTAAAAGTCCAACGGCGATGCTCACTACAACTCACGGCACACATCGGGTCGAAGAAATGCTGATTCGGGTAGCTGAGGGCATGTCATTTTGATCCAACCGCAGCTAAGTAGAACCATCACAATTGGGTACGCGCCCCCAACGGGCATTTTTGTCAAAATAGTCATTTAGCTGGCATGCTCCGTTAAGCCGTTTCCCCCTGAATTCACTGAGCCGCTGGTGTCAAAATATTTTGTTCAGCTGCAATCTCGACTTTAAAAAGACTCCCGAGGGTAGTGTCAAACTATGTTGTTATAAACTCATCCCGTCATTCGGATATCGTCATGCCTTGTGTCAATCTATGTTGTAAAAATGGCATCGCGGCAGGTTCCGTAAACGACTGATTTTATTGGTTTCCGTGTGTCAAACTATGATGTTGGGCACCAATTACCCATACTGGTGGCTACTAACAATAAAGATTGACACTTAACAATAAAGATTGACACGCCGTAACATAGATTGACACAAGGCCGAAACCCCCGTATTTACGGGGTTTTCCATTTTTTGGCTGAGCCATCGGTCTAGATTCTCCGCTTCGTTCCGCTCCGGGAGTAGGCTAAAGAGGGCTGTACCATGAACAGGTGGTGGGCGATTTTTTCCTATAACTATTTTTCAGGGCGAGGAGAGGCGGTCCCGGCGGACGAAGGAGGTAGCATTGCGCGGTCGTAGGTTTTCGTCTGAGACAGATATTCAGCGGCATATTTCGAATGGATTCGGTAGCGGAGCTGGTGCCAGTTATCTGCCGTGGCTGCGCGTCCAAGACGTGCCTTCCAGAGGACGCTCCCACAAGATCCAAGGTGTGAAGATCGATCGCCTCCATCACCTCTTTTCCGACCTAGAGCGCGCCTATTTTTTGGTATGTGAATTTTCGGAAAATGTTGTGGATATACGCGAGCAGTATCCATTGCTACCGCGAGAAAGTGCTCAAGCAATCGCGAGCTCTATGGGAGTGCGATACCCGAAGTATCCGAAGACAGTGCTTCCTTACGTTATGACCACGGATTTTTTATTAACGATAAAAAAGCCCGATGGCAGCTTTAAATCCGTAGCCAGAACAATTAAATACCGCACTGACCTCGAAGGCAAAAAAGCCAGGAGGACGTTGGAAAAATTTGAGATCGAAAAGCGTTTCTGGACTGGCCAACACGTTGATTGGGCCATTGTCACTGAAGAAATGTTCAGCCCCGATTTGATCAAGAATTTAGGCTTACTCAGGAAGTTCGCTCAACTGCCGCGCGCCTTGGCAGAGCCATCATTACACACAGATTTTCTGGGGCACTTAGCGAGCTGTCGTCCCTACCCGTGGAGTACTGCTGAATCTCTGCGAAAGATTGCCGCACGTTTATTTATCTCCTATCAAGACTCTCGGGCTTTATATCATCACCTGATATGGGCTAAGTCGATCAAGGTAGATTTGGTTGGTACTCCCATTCAAATGACTGCGCCACTACCAACATTTGAAATCATTGAGAAACCAATGAAAATTTCACTGACGGCGGAGGGCCTATCATGAAAGTCCAAGTCAATGATTGTTTCGAACCGCTTACTGAGTTTTCCGTCGTGCCGGGCTTCGTTAGGGTCTTGTACCTCAATGAGCGATACGATGCGGTCGTTTTGATCCAATTAACGGATCCGCCCCGCCAGCCGATTGGTTTAGGCCTGGAGGAGCTTCGCGGATCCGTCATTGCAGGTGATACGAAGCTAGCCAAGGTCGTTACGCCTGAGTTTCTCTTAGTGTTAGAGGATGACTTGGATGAGAAAAAGAAGCGGGAAAGGGATGAAAAGTGGAACATCATCGCACCCCTGATCGACTCAGATTATCCAGGTCAGATATTCGCTCCTGGTGAGATGGGTCAAATGGTCGGCGCTAGAGCTGTTGAGCTCGGTATACAGCGCAAGAGCATCTATCGACTTCTGTACCGTTACTGGATCAATGGCCAAGTTCGAAATGCGCTCTTGAAAAACTATGCGGGCGTCGGAGTTCCTGAGCGCAAGTATGATCCCGCAAAGCCCCCAGGTAGGAAGCCAAGGTATCAAGGTATTGCCGTTTCACCGACCAAGGTTATCGATGCCGTGGATAAGCGCTGTATCCGTATCGGCTACTCGTTATTTGTCGGGGATAAGACTTCTACGATAACCAACGCCTATGTTGAGATGCTCAGGAGGTTCTATACCGCGAAAGACCTGTCGAAAAATCCAGAATCAGGCGGTCGTTTGCTACCCGAATCGGAAATTCCTTCCTTTAGACAGTTCGATTATTGGGGAAAGCAATATTTCGACGAGGTTGAAACTGAACGTGGCCGTAAGGGAATGCGTAAGTGGCTAAAAGATTGCCGCCCCCTTTCTGGAACCGTCCGTGACTGGCTTCGTGGCCCCTGCCATCAGTTTGAGATCGATGCCACCATTGCGGACATTTATCTCGTGAACGGATACTCCAGGCGAATGCTCATTGGACGGCCGGTTGTGTACGTCGTCATTGATAGCTTTTCCGGCATGATCGTCGGTCTCTACATCGGATTAGAGGGCCCGAGTTGGAACGGAGCCAGGCAAGCGCTTTTCAACGCTTTCACTTCGAAGGTTGAGTTTTGCGCTACCAATGGGGTCACAATCGATTCAGGGGAATGGGCCTGTCATCACCTCCCACATCACATCTACGCTGATCGAGGCGAGATGTTGGGGAAAGCAGCTGAGGGTCTTGCCACTGGCCTGAATATCGAGCTGGGAATCGCTCCGCCTTACCGCCCTGACTGGAAGTCGATGGTTGAGAGCCGGTTCGGTATCCTGAACAACCTGACAGGCATCAGGTGGCTTCCTGGTGGTGTAGCTGCTAGGGAGAAGGAACGTGGCGAGCGAGATTACCGACTCGATGCAACGCTGAGCATTAAAGAGTTCACCAAGATTATCATCCAGTGTGTCCTTCACTATAACCGCTTCAACAGGCAGCCCGACAGGCTCACTCAAGAGATGATGAACGACGGTGTCGATCCGACGCCGTCAGGTATCTGGACTTGGGCATTAGAAAATGGTCATGTCGAACCAAACAATCATCCCGACGAGCTGGTCTATCTCCATTTGCTTCCGCGCGAGCAAGCGACGGTGCAAAAGGGTGGTGTGCTATTCCGAGGGATGCACTATGTCTGTGATGTAGCGATCGAGAACAACTGGTTTGCGAAGGCCCGTAGCCGCGGGGTTTGGTCGATAGAGTGTTGGTATGACCCAAATTCCTCAGCACATATCTGGATTCGGGGAGACAACAAACAGTTCATCCGTTGCGATTTGCGTAAGTCTGATAGCAAGTATGCTGGTTATCGATCCGATGAGATTTTCGATCTGCTCGAAGCTTACCGCCAGACTCCACCGACTCATAAACGCGCTGAGTTGGAGAGTCGGATTTCGCTGCTGGAGGAAGTTAATCAAGTCGTCAGCGGTGCGATCGCTGAGCGAAATGATGAGCCAGCGCCTGCGACCAAAGCTGAGATGATTGGAAATATTCGTGAGAATCGCGCCGTTGAGCGCCTCAAGGAGCGTGAGACCGCCCATGTGCCAGAGGGTGTAAGGATTGAATCGCCTGTGCTCAAGACAGAGATCTCCCAAGATCGCTCAGAAAACTTTGCCGGCCCTCGCAGCGCTCAGGTTATCGATATGCTCAAACGCCTGCGCCCAGGACAAAACTCATGAAAGGCGCCCAAGTTTTCGCAAGCTACACGAAGCAGGCGATAGCGGACTACGCGGGAAATCCACTCATCGAAGCGCTGCCACCGATCTTCTCAGAAGAGGTGGCAATGCAACTAATCTCGAACTTCCCCCGTCCTGTTGATCCAGAAGAGCTGACCCTCGACCGATCGACTCGGGTTCACTGCATCGACCGGTTGAGAACGGTGGTCCAGCCTTTGTTGGTCCACATGGATCTGGAGTCCGTATTTTCATTGCTGGTACGACGTGGGTACGTCGGACGCAACCCGACCTCTCCAGACACTGTCAGACATCTTCACTCACTTTCGGGCGCACAGCGCTACCACGATGGATTTAAGTCCACTGCCGAAACGTTCAGTCTGGTTGGCCTTAGTGGCATTGGAAAGTCCACCGCACTCGAAGCCATTTTGAGTCTCTACCCTCAAACGATTCGCCACGAGCGTTATGAAGGAAAGCAGTTCGTTCATACCCAGATCACCTGGCTCAAGCTTGACTGCCCCCGAGATGGTTCGCTGGCAGGCTTCTGTCAGCAATTTTTCTATGCGGTCGGGCGAGCTTTAGGTGATGAGGATTACTACAAGCGGTATAGGGCTCGGAACATCAATGACTCGTTGCAACAAATGGAACAGGTTGCGAGTACATTTTTCATCGGAGCTTTGCTGATCGACGAACTTCAGAACCTGCACCTCGCGAAAACTGGGGGCAAGGACAACATGCTGAATTTCTTCCTCCATCTAGTGAACAACATCGGAATTCCTGTGGTGTTCATCGGGACAAATTCGATGATCAGCCTATTTTCGGACGTCATGCGCAACGCAAGGCGTTGCTGCGGCGTCGGGGTACTCGAATTTAAACGTTTTGAGAAGGACGATGACGAGTGGCGCATGCTTGTTGAAAACCTCTGGAGCTATCAGTGGTACCAGCAGCCGGTCGAACTGACAGAGGATGTGTTTGATGCGCTGTATGAGCATACACAAGGGGTCACCGACTTTTTGGTGAAGCTTTTGGTGCTCAGTCAAAGGTATGCGATCCAGAGTGGTTCGGAATGCGTTACCGCCGAGACAATTGCGTTGGTGAGCAACACCAAGATGCAGATATTGAAGCCAGCTTTGTCCGCTCTGCGAAGCCGAGATCCGAAACGGATGCGGCAGTTCGATGATTTGCTTCCGATTGAAGACCAACTAAGCGACATGATGGCGTTCGATGGTGTGGCTCGGCCGGAGCGACTGGCATTGCTGCGCAGTGTCATCAGTCGCAGCGACAATAGTGCTACCAAACCTAATGTGGCGGCCGTTAACCAAGTCAAATCGCAGTCACCTGCGGCGGTGGCGGTTGAGACCTCAGAGGCACAGGCGCTAAGTGAAAGTGAAGACTCCATTGAGGCGTTGAAGAGCGCCGGTTGGATAAGCAGTGATCTCTTTGAGTTTTCTCCGTTGTATCGGAAGGGGTGAATTAAGGGTGACGAAATGGGGCTCAAATTCCATTTCTTTCCGGCCGTTTTCCACGATGAGACGCTTCACAGCGTTCTCTCAAGATACGCCCGGCTCTGTGGCGTACGTAGTTGCGCAGCAGTTTTCGATGGAGCGCAGTCCGCGAAATGCTTTTCGCAGAACGTTGCTTTTCCATGTCGACTAGCTGAGCTTGTCGAGGCGCTGCCGTGTGATACAGGCTTATCGCTAGCCGCTGTTATAAAGCGCCATACGCAACTGCCCTACTACGAACCTTTTTTGACCCCGCAACAGGTGGACGACGCCAATATCTTGATGGCGGGAAACGGCAAGGGGTTGATGCTAAGGTTGGGGTTAATCGCGAGCCGACTCGAGTTTGCTTCGAGAGTGCGATTTTGCTTCGACTGTGTCCAACAGGACATGGCCTGTGTGGGAGCAGCGTACTGGCACCGTGTGCATCAGCTTCCAGGCGTTTTGATCTGTCCCCACCATGGAACCCCGTTGAGGTTCCTTGATTACCGCTGGTTGAGCAGAAACTCTCGAAGAATGCATTTACCGGACGATGAGGACGTTCAGTCTCACTCCATTTCGCTAGACATCCCTCAAAATCTACAAAGTGCTCTGCAAGAAATAGCGCAGCGTTCGATGCAGGTGCTTGAGACCGATGTTCCGCCATTATGTCCTGATGCGATTCGCTCGGTGTTTCTGGATAGCGCTATTGCCTTGAAAATGGCTTCCGATACTGGTCGGCTGCACTTAGGCATTTTGGCGCGACACATGTCTGCGTTCTTTGAGGCGCTCCCCTCCTCAGGGGAATACTCGATACTGAGCAAGTCGTCTGCGGATATACCGGCGGCCTGGATTGTGAAGCTTTTGCGTAAGCCGAGGGGCACCCATCATCCGCTGAAATTCATCCTGCTGGCCTGTGCGCTCAAGGTCGATATGGAAAGGATACTGCGGCCAAACGGGCCTATTACCGAGTCGCTTAGTCGAACAGCCAATAGCGAAACTCCTGGTGGACGAGCTGCCAACAGATCTCCAACCAATCGCTCAAGCACCAATGAGTATATGAGTGAGGCATCTGAAACGATCTGGACGCTGGCGCTCATGGGGGCTAACGCTAAGACCATAGCGTCAGAAACAAGGAGCTCGGTTACATGCGTCTACCGAATGATACGCGCGATTTCGTATGGACCTGACCTATGGAAAGAGGCGAGGCTTTCGAAACTGCTGGTTGATAGGAGGAACCGATTTGACGGGGAATACAGAGCTCGCCTAGCTCATGAGTGTCGAGATTATGTGTGGCTTCATCGAAACGATCGGCAATGGCTGTCCGAGCTTACACAAGAGCCAGGAAAAGCCCACAGACCGCGCGGACAGCAGGCAGAAAGATTCAAAGACCTCGACCTTGACCTTGCCAACGAAGTGGTTCAATGCGCTGAAATGTTACGAGCGCTTCCAGGTAAACCTGTCCGCATCTCACGGACAAAAATAGGCAGAGAGCTTCATGTGTTATCTAGGTTTGAAAAGCAGCTCAACAAGCTGCCGCACTGTGCGGCTGCACTGGCAGCCGAATGCGAAACCCTTGATGCATTCCATCGGCGGCGCCTGAGCTGGGCCGAGCGGAAGCTAAAACTTGACGGCAAGCCAATCACTCAATCAGCGCTGTATCGAACAGCGTGTCTCAGAAAACTCCAAATATGAGTGAAGGCACCCTGATCCGCGTATGAATATTGCTCTGTAACGCCGTCGGCACAAGCCTCTATATATATGAGCTGTGCGTGGATTCGATGTGTGAATTTTGACGAGGCGTGCAGTGAAAGTATTTATATGTGTGGTGTATTGTATTTTGACTTTGGCGTAAAAACTGCTGTTTTCTAATAAAACAGTTGCTGGCTGTTCGCTACTGTATGGCGTTCATTTTTAAAATCCTTACCCGGGTACACGGTGATATGTGATAAAAGAACACCATCCACAGGACTCGCGTCCTACCAGACCCACGCTAGAAAGTCGGCTACTCATGTCCAGTATTCTGTTTTTCCCAATGTCTATGCCAGACGAGACACTATTATCTCGTATTACGAGATACCATTTTTTGTCCGGAAACAAAACCGAGGCAGAAACTTTCCGTGATCTTTTTGGCGTTGCGCCATTCCAACTATCTATCATACCAAAGCAATTAGAAAACCTTGCTTCTCGATTGCCGGGAGTTAAAGAAGGCAACTTGGCTGAGTTGCTTGAGATTAACACTACGTTCCCAGCCTACAAACCTTTTATAGGATTATCAAAAGAATCCTCTAAGGAATTTGACAAGGTTTTATCTGATGTCGCTCGAGTGCCTAGGAGAGAAGGTACGAGGAATAGCAGAGCTAAAATTTGCTTGGCCTGTGTGCAGGCCGACCTCATAGAGTGTGGCTACGCATATTGGCACCGAGCTCATCATGTACCGGGCGTTACAGCGTGCTGGCGACACGGTGAAGAACTTCTTAAATCTTGCCCTAATTGCTCTCACCCTTTCTATCGTAAAAACCGATTGTTACCGGGGTTGACCGATGATTGTGCTTGCGGGTGGAACGCTGTTAAACCTACGAACCGCTCACTCGCCTCAAATGAAGAGCGCGAGTTTGCAGTTTTTGTAAATGATATTCTGCAACGCAATCTGCCATCGATAGAATATACGGTTTTGGCTGCTTGTTATCGGCGTCAAGCAAAGAAGCAAGGGTTTGTTCATGGGAACCTAATTGGCACAGCTAAATTATTTAGCAGTATTCGTGATAAGTTCAGCGATGAAATTATTTCGAAAATTGATTTGGCATACGCAGCTGGAATTCGAAGTCAATGGATTAGGCTATCGACAACAAGAGGTCAAATTGATATGCCGTTGGCAAGGCATCTTTTAATATCTCTCCATCTTTTTGGATGTGCAGAAAAGTTTGAGAAATGCTTGGCAGAAGAGTCTCTACTTGCTAGCTCGGCAAACCCGACGGTCCGTCTTAAAGAGAAAACTTTGCCAGAACATAAGAAAAAGGCTTATCGAGAAAAAATCTCAATGCTACTTGAAGTGAAGCCAGGCATTGGTATGGACTATCTTTGGGTAAGTGCTTATCAAGTAACCCGTTGGCTCAACGAAAACGATAAGGACTGGTTGTTGAGTAAAATTACAGGGAACTTAATGCAGAAGAGTAGTGTCGAGCCGGTGGTAAATGATGAGGACGAAAAATACGCAACTATTCTTATAGAGGGCGTTGAGAACTTGTACCGCATCACCCAAAAACAGGTGCGAGTAAATATCAGTAACATGCTTGCACTTTTGCCGCGAAAAGTAAGTAGGGAGCGTGCGACTCGTAAGTCTTTCCCATTGCTGTCAGCTCAACTTGAACTTCATCTTGAGTCTCTTTGGCATTTTAGGTTACGGAGATTTATATGGACGATGTCGGAGATCGCGAGGCTTAAGTTACCCCCAAACAACTCCAGCTTGAGATTATTGACAACAGTGCCTCATGTGGCCTGCCAGGCTCTCATAAATCACTTCGAGTGGGATTTAGACAGCATGGTTAAGGACGGCATTAAGGTTGACGTTATGCTTAGAAATACCGGTGTCTCGCGGCAATGGGAAGGGCCACCAGGTTATGATATTCCCATGGGTGGCAATGCATACATGGAGATGATCGCGTCCAATTCAAAGCTCCAGTAGATATTTTTATGGCGTGGCGCAGTTGCTCTGGATCCGGTGATTTTTGTGGCTTATTGCTGGGCGTTGGATGTCATTGTTAATACCGACGCCTATTGCGTATTGATCGGGCATTGGATGTGCACCGATAGCAGCGGTTTACGCATATACGGGATTTATGCCGCAGAAGCAGATATCGCTCACGTACCGCAGACACCGGCATCTATTTTGACGTCGGATTCAAGCATGAGCAATGGCATAAATCAGACCATAGCTAAAGGGCTAAACGTTAGCTTTTGAGCAGATGAGCCAAGTTTTGCGTGCTGTTCATCGGGGTTTAAGTCGGGCGATTTACGGGCAGCTATGCTGACTGGTGTGATTAATCATTCGACTCGATTTATGAAGTGGGTCGGAGGGATGAATGAATCTGGCGGGCCTAGCAGAACTGGTTTCTGGTGGTGAAAAAATACCTGGATGTGAGCTTCCTCATTCAGACGCCGTGGCTCTGATCGGATCTTACTTCCCTGGACGGACCTATTGCCTAGTCGCTGACTGGATAATGGTTGATTTAGTGGTCTCCCCCCGTCAGTTAAAGGTCGTTGTTAGAGGAGGAGTTACTCCTACACTGGTCAACACTTTGTTTGTTCTCCACGATAGCTGAGGACGTTTCCATCGCGCCCGCTGGGTAAGAACCTCATTGGGAGTTTCCTTCACCCACGATTGCCTGTTCGAGACCAAAAATACCGTTTATGTGTTGATGGGACCCGGCCGAAGGGTACAGACGGACCTAGATGTCGCTTTGAGCCTGTACTGAGAGTCACGGACGCGTAATGTGGTATTTATCGACGCTCAATGTTTTGGGCGCCGTCCCACTCAACCATCGCGGTACTGTCTCGGTGCTTACTGAGACATGGCGTTCGTAACAATCGTCCCCAGAACCAGGCCTATAGCGGAGTGGCGACACATGACCATTACCCGGACTATCGTCCAGACAGTCGAGTTCTTGTGTGACCTGTCTTGAGATCAAACCCTCCAAAAATCTGTTCTTCAGTAGGTAAAAGGCCTCCTGCGCATTACCTAGAACCTCGGGTAATCTTTGGGATAGATTCCTTCGAAGAATTGCTTCAAACGAAGGATCTGATCGATCCAGCGTGGGCGGTCCCCGCTCTTCAGCTGTGCTCCAGCGCTGACGGATAAGATTGGAAAAACTTTTCAGACTGAGTCTACGTTAGAGACTATGGTCTGTGACAAGCCTAGATGATGCTGTCCGCGTTTCGACGCTCAGACCCTCGTGCTGATGAATGGCATAGAGTATTATGCTGTATGCATATACAGTTATTGGGTTCGTGCAGCCTTACTGATCACTAGGTGTTGGAGCCCTTAGGTGATATCTGATATCGAGATAAGCCCTGAAGTTTGCTGGGTAAGGTGCTATTTTCAGTGATTCCATATTGATACTATCGGAACGGAATTCGACCTATGATTACGCTGAAAACTGCCATTATTCACAGCTTCAAGAAGCTGGCCAAGACCAGCGTTATCTCCGAGGTGGTCAAGAAGGATGTGGCGCTCGATACTGAAAATCCCGCGTTGCATTTTCTGGTCAATGGTATCCACGGCCTCATCGGCAAAGAAGGCAACAGCGTGGTCTACGGCCAGTTTGCCAATGATGACCGTCAGGGACCGTTTCCAGAGCGCTTCACCGCGTTCGTAGAAGTACAAGATGATGAAGCGCGATTTATCGACTTGACCCACTTGGCAATGGACCAGTTGGTGGAGCAAGCCGGTAATCAAGTCTTATCGACCGGTGGACACATCCTTTGCGCTCAGTACACCGCAGGTGCAACCGACTTTTTCCTGGTCGCCAGCATGAAGGAACGCGGCGGTATACAGCTGGACGAGAACTATGTGCCCAAGGAAATTCAAGAGGTCGATCTCAACAAGGTTCAGCAGGCCGCCAGGATCAATTTAGCGAGTTTCGTGGCCATAAAGGCTATGGCTGCTGCGGCCGCTGCTGCGCCTGAGCAGAATGAAGATGACGCGGAGGATGAAGTGGATTCAACCTACCTGTGCTTCATCAGCCGGGGCCGTGATAGTCAGGCATCCGATTATTTCATCTCTGCACTGGGATGCGCGAAAGGAGTAGCTTCCGGACGCGCTACCAAAAATGCCATTGATAACGTTGCACGGTTTTTTCGCGACAACAAAACGTTAAAAGGCTTTGGTTACAAGGCCAAAGAGGCGGTGATCAAGTATCTGGAGGAGCAGTTGGCCGCAGGCAAATCTGCGCGCTTGGACGCTATCTGCCACGTCGCTGTCGCACACGTACCCGCTGACTTAGTGGATGAAATTGTTGGGCTGAAAGACTATTTGAATAGCGAGAAACATAAGGTGCCAGACGACTTTACGGTCAATGCGAAATCGCTGAAAGAGAAGACCCGTATCAAGGGGGACGCGGCTAACTGGTCGTTGCAATTCGAGCGTGGAGCGTTAGGTAAGGATCCGGCCGCAGACGTTTATTATGATGAGGGACGGAAAAAGTTGACGCTGTCCAATCTGACTGCCGAACTGGTTGGTGTGATCGAGAAAGAACTGCTGGCCAGGGTCGGCTAAGAATGTTTTCTAATGTGGTAGCTCTCTACCGCGCCATTGGAGCGCCCACCATTGAGGACGGAGTCATCCGCTATGAGGGGATGCCAACGCCCGACATTATCGGTGCGTTGCGAATGTGCGATGGCCTGCCCGCAGCCTATGGCAAGTTCGAGCATTGCTCTGAAGAAGCAGACTCTCTCGATATTGAGTTTCGCTTGCCATCGAACGAGTCTGGCCGGTTCTACGCGAACCTAGGCGAGTTTGTCGCTCGCAATGGCTCATTGGGCAAGGGGCAATTCCCGAGCAACGTATACATTGTTGAGCTCTGTTGGGCAGATAGCGATGACATCGAGCCTCCGGCGATTAAGGCGCTCAGGCGCGTCTGCCGGCTCATCGAGCTGCTTGCACTGCTAGCGATCGGTGTCGACAAAGACAGCAGCCAAGATGGTTTTAATCTGTTCTTTGCCTTGCCTCCCGATGGGGCTAAGCCTCCGAGAACTTTTCTGTTACCTACCCAGGTTGACGTCAAGGTCCTTGACTATGAGCTCAATCACCTGAGCTTGTTGGAAGAAATACTCAATCGAAAAAACGAAAATAAGGCACACCTCTCCGAACGAAAATTAATGATTCGGATGGCGGTGTGTAGTGGTCAACTAATCCCGGACACGACGTTAAGTTTTTCTTCGGCCCGAGCTGGCGCCAGCCCACCGTTGAATTGATGGGGGCGAATCCAGTTGTACCGATGCATTAAGAATTGGCTGATATCGCGCTGGGCTTCTTGAGCCGTTCGGTAATCCGTGGTCGGTATCCACTCCGTTTTCAAGCTGCGGAACACGCGCTCCATTGGCGCATTGTCCCAGCAATTTCCCCGGCGACTCATGCTCTGGCGCATGCGATAACGCCACAGCCGCTGGCGAAATAAACGACTCGCATACTGCGACCCTTGATCCGAGTGAAACAGCAGACCCTGAGGTCTTCCTCGTTGCTCGTAAGCCATATCCAGCGCCTTGATAACCAGATCAGCGTCCGGCTTTTCCGACAACGCCCAGCCCACCACCCGGCGCGTGCAAAGATCCAGCACGACAGCCAGGTAATGCCATTTCCCCTGGGCCCAGATGTAGGTGATGTCGCCGCACCACACCTGGTTGGGTGCTGGAGCATCGAACTCCCGATTCAATATGTTCGGGATATCCAACCGTTCAACCGTCGCTCGTTTGTAGGCATGTGATCCGGGTTGTTTACTGACTAAATCAAGCTCGCGCATCAGGCTGCGCACTTTGAACCGACCGAGCTGTTCACCGTCTTCACGCATCAGCGACAAGATGCTACGGCTGCCCGCAGCACTGCGACTTTGCGAGAACAGCTCGCTCACCCGGCTGCGTAACCGAAGTCGTTCGACATCAGGCGTTCGACGCCTAAGACGCTGGGCGTAGTAGCACGAACGGGGGACTTCAAACACCTTGCACAGCCAATCAATCGGCTCATGGACGCTCAGCTGATTGATCAGCGCGTACGCTCGTGATCTTCCGACATCAAGAGCGCGGTAGCCTTTTTTAATATCGATTTTTCCCGTTCAAGGCGGGCAATCCGGGCTTCCAGCTCCTGAATTTTCTGCTGTTCCGGGGTCAATGCTTTGCTCTGCGGAGTGACGCCTTGGCGTTCCTGCTGAACCTGATCAACCCAGCGGCGCAGGGCTGACTCGCCGACGCCGAGTGAACGGCTGGCTTCGATGTAGCTGTAGTTTTGCTTGAGCACGAGGTCGGCAGCCTCGCGTTTGAATTCAGCAGAAAAGGAACGGCGTTGTTTGGTCATCTGACACCTCGATCTGGCGAGCATTCTCGCCTAAATGGGTGTCCGGTTTCATTAGACCACTACAGTGGCTAGCGTCATCGAGAAGTTTGAGAGCGAGCCCAATCTGTTCTTGGTGATCGTGCGGGAGTGGCGGGAGGTCCTCGCCACATACCGCGCTAATCTGCAAACCTACGTCTATAGCTTCTCGTTTGAGCGGGCCCGGCGGGAGGTGGCCCAAGCTGAAATCGACTATGGCACGAAGCTTAGCGGGGTGCTGGGCGACATCGCCGGCAAGATGCTCGCCCTGCCGATATCGCTAGCGGGTTTGGTCGTGCTGGAGAAAACAACCTCAAGATTCGAAGGTTTTATCCTTGTCCTTGGGTTGGCAGCGGTTTCTGTGGTTCTGCTTGCAATCCTTCACAACCAAATGCTGCAAACGGAGCGCCTCCTACACAGCTTCAATGTCATTTTCGATGATTTCAAGGACAAGATAAAAACATATCCCCCGAAACTTCAGGGGCTGCTCAGGATCACCATCGATCAAGTCGACAAGCAAGGCCTAACCCTCACCAGGACCTTTCGGTTGCTGAAGGGGTTGTCCCTGCTTCCAATCGTCGGTGCTTTGCTGCTAGCCGCGATAAAATACCGGGACGATTTCTTATGGCTGTTAAAGGCTATCCTAGCGATGGTATTTTCGGTACTCAACGTAGCCCCTAATATTCTCAGCCTATAAGGCTTTTGTAACACGTTCCTCGTCTCATCTTACTGCGCTCAAACCACTCATCCATATGGAGCAGTCCAAGCAGCTGTCCATAATATAGATGAGATGTATCTTTAATAAAAAATACTTGGGTATTTCGTGAGAAACTCGAGTTGATCTTTAATGCTTATCTGACATATTCAGCCTACTCCGCCAATAAGTTAAAATTCTAATAGTCGAGCTCACCAGTGCTGAGGGACACCTTACGCATATGTAATATTCGCGGCAGCTTTCTGAAAGGCATCACTGGTTATCCTCTAGTCAGAAGTAAGTGAACACTAGGAGAAAATCATGAAATTCATGAAATCACTAAAAGCTTTTTTTGCCGTTTCCATCTTGACCTTGTCTTCTTTGGCCATGGCTGAAGGCGGTGGTGACCGTGTTTATGGTCGAATGATGCAAGAGAACCAGAAGGCGATGGAACAGTACGCCTTAGAAAATGGAAAGACGACACCTGAAGTTGTTCATTATGAATATGGAATGAACCTCGATGTCCAGAAGGTAATCAGTACCACTCAAGCCAATAAAACCTGTGGCGTAGCTCCTTCGCGCATGACCTATGAAGATTCGGCGGGCAAGCTCAACACCCTGGAATACAAGGTTATGGGTACTAACTGCCCTCACGGAAGCTAGTTAGCGTTGGCCCTAGCTGCGCCAGTTTGTTCGGTATGTTTTGAGCCTGCTTACTGTTCGCTGACATAGAAGTAATTTTCAGGTCACGCTGGAGTTATCTATTGTATGAAATTATGTCTGCCGGCACGTAGGAGAAATCCTCACGTGCTGGTGGCTTTTTATAATTATAAAAAATATTTCATAAAGAAACTCTGCCAAGCTAAAGCCTGGAGTGTTAAATGAACAATAAAAGCATTTATGGTCTTTCTCTAATTGCCCTTGGCATGAGCATGGGGCAAGTTGCAGTAGCTGTGGAGCAAAAGCCTGAAGGGTTCATTGAGGGGAGCACCTTTAGTATTCTCAATCGGAATCTCTATCTCAATCGTGATTATCGAAAGGGCCAGTCAAGCCCCACGGGCAATGGTTACTCAGCCGAATGGGCTCATGGCATCATTGGCCGATTCGAATCAGGCTTTACTCAAGGTACCGTAGGCTTCGGCATTGATGCGTTTGCAATGGAAGGCCTCAAGCTCGATTCAGGTGATGGTCGCTCGGGAGCCCGAAGCTCAGTCGATGTCTTGCCGCACAATAGCAAAGGCCAACCTGAAGACTCCTACTCAAAAGTAGGCGGGGCCGCAAAAGTGCGTTTCCTGGATACAGTCGTCAAGGTAGGCGACGTATTTCCATCGACGCCTGTCGTTGCCTATGGGGATTCCCGACTTCTCCCGGAGAGTTTCCGTGGTGCAACGTTCACTAATACCAGCATCAAAGGCCTGACCCTTCAGGGGGGCCGGCTGCATGCGATGAGCCAACCCAATTCCAGTAGCATGCGTGACGGCTTTTCAACTTTTTACGCCGGTGCAGTAGATGCTCCATGGATCGCTTATCTAGGGGGCGATTACACGGTCAATGAGCACGTAGGTGTGAGTCTTTACACCAGCCAATTCAAGGATGTGTGGAACCAATACTACGCGGGCACCACATTGAGCTATCCACTCTCAGAAAGCGTATCGCTAATCGGCGGCTTTAATTAATACCGAGCGGTTGATGAGGGTAAAAAACTTCTGGGAAGCTTCGATAACAACATCTGGAGCGGCAAGACCGGGGTCAAATTCGGAGCGCACGCCGTGACCGTTGGTTACCAGCGCAATAATGGTAACGACGACTTTGACTACCTTCGCCAGTCCGACTCAATTTTCTTGGATAACTCTATCCAATACAGCGATTTCAACTCACCGAAAGAGCAATCCTTGCAGCTGCGCTACGATCTAGATATGCAGGCTTTCGGCATCCCCGGTCTCAGCTTCATGACCCGCTACGCTAAGGGCTGGGATGCGGACTATTCCAACGCGAACAGCGTGTACATGCGTCGCGGCGCGGATGGTGCCCCATTGCAGGACCAAAAGCGTTGGGAGCGAGACATAGAGGCCAAATACGTCATCCAGTCAGGCTCTCTGAAGGACATGTCTTTGCGTGTTCGCCAAGCAACGACACGAGCTACCGATTTCGAATCTGATTTGGACGAAGTCAGACTGATTGTCGAATACCCATTGCAACTGCTTTAACGGACGCTAGCCATCGGCATCAGGTGTCCAATTGCCAAATACACCCCCGTCTCTTTGTTTCTCCTTTGGTTTAGAGACGGCTTAGGCGCCCTAGTGGCGCCTTTTTTTGTGGATTGACATAAATGTTGGTATGACCCGGCAGTTATTACAATGCTGATACAGCCCCTCATGCGCTCTCGCACAATCTATTGCATAAACAGGTTCTGCACGAGCAGGTGGTGTTGCTAACTGTGGCGTCTGAAGACAGCTGCGCGTACCAGATGATCGGCGGTTTGAGGTCTAGGCTTATGACGAATAATTTTTCCGGGTTAACCCGCACTTTGGTCTTATCGGGGAGCCTGACCTAGCCGTAGCCTTGAGTTTCTTACACTTGAATGAGCTGGATTTCTGCACGAAGCAATCCACCTACTTCCTTAGCCGCGAGACGGATATCCCGATCAAGCGTATCGGAATGGCTCGTCGGCGAGAAAGCTTGTTCACTTTTTTACTGAAGCACGTCAACAGCAACCTCAAATACTTCCATTTGCCGCTGACCGAGTGGTCGAACTGGGTGCGCAGGTTGAGATATAGAAGCAAACAAGGCCGCAAATGCGGCCATGTTTTATTCAGGGTGTTACTCGTGTGAGTGTCCGTGCTCAGCGGTCTTGGATGTTGTTCCTTTCTCACCGCCACCGCATGCGGTCATCAGGCCAATAAAGCAAATCAGGAGCATCGAACGAATCAGCGTTGCTGGGGTTTTCATGGAATGACTCTTCAAAAAATGGATGAGATAAATGGTCTTTATCTAGGTTGATCGCTGCATTTTCGGCAATAGAACAGCCATCGCTGCTTCGGATTACTGTTTGACGCTCAAGTAATCGCCGGCCGTTCTCAGTGAGATGGTCACGTCGCTATTGCTGCGGTTACGCCAAAACCAACCATGGGTGCCGTCAAAAATGGCGGTGAATTCACCTTTGTCACTTTTGACTTGCTTGCCCTTGGTATAGCTGTGGAAGTAACCCTTTTCACCGTTGTAAGGCTCGCCATGGGTGTCGTAATTCACAGGCCCACCAGCCGCTGTCCATTCATAGCTGACCGTCTTGCCCTTCAGCACTTTCAGTTTGATTTCTGTCCCTTCACCTGGCTTGAGCGTGACGCTCATTTGATTTGTCTTCAGAGCTGGGGGAGGTGTCGCCACTGGCGGAGTAACAGGTGTCGCAACAGGTTCAGCCTGTGCAACCTGCGAAGCTGGAGCTGGAGCTAAAGTTGCTGGTTGAGGTGGTGCTGCATCCGCCAAAGCCTCCTGGGCCAGGATGATCTTCAGTTCGCCCATTTGGGTCAGCCCCAGTGCTCGGCCCACACCCGTTGGATCAACGGCATATTCCGAAGGCATGACAACGGTCACCAGCAGGACGACCGCAGTCAACAGTGCAATGACAGTCGAACGCACCAGTTTGCGAGTGCTGGGCAATTCATTAACAGTTGGAAGCGGAGTATTGAACATGGTCAGAATTCCTTACGCAGAGACAAATAGGCCAGTCAGCTGGTAACCCATCAGCAGGAAACCGGCACTCATCATGGCGACGTTGGCGGTATAGGCGTGGCGCCAGAAACTGCCGGTGCGCCGCCAATACCCCATCAGAATGAGAATCGCGCTGAGGGCCAGCAATTGGCCGATCTCGACGCCGACGTTGAAGGCGATCAGGTTGGGAATCAGGCCATCAGGCGAGATCTCGTACTCCTGAATCTTGGTGGCTAGACCGAAACCATGGAGCAGGCCGAAGATTAGCGTGGCCACCTTGGTGTTGGGTTGGAAGCCGAACCAGCGCTGGAATGCACCCAAGTTATCGAGCGCCTTGTACACCACAGAGAAACCAATGATGGCGTCGATGATGTAGGAGCTGATGCTGATCTCGGTCAGCACGCCCAGCAGCAGCGTAACCGAGTGGCCTACAGCGAATAGCGTGACGTAGAGCCCCACGTCTTTCAGGCGGTAGAGGAAGAAGATCACCCCGAACAGAAACAGCAGGTGGTCGTACCCCGTCATCATGTGCTTGGCGCCCATGTAGATGAAGGGCAGCAACATGACGCCGGAACTTTCCTGGATGAAGCCCTTGTCACCTTCCGCGACGGCATGAGCCATCGCCTCGGGCATCCCGAGGAAAAGTGCAGCGACAAGTAAAAACAACAGCAGTAGTGGGCGGTGCGATGGCGCAGTGAATGCGACAACGCCACTCATTGAGTGCGAATGCATAGATCAATCCTACGTTGCAGGGATCAAAGGCCGCAGTGCGGCCATGGTCAGGATGCGAACGAAGGACGGGGCGGACGCTCGATCAAGAAAATCGGCGGACGAGGAACGGAATATCTGCGCGCATCAACTCGTATGGACAGCTTTGGCTGTGCAGCCAAACTCAACGCGGACGTGAGCTGTGGCGTTTCGTGCTGATGGTCAGGGGTCAACGGCGAGTGGTAATGATCCGAGTAGCTCGCGCTCGACATCTCTGCCTGCTGCTCATGGGAGTGATGTGCGTCTTGCGCAATCTCCCAGGCTGGCTGTTTCGATGTCACCGACAACGTATAGGTGTGCCCGGCCCAAGCCACAAACATGGCGAGAGCAAGTGCGATTACCACCGTCATTGTCAGTGTTTTGCTGAACATAGTGTTCGGGTTTCAACTCGTTTTGTAGGGCTTTGATTCGTTTGACCGTATCCCCCTAGGGGGGATACGATGCCAGCGTAATTCATTGAGGCCTGAGGCTCAAGTCATGAGTGAGCACGAACACGAACACAGCCATCCCCACACCCACCAAAGTCATGAGGCGATCATCAAGCGCCTCAAACGAGCGGACGGCCATTTACGCGGCATCATCACCATGATCGAAGAGGGTCGTGAGTGCGTGGACATTGCTCAGCAGTTGCATGCAGTTGAGAAAGCCGTATGTCAGGCAAAACGAACGCTCATCCAAGATCACATTGATCACTGCCTTGAGGACACCGTTTCGGCGCTGGGCAATGGAGAGCGTGCACCGCTGGAAGCTTTCAAACAAATCACCAAGTACCTTTAGGTCTGATATGCCCAACTTCGCTGAACTCTTGCAACAGGGTGGTTCGCACGCCTGGCTGTACTTCCCGAGCGCCATTCTGCTCGGTGCTTTACATGGGCTTGAACCGGGCCATTCAAAAACCATGATGGCGGCTTTCATCGTGGCCATCCGTGGCTCGGTAAAACAGGCCGTATTGCTGGGGCTGGCTGCAACGCTATCGCACACCGCCGTAGTGTGGCTGGTCGCCATCGGCGGCATGTATCTGGGCAAAGGCCTGGACGCTCAAACCACTGAGCCATACTTCCAGCTAGCATCCTCTGCCCTGATCATCGTAATTGCGCTGTGGATGCTTTGGCGTACATGGCGCGGTGAGCAGATGTTCAAGTTCGAGCAAGGTGATGATCACCACCATGGCGAGCATGACCACGGCCATCATGATGAAACCCACCGAATCGATACTGGCCATGGTCGTGTTGAGCTGTCGATCTTCGAAGACGGTGTGCCACCGCACTGGCGCATGAAGACATTGACCGGGCACGCTTGGGCAGCCTCAGATGTTCGTCTGATGACTACCCGTCCGGACGGCAGCACCCAGTCGTTCACCTTCGTCGAGCGCGAGGGCTTCCTGGAATCGGCAGTCGATATCCCCGAGCCTCATGAGTTCAGTGCTCGCTTGAGTCTTGGGCACGCGGGGCACTCCCATGATTATGACTTGGACTACCAGGAGCATAATCACGGCCATGTGCATTCCGAACTGGAAGGCCTGGAGTTGTCGATTGACGGCTATCAGGATGCACACGAACGTGCTCATGCTAACGATATCCGTAAACGCTTCACTAACCGCGAAGTCACCACCGGCCAAATCATCATGTTCGGTCTGACTGGTGGTTTGATTCCTTGTCCGGCTGCTATCACCGTTCTGTTGCTATGTCTTCAGGTCAAAGAGGTCGCCTTGGGTGGCGTGCTAGTCCTGTGTTTTAGCATTGGTCTGGCACTCACACTGGTAACCGTCGGTGCTGCAGCCGCGATTGGCGCCAAGCAGGCGTCCAACCGTTGGCCGTGGTTCGGCACCGTTGCGCGTCGTGCGCCCTACCTCTCCAGTGTCCTGATCATCGGTGTTGGTCTCTACGTGGGCTTCCATGGCTGGATCGGCTTGAACGCTTGAGGCGACTCTTTCGTGTTTGAACTCACCAGCTACGTTGGTCTATTCCTGGCGGCATTCGGTGCCGCCACGGTATTGCCAATGCAGTCTGAAGCCGTGCTGGTCGGAATGTTGCTCTCCGACCGGTACGTCGTATCTACGCTCTTGGCGGTCGCCACTTTTGGCAACGTTCTTGGCTCCGCACTGAACTGGTTTGTGGGCCGTTCTGTTGAGCGATTCCGCCACAAGCGCTGGTTCCCCTTGAGCGAGAGCAAGTTAGAAAAAGCCCAGCACTCCTATATGCGCAGCGGGCGCTGGTCACTGTTGCTGAGCTGGGTGCCCATCATTGGCGATCCGCTGACGGTCGTCGCCGGAGTCATGCGCGAACCATTTTGGAGTTTCCTACTGATCGTCACCCTGGCCAAGGGCGTGCGTTATCTCGTGCTTACCGCAGTCACATTGGGATGGACATGACGACGGCTAATACAACCCCGCATCCTTCACTCAAGAACCGAAGCATTAGCCTGGATCTGATCAAGTGGCTGGCGATGCTGACCATGGTTATCGATCACTTGCGCTTGGTGTGGCCGGAGATGAGCAATCTGTTTATTCTGGGACGACTGTCTTTTCCGCTGTTCTGTGTCGCCATTGCGGCCAACGTGGCGCGCTCCAAACCGGGCGAATTGCTGACGGCGACGAATGGTCGATACCTTGCGTTGATGCTGTTGTTTGCTGCCATTTCAGAAGTGCCTTATCGCTACATCAGCACCTCGGGATCATTCAACGTGTTGGTTACCCTGGCATTAGGGCTATTGATTGCGTGGGGATTGCAATATCGCACCTTGTTGAGCGGCGCTACGGCGTTGATGGCCGCCGCAGTTGCCTACGTGCTGGATGATCCACTGATGTATGGCTTCTACGGAGCACTCCTTCCATCGGCGGTCTTGTTAGCGATCAAGAGCCCCGGTGTTCTTTGGTTGCTGCCAGCGGCTCTATGCCTGTTGAGCAATACCCGCAGCAGCATCGTGACCAGGGCGATGGACTTGGAAATCTATTCATTGTTGGCTTTGAGCTCCGCGTTCGCGGCTCCCCTGATCGGGCTCTGGCTTCTTCGTCAGACTTTCACCTTCAAGGTCTGGCCGGTCGGGCAATGGGGCTACTGGTTCTATCCGGGGCACCTTGCTGCTTTGCAAGCTCTCCGGCTTCTGACCTGAGGGAGGTCAAATCAGATAGTGGGAGCCTGGTGCTTATTAGTAATCGATGGTAGAAATTGCATTGAGCAACAGAAGTATAAGTAAGCGAGAAATACTCGCCAACGCCGACAGGGGCTAGTAAAAATGGACGCATACCAGCGCCGCCGACGCATCCAATTCTGGTTGGGCTCATTCCCAGTGTTAGTAGGCTTTACCATTCTAGTTCTTGCCTTGATTCTGTCTGACAGAGGGGCCACGTTAAGCCCTCAAGAACTTGATGGCTTAAGCTTGAGTCGGCAAACGAAATCGCCTCCTCAAATAACCGACCATAAAGCAACTACAATCCTGGCGGTGGCCCAATAGAGAGCACACAGCTCCTAGCAGGGTTCATCGAACAGGTGTTAATCCGCCTAGCTTCATGGCACTCCTAGCGGCCTCTGAACTGAGGAACTTTAATAGCGTGGCAGCCTCCTCTTGCTGCACGCTGCCTGTGGTGATGGCCGCTGAGTACATTGTCATTTTCTGAACCTGATCGGGGATAAGCCCAATCACATCGATGCCTTCAATGTGCATCAGCTCACTCAATTGTTGGAAGCCTATCTCCGCTTCGCCACGGGCTACTGCTTCTGCGACAGGCTTCGCGGAAATCGTTTTGGTTGTATGCGTCCGGGCATCACATCTTGCGTGATTAAACCGGCTGCCACTTATGCGGAAGCAGCAGCTCGATTTCACTCGCCCGCTGCGTCGGTAAACGCGTGAGAACATCCTTTAGATAGGCGTACGGGTCATGACCATTCAGCCGCGCAGACTGGATCAAACTCATGATCGCTGCCGCCCGTTTTCCGCTACGTAGCGACCCAGCGAAGAGCCAGTTTTTGCGTCCAAGAGCCCACGGCCGGATCTGGTTGTCGGGTAGTCAGACGCGGTTACCCGCGTCCAACCCCCTAAGAACCGTGCATGCGAGTTTCCCAGCACACGGCTCAAGCCTCTACAAAGGCACTGTTAAGTACCCGGCTATACCTCTTGAACATTGGCGTACTGCTGATCTCTGGGGCAACGCAGGTGATAGACCTCAAGATTGACTGCGGCGTCCGTTCCCCCGTCGGCCAACTTTACGATGTGGCGACTATGCCACGGCGTATCTTTGGTAACGGGCTTATGACAAACAGAACATAGACCGCCTTGCTGTCGCCAGACGCGATAAAGCTTCGCTCGTCCCTTCGTTGATTTGAGCATTTTCTTGCCCCATCGGAACTCGAAATACTCATCCCAATTGGGGTCATGCGGGTTGGCAGCAGACTTGATCTTGATGTGCCGCACTATCGGCGTATCCGATTCTTTCAGTAAGGTGTATTCCCTTACCTTACCGTCTGCGGATTTTTCAACGGTGGTGAACACCCAGCGGCGCGATCCTCGGACTTTAAAATACCTGTCCTTGACCCACCGTGTTCCTTTGCGCGGATGTCGTCTCACCGCCCAGCGCCAGAGCATTATCCAGACTTCGCTATCCACCTGATTGAAGACTTTCTTGGCGACCACGTGGCTGTGATAGTTCGCCCATCCCCGTAAAATCGGATTGAGCAGCCCGATCAAATTGACCTGTTTGATCGCCTTGTTGGTCTTGATCACTTCCCGGAGCCTGGCTAGGTGAACCCTGATATTTGCTTTCGATGGCTTGATCAGGAGCTTTCCGTTGTACTTGCGCAAGTTCCATCCGAGGAAGTCGAACCCGTCCTCTATGTGCGTTATTTTGGTTTTTTCCGCAGAGAGGACAAGTCCACGCTCTGCCAGAAACTCAACCAAAGCGGGCCTGACTTCATTCTCCAGCCATTCTTTCGAACAGCCAGTGATGATGAAATCATCTGCATAACGCACCACGCGCATCTTTCGGCCTGTCCACTTTGCATTGGGAAATTTCTTCGCCAGCATCGCTTCCAAACCATCCAAGGTCATGTTGGCCAACACCGGAGAAATGATGCCTCCCTGCGGGGTTCCGGTGTGGCTAGGGAACAGCTCATTCTGGTAGACGTAACCGGCTTTGAGCCATTTCTGCAAAATCGCCTTATCCATGGGGATGTTCGCGATCAACCAGTCATGGCTGATATTGTCGAAACAGCCTTGAATGTCGCCCTCTAACACCCACTCCGCGTTTGCTTTTCGTGACAGCACACCAAAGCACTGTGCGGCGGCATCCGCAGTTGAGCGTTCCGGCCTGAACCCATATGAGTTCGGATCGCCGGTAGTTTCCGCTATCGGTTCCAGAGCCAACAGATGGAGCGCCTGCATGGCCCGGCATTTCATCGCGGGAATTCCGAGAGGTCTCGTCTTGCCGTTTTTCTTCGGAATAAGCACTCTCCGAAGCGGAAGCGGCGAGTAGCCTCGCCGCTTCAATGACGCTATCGCACCGATCTTGGCCCCCGGTGTATTCCAAGTGACCTTGTCCACACCGGGGGTATTCTTGCCTTTGTTTTCAGACACCCGTTTCACGGCTAAAGCTTTGCCGCTAAACGAGTGAGTCAGCAGCCATTGCAGGGCTTTTGCCTTGTTATGTCTGCCGTCTTGTACGGCCTTCACAATACGCGCTTGCAGCCCTCTTACTCGACGTTGAGCGTCGGCCCAATTGATGCCGTCCCACGACGTGCCGGAAGGTGCACACGCCAATGCTGCTGCGTTCATTTGCTCTCCTTCCGTTGAAAGGGTTCTACCTACTCTCTTGTGAAGAGAGACCATGAGGACGTCTGCCCGCTTTCGCGTGAAGTGATGTTTCAACTCCTATCCAGCCCGTTACAGGATGGCGTTCGCTTTTTCCTCGTTCCTTCGCCCGCACCGCCATGGGCCTTTTTTGCAAACGGCTGTCCCCGAGGGGAGCGATACGGGATTTCCACGTTCCGCTTACTGAAGTACGTCGGGTTAGGTGCCTGCTATCGACCGGGAGATACACGGGTCACGAACGCGCAACCGAAAGGCGCTGTTCCCACCTCCATTACCGTTTTGGTTCGAGCGTATAAGCCATTTCCGCTCGTTTAACTTAACGATCTTTACGCAGGTTCACATGTGTTCACCATACCGACTATCTAGCCCTTGTCCGGCCATGGCTGCCAGAAGAGCACATCTCTCACGAGTAGTACCCCGCACCTTGCGGTGCCTCGTCACATTGTCGAAAGCGCTCTTGATTCAGCCTTCTAGATTCACCCGGTGACACGGGTGGTTCCCTCCAAGGGGAACAACTTCTGTAAGCGACTTCGTGTCGCACCTCCGCCCAGTTATTATCAATGGGGACGGCCCCATCATCGAGGTAGCGCGACAGCGCTGCCCAGCGTTTGAGACTGTAATCGAGTGCTCTGCTGATGGCCGAACCTTCGGGCACAAGATCACGCTGGGCGATCATCCAGACATGCAATCTATCCATCACCGGAGCGGCTTTTTCTTGTCGTATTCGGCACCGTAAATCCGGTTCCAGATCACGCACTTCGCTCTCGATTTCGTACAGCAACTGGATGTAGCGCAGGGCCTGCTCGGCGATCTGGCTTTTGTTGGTCGCGTGCAATTCGAAAAACTTGCGTCGGGCATGGGCCATGCAGCCGATCTCGGTCACGCCGAGTTCGAAGCTGGCCTTGTAACCGCCAAAGTCGTCGCAGACCAACTTACCTTTCCAGCCTTGCAGGAAGTTGCGAGCATGCTCACCGGCGCGGCTGGGGCTGAAGTCGTAGACGACAGCGGCTGTTTCGCAGAACTGGCTCGTGGCGTAAGCCCAAACATAAGACCGGTGGGTTTTCTTCGAACCTGGAGCAAGCATCTGTACCGGTGTTTCATCCGCGTGGATGACTTGCTGTCCCATCACTACGTCACGCAGGGCATCGACCAGGGGCTGTAATTGCACACCCGTCATTCCAACCCATTGAGCCAAAGTGGAGCGTGGAATCGCCAAGCCGGCGCGACCGAAAATCGATTCCTGGCGGTAGAGCGGCAAATGGTCAGCGAACTTCGCGATCATGACGTGGGCAAGTAAGCCTGCCGTTGGGATACCTTTGTCGATGACCTGCGCCGGTACGGGCGCTTGGATCAGCGTTTCGCAGTCATCGCAAACCCACTTGCCACGAACATGGCGTTCGACGGTGAACACGCCGGGTGTGTAGTCCAGCTTTTCGCTGACGTCTTCACCGATACGCTTGAGTGCGCAGCCACAAGGGCAGCGAGTGTTGTCCGGTTCATGATGGATCAACGTGCGTGGGAATTCCGCCGGCAATGCCGTGCGCTTGGGCTTTTGCTTTTTCTCGGTCGTCGCTGGCGCTATTTGCAAGGCTTGAAGCTCGGCCTCAATCGCCGCGATATCGGTATCGATCAGGTCATCGAGCAGACTGGCCTGCTCAGGATTCATCTGCTCGCTACGCTTGGCAAACTTCAAACGCTTGAGTTGCGCGATTTCGTGGGTCAGTTTCTCGATCACCGTTTGATCGCGGTTGATCTTCTTGCCCATGGTGTCAACTGTCTTGCCCATGGTTTCAACCGTCTTGCCCAGGGTCTCGACTTGCGACAGCAACTGCGCAGCGAATGCACGTAGCTGGTCGGGAGTCATTTGATCGAGATTGGGTGAGGACGTCATGCCGTGGATTTTACCAAAGCAGGCCACTTGCGACAGCCAGCCAAGACGCTAATTACAGTTTTTAAAGCAGCGTGATTGCACCGCCGGCTCCAACACGTTGCCAAGGTAGTCCGAGCACTAAGGCCTGAAGTTGTTCGGTATCCAACTGCATTTCGCTGCTTTGTCGAAGGCTTGGCCAGTGAAACTTGCCCTGGTTCAAGCGACGTGCGGCCAACCAAATACCAATCCCATCGTGTACCAGCACTTTCATGCGATTGGCCCGGCGATTGGCAAACAAATAAGCGCAGTGCGGCTTCGCCGCACCGAAGACCGCGATCACTCTGGCTAGCGCGGTCTCGGTACCGGCGCGCATGTCCATGGGCTCAGTGGCGAGCCAGATGGCGTCGATGCGGATCATCGCAACAGATCTCGCAGAAAGGTGGCACAGGCAGCGGCGCTTTCGGTCGGCCAGTTCACTTTCACGGTGCCGCGCGGGTGTGGGATTTCGAGGCAGATAGTCGATGACGTGGCTTGCGAATTTGCTCCGGCTAACTGCAAGGGCAGCGGAATGAAAGCAGGTTGCAGCGCCATGGCTTTCTGCGTTTGCACTCGAATCCATTTATGGACGAGGTTCGCGTTGAGGCTGTGGCTCAGCGCAACGCTGGCAATCGAGGCCCCGGGCTGGGAACACTCTTGAATGACCTGGGCCTTGAAGGATTTGGAGTAAGAACGGCGTTGTGGCTGCATGAAAGACCCGCTTATAAAGGCTAGAAATGGTGTCCACTTAAATCAGGTGGACACCATCGCCTTTGGCGTCGGGGTCAGGAAGGTGTGTTGGCCGGACGCATACTTTTGGTTTTGATCCTCAACCTTTCTGAGATGTGCATTTGAGGGAAGAGAATACGTGACAGGTATGTTCCGCTGGGCGTATCCGATAGAGCCAGAGACTTTGCGTTGAGCAACGTCTTTTTGAAGTTCTTCATGGTGCTTATATCGGGCTTTTTAGCGCCTTTGCGGACGGCCATGGCAATGAACGACTTGGCAAGCTCAATTCGACTCGTTTTTTGCAAATGGCCTTGATCTATAAGCTTTCGCAGCTCCCAGTCCTCCATGATTACAACATCTGCTTTTTGACCGCTCTCCAACAGATTTTCGATTGCCGTTGGCGTATTGCCGGTGGGCGGGGATTCTTTAATTACCAGGCTGATTCCTGTCGTTTTTTCATAAAGGGGGGCTATGGATTGAATCGCCGCGATGAAGCCTCCTGTCGTAAAGAG
The DNA here is from genome assembly GCF_008369295.1 of Pseudomonas sp. ANT_H4. Taxonomy (GTDB): domain Bacteria; phylum Pseudomonadota; class Gammaproteobacteria; order Pseudomonadales; family Pseudomonadaceae; genus Aquipseudomonas. The sequence goes on along the minus strand of NZ_VOBG01000041.1, from coordinate 1,931 downwards.
GGTAAGCGTTTTGGTGGGAGTGGCATCCTGTGCCTCAATGCCATCTGCAAATAGAAACAAGCAAGCCAATGCGAGCCTCGATAAGGTCTTCGTCATGACGGGATATCCTGAATCGAGTGTAGAGATGAGATTTAGCAGTGGGGGCGCGAAAAAATAGGCACCTTTCAAGCAAAGACGAAATTAAGGATGGTTAAGAAATATTTAGTTTACCGCCCGATGCACCCTACCTAGGCTGCACTGATCTTTAAAGCCTACGGCGCTTGGAGCTCGCTCGAGCTTTAGGTTTGCAATCGTTGTGTGGAGTAAAAATGAATCGCGCGCTGGTGATAGAGGACGATGAGGTTACAGCCAAGGCTATTGTTAACACGCTGACCTCCCATGGATTCGAAGTTCTATGGACGGCGAACGGTCGTGATGGATTATCAGCGGCCATTTCTGGCGGGCATGATGTGATAACACTTGACCGGATGCTGCCTGATTTTGATGGTTTGACGATAATCAGTACGCTGCGAAGCCTCGGTATTCAGACGCCAGTCTTGATGATCAGCGCATTGTCAGATGTCGATGAGCGGGTCAAAGGGCTTCGTTCAGGGGGCGACGACTACCTGACCAAACCGTTCTCTACGGTTGAAATGATCGCCAGGGTGGAGGTGCTGCTGAGGCGCCCGCTTGCCGGTGTGAGTGAGCGCCTACTGAGCGTCGGCAACCTCCATATTGATCTTATTGAGCAGTCACTCAGTCGCGAGGGCGTGCAGATCCCACTTCTCCCAACCGAGTTCAAACTGCTCACTTATTTCATGCGCAACGCGGGTCAGCTGGTTACTAGAACCATGCTTTTCCAGGCAGTTTGGGGATATCACTTCGATCCAGGCACGAACATTATTGATGTCCATATCGGTCGCCTGCGTAAAAAAATCGAGGGTGGAAATTCACCCGTTATTCAAACCATACGCGGTTCTGGTTATGTTCTTGCCTCCCAGGAATGAGCGTTGGCGTTCCTCCAATAGCCGCCTTCTTGGGCTCTACGCCTTGTTTTTTATCGCTTGGGGAGCCGTTTTTACAGGTGTGCTTTATTGGAAAATATCAACCTATCTCGGAGCTGTTGCCGAGCGGACATTGATGCAGCGAGCCCACTATTACCAAAAAATTGATGATGCCAGCCTAAAAGACGAGTTGGCCGCTAGTGAGGTGTATTCGACGTCGGGGATCGACGCCTACGGCTTATTTGAAGCTGACGGCACCCATATCGCCGGCGACCTGCTTCGTTTGCGAGCAAGTCTGCCAGGTGACGGCCAGGTACATTATCTCGAGAGAGGATTGAGCATTGCATTGCCACGAGAGCAAACCCGAAGCAGTCATGCACTGATGCAGCATCGTGACGATGGTCGAATTTTGATCCTGTCGCGCGATGGGGGCTCTATCTCCGCAGTCGGCGGTATTATCGAGCAAGCATTATTTTGGGGGTTTTCTCTTACCCTTATCCCTGGGCTGATCGGTTGGTGGCTCCTGAGGCGAAGGCCCCTACGCAGGGTACAGCGACTCCAAAGCTGCACTGAAAGTATCGTATCGGGCAATCTCGGCGAACGACTTCCGCTGTCTCCACGCCGCGATGAGCTCGACATGTTGGCCAATGCTGTCAACGTCATGCTCGAGCATATAGAGCAGCTTATGCATGAGGTTAAGGGGGCGTGTGACGGTATTGCGCACGATCTGCGTACACCCCTGACTCGCCTGCGTGCCCATCTTGACCAGCTACAGCAGTTACCCCTGGATAGCTCTCATGCAGAGACCTTGAACATGGCACTTGGATTTGCCCCTACAAAACCGGACACCAACTCCCTGTTAAATTGGTGCTGCCGCCAAGCGCCTGAACTCCCTCGGTGAGCGATAGTTCAAAGCGCTGTGCGGATGCTGCTCGTTGTAATGTTCAA
>NZ_VOBG01000040.1 GCF_008369295.1 Pseudomonas sp. ANT_H4 | reverse complement strand
GAACGCCTACCGCAAGCTACTTCGGTAGAAGACTTCGAAGCCTTGCTGCCGTGGAACTGCTCGCCAGAAATGCCACGGTAACCATTAAGCCCATCGTTTGGTATGTGGGGTTTATGAGGCGCTTACGGTCAATCCCGCCGCCGTTGTCTTCCACCCAAATCCGCACATGGCGGCTGTCGTGTTCGCAGTGCAACGAGATCCAGGGTTTGACGTCGCGGTCCTGCTCGTGCTTGCTCAGCAGGGCGTCGCGGGCATTGACCATCAGGTTGATCAGCACCTGTTCCAGCTGGTCGACGTAGCCTTTGACCTGCACCGTGAAATCGACCGGGGTGACACGCAGGTCCAGGCCTTTGTCGCGCAGGCCTTCGCTGAGCAGGGACAGCGTGCCGTCCACCGCTTGGGCCGGGTCGAAGGGTTGCTGCTCGATTTCCGAGCGGCGCCCGAACACCCGCATATGGTCCACCACCCTGGCTGCTCGCTGGACCTGGGAGTCGATGCGCTGGAGTTTTTCCGTCAGGTAATCGATCTGCGCATCGCCGTTGCCCAGGCGTTTGAGCATGTTGACGATGGCCATGCGCATGACGTTCAGCGGCTGGTTAATCTCATGGGCAAGGCCGGTGGCCATCTCGCCAAGGGTGGCCATTTTTGCGCTTTGGGTCAGTTGTTGTTGTGAGCGGCGCACTTCGGTGTTGTCGCGCCCGACGGCCTGGATTTCTTGCAACTGGCCCTGTTCGTCGAACACGCCACGGTCGGACCAGACCCACCAGGCATGTTCGCGTCCGGGCAGTTGCAGGCTGATCTCGGCAGTGCTGACGGGAAACTCCGGGGTCAATTGAGCGATGCGCTGGATAAACGCGATGCGTTGCTCTTCTGATAGCCACTGGCTCAGATTCAGCCCCGGCAGTTGTGCTGGCGAACACTCCATGTAGTTGGCCAGCGGCGTGTTGCCGAAGGTCAGGGTCAGGTCTGGACGGTAGCGGCAGATCATCGCCGGCGAGTCCTCCACCAGAATCCGGTAGCGCTCCTCGCTCTGCTTAACCCGCTCTGCGGCCAGGGTCGCCTCGGTAATATCCAGCCACAGGCCGACGGCCTCCACCGGCAGGCCGAGGTCGTCGCGCAGCAGCTTGGCTTCGTCCAGCAGCCAGTGGTAATCGCCTTGTTTGTCTCGTACCCGATAGCGGCTGCGCACGTTGCCTTCACGCAGCAGGTGGCGGGTGCGTTCAAAGTAGAGGTCGCGGTCTTCGGGGTGGATTAACGAAGCCAGCGTGTCGTGGGTGCATTCGGCCAGGGTCCAGCCCAAAAGCGGCAACAGGCTGTCGCTGAAAAACGCTGGGTGCAAGGCGCCGCTGGCGTAGCGCTGGACGTAGATCACCGCCGGTGAACTGGCGATCAGGTTGTCCAGTCGGGCGTGGGCGGCGGCGGCTTGCAGTTGCTGGTTCTTGATATCGCTGATGTCGAGCATGAAGCCGATCCAGCGCCGGTTGTCGCCAACGCCCAGCACCTGGCCCTGGACGCGGTACCAGATGGGGTTAAGTTCGGCGTCGGTACGGTGCAGGCGCACGCTGGTCAACAAGGGTTTGCTCAACTGCTGCAAGTCCTGCAGGCGGCTGTTCAATTCCTGGCGGTCGGCCGGATGGATCAGGTCCAGCCAGTTGGCCAGGTCTAGTCGCGTGGGACCGTCCTCAAGGCTCAGGCTGCGCATGAGCTGTGGCGCGAGCTGGATCTCCTGGCTTGCCGGCGGCAGCTCCCACCAACCGGTACCGAGCAGGCCTTGCAAGGCTTCCAGGCGTTCCAGTTGCTGATGGTGACGTTGCTCGCGCAGGCGGCTGAGCAGGGGGGCGGCGAGGGCGGCGGTGAGGTTCAGCCAGTCACGGTCACTGATATCTGCCTGGCTGCTGTAAAACCCGCACAACAACCACGCCGCAACGCCTTGGCCATCGCGATACGGCACCAGGAAACCGTCGGCGTTGCCAAATACACTGTGCAGACGCGGGTGTTCACTGCGGCCCTGACCGACCGCGAGGCTCAGTGGCGTATTACCGTTGACGCTGTCCAGGCTGGTGCCCAGGCGTTGCCCGGTTTGCCATAGCGCCGGGGCGTCATGAGCCACGTATTGGCTGTAGACCAGCCAGCCCTGATCCTGTTCATCCAGCAAGGCGAGGGCCACACAGGGGATTTTCCAGCGCTGGGCCAGGCTGCGCAGGTGTTCGTTGAATACTTGCGGCAGTCGCGCCAGGCTGCAGACCCGCAATTGCTCGCTCATCTTGCAGGCCAGTTGATGGTTTTGCTCGCGGTGTTGCGCCAGCTGCCGCCCGGCCAGCAAGTCGCCGATATCCAGCAGTCGCAGGACCCAGCCATCGCCGTCCGGCTCGATCCAGCCTCTGGTCTGCAGGGTTTGCCCGGCGGCACCGTGGAAGTCCAGGTCCAGGCTGTGGTGCTGCCAGTCGGCCGGGGTTCCTTCGACACTCAGTTCGCTGCTGGTACACAGCAGATCACGCAGCAGCGGCTGGGGGTCGCTCGTCAGGTGTTGGGCAAGTTGTTGGCGCAAGGTGCCGTTGATGTGCAGCACGTGGCCTTGATGGTCCAATTGCACTTGCAAGCCCGTGGTGGGTTGGCGAGTGGGCGTGTCGAGGGGCAGGGGGCTGCTGCGGCCGAGCAAGCGCCCGAAGAGCTTGTCCCCCGAGGTCAAAATTGCAGGCTCGATTGGGCATGGAGCATGGTGGGCAGTTTGGGCAAGTCACCAATACCCGGGAGGACGATAAACGGCAGCACGCCCTTGAGATTGGTCGAGGGGTAGTTGATCTCGACCTTGAGCACGCCACCAGTGAATGTCCCGGTGACGTGTCCGGGCAGAAATTGAAAGGCGGAGGGAATCCAATCCAACTGCTTGCGCGCGAACTCTGCTGCCGCCGGCCCGACGCTTGCGGTGTAGCCAGGTGAGCTCGGGTCTATTGCCACACTGCGACGGACCGCCTCAGCCGTGGCCTGGTTGAACGACTGCATCAGCAGCAACGGCAGGCTGTAGCTGATCATTGCGTAGAACACGGCAAAAAAAACCACAAAGACCAGGGCGAACTCGATCGCCACCGCGCCTTTTTGCTTTCTAGGGAGGCCTGTTTTCATCACTGCGTCTACCCTGACTGCTACTACCTGATATCAGCATAGAATCATTCAGCAAAAAGGGATGTTTTTTACGTGATCCAAAGCATCGTGGTGTTCCTCTGGTTGGTGGTGTGTGCGGTGCAGGATATTCGTCGGCGTCAGATCGCCAATCGGCTGACTCTGGGCGCGGCGCTATTGGCGCTGGTCTATTTATTGTGGAGTGGCACGACGTGGCTGGGTGCGCCTGGTACTCAAGGCTTGTGGGCATTTGCCCTGGCGCTTTTATTGACGTTACCGGGTTATGCGTTGGGGCGTCTGGGGGCAGGCGATGTGAAGTTGCTGGCGGCCCTGGGCCTGGGGTCGAATTCGACCTATTTGCTGTGGTCGCTGATCGGCGCAGGCGTGGCCAATGTCCTGTGGCTGATACTTGCGCCCAGGCTATGGCCGCATATGAGTCAAGGACTTAGAGAGCGACTTGGATACCTGGTACCTGAACCGTCAAAAAAACTGCCTTTTGCGCCGTTTCTGCTGGTGGGGTTTTCCTTCACCTGGTTGTGTCTTCATTAGCCATCGCCTCCGGGTATCGCTATGTACATAGTCGGAAAGTACGTCTAGATTTATTGAGGTAGGTGTGTAGGAAAGATCCTCGGAACGGATAGGTCATCTTTGGCTTGCCAGGCATGGAGTAGCGCGTGAACAAGCTTACCTCTGCGGTAAAAGTGCTCGTGGTCGACGATCAACCCCTGATCGTGGAAGAGCTTTGTGAATTTCTTGAAAGCAGCGGTTATCGCTGCGTCCCTTGCCTGTCTAGTCAGCAGGCGTTGCAGCGCTTCACCGAAGACGCAGAGATTGGCCTGGTGCTGTGTGACCTGCATATGCCGGAGATGGATGGCATTGAGCTGGTCCAGGCCCTGCAGCGGGTCGCTGGCAAGCAGCGGGCATTCGAAGCCATCATGTTGACCGGTCGCGCTGACAAGCAGGACGTGATCAAGGCCCTGCGCGCCGGGATCGCTGATTACTATCAGAAGCCGATCAACCTTGATGAACTGCTCGAAGGGCTGCAGCGCCAGGAGGCCGCGCTGCAAGAGCGGCAAAAGAGCGTGCACCTGGGCCATCTGAATCAGAAGCTGCAAACGCTTTCCGAGTCCATTAATGATCTGTACCAGGACCTGGACAAGGTCCGTCGCAGCCCTACGTCGCAGAGCGAGGGCGAAGTGTCTGCCGAACAGTTGGAAATACCGGCGATCTTCAACCCGTTGTCACCGCGCCAACTGGACGTCGCCCGGCTGGTGGGCAAGGGCCAGACCAACTACCAGATCGCCTGTGAGTTGGGCATCACAGAGAACACGGTCAAGCTCTATGTGTCCCAGGTGTTGCGCCTGACCCATATGCACAACCGTACGCAGTTGGCCCTGGCGCTCTCGCCCAACAACTCGGCGATGCGCCAGCGGGTGACCGCACACTGAAGTAATAAACGCGCCCCAGTGTGTGCTTGCCTGCGATGGGCATAGGTAAGCCACATTGGGTTCTCATTGTTGTGCCGGTCGCGCTCTTCACTTACCTCCAGGCGAACTCCCTCCGCTTTTCTGGTCAAAAAACTCCGGTATCGCATGCTTGTTACTGTCCAGCCAGCGCTGCAAGGCCTGCTCGCGTTCGGCAGCGGTGGCTTTCTGCGGTACCGATGATGCGAGTTGCCCGCTGCGTTGCAACGTTATCCAGTTTTCGGTTTCTTCCTGCTGTGGGGAGGACGGCCCGGACTCAATGGCCTGTGCCATCAGGGGCAGGGCCAGCAGGGCGAGGTAATGGAATTTCATCGTCAACTCCTTGAACCACTTACTTGATTGTTGGCGGCGGCGCATCGCTGACCGCCGCTACCTGATCCTTGGCCGCTGTTACGCTTGCCCCCTTGAGTCTCTCGGCCCTGGCCTGGGCCTCGGTGACTTGCTCCGGGCTCAGGTTCATCTGGCTGACCAACTGCGCCGCTTGCCCCCAGTTGTCCTGGTAGATGAGCAAGGTCACCAGATTGACGGCGGCGAGTTGATCACTCTGCTTTAACTCCATGGCCGTGAGGAATTCGAAGCGGGCGTCCTCCATGCGCAGTTGGTTGAGGTACACCACGCCCAGGTCATTTCGGATTTTTTCGTCGGTGGGTGCCAATCGCGCCGCACGTTGCATGTGGGCCATAGCCTGGCCGTTATCACCCTTGGCTGCGGCCAATTGCCCGAGGCCGTGCTCACCGTCGGCGGCCATGCAGGTGCCCAGCAGGCTGCGGTACAGCGGTTCGGCTTCACTGCGGCCCAATAAACGGTAAACCTTGGCTTTGCGCTGGCGTACCTGGGGCAGGGTGTCGGGCAAGTTTTGCAGGTTGGCCAGGCTGGCGTGCAGCTTGCCCTCGTTGGCCATGTCGTCGGCCAGGTTCAGCGACAGTTCCTGTTCGGAGCCGGGTTTGGCGCAGTTGCCTGGCGACATCAGGGCTGCCCAGGGCGGCTGGCCGTTACTGGCGCAACCACCGAGCATTAGCAAGCCCAGTGCGGCAATCAATGCTTTCATCAAACGCTCCTCAAAAGTTATTCAGGGCTCGGGCGATGGCGATAAACGCTGGGCCCCCGAGGACGATCAGCAAGGCAGGAAACAGGAAGACCATCATCACCACCGACATTTTGGCCGACATCTTCGAGATGTATTCCTGCAAGCGGGTCAGGCGGCGGTCATCGAGCAGTTGCTTGAGCGCCAGCAACGACTTCATCGCGCCGCCGCCCTGTTGGATCAGTTGCTGGAGGATGACGCAGGTGTCAGTGAACTCATCCACTGCCAGCGCCTTGGCGGTCTTGCCCAATTCTTCACCCAGCTCCAGGCCGGAATCGACCCGCGACAGGACCAGGCGCAGTTCATGGGTCAGGGCGGGCAACAAGCGTTGCGCTTCAGTACTCAAGACGCGCAGTGATTGCTCCACCGCCATGCCAGACTCGAACAGGATCCGCAGCAGCGGAATGAACGTCGATATTTCGCGGGCGATGCGTTGCTGCCGGTATTTTGCGGCAGCGGCCAGAATACGCTTGGGCAACAGATAGCCTAGCCCCAGGGCCAGCAAGGGCATGATCCACGGGAACTCGACCTCACGGAAGAACAACTGCTGCCCCATTGCGGTAATACCCAGCAGTACCATGGGCGTCCCGATCTGAAAGGCGGCAAACATTGAGCGTTGGCTGGCTTTTCTCCAGCCTACCCGGTTGAGCAGTATTTGCGTTTCGTTGTCCAGGCTGACCGAGCGTTGGGCAATCGAGCTGCTACCCAATTGGCGCATGAACGTGCCGAGCTTGTCTTCACGGGCCATTTGCCCTTGCAGACGCTGGGTAACCAGGCGCTGGCGTCGACGCTGTTCCATCAGGTTGCCGAGAACCAGCACAAGCGCGGCGAGAAACAGCAAGGCACTGATCAGTAGGGCCATCTCAAATACTCCGCAACATGCGCCACATGACCAGGCTGCCCGCCAGCTCCATGGCGAGGGCGATGAACAGCAGGTAGCGCCCCGTGCCATCGTTCCACATGGTCATCAAGTACCCCGGGTTGACCGTTATGAAATAACCCACCATGGCAATCGGCAGACCCGCCAGTACATAGGCCGTCATACGGGTTTCACCGGTCATGGCTTTCAGTTGGCGGGCACCCTGTTCCCGTTCGCGGATCATCTTGATCAGGTTTTCCAGCAGCTCACTGGCATTACCGCCATATCGAAGGTTGACCTTCAGGCCGAGGGCGAACAGACGGAATTCGTCCTGTTCATAGAATTCGGCGAAGTCATGGGCGGATTCCGGAAGGCTGACACCCATTTGCACATTGCGCTGAATGCGGCTCATGGCTTGTTTGAGCGGGTCCTCGGCAGCTTCGATGCCGCCCAGCACGGCGTCCGCCAGGGTGCGGCCGGATTTTAGGCTGCGCACGGTGTGGTCCAGCAACTGCGGGAGTTGCTCAATCATCCGGTGCAGGCGTCGCTGATAGCGCCAGGCAATGTACAGGTGCAGGCACAGCGGCGGTACGACAATCATCATCAGCAAACCGAGCCAACTGGCGGCAATAAAACCCATCAGCATGCCCAGGGCCCAGGACGTCAGCCACAGCCCCAGGCTGTCAGTGGGTTTGCCCAGGCCTGCGCGCAGGAACATGCGTTCAAGGCCTGTCCAGTGACCATGCTCTCCTGTCAGCAGCGGTTGCCCTTGCGCGAGTCTCTCCAGTACTCGGTCAGTTTTTGCACGACGCAGGCCGTTCTGAAACAGCCCTATCGACAGGCCGATCAGGATCACGCACATGAACATCAGAATGGGGCCGGTCATGATTGCGCTCCTATAAAGGCAGTGCCGACTCACGGCGCAGTTTGTCACCGGCAGGGTTGACCGCCTCGCGCAGGAAACCGAAGCCGGTACGCCGGTCAAGCCGGAACAGCGTGTTGGTGACGTAGACGTCGTCGCGCACGCCCACTATTTCCACGACTTCACTGACGCAGCGACGGCCATCGGGCAAGCGGGTCAGCTGGATCACCACATCCAGTGCGGCGCAGATCATTTGCCGCAGGGTTTTTTCAGCCACCACCCGCCCGGTCAGGCCCACCAGGGTTTCCAGGCGCAGCAGGGCGTCCTGGGCATTGTTGGCGTGCACGGTGCTCATAGAACCGTCGTGGCCGGTGTTCATTGCCGTCATCACGTCGAGCACTTCCACACCGCGAATCTCACCAAGGATGATGCGGTCCGGGCGCATCCGCAGGGCGTTACGGATCAGGTCGCTGGCCTTGACCTCACCATGGCCCTCGGCATTGGGCGGACGGGTTTCCAGGCGCACCACGTGGGGATGGCCCAGTTGCAACTCGGCCACGTCTTCGATGGTGACCAGGCGCTCATGAGGATTGATCAGTTGGCTGAGAATATTCAGCATCGTGGTCTTGCCGGTGCCGGTGCCGCCGCTGATCAGGATGTTGCAGCGCTTGCCCACCGCCTCCTGGAAAAACTCGAAGATTCCCTGGTCGATACTCTGCATTGCCACCAGGTCGCTGCTCTTGAGCATGTCCTTGCGAAACTTTCGAATCGACAGGCACGGGCCATCCAGGGCAATCGGTGGAATGATGGCGTTGACCCGGCTGCCATCGGGCAGTCGGGCATCGACCATCGGTGACGATTCGTCCAGGCGCCGGCCCAGCGGCGCAAGGATGCGTTGCATGACTCGCTCCACGTGGTGGGCATCGATAAAACGCAGGTCGCTTTGGTGCAGCAGGCCGTCCCGTTCGATGAACACCTTGTGCGGGCCGTTGACCAGAATCTCGGTGACCGATGGGTCGCGCAGCAGCACTTCCAACGGGCCGAAACCGGTCAGCTCGTCGACGATTTCTTCGGCCAGGCGCTCCATTTCATAACGGGAAATCGCCAGGTGCATGCGGGTGATGTACTCGGCGACCTTGTCGATGACAAATTGCGCCAGGGATTGGCGAGTGCCTTCCAGCAGGTTTTCCCCGGTCTCCTCAATGGCATCGATGATGTAGCGATGCAGCACCAGTTTCAGGCCGTCGTGATCAGTATTGCCGCCGGTACCACGGGCGGGGGCGCCGAAGAGTTTTTCGCCGCTCATTTGCTTGACCTCCGCAGCCGCTCAAACCAGCGGGTGGAGGGTTTTTCCAGGCTCTCGGAGCGTTTCGCCAGACGCTCACCCAGGGTCCGCAGGCCTTGGGTCAGGCTTTCCCTGGGCGCCAGGGTGAACAGGGTTTGGCCCTGGTTTTTTTGCATTCAGGCGTACTTCGGGACTCAATGGCAGCACTGCGATGACTTCCAGGCCAAAGCTTTTTTCCAGCGCCCCGACGTCCGGTGCGGCGCCTTTGAGGTAGCGGTCGATCAGTAGCCGTGCGTGTTCGAGCCTCATGCCTTTTTCCCGCCACAGGTTCAGTACCGCCAGGTTGCGTCGGCAGTCCAGTACGCTCTGGTCGGTGCACCACAAGAGCTTGTCGCAGTGGCTGACAAAGGTGCGAAGGGCTTCGCTGTCCGGTTGCCCGGTGAGGTTCACCACGATGTGTTGGAAGTGTTGGCGCAACGCGCTGAGCAACATGTACAACTCGGCGGCGCTGGTCAGCTCCAAAGGCTCGTCGCTGGCGGCATAGGCGAGGATTCGTAAACCGGCTTCGGCCGAAGTGAACGCACTATTGATCAGCGTGGTGTCCAGGCGCCGTAAGTGACGCAGGGCATCGCCAAAGTTGAACGAACTTTCCAGCCCCAGCAGCGCCAGGCTGTCGCCACGGGGCAGGCCCAGGTCCAGCAGTAGCGTTTGTTGCCCGCTCTTTTGCACCACCAACGCCAAGTGACTGGCCAGCAGCGCACCGTCGGCGTTGCCTTGGGTGCCATAAAGCACCGTGAGGCCGCCCAGGTGAGCATTCGGCGTCACCGGCGGCAAGCGCTTGCCCAGGCGCCGTACCAGCCCGGCCACTTCGCTGGAGCGTGAACCATAGGCGACAAAATCTCTGGCACCGGCACGCATGGCGTTGAGCACCAACTGATTGTCCATGCCGTCACCGAGGGCAACGATGGCCAGCATCGGCTTGGCTTCCAGGGCACCTTCGATCAGCGCGCTCTGGGCCACTACGTGTTCGCGGTCCAGGCCCACGAACACCAGGTTGGCGAAGGTTACGTCCACCAGCGCGAGCAATTCGTCCAGGCTGCCACCACCGGCGCTGACCACCTGGCCAAGTGGCGCCAGAGCGCCCTGGAGCCATTCCAGGTCGGTGGTGTTACGGGTGATTGCCAGGAAGGTCTGGCTCAAGCTATTGCTCATTGGGAGAGCCCCGTGCGCTTGTCGAAATTACCGTTTTCCAGGAAGTACAGGCGGTACCAGTTCGGGTCATAGTTGCGCAGCTTCTCACCGGGTAAGGACGGCAATTGCGCGTTGGCGGCCAAGGGCTGGACCAGGTGCGGGGTAACAATCATCAGCAGCTCTTTTTCCTCGCGGCTGATGTTGGAGTCGCGGAAAAACGCGCCGAGGATCGGGATGTCCCCAAGGCCTGGAAACTTGCTGATGGTCGAGCGATTGTTAGTGCTGATCAGGCCGCTGATCACGAAGCTTTCGCCATCGGCCAGTGACACGCTGGTGTCGGTACGGCGCACAGTCAGGGCCGGCACCTGGATGCCTTCGATCTGCACGGCATTGCTGTAGTCCAGCTCGCTGACTTCCGGCGCCACCTTGAGGGTGATGCGGTTGCGGTCGATGACGGTCGGAGTGAGGGTCAGGCGAATCCCGAACTCCTTGTATTCGATGGAGATGCTGTCGCTGCCACTGCTGGGGACCGGGACCGGGACCTCGCCGCCCGCCAGGAACGTTGCGCTCTGCCCGCTCATGGCCACCAGGCTGGGACGTGCCAGGGTGTAGGCAAATCCGCTGCGTTCGAGGGCGTTGATCAGCGCCGAAAACCGTCCACTACCAAAGCCGATATTGAAGCTGCCGTTGTCCAGTGGCAGTAATCCGGCCGCGCTGGTGCCGGGACTGCCGAACAGAAAGTTGCGGGTGCCGCCCAAGATCGAAGTACTGGCCTCCTTGAGCTTGGTACGGCTGACCTCGACAAAGCGGATATCGGTCTGTACTTGGCTGGGCAGCGTGGGGTCATCGGAGGGCGACAGCGCCAGGCTGGTCAATGCTGAAGTGGCCTTGCCCTTGACGAACACCATGCTCTGCCTGGGAGCTGTGGAGCAGCGGGTCCAGACCATCAGGCTGGTGGTGCCGGAGGTGATGCCCGTTAGCAGGAAGCCCCGGTCACCGTTGAGGTGAACATCGGCAACTTTCGGGTCGCCAATGGCCAGGCGGGTAATGGCCACCGGGGATTGCAGCTCTTGTTGCAAGCCTTCGCCCACCGAGATGGCAGCAGGCAATTGGCCCAGGTTGGTGCAGTTGTCCGAGGCTGCGAAAGCCAGGCCGACAGGCAGGCTCGACAGCATCAGGGCCCAGGCCATTTGAGTGAACACTGGTGCGTAGCGATGGCTCATGCAAGACGTCCTTGCTCAATCAGGGGGTTTGTTGGGTCGATTGATTACCGCGTATCACCTCGATGCCGGAGCGATGAGGCGCACCTGCGTATCCGCCTTGGCTTATCTTTTTCGGAGCACCCCCCAGGGCCAGTTGAGTGAATTGGTACAGTTCGCGGTTGGCGCTTTGCAGTTTGGCCGGGGCATCGTTTTCACCGGCCCAGTACTGGCTCAGCAGTTGTTCGTCGGCGCTGCGTACTGCCAGGCGCAAGGTGCCGGTGCTGGTTGCCAGCATCAGTCGGCTCAGCAATTGCTCCGGTACAGCCAGTATCACGGTGCGTGCTGCTGCCCGGCGTTGTGCCTGCTGGGCTTTTTCTTCGGCGGTGGCGGGCGGCGGGACGGCGGGCTTGCCGTCGTTGGCCAAGCCTAGTTGATCGCCGATGCCGAGCACGCGCATGGCGGGAATGATGATTTGTGCCGACTGTTCCTCGTTGCCGGCGTCCTGGCGCAGGAACAGCAGCACATCGACATAGTCTCCGGGGCTCAGTTGGCCACCGGCGCCGACAACCTCGTCAACGGCGAGGGCCAGTGCGCGTTCGTCTGGGCGAATCATCCGCGCCAGCGGGCCGCCGGACGTGAAGCTGGTGTCGTCCAGCCAGGTGCCGGCGGACAGCGCTCGCCATGGGGTACGACCGATAGCCTGGTCAAGGCTGGTGAAGCTGCCGGCGGGTGCCGTGCGCAGTTTTTCCAGGGTCAGGTCAGCGGCGGTGAGGGTGACAAAAGGGGGAACATCATGGGCCAGGACGACCACCGTTTGGCGGGTCTGGTCTTCGACGGCGGCGACGGTTTTTTCCACAGTGGCAGATTGTGGAACTGGCTCCATAACCGGTACTGGCGCACGGCTCAGGACCAATCCCCAATAGCCTGCAAACAAGGCTCCAACCAAAAGTAACCCGGCCACTATCATGCTTACACGGCTGTTCATGACGGCTCTCCCTTTCCTGTTGCACTACGTGCTCGTCTATCCCAACGAGTTAATTTCGCAACTAGGTAGCTATGAACATCTAACTATTTCGCTATTGGAAGGTAGTCCAGCTAGGACAAAATGCCATTACTCTCCGGAAAATTTATCCGAATGCTGTAAGTGGGCTGTTAAAGCACGGTTTTATGGCGCCAAACTTACGACTAATACTTTGTAATTAATCAGTTCTTACAGTTGTGGGGGCGGGGTTTGTTGACAATGCTCTAGTGGCATACAGCAATCATCGTGCAGCCCAGCGATACCCGCGCAAAATCGCTCAAAGGAGAAGTCATATGTTCCTTGACCTGATGTTGAAGGTTTATATTCAGACCCAGTTGTTTTTTCGGCGCAAGGACGGGGCGTCTGCGATTGAGTATGTGATTATTGTCTCGCTAGTTGCTGTTGTTATTGTTGGGTTTGGAACCGGGATCGGCGATAAAATCAGTGCCATATTCCTGAAAATACAAGATGGCATCAAAACTTGATGCCATCAAACTCAAGCGAATGCTGATCATTCTTGGCGATCAATTAACTTTCAGGTATTACCATGACCCCCTCTTCGTCCCCACGCCAACAAATACTTCTGGTGGATGACGAAGAGGACGCTCTTGTCGAACTGGCGGAGTCGCTGGAGAACGAAGGTTTTGTTTGCTTTAAGGCCACCACTGTCACCTTCGCCTTGCAAGAACTGACCCTGCACCCCGATATAGCCCTGGTCATCACCGACCTGCGCATGCCTGAGGAAAGCGGAATTTCCTTGATCAAGCGCCTGCGCGAACACACCTCCCGCCAACACCTGCCCGTGATTGTCATGTCCGGTCATGCCGATATGGATGACGTCAGCGACCTGCTGCGCCTGCAGGTCCTGGACCTGTTCCGCAAGCCCATCTACCTGGTGCGTTTGCTGGATACCTTGAACAACCTGTTCCCGTTGCCGAGGGTGAAATTGGTCAATCCTTGAAGCTGGAAACTTCTACATGCTTAGTAGGAATACTCGGTAGTAGAGAGTCTGTTTCCGTGGCGAGGGGGCAAGCCCAATGCCGGTAAGTTAAGGAAATGGAGCGCCTAACATGGGGCTGCTGCGCAGCCCAACGCGGGCAAGCCCGCTCGCCACAGGGTAGTCGCCAGATCTTACAGCTGATAACTGAAACTCAACGTGTACCGCGGCCGCCGATTGAAGCTGTCCAGGGCCATGTCCGACATTGGCTTGGCTGCTTCCAGGGCGATGTTGTAGTACTTGGCATCACCAAAGCGCAGCCCCACGGCGGCGGATGACATGTCGCTGCCCTTGACCGGCAGGTCGTTGAACCAGGCTTTGGCGCGATCGAGCACCGCATAAGGCTGCAGGACTTTTACCCAGTTTCCGCTGCGGTTGAAGCTGTAGTTGACCTCATAGGCTACGCCCCAACCCTTGTCGCCCGAGCCTTGGTCATCGGGGTAGCCACGGCCGAAATTCTGCCCGCCGAACACGGCGCGTTCGCTGTCGGGCAGGGTGTCGTTACTCCAGTACAGCGCCGCTGAAAGCACGCCTTGCCAGTTGCCTGCGAACTTGTCGCTCTGCACGCCGGACAGGCGCAGGCGGAAGAAATCCAGGTCGGCTTTTATCCCTTCCAGGTCACTGCGGGTCTTGGCGCCCAGGCCGTCGATGCCCTGGTAGAGCCCGGCGCTGAGGATGCGTAGTTGGCGGTTGTCGGCCTTGCTCCAGTCACCTTCGAAGGCCAGGGCACGCATGTCGGTTTCCACGTCAAAGCGCTGGGGGAAACCCACCAGTTGGTAGCGAGTCTTGTCGTTCACGCCATACAAGCGCGAGCCGACGGTCAGGGACTCGGCAGGAGAGGCGATCAGCGGGTGGTTCAGCCCAATGGAGAAACGGTCGTTTTCCCGATGCGGCTTGAGTTCCAGGCCGCCGTCCAGTTGGATATGGGTGCTCGGGTCGCTGCGATAGTGGGCGCCATACAGGCTAAGTTGTGTGCCTTCGGCATTGAGAAACTGCCTGTAGTCCAGTCGGTAGTAATGTTCTTTGTCGCTGCCGGGCGGGAACAGGCCGCTGAGGCTCAGTTGCTCGCCCATTGATGTCTGGGAATTGCTGGTGCCGGCGATTAGAGCCTGCAAACCGCCACGGCTGTCGTCGGTCATGCTCATGCTGCTGGTGAAGGGTTTGCGGCTGGCCTGGATCTGCATGTGTGCGCCGCCGTCTGTGGTGCCGGGTGGCGGCACTTGCGCCTGCAAGGTGACGCCGGGAATGCGGCCCATCAGGGTGGTGTAGCGCTCAAACGTCTTGCGAGTGAGCGGGCGTTCGGCCTTGAGTTTTTCCGCCAGTTTATCGACATAGGCTGAGACCGCGCCGATATCGCCTTGTACCTGGTAATCGCGGATATAGCCCTCCACCAACACCACGCGTACCAGACCCTGGTCGAAGCGTTGTTCGGGCAGGAAGGCGTAGGACAACAGATAGCCGTCCTGTTGATAGCGGCGGGTGATGCTGCGGGTGGCTTCGATCAGTTGGGCGAGGTTGGTTTCCTGGCCAATCAGCGGCTCGAACACCTTGGCCACTTCTGCGAGCGGGTAGATCGTCCCACCTTCGATTTGCAGTTTGCGGATGGTGACTTTGGTGTCCATCAACAGCGGTTGGGCCTGGGCGCTCGGCGTGTCGGGCAATTGCGTTTGTGGCGTGACCGGGCGATAGGCGTCAGCAGGCAGGTTGGGTACGGGCAGGTTGCGGATGGTGTCGTTGCTGTTGAGAAAACTGGGCAGGGTTTCGGCCTGGATACAAACACTGATGGACAGCAAAAGCAGGGGAGTCAAAACGCGCATAGGACACTCCGTGGTCAAAACTGCAGCGGTGTTTCGCTTGGCTTCGCCGGACTCTGAGGGCGGTTGGAGGCTAGATATAAAAAGACGAGAGACTCATCTGAATCTCTCGTCTCAACCAAGCGTAGGCGCTGTAGGGGAGGCCGTCTATTCGGCCAGGTGCAATTCTATTTTTTGCCGGTCAGGCCGTTGAGCAGGCCTCCTACTCCCACGCTCCCGCTGGTTGTATCGGAAGTGCTGGCGCCCACATTCAAGCCACCGAGCAGACCACCACCACTGGTGCCGCCGGTAACCAAACCGCCGACCGAGGACACCAGACCTCCTGCTGCGGTGACTGTCTGGCCAAGGGTATTGGTGATGGGGTTGGCATTCGCGGCGGTGATGTTCGCGCCGAGGCCGCCGACCGCTGCGCCTACTTGTGTCACCAGGCCGTTGACGGGTGCGCCGATGCCGGTGGCTGTGCCGACGTTTTGGGTCAGGCTGGTGATCCCCGATGTCACAGGGTTCAGCGCTGCGCCGACGTTGGCGGTCAATGCGGCGACCGGGGCGCCCGCTGCGGTATTGGCGACACCATTACCGCCGGTGAGCGTGCCGAGGGAGGCGACGGTGTTGCCCAAGGCGCCACCGGTCACACCGGCTGCGCTGACCGTACCATTGGTATTGCCGGCATTCAGACCTGTGCCGGCACCGGCTACGATGCCGCCGACGGTTTCCAGCAGGCCCGATCCTGCTGCGCCACCACCGGTGCCCGGTGCTGGAGCGACATAACCGCCCGAGGTATTGGCCACGGTTCCGACACCCGTCAGCAGGCCACCCAGTGCGCCTGTCACAGGGTTGCCGGTACCGCCGGTGCTGGCGACTTTGCCGCCCAGGCCAGTGACCGTGGAGCCTACTTTATCCAGCAAGCCATTGACCGGACTTCCCAGGCCAGTGGTGCTGCCGACTTTGCCAGTCACGCCTTCGACCAAAGACACCACAGGCACCAGCACTTTGCTGCCGAGGGTGTTGGTCACCGAGCCCAGTGGGCCGGTGGTGCTGGCGGTGCTCAAGGTGTCACCGAGCATGGTGACTTTCTGGCCGACGCCATCGACGAGGTTACCTGCTGCGCCGACGACTGTGCCGACGATTGGGATTTGCCCCAGTTGTGTGTTGGTGGTCAGGGATTTGCCGGTGGCCGAAAGGCCGGTGCCCAGGTCGCCGACGCCGTTGGCCACACCGGCCACGGTTATGCCGAGGGCGTTGCTGTTAGTGCCCAGGGTACCCAGACCATCGCTCACGCCATCGCCGATGCTGGTGACTGCGTTGCCAGCGCCAATGACCAGCCCGCCTGCCGTTACGCCCACTACCGGTACGCCACCAACGGTTGTGCCGATGCCGCCGATGGCAGTGCCGACGCCGCTAAGGGTGTCGCCCAGGTTGGCTGCAATCTGACCGGTGGTCAGCGGGCTGGTGGTAGAGCCAGTCCCGCCACCCGTGCCACCGCCGGTTCCGCCACCAGTACCGCCGCCCGTGCCACCGCCGGTTCCGCCACCAGTCCCGCCACCCGTGCCACCGCCGGTTCCGCCACCAGTACCGCCGCCCGTGCCACCGCCGGTTCCGCCACCAGTACCGTCGCCCGTGCCACCGCCGGTTCCGCCACCAGTACCGTCGCCCGTGCCACCGCCGGTTCCGCCACCAGTGCCCGCACCAGCGTCCGGGGAGGACGCCGCTACGCTGCTTTTATGACCGCCACCACCGCTGCTGCAGCCTGCGAGGCTCATTGCCAGAATCAGGGCCAGCGCGGTACTTGCTTTCCATAATACGATTTGAGTTTTCATGATTGAGTTCCTTGCACCTGGTACAGCCTTTATTGTTTTCGAAAGTTCGTCACTTCTAGAGGTGGCGATACTTTCGTCCGTTAAGGCTATAACAAACTCTGAGGCTCTTTCACGCAACGCTCAACTTGGTATTAACAATTTATATACACGGGCTCGACTGTTACTTAGTGACTAATGCCAAGGGTGTAAGTCAATAATGCATGGATATTTTTATCTATTAAAAACAGTTACTTGAATAAGTTAGCAGGCTATCGATAGCCTGCTATAACTTAAGGTGTATATATACAATTAATCAGCGAAAGTTCGTTGCCTCAGGCAATCGGTCGCCATTGGCCGATCATGTGTTCGATGCCTCCCGAGCCCTTCAATTGCAATTCACCGCTGGGCCCCGCCGCACTGGCCAACAAGACAACCTCACTGGGCAGCCGGACGGGCTTCTTGAACTCAACGTCTATCTCGATATTGGCAGGGGGCAAGTACTCGCTCAGCGCAGCCAGCGTACGGGCCTTGTTCCACAGACCATGGGCGATGGCCTGAGGGAAGCCGAATAACTTGGCAGTCAACGCGCTCAAGTGAATCGGATTGTAATCGCCGGATACCCTGGCATAACGGCGGCCGATATCGACGGGCGCCTTCCAGCGGGTTAACTCGCTGACATTGGAAGGTGGCGGTATGGATTGATCCGTCACGTCGCCGGCAAGCTTCACTGCGCGACAAAGCATTCGGCTTTCGGCTTCCCATAACAAGCCCAGGGAGTCTTCGACGGTGGTGATCAGGTCAAAGGTGGCGCCCTTGGCATGAGGTTGCAGGTTTTGCGTGCGTACGCTGAGCTGCACATCATTGACCCCGCCAAGGGGGCGAAGGATACGGATGCGGTTGCGTAGATGAACCAGGCCCAGCAGCGGGAACGGAAAGTCCTTGGCAGTCAGCAATTGCATTTGCAGGCCGAACGCCAGGATGTGCGGATAGGTGGCCGGCAACACCGGGCTTTCGGCAAACCCGCAGACCTTGCGATAGG
Source organism: Pseudomonas sp. ANT_H4 (assembly GCF_008369295.1). Classification (GTDB taxonomy): domain Bacteria; phylum Pseudomonadota; class Gammaproteobacteria; order Pseudomonadales; family Pseudomonadaceae; genus Aquipseudomonas. Next base: position 22,222 of record NZ_VOBG01000040.1, on the reverse strand, counting down.
CCGCCACCTCCCTGGGGGTCACCGTCATCTGGCAGCGCAGCCCCTGTTCTGGCAGTGTCGTGCCGCTGATCTTGCGCTTGAGGGCCGCCCGCCAATACAGCGGCGGCAGTGAGGGAGTGCTGTCCAACGTGTGCCAATCCATGCTTATGCTCCCAAGAGACTTTGCCCACAGACCCGCAGCGCCTGACCGCTGACCGCCCCCGAACCCGGCTGACCGAGCCACGCCACGGCTTCGGCGACATCCTGGGGGATGCCGCCCTGGCCGAGGGAACTCATGCGTCGCCCGGCTTCACGCAGGGCGAAGGGAATATGTGCAGTCATCTGGGTCTCGATAAAACCAGGGGCCACGGCGTTAATGCTGATCCCACGTTCACCCAACAACGGTGCCCAGGCCTGGGCCAGGCCAATCAGCCCGGCCTTGCTCGCGGCATAGTTGGTCTGCCCGCGATTGCCGGCGATGCCGCTGATGGACGCCAGCAACACGACGCGGCCGTTGTCATGCAAGGTGCCACTGTCGAGCAGGGCCTTGGTCAGCACTTGTGGCGCGTTGAGGTTGACCGCCAGCACCGCGTCCCAATATTGCGGGGTCATGTTGGCGAGGGTCTTGTCGCGTGTGATGCCGGCGTTATGGACGACGATGTCGATGCCGTTCGGCAACTGTTCGATCAGTTGCGTGGTGGCGTCTTCGGCGCAGATATCCAGGGCAATGCTACGTGCGCCCAGGCGTGCGGCGAGAGCATCCAGATCAGCCTTGGCCTGTGGCACGTCCAGCAGGATGACCTCGGCACCGTCACGGGCCAGGGTTTCGGCGATTGAGGCGCCGATACCGCGCGCGGCGCCGGTCACCAGGGCCTTGTGCCCGGCCAGGGGGCGAGTCCAGTCCTGGACTTGCGTGGTGCAGGCCTCCAGGCGAATCACCTGGCCCGAGATGTAGGCGCTTTTGGGCGAGAGGAAAAACCGCAACGCGCCTTCCAACTGATCTTCAGCGCCGTCACCCACATACAGCAGTTGCAGGGTGCCGCCGTTGCGCAGTTCCTTGGCCAGTGACCGACTGAAGCCTTCAAGGGCGCGCTGGGCACTGGCGGCGAAAGGATCACTAAGGTTTTGCGGCGCTCGACCGAGGATCACCAGGTGCGCGCTGTGATCGAGGTTTTTCAGCAGAGGCTGGAAAAATTCCCGCAACTGTTTCAACTGATCAGTGTGCGCCAAGGCGCTGGCGTCGAACACCACCGCCTTGAGCTTGGGGCCATGGCCAGGAATCCAGGCCGGCGCCACCAAAGGTTCGGGGCCGTAGCTGAAAATCGCTTCAGTGAGTTTGTTGGCAAACGCCAAGACCTTCGCCGCCAGCGGCCCGCCGCCGATCAGCAGGGCGCCGTCTACCGGGCGCAGGCGTCCGGCCTGCCAGCGCTCCAGACGTACCGGCGACGGCAGGCCAATGGCCGCGACCAGACGATGGCCGAGGCTTGAGTTGGCGAAGTCGATATAACGATCAGACATGGAACGCTCTCCGATTGCTGGGGTTCAAACGGTGGACCACCCATGGGTGGCAGTCGTTCGATTGAGCCTAGGCTAGGCTCAAAGATTGAGCCCACAACCAACAGGGAGCTTTCCATGACTCAATTGCGCCGTGTAGCGATCATTGGCGGTAACCGCATTCCCTTCGCCCGTTCCAATGGCCCTTATGCCACGGCGAGTAACCAGGCGATGCTGACCGCGGCCCTGGAAGGCCTGATCGAGCGCTACAACCTGCACGGCCTACGCATGGGCGAGGTGGCCGCCGGCGCGGTGCTCAAGCATTCCCGTGACTTCAACCTGACCCGCGAATGCGTGCTGGGCTCGCGGTTGTCGCCGCAAACACCCGCCTATGACATTCAACAGGCCTGCGGCACCGGCCTGGAAGCGGCGTTGCTGGTGGCCAACAAGATCGCCCTGGGGCAGATCGAATGCGGCATTGCTGGTGGTGTCGACACCACGTCCGACGCACCCATCGGCGTCAATGAAGGGTTGAGAAAAATCCTGCTGCAAGCCAACCGCAGCAAAAGCATGGCCGATAAGTTAAAAGTCTTGTTACAGCTTCGTCCTCATCACCTCAAGCCGGAACTGCCACGCAACGGTGAACCGCGCACCGGTTTGTCCATGGGCCAGCACTGTGAATTGATGGCACAGAGCTGGAACATTCCCCGGGCCGAGCAGGACCAACTGGCCCTGGAAAGCCATCAAAAAATGGCTGCGTCCTACGCCGAAGGTTGGCACAACGATTTGCTCACGCCGTTTCTCGGCCTGACCCGCGACAACAATCTGCGCCCCGACCTGACCCTGGAAAAACTCGTCAGCCTCAAGCCCGCCTTTGAACGCAGCGAAAAGGGCACCCTGACCGCCGGTAACTCCACGCCGCTGACCGATGGTGCCTCCCTGGTATTGCTGGGCAGCGAAGCCTGGGCCAAGGAACGTGGCTTACCGATCCTGGCTTACCTGCGAGATGGCGAAGCGGCGGCGGTGGATTTCGTCAACGGGGCCGAAGGGCTGTTGATGGCGCCGGCCTATGCCGTCCCACGCTTGCTGGCAAGGAATGGTCTGACGCTGCAGGACTTCGATTACTACGAAATCCACGAAGCCTTCGCCGCCCAAGTGTTGTGCACCCTTAAAGCCTGGGAGGATGCGGATTACTGCAAGACCCGCCTGGGGCTGGACGCACCGTTGGGCTCTATCGACCGCAGCCGCTTGAACGTCAAGGGCAGTTCGCTGGCGGCCGGGCACCCGTTTGCCGCCACCGGCGGGCGCATCGTCGCCAACCTGGCCAAACTGCTGGAAGCGGCGGGTCGGGGCCGCGGGCTGATCTCGATCTGTGCTGCCGGCGGCCAGGGTGTGACGGCGATTATTGAACGCTGATCTCAGCTATCATCCGCAAGCCTGGGGACAAAGCCGGCCTTGTCAGATTAATCTGGCATATTGGATGCATTCTTAAGTGGTCAAAGGTCGGTATCCTCTCCCCGCAGGGAGAGGATTGCCGTATAACGAGTGGCATACGCGTATTTGGTAATAAAGGACCCACAATAAAAGCTGATGAAGACTCCTAAACGCATTGAACCCCTGATCGAGGACGGTCTGGTCGACGAAGTGCTGCGCCCACTCATGAGTGGTAAAGAAGCAGCTGTTTATGTGGTGCGCTGTGGCAACGAGTTACGTTGCGCCAAGGTCTACAAGGAGGCGAATAAACGAAGTTTTCGTCAGGCGGCCGAATACCAGGAAGGCCGCAAGGTCCGTAATAGCCGCCAGGCCCGGGCCATGGCCAAGGGCTCCAAGTTCGGCAAGAAAGAAACCGAAGACGCTTGGCAGAACGCCGAAGTGGCTGCGCTGTTTCGTCTGGCGGGCGCTGGCGTTCGAGTTCCCAAACCCTACGACTTCCTTGAAGGCGTGCTGTTGATGGAACTGGTGGCTGATGAATACGGCGACGCGGCGCCACGACTTAATGACGTGACGCTGGAGCCGGATCAGGCCCGTGAGTATCACGCCTTCCTGATTTCCCAGATCGTGCTGATGTTGTGTACCGGTCTGGTGCACGGTGACCTTTCCGAGTTCAACGTGCTGCTGACGCCAACGGGCCCGGTGATCATCGACTTGCCCCAGGCAGTGGATGCGGCGGGTAACAACCATGCGTTCAGCATGCTGGAACGGGACGTGGGCAACATGGCCTCTTACTTCGGGCGTTTTGCCCCGGAATTGAAGACGACCAAGTACGCCAAGGAGATGTGGGCGCTGTACGAAGCCGGCACCTTGCACCCGGCCAGCGTCTTGACCGGCGAGTTTGATGAGCCGCAAGAGTTGGCGGACGTTGGCGGTGTCATCCGTGAGATCGAAGCGGCGCGGCTGGATGACGAGCGTCGCCAGGCGATACGTGCGGCAGACGACGCACCTGTGGGCAAAACGGCGGAAGAGCCTCCGCCGCCGTGGATGCAGTAAACCTCTGACAAAAAATCCGGCACATGCCGGATTTTTTGTACCTGGTGATCGTCAGGCGATTTTTTTCTCGCAACACCCACCCGATGCCAACTCCTTGAGAATCGGGCAGTCCGGTCGGTGATCGCCCTGGCAGTGCTCCACCAAGTCCTGCAACGTATCGCGCAACTGCCCCAATTCAAGAATCTTCTGGTTCAGCTCCTCGATATGCTGGCGTGCCAGCGCCTTGACGTCCGCACTGGCACGCTGGCGGTCCTGCCACAGCGTCAGCAACTTGCCGACTTCCTCCAACGAAAACCCCAGGTCACGCGATCGCTTGATAAACGCCAGGGTGTGCAGGTCATCGGCGCCATACACACGATAACCGCTGTCGGTACGATGGGCGGGTTTGAGCAGGCTGATGGACTCGTAGTAGCGGATCATTTTGGCGCTCAGGCCACTGTGACGCGCTGCTTGGCCGATATTCATGAATGGTCCTCCAGATCCTTGGGTTTCCAGGTTTTCAACAGCAGGGTATTGCTCACCACACTCACACTGGACAGCGCCATTGCCGCGCGGGCCAGCACTGGATTGAGCAGGCCGAACGCTGCAAGGGGAATGCCGATCAGGTTATACACAGAGGCCAGGACAGATTCTGTCGGTCATGCTGGCAGTCGCCAGGTCGAAAGTGGTAGATCCGTTCACGGGCAGTACTCCAGGAGAAGTTGCCCATAGGATCAGCCTTGACCTGAGGGGAAGGTCAAGGCTTCAGATCAATGTTTCAGTAACCCAGCGTCGCCGGCTTGAGGTACATGCCGCCCTGGCCTTGAGCAATGCGCCACTTGCGCACGTCTCCGGCTTTCAAGTTGACCTCCTGTGCCTTGGGCGCCAGCATCCCCGGCAAGCACCCGGCGGCTTGGCCTGGCAGTAACTTGAGGCGCAACGACACCTTGCCCTCCGGCAAGTTGAACGAGGTGGCTTGTTCCTGAAACAGCCTTCCTGCCAACTGATCATCGATGTATAAGCCAATCTCGCAGTTGGTCGGCACTTCCAGGCGCTCCCGGGAAATAATCAGCACGGCATAGTCTTCGGCGGCACTGGCCATTGGCGCAGCGGCGAACAAGCTCATCAGGCTGACAAGGCCAAAAAACGACAAGCGCATGGCGAATTCTCCGAATTTCAAATCATCAATAGATGCAGCTTGGCCGAGGGCGCCGATGAATACCAGCCCGGCTGATGTTTTCAGCGCTTGACCTTGCCATCGTGGCAAGGTCAAAACTGTCGTCATCCTCATTAAAGGAGTCATGTCATGCAAGTATTCAGCGTTGAAGGAATGACCTGTGGTCATTGCGTCCGGGCGGTGACCCAGGCGGTGCAGAGAAAAGACCCGGCGGCCAGCGTGCGGGTCGATCTGGCAGCCAAGGAGGTTGGGGTTGAAAGTAGTCTGACAGCCGATGAAGTCATCAGCCTGATCAGCGAAGAAGGCTACAGCACCAAGCTCGCCTGATTATTTAATAGTTAGTGAGCTAACATAATGTCCAAGGCACCCAAGCGCGGCTAGACTGTCGAGCTGCCGACTCACCTGGGTGCCTGATGAACCTTCGCATAATCCTGATTCTTGCGTCTTTGAGTGCCTTTGCGCCGCTGGCGATCGATTTTTATCTGCCGGGCTTCCCGGCCATGGCCGCAGCGTTCGGCACTGACGAAAAACATATCCAGCTGACGTTGGCCGTGTACTTCATCGGTCTGGCAATCGGACAACTGGCCTATGGCCCGGTGGCAGACCGTTTCGGCCGGCGGATTCCGTTGTTGACCGGTGTCAGCCTGTTTACCGTGGCGTCACTGGCCTGTGCCTATGCGCCGTCCCTGGAATGGTTGATCGGTGCGCGCTTCGTCCAGGCCCTGGGCGGTTGCGCGGGGATGGTGATTTCCCGCGCGGTGGTCAGTGACAAATGCGATGCGGTGGGCTCGGCCAAAGTCTTCTCGCAGTTGATGTTGGTGGTCGGCTTGGCGCCGATCCTCGCGCCGATGTTGGGCGGGGTGATGGTCAGTCTGTATGGCTGGCAGTCGATTTTCCTAGCGTTGACGGTATTCAGCGTCATGGCCGCCGTTGCAGTGGCGGTCGGCTTACCGGAAAGCTTGCCGGCCAATCAGCCCCGTCAACCGTTGTCCGGGGCGTTGCGCCAGTACGGTCGCTTGCTGGCGGACCGAGTGTTCCTCGGGTATGCCCTGACCGGGGGCATTGCGATTGCCGGGATGTTTGCCTACATCGCTGGTTCACCTTTCGTCTTTATCAAGCTCTACGGCGTACCGGCCGAGCATTACGGTTGGCTGTTTGGCACCAACGCCGCGGGCTTTATCCTGGTGGCGCAGGTCAATGCTCGCTTGCTGTCCAAGCGTGGCCCGGCGTTTTTGTTGACCCGCGCCGTGTGGGTTTACCTGGCGGCAGGGCTGGCATTGTTGGCGGTCAGTGCTTTGCACACTGAAGCTTTGTGGCCGTTATTGGTACCGCTGTTTATCTGTATTGCCAGCCTGGGCTGCATCCTGCCCAACACATCCGCCTGCGCCATGAACGGGCAGGGCGCACGGGCCGGCAGCGCTTCGGCGTTGCTCGGTTGCATCCAGTTCGGTGTGGCCGCCGGTGCGGCGTCGTTGGTGGGGTTGCTGCACGATGGCAGCTCCATGCCGATGGCGATCGTCATCAGCGTGTGCGGTGTATTGGCGGTGACCGTGGCCATGACGACCCGGCGCTTTGTAGGCGCTGCTGAGCCTGCGGGCCTGCGATCGAGGGCGTAGCCCTCGCAGGGCTGCAGTGCAGCCGAACACAGCCTCGGCAGCGCCTACGGAGTTCAGCCGGCGGAGCGGTGTTGTTGCTCGGGAAAGCGGTGCGGGGCCTGGATTCGGCTTTGCAGGGTGTCGGCAAAGGCGCGGGCTTCGGCCTCACTGCGGAAGGTAAAAGTGTTCTGGTCCAGGCGAACCTGCCATTTGTGGTCTTGGGATTTTGCTAACGCGTTTATCAGGATCTTCATTGCTGACTTCCTCACGTAAAAGATTGCGTGGCAAAGGCGGACAATATAAACCCGAACACGCTCACAAATATGACAAGGATCAAGTCTCTGACTAGCGGTGTCTTCTGTTACCTGTATGGATAACGGAAGATACTGACAGACCTTTTGCCTAGAACCCTTCCAGCACGATCTTACCCTTGGCCTTGCCGCTTTCCAGCAGTTCGTGGGCACGACGCAGGTTGGCCGCGTTGATCACGCCGAAGTGCTCGCCCAGCGTGGTTTTCAGGGTGCCGGCGTCGATCAGTTCGGCCACGCGGTTGAGCAAGTTGTGTTGCTCAATCATGTCGGCGGTCTCGAACATCGAACGGGTGTACATGAACTCCCAGTGCAGCGACAGGCTCTTGCGCTTGAGCTTGCTGATATCCAGCGCCTTGGGATCGTCGATCAGCGCCAGCTTACCTTGGGGGGCGAGGGCTTCCACCAGTTGATCGAGGTGCTGGTCGGTCTGGGTCAGGCTGGCGACGTGGGTCACTTGTGGTAGGCCTGCGCGTTTGAGCTCTTCGCTCAGTGGCTGGCTATGGTCGATCACCAGGTCGGCGCCCAGCTCCTTGGCCCAGGCTTGGGTTTCGGGACGTGAAGCGGTGCCGATGACTTTCAGTGCAGTGAGCTGGCTGGCCAGTTGGGTGAGGATCGACCCGACGCCACCGGCAGCGCCGACAATCAGTAGGCTCTGGCCTTCATCGACCTTGCTTTCACTGACTTGCAGGCGCTCGAACAGCAACTCCCACGCGGTGATGGCGGTTAGCGGCAGCGCGGCGGCTTCGGCAAAGCCCAGGCTTTTTGGCATATGACCGACAATTCGCTCATCCACCGTGTGCAGTTCACTGTTGCCGCCGGGGCGCATCAGGGAGCCGGCGTAGAACACCTTGTCGCCGGCCTTGAACAGAGTCACTTCACTGCCCACCGCTTTGACCATGCCGGCCACATCCCAGCCCAGCACTTTGGCCGCGCCGTTTTCCGGGGCGACGTTCTGGCGCACCTTGGTGTCTACCGGGTTGACCGAGATGGCTTTGACTTCCACCAGCAGGTCTCGTGGGCCGGCGACGGGTTCGGGCAACTCGATGTCCTGCAGGGATTTTGGATCGTTGATGGGCAGTGACGCGTAGTAAGCGACGGCTTTCATGGAGAACTCCAAAAGGTTGTCAGGGCTATTCAAGCGAAACGCTTCAGGCGAGGAACTTCAGGCGCTTGAGGTCGAAATGCTCAAGCACGTCAGCAGCCTTGGCGCGAAAGTTCTGGATATGCGCGCTCTGGTCGTGGTCGGCCAGCGCCGCGTCGTCATTCCAGCGTTCGAGCATGTAGAAGGTCTCGGGGTGTTGCAGGTCCTGGTGCAGGTCGTACTGCTGGCAGCCTGCTTCGGCACGGGTGGGTTCCAGCAGTGCGCGCAGCAATTGTTCTAGGGTGTCTTGTTGACCGGGTTTGGCGATCAGCGTGGCAATGACATTAAACGCGCTGGGCATATTCGACTCCTGATAGGGGATGAGCGGCATGAACAGATCATTGGCTATTTCTCTGCAAGATAAAACCCGCTAAAAGAGCAGTCTCTTTCAATATTTTATTGATAATCAGCCGGGACGATCGCCATGCTGCGTTTTGATGACTTGCAGTTGTTTGTCCGTGCAGCGGACTTGGGCAGCCTCTCGGCGGCGGCCCGTGTGATGGATATGTCGGCAGCCGTGGCCAGTGCCGCGCTCAAGCGCATCGAGCAGCAACTGGGCGCGCGTCTGCTGGCCCGCTCGACACGTAGCCTGCGCTTGACCGCCGAGGGCGAGGGGTTTCTGGAGTACGCCCGCGCCGCGTTGAGCAATCTGGATGAAGGTCGCCGATTGCTGGCCAGCGGTCAGGATCAGGTTAGCGGTGTGCTGCAACTCTCGGCACCTTCGGACTTTGGCCGCAACCTGCTGCTGCCCTGGCTCGACGAGTTCCAGCGTGAGCACCCGAAGCTGACCGTGCGCTTGCTGTTGGGCGACCGGATCGCCGACCTGTTCCGCCAGCCCGTGGACATCGCCTTGCGCTACGGCGAACCGGAAGACTCCAGCCTGATTGCCTTGCCCATCGCCGCGCAGAACTTTCGGGTGCTGTGTGCGGCCCCTGACTACCTCGTGCGCCATGGTGAGCCGCGTCATCTGGAGCAGCTGGCCCAGCACAACTGCCTGCTTTATATGCTTGGCAGTCGCGTCCATGACCATTGGAGTTTTCACGACAGCAAGCGTGAGGTCAGCCTGACGGTGACAGGCGACCGCTTCAGTGACGACGCCGATGTGGTTCGTCGGTGGGCATTGGCCGGTGTCGGCATTGCCTATAAATCCTGGCTGGACGTCAGCGCTGATGTTTTGGCCGGGCGCTTGCGGTTGATCCTGCCGGAGCTGCGTTGTGAACGTGCTCCGCTCAATCTGCTGTGCGCCCATCGCGCGCAGTTGAGTAAGCCGATCAACCTCCTGCGTGAAATGCTCGTGTCCCGTTGTGCGAAATTGACTGCGCAGTTTCCGGAGCGATTGATCTCTACACCATAACCTCGGGAATGCCGGGGCGATGTAGCGTTGCACCTATACAGCCTGAGCTGTATCCGACGTCGGCGCAGGCCCGGGGGTCGGGCTTTGCGCCTACGGTAGTTCGGAGTTAAGGCTTCACCAACCGTGCGTCCAGGCTGTTCTGCGCCAGGCGTTTGGCCTGGTCCTGGGTCATGCCCAGAGACGTGTGCAGTGCATGGAAATTCTCGGTGACATAACCGCCGAAGTACGCCGGATCGTCCGAGTTGACTGTGACCTTCACGCCACGCTCCAGCATGTCGAGGATGTTGTGCTGGGACATATCGTCGAATACGCAAAGCTTGGTGTTGGACAGCGGGCATACCGTCAGTGGGATCTGCTCGTCGATGATCCGCTGCATCAAGCGTTCGTCTTCGATGGCGCGTACACCATGGTCGATGCGCTCAATCTTCAACAGGTCGAGGGCTTGCCAGATGTATTCCGGCGGACCTTCTTCGCCAGCATGGGCGACGGTCAGGAAACCTTCATGGCGGGCACGATCGAACACCCGCACAAACTTGCTCGGTGGGTGACCCATTTCCGAACTGTCCAGGCCAACGGCGACAAATGCATCACGGAATGGCAGTGCCTGGTCGAGGGTTTTCTCGGCTTCGTCTTCGCTCAGGTGGCGCAGGAAGCTGAGGATCAAGCCGCTGGTGATGCCCAGTTGTTGCTCGCCATCTTTGAGTGCTGCGGCAATGCCGTTGAGCACAACTTCGAAGGGCACGCCACGGTCGGTGTGGGTCTGTGGGTCGAAAAAGGGCTCGGTGTGGATCACGTTCTGCGCCTTGCAGCGCAGCAGGTAGGCCCAGGTCAGGTCGTAGAAGTCCTGCGAGGTGCGCAACACATCGGCGCCCTTGTAATAAAGGTCGAGAAACTCTTGCAGGTTGTTGAAGGCGTAGGCCTTGCGCAGGGTTTCGACGTCGTTCCACGGCAGCGCGATCTTGTTGCGTTCGGCCAGTGCGAACAGCAGCTCAGGTTCCAGCGAGCCTTCCAGGTGCAGGTGCAATTCAGCCTTGGGCAGGGCGTTGAGCCAGTCGTACATTTATAAAATCTCATCAGGTGCAATGGCGGCATTCTACAGGCGCAATGCGAAATAATCGGCAAAACCTGACCAGACGATGGGTATTCGGTTTGCAGGGTTCATGCCTCGTGCAAGCAGTGAGTGAACTAAGGTGTAACGAAACGTTAGCGATGTGGCGCAGTCTGTACCCCATCAGTGACTGATTTGTCGCTCGAAAAGGCCCGTGATGCTCACATCCCTCAAGCAAGAAAAATTTATGCTGCTGGCGCTGATTGCCGCCATTGCCGCCTACCCGCTGGAGCACTGGTTGCTGCACAGCGGGCAGAGGGTTGCGCTGCTTGGTGGCATGGCGTTGATCGGCTTTATCGTGATTGCTTCAATGCGCGTGGCTCATCACGCAGAGCAGTTGGCGGAAAAGGTCGGCGATCCATACGGCACGATGATCCTGACCCTGGCCGCCGTGCTGGTGGAAGTGGTGATCCTGGCAATCATGATGAGTAACGAACCATCGCCAACCCTGGTGCGCGACACCATCTACTCGGCTGTAATGCTCGATATCAACGGCATTCTCGGCCTGGCCGCGCTGATGGGCGGCATCAAGCATGGTGAACAGTCCTACAACGATGATTCGGCACGGACCTACAGCGTGATGATCCTCACCGCCATGGGCGTGTCGATGGTGGTGCCGGAATTTATCCCCGAGTCTGACTGGAAAATTTACTCGGCCTTCACCATCGGTGCGATGGTGGTGCTGTACACCCTGTTCCTGCGAATGCAGGTCGGGCCCCACAGTTATTTTTTCAGCTACAGCTACCCGGAAAAACGCGGCAAGAAACAGCCGGAAGATGAGGCGCCGTCGATCAATCTGGCGTTCTCAATCGGCACTCTGGTGTTCGGTGTGGTGGTGATTGGTGCGCTGGCCGAGGTGATGTCCAAGACATTGGACCTTGGGCTGGAAGGGACGGGTGCTCCGCCTGTGATCACGGCAATCGTGGTGGCGGCAATTTCCGCCGCGCCGGAAATTTTGACTGCGTTGCGCGCCGCTCTGGCCAATCGCATGCAGTCGGTGGTCAACATTGCGCTTGGTGCGTCATTGTCGACGGTGATTTTGACGGTGCCGGTAATGGAGGCCATGGCGTTGTACACCGGCCAGCCGTTTCAGATGGCGATGACCCCGGTACAAACAGTGATGGTTTTTATCACGCTGATTGTCAGCGCGATCAACCTCAACGATGGCGAAACCAACGCCATCGAAGGGATGACCCATTTTGTGTTGTTTGCGACCTTTATCCTGTTGTCGTTGTTGGGGGTGTAGCGTCAGCCGCTGATCAACTGCCGTGCCGCCTGGCTGTGATCGGCGATCAGGCCTTTCAGGTCGAGGCCTTCGACCTGCCCATCGATCACGCGCCACTTGCCGCCCACCATCACCCGATCCGCCCGGTCGGCGCCGCACAACAGCAGCGCCGAAATCGGATCATGGCTGCCGGAGAAGCGCAGCTCATCGAGCTTGAACAGCGCCAGGTCAGCTTGCTTGCCCACGGCCAGCTCACCGATGTCACTGCGCCCGAGCAATTGTGCGGAGCCTTTGGTAGCCCAACCCAGGACCAACTCCGGGGTGATTTTTTCCGCCCCGTAACGTAGGCGCTGGATATACAGGGCCTGGCGGGTTTCGAGGATCATGTTCGAGGCGTCGTTGGAGGCCGAGCCGTCCACGCCCAGGCCCAGCGGCGCGCCAGCGGCAATCAGGTCCAGGGTCGGGCAGATGCCGGAGGCCAGGCGCATGTTGGAACTTGGACAATGGCAGACGCCGGTGCCGGCCGCGCCCAGGCGGGCGATTTCCTCGGGGTTGAAGTGAATGCCATGGGCCAGCCAGGTGCGCGGGCCGAGCCAGCCGACGCTGTCCAGGTAATCCACGGTGCGCAGGCCGAAGCGTTGCAAGCAGAAGTCTTCTTCGTCGAGGGTTTCCGCCAGGTGGGTGTGCAGGCGCACGTCAAGGCTGTTAGCCAGTTCGGCGCTGGCGGACATGATTTGCGGCGTGACGGAGAACGGTGAGCAGGGCGCGAGGGCGATCTGGATTTGGGCGCCGTCGCCACGCTCGTGGTAGCTGCCGATCAGTCGCTGGCTGTCTTCGAGGATCACTTCGCCTTGTTGCACGGTCTGTTGCGGTGGCAGACCACCATCAGCTTCACCCAGGCTCATGGAACCACGGGTCAGCATGGCGCGCATGCCTAGCTCACGCACGCTCTCGACTTGCACGTCGATGGCATGTTCCAGGCCGTCGGGAAACAGGTAGTGATGGTCCGCCGCCGTGGTGCAGCCAGAGAGCAACAGTTCAGCGAGGGCCACTTTGGTAGCCAGTGCCAGTTTTTCCGGAGTCAGGCGAGCCCATACCGGATACAGGGTTTTCAGCCACGGGAACAACGGCTGGTTGACCACCGGTGCCCAGGCGCGGGTCAGGGTTTGATAGAAGTGATGATGGGTGTTGATCAGGCCGGGAAGGATCACATGCTCGCGGGCATCGAAGACTTGTCCACAGGCTGTGGCGGGTTGTTGCCCCAGGCCGAGGACTTCAACGATTACACCGTCTTGCAGCACCAGGCCGCCACGGGCGTCGAGGGCATTGGCGGTGAAGATCGCGAGAGGGTTTTTTAACCAGATACGGGTCGCAGGCATTGGCCGGCTCCTCTGAATGATGGGTTCAGGTTTGCCAGCTCAGTGTTGCCCTGTCTGCTGATCCAGGGTCGCCGGGGAGGGCGAGGTGGGCAGTTTACGTGTAGTCCACAGCCGGGTCTATCGCCGGCAATCGGCGATAGACCTGTATGACGTTTACCAGGGGATGGTCTGGCCCTTGTAGTTTACAAAGTGGTGGCCACCCTTGCCGGTGTAGGCATTGACTTGGTCGATCAAGCCGCGAACGCTGGTCTGGACGTCAATCTGCGCGCCTTCTCCGCCCATAGCGGTTTTGACCCAGCCCGGATGGAGCGATAGGACGGTCAGTTTCTGATCACCTAACTGCGTGACAAAGCTGTTGGTCATGGAGTTGAGCGCGGCCTTGCTTGCTTTGTACAGAGCCAAGTCCGCGCCGTCGGGGATGGTCACGCTGCCCAGCACCGAACTCATGAAGGCCAGCACCCCGCTGTCTGCACGGATCTGCCCGGCAAACCGTTGCGCCAGGTTGATCGGCGCCACGGCGTTGGTGAAAAACAGTTGGCCCACTTCGGCCTGGGTGGCGTGGCCGGGCGTCTGATTGACGGGACCTTTGACGCCAGCATTGACGAACAGCAGGTCGAAGGTTTTCCCCTTGAGGCGTTGGCTCAGGGCGTTTATGGCTAGCTGGTCGTCCATGTCCAACTGTTCGATTTGCACTTGGCCGAGGGCTTTCAGGGCGTCGGCCTTTTGCGGATCACGCACGGTGGCGGTGACTTGCCAGCCGTCTGCCAGCAGTTGGTTGACCAGGCCAAGGCCCAGGCCTCGGGAGGCGCCGATGATCAGTGCGGTTTTTGGCGTAGACATGAGTAGCTTCCTTTGCGGTGCAAGTTCATGGGTTCAATGGACAACGCTGGCCGAGTCTTTGCTGCAACTCCTGGCGCAGGTGGCCGAGTTCGACGATGCGGGTTTCGATCAGGTTGAGCTTGTCTTGCAACAGTTGGGTCACGGCGCTGTCGGGGTCGGCCGCTTTCCATAGCGCCGCGACGCTACTGCCGATTTCGCCGAGGCTGAATCCCAGGCGCTGAGCGGTCTTGATATACAGGACCAGTTGCACCATTTCCGCCGGATAGTCGCGGTAACCGTTGGCGCTGCGTTGGGCGGCAATCAATCCACGCTGCTCGTAGAAACGCAGGGTGTCGCGGCTCACGCTGCTGGCCAGGGCCAATTCGCCGATGCGCATAAGGTGGGCTCGATAGGGCTTGACCCTGGAGCATACTCCAGGCTTTAGCCTGCTTGCTTCTTGAATCGAAGGAGCTTGCTGATATGTGGACTGCACACCAATACCGTCAACTGGTGCGTGCCAGCGGCTGGTACGACCTGATCGTCACCGCTGCGTTTGTCACGCCTTGGACTTTTCTTTTGCTTCACAACGCTTTGCTGGCCTTGAACCTGCCAGGCGAACTGCCGCCCTTTGCGCCTATTCATGTGCTGATGGCCAACCTGATGGGGTCGATTGTCTGTGTGTGGGCGGTGTTGCGGATCCGCGATCCCCAGGTGATTTTTGGACGCTATGACGCGGTGGGCCGGATGCTGTTTGCCACTTGGCAGATTTATGCGCTGGTTCACGGCGCCAGTTCGGCGTTGTTGATCGTCCTGGTGTTTGAAGTGCTCTGGTTGGTGGCGCAGTTAATGCCGGTGCGCCAGGTAGCAGACTGATCAAAAAACGTTCAATTTCATCGGGGCGTTGCTGCCTATGCTGCCCGGACACTCTTGCACGGGTTATCCACAGGTTGTTCCACAGTAATTGTGCGCAAGCGTCATCGGTGGGTATAAGCGCTGTACCCCTTTGTTCTAAAGGTGATAACCAGCCTAACTGACTGTTTTTTAGCTGGATTAATACTTTAGTGTGGTTGCTTGAGCAAAAACTGAACAACGGCCGCAAACCCTTGTGACAGAAGGGTTACAGGGGAGTGTGCTCAGGTTATCCACAGGCAGGTGCACAGTAGATGTGGGCAATTTCAGCGTTGCAGGCGGATGCGTCCACGGCTCAGGTCTGCGAGCTGATTCTGTAACGTGTCGATGTGCGCCTCTTCCAGCATAAGCTGCAGTTCGACGCCATTGGCGGTGAAGGTTTCCTCCACCACCAGTCCGCCCAGATCGGCGACACGAAGTTTCACCAGTGTCAGCTCGGCGAAACCACAGGCACAGCTTAGCGGCACGCGTTTGATCAGTTCAACGCGCTCGGCGCCGTGCAGGCATTTATTGGCACCGCCGCCATAGGCGCGGGCCAAACCGCCAGTGCCCAACTGGATGCCGCCGTACCAGCGGATCACCAGCACCACGACCTGGTCGCAGTCTTGTGCTTCGATCGCTGCCAGGATCGGTCGCCCGGCAGTACCGCCGGGTTCGCCATCATCGTTGCTGCGGTATTGATCGCCCAGCTTCCAGGCCCAGCAGTTGTGCGTGGCGTTCAGGTCGCTGTGTTGGTCGATGAAAGCCTGGGCGTCCAGGGGGCTGGCAATAGGGGTGGCGAGGGTAATGAAGCGGCTTTTGCGTATTTCTTCGCGAAATTCGCAAAGGCCAGTAAGGGTGAAAGGCATGAGTCGCTTCGTTTAGAGGGCTGGCTTGATGCCGCAGCCTTTGAGAATGATGTGGATAAGGTTGGTGCCAGCGTCTTCCATGTCTTGTTTGGTCAGCTTGGTGCGACCAGTGACACGGCAGATCTGCGTGGCGAAGTCGGCGTAGTGCTGGGTACTGCCCCACAGCAGGAAGATCAGGTGTACCGGGTCGACCGGGTCCATTTTTCCCGCGTCGATCCAGGCCTGGAGCACCGCCGCGCGGCCGCTGAACCAGGCACGGTAGTCCTGGCCGAAATATTCGCTCAGGCATTCGCCACCGCTGATGATCTCCATGGCGAAGATCCGCGAGGCTTGGGGCTGGCGGCGGGAAAACTCCATTTTGGTGCGGATATAGCGAGTCAGCGCTTCGGCTGGATCATCTTCGGCGGTCAGCGTATTGAAGGTGCTGTCCCACAGTTCGAGGATGTTGCTGAGCACGGCGATGTACAGCCCCAGCTTGTTGGTGAAGTAGTAATGCAGGTTGGCCTTCGGCAGCCCGGCGCTCGACGCGATGGTGTTCATGCTGGTGCCTTTGTAACCATGGCGAGCGAACTCGTCTTCGGCGGCCTGGATGATCGCTTGTTCGTTCTTTTGCCGAATGCGGCTTGCAGGTTTTCCGGCGTGGTTGCTGTGGGCAGGAACTTCGAGGCTCATGGAGGTTTCCGTGCAGATCGATAAATGCGACGTGTGCACAGATAACCCACCCTCAAGCCTCAGACAAGTCCCGATACGATAAAAGCGTCAAAGCGGTTCCAGGGTGTCGCTTTCCAGGGCCGGATTTGCGGCAGGTGTCGTGGCCTTGGCTTCCGGTAATAGCAGGCACAATACAATTGCCGTCAGGCCGCCGCTGGTGATGGCCGAGTCGAACAGGTTTTGTACTAGCGTTGGCATCAGATGCAACAAATTCGGTTGGGCTGCGATGCCCAGGCCGACACCGAACGAGGTGGCGATGATCAGCATGCTGCGCCGATCCAGTGGCGCTTGTGCAAGGATGCGCACGCCGGCGGCGGCCACACTGCCGAACATCACCAGGGTCGCGCCGCCCAGCACCGGCTTGGGGATCTGCTGCAACACGGCGCCAATCAGAGGGAACAGCCCGAGACAAAACAGCACCACGCCGATGTATAGGCCGACATAGCGGCTGGCGACGCCGGTCAACTGGATGACGCCATTGTTCTGGGCGAAGGTGGTGTTGGGGAAGGCACTGAAGGTGGCGGCGATCATGCAGCTGATGCCATCACCCAGAACGCCGCCCTTGAGCCTGCTTATATAAGAAGGGCCGCTGATAGGTTGGCGGGCAATCATGCAATTGGCGGTGAGGTCGCCGACGGTTTCGATGGTGCTGATCAGATAAATCAGCGCAATGGGTAGGAACGCTGTCCAGTCGAAATTGAAACCAAAGCGGAACGGGGTCGGCAGGCTTACCAATGGCAAGTCCGGCAAGGCGTGCGGTACCAGAGTGCCACTGAACCAGGCGGCGAGACTGCCCAGGGCCAGGCCGATGATGATGGCCGAGAGGCGCACCCACGGCGTGTTCGAACGGTTGAGCAGGATGATAGTCAACACCACGAACAGGCCTAGCGCCAGGTTGGTGGGCGCGCCGAAATCGGGGGCGTTGAAACCGCCACCCAGATCAGTGATGCCGACCTTGATCAGGCTGATGCCGATCAAGGTGATGACAATGCCTGTCACCAGTGGCGTGATTACCCGCCGTAGTTGGCCGATAAAACGGCTCAACACTACCTGCACCGCCGCGCCGAAAAAGCACACCCCGAAAATCATCGCGAGGATGTCTTCCGGGTTGCCGCCCCGTTGCTTGACCAGAAACCCTGCTGATAACACCGCGCCGAGAAAGGCGAAGCTGGTGCCCTGCAGGCAGATCATCCCGGCGCCAATGCCAAACGGCCTACGAGCCTGAATGAAAGTACCGACCCCCGAGACCATCAACGCCATGCTGATCAGGTAGGACAGGTGGGCGGTCAGGCCCAAGGTGGAACCAATGATCAGCGGCGGGGTGATGATACCGACGAAGCTGGCGAGTACGTGTTGCAGTGCGGCAAGTAAGGCGGGCAATGGTTTTGGGCGGTCATTGAGGCCGTAGATCAGATCGCTGGAGCTGGAAGACTCTGGTGGCATGGCGTTGGAACTCAAGGCTGACGATTCAAGGTCCTCATACCTTGCAAAAAGCTGTCCAGTTGCTCAGGTTTTATATGGGCGCCGTGTTAGCGGGTGGCGGCCAGGCTTTCGAGGAAACTTTCCAGCACCAAATGAGGGCGGCGACCCTTGCGCGTGACCGAAGCGAGGCTCAAATCATAAAAGCGTGCGGCGGGTTTCAGGGCGCGCAAGCGGCCTTGTTGCACCCAGAGGCTGGCGTAGTGATCCGGCAGGTAGCCGATGTAGCGACCGGTGAGGATCAGGAATGCCATGCCTTCACGGTCCGAAGCACTGGCGGTGCAGTTGAGGGCTTGATAGTGAGCCTGGATTTCGGCGGGCAAGCGGAAGGTCGGCGCAATGGCGTCCTGTGAGTTGATGCGTTCGTCGTTGAGTTGCTTGTCGTCTGCATAAAACAGCGGATGACCGACCGCGCAGTAGAGCAGCGAGCGTTCACTGTAAAGCGGCTGATATTCGAGGCCCGACAGTGCGCTGGTCTGGGGCACGACGCCGACATGCAAGCGCCCGTCGAGCACCCCTTGCTCCACTTCGTTGGGGGCGATCATACGGATTTGGATCTGTACGTCTGGGCCGCGTTCTTTCAATTGCGCCAAGGCGTGGGTGATACGCATGTGGGGCAGGGTGACCAGGTTGTCGGTCAGACCGATGGTCAGTTCGCCGCGCAAGTGTTGGTGCAGGCCGTTGACCTCGGTGCGGAAACTTTCCAGGGCACTGAGCAGCTGCAGTGCCGATTGATAAACCTCGCGTCCTTCTTCCGTCAGGGAAAATCCGGCGCGACCACGCTGACACAGACGCAGGCCCAAGCGTTGCTCGAGATCACTCATCTGCTGGCTGATAGCTGAACGGCCAATCCCCAGCACGGTTTCTGCCGCCGAGAAGCCACCGCACTCCACCACGCTGCGAAAGATGCGCAGCAAGCGAATATCGAAGTCGCTCACTTGGGCCAGGGGATCGGGTCGACGGCTACTCATAGTTTAGTGAAGGCCTGACTGAAGGTTAGAAGAGTTGGATTTCACAGACTTTATCCCCGTGGCAATTTAGCTGCAACTACGCTTTTCGATCCCTACGCCGCCTATAGCCTTGCGAGGATTTTGCAGATGAACATGCCCGAAAACGCTCCGTCGTCCCTGGCCAGCCAGTTGAAGCTGGACGCTCACTGGATGCCGTACACCGCCAACCGCAACTTTCACCGCGACCCGCGCCTGATTGTGGCTGCCGAAGGCAGTTGGTTGATCGATGACAAGGGGCGCAAGGTCTATGACTCGTTGTCTGGCCTGTGGACCTGTGGTGCCGGGCATACCCGCAAGGAAATCCAGGAAGCCGTCGCCAAGCAGCTCGGCACTTTGGACTACTCGCCAGGCTTTCAATACGGTCATCCCTTGTCTTTTCAGTTGGCAGAAAAGATCACCGATCTGACACCGGGCAACCTGAACCATGTGTTCTTCACCGACTCCGGTTCCGAGTGCGCCGATACCGCCGTGAAGATGGTTCGTGCTTACTGGCGCCTGAAAGGCCAGGCGACCAAGACCAAGATGATCGGCCGTGCCCGTGGTTATCACGGTGTGAACATCGCCGGTACCAGCCTGGGTGGTGTTAACGGCAACCGTAAAATGTTTGGCCAGGCGATGATGGATGTTGATCACCTGCCTCACACATTGCTGGCGAGCAATGCTTTCTCCCGTGGTATGCCAGAGCTGGGTGGTATCGCTTTGGCCGACGAACTGCTCAAGCTGATCGAGTTGCACGACGCATCCAACATTGCTGCCGTGTTTGTTGAACCGATGGCCGGTTCCGCCGGCGTGCTGGTACCGCCACAGGGTTACCTCAAGCGTCTGCGTGAGATCTGTGATCAGCACAACATTCTGTTGGTGTTCGATGAAGTGATCACTGGCTTCGGCCGTACCGGTTCGATGTTCGGCGCCGACAGCTTTGGCGTGACACCGGACCTGATGTGCATCGCCAAGCAAGTCACCAACGGCGCGATCCCGATGGGCGCGGTGATTGCCAGCACGGAGATCTACCAAACCTTCATGAACCAGGCGACGCCTGAGTACGCGGTGGAATTTCCCCACGGTTACACCTACTCGGCGCACCCGGTGGCTTGCGCTGCGGGCCTGGCAGCACTGGACCTGCTGCAAAAGGAAAACCTGGTGCAGAGCGTGGCCGAAATTGCCCCGCACTTTGAAAATGCGCTGCACGGTCTGAAGGGCAGCAAGAACGTCATCGACATTCGTAACTACGGGCTGGCTGGTGCGATTCAGATCGCCCCGCGTGATGGTGATGCCATCGTGCGTCCATTCGAAGCAGGTATGGCGTTGTGGAAAGCGGGCTTCTACGTGCGCTTCGGCGGCGACACTCTGCAATTCGGGCCAACCTTCAACAGTAAGGCGCAGGACTTGGATCGCTTGTTCGACGCGGTCGGCGAAGTGCTGAACAAGATCGACTGATTTCTCCTTCTATATAGAACAACTACCAGGTGCGACGAGAGTCGCGCCTGTGGACAACTTTTCAGGAGCCCTGCATGAGCCTTATCCAGCATTTGATCAACGGCGAACTGGTGACCGAAAACGGTCGCAGTGCTGATGTTTACAACCCGTCCACCGGCAAAGTGATTCATCAAGTACCACTGGCCAGCCGGGAAACCATTCAAAGCGCTATCGACTCGGCGAAGGCGGCATTCCCTGCCTGGCGCAACACACCGCCGGCCAAGCGTGCCCAGGTGATGTTTCGTTTCAAGCAATTGCTGGAACAGAACGAAGCGCGTATCTCGCAATTGATCAGCGAAGAGCATGGCAAGACCCTGGAAGATGCGGCGGGTGAGTTGAAGCGCGGTATCGAGAACGTCGAATACGCGTGCTCGGCGCCGGAAATCCTCAAGGGTGAATACAGTCGTAACGTTGGTCCGAACATTGATGCATGGTCCGATTTCCAGCCGCTGGGTGTGGTCGCCGGTATTACGCCATTCAACTTCCCGGCGATGGTGCCGTTGTGGATGTATCCGCTGGCGATCGTTTGCGGTAACTGCTTCATCCTTAAGCCTTCGGAGCGTGATCCAAGCTCGACATTGCTGATTGCTCAACTGCTGCAGGAAGCCGGCTTGCCTAAAGGCGTGATGAGCGTGGTGCATGGTGACAAGGGCGCGGTGGATGCGTTGATCGAGGCGCCGGAAGTTAAAGCGCTGAGTTTTGTCGGTTCGACGCCGATTGCCGAGTACATCTATTCCGAAGCCACCAAGCGCGGCAAGCGTGTGCAGGCTTTGGGCGGGGCGAAGAACCATGCGGTGCTAATGCCG
The DNA here is from genome assembly GCF_008369295.1 of Pseudomonas sp. ANT_H4. Classification (GTDB taxonomy): domain Bacteria; phylum Pseudomonadota; class Gammaproteobacteria; order Pseudomonadales; family Pseudomonadaceae; genus Aquipseudomonas. Next base: position 935 of record NZ_VOBG01000040.1, on the reverse strand, counting down.
GATGCGGACTTGGACAATGCGGTCAGTGCTCTGATGGGCGCGGCCTATGGTTCCTGTGGTGAGCGCTGTATGGCGATCTCGGTGGCTGTTTGCGTGGGCGATCAGGTGGCCGATGCGTTGATCGCCAAGCTGGTGCCGCAGATCAAGGCGTTGAAGATTGGTGCGGGTACTTCTTGCGGCCTGGACATGGGGCCGCTGGTGTCTGGTCAGGCGCGAGATAAAGTCAGTGGCTATATAGAAGACGGTGTTTCTTCTGGCGCCGAGTTGGTGGTCGATGGTCGCGGCTTGAGTGTTGCCGGTCATGAAGACGGCTTCTTCCTGGGCGGCTGCCTGTTTGATCGCGTGACTCCAGAGATGCGCATCTATAAAGAAGAGATCTTTGGGCCGGTACTGTGTGTGGTTCGGGTGAATAGCCTGGAAGCGGCGATGCAACTGATCAATGATCACGAGTATGGTAATGGCACCTGTATCTTCACCCGCGATGGAGAGGCGGCGCGGCTGTTCTGTGACGAGATTGAAGTGGGCATGGTTGGCGTCAACGTGCCGCTACCGGTTCCGGTGGCTTATCACAGCTTCGGTGGCTGGAAGCGTTCGCTGTTTGGCGACCTGCATGCCTATGGGCCGGATGGGGTGCGTTTCTATACCCGTCGCAAGGCGATTACCCAGCGCTGGCCGCAGCGGGCCAGCCATGAAGCCTCGCAGTTTGCTTTTCCTAGCTTGTAAGTAGAAGGCAGAAGGCCGGCCTGTAGGGGTTGGCCTTCGCTTTTTCGGGTTTTTTTGACTGATATGACAGAATTGTGAAAGTAGAGGTTGACGGCAGATCCTGGAAGTCTATAATTCGCCCACTTCCGGCGCAGTCGAAACGGAAAACTCCTTGGTAAACAAAGAGTTATGTAGGTTTCGATAGCGAGTTGCTTCAGTTCATCGAAGCCCAG
>NZ_VOBG01000039.1 GCF_008369295.1 Pseudomonas sp. ANT_H4 | reverse complement strand
GCGCGGCTAAACCGGCGTCCTGCCGGTTTACCCACGGATCAATGCCTGCGTTCAGCCATCGTGGTTAACGGGGCGCCTAAGATCAAAAGCAAAAGCACGGCGGCCTGGTAGCCGACCTGAGTGGTGAAAAGCAAGAGCGGATCTACTGCCCACTACTGTAGGAGCGAGCTTGCTCGCGATGGTCGTTAACGATGACACGGGCTTCCTGGATGAATGCGGTGCCTGTGAGCCCATCGCAGGCAAGCCAGCCCCCACAGAAAAGCGGATTGGCACTGGCTTTCCTCTGTTCTTGATCTGCCTGCCCATAAAACCAGAGGCCGAACGCAGGTATTGCGCAGTGGGTAAACCGGCAAGGATGCCGGTTTAGCCGCGCTGGGCCAGGGATGGCCCATCGCGGCGACCCACGGAGCAATGCCTTCGTTCGGGTACGCCGAGCCACAGCGAGGCGCCGATAGGTAGGGCAGGAGCGCTTTGGTTACTTTCGTCTGAGCCGGCATTCCGACTTTTCGAAAGTGACACACCGTAAGGGCGTAACCCTAAGCCGCCATTACCGCAGCAACGGATATGTACTCAAAAGCCCCCGAACCGAACCTGCTCCCCAGCCATCCGCAACCTCAATATATGTGTAGATACACATGGCGATCAAGGGTAAGCCCGCTCCCACATTTGTTATATTCCAGCCGAAAAATATAATTAATTTTATGCATCTACATAAATAATATAAATGTCTATTTTTTATAATTAACTTATAACTAATCAGACTTTTACAGCCATCACTTATACAAATACTGTTACATCCATCACCGACCCCCGACCAGGTGGAGGCTCACGCATTGCGTGCTTTTCCGGCCGACACCACCCCACGGTCAATTGCCACATCGACAACCTGAACCGGCTAAAGCCAACCCCGGCACGGTCTTGCGACCTCTGCCCTGGCAACGCTTTGCCCTGAAAAGTGCACTACGGCCACCAACCCCGCTATCTCAAGGAGCGAATCATGGCTTTCACTCGCAGGGAACTGATTTCCCGTATTGCCGCCGTCGGTGGTTATTCCGCCGCCGTCAGCGCCCTCGGCGCCCTGGGGCTGACGCCTCAGGCTGTGGCGTCGTGCTTCACGCCGTTGCAGTTGGGCAACACTGGCAAAGGCAAAAACGTGGTGGTGGTCGGCGCCGGGATTTCCGGGCTGGTCAGCGCCTATGAGCTGCGCAAGGCCGGTTTCAACGTGACCATTCTTGAAGCCCGCGACCGGGTTGGCGGGCGCAACTGGACGCTGCGCCGAGGCACCAAGGTCGACTTCGACGACGGCGTCAGCCAGACCGTCGACTTCGATGACGGACAGTTTTTCAACGCAGGTCCCGCGCGAATTCCCAGCCACCACCAAACGATCCTTGGCTACTGCCGTGAGTTGGGGGTGGAGCTGCAAGTGCTGGTCAACAGCAGCCGCAACGCCCTCGCCCTGCCTGATGTCAAACAGCCGGCGTTCCAGTTGCGCCAGGCGGTCAACGACACCCGCGGGCAGCTCTCCGAGTTACTGGCCCGTACCGTCAGCCGCAAGGCTCTGGACCAGGACTTGAGCGTCGATGATCGCAAGGCGCTGCTCAATTTCCTCAAGGTCTACGGCGACCTCAACGCCGACCTGCAATACAAGGGTTCGGTGCGCTCCGGCTACACCCGCATCCCCGGTGCCGGTGATCAAACAGGCCTCACCCGTGCGCCGCTGGAGCTGCAAACCCTGCTCAACCCCAAGCTCTGGGGTGCATTGGTGTTTGATGAAATCCCGGAGTTTTCCTCGACCATGTTCCAGCCCGTGGGCGGCATGGACCGGATTCCCGAGGCGTTCTACCAACACCTCAAGGACGCCGTGCGCCTCAACGCCGAAGTCAGCGATATCCAGACGGCAGAGCAAGGCAGCCGCATCACTTGGCGCGACCGCGTCAGCGGCAAGGTCCAGACCCTGAGCGCCGACTACGCCATCGTCACCGTGCCCCTGCCATTGCTGGCCAAACTGCCGAGCAACTTCACCACACCGTTCAAACAAGCGATCCAGTCCGCGCAAAGTGATCAGGCCAACAAGGTCGCCTGGCAGGCGCCGCGCTTCTGGGAAACCGACTTCAACATCTACGGCGGGTTGTCTTATCTCGATCACGAAGTCAAAGGCTTGTGGTACCCCAGCGACCGCCTGAACAGCACCCAGGGCATTCTGGTGGCGGCCTACAACACCAGCGAATCAGCCCAGGCTTTCAGCAAAAAATCCCTCGCCGAACAGTTCGCTTCCTCCCGCCAGGCCGTGGAACTGCTGCACCCCGGCCACAGCGCCAAGCTGCAAAAACCGGTGGCGATCAATTGGTCGAAAGTCAGCTACAGCAAGGGGCCCTGGATCGTCAACGACGAGGTCGGCGAAAGCGCTTATCAGATTCTCAACCAACCCCAAGGCCGTACTTACCTGGCCAGCGACGCCCTCGCCCATGGTGGTGTTGGCATCTGGCAGAACAGCGCCGCCGACTCGGCGCGGCGCATCGTCTCGCTGATCGGCCGTCACGCCGAAATCCTGCAACCGGGCGTTGCTGCCTGATATTTCTCACTCAAGGACTGAACCGATGAAAACCTTAATCGCAGGACTGCTGATGACCGCCACCACCCTCGCCGCCCACGCCGACGACATCAAGCGCGTGCCACTGCCCAACTCCAACTTCCCGATTTCCCTGGCCGTGTCGGTACCGCCGCAAACCGAACTGCTGTTTGTCAGCGGCCTGCTCGCCGACCTCCACGACCCCAAGGCGCCCAAGGATTCTTTCGCCGCCTACGGCGACACCGCGACCCAGACCACCTCGATCCTCAACAAGCTAAAAGGTGTGCTGCAAAGCCAGGGCCTGGACCTGGGCGATGTGGTGCAACTGCGGGTGTTCCTGGTGGGCGATCCAATCAAGGGCGGCAAGCTCGATTTCGCCGGTTTGCAGCAAGGCTATACGCCGTTCTTTGGCAGCGCCGAACAACCGAAAAAACCGGCGCGCACGGCCGTGCAAGTAGTGGCGCTACCGTTGCCCGGTGGTCTGGTGGAAATCGAGGCCGTCGCCGCCCGCAACCACTGACAGCGCCTGGGTATGTTCTTGCCCCTCGCCACAAGTTAACCACCCCCGAGAACAAGGAACTTCACTCTCATGCAGAGCCGTCCTTTACTGCTGCCGCTATCCATCGCGTGCGGCCTGGCTTCTTTCAGCGTTGAATCCGCCGAAAGCCGTTCACCCACCCTCGACACCGTGGTGGTCACCGGCAACCGTGGCACCGAGCAGCGCACCGTCACCACTAGCCCGACGCCCATCGACGTGATCAGCGCCGATCAATTGCGTGCAGTGGGAAAACCCAGCCTGCTGGAGGCCTTGGGCAAGCTCATCCCCTCCTTCAACTTGCCCGACCGCGCCGGCTGGGATGCCAGTGGCGTGGTGCGCTCTGCCACCCTGCGCGGCCTAACCGCCTCCCATGTGCTGGTGCTGGTCAACGGCAAACGACGGCACACCAGCGCCACCCTGAACATCAACGGCATCAACAGCGGTGCGGCCCCCAGCGACCTGGACCTGATCCCGGTGGCGGCCATCGACCACATCGAAGTGCTGCGCGACGGTGCGGCGGCGCAGTACGGTTCGGATGCGATTTCCGGGGTGATCAATATCATCCTCAAACAGACCACCGGCGGCAGCTCCGACACCACCTTGGGCCAGAACTACGACGGCAAGCGCGGCACCGGCCAGGAAGCGCTGAATTATGGCTTCCAGGTCGGCGAAGCCGGCGTGCTCAATGTGTCCCTCGACACCCGCTACCAGGAGCGTGACAACAAGGCCGGCAGCAACGGCTACAGCAGCCATTACTACCCCCAGGCCGATGGCTCGCCGGACCCGCGCGAAGCCGGCGCCAGCCACCATACCTACAAGGGTTATGGCTCGCCCCGCAGCCAGTTGGCCGATGTCGCCTATAACCTCGACCTACCGCTTAATGACGACCTGACGCTGTACTCATTTTCCACCCTGGCCACCCGCGAAAACAACGACGGCCAGAACTTCCGCTTGCCCAACGGGCGCAACACCATCACCACCGGTCCCAATGGCTATCCCGATGGCTACAGCCCGTACTGGCTGGTCAACGAAACCGACTTCCAATCAGCCTTCGGCGCCAAGGGCGATGACCTGGGCGGTGGCTGGGCCTGGGACCTGAGCAGCACGTACGGGCGCAACTACGCCAAGCAGCGCACCTACAACAACCAGAACCCGTCGCTGGGGGAAAGCACGCCCAACAAGTTCACTTCGGGGGTCTACATCGCCGACCAACTGACCAGCAACCTGGATCTGAAAAACAGCTACGAGATCGGCCTCGCCAAGCCTTTGGATGTAGCCTTCGGTTTCGAGCATCGGCGAGAAAGCTACGAGACCCGCGCCGGTTCCGAGGCTTCCTATATCGACGGCGGCTATGTGTTTCCAGTCGGCCATCCACGAGCCGGACAACGTCCTGACCCTGGCGCGCAAGTCACCAACGGTATCAGCCCCGAAGACGCGCAGAAGGTCAGCCGCAACAGTGTCGCCAGCTATATCGACCTGGGTTTCTACCCTACCGAACAGTGGTACGTCGGCGTCGCCGGTCGCTACGAGCATTACAACGAAGGCGTCGGCGGCACCCGCAGCGGCAAGCTAAGCACCCGCTATGCGTTCAACCCGTTGTTCTCGGTGCGCGGCACCCTCAGCAACGGTTTTCGCGCACCGTCCCTGGCTAACGAGATATTCACCGCACGCTCCACAGGTTTCGACACCATCAATGGCGTCTACCAGTCCTATAACTACGTGATCCTGCCGGTAGACTCGGCCGGCGCCCAGGCCCTTGGCGCCAAGTCACTGAAACCCGAACGCTCCACCAACTTCAGCCTGGGTTTTGCCTTGACCCCCAGTAACGACCTGAGCCTGACGGTGGATGGCTATGTGATCAACCTGCGCGATCGCCTGGTGCTCAGCGAACGCTTCCAGGGCCCCGGCGTCGCCGCCCTGCTCGACAGCATCGGCGTACCGGCCACCGCCGGCGCCCAGTACTTCACCAACGGCGCCAACACCCGGACTTCAGGCGTCGACGTGGTGGGCAACTACCGGCAGAACCTCGACCAATACGGCTCGGTCCGGTGGACTGCCGCACTGAACTACAACCACACGCAAATACTCAGCGTCAACGACACCCCGGCACAGCTCAGCGCCCTGGGCGACTTCCAGCTGCTGGGGCGCCAGTCACGGGCCTTGATCACCAAGACTTCCCCCAGCAGCAAGATGATCTTTTCTGCCGACTGGGCCATCCACGACTTCGACGTCAACCTGCGCCTGACCCGCTACGGCACCTACACCGAGGTCAACAGTTCCAGCGATGCGAGCCTGGACCGTAAGTATTCGGCCAAATGGATCACTGATCTGGACGTGGCCTATGCGATCAACAAACAACTGACGGTGGCGGTTGGGGCGCAAAATTTGTTCGACAAATACCCGGACCCTATCGGCGTGAAAAACTCTTCGTTCGGTGATAACTGGGGCAGCTATTCACCGTTCGGGTTTACCGGGGGGTATTACTACAGTCGGGTGCAGTATGCGTTCTAGCAACTGAAGGCTATATCCCGGGGTATGTGAACCTGAACTGTTTACTTGATCCGGTAATGGAAGGTATTGCGCACCGCCGGCACCGACACGGCTTTGCCATCCACCACTCGCGGCTGGTAGCGAAAGGTATTAGCCGCCGCCAGTGACGGGCGGATAAACAGCGGATGGCAGCCATCCAGCACCTTGGGGTTCTCCACCTTGCCTTGTGGGTTGACGGTGTATTGCACCGAGCAATCGCCTTCGATGTTTTTGTCCAGGGCACGCTCGGGGTAATCGGGAGCTTCCTTGCTCAGGGGCAGGTATTGGCGGCTGTCGGCAACAGCTTGGGCCGCGGCTTGCTGGCGGGCATGGTCAGCGGCTAGGCGCGCTTGTTGCTGGGCCTGTTCCTGGGCCACGCGCTGCTGTTCAAGTTCGTGGTTGCGCTGCTCGGTTTCCTGCTGTTGGCGTTGCTGTTCGAGCTTTTTATCCGCGACCCGCTTGTGCGCCAGGGCGGCCTTTTCGAGCTTTTGCGCCTGGACTTGCGGATCGACAACGGGTTTTACCGGCACCGAAACAGCCGGCTCCACGGGTGCTGGCTCAACGGCCGCAGGCATTTCGGGCAGCACCGGCGCCGGTGCCAGCATCACCAACTGGGTATGCATCACCGAAGGCGGCTCAACCGAGGGTTTCTCGGGCGACCACCCCAGCATCAGCAACGCCAGCACGACGACGTGCAACGCCACGGCCAAGCCTGCCGCCAGGCTGTTTTTCCACAAGCCAGCAAACTCGCGCGGCGCCACTGTCAGACAAGGACTGTGCATAATCATCGCCGTCATTGCGGGGCCTCGGTCACCAGCCCCAGGTTGCTCACCCCGCCTTTGTGCAACACCGCCATGGCCGCCACCACGCGACCGTAACCGGCGTCTTCATCGGCGCGGATATAGACCTGGGTGTCGCGCCGCTGCGCGACGATCTGCGCCACCTTGGCGCCCATGTCGTCGAGGGTCACTGCGCTGTCGGTCTGGTGCTTCGTGTCGAGTTCGCCCCCCAGGTTCCAGTAGTAGCCGCCGTCGGCCTTCACCGACAGAGTAAGGATCTGCTGACGGGTGTCGGTGGCCAGTGCCTCGGCGGCGACCTTGGGCAACTCGATCTTCACGCCCTGGGTCAGCATCGGCGCGGTGACCATAAAGATCACCAGCAGCACCAGCATCACATCGATGTAGGGCACTACGTTCATTTCCGCCTTGGGCCCGTGCTTGCGTTGCGGCCTGACTAACATCGCGATGCTCCTGTTCAGGCGGCCGCAGCCAGGTTCATTGGAGTGCCGCGCAAGGTGCGATGCAGGCGCACCTGCAATTCATTGCCAAAGGCGTAGTAGCGGGTCAGTAAGGTCTGGCTGCGGGCAGCAAAGCGGTTATAGGCGATTACTGCCGGAATCGCCGCAAATAGGCCAATGGCCGTGGCAATCAGCGCTTCAGCGATGCCTGGAGCCACTGTCGACAACGTCGCCTGTTGCACCTGGGACAGGCCAAGGAAGGAATTCATGATGCCCCACACGGTACCGAACAGGCCGATATAAGGGCTGACCGAACCCACCGTGGCGAGAAATTGCAGGCCCTTCTCAAGCTCCACTTCCTGTTCGCTGATCGCCACTTGCAGCGCCCGCTCCACCCCTTCGAGCACTCCATCGTCATGGGCCTGCAGATGCTGGAACTCCTGAACCCCGGCGATAAAGATCGGCGCGACGCCGCCGTCTGTGTCTTTCAACGTATCCCGGTACAACGGCAGCACATCCGACGCACCGCGAAAGCGCTGCACAAACTGGTTCATCTGGCGCTCCATACGGCGCAAGACGCTGGCGCGCTGGATGATCAGGTACCAACTGAGCAGCGATGCCAGAAGCAACGTGAGCATGACGGCCTTGACCAGCAGGCTGGCGTCACTGATCAGGCCCCAGATAGTCATGTGTTCCAGAGTGGCGTGCATGGTGAACTCCTTGAGCAGTTATTCGATAAAAAACGTGTGACCGGTTGATGACACGATCAAGGCAATTTCAACGCTTTGGTGACCTGGTCCCAGGGCACGAACTTGAAGTTCTGGGTCTGCTCGGGCATGCGCTTGCGTCCGTCCTGCACCACCAGCATGCCCTGGCTCCAGGGCCCGCCGAGATTAATCGCAGTGACTTCCAGACCGTCTGTTTCCGAAGCGCCATCAATACCGGCTAGCGCATTCAGGCCGACGCGAAATGCACCGTGAGAGGCAAACGGTGGTTCGGCATCCAGCACCAGATAGCTGTCATTGCCTTGGCTTGAAATCACCAGGTAGTCGCGTTTAGCGCTCTGATACAGCGCCAACCCTTCGACATCTGCCTGCAATTGCGCGCCGACCTTGATCACACTGGTCAACTGCGCCGGCTGATCGGAGCGAGCATCCACCGCCCATACGCCAACATCTTCTTCGCCGATGAACAAACGCTGGCGCTGATCGTCGGCCACGCAACCTTCGGGCTGGCTGTCGACCTTGAACTGGCGCACCAACTCACCCTGCACCCGGCCATCCGGCGCGCTCAGGCGGTATTGCAGGAAGGTACCGTCCTTGTCGTTGGCGATTGCATAGATCTCGCCGCTGGCCGGCTGGAACAGGCAAATGCCGTAGATGGCCTTGAGCGGCGTGGCAATCTCACCGGCGACCCGCAACTCACCACTGCTGCGGTCGATACTGAACAGGCTGAGGCTGTTGTGATCGCGATTGCTCGCCACTGCCAGGTCGACGGTTTGTTGACCAAGCTTGAAACTGGAGCGCACGTCGACGTTGTTCAGGCGACCCACCGCAAGCTCCTGCAACAGCTTGCCGTCGAGGTCATAGGCCAGCAGGCCCTGTTTCTTATTGGTACCCAGCACGCGGCTTTTGGACGGGTGCTCGGGGTGAATCCAGATCGCCGGGTCATCGGCGGCATCACCTTGACGCCCCACGGGTTCGCTCTGGCGGATCGCTGCGACTTCGGGCAACACCGGCGCCAACGGTACGGGCTTGGCTTGCCAATTGATTTCGCCCTGGTACAAGCGACTGTTGCCATCGTCACGCAGCAGCACTTGCAGGCCGTTGGCCGTCGGCTGCAGAGCTAGGTTTTCCGGTTCTTTCAAGCCAGGCAACGGCAACGACCCTTGGGCAACCCAGCGTTCGCCTTGCTGCTGGTAAAGATGTAATTGTGCAGCTTTTGGATCGAGTGCGATGACACCACCGGGCACCAGCGCCATGGCGCCTGCTTCCTGTCGAGCGTTGTCGATAATGGCAACTGGCATGCGGGTTACATCGGCTTCCGGATGCGCCGGGTAAGCCCACCAACCGACATTTTTTTCATTGACCAGCAGTTGCTGGGCGCCGTCATCCACTTGGCAGAACTGTGCCGACGGCGGCAACGGCAAACCCCGCACGCGCTGCGGTTGTGGCATCAGCATCGCGCCATTGCCCACCAGCCATTGCTCGCCCTTGCCCTCCTCGCCTACCAGGAACAGGAACAGGTTGGCCACCGAATCGCGATACAGGCACAGGCCGTTGACCGGAAAATCTCGGGTTGGCAGGTACACCGGCGCGCCCCAACGACGGCCGGCCGGGTCGAGACTAACCAGCAGCGCTTGCTGGCGATCATTGTCCAGGCTCGCCACCAGCACCTGTTGGCCAGCGGTGCGGCTGTCGAGGCTGGTGAAGGAGCCTTTCAGGTGTGCCAGTTCACTGCCTTTGGCATCAAGTAAAAGCAAACCATCGCGTTCGCTGGCGGCCAGGCGTTCCGGGCTGTTTGGCAAGAACCCCAGGGACTGGACGTCGAGCGCTGGCCCCCAGGGGGTCAGGGTCAAGTCGCCCGCCAGGGCGTGGCCGTAGGTCAAGCTGATCAGTGCAGTCAGCAGGTAATGCTTGGAAATTTTCATGAACGGGCAAAATCCTTGTTAAGCAAACGCTGCCCCCTTGAAGGAGCGAACTTGCTCCGGGCGGCGTTCCGACGATGGTCATGAACGATGGCGCGGGCTGTCTGGATGCCTGCGGTGTGGCAACGTTTTTCGCGAGCAAGCTCGCTCCTACAGGGGGAAATCTTAGAAATGGGTAAAGGTCAGGCCCAGCTTGTAAGTCGGCCCGTACTCTTCGTACTGGCCGTTGTAGCTGCGGTGGCCGGTGTAGACGAAGTACGATTCATCGGTGAGGTTCTGCGCCGCGAAGCTGACCTGCAGGTTTTTGGTCAGGGAGTAGCGGGCGCTGAAATCGACAAAGGTCTGGGCATCGACATGCAGGTCGTGGGCCTTGTCGTTGATCGACGCCAATTCGTAGAGGTAAGCCGACTTGTAGTTGGCCGACAGGCGCAGGCTCAGCTTGTCGTCTTCCCAGCCGAGCATCAGGTTGCCCACTGTGTCCGACTGATTGGGCAGGTTGATACTGCGCTTGCGGTTGCTGCCACTGGCGGTGTCGAAGCCTTCGATATCGGCACTGGAGCGGCTGAAGGTGCTATTGGCGCCGATCAGCAGGCCATTCCACGGCGCTGGCAGCCAGTCGAATTTCTGCGAGTAGGCCAGTTCCAGCCCATAGAGCTTGGCTCTGTCGCCGTTGGCAAAGGTATGGGCCTCGGCAAAGTTGGTCCAGGCGCCGGTGCCCGCCAGGTCGGTGTTGTAGACGAAGTTCTTGATGTCCTTGTAGAACACGAACGCCGAAACGGTGCCGGCGCGGCCCATGTAGTGCTCGATGCCAAGGTCCAGGTTGCTAGACTCCAGAGGCTTGAGGTCCGGGTTGCCGAAGGTAGCCTCGTCATCATCAATGACAAAACCCGGCGCCAGTTGGCCAAAGGTTGGGCGTACCACCGCCTTGGTCCAGGCCGCGCGCACCTGGGTATTTTTATCCAGTTGGTAACGAGCATGCAGGCCCGGTAACCAGTGGTGATAGCGGCGTTTGGTCTCGGTGTCGCTGAACTGGCCGTCGGTGGCGCCAGTGCCCTTGGCTTCGAACTCGGTACCTTCGTAGCGCAGGCCGGCGATAAAGCGCCAGTCGTCGATATCAATGGTGTTCATCAGGTAACCGGCGTTGATGTCTTCACTGATGGTGAAGTCGTTGACCCGCGATTCGGTGGCGTCATAGAAGTCCGCCGGGTTGAGGCCGCCGATTAACTGTTTGATACCGCTGCCACTGATGCCTGGACCGAAACGGCCGAGGCGATAATCGACATTACCCTTCTGGAACTGGGTCAGGTTGAGTTGTTCGTCAGTGAAGCCAAGGTCGTCGAAGTCTTCATAGACCCAGGCTTCCAGGTCGTTGTCCTTGTCGCGGCGGCTGACCTTGCCACCGAACTTGACCTGGGACGCGTAGCCGCTCAGGTCATAGTCGCGGGCCAGGTCCAGGCGCAGGTTTTTCTCGGTGTCGGTGGTGCTCTGCTTTTCCCAGTCGACCTTGTCCAAAGTAAAGTTGTTGGGGTTGTAGAAGCCCTCGCCGATGATCGGCCGTGGCTTGTCCTTGTCATAGAAACCGCTGTCGGAAAAGTCACCGCCGTCGAACGAGGCGCTGGCGATATGACCAGGGCTGTCTTCACTGGACTGGCTGTAACCGGCCTGGCCGCTAAGGGTCCAGAGGCCGAACATGCGTTCGCCACCGAACACGTAAGACTGGATTTCCTGGGTTTCCTCGCGTTGCTTGAGCTTGCGCTTGGCCTCGGCGTCACCCAGTTCACCGGCCGCCAGCGGGTCGGCGAATTCGATGCTGGTGGAGTTGCGGGTCTCGCTGTCCTTGTAGCGACTGTAGAGGGTGCGCAGGTAGTAGCTGCTCAGGTCGTCGGGCTTGTAATCGAAGTTCAGGCCACCGCCGGCGCGTTCGCGGCTGATGTCGTAGTCGCGCTGTTCGAACTCCTTGAGTTTGGCGCCTTGTTCAAAGTCCCAGGCGCCACCCGTCTCGACGTTGTCCGAACCGAAATCGCGCTTCTGCCAGCTGAGGGCTGCGGCCACGCCGAAGTTGTCGATGCCGTCGCCGAGGCTGAAACGGTCGCTGGCGGCACCGGAGAATTTCGGGCTGGTCTGACGGGTGTTCTTGTCATAGCTGGCTTCCGTGCTGCCGGTATAGAACAGGCCCTTGTGGTCGAAGGCCGAGAGGCTTTGCACATCGATGGTGCCGCCCAGGGAATTGGCGTCCATGTCCGGGGTCAGCGTCTTGATCACCGACAACGATTGCACCAGCTCCGAAGGCAGCACATCCAGGGCCACGGCGCGGCGCGCGCTTTCCGGGGACGGCACCAGGGTGCCGTTGATGGTCACGCTGTTGAGGTCCGGGCCCAGGCCACGCACGCTGACAAAACGCCCTTCGCCCTGGTCACGCTCGACGCTGATCCCCGGCAGGCGCTGCACCGCTTCGGCGACGTTTTCATCCGGCAACTGGACCACGCCGTCGGCATGCACCACGCTCTTGATGTTGTCGGAAGAACGCTGCTCCTTGAGCGCCTGATCGATGCTGGCTGCCAGGCCGACCACGTCGACGTGTTCGGTGTTGGCCACGATGTCGGCAGCGTTGAGCCGTTCACTGGCAATCGCCAGGGCCAGAGCAGTGAGCGTAAAACTGACGAGCCCGGTGCGCTTGTACATGAAGTCCTCCCCAAGAGTCCCGTTACGCCAGGCAAAGGGCCCGGCAACTGGGAGGGCAAGCTAGGGCTGGGGGATGACGATTCTGTGACAGCCAACGGCGGTGCGCGGTGTAAAACCGGGATTTGGAGATGTTTATGGGTGAAAGTGAGCTGAAGTGACCTCGATTTAATGTAAGCGTACACATCGTACAGCCAGGCTATTTCTCGTAGCAGTTGGCCGGTGCGACTCGGTGCTGGTGTCTGGCTTGATGGCTGCGGTGCGGCCAACGTAGCCTCGCTGGGGCTCGACAACTGCTACAACGCCAGTTCCAAATAACGATGGTTATCGCAGGTAATCCGGTGCCCATATTTGATCGGTCTTCGCCATTTATCCCATGAGCTGATTCGACCTACCCCAACGTCACCCAACTGTCACATCCATCTGCTGTGCTGGCGTCCATCGCTTGACCGCCCAAGGACCCCGGCCCATGTTTTACGTACTCAAACCCCACCGTTGGAAACTGTCCCTGCTGCTGATCGCTGCTAACCTAGGCCTGCTACTGCACCTGGCCTGTGGGGAGTTGAAAAGCGTCAGCGAGTGGGTCTGGCTGGACATCATCGGCGAAGGCGGTTCGGCCCTGCTGGCCCTGCTATGGCTGGGGTTGGTGCTGAAAAGTCGCCCGACCGGGCGGGTCACCAATTACCTGGCATTGGGCCTTGGCTGCATCTTCTTTTCCTGGTGGATCGACAGCCTCGACGAGTTCATTCGCCTGCCCGACAGCATCACCTGGGATCACTGGCTGGAGTCGGGGCCGATGCCGGTGGGCATGGTCCTGCTGACGCTGGGCATCTACCACTGGCACCGCGAACAACTGGCGATCAGTGCGCAGATGGAGAAACGCGAGCGGCTGTTTCGCGAGCACCGGCTGTTCGACAAACTCACGCCACTGGGGGGCGCCGATTACCTCAAGCGACAATTGGCCGACAGCCTTGAGCAAAGCCAGGGCCAGCAACAGCCGCTGTCGTTGGTGGCCCTGGACCTGGACAACTTCGCCGCCATCAACCAGGCCTATGGGCATGCCGAGGGCGACGCGGTGCTGCAAGCCCTCAGCCATTTGCTGCTGCTCAACCTGCGCCGCCAGGACTTACTGTGCCGTTTGGCCGGTGACCGCTTCGTGGTGCTGCTGCCCAACACTGGCGAGCGTCAGGCCCAGGGGCTGGCCCTGGAACTGCAACAGGCGGTTCGCGGCCTGGCCCACAAAACCCGGCAGCACGGCGAACGCCTGCAACTGTCGGCCAGCATTGCCGTGGTCATGGCCCTGAAGGAGTCGCCGCAGGACTTGCTCAAGCGCCTGAACATCGCGCTCGCCAGAGCCAAGCAGCGCCTGGCGAAAAGCGCCTGAGGCCCAACCATGACCCTGAAAACCAGGTGGTACGAAGCCGATAGCCGCTTCATTGCCGGGCACTATCAACCGGCGACCCTGATCGATCTGGCGCTGTCCAGGGATATCGACAGCCATCGCCTGTTGCGGGGTACCGGGCTGTTTCACGACGACATCCTGGCAGGCGACACACGCCTGAGCCCCCAGCAGTTTTTTGCCCTGATCGGCAACAGCAGGCGCCTGCTGGATGCCGATGACAGTAGCTTCCTGTTCGGCCAACGGCTGTTACCCGGACATTACGGCGCGGCCAGCCATGCCCTGGGCCACGCGCAAAACTTGCATCAGGCCCTCGACACACTGGTGCAGCAGCAGGTGCTGCTCAGCCCGCTGGTAACGCCGCAATTGGTGCTCGATGAGCACCACGCCTACGTGTACTGGCTGGACAGTTGCGGGGCCGGCGAGCACTGGCGTTTTTTGCTGGAAGCCAGCATGACGTCACTGATCGCCATGAGCCAATGGCTCAGCGGCCGACGCCTGCCGTGGGAGTGCAGTTTCAGCCATGCCGAGCCGCGTTACGTCGAACAGTATTGGGTACACTTGGGGGAGCAGACGCGCTTCCAGCGCCCGCTGGATATGATGCGCATCAAGCGGGAGTTTCTGACCCAAGCCTGGCCCGGTGCTTCGGCCACTGCCGGTCAGGTCGCCCGCCAGCAAGCCCGGGAACAGATTGAACAATTGGGGTTTGAAGCCAGCTTTCTCGACTGCCTCTACGACTACCTGCACACCCACGTGCGCCAGCCGCCGAGCCTGGAACAGGCGGCCCAGGCCTTCGCCATGAGCCCGGCCACACTCAAACGCAAGCTGCATAAACACGACACCGGTTTTCAGCAACAGGTGGACCGAGTACGCAAGTCCGTGGCGCTGCACCTTTATCAGGTCAAAGGCCTGAGCAACGATGAAGTGGCGGCGTATTTGAACTTCAACGATGCAGCGAACTTTCGTCGTTCGTTCAAGCGCTGGACCGGCAGCACGCCCAACCTGATCCGACAGTTGTTCAGCAGCCGCTAGCCAACTGTTCCCGCAAAAACTCGATCAGCGCTTGCACCGGCCGCGAGCGTTGGCGATGCTGAGGGTATACCGCCGACAAGGTCAGGGGTTCGGGTGCGAAATCGTCCAACACCGTTTGCAGACGACCGTCCTGCAAGGCCTCGTCAACAATGAAAGTCGGCAGGTAGGTGATGCCTAACCCGGCGATGGCGGCTTCGCGCAGTAACTCGCCATTGTTGCCACGCAGGCGCCCGTTGACGTTGAGTGTCTGTGGCTTGCCCTTGGCCTGGAAGCGCCATTGCACCTGGCGGCCGTGGCCGTAGGGCAGGCATTGGTGGCCGGTCAGGTCTTCGGGGTTGAGGGGCGTGCCGCGCAGGGCCAAATAGTCGGGACTGGCGCAGTAAACACGCTGGACGCTGGCGATGCGGCGGGCAATCAGGGTCGAGTCTTCCAGGGTGCCGATGCGCAGCACCAGGTCGTAGCCTTCACTGATCACATCCACCGGCCGGTCGCTCAAATCCACTTCCACCGACACGTGGGGATGACGCTGCAAAAACAGCGGCAACAGGCTGCTCAGATGGGCCATGGCAAATGACAACGGCGCACTCAGGCGCAAGGTGCCACGAGGTTCGTTGTTCTGCCCGGCGATGCCCTGCTCCACTTGCTCGACTTCACTAAGCAGGCGCAAGGCGGATTCGTAGTAACTCTGGCCCAGGGGCGTGACATCCAGGCGGCGGGTGGAGCGATTGAGCAAGCGCACCCCCAGGCGTTCTTCGAGCTGAATCAGGCGGCGGCTGACGAATTGTTTGGATAAGCCCAATTGCTCGGCGGCGGCGGTGAAACTGCCGGAGTCCATGACCTGGCAAAAGATGCGCATGTCTTCGAAGGGGTTCATTGGCACTTCTCGGTGAATAGTGTGGCGAGGGGGCTGGCCCCGCGTTGGGCTGCGCAGCAACCCCAGCGAAATGATCGCGGTGTTTCCCAAAGAACACCAGCGTCAGTTATGGGGCTGCGGCGCAGCCCAACGCGGGGCAAGCCCGCTCGCCACAACAAGCTCGCCCCTACAGAGGGGCGGCAGGGCTTACTTGTTGGCCGTCAACACCGAGTAACTGTTCATCAAGTTGCGGTAGTTGGGAATGCGCGGCGACAGCAGGTTGGCCAGGCCTTCCATATCGTTGCGCCAGTCCACTTGCAGCTCGCAGGCCACCGAGAACCAGTTCACCAGTTGTGCACCGGCCGCCGCCATGCGCGCCCAGGCCGCCTGTTGCACGGTTTCGTTGAAGGTGCCCGAGGCATCGGTGACCACAAATACTTCAAAGCCTTCAGCCAGCGCCGACAGGGTCGGGAAGGTCACGCACACGTCGGTTACCACACCGGCGATGATCAGTTGCTTGCGGCCGGTGGCTTTCACCGCCTTGACGAAGTCTTCGTTGTCCCAGGCATTGATCTGGCCGGGACGCGGGATGTACGGCGCATCCGGGAACAGCTCTTTCAACTCGGGCACCATCGGGCCGTTGGGGCCGTTTTCGAAGCTGGTGGTGAGGATGGTGGGCAGCTTGAAGAACTTGGCCACGTCGGCCAGGGCCAGAACGTTGTTCTTGAATTCGTTGGGGGAGAAATCCTGCACCAGGGAGATCAGGCCGGTCTGGTGATCCACCAACAGGACCACTGCGTCGTCTTTGTTCAAGCGTTTGTAAGTCATGGGTAGCTCCTTTGGGGTTGTTTATTTAGAAAGCAAAACACGAGCAGCCAAACGCGCCCCAGAACCCCTGGAAGTCGCTGACTGGCACTTTTGAAAGCCGTGCCCGTTCATGGCTGTGGGAGTGCACCGCACACGGGCCGCTACATTGGTGGACCTGGGCCTGCAACGATGAGGTCGGTCGCCAATGGCCCGGGACCTTGACCACTGGCGACCAGTCCGGCAACACCGGTACGCTGGGCGGTGCGACGTCTTCAAAATCGCCGGCACCGTAGACCACCTTGCCACCGACCACGGTCAGTACCGACTCGATCCACTTGATGGCTTCTTCGTCGACACTGAAAAAATCCGCCGACAACGCAGCCACATCCGCCAGTTGCCCGACCTTGATCTGGCCCTTCTTACCTTGCTCGGACGAGAACCAGGCGCTGCCGTGGGTAAACAGTTCCAGTGCGGTGAGGCGCGGCAGGCCTTCGGCGTGCAGCTCCAGGCCACCGACAGTGCGACCGCTCACCATCCAGTACAGCGAGGTCCAGGGGTTGTAGCTCGACACCCGCGTGGCGTCGGTACCGGCGCCTACCGGCACGCCTTCGGCGAGCATGCGCTTGATCGGCGGCGTCGCCTCGGCAGCCTTGGCGCCGTAACGTTCGACAAAGTACTCGCCCTGAAATGCCATGCGGTCCTGGATCGCAATACCGCCGCCCAACGTCCGTACACGCTCGATGTTTTTCGGGGTGATGGTTTCGGCGTGGTCGAAGAACCACGGCAGTCCATTGAACGGGATGTCCCGATTGACCTTTTCGAACACGTCGAGCATCCGCGAGATCGACTCATCGTAGGTCGCATGCAGGCGAAACGGCCAGCGCTGCTCCACCAGATGGCGCACCACCGGTTCCAGTTCCTGCTCGATGGTCAGCGGCAGGTCCGGGCGTGGTTCGAGGAAGTCTTCGAAGTCTGCCGCCGAGAACACCAGCATCTCGCCGGCACCGTTGTGGCGCAGATAGTCGTCGCCCTGGTGCAGGGCGACGCTGGCGCTCCAGTGCTTGAAGTCGCTGAGTTCTTCCTTGGGCTTTTGGGTGAACAGGTTGTAGGCGATGCGCACCGTCAACTGTTCATCCCTGGCCAACTGCTCGATCACCGCGTAGTCATCGGGGTAGTTCTGGAAACCACCACCGGCGTCGATGGCACTGGTCAGGCCGAGGCGGTTGAGTTCACGCATGAACTGGCGGGTGGAGTTGACCTGGTATTCCAGGGGCAGTTTCGGCCCCTTGGCCAAGGTCGAATAAAGAATCATCGCGTTGGGCCGCGCCACCAGCATGCCCGTGGGGTTGCCGTTGCTGTCGCGGACAATCTCGCCGCCGGGCGGGTTCGGCGTGTCCTTGGTGTAGCCCGCCACGCGCAGGGCGGCGCGGTTGAGCAAGGCGCGGTCGTACAGGTGGAGCACGAATACGGGGGTGTCGGGGGCGGCCTGGTTGAGTTCTTCCAGGGTGGGCATGCGTTTTTCGGCGAACTGGAATTCGTTCCAGCCGCCCACCACCCGCACCCATTGCGGCGTGGGCGTGCGGTCGGCCTGGTCCTTGAGCATGCGCAGGGCATCGGCCAGGGACGGCACGCCTTCCCAGCGCAGTTCAAGGTTGTAATTCAGGCCACCACGGATCAGGTGCAGGTGCGAGTCGTTGAGACCGGGGATGACGGTGCGGCCCTTGAGGTCGATGACTTGCGTGCCACTGCCACGCAGGGCCATGGCCTCGCCGTCAGTGCCCACGGCGACAAAGCGCCCCTGGCTGATGGCGACCGCCGTGGCCCGCGGGCTTTCACGGTCCACGGTGTGGAATTGGCCATTGAACAGAATCAGGTCGGCGTTCATAGGGTTTCCTTTACAGAGGCTTCAAGCCAGGGGGCGAACAGGCGGGTCGCCGCCGGCATCAACAAATAGACCACCAGCAGGACGATGGTCAGGGTGACCAGGAAGGTGGCGACCAGGTAGTTGGATAAAAACGGATGGAGGCGCAGCACCGGCCCCCAAAGCAACGGGATCACCAAGGTCAGCGGCAGGATCACCAATAGCGTGACCACCGCTTGCTTGCAGCGCGGCGGCTTGGCAGCACTGTCGGACAGGGGCGAGAACCAGAATTCATTGACTGCGCCAACTTCGGTCTGGTCGCCGTCGGCCAGCATCGGCGTGGCTTCGTTGATCAGCTCCTGGCGTTGCGGGGAGTCCAGCCAGAGTTCCAGGTCAGCGGTGGAGCGGTAGCGCAGTACACAGGTGAACAGCGCCAGGCCGCCCTGTTTGCCACGTACCACATCAACACCGAGGTGGCCGGCGCGCTCACCGGCGATGCGCACGATGCGCCGCAACCAGGCTTCATAGTCGGCCTCGCGACCTGGCTTGATGCGGTGCTTGACCACCAGGGTCACAACTTCGTCCGACACAGGTGTCGCTTGCAATGCTGGGTCCATTGGCCCCTCCCCTGGATGCTTGAACGATGTGCCAGTGTGCAATGGCTTTATGACGAAAAATTGTATGTATGTGCTGCGCACGGAAGATCGCTGCTGCGGTCTACACTGGGCTTTCACTCACCGGAACAGGTGTTTAAGCAAGATCCCATCGACCACGGATACTGACTCATGGCCCGACCAGAGCAATGCGTTTTACCCAAGGACGGTAGCCCTCTGCCGATGAGCGCAACCACAGAGACCGGAGCGCTGTGCGCCCGCCGCGAGCGCATGGTCAAGCAATTGATCCTCGCCAACCTCACGCAAAACCTGGACCTGACGGAACTGGCCCGTGCCTGTGCGCTGTCCAGAAGTCATTTCTCCCGCGCCTTCAAGTGCGCCACGGGCTTGGCGCCCCGTGAATGGATTCGCCAACAGCGCATCAAGCGGGCCAAGGTGCTGATTGCCGCTTCGGGCTTGAACCTGACGCAAATCAGCCAGGAATGTGGCTTCTGCGACCAGGCTCACTTTTGTCACATATTCAGCCGCAGCGAAGGGGTCAACCCGATGACATGGCGTAATCGTCAGCTTGGATACAGGCACCACCTCAGGATAGTGCAGATTTCATATGTGCTCGGACCCGCCGGCGAGGGGCATAAACTGTCAACTTGAAAGAGACAGTTATTCAATTTTCAGCTTCTTAATGAATCCATGCATAACCATTAATCTTCTTCTCAACCCTGGAGCCCTGCAATTTCGCAGCCTCGCTCCTCTTGAGGAGAAGACCCCATGCTGACCCTTCGCAACGCTCACGAACGCGGCGCCGCCAACCACGGTTGGTTGAAGTCGTTCCACACCTTTTCGTTCGCCAACTACTGGAACCCCAAGGAGCAGGGCTTTTCCGACCTGCTGGTGATCAACGACGATCGGGTAGCCGCAGGCAAGGGTTTCGGCCAGCATCCGCACCGGGACATGGAGATTTTCTCCTATGTGCTCGAAGGCGCCCTGGAACACAAGGACACCCTGGGCACCGGTTCGGTAATACGCCCTGGCGATGTGCAGTTGATGAGCGCCGGCAGCGGCGTGGCCCACAGTGAGTTCAACCACAGCCAGACCCGCGGCGTGCACTTTCTGCAAATCTGGATCGTGCCGAACGTGGGGGGTGCTGAGCCGCGCTATCAGCAGGAGCATTTCAGCGAGGCGCAGAAACGTGGGCGCCTGCAGTTGATCATCTCCCCTGACGGCGCCGAGGGTTCGCTCAACGTACGCCAGGATGCGCGGGTCTATGCCGGGCTATTCGATGGCAATGAAGCGACCACCCTGGCCCTGGCACCGGAGCGTTACGTCTACGTCCATGTGGCGCGGGGTAGCGTTGAGGTCAACGGCCAGCGGTTGCAGGAAGGCGACGGTGCACGCGTTCGTAATGAGCGGGAAGTCCACCTGAGCCACGGCGAAAACGCCGAGGTGCTGGTGTTTGACCTGCGCCCCAACGAACTGCCTGAAATGCCGTGATGGTGCCGCCGATGGCCCTAGGAATAGGGCCATCGCTGGCGTTGAACGTTTGATGCAGAACCGTGCAACAACGGATATGTACTCAGTAAACCCACAACGTCAAACGCGAAACCGCGCCACTGTCTGGTGCAAATCCCCGGCCATCTGCGCCAGCTCCTGCCCCGCCGTATCCGTATGCCGAGCCCCCAGCAACACCTGCTCCGACAAATTACGAATCCCCACCAGGTTGCGATCCACCTCCCGCGCCACCAACGCCTGCTCCTCCGTCGCGCTGGCGATCATCAGGTTGCGTTCATTGATCTGGGAAATGGAGCGGGTGATTTCTTCCAGCGCCTCACCCGAACGTTGCGCCACGCCCAACGTCGCTTGCACCAACTGGCTACTGCCCTGCATCGCCGTCACCGCCTGTTCGGTATCCTGGCGGATATTGCCAATCATCTGCTCAATCTCCTGGGTCGAGGCCTGGGTGCGATGGGCCAACGCCCGCACTTCATCCGCCACTACCGCAAACCCGCGCCCGGCATCACCGGCCCGGGCCGCTTCGATCGCCGCGTTGAGGGCCAGCAGATTGGTCTGGTCGGCAATGCTGCGGATCACTTCCAGCACACCACTGATGTCCTGCACGCGCCCGGCCAGTTGCTGGATGCGCACCGACGTATCGGTCACGCCCTCGGCCAATGTGTTGATCGAGGCCACTGTTTCCTGGACCTGATCACGGCCACGCTGGGCCGTTTGCGCCGACAGCCGCGAAGCCTCGCTGGTGCTCACTGCATTGCGCGCCACTTCATCCACGGCAGCAGTCATCTCGTTGACCGCCGTAGCCGCCTGTTCAATCTCCATCCCCTGCAACTGCAAGCTGCTGCTCGTCTGGCTGCTGACCGCGCTCAGTTCCTCGGACGAACTGGCAACATGGTCCACCGAAACGGCGATCTGCCGGACCATTTCGTTGAGGCTCTGCTGCATTTGATGCATGTTCATCATCACGCTGCCCTCCAGGCTCGCGCCGAGCGCAACCTCGGTGGTCAAGTCGCCCTGGGCGATCTGGCTCAAGACTCGCGCCGCCTCATCGGGCTCACCACCCAGGGGGCGGGTGACGCTGCGGGTGACAATCACTGCCGCCGCCGCTACCAGGGCCAGGCACAACAGGAATAGCCCGAGCATGTTGCGTCGTGCCTCGCTGTACAAGGACTGCGCCGCCTGTTCACGCTCAGCGAAGATCCGTCCTTGCAGGGCCATCAAGGCATCCAGGTTCTTGAACACCTCCTGCTCCGCTGGCATCACCTTTTGCTTGAGCTGCACCAGCCCCTCTTCCAGTGCCCCCTGGCGGATCAGCGCTTGCACCTGAGTGAAGGCTGCCACGTAGGCTTCACGATGGGTTTTCAAGGCGGCAAAGGCGGCCTTGCCTTCGGGCGCATAGAACAGCGGCTCCAGGGTGGTGAGCGCGTCAGTGATGCGCTGTCGGGTGGTGGCGATAGCTTGCTGGGCCTGTTGATTGTCCTGGTCGATCAGCAAGTCACGGGTGCTGCGGCCGTTATCACGCACACCCGTGGCGATGACCATCAGCGGGGCGATTTTCGGCCAGTCCTGCTGGACGATCAGCACCGATTGCTCCTTGAGGGTGGCCAGGTTGTCGAGTGCGTAAAAAACCATGCCGGCGAGTGCCAGCGGGGCAATGGCAAAACCGACGGCGATGCGTCGGGCGGTGGTTAGTCGAGTCATGTCATAAGCTCCCTGATGAATACCTGCCCAAGAGGCAGCACCTTTGAAAATCCTGTGGGAGGTCAATCACCACGCTTGAAGGGGGTCCGCGAACGGGATCAGCCCCGTAAAACAAATGCCGGAAACAGCTCGCGCATTTTTTCCCATAATTCAGGTAGCAAGGCCTGTGCCGAAACGCTCGGCAATTGTTCATCGAGCATTCTGGCGGTACGCACCAGTTGCACGGCGAAGCGCTTGACGCCACGCTCCTGTAAACGCTGGGCCAACAGCAACAAACGCTGCGGATCGATCAGGTGCCAATGCACCGTGGTGCGGCATTCGTAGTCCACGCCGCTGCGGAGCAACATGTCCAGGCTGCGCCAGTTGGCGGCGCCGCTGCCCTTGACCTGGGTGATCAATTGGCAATCCTCGGCCAGGGCCTTGACGTCGAAACCCACCCAATCAGCATGGACCAACGCATTGGCAAACCCGGCAGGCTTGATCCCGGCACTGTGCAGGCCAATACGAAAGCCCATCTCGCGCACTTCATCCATCGCCCCCGGCAGGCCTTCCTGCAAGGTTGGCTCGCCGCCGCTGAACACCACGGCGTCCAGCAGGTCCTGGCGCCGTTGCAGAAACAACAATACCCGGCGCCAATCCACCTCTTCGCTACCGCGTGGGGGAATCAGGTCCGGGTTATGGCAATAGCGACAGCGCCAGGCACAGCCCTGGCAGAACAGCACGCAAGCGAGCATGCCGGGGTAGTCGAGGGTGGTCAGGGGCACAAGGCCCCCGACCCGTAGGGCTCGACTCATTTGTGCCCGGCCGCAGCCGCGCTTTCCGTGAAGTGCGCACGCTCACGGTGTTCGGACTGTTTGCCAGGGTTGAAGGCCGAGACCGGACGGTGATAACCCATGACCCGGGTCCAGACTTCACAACGTTGACGTTCTAGAACGGGCGATGCCTTGGTGGTACTCATGGTGGTGTTACTCCTAGGGGGGATGGAAAACCGATAGTCAATGCACCGCGCCCTGTTGCTGCTCGCGCAGCAGCAAGACTTCGTCGCACTTGGGACAGAATTCATGTTCGCCATCGAGGTAGCCGTGGACCGGGCAAATCGAGAAGGTCGGCGTCACCGTCAGGTACGGCAGGCGGAATCGCTCCAGAGCCTTGCGCACCAGTTGTTTGCAGGCCTGCGTGGAGGAAATCCGCTCGGCCATGTACAGGTGCAACACGGTGCCGCCAGTGTATTTACATTGCAGTTCGTCCTGCAGCTCCAGGGCTTCGAAGGGGTCTTCGGTATAGCCCACTGGTAACTGCGAGGAGTTGGTGTAGTAAGGCGCATCGAGGCTGCCGGCCTGGAGAATGTCCGGGTAGCGCTTGAGGTCTTCCTTGGCAAATCGGTAAGTAGTGCCTTCGGCCGGCGTGGCTTCGAGGTTATAGAGGTGGCCGGTTTCTTCCTGGAAGCGCAGCAGCGTGGCCCGCACATGGTCCAGCAGTTTCAGGGCAAACTGGCGGCCCTGTTCAGTGTGCGTGCCCTGCTCGTCGCCGCTGAAATTGCGCAACATCTCGTGCATGCCATTGAGACCGATGGTGGAGAAGTGATTGCGCAAGGTGCCCAGGTAACGCTTGGTATAGGGATAGAGCCCGGCGTCCATGTGACGCTGGATAACCTTGCGCTTGACCTCCAGACTCTCCATCGCCCATTCCATCAGGGTGTCGAGGCGTTGCAACAGGCCGCTGGTATCGCCCTTGAACAGATACCCCAGGCGTGCGCAGTTGATGGTCACCACCCCCAGCGAGCCGGTCTGCTCCGCCGAACCGAACAGGCCACCGCCGCGCTTGAGCAGCTCGCGCACGTCCAGTTGCAGGCGGCAGCACATGGAGCGCACCTGATTGGGTTGCATATCGGAATTGAGGAAGTTCTGGAAATACGGCAGGCCGTAACGGGCGGTCATCTCGAACAGCAGGTCAGCATTTTCGCTGTCCCAGGGGAAATCGTGGGTGATGTTGTAGGTGGGAATCGGGAAGGTAAACACCCGGCCTTTCACATCGCCCTCCTGCATCACTTCAATGTAGGCGCGGTTGATCAGCTCCATCTCGGCCTGCAGGTCGCCATAGGCAAAAGGCATTTCTTCGCCGCCGATGATCGGGATCTGTTCACGCAAGTCTTCCGGGCACACCCAGTCGAAGGTCAGGTTGGTAAACGGTGTCTGGGTACCCCAGCGCGACGGCACGTTGAGGTTGTAGATAAATTCCTGCAACGCCTGTCGGATCTCGGGGTAGCTCAGTTGATCCTTGCGCACATAAGGCGCCAGGTAGGTATCGAAGGAGCTGAACGCCTGGGCGCCGGCCCACTCGTTTTGCAGGGTGCCAAGGAAGTTGACCATCTGCCCCAGGGCGCTGCTCAAATGCTTGGGGGGACCTGCTTCAACCCGACCAGGGACGCCATTGAGGCCTTCATGCAACAAGGTGCGCAGGGACCAGCCGGCGCAATAACCGGCGAGCATGTCCAGGTCATGGATATGCAAGTCCGCCTCGCGGTGGGCGCGGCCGATGGCTTCGCTATAGACCTCGTCCAGCCAATAATTGGCGGTGACCTTGCCCGACACATTGAGCACCAGCCCACCGAGGGAATAGCCCTGGTTGGCATTGGCCTGGACTCGCCAGTCGTCGCGGTCCAGGTACTCGTTCATCGAGGTTGCGACTTCCACCAGGGTCTTGCGATCCCGGCGCAGGCGGCCGTGCTGTTCGCGATAGACGATGTAGGCGCGCATGGAGAAGAAGTAACCGGCGTCCATCAATACCCGTTCGACGCTGTCCTGGACCTGTTCAACATCCAGGCGAGTAACCCCCCGCAGCCGGGCCAGTACGGAGCCGAGCAACAGGTCGACCTCAGCCTCACTGTACTCGCCGGTGGCGTTGCCGGCGGCAATCAGCGCCTGACGGATTTTATCGGCATCAAAGGCAACCAGGCTGCCATCGCGTTTGTGCAACCGGTTACTGACCAAGGGGCTCAGCGTGCTATGCATTGGGAGACTCCAGACACTACATATAGGTGTTTTAAATCTTTAAGACACAACATGCAGTAAGAGTACGGAGAAAAGCACTGGCTGCAATTGACCAGCGTCAAGTTTTCAAAAGCGCATTGAATGATTGTTCTCACCCGCCACTCATGTTCATGAACCGCAAAATCTGCACCTCACCCTCCCCCGTAAAATCATGGCGCAACGGCTTGCCCTTCAACGCCTTCTGCAGCGCCTCAACCAGCGGCCGATCATCCAGCGGGTACCTGCGCACCAAAGCGCGAAAATCCACCGCATTGTCCTGCCCCAAACACAGCAGCAACTGCCCTTCCACCGTCATCCGCACCCGATTGCAGCTGGCGCAGAAGTTATGGGAGTTGGGCGAGATAAAGCCAATGCGCGTCTGCGGATGCCGGGCCAAACGCACATAGCGCGCCGGACCGCCGCTGTTTTCGGTGCTGTCCAGAAGCTCATGCCGGGTGGCGATCAGCGCCCGCACTTCATCGCTGGCACAAAAGGTTTCACCCCTTGAGCGCCCCACATCCCCCAACGGCATCTCTTCGATAAAACTGATGTCGATGCCCTGGTCGATGGCGTACTGGACCAGCGCCGGGACTTCATCGAAGTTGCGCCCTTTCATTACCACGCAGTTGAGCTTGACCCGCTCAAACCCCGCATCCCGCGCGGCCTCAATACCGTCGAGCACCTGCCGCAGGTTGCCGTTGCGGGTGATCGCACGAAACCGCTCCTCATCCAGGCTATCGAGGCTGATGTTCATGCGCTTGACGCCGGCCTCCACCAATGGCCGGGCCAGGCGCCCCAGTTGCGAGCCGTTGCTGGTCATCACCAGTTCCCGCAGGCCGGGCAAGGCGGCGATGTTGCGGCACAGCTCGACAATGCCCGGTCGAATCAGCGGTTCGCCACCGGTCAGGCGGATCTTGCGTACTCCCTGGCCGACGAACAGAGCCGCCAGCCGATGCAATTCCTCAAGGGTCAGTACCTGCTGGCGCGGCAGGAACGTCATGTTTTTCGCCATGCAATACACACAGCGAAAATCACAACGGTCAGTCACCGACAACCGCAGGTAATCAATGGAGCGGCCCACACCATCCACCAGGCTCATGTCACTGCACCAACGGAGAGTCGGCGCCCTGCAAGGCGATACCGCGTACATCCGCCGCACCAATCAGGGTTTGCAGGTATTGCACCAACGCCTTCTGCCACACCCCTTGCTGCAGTTGGGTGCGAATAGCGACCGCCACCGCTTCGTAAGGCAACGGCTGGCCTTCGATGCGCTGGTCGACGCTGATGACGTGCCAGCCATAGCGACTTTCCAGCGGTTTGCTGGCGATGCCCGGCGCCAGGGTGAACAACTGGCGCTCCAGTTCCGGCACAGTCTGGCCCTTGCTGACTTGGCCCAACGAACCACCCTGAGCTTTTGATGGGCAGGCCGAATATTTGAGGGCCAGTTCGGCAAAGCTGCCGGGGGCTGCTTCCAGGCTCAGCAACAACACCTCGGCCTGGGAGTGCGCCAAATGGCGCGCTTCGGCGTCGTCCGGCGCGCATTCCAGCAGGATATGCCGCACCGCCAACAACGGCGCGCTGTGAAAGCGCCCGCGATTGCTCTCAAAGTAGTGCAGGCAGGTGGCCTCGTCGCAATCGGGCACCTTGACCTCCTGTTCCAGCAACATACGGGTGGCCGCTTCCTCTTCGTTCTCGCCGGCACCCACGTCCAGCAGCAGTCCCAGTTCGCGAATCCGCTGCTGCAACAGCTCGCGGATCACCAGGGCCCGGGCGGCAAGGAACACCGCCTCTTCACGGCTTTGCGCTGGATGATATTGCAGTTCCTGAGCCATCGCCTCCGGGGTGACGGGCACCCCGTTGACGCTGACGATTGGCCATTCCTGTTCACTGCTGGCGATCAACTCTGCCGCTTGGGGCTCAACCTCCAGCGGTGCCTGAACCTCGATTACCGGCTCCTTGGCCGACGATCCGCAACCGCCGCCGCCACCATTGCCACCACATCCGCATCCAGTAGTCATGACGATCTCCTCAGTACTTCTGCCGAACGATTTGATAACGACGACCCAGGTACCAGATCGGCGCGCTGACCATATGCACCAGACGGGTAAACGGGAACAGTACAAACAGCGTCAAGCCCAACGCCACGTGGGCCTTGTAGATCAGGCTCACCGGGGCAATCGCCGCTGCAGCTTCCACCGGCCGCAGCAACACCACGTTCTGCGCCCAGTCAGCGAGCATCACCATGACCGAACCGTCCATGTGGCCGGTGGAGGCAACGATAGTCAGCAAACCAAGAAGCAACTGCGCCAGCAGCACCAGCAAAATCATGATGTCCGACGGGCTCGATGTCGCACGAACACGCGGGTCACCCAGGCGGCGCTTGACCAGCATCAGCAAGCCCACCAGGCACAGCAGGCCAAAGAAGCCACCGGAGACCATCGCCAGCAACTGCTTGTTCTCGGTACTGATCACATGGTGGTAGATCGATGCCGGCGTCAGCAGCCCGACAAAGTGTCCGGCCAGCACAAACAGCACGCCGATATGGAAGAAGTTGCTCGCCACGCGCATGCCACGGTTGTTGAGCATTTGGCTGGAGCCGGCCTTCCAGGTGTACTGGGACAGGTCAAAGCGCGCCCAACTGCCCAACAGGCAGATCGCCAGGGCGACGTAGGGGTAAACCCCAAATACCAGCAAATTCCACTTAGACATTACCCGCCTCCTTGGCTGGCGCGGCGGCCAGCCCTTCGTGCTGAAAATCCACCCAGTGCAATGGCACTGCGCTTTCCTCGCGAGCCTTGCCCTGTGCGCTGGGCATCGAGCTGCAACGGTCCTGCTGCTCGGCCTGCATAAAGTCCACGGCCTCCTCTTCCCAGATCTTGTCCAGGGCTTCGAGGGAGTCGTCCCGAGGCTCGGCCGCTACTTGCTCCCGCAACTCGGCAACAGCCTGGTGCGGTTCGGCGCCAGCAATCTGCAGCAGCGCGCGAAAGCAAGCGGCATAGCCGCTCTCGCGTTCGTCCAGGCGTGCCGCCAGCAACGCCAGCAAGTGCGCCACATCTGCCAGGCCCTCGCGGGCCTCGATGTCTTCGCGGGTGGACAAAAACTCCAGGTACAGCGGGATGTAGTCCGGCAGCTCCTTGACGCCGATGGCGAATCCCGCTTCCTCGTACTGGGCCATCATGTCGACCATGGCCTGGCCCCGGTCGCGGGACTCGCCATGGACGTGTTCGAACAACAGCAGTGACAGCGAACGGCCACGGCCAAATAGCGCGCCGTAGTGTTCCTGGCCGTCCATCAAGTCATTGCCGCAGATCAGTTCCAGCAGATCGAACAGCGCGCCGCGCTGCTTGGGGCTGATTTCCCGCGACTCGATGATTGCCCGCTCCAGTTCGTCACGACCGGCCACCAGGGTCTCGGTGGGATAGTCCAGCAGCAACGAAATTACTTTCAGGATGCGCATATTCAATCCTCCCAAATCTGTACGGTTTTCAGCACGTCGCGGCGGTTGGCCTTCTTGGCGCCGAACATGTTGGTATCGGAACTGCCGCTGCAACCGCTGCCAAAGCTGAAGCCACAACCGGAACGCTCGGCGAAGGCATCGCTCATGGCATCTTCACGGTGGGCACTTGGCACCACAAAACGGTCTTCGTAGTTGGCAATCGCCAGGTAGCGGTACATCTCTTCCACTTGGTCCACGCTCAGGCCGACGTCTTCCAGCACTTGCAGGTCCTGTACCCCGTCCACTTGCTGGGAGCGTTTGTAGGCACGCATCGCCAGCAGGCGTTTCAAGGCACGCTTGACCGGTTTTTCATCACCCGCCGTCAACATATTGGCCAGGTAACGCAAAGGGATGCGCAGGCTGTCGACATCCGGGATCACCCCGTTCATGCCCACGGTGCCGGCAGCAGCAGCGTTCTGGATCGGCGACAGCGGCGGCACGTACCAAACCATCGGCAAGGTGCGGTATTCCGGGTGCAGCGGCAGTGCCAGTTTCCAGTCCACGGCCATTTTGTAGACCGGCGAACGCTGGGCCGAGTCGATCACCGACTGCGGCACGCCATCGGCCAGAGCCTGGTGAATCACCGCTGGGTCGTTAGGGTCGAGGAAGATTTCCAGCTGCTTCTCGTACAGGTCATGTTCATTGGCGGTGCTCGCCACTTCGCTGATGCGGTCGGCGTCATACAGCAGCACGCCGAGGTAGCGAATACGACCGACGCAGGTTTCCGCACACACGGTGGGCATGCCGGCTTCGATACGCGGGTAGCAGAAGATGCACTTCTCGGACTTGCCGCTTTTCCAGTTGAAGTAGATCTTTTTGTACGGGCAGCCGCTGATGCACATGCGCCAGCCCCGGCATTTTTCCTGGTCGATCAGGACGATACCGTCTTCTTCACGCTTGTAGATCGCACCGCTCGGGCAGGATGCCGCGCACGCCGGGTTAAGGCAGTGCTCGCACAGGCGAGGCAGGTACATCATGAAAGTGTTCTCATACTCCCCGTAGATGTCGGCCTGGATCTGGTCGAAGTTCTTGTCCTTGCGGCGCTTGGCGAACTCAGTGCCGAGAATTTCTTCCCAGTTTGGGCCCCACTCGATTTTTTCCATACGCTTGCCGGACACCAGCGAACGCGGGCGCGCGGTCGGCTGGTGCTCGCCCAAAGGCGCGGTGTGCAGGTGCTGATAGTCGAAGTCGAACGGCTCGTAGTAGTCGTCCAGGCTCGGCAGGTCGGGGTTGGCGAAAATATTCGCCAGCACCCGGAACTTGCCGCCGATGCGTGGGTTGATCGAGCCATTGGCGTTGCGCACCCAGCCGCCCTTCCACTTGTCCTGGTTTTCCCATTCTTTCGGGTAGCCAATGCCGGGCTTGGATTCAACGTTGTTGAACCAGGCGTATTCCATGCCTTCGCGGCTGGTCCAGACGTTTTTGCAGGTGATCGAGCAGGTGTGGCAGCCGATGCATTTGTCCAGGTTCAGGACCATGCCGATTTGTGAGCGAATTTTCATCTCAGTTCTCCTCGATATCGGTCGGCAATGGACGCGGCAGGTCATCGCCGCTGGAACCGTCGAGCCAATCGACTTTGGACATCTTGCGCACCACGACAAACTCATCGCGGTTGCAACCGACCGTGCCGTAATAGTTGAAACCGTAGGCCTGCTGGGCATAGCCGCCGATCATGTGGGTCGGCTTGAGCACTACGCGGGTCACCGAGTTGTGGTGGCCGCCACGGGTCTTGGTGGTTTCCGAACCGGGCACGTTCACAATCCGTTCCTGGGCGTGGTACATCATCACCATGCCTTCCTTGACCCGCTGGCTAACTACCGCCCGTGCGGTCAGGGCACCGTTGACGTTGAAGCACTCGATCCAGTCGTTGTCCTCGATCCCGGCGCGCTTGGCGTCGATTTCCGAGAGCCAGACAATCGGCCCGCCACGGCTCAAGGTGAGCATCAGCAGGTTGTCGCTGTAAGTGCTGTGGATACCCCACTTCTGGTGCGGCGTAATCCAGTTCAGGACGATTTCAGTCTCGCCGTTGCTGCGCTTGCCCTTCACGCCTTCGATGGTGCGGGTGTTGACCGGTGGCCGGTAGCTCATCAGCTGCTCGCCGAAGGCCTGCATCCACGGGTGATCCTGGTAGAACTGCTGGCGGCCAGTGATGGTGCGCCATGGAATCCCTTCGTGAACGTTCGTGTAGCCGGCGTTGTAGCTGACGTGTTCGTCTTCCAGGCCCGACCAGGTAGGGCTGGAAATAATCTTGCGCGGCTGCGCCTGGATATCGCGGAAGCGAATGGCTTCATGAGCCTTGGAAATCGCCAGGTGGCTGTGGTCGATGCCGGTGAATTCCGACAGCGCCGCCCAGGCTTTCAAGGCGACCTTGCCGTTGGTTTCCGGGGCCAGGGACAGGATCACTTCAGCGGCGTCGATGGCCGTGTCGATTTTTGGCCGACCGTGGCTGATACCGGCGTCATTTTCGTGGTGGTTCAGCTCACCCAGGAACTCGACCTCTTCATCGGTGTTCCAGTTGATGCCTTTGCCGCCGTTGCCGAGTTTTTCCAGCATCGGGCCGAGCGACGAGAACTGCTTGTAGATGTTCGGGTAGTCCCGTTCCACTACGGCCATGTTCGGCGCGTTCTTGCCCGGTTCCGGGGCCACACCGGCACTTTTCCAGTCGGTGCCGCCAAACGGCTGGGCCAGTTCGCCAACGCTGTCATGCATCAACGGCACGGTGACCAAGTCTTGCTCGACACCCAGGTGCCCGACCGACATGGCCGAGAAGGCCTTGGCGATACCCTTGTAGATTTCCCAGTCAGAACGCGATTCCCACGCCGGGTCGATAGCAGCCGACAACGGGTGAATGAACGGGTGCATGTCCGAGGTGTTCATGTCGTCTTTTTCGTACCAGGTTGCGGTCGGCAACACGATGTCGGAATAGACGCAGGTGGAGGACATACGGAAGTCCAACGTGGTCACCAGGTCAAGCTTGCCAATGGCGCCGTCTTCGACCCATTCAGCTTCAGTAGGCTTGCACTCGCTGCTATGGCCGATGTCTTCGTTCATCACGCCGTTCTTGGTGCCCAGCAGGTACTTGAGCATGTACTCGTGGCCCTTGCCCGAGGAGCCCAGCAGGTTGGAGCGCCAGATAAACATGTTGCGCGGGAAGTTCACCGGGCTGTCCGGCTGTTCGCAGGCAAAGCGCAGGGTGCCGTCCTGCCAGGACTTGACCACGTAGTCTTTCGGGTCCATGCCAGCGGCAGCAGCGTCGCGGCAGATATGCAACGGGTTGGTGTTAAGTTGCGGTGCACTAGGCAACCAGCCGGCGCGTTCGGCGCGGATGTTGTAATCGAGCGCGTGTTCCGGGAACTGGGATTTGTCGGCCAATGGCGAGAGCACATCGTGCATGCTCATCTTCTCGTGGCGCCACTGGGAACTGTGGCCGTAGAAGAAGCTGGTGCCGTTCATCTGGCGTGGCGGACGGTTCCAGTCCAGGCCGAAGGCCAGTGGCAACCAGCCGCATTGTGGACGCAGTTTTTCCTGGCCCACGTAGTGAGCCCAACCGCCGCCAGTCTGGCCGACGCAACCGCAGAGCATGAGCATATTGATCAGCCCGCGGTAGTTCATGTCCATGTGGTACCAGTGGTTCATCGCCGCGCCGACGATGATCATCGAGCGCCCCTTGGTCTTGTCGGCGTTGTCGGCAAACTCACGGGCAATCTGGATAGCTTTCTCACGGCTAACGCCAGTGATCTGCTCCTGCCAGGCCGGAGTGCCCGGTACGCTGGCGTCGTCGTAGTCCTTGGCCACGTTGGCGCCGCCCAGGCCACGGTCGATGGCCAGGTTGGCCGCCGACAGGTCGAACACGGTGGCGACTTTGGCGACGCTGCCGTCAGCCAGGGTCACGCTGTGCACCGGCACGCGACGGAACTGCACGGCATCACCGGCCACGTGTTGGAAGTATTCCTGTGCTTCACCGGCAAAATACGGGAAGGCTACTTCGGCGACGTCATCACCGATCAGGCTCAGTTTGAGGTCGATCTCACGACCTTCACCGCCTTCCTTGGGCAGAATGTTCCACTTACCCTTCTCGCCCCAGCGATAGCCGATGGAGCCTTGCGGGGAGACCAGTTCGCCGCTTTCATCGAGGGCGATGGTTTTCCATTCCGGGTTGTTTTCCTGGCCCAGGTTGCCAGTCAGGTCCGAGGCGCGCAGGAAGCGATCCGGTTGGAACCCGGCGCCCGGTGCAAAACCGGTCATGGGCTTGAGCATCACCAGCACCGGCAAGTCAGTAAAGCGCTTGGCGTATTCGGTGAAATAGGCGCTCGGCTTGTCCAGGTGAAATTCTTTGAAGATCACATGGTTGAAGGCCTGGGCCAGCGCGGCGTCGGTACCCTGCTTGGGGTTGAGCCACAGGTCGGTGAGCTTGGCCACTTCCGAATAGTCGGGGGTGATGGCGACGGTCTTGGTGCCCTTGTAGCGCACCTCGGTAAAGAAGTGGGCGTCCGGGGTACGGGTCTGCGGGACGTTGGAACCCCAGGCGATGATGTAGTTGGAGTTGTACCAGTCGGCCGATTCCGGCACGTCGGTCTGCTCGCCCCACACCATCGGCGAGGCCGGTGGCAGGTCGCAGTACCAGTCGTAGAAGCTCAGGCACACGCCGCCGATCAGCGACAGGTAACGTGAACCTGCGGCGTAGCTGACCATCGACATGGCCGGGATCGGCGAGAAGCCGACAATGCGGTCCGGGCCGTATTGCTTGATGGTGTAGACGTTGGAGGCGGCGATGATCTCGTTGACTTCCTCCCAGTTGGAACGGATGAAGCCACCCATGCCGCGCTTGCTCTTGTAGGAGTCGGCCTTGACCTTGTCCTCGACGATGCTGGCCCAGGCCTCAACAGGCGCCAGGGTCAGGCGTGCTTCACGCCACAGCTTGAGCAATGGCTTACGAATTTTCGGGTACTTGAGCCGGTTGGCGCTGTAGATGTACCAGCTGTAGCTGGCACCACGAGGGCAGCCACGGGGCTCATGGTTAGGCAGGTCGTTACGGGTACGCGGGTAGTCGGTCTGCTGGGTTTCCCAGGTGATCAGGCCGTTCTTCACGTAGATCTTCCACGAACACGAGCCGGTGCAGTTCACACCGTGGGTGGAACGCACGATCTTGTCGTACTGCCAGCGGGAACGGTAAACGTTTTCCCAGTCGCGAGACTCCTTGCGGGTCTCGCCGTGGCCGTCGGAGAACTCGTTTTGCTTACGGTTGAAGAACCGCAGTTGATCCAGTAAGTGACTCATGATGCTTTCCTCTCAGGCTTGCTGCGGGGTCTACGCCCCGCCCACGCAAAGGGTGAATTGGGGTCGGCTAGCAGGGGGTCTCGGCGCCTTTGCGGGCGTACCACCACCAGGTCACGACGATGCAACTCAGGTAGAAGCCGACAAACATGTAGAAGGCCATCGCCGGGCTGCCGGTGTAAGCCATGGACGAGCCGAAGGTTTTGGGAATAAAGAACGCCCCAAAGGCGCCCATGGCCGAGCTGAAACCGAGCACTGCGGCCGATTCCTTGCTGGCGTTTTTCAGGGCTTGCTCACGCTGTTCGGCGGGTTGGCCGGCGCTGGCTTTTTCATGCTGGGTGCGGAAGATCACCGGGATCATGAGAAAGGTCGAACCGTTGCCGACGCCGGTGGTAATGA
Organism: Pseudomonas sp. ANT_H4; assembly: GCF_008369295.1. GTDB lineage: Bacteria > Pseudomonadota > Gammaproteobacteria > Pseudomonadales > Pseudomonadaceae > Aquipseudomonas. The sequence goes on along the minus strand of NZ_VOBG01000039.1, from coordinate 6,089 downwards.
ACAGCAGCATGAACATGCCGAGGAAGCCGTAGAAGTTGCCGCCCTCGCCGTTCTGCGGCAAAAAGTGCAGCACGCCGAACACCATCACGATCATCAGCACGAAGTTCCACAAGGTCACTCGTGCGCCGCCCAGCTTGTCTGCCAGCCAGCCGCCCAGCGGCCGTACCAGGGCGCCAACCAATGGGCCGAGGAAGGCGAATTTCAAAGCAATCACATCAGGGAATGAGGTTTTGATCAGCAGCGGAAAGGCAGCGGAGAAGCCGATGAACGAACCGAAGGTCGCCAGGTACAACCAGCACATCAGCCAGTTGTGCTTGCGCTTGAAGATCACCGCCTGGTCGCTGAACGAAGCGCGAGCGCTGGACAGGTCATTCATGCCGAACCAGGCGAATACAGTGACGACGATGATGAACGGCACCCAGATAAACCCGGCGTTCTGCAGCCACAACTGGCTGCCGTCTTCCAGAATTTGCGGTTGGCCGCCCATCAGGCCGAACACACCGAAAGTGATCACCAGCGGCACGCAAAACTGCATCACCGACACACCCAGGTTACCCAGGCCGGCATTCAAGCCCAGGGCCGTACCTTGCTGGGACTTGGGGTAGAAGAAGCTGATGTTGGACATGCTGGAGGCGAAGTTGCCGCCACCAAAGCCGCACAACAAGGCGATCAGTACAAACACGCTGTAAGACGTGCTGGGGTCCTGCACCGCAAAACCCATCCACAACGATGGTAGCAGCAGCGATGCGGTACTCAGGGCGGTCCAGCGACGCCCGCCGAAGATCGGCACCATGAACGAGTAGAACACCCGCAACGTCGCGCCGGACAAGCCCGGTAATGCCGCCAGCCAGAACAACTGGTCGGTGGTGAAGCTGAAACCGATGGCGTTCAGGCGCACGATCACCGTGCTCCAGACCATCCACACGGCGAAGGCCAGCAGCAACGCAGGAATGGAGATCCACAGGTTACGGGTGGCGGTCTGTTTGCCGCTACGGCCCCAGAACGCCGGATCTTCAGGGCGCCAGTCGTGGATCACCGGACCCGATTCGGGTTTTTGCAAAAGGGTCATGTTCATTCTCCTTGGAGAGGCTGGGCCGCAGGCGCTTTACCGAGCAGCGGCTGCTTGCGAATTTCGCTGAAGTACATCCAGGTCAAGGACACCCAGACCACGCCGTACATCAACATGAAGCAGGAAGAGCGCACGCCGGTGAGGTCCACCAGAGCGCCAAACATGATCGGCAGCACAAACCCGCCGAGGCCGCCGGCCAGGCCGACAATGCCCGACACCGCACCCATGTTTTGCGGGTAGTCGTTGGCGATGTACTTGAACACCGAGGCCTTGCCAAAGGCGAAGGCGATGCCCATCACGAACAGCAGCACGGTGAACACCGTGGCGTTAAGGCCGATATGGAAATCCAGCGGGCCGTTGACGGTCTGCACTTGCAGTTGGGTTTGCGGGTACGACAGCAGGAACAGGCAGACCCAACTCACCCACAACACCCACCAGGTCACGCTTTGCGCGCCCCAGCGGTCGGACATCCAGCCGCCTACTGCCCGCAGCACACCGCCCGGCAAGGAGAAACAGGCCGCCAGGAGTGCAGCACTTTGCAGGTTGAAGCCGTATTCCTGGACGTAGTACTTGGTCATCCACAACGCCAGGGCCACATAGCCGCCAAAGACAATCGAGTAGTACTGGCAGTAGCGCCACACGGCCGGGTCCTTGAGGCACAGCAACTGCTCGCGCAAGGTGGCGCCACCGGCACTGCGGTGGGCCTTGTTCTCGGCAGTGAGGAACCAGAACAGCAGCGCGGTGATAAACAGGATCGCGCTGAACACCTTTGGCACCAGGTGCCAGGTGCCAAAGGCAATCAAGGCAGGAGCAAGAAACTTGGTCACTGCCGCGCCGGCGTTACCGGCGCCAAATACGCCCATGGCAAAGCCCTGGTTCTCTTTGTCGAACCACTTGGCGACGTAGGCGATGCCCACCGAGAACGAACCACCGGCCAGGCCAACAAACAGCCCCAGCACCAGGAACTGCCAATAGGCAGTTGCGTAGGTGATCAGGTACAGCGGCAGCACGCAGGTCAGCATCAACACGAAGAAGACGATGCGCCCGCCGAAGCGGTCGGTCAGCAGGCCCAGGGGCAGGCGCACCAGGGAACCCGTCAAGACCGGGGTGGCAGCCAGCAGGCCGAATTGGGTTTCGTTGAGTTGCAGCAGTTCCTTGATTGGCACGCCGAGCACGGCGAACATCATCCAGACCATAAAGCACACGGTGAAGGCCAGCGTGCTCATACCCAGCACTAGACCCTGTTTTACGCGCGGTTGAGTCACGGTTTGCGCTCCAGAAAGTTATTCCATGAGCGCAGGTTAGGGGCCACACCCCCGCAGAACTTGACCCAGATCAACGAACGCCTGGGGGGTATTGGCCTATGCTGGGGCCATCTACCTCTAAGGAGGTAGATCCAATAACAAGAGAAAGTCTTTATTTATCAATGGATTGATCTCTTGTGCCGGTGTTTTCCCATGGGAGGGTTTGCCGGCAACTCTTTAGAGGTAGTGCGCCAGGGATTGCGTTTTTTATCCACCATTCCCCGTTTCAGGTGCCGCCATGCTGCTTCTTTCCACCCTTCGATTACACCGTGATGTTTAACTGGCTGCGCAGCTCCCTACCCGCTCGCGCCGGCCTGGCAGTAATCTTGATTGCAGTTCTGGCCCTGGCCAGTTCCCTGAGCGCTGGGCTGATCGCCTGGTTCAGCCAGGGCGATGGCGCCGCGATCAATACCGCCGGCTCCGTGCGCATGGAGACCTACCACCTGAGCTGGAAACTCTCCGACAGCGCCAGCGATGAGGAAATAAAAAAGATCACCCAAAGCCTGCAACGGCGCCTGGACAGCCAGTCCCTCAAGGCGGTGCTGGAAGACGGCCCTAACAGTTCCCTGCAACAGAGCTACCAGCAGATCCAGCAACACTGGAACCTTGAGTTGCGCCCGGCGCTGGAGCGCGGTGACGGGGTATTTTTCCGTGAGCGAGCCCCGGCTTTCGTCGAACGGCTCAACCAGTTCGTCAGCCTGTTGCAGCAACAAAGCGAACATAAACAAAGCTGGCAGCAACTGATCCAGGGCCTGGCGTTGTTCAGCACCCTGATAATCCTGCTGCTGGGCCTTTATGAGTTGCAGTACGGCGTGGTCACGCCCCTGCAGGAATTGGTCGACGCTACCCGGCGCTTTCGCGACGGTGACTACAAGACCCGGGTCAACCACCGCTCTCAGGATGAACTGGGCCAGCTTGCCCTGAGCTTCAACACCCTGGCCGAAACCATCGAAGAGTCCCATCGCACCCTGGAAAGCCAGGTCCAGCAGAAAACCCTCAATCTGCAACAGGCCAACGCGGCCCTCGAATTGCTCTACCAAAGCAGCCGCAGCCTGGCCACGCGCCAGGCCAATGCCGAAGTCCTCGACGAGTTGATCCGCCGCTTCCAGAAACGCCTGCCGGGCCTGCGCCTGTCGCTGTGCCTGAAAGGCCATTTCCTTGCACCGGCCCAGCAGATGCTCGCCCTGCATGGCGAGAACAGCCGCAACATCTGCGCCATCGGCGATTGCGCCACCTGCGAGCGGCATCACGTCGCCCCACCGCAAATGTTCAGCATCAGCAACCAGGGCGCGGAACTGGGGGAGCTCAAGGCACACTTTGTCGACGGCCATCCGCCCCAGGGCTGGGAGAATGAACTGATCCAGGCCCTGGCCAACCTGATCGGCACCTCTCTGTCCCTCAAGCGTCAGCGCGAACAGGATCACCGCCTGTTGCTGCTGGACGAACGCACCATCATCGCTCGGGAACTGCACGATTCCCTGGCCCAGGCCCTGTCTTACATGAAGCTGCAAGTCAGCCGCATGCAAACCTTGCTGCGCCGAGGCGAACCGGTGGAAACCCTGGAAACCGTCACCGGCGAACTGCGCGAAGGCCTGAGCAATGCCTACCGCCAGTTGCGGGAGTTGCTCACCACCTTCCGCCTGCAAATCCACGATGCCGGGCTGGTGCAGGAACTCAAGGACACCGCCGAAGAATTCTCCCGCCGGGGCGAATTCCAGGTGCACCTGCACGTCGATGCCTTGGCCTTCCAACTCTCCGCCAGCGAGCAGATTCACCTACTACAAATCACCCGTGAAGCCCTGTCCAACTGCCTGCGCCACGCCCATGCGCAAAACGCCTGGCTGCAACTGCGCCAGAGCGGCGAAACCGTGACCCTGAGCATCGAAGACGATGGCCGTGGCTTCAGCGGCGCCGTGGACCAGCGCGAACACCACGGCCTGACCATCATGGACGAGCGTGCCCGCAGCCTGCACGGCCAGCTCGATATCTCTTCCCGCGAGCCTCAGGGTACGCGGGTGCAATTGCTGTTCCGCCCGGAATTTCTCGGACAGTCCCTACAAGGTAGCTTTTCATGAACACTCCCCTGCGCCACCACATCCTGCTGGTAGACGACCACCCGATGATGCGCCACGGCATGCGCCAGATGCTGGAACTGGAAGATGACCTGCAGGTAGTCGGCGAAGCCGGCAACGGCGAAGAAGCCCTGGGGCTGATCGAGTCGCTGCAACCGGACCTGGTGCTGCTGGACAACAACATGCCGCAAATGAACGGCCTGGAAACCCTGCGCCGCCTGCGGGCCATGGACTACGCCGGCAAGGTGCTGCTGTTTACCGTGTCCGATGCCGAAGACGACATCCGCGACGCCCTGCGCCTGGATGCCAACGGTTATTTGCTCAAGGACATGGAGCCGGAACTTCTGATCCAGTACATCCGCGACGCCCTCCACGGCGCCCTGGTGATCAGCCCCGGCCTGACCCGCGTCCTCGCCCAGGCCTTGCGTTCACCGCAGCCCCATGCGGCGGTGGAACTGACGGAACGTGAACGCCAGGTGTTGAAGACCATTGCCGGCGGGTACAGCAACAAAGTGATCGGGCACAAGCTGGGGATTACCGAAGGAACGGTGAAGGTGCATGTGAAGAATTTGCTGCACAAACTGGGGTTGCGCTCGCGGGTAGAGGCGGCGGTGTGGGCGATGGAGCATCTGCGTCAGGCTGGATAAATTCGGTCTGAACAAAAGTCACCAAGAAAGTCACCAAGACAGTTGCTGCTACGCGTTGTAGTTGTACATCTAGCCCTGCCTCTTTGGAGGTAGCCCGGTAGAGGCATAGGCCCCGCCAGTGTCACGGCCTACCATGGGCGAGACCGGAGGTACGCCATGCTGACCCACCCATCCATCGTTTTAACCCTGCGCCGCCATCACCTGTTCAGTCAGTTGCCGGAAAAAGTATTCCAGGACGTCTGCACCCTGGCCAACCTCAAACGCCTGCCCGCCCACGCCACGTTGATGCACCAGGGCGATCCCGCCGAGCGGTTTTTCCTGCTGGTGAGCGGCCAGATCAAATTGCACCGGGTCACCGGCGAAGGCCAGGAACACCTGGTGGAAGTCATCCGCCCCGGCCAGACCTTTGCCGAAGCCTTGCTGTTCAGCCAGGCCAAGGCCTATCCGGTGAGCGCCACGGCCCTCAAGGACAGTCTGCTGGTGACCATCGAAGGCCATCACTACCGCAAGGCCCTGGAGGTCCAGCCAAAAATTTGCCTGGCGATCCTGGCGACCATGAGCATTCACCTGCATCAACGACTCAAGGACATCGACACCCTGACCCTGGCGAATGCCAGTCGGCGGGTGATCAACTTTTTGCTCCAGGAACGCGATGCGCTCAGTGGCGATGTGGTGTTGCAGGTGCCCAAGCGGTTGGTGGCGTCGAAACTGGGGATCCAGCCGGAGACGTTTTCCAGAATTCTGCATCGGCTGGTGGATGGCGGGATGATCGAGGTGCAGCGGCGCACGATTCGGATTTTGTGTGAGGAGCAGTTGATGGGGTACCAGGCGGGCTGAGGTTGGGTTGGGTACATATCCGTTATTTTGGTTGGGGCGGATTAGGGTTACGCCCTTACGGCGTGTCACTTTTGAAAAGAGCCCAAAAGTAACCAAAAGGCTCTTGCCCCACCACTTGGTGCCTCGCTTAGGCTCGGCATGCCTTCACTCCGGCATTGCT
>NZ_VOBG01000038.1 GCF_008369295.1 Pseudomonas sp. ANT_H4 | reverse complement strand
CGGCGCCGCCGCTCCTGACCCAAAAGCTCACCACTCTTATCGTTGCTATTAGTCATAAACATAACCGTTTGCCTATCCCTTATCGTAAGGGGGAAACGGTGTCCTGTCTTTCATGGGGCTCGTTCACTGGTCAACAATCTTGATTGCATGGTCATAGCTACCCTTGCCCTTGAGCATGGTTTCGCAATAGGTCATGCCAAGCGTGTAAAGGGTGTGCGTCTGATGCGTCTTGGTGACAGCCTCTAACTGGTCAGCCCATGCCTGAGCCAATGCCTGAGTAGGGAATGTTTTGGATTGCGGGGGACTTCCTCTCAACCGAACCTGAGCGTTCCAGTTGCCAGAGGGAAGGGAGCGAATGTTAGCCATGGTTGACGCCTCATAATGTGAATGGGCGTTTCCTTAGAGCTATAGGCTGCGTGGCCTAGCGCTTAGCAGGGTGGCTCTTGACATGGTGGGGGTCGTTGGTTCGAGTCCAATCGCGCCTACCAAACAAAATCCGCTCTGCTGGGCGGTCTAGAAGGGCTCACCGAAAGGTGGGCCCTTTTTTGTTGTTTTCGATTTTCAAAATTTCCACTCAAAACGCCAACTTCCACGCACTCGATCTGCTTCGCGTAGTGACCGTCCTGGTAGTGCCTGGTCATCTTCTCATGCGCGCCTGGATGTGTGCCTGGGGGGGCTGCTGCTCGTAAAGTCATGCACCTAAAGCGCGGATTGAATCGCCCCTCACCTTCAGTAAGCCCTGGGCTGCCTTTCCCAGAGGGTGGCCACATATCCTTGCATAGCTGGGTGGGGTATGACATTCTTCTGCATAGGTAGGGGGGGTATAGTATGGCTCACACAGCTTCAAACAAAGACGATCTTCTTAAGCGTGTAAAGCGCATTGCTGGGCAAATCCAGGCAGTCGAAAGGGCTTTGGAGTCAGATCATGACTGTGCCAAAACGCTGCATTTGGTCGCCGCTACACGCGGAGCCATTAATGGGTTGATGGACGAAATCATCGAAGATCACGCTAGGGAGCACGTCGCTAACCCAGCGCTCAGCGATGAGGAGCGTAACAAGGGTGTGGAAGAGCTTCTTGAAGCTATCCGGCGCTATTCCAAGTGACGACGCGGGCTTGAACTGAATGAACAGCGACATCAGTTACACACACGAACACGTATTCCTCGGATCGGCACACGATGAAAATGCGAAACGCACCCTCTGGGTGGTAATGCTTACCGTCGTCATGATGGTCGGGGAAATTGCTGCCGGCTACATCACCGGTTCCATGGCCCTACTTGCCGATGGATTCCATATGGCGACCCACGCTGGCGCCTTGGGCATCGCCGCTGCGGCTTACGCGTATGCCAAGCGCAATGCGTCCAGCGCCCGTTACAGTTTTGGTACCGGTAAGGTTGGAGATTTGGGCGGTTTTGCGTCGGCCTTAATTCTCGGATTGGTTGCCCTGGGAATCGGCGTAGAGTCGGTGATTCGCCTGCTCCAGCCTACAGAAGTTCAATTCGGTACAGCCACGCTCATTGCCATCGTTGGCCTGATAGTCAATATCGTGAGCGCGCTGTTGCTCGGTCACGGTCATAACCATGACCACGAACACAGTCATAACCAAAATCGTCATGGCAACGATAACAATCTCCGGTCGGCATACGTTCATGTGATCGCAGATGCCCTGACGTCCGTTCTTGCCATTGCAGCCCTGCTCGCCGGGCGATATCTCGGCTGGGTCTGGCTGGATCCAGCGATGGGAATCGTCGGCGCTATTGTTATCGCACGGTGGGCGTGGAGCTTGATGAAGGCGACTGCTGGCGTCCTACTGGATCAAACTGACGACCATGTTGCGGAGGAAATTCGCGAACTGGTTGAACAGCCTGGCGATGCGACCATTACAGACTTACACGTCTGGCGGGTCGGGCCAGAAGCCCATGCGGCAATTGTAAGTGTTCTAGGTAAGTCCACTACGAATGCGGATAACATTCGTGAACGCTTAAAGCCTGTCCACGAAGTGAGCCACCTCACCGTTGAGTTTCGTGCCGTCTCTCCAGCATAGTATTCCATGAGGAGGCCAAGTGGCCCCTTCGTTGGCTCTTTGATCAATCTCCCTGACCTTGGCTCAAAACGCATCCGTAGACGTGCAGGCAAGTCAGTGCTTGTTCCACTCTGTATTTTCCTCCGGAGCCTGCCATGCCATTAAACAAGCGCGACCACGCTCGCATCGAGCGCCGTCTGATTGCGACTCTTACAGAAGCCTGCGAAATAGCTAAAGCTGAAATCAGTGGATTTGATTGGCTGACTCATAAGGTTGACTACCAAGCGTTTTCACAAAGTCTGCGAGTGATCTGGGTATTTGATACCCGGACAAACAAGGAGCAGGCACTTTCAGCTGGACGGGACGCGCGAATGCGTGAGTTGACCGCCATGGCGTTGAGCGAAGCGGATGTTGAAGTGAGCCAATTAGAACGCTGCGTGCGCTTCGACTCAGAAGAAGAGTGCCAGATAAATCATGCTGGAGATTGGCGTAGGCGCCTGGCACAACTGTGTGCGGTGCGGGGTAAAGTGCTGGCTAAAGATATTGAGAATCCCTGAGTATCTCGACGTGTCAGCTTAGTGGTGACTTTTGCGTGAGCTGCCAGGGCACGGTGATGGTCAGCATCAACGATCACCTAGATATCCGGCGGGTGTTCGAAGGATTTCGCCTGGACACGATGGATATTTGCTACAGCACCGCGAACCCAAGGAAAGGGACAGTCGCTGTGAGAGGCGAACTGGCAGTTATGAACAGGTAGTCTGCCGGGATGCCCAAGCGTATGTGAGGGCCATTACCTTTAAATAGTGAATGCAGAAAAACCTCTACAGATTTATCTCTTTTTAGGTGATAAAAGTGACTAAATCAAATTGGACTTGGGTGATGGGGCTGCAATGGACTGTGATTACAGTTTTTCTGATGATTTGCTGGGCGCTACTCATAGCCCTACTCATAAAAAAGCTATGGGCCTGAAACGTAAAGCCTCGGAGGTTCGCGACTCCAGGGCTTCTATTTTGCCCCCATCCCTTAATGGCTGGCGAACGTGGCTGGGAGATTACCAGCGGCGTTTGGATATTTCACTACGACTATAGGTGATTGTGTTCGGTCAGTGTAGAGACTGGTTTCAGACCCACTAATTATTTCCGGAGCTGAACTTGAAGAGTGAGTTTATAGCTGTGGTGACTTTTGAAGTGGTAAGACTGGAGCTGCCACATCTAGATGTGAAGTTGGTAAGGTCAAAAGAAGTGCTGATTGTTACTTAAAGGGCCTCATGCTCGATCTGCTTTTAGTGAGACTGTGACGCACAAGCCGCGTTTCTGCACCGGATCTGTAAACGTCAACTGCATGCGTGCCGCAGTTCGATCGGTGATTGCCTTGACGATTGACAGCCCAAGCCCGGAACCGGCTTCGTCGGTTCCCAGGCTGCGATAGAACGGATCAAATACCCGTTCTTGTTCCTCTATTGCGATTCCAGGGCCTGAATCCTTGACTTGCAGCTGGACGGTGCCTGGCGACCGCTCAACCGACAGGTCAATTCGCCCGCCCTGAGGGGTATAGCGAATAGCGTTATCAACCAGATTTTTGACCAAGGTGAACAGATCCATTTCGTTGAAAGTAACCTGCACGTCTTCGGCGCTTTCGACACCGATATCGATCTGTTTGCGCTCGGCCAGCGGCAATAGATCTTCCAACACCTGTCGATAAACTCCATGCACTGAAACCGCTGTTTGTACCCGGACCGATGCCGATTGTGCGGCAGCCAAGGTAAGCAACTGATCGATCAGTTTTCTGCCGCGCTCGATGCCCCGCGACAGTGGCAATAATCGCTCCCTGGTCACCTCCGACATGTCTGTGGCCGCCAGTCCTTCGGCTTGCAGGGACAGTGCTGTCATGGGCGAGCGAAGTTCATGGGCGGCATCAGCGACAAACCGACGCTGGCTGTCCATGGACTGTGCGACGCGCGCCAGCAAGCGATTGATGGCCACGACGAACGGGCGGACTTCAGTGGGCAGATGCTGCTCATCAACCGGATGCAGTTCCTGCTCGGCACGTTGGTCGATTTCCGTGGCGAGCATTGCAATTGGACGAAACAGCTTGCGCACCAGGTCGCTGACCACCAACAACAGGACCGGGAACAAAATCAGGAAGGGCAGCAAGCTGCGCCAGGCGCTTTCCCGGGCGTCCTTGTCGCGGGCACCTGACTCCTGGGCAACAGCAATGCGTTCGCCGTGAGCGGTCGTTCTGACCAGTACGCGAAAAGCTTCGCCAGCGACCTCAACCGTGGACAGACCATCGGCCAAGGTCGTGGGAAATGGCAATGGCATGACCTCATCGGTGTTTCCGGAGGCGTGTTTACCGTCGTCCAGGTACTGAATGATGACTCGGGATTCTTCATCATCGCCCTCTATTGCTTTGCCCTGCGGGTATTGCAGGGTCATATGCTGACGATCAAACAGCATGGCCACTTGGCGCAAGGTATCGTCTTGCTGTTCGTGGGCTTCTTCAAAGGCTGAAACGAATGCAAAAATGCTGGCAACGATTGCGACCAGCAGAATCGCCAGCGACAGCACCACGGAAAGTCGCAGTTGCACTGACTCACTCAAACGTTTTTTGAAACCATCCATCCCATGCCCCTGACGTTCTTGATGACGTGACTTCCCAACTTGCGCCGCAAGGCGTGAATCAAGAACTCGATGGCGTTGCTTTCTACCTCGTTGCCCCAGCCATAGAGGCGATCTTCGAGCTCGCTGCGCGAGAGAATCGCACCTGGGCGGATCAACAGTGCTTGCAGCAGCGCAAATTCGCGGCTGGAAAGCGCGATGCCGCTGTGTTCCTCGGTGCTGGCCTCCTTGGAAAGCAGGTCCAGCGACACCACGCCGTTGCCGAGTAAGGGCAGGGCGCTGCCGCCTTTGCGCCGCAGCACCGCACGCATACGCGCGAGCAATTCAGCCATGTCGAAGGGTTTGAGCAGGTAGTCGTCAGCGCCGCCGTCGAGGCCGCGCAACCGATCATCGAGGCTGTCGCGGGCGGTAATGATGAGCAAGGGAACAGGGTTGCCGCCGGCGCGAATGCTGGTCAGTATTTCCAGGCCATCCTTACCGGGCAGGCCCAGGTCCAACAGCACCAGGTCGTAGTGCTGCGTGTCCAGTGCGGCCAGGCCCGTGAGGCCATTCTTGACCCAGTCGGCGGCGTAACTCGCATCGCTGAGCGCGCGCTGGATCGCATCGCCAATCATCGGATCGTCTTCGACCAGCAGTATCCGCATGTCCCTCTCCGGAAAAATAAGGCGCGATGGGGATGACCGTTGCGCCTGTATTGAAGCACCTGTGCAGGCATTTGTCCGCAGCCCAATCCCGTGTCAGCCCTTCATCGAGTCAAAGGCCTTCAGCAAATCATCCATCGCGGCCTTGCAGTCACCCAGGTTCGGGCTGTCGATACGCAACGCAGAGAGTGCCCGGTCAATGGCCTTGTCCAAGACATGCCAGTCGCTGGCGGCCCGAGGCTTGATGCCGGCCTCGGCGGAGTCCCAGGTTGTCTCCAGATCCTTGATCCGGGTTTTCGCACCGGGCAGGTCGTTTTTGGCGACGAGGGCGGCAACGTCAGCGGCTATGGTACGGAACTCGGATAGGTCACCCAGTTTCGAGTCCGCTTGACTCTGGCTGCTCGCCGAGCTCAACGTGACATTTTCTTTGGGTTTATCGGCGGGTTTCGAGCAGCCGGCGGCAATGCTCAGCAAAAAGATCGACGAGACGATGGCGACGTGACGAATAAGATTTTGAACGTGGCGCATGTTGATTTCCTTGATTGGCTTTTGAAGGTTTATTGGGTGATGGTTTTGCGATTACCGACGCTGATTTGCGCGACGGCAACCAACAGAACAATGACGCAGAGGAAGAGGGCGCTGGTCCAACTGGAACCCATGCCCAAGCCACCATAGGTCTTGGCCTGGGTCAGCAAGTCACCGAGGGAGGCACCGAATGGCCGGGTCAGGATGTAGGCGATCCAGAAGGTCAGCACCACATTGGCACCCAGGCGCCAGGCCAGCAGGGTGACGGCGATCATTACGGCGAAGATCACGGCACCCAGCGTAAAGCCTAAGCCCAGTGCTTCAGTCGCCAGGTCGCCGGCAGCCGTACCAAGGGCAAAGGTGCAGAGCACCGTCGCCCAATAGAACAACTCTCGCCGAGGAGTGACAATGTCGCGGATCGACAGGCTGTGCTCCATCCGGTACCAGATCAGGAAGTTGCTCGCCAGCAGCACCGAGAAAATTGCCGTGCTGGTGTACAGGCTGACGTCCAGCTTATCGGTGAGGATATCGGTGATCTGGGTGCCGACGACGCTCACCAGCACCACGGTCAGCCAGTAGATCCAGGGAGTGTAGGCTTTGGTACGCATCTGGCAGAACAGCGCGACCGCGAGCAAGGCGGCCATGCCGATGCTGGTCCAGCCCGCGCCGAAACCTGCATCGACGGCAAGATAGTCTGCGCCGGTTTCGCCCACGGTCGTGGACAGGATCTTGATCACCCAGAATGACAGCGTCACCTCGGGAACTTTGTTCAGCCAGCGGGCTGCTGTGGCATTCATCTGGGTTACCTTTCCTTAACCGCGCTATCGTTGGCGCAGGGGAGAAGGTAAGGCACGAAACTTAGCTGGGGCTGAGGGATGATCATCATTGATCCATTCCAGGCGCTTGAATCCGCCAATGATCATAAATCTTGCGGTGACTGGAGCGATCACTCAATCAGTACATGGGCTGTTCCCATAGTAGTGAGACAAACCACGCTACCGGCCCGTGGAGCCTGCAGGCCGGAACTGCGCACCAATATTGCTCGGCCGGGCCCGAGCTTGCTGGGTTGCAACTCCACGGTCAGGGTGCAGGTGTTGCCGCCGAAATCCCGATCGGTCACCACCCCGCGACACCCCGAATCAGCTGTCGTGCTGACTTGCAACTGCTCGGGCCGCAGCATGATCTGCGCCGTGTCGCGGTTCACCTTGCTGTTGACCGCGATACGCCCCAAATCGCAATGGGCCCAGCCGGCTTCGATCCTCGCGGGCATGACTACGGCATCGCCGAGGAACAGGGCGGTCTGCTCGTCGTTGGGAAACTGATACAGATCCATGGGGTGGCCGGATTGCACCAGGCGCCCTTGGCGCATCACGGCCAACTGATTGGCGAAAGACAGGGCTTCGCTCTGGTCATGGGTCACCAGAATGGTGGTGACGCCTGCGTCCTCCAGCAGCCGTGCGACCATTTTGCGCATCGACACGCGCAAGCCGGTGTCCAGCGCTGAAAACGGCTCATCCAGCAGCATCAGCCTTGGCTGTTGCGCCAGCGCCCGGGCCAGCGCCACACGCTGTTGCTGCCCACCGGACAGTTCATGGGGCCAACGCTTGGCCATGTGGGCATCGAGGGCCACGCGGTCCATCAGTTCCGCGATGCGCTGCTGCCTGGCATCGCCCTTGACGGTTAGGCCGAAGCCGATGTTGGCGGCCACTGTCATGTGGGGGAACAAGGCGCCGTCTTGTGGGACGTAACCGATCTTCCGCTGATGGGCCGGTACTGCATGACTGTCATCCACCAGCCGTTGGCCGTTGAGCGTGAGGCTGCCGGAGTCGGGGAATTCGAACCCGGCAATCATCCGCAACAAAGTGGTTTTACCCGAACCTGAAGGCCCGACGATGACTGTTCGACTGCCGGTGGGTACCGACAGGTTGATGTTTTCCAAGGCGCGTTGAGTGCCAAAGGATTTGCAGATCGAGGTGAGTTCGAGGGAGTTCATCGGCCAGCCGTACGTTTGGATTGGTGATAAAGAAGGCCGGTCAGCGGCAGCGACAGCAGGATCATCAGTAGCGCATAAGGGGCTGCTGCCGCGTAGTCAATTTCGCTGGTCATGGCCCAGAAGCCGGTAGCCAGGGTGCGGGTGCCGTTGGGGGCCAACAGCAGGGTGGCGGTCAGCTCATTGGTGATTGCCAGGAACACCAAAGCGCTACCTGCGGCCGCAGCCGGCGCGGCTAGACGCATGGTGATCAGCCACAGGGCCCGGCCGGGAGAACGGCCGAGGCTGCGGGCGATGTTTTCCAGTTCCACCGGTGCCTGGGCGATGCCAGCGCGCAAACTCACCAGCGCCCGGGGCAAGAACATCAGCAGGTAGGCGAGCAGCACGGTGATCGTGGTCTGGTAGATCGGCCGGGCGAAGTGGATGGTCATGGTCACCAAGGCCAGGGCCACGACGATGCCGGGCAGCGAACTGGTGATGTAGTTGCAGCTTTCCAGCACCCGTTGCAAGCGACCTGGTGCACGAATCGACAGCCAGGCAATCGGCACCGCCGCGCAGGTGGTCAGTACCGCGCCAGCAATCCCCAGCAGCAGGGTTTGCTCCAGCGCGGGCAGCAAATCCCCCGGTTGCCAGACCTCACGGCCACCGGCAATCAGCCATTTGCCCAAGGTGATCAGCGGCACGCCCAAGGCCACCAGGCAGGTGACGATCTGCAGGCTCAGGGCGAGGGCGGTGGTTCCCGCATTCAGCCGCACGACACGCTGCTCCCGGGCACTACCCGAGCCTACGCGAGCATAACGGGCATTGCCTCGGGCTGCCGATTCGGCGGTGAGCATCGCCAGGCAACACAGCGCCAGCACTGCCGCCAGCATGTTCGCCGCCGGGCCATTGAAGGTGGATTTGAACTGATCGAAGATCGCCGTGGTGAAGGTGTCAAAGCGGATCATTGCGTACAGGCCGTATTCGGCCAGTAGGTGCAGGCCCACCAGTAGCGCGCCGCCGCAGATGGCCATGCGCAGTTGTGGCAGTATCACCCGGAAAAATACCGCCCAGGGCTTGAGCCCGAGGGATTCGGCCACGTCTTCGATGGCAGGATCAAGCCGGCGCAATGTCGCGGCCACCGGCAAGTAGAGAAAAGGGAAATAGGCGATCACCGACACCAGCACGCCAGCCGGCAAACCGTGAATCGATGGCACCAGGCTGACCCATGCGTAGCTGTGAACGAAGGCCGGCACCGCCAGCGGTGCAACGGCCAGCAATGACCAGGCGCGCCGCCCCGGCAGGTCGGTCCGTTCGGTGAGCCAGGCTAGGGCAATGCCCAACACCACGCACAAGGGCAAGGTGATCACCACCAGCAGCACGGTGTTGATCAACAACTCGAACACTCGCGGCCGAAATACCAGCGCTTCGATCTGTGCCCAGCCGATTTGCCAGGACTCGCCGATGACAAAGGCAATTGGCAGCAGCGCCAGCAGCGAAACCAACACCGATAAACCGGTCACCCACGCGCCACCGCGGCTTTTGAACGGGTCACGGGAGCGTTTTGGCGAACGGGCAGGTATCGCTTGCGCGACACTCGTTTGCAGGGTTTCAGGCAGCAAGTTAGAGCAATCCGGCCTGGATCATGAGTTCGACGGCTTTTTTGCTATCTAGCTTGGAGGCGTCGACCTTCGGCGCATCGAGTTGCGCCAGCGGCACCAGTTTCGGGTTCGACTGGGCGTTCTGGCCCACAGCGTATTCGAACGACTTGCCGGTCTTGAGAATCGCCTGGCCGTCCTTGCCGGTGATCCACTTCAAGAAGGCCTGAGCCTGTTCCTTGTGTTTGCTGGAAGCCAGGACACCACCACCAGAGATGCTGACAAAGGCGCCCGGATCCTGATGCTTGAAGTAGTGCAGGGAGGTGTTCTTACTGTTTTCGCCAGTCTTGGCCTGATCGACGAAGCTGTAGTAGTGATAAATCACGCCGCTGTCGACCTGGCCGGCGTTGACGGCCTTGAGCACAGCGCTGTTGCCACGGTAGAGGGTGGTATTGGCTTTCATCGCCTTGAGCCAGTCGAGGGTGGCGGCTTCGCCCTTGAGTTCGAGCACGGCGGCGACGATGGCCTGGAAGTCGGCGCCGGCCGGGGACGCGGCCCAGCGGCCTTTCCAGCTTGGCGAGGCGAGGTCCAGCAAGGTTTTTGGCAGATCGGCTTCTTTCAGCTTGCCCGGGTTGTAGACAAACACCGTGGAGCGCGCGGCGATGCCCAGCCACTTGCCGTGGGCCGGGCGATAGGCGGCGCCGACTTGTTCCAGAGTGGTCGGCGCCACGGGTACCAACAGCCCCGCGTTGTCCACCAGCACCATGGCCGGGGAGTTTTCGGTCAGAAACACATCCGCCGGAGACGCGGCGCCTTCCTGGACGATCTGGTTGCCCATCTCGGTATCGTCACCATTGCGTAAGGTCACCTTGATCCCGGTTTCCTTGGTAAACCCTTCGACCCAGGATTTGGTCAGACTTTCATGTTGAGCGTTGTAGACCACAATGCCGTCAGTGTCTGTAGTGGCGTAGACGTGTCCGGCACTGAACAGTGTGGTGGCCAGCAGGGCTTTTTTGAGGACCGAAGAGAGAGGGGTAGTCATGCGGTGGAAGTTCCTGTTTTTTGATTTTATGCACGTGAAAGCGACAACGGCTCTTAACCAATACGAATCATTTGCATGTTTAATGCGAGGCGAATGTAGAGCTGGGAATGAGAAAAAAACGTCAAATAAATCGTTAATGAGTGTGATCTGCGCTCATCCCCCCCCACAAACTTTATTGGTTTGCAGCAACAGTTTTTCTTGTTGGACACGTCCGCTGCCAAGCAGCAAAGATGCCCACCACTGACGCTAGACCTTTCAGGTCAATAATAAAAATCCGAGTCGGGCTGTCCGCCATATCCAGAAGCGAATCTGACGTTCTCGTCTTTTTCCTTCCAGCGTTACTGGCGACGCGGCACGCAATCAAGGACTCACGCCATGCAAACAGTTGTGAACCTATGGCCGCTGATCGGCGTACTTGTCATCGTGGTCGGCTTTGTGTTGCGCTTCAATCCGCTGCTGGTAGTGACTGCTGCGGCGATTGCCACCGGGCTTGCTGCTCAATTCCCCCTGGAAAAAATCCTCGCCACCATGGGCGACGGCTTCATGCAAACCCGTGCCTTGCAACTGATTCTGTTGTTGCCGTTGGCGGTAATCGGCTTGCTGGAGCGTCATGGCTTGAGACTGCATGCGCAGAACTGGATCGCCCGGTTTGAGCGGGCTACCGTCGGTCGCCTGCTGATTATCTACCTGTTTGTCCGCGAGTCTACGGCTGCTATGGGGCTGACCAGTCTTGGTGGGCATCCGCAGATGGTGCGTCCGCTCCTGGCGCCAATGGCTGAAGGCGCAGCTGAAAAGCGCTACGGGGAAATCCCGGAAAAGCTTCGCCACAAAGTCTTGGCCATGTGTGCCGCGACCGACAATGTGGGCCTGTTTTTTGGTGAAGATATCTTTGTCGCTTTTGGTGCGATTGCGCTGATGCATACCTTCCTGCTGGGTTCGGGGATTGATGTCGAACCGCTGCATATCGCCGTCTGGGGCATTCCCACCGCTATTTGCGCCTTCATCATTCATGCGATACGCCTGCACCGTTTTGACCGAATGCTGACCCGTGAGTTGTCGCCCGTAGCGCCGGCTGCCACCCAGACGGAGGCGGCACAATGATCATCTCCATTCAATACCTGTACTGGCTGGCCGGGGTTTTGCTGTTGATCACCGCCGGGATGATTCTGGCTGACCGAACGCACCCCAAGCGCTGGTCCAGTTCGTTGTTTTGGCTGCTGTTCGCCATCCCTTTTCTGGTGGGGGAGCGCCTACCCTCGATTGCAATCGGCATCGGTGTCGTGCTGATGGCGGTCATCGCAGGCCTTGGCGGTGTAGGCCGTGGTGCTCATGGCGAGTTGCATGACAAGGACTCTCGTGCCAGTGCCGGTCGGCTGGGTCATAAACTATTTATCCCGGCCCTGGCGATTCCGCTGACTACGGTGATCGGCTCGGTGTTGCTCAAACACACCGAAATCGGTGGCGTACCACTGCTTGACCCGAAAAACACCACCTTTGTTTCCCTGGGTGTGGGCTGTCTGATCGCCTTGGCGCTGGCTTGCTGGCTGACCCGTGACACGCCGGTGCAGGCCTTGCGCGAATCCCGACGCCTGACTGAGGCGCTTGGCTGGGCAATGGTTCTGCCGCAGATGCTGGCGATGCTCGGCCTGCTCTTCAACGAGGCTGGAGTCGGCACCGCCGTGGCCCACGTCGCCACCACCTACATCAACCTGGACTTCAAATTGGTGGCGGTGATGGTCTACGTGCTGGGCATGGCATTGTTTACGGTGATTATGGGTAATGGTTTCGCGGCGTTTCCGGTGATGACCGGCGGGATTGGTGTGCCGGTGCTGGTGGGTGTCTACGGTGGCAACCCGGCGGTGATGGCTGCTATCGGCATGTTCTCCGGCTACTGCGGTACGCTGATGACGCCAATGGCGGCGAACTTCAATATCGTGCCGGCCGCGTTGCTGGAGCTGCCCGACAAAAACGCGGTGATCAAGGCGCAAATGCCGACCGCGCTGATGATGCTGGTGGTCAATATCGTTCTTCTTTACCTGCTGATGTGAGGCAATGATGCAAACACTGCTGCTCACCGGTTTCGAACCCTTCGACCAAGACACCGTCAATCCTTCCTGGGAAGCCGTGCGCCTGCTGGATGGCGTGCAACTGAGCGACGACCTGCGCATTATCGCCCGGCAACTACCTTGTGCCTTCGCCACCGCTGGCGTCAGGTTGAATGAACTGCTGGTCGAGCATCGTCCGCAGATGGTCATCGCCATCGGGCTGGCTTGCGGGCGTAGTGATATTTCCATCGAGCGGGTGGCGATCAACCTCAATGATGCACGGATCCCGGATAATATCGGCCACCAACCTATCGACACTCCTGTGGTGCCCGATGGTCCCGCCGCCTACTTCAGCACTTTACCTATCAAGGCTATGGTGAAAGCGCTACGGGACGGAGGGATTCGCGCTTCGGTTTCGCAAACGGCCGGCACCTTTGTGTGTAATCAGGTGTTCTACAGCCTGCAACACGCACTTGCTGGATCGTCAGTGCGCAGTGGTTTCATTCACGTGCCCCTCCTGCCAGAACAAGCCTTGCGTGCGATATCAGGGCAGCCTTCGATGGCTTTGGCAACGTTGGTTGAAGGATTGCAGATTGCTGCGCTGACGGCATGGAACACACAGGTGGACGTAGCAGAAACGGGAGGGCAGGTCAGTTGACATCATTGGGCCTCATGCCTGCCGTCCCGGGAAAAACAGCTCAAAACATGTCACCCCGTCTTCACTGCTGACGCTGTACCGACCGTTATGCAGTTGCATGATCGTCGCGACGATGGACAGTCCCAGGCCATTGATGCGGTCGGCGATGTCATCGCGGGCGGTGAGGAGCACACCGGAGTGTCGGCCTCTTTGCGCAGGCGGCGCAGGACTTCCCAACCGTCCATTTTCGGCATCATCACAGCCCTGGATCAGTGGGGTTGCGGGGGCGCAAGCAAGTGTAGCCCGATCAATTATCATTGGTGCAGCCAAGGCCATATACCTGATAGTCCAGCACATGTTCCCGACCCTGGTGGTCCAGGTAGTTGAGGCGGGCGGGGATGATTCCACATTGATCCGAGATATCGGTGCTGGACAGCGCCTTGTCGACATCCAGGTGGACGAAGAAGCCGGTCTTGTCATGGATCACGGGAGCGGCTGGCGAAGTGCTGGCAAAGGCTGAACCGGTGCCCAGCATCAACAGGCTGGCGGCGATCAGGCAGAGCTTGCTGATTGGTTTCATGGTGTGGACCCTTTCATTATCAGTAGGAAGTTGTGTCACTGGGTGTGGGTGACTGACGACTTCACTGTATGAAGTGAGGGTGCTGGTAACGCTGACAACTCAATGACAAGTTTGTAATGCAATGGGAGGGCGCTTTCCACGTCCTCGTCCGTTTACAAGCCCTGGGTCGATCCGTAGATTGCAGCAGGCAAGTGGTTCGTCAGGGCCCAAGACCGGGCGACGAGAGCGAGAGGAAGCCGAGCAGTGTCCGCCAAAGGTTCAGCCGTATTTGATAGCCGGTACCGTGCATTTCTGTTTGATATGGACGGGACCATTCTCAACTCCATCGCCGCCGCAGAGCGTGTCTGGGCAGCCTGGGCCAAGCGCCATGGCCTGGATGTGCAGGCGTTCCTGACCACCATTCATGGCGTTCGGGCCATTGACACTATCACCCGGCAGGCCTTGCCTGGAGTGGATGCATGCGCTGAGGCGCGGGGCATTTCCGAGGCCGAGATCGAGGACATCGAGGGCGTGGTGGCAATCCCTGGCGCGGTGGAGTTTTTGAAAACGCTGCCCGGCAATCAATGGGCAGTGGTGACGTCTGCACCCAGGGCATTGGCCCTGCGCCGTTTGCAAGCGGCAGGAATCGTCCCGCCAGCAGTTATGGTGACGGCTGAGGATGTCGCCAGCGGCAAGCCTGATCCGACTTGTTACCTGTTGGGGGCGCAACGGTTGGGCGTGCCAGCCCAGCAATGCCTGGTCTTTGAGGATGCTACGGTTGGTATCCTGGCCGGAGAGGCGGCGGGGGCGGATGTCATGGTGGTTACGTCCGCGCACTTGACTCCCATGACGACAGAGCACGCAACGATTGTTGGTTATGAGCAATGGCTGGCCGATCGTGACGAAGACGGTTTCCTGCGGTTGCTGCCTCAGCAGCACTGAGATGAAAAAGGTCAGACCTTTTACGAGGTCCGGCCTTGGTCGATGCCGGGAGGGCATGCTGGAGGCTGATTATTGGCCAGGGTCTGCAACCGCGTGCCTCGGATGCCCTGACGCGAAATCACCATCTCCTTGAGGATTTCATGAGCCAGCCTGGCAATCGCTTCAGCTCCCCGGTAATGCGCGCGGACGATCCCGGTCACTGCAAAGTGATCGGCATCCGGGCCGCTGAGGATTGCTGACAGGGAGCCGTCGGCATGCAGCGTGCAGACAACGTTGTAACTAGGTAAACGCGCCGTCAGGGCGGCCTCGATTTCGGATTTGCTGAGAGTGTCCATCTGCTTTAGAGCCTTTTACAGACCATGCAGGTCCAAGCATAGATTCTACTGAAGGACTGTAAATGATGGCGATCTAATACTGGGGTTGCTACATTTCTAGAGCGAGTTGAGCGCTGCTCCCCGTTAGGATGAAGTTTTCTCATGGGCGTTACGGGAGGCCCGTCGGCGCAGTTTTCGATGAATGGCGGCTTGAATCGGCTTGAGGCAGAAGAATAATAGATAGCCGCACAGAAACAGCGCCAGATCCGGCCAGCAAGGAGCGTCCGGGTTGCTGGCATCTTCTATTTCGAACCTTGCGCCGTACCCCACAGCCACGAAGGCCAGCCCAATAAGCAGGGCAATAATCCAGGATTTGGAGAAATAAGGCTGCTTGCTGGTTCGCCTCATTAACGTGCTCCTGCGTGCACTGTAAGGTTTTATTACATTTCTATCGGCATTCGGCTGCCGAATTGATCGCAAGTTCCCTTGGCGGGCGTGCGCGATTGCAGCGTTGGGCTAATACTGAGAAACGCTTGTGCAACCGTCCAAAAATGTCTTCAACGATGGGGAACACACATCATGTTGACCCACTGGCTTCTCGCGGCTGTTCATCTGCTGGCTTTCGCCATGGCCTTTGCGGCCGTACTGGCTCGTGGCAAGACTCTGCGCAGCCTGACAAGCACAGACTTATCGCCGGTTCGGCAGGTATTGATTGCGGATAATTTCTGGGGGATCAGTGCGTTGGTGCTGCTCATAACGGGCGGTATGCGCGCCTTTGGTGGCTTTGAGAAAGGCACCGAGTACTACCTTCAACAGCCGTTGTTTTACCTGAAAATGACCTTGTTCATTTTTATTCTGTTGCTGGAAATCGTACCGATGATCCGTTTGATCAAATGGCGGATTGCATTGGCTCGTGGCAACCGCCATGACCTATGCAAGGCCGGACTGTTTGCGCGCATCAGTTATGTTCAAGCGTTATTGATTGTGTTGATGGTCATTGCGGCAAGCGGCATGGCACGGGGCGTCAGCCTGGGTTGACGAAGCCTGGAGCACAGAGGGGGAGTGAGCGCTGCGTTGATCACGGCAAACCGCGAACAGGCCAAGGGGCTTTCGCCAGCCGTTACAGTGAACGAAAGGGCTGGCTACTGGAGAAGCTTCAAGGTGTTTCGTGTTTGTCCGGGGCAGTCAGGCCCGCCTGGATGCGTTGGTAGATCTCTTCACGATGCACTGCAACATTCTTGGGCGCATTGATGCCGATTCTCACTTGCTGGCCGCTAACGCCCAGAATGGTGATCGTAATGTCATCACCGATGTTTATGCTTTCACCAACTTTGCGGGTGAGTATCAGCATGGACTTCTCCTTGATTGCTTTGAAGGACAAATGTTTCAGACAGGGCAGATGTCGGTTGTGTGTAGCTTGCTGTGACGCGCTTCCCTGTGGCAGCTTCTTTTAGGACGCATAGAGGCCGCATTAATTCCCATGGCGCCATCATACAGGTCTGAGAAACATCATTCGCATTGTTTAAGCCAGCGTTTATGACGGCCAGAATAGACAGTGAATGATAAAGTTGCCTCTTTGATTCTTAAAGGAGCAGGGCAGTGCGTAAAGTAGCGATGGCAATTGTGGTGTTGGCATTGGCTGGTTGTGGTGAAGGTCGCAGTGTTGATACCCCCAGGGCCAAGCCTGCAGCCGCTGAGGTCCAGCCCCAGGCGTCAACGATTGGAGCCCAGGAGTGGGACGTATGGGTAGGCCCGCCAGACCATAAGCTGCAGGCGTTGACGGATCTGACCGCGTGGTTGCTCGAACATGGATTCAGTTTTTATCTGGTCAAGGAAGACGGCAAGGATCAGGTTCTGATGGGGCCTTTCAGCAGCAAGGCCGAGGCCGAGGCGAAGCAGGTACAGTTAACGGAAAAACTGGCCAAGGCCAAGAAAAATGACACTGTGTCGCAGGTCATCGAACACAAGGTCGCACAGTAAGAAGAGGGCGAGCGCACATATAAGGTTCCGCTCGCCTACTCTCATTCAGTCGCAGGCTTTCAAGTTCACCGGGCCGACGAACTCATTGCCGCGTCCCATCACACACGCCACGGTTTGATTGCGCTGGCGTTCCCAGGGCTGTGCCGGATAGGTCTTGTTCCAGGCTTCGTACAACTGACGGTCCTGTTTCGACAGGCGCAAGCCGTACTGTTTGCTCATATAGAAGTACGTCCGGGCGATCATGCCGCGTATGGACGGTCGGGGCATGACCTTCTTGGCCTTGAAGTCCACCTGGGTCAGGCATGAACCGTATTGCCCGCTTTGCACCGGCAGCCAGCCAAAACTGAAGTTGCTGCGATCGCCGTTGACCTCGCCGATGCTCGGCACCAAGTTGTGCAGATCCGCTTCGGCACGCTTGTAGACGGCGTCGTAGCGGGTGCAGTTCTTGCGTCCGCCGTCCTGCCAACACTGGCGTTGATGGCCGATCTGCCAAGCAGGAACAATGTGTTCCCATTCAATCCGTGCCGCGCGGTTGGCGTTTTTGCGTGGGATGTAGCCGCAGGCTTTCAGGTCCACCCGGTTTGCGGTGTATTTGCATCCACAGTAGAACTCCGTGGATTGCGGGGCGTAGAGCTTCCAGGCGATTTTCTTGGCTTCACTGAAGGTTCGGGGTGCCTGGGCATGAGCGGTGATAGCGAAAAAAAGGCACAGCACGGTAAAGAAACGCACACTCATTGAATCAATCTTCCTTCGGCACAACCCAGAAAATATGCACGCCGCCGTCATCACGATGGGCAAGGGTGACGTTGTCGTTTTCTGCAATCTCTTCCAGCAATCGCTCCCATTCATCCACTGGCTCATCCGGCAAACGGAAGATCAAGGCTGCCTTGGCTTTCTGAGCGTTGGTCGAATTGATGATTTTCTGCACGCGAACCGCCAGGAGTTCGTAGGCATCAGGAGGTTTCGGTGCTGCTTGGGAAGGCTTTGCCACGGAGTAGTCCTTATTAAGCTGTACGAACATACAGTATTTAACTGTGAGCAAATTCGCAACTGCTTAAAATTCAATAAGGCCCCTATGACAATGATTTATCGGTTTTTGTGCAAGATGACTTTGTTTTTTAAGGTTTTTTACGAAGAGGTGAAGCGGGGGGGGCGTTGACCCACCCGCGAAGCGCCGCGAGTGGGGGATGGCCTGGCCGTTAAAGGCCGGGCCGGGGAGGGATCAATATTCCCAGAATATACGTTGCAGTTCCTTGCTGTCCTGGGTCTTGGTCAGGGCGACCATGGCCAGGATGCGGGCTTTCTGCGGGTTCAGATCATGGGCAACAACCCAGTCATACTTGTCGTCAGGCTGTTCGGCGTTACGCAGAACGAAACCGCCGGCATTGACGTGGGAAGAGCGAATGATCTGCACGCCATCCTTGCGCAGGGCCTGCAGGGTTGGCACGACCTTGGAAGACACCGAACCGTTGCCAGTGCCGGCGTGGATGATGGCTTTGGCGCCAGCCTGAGCCAGGGCCTTGTAGGCGGTGTCGCTCACGTTGCCGTAGGAGTAGGCGATTTCGACGTCTGGCAGGCTTTTGATGGTCTTGATGTCGAATTCCGAATCCATGGTATGACGCTTGGCAGGCAGGCGGAACCAGTAGGACTTGCCTTCAACGACCATACCCAGAGGGCCCCAGGCACTTTTGAACGCTTCGGTCTTGATGTTGATCATTTTGCTGACGTCGCGACCCGACTGGATCTCGTCGTTCATGGTCACCAGGACGCCTTTGCCGCGAGCATCTTTGCTGCTGGCTACTGCGACGGCGTTGTACAGGTTGAGCATGCCGTCAGCCGACATAGCAGTACCCGGACGCATCGAGCCGACCACGACGATTGGCTTGTCGGTTTTTTCCACCAGGTTGAGGAAGTAAGCGGTTTCTTCCAGTGTGTCGGTACCGTGGGTGATCACGATGCCGTCCACGTCTTTGCTGTCGGCCAGTTCAGCGACGCGACGACCCAGTTGCAGCAGGTTTTCGTTGGTGATGCTTTCGGAAGCAATTTGCATCACTTGCTCGCCGCGCACATTGGCGATCTGGCTGAGCTCAGGAACACCGGCGATCAATTGCTCGATGCCTACTTTGGCGGCCTGGTAGGTCGCACTGTTGGCCGCGCTGGCGCCAGCGCCGGCAATGGTGCCGCCGGTGGCAAGGATCACCACGTTGGAGAGTTTGGTCTTGCTTTCAACTTCTTTTGCCTGGGCGGCAACAGGGAAGAGCAGCAGTAGGGCTAAAGCGCCCGGGACAAAGTGCTTGAGTGCAGGTTTCATTATTTTTCTCTCTAGTTTTGATGAGTGCTTGTGCCAATTCATCTAGAAACACCACGGGCTGCGATGAACGCCGCGACGAGGTGTTGAGTGAGAGCAGGATTTGTACCAGCAGTATTTTGTTCTGGTAATTAATTTAACTTATTGATTTAAAACAATATTTATTTTAGCTGACAGATGCTTTTTTCAATTGTTGTCCGAGTTTCCGAACATAGGCACCTTCTAATGTTCGGTTGTCCGAAAGCATGATGGAAAAATCCCTTTGGTCATCAGTGACATGTTCACCCCATCTGTCGTTTTAGAGAACGATCGGCTGTCAGAGATGTTTAAAGGGTAATGACAATAGTCTGTAGGGCGGAACGCAGAGCGCGTGTAGAAAAAGGACTTTTCTTTCGTTGACAAAACTCGACATAATTCGCATAGTTTGACTAACGCAAACGTTTGCGAGACGTTTCATGGGTCACTTTCTGGGTGACGTGAAAGCTCGTATAAGCCGCCCGGGTGGGCTGGCTGGCGAAGCACTATTCGGTGCAAGCGTTACTCACAATAATCATAAGAACGGAGTGAACCCATGAAGCTGCCATTCTCTGGACGTCTTCTTGCTGTCGCTGTGCTTGCTGCCGCATCTGCCGCTTTGCCCCTCTCCCACGCATTTGCCGATGAAACCGCCGCCAAACCCAAGGTCGGCCTGGTGATGAAATCCCTAGCCAACGAATTCTTCGTCACCATGCAAGACGGCGCCAAGGAGTACCAGAAAGCTCACTCCGCCGACTTTGACATGATCACCAACGGTATCAAGAACGAAACCGATACCTCCGCCCAGATTGATATCGTCAATCAGATGATTCTGGCCAAGGTTGACGCACTGGTCATTGCGCCTGCTGACTCCAAGGCGCTGGTATCGGTCCTGAAGAAGGCCTCCGATGCCGGTATCAAGATCGTCAACATCGACAACCGTCTTGATCCTGGCGTGTTGAAAAGCAAATCTCTCGATATTCCCTTCGTAGGCCCTGACAACCGCAAGGGGGCCCGCCTGGTCGGTGAATACCTGGCCAAGCAGCTGAGTGCTGGCGATAAAGTCGGCATCATTGAAGGTGTATCGACCACCACCAACGCCCAGCAGCGTACCGCTGGTTTCAAGGATGCAATGGCGGCCGCCAAGATCGATGTGGTGACCCTGCAGTCCGGTGAGTGGGAAATCGACAAAGGCAACAAGGTTGCCGCTGCAATGTTAAGCGAGTACCCGGATCTCAAGGCATTGCTGGCGGGTAACGACAACATGGCGGTAGGTGCTGTTTCTGCCGTTCGTGCCGCGGGCAAGGCTGGCAAGGTCCAAGTGGTTGGCTACGACAACATCGATGCCATCAAACCCATGCTTCAAGACGGTCGTGTCCTTGCAACCGCCGACCAGGCGGCTGCAAAGCAAGCGGTTTTCGGTATCGAAAGCGCTCTGAAACTGGTCAAGGGCGAAAAAGTCGATGCCGTAGACGGCATGATCGAAACGCCGGTCGAACTCATCCTCAAGAAGTAATTCCTGGCTGCACAAAACAGCGTCCGCTCGTTTTGTGCGGACGCCTGGAGACCTTCCTATGTCATCTTGCGCACCGGACGCTGTCCTCTCGGTCAGCGGTATCGGCAAGACTTATGCCCAACCGGTTCTGTCTGACATCACCCTGACGCTCAATCGTGGGGAAGTGTTGGCGCTGACCGGTGAAAATGGTGCGGGCAAAAGTACCTTGTCGAAAATCATCGGCGGGCTGGTCACGCCGACCACCGGACAGATGCAATTCAACGGTCAGGATTATCGTCCGGGCAGTCGTGCCCAGGCCGAAGCGTTGGGCGTACGCATGGTCATGCAGGAACTCAACCTGCTGCCCACCCTGACGGTGGCCGAGAACCTGTTCCTGGACAACCTGCCCAGCCACGGTGGCTGGATCAGCCGCAAGCAACTGCGCAAGTCGGCTATCGAGGCCATGGCTCAAGTGGGGCTGGATGCCATCGACCCTGACACCCTGGTCGGCAGCCTGGGCATCGGCCACCAACAGATGGTCGAAATCGCCCGCAACCTGATCGGCGACTGTCATGTGCTGATCCTCGACGAGCCCACGGCCATGCTGACGGCCCGTGAAGTCGAGATGCTGTTCGAACAAATCACCCGTCTGCAGGCCCGGGGCGTGGCGATCATCTACATTTCCCACCGGCTGGAAGAGCTGGCCCGTGTCGCCCAACGCATTGCGGTACTGCGTGACGGCAACCTGGTCTGCGTCGAGCCGATGGCCAATTACAACAGCGAGCAACTGGTCACGCTGATGGTGGGTCGCGAACTGGGCGAACACATTGACTTGGGGGCGCGCACCATCGGCGCGCCGGCCTTGACCGTGAAAAGCCTGACCCGCTCGGACAAGGTCCGCGACGTGTCCTTTGAAGTACGCGCCGGCGAAATCTATGGCATCTCGGGCCTGATCGGCGCCGGTCGCACCGAGTTGTTGCGGCTGATCTTCGGCGCCGACCTGGCCGACAGCGGTACCGTCGCGCTGGGGTCGCCAGCCCAGATGGTGAGCATCCGCTCGCCTGCGGACGCAGTCGGTCATGGAATCGCGCTGATCACCGAGGACCGCAAGGGCGAAGGCCTGCTGCTGACTCAATCCATCAGCGCCAATATTGCCTTGGGCAACATGCCGGAAATCTCCAGTGCTGGCCTGGTCAATGGTCGTGATGAGACCGCCTTGGCCGAACGTCAGATTGCTGCCATGCGTATCCGCAGTTCCAGCCCGGCGCAACTGGTGTCCGAGCTGTCGGGTGGCAATCAGCAGAAGGTGGTGATTGGCCGCTGGCTTGAGCGTGATTGCTCGGTGCTGCTGTTCGATGAGCCGACCCGGGGCATCGATGTCGGTGCCAAGTTCGATATTTATGCCTTGCTCGGCGAATTGACCCGCCAGGGCAAAGCGTTGGTGGTGGTCTCCAGTGATCTGCGTGAGTTGATGCTGATCTGTGACCGGATTGGTGTGCTGTCCGCCGGCCGCTTGATCGAGACCTTCGAGCGCGACAGCTGGACCCAGGACGAATTGCTCGCCGCCGCCTTTGCCGGTTATCAGAAACGTGATGCGTTGCTCAACGAAGCGGCGCCCAGGAATACCCTATGAAAACAACTTCTCCTGCAAAACCTGGTGGCAACTTCTATGGCTTGGGCACCTATCTGGGCCTGGCCGGTGCCTTGCTGGCGATGATTGCGCTGTTCTCGTCCCTGAGCAGTCACTTTTGGTCCTATGACACCTTCAGCACTATCGCTAATCAGATTCCCGACTTGATGGTGTTGGCGGTGGGCATGACCTTCATCCTGATCATCGGCGGCATCGACCTGTCGGTGGGCTCGGTACTGGCTCTGGCGGCATCGGCGGTCAGCGTGGCAATCCTCAGTTGGGGTTGGAACGTTGTGCCGGCCGCGTTGCTGGGCATGGGCTGTGCTGCACTGGCCGGGACCGTCACCGGTTCCATCACCGTGGCCTGGCGGATTCCCTCGTTCATCGTTTCCCTCGGCGTGCTGGAAATGGCTCGCGGTGTGGCGTACCAGATGACCGGCTCGCGCACCGCTTATATCGGTGATTCCTTTGCCTGGCTGTCGAACCCGATCGCTTTCGGCATTTCGCCGTCGTTCATCATTGCCTTGCTGGTGATCATCGTTGCCCAGGCCGTGCTGACCCGCACCGTGTTCGGTCGCTACCTGATTGGCATTGGCACCAACGAAGAAGCCGTCAGGCTGGCGGGGATCAATCCAAAACCCTACAAGATTCTGGTGTTCAGCCTTATGGGGCTGCTGGCTGGCGTTGCCGCACTGTTCCAGATCTCGCGGCTGGAAGCGGCGGACCCGAACGCCGGTTCCGGCCTGGAGCTGCAGGTGATCGCCGCAGTCGTGATCGGCGGCACCAGCCTGATGGGCGGCCGCGGCTCGGTCATCAGTACGTTCTTCGGCGTGCTGATCATTTCCGTATTGGCGGCAGGCCTGGCACAGATCGGCGCCACTGAGCCGACCAAGCGCATCATTACCGGTGCGGTGATCGTGATCGCGGTGGTGCTCGACACCTACCGCAGTCAGCGCGCCAGCCGGCGAGGCTGAGTCATGGCCACGATCAAGGATGTGGCGGCGCTCGCGGGTATTTCCTACACCACCGTGTCTCATGTGGTGAACAAGACGCGCCCGGTCAGCGAGCCTGTGCGGATCAAGGTCGAGGCGGCGATCAAGCAGCTGGACTACGTTCCCAGCGCTGTCGCGCGGTCGCTTAAGGCCAATACCACCGCCACCATCGGTCTGCTGGTGCCCAACAGCCTCAACCCGTATTTCGCGGAGCTGGCCAGGGGCATCGAGGATTGCTGCGAGCGTAATGGCTACTGCGTGATCCTCTGCAACTCCGACGATAACGCCGAGAAGCAGCGCAGCTATTTAAGGGTGTTGCTGGAAAAGCGCATCGACGGCTTGATCGTCACCTCTGTTGGCGGCGATGACAGCGGCCTGACCTCAGGCTTGAAAGCGGTGCGCATCCCTATGGTGATTGTCGACCGTGGGCTGGATGGCATTGATGTCGATCTGGTGCGTATCGACCACGAGCACGGCGCTTACCTGGCGACTCGGCATCTACTGGAGTTGGGCCACCGAGACATCGCCTGCATTGGCGGCCCCGCTCATACCCGTGTGGCGCAAATGCGTCTGGCCGGATATTGCCGAGCCCTGCGCGAAGCTGATGTTGAAGTGCCGGCGAGCCGCATGCTGGAAAGTGACTTCACCAGCACCGGCGGCTACGCGGCGGCCGTACAGTTGCTGACGGTCAATCCCCCTAGTGCGATTTTTGCCGGAAACGACATGATTGGTTTCGGCGTATTGCGGGCGGCCGCCGAGCGCAATATTCGCGTGCCCGGCGAGTTGTCGGTCATCGGTTTCGATGACATTCAAATGAGCCGTTACGTCTACCCGGCGCTGACCACGGTCGGCCAGTCGATCCTGCAACTGGGGGAGATGGCGGCGGAGCTTTTACTGCGACGGATTGCGACACCACAACTGCCGATCGATCAACGAATCGTGACGCCGAGCATTGTTTTGCGTGAGTCGACAGCATCGCTGAGTCGAATTTAAGAGTATTGATGTATGCCAGCAAAAGTAGTGGTAGTAGGCAGCCTGAACATGGACCTGGTCACTCGCGCCAGTCGGCTGCCCCATGCCGGTGAAACCCTGATCGGCCAATCGTTCTCCACGGTTGCGGGCGGCAAGGGCGCCAATCAGGCCGTTGCCTCGGCACGCCTGGGGGCCGACGTTGCGATGATTGGCTGTGTAGGTACCGATGCCTATGGTGCCCAATTGCGCGACGCGTTGCTGGCCGAAGGCATCGATTGCCAGGCGGTCAAAGAAGTGGTGGGCTCCAGTGGTGTCGCTCTGATTGTGGTCGA
Source organism: Pseudomonas sp. ANT_H4 (assembly GCF_008369295.1). Lineage (GTDB taxonomy): Bacteria > Pseudomonadota > Gammaproteobacteria > Pseudomonadales > Pseudomonadaceae > Aquipseudomonas. The sequence continues at coordinate 15,636 of NZ_VOBG01000038.1, read as the reverse complement.
TGACAGTAGCCAGAATGCGATTGTCATTGTCGCCGGCAGCAATGGCGAACTGACACCGGCGTCGTTGCAGTCGGTGGACGACGTGCTGCAGGCTGCCGACGTCATTGTCTGCCAGCTCGAAGTGCCGATGGACACCGTGGGTCATGCTCTCAAGCGCGGGCGCGAACTGGGCAAAACGGTGATCCTCAATCCTGCCCCGGTCAGTGGTCCGTTGCCCGCGCACTGGTACGCCTCCATCGACTACCTGATTCCCAACGAAAGCGAAGCCTCGGCCTTGAGTGGCGTGCTGGTCGACTCGCTGGAAAGTGCCAAGGTCGCCGCCACGTGTCTGATCAAGGCTGGCGCCGGGAAGGTGATTATTACCCTCGGTTCACAGGGCGCACTGTTCGCCGATGGCCAGGGCTTTGAGCATCTGCTGGCACCCAAGGTCAAGGCGGTCGACACCACGGCGGCGGGCGACACCTTTGTCGGCGGTTTTGCCGCGGCATTGGCCAGCGGCCAAAGCGAAGCCCAAGCCATCCGCTTTGGTCAGGTCGCGGCAGCCTTGTCGGTCACCCGTGCCGGCGCGCAACCCTCCATTCCCACGTTGCACGACGTTCAAGGTTTTGTTCCCTCATGAAAAAGACTCCCTTGCTCAATATTGCCTTGTCGCGGCTGATCGCTTCCCTGGGGCATGGCGACATAGTGGTGATCGGTGATGCCGGTCTGCCGGTGCCACCAGGCGTTGAGTTGATTGATCTGGCGCTGACCAAGGGTATTCCCGATTTCATCAGCACCTTGCGCATCGTCCTCAGCGAAATGCAGGTCGAGAGCCATGTGCTGGCCGAAGAAATCCTGCTCAAGCAACCTCCTGCGCTGGCCGAACTCAACACGCTGACCGACCTAGGCGCACGTCGTCTGTTGAGTCATGAAGAATTCAAGGTCCTGAGCCGCAAGGCCCGGGCGGTAGTGCGTACTGGCGAGTGCCAGCCCTACTGCAACATCGCGCTGGTCTCCGGTGTGACCTTCTAGCATTTCCCAACGACAAGGAGTGTGTCATGCAACGTAGTACCCAAACCCTGCGACATCTGTTCCGGAGTGTGCTGCTTTTGTCCGTGCTAACTGCTGCAAGCGCCCAGGCGGCGGAAAAAATTGACCTGATCATCGACACTGATCCGGGGGCCGACGATGTGGTCGCGTTGCTGTTTGCCATGGCCTCCCCTGAAGAACTGAACATCCGCGCGCTGACTACCGTGGCCGGCAACGTGCGCCTGGACAAGACCTCGCGTAACGCGCGACTGGCTCGTGAGTGGGCAGGGCGCGAGGACATTCCGGTCTACGCTGGCGCACCGGCACCGCTGCTGCGCACGCCGATCTACGCCGAGAACATCCACGGTAAGGAAGGCATCTCCGGTGTCACCGTGCATGAGCCGAAAAAAGGCCTGGCCGAGGGTAATGCCGTTGACTACCTGATCAAAACACTGAGTACTGCCAAGCCCCATAGCATCACCATCGCCATGCTCGGCCCACAGACTAACCTGGCTCTGGCGCTGACCCAGGCACCCGAGATCACTCAGGGCATCAAGGAAGTGGTCGTGATGGGTGGCGCACACTTCAATGGCGGCAACATTACGCCGGTGGCCGAATTCAACCTGTTCGCAGATCCTATCGCGGCTGAAATCGTGCTCAAAAGTGGCGTCAAGCTGACTTACCTGCCGTTGGACGTGACCCATAAGGTTCTCACCAGCGAAGCGCGCCTGAAGAAAATCGCTGACTTGAAGAACAACGCCAGCAAGGTTGTCGGCGATATCCTCAACGAGTACGTCAAGGGCGATATGGAACACTACGGCATTCCCGGCGGCCCAGTGCATGACGCCACCGTGATTGCTTACCTGCTCAAGCCTGAACTGTTCACCGGGCGCCAAGCCAATATGGTGGTGGATAGCCGCGAAGGCCCGACCTTCGGCCAGACCATCGTCGATTGGTACGACGGCCTCAAGCAGGAAAAGAATGTGTTCTGGGTTGAAAACGGCGACGCCCAAGGCTTCTTCGACCTGCTGACCGCACGTCTTGCGCGTCTGAAGTAAACTGCTTGCCGGTCGGTGTTCGCCGGCCGGGTCTTATTCGCGTTCGGGGTCTTGTGCCCCCATGTGATCGGTCGGATATTTCTCGAATATCTGGCCGATGAACGCTTGCGCGGCCTGGGCTCCCAGTTCCTTGACAAGCAGGTCTATGCCGATGATTGCCAGCTCCTCAGGGCTGCCGGGGCTGTATGAGCTTTGCCCTTGAGGCCACTTGGCTTTGATGTCGGCATGGATGGTTACGGTGGTCATGGGTGTCTCACGAGTTTGAAAGGCTGGGCAGTGCGTTCTCTAGCCTGGCGAGTTAACCATTTTGCGCGACGTTTGGCACTGCTACTTAGGCATGAGGGGAGGGCTGTGCGACACTGGCGACCTGTTTAATTGCCAGGGCAAACCGCGTGCAGATCGATTTGAACAACTCCGAGAACCTCACGCTGGAAGCTGTTCGCCAGCTGTTGGCGTCCGCCAGCGACGACGTGCACACCCAATTGCGGGTCACCAGGGCCGGTATTGCCTACATCTCTTCAGGGGTGGTGGGCGGTGTCGATATCGACGGCTTGCTGTTTCGTCTGGAGACTTGGGCGGCCGGTTCCGGCTATGTCGGCAATGTGGCGGCCAGCGACGCAGTCTGGGTAACGCAGATTTTCAACGCGCTGAAACAGAACTGGCCAACTCCACCGTTTGATTACATCGATATCTACTGAGTGCTCGTTCATATCTGGTGACGATTGATTCGGCGATCACAGGCGGCGAGTCAGGCAGACTTGCCCGTGACGACAGTCTGGAGGTTGCGCAGCGCTCACCTCTTGAAACCAATCAACCAAATAGCTGTCGCACGATCTCTGTCTATTTTTTATCAAAGGAGGCTTCATGCCTTGGAAGCTCGCATCATTCGGTACCTTGTTGGCAGCAGCCCTGTTGGCCGGCTGCAGCACCCCTGGTATCTCTGAGCCGGCCAAAGACACAGCCGTGACCAACGCCGGTCATAGCCGCTGTGAGTCGAAGGCTGCCGAGTTCGCGATCGGCAAGAAAGCCTCGCCCGAATTGCTGGAGCAGGCCCGTACTCGTGCCGGTGCGCAGAACGCGCGGATTCTCAAGCCTAACGACATGGTTACCCTGGAGTACCGCTCCGACCGCTTGAATCTCAACACGGATGACAACCTGGTGATCAATCGCGTCAATTGTGGCTGAGCGATCCAGGCTTTTGCAGCGCCCATAAAAAACCCCGTCACATGGACGGGGTTTTTTTAGTTCTGCTCAGAAATTACTCTGCGCGAACTTGCTCAGCTTGCATACCTTTTTGGCCTTTCGCAGCCACGAAGGAAACGGCTTGGCCTTCTTTCAGGCTTTTGAAACCGTCGCTTTCGATAGCTTTGAAGTGTACGAACAGGTCGTCACCGCCACCTTGAGGAGTGATGAAGCCGAAGCCTTTTTCATCGTTGAACCATTTAACGGTGCCGGATTGGCGATTAGACATGGTGTATCTCCAAGAAACATATATTTTCAGTAGTGCTGTGCTGCTCAGGCCAACTGGGCACACCGAGCTATCATAGTCGAAATGTTCGGCTTGGGAGCCCCCCCAAGGCATTGTTTGCAAATCAATAACGTTGCATTTGGTGATCTTGGCGGCTGAAAGCCCCGGTTTACGGGGCTTTTGCGCGAAATGTCAGTTGTTAAAAAAAGCCGTAAAAGCTGTGTAAATTGTGAGAAAAGGCAGCTTTAAGGGTGTTTTTTGGTCTAAAAGCGGCTCTGTTTCAGTGTCTGTATTACTTCTGAACCACCTTGCACGAGGAAATTGCAGCGATCGCTTTGTTCTGAAGCTCAACTTTTGCATCCCGATTGGTCATGAGTTGATTGATCTCATCGGAGCTGAGTTCGGCATTGATTTTGTCTGCACCGCACTCACAGTGCTGTTTTGCAATGGTGTCCCTTTCTTTTTCGTTTTTTGCTTTGATGTTCTGCCTGGCTCCTGCCGAACAGTCTTTGATGAAGTTGTCTCGTTGACCTGCGGGCCAGTTGCTGGGTGCGGCAGCTTGTGCGCCCAGTGGCAGCAACAGGGCAAAAGGAATGGCAAAGGCGAAAAACTGTTTAAGACGCATAGTGGGATGCTCCCTGGAGGTCGTAGAACGGGTGACGATTCTCAGTGTCTTTGAGGCCTTCCGTACAGCCCAAGTTCACTCTGGCGTCCAAAAGCCCGGAATTTGCCTTTCAGCGGCCAAGGGCTGCCGCGGCGACCGTTCATCTGTGCTAGCATCTTCAGCTTGGCTATTTTCGGGCGTGCCATTTGCCGCCTTGCCATGTTCCTTTTGTTTAACTCCAGTCACTCTGATTCGATTTTCCGGTTGGCCGCAAGGCTCCTGCCGCTGTAAGGCAGGCGTTCGTCATTGAATGGCTGGAGTTGGATCTTGTACTGGCTCATCCCAACCCACGTGACCTTTGGTAGGGGTCACCACTAGGAGAGGAGGCGCCATGCCAACTATTACTCTTCCCGACGGCAGTCAACGTTCATTCGATCATTCGGTTTCCGTAGCCGAGGTCGCCGCATCCATTGGTGCGGGCCTGGCCAAGGCCACCGTGGCCGGCAAGGTCGACGGCAAGCTGGTTGACGCCAGTGACCTGATCACCGGCGATGTCAGCCTGCAAATCATCACTCCCAAGGATCAAGAGGGGCTGGAGATCATTCGCCACTCTTGCGCGCACCTGATTGGCCATGCGGTCAAGCAGCTGTACCCAACGGCGAAAATGGTGATCGGCCCGGTCATCGACGAAGGCTTCTATTACGACATCGCCTACGAGCGTCCTTTCACTCCGGACGACCTGGCGGCTATCGAGCAGCGTATGCACGCGCTGATCGAGAAAGATTACGACGTCATCAAGAAAGTCACTCCGCGCGCCGAAGTGATCGACGTGTTCACCGCTCGCGGCGAAGACTACAAGCTGCGTCTAGTCGAGGACATGCCGGACGAACAGGCCATGGGCCTGTATTACCACGAAGAATACGTCGACATGTGCCGTGGTCCGCACGTGCCGAACACGCGCTTCCTCAAGTCCTTCAAGCTGACCAAGCTCTCCGGTGCCTACTGGCGCGGCGATGCGAAGAACGAGCAACTGCAGCGGATCTACGGTACTGCCTGGGCTGACAAGAAGCAGCTGGCTGCCTACATCCAGCGCATAGAAGAAGCCGAGAAACGCGACCATCGCAAGATCGGCAAGCGCCTGGGCTTGTTCCACGTCCAGGAAGAGTCGCCAGGCATGGTGTTCTGGCACCCGAACGGCTGGACCTTGTACCAGGTGCTTGAGCAGTACATGCGCAAGATTCAGCGCGACAACGGTTACCTGGAGATCAAGACGCCTCAGGTCGTTGACCGCAGCCTGTGGGAAAAATCCGGGCACTGGGCCAACTACGCTGACAACATGTTCACGACCCAGTCGGAAAACCGTGACTACGCCATCAAGCCGATGAACTGCCCGTGCCACGTACAGGTGTTCAACCAGGGCCTGAAGAGCTACCGCGAATTGCCGATGCGTCTGGCCGAGTTCGGTGCCTGCCACCGCAATGAGCCGTCGGGTGCGTTGCACGGCATCATGCGCGTGCGTGCGTTTACTCAGGACGACGCCCACATCTTCTGCACCGAAGAGCAGATGCAGGCCGAATCCGCTGCGTTTATCAAGCTGACCATGGACGTCTACCGCGACTTCGGCTTTACCGAAGTCGAAATGAAGCTGTCCACTCGTCCGGAAAAACGCGTCGGTTCCGACGAACTGTGGGATCGCGCCGAAGCTGCACTGGCCGCAGCCCTTGATAGCGCGGGCCTTGCGTACGATCTGCAGCCGGGCGAGGGTGCCTTCTACGGCCCGAAAATCGAGTTCTCACTGAAAGATTGTCTTGGTCGTGTCTGGCAATGTGGTACTTTGCAGCTCGATTTTAACCTGCCTATCCGTCTGGGAGCCGAATACGTCTCCGAAGACAACAGTCGCAAGCACCCGGTCATGTTGCACCGGGCGATCCTTGGGTCCTTCGAACGTTTCGTTGGAATCCTGATCGAGCACTACGAGGGTGCGTTCCCTGCGTGGCTGGCTCCGACCCAGGCAGTGATCATGAATATCACTGATAAACAGGCAGAATTTGCTGCTGAAGTTGAAAAAACTCTCAATGAAAGCGGATTTCGTGCCAAGTCTGACTTGAGAAATGAAAAGATCGGCTTTAAAATCCGCGAGCATACTTTGCTCAAGGTTCCTTATCTCTTGGTTATTGGAGATCGGGAAGTCGAGATGCAGACTGTCGCTGTGCGTACTCGTGAAGGTGCTGACCTGGGCTCGATGCCCGTCGCCCAGTTCGCTGAGTTTCTCGCGCAAGCGGTTTCCCGGCGTGGTCGCCCAGATTCGGAGTAATTATTATTAAGCGTGAAATGAGACAAGATAAACGAGCTGCACCGAAAGCCCCGATCAACGAGAATATCTCGGCACGCGAGGTTCGGTTAATTGGGGCTGAGGGTGAGCAGCTTGGGATTGTGTCAATTGAAGACGCGCTTCTTAAGGCTGAAGAAGCCAAACTGGATTTGGTGGAAATTTCCGCCGATGCAGTACCCCCTGTTTGCAAGCTGATGGACTACGGTAAATCGATCTTCGAGAAGAAGAAGCAGGTTGCCGCAGCCAAGAAAAACCAGAAGCAGATTCAGGTTAAAGAAATCAAGTTTCGTCCAGGGACGGAGGAAGGGGATTACCAGGTAAAACTGCGCAACCTGGTACGTTTCCTGAGTGATGGGGACAGGGCCAAGGTATCCTTGCGATTCCGCGGCCGTGAGATGGCCCACCAGGAGCTGGGGATGGAACTCCTCAAGCGAGTTGAAGGTGACTTGCTTGAGTACGGTTCGGTCGAACAGCATCCTAAGATGGAAGGACGCCAGCTTATTATGGTCATCGCCCCGAAAAAGAAGAAGTAATCAATAGGGCACGGCAGGCCTTCTGATTATATTTATCAACTGAATGCGGAGTATCCGAACATGCCAAAGATGAAAACTAAAAGTGGTGCTGCTAAGCGGTTTCTGAAAACTGCTAACGGTATCAAGCACAAACACGCTTTCAAGAGCCATATCCTGACCAAAATGTCGACCAAGCGTAAGCGTCAACTGCGCGGTAGCAGCTTGCTGCATCCGTCTGACGTCGCAAAAGTCAAGCGCATGCTGCGCCTTTGCTAATTTTTGGTTAAGAATAGAGGAAGTAACTCATGGCTCGTGTAAAGCGTGGCGTCGTTGCCCGTAAGCGTCACAAAAAAATTCTGAAACTTGCTAAAGGCTACTATGGTGCGCGTTCACGCGTATTCCGTGTCGCCAAGCAAGCGGTAATCAAGGCTGGCCAATACGCCTACCGTGACCGTCGTCAGAAGAAACGTCAGTTCCGCGCTCTGTGGATCGCTCGTATCAACGCTGGTGCTCGTGTTAACGGTCTGTCCTACAGCCGTTTCATTGCTGGCCTGAAGAAAGCGTCCATCGAGATCGACCGTAAGGTTCTGGCTGATCTGGCAGTGAACGAAAAAGCGGCGTTTGCTGCGATTGTCGAGAAAGCTAAAGCCACCTTGGCTTAAGTACCCCCGACAGTCACCTTGGGTCGCTTCCGTGGCCCAAGGTGTTAAACGTCTTAAATAGGGGAAGAGCCTTCAAGCTCTTCCCCTATTTTGTATCTGGAGTCTGTACATGGAAAACCTGGATGCGCTGGTCTCTCAAGCACTAGAGGCTGTGCAAAGCGCTGAAGATATCAATGCCCTGGAGCAAATCCGGGTTCAGTACCTTGGCAAAAAGGGTGAATTGACTCAGGTGATGAAGACCCTGGGGAATTTGCCGGCAGAAGAGCGCCCGCAAGTCGGTGCGCAGATCAACGTTGCCAAGGAGCGTGTCACAGAGGTTCTTAATGCGCGCAAGGCGTTGTTTGAGGGGGCCGATCTAGCGGCCAAGCTCGCCGCCGAGTCCATTGACGTGACCCTGCCGGGCCGTGGCCAGACCTCAGGCGGCCTGCATCCGATTACCCGGACTCTGGAACGTATTGAGCAGTTTTTCACCCACATCGGCTACGGCATCGCCGAAGGCCCTGAGGTCGAAGACGATTATCACAACTTCGAGGCGCTCAACATCCCAGGCCATCACCCGGCCCGTTCGATGCATGACACCTTCTATTTCAATGCGAACATGCTGTTGCGCACCCATACCTCGCCGGTACAGGTCCGCACCATGGAATCGCAGCAGCCGCCGATCCGCATCGTCTGTCCAGGCCGTGTGTACCGTAGCGACTCCGATATCACCCACTCGCCGATGTTCCACCAAGTCGAAGGCCTGCTGGTCGATCGCGACATCAATTTCGCCGACCTGAAAGGCACCATCGAAGAGTTCCTGCGGGTGTTCTTCGAAAAAGAACTGGCGGTGCGTTTCCGACCTTCGTACTTCCCGTTCACCGAGCCATCCGCTGAAGTCGACATGGAATGCGTGATGTGCAGCGGTAAAGGCTGCCGTGTCTGCAAGCAGACCGGCTGGCTGGAAGTCATGGGCTGCGGCATGGTTCACCCCAACGTGCTGCGCATGTCCGGGATCGACCCGGAAGAGTTCTCGGGCTTTGCCTTCGGCATGGGCGTTGAGCGTCTGGCCATGCTGCGTTACGGCGTGAACGACTTGCGTCTGTTCTTCGACAACGACTTGCGGTTCCTCGCGCAATTTCGCTAGTCGTAACGAACCTTTAGGAGAGCAGGATGAAATTCAGTGAACAATGGCTGCGCGGCTGGGTAAGCCCGCAGGTAGATCGCGACGAGCTGGTTGCCCGTCTGTCGATGGCCGGTCTTGAGGTCGATAGCGTTACGCCGGCCGCCGGTGTTTTCAGTGGCGTGGTAGTGGGCGAGGTGCTGAGCACCGAGCAACACCCTGATGCTGACAAGTTGCGTGTGTGCCAGGTCAGTAATGGCACGCAAACCTTCCAGGTCGTGTGCGGAGCGCCGAACGTGCGTCCGGGCCTGAAGATCCCGTTCGCCATGATCGGTGCCGAACTGCCGGGCGACTTCAAAATCAAGAAAGCCAAGCTGCGGGGCGTTGAGTCCAACGGCATGCTGTGCTCCCAGGCCGAGCTTCAGGTTGGTGAAGGCAACGACGGCTTGATGGAGCTGCCGGCCGACGCACCCGTGGGCCAGGACATCCGCGCCTACCTGGAACTGGAAGATGCCAGCATCGATGTCGACCTGACCCCGAACCGTGGCGACTGCTTGTCCTTGGCTGGTCTGGCCCGCGAAGTCGGTGCTCTGTATGCCGCTGCTGTTACCCGTCCGGTCGTTGCAGTAGTACCTGCAGTGCATGACGAAGTCCGTCCAGTCGAAGTGCTGGTGCCTGCTGCTTGCCCACGTTATTTGGGGCGCGTCATCCGCAATGTCGATCTGTCCAAGCCAACACCGCTGTGGATGGTTGAGCGTCTGCGCCGTGCCGACGTACGCAGCATCGACGCGGCTGTCGACATCACCAACTACGTGATGTTGGAGCTGGGCCAACCGCTGCACGCATTCGATCTCGCCGAAATCAATGGCGGCATCCGCGTACGCATGGCCGAGGAAGGCGAGAAACTGGTATTGCTCGACGGCCAGGACGTCACCCTGCGTAGCGACACCCTGGTGATCGCTGACCACTCCCGCGCCCTGGCTATTGCCGGCGTGATGGGTGGCGAGCACAGTGGCGTTTCTGCGACCACTCGTGACGTATTTCTAGAGAGCGCGTTCTTCGACCAGATCGCCGTTGCCGGCCAGGCCCGCTCCTATGGTCTGCACACCGATGCTTCGCACCGCTACGAGCGTGGCGTGGACTGGCAACTGGCCCGTGAAGCCATGGAGCGCGCCACTGGCCTGCTGCTGGAAATCACCGGTGGCGAAGCTGGCCCGATCACCGAAACCGTCAGCGAGCAGCATCTGCCATCGGTTGCGCCGATCACCTTGCGTGCGCAGCGTGTTGAACAAATGCTGGGTTTGGTTATTGAAGACGCTGAAATCGTGCGTCTGCTGTCGGCCTTGGGCTTGGGTATTTCTGCTGACGGAGCAGGGCAGTGGCGCGTAGAAGTGCCAAGCCATCGCTTCGATATCAGCCTCGAAGTCGACCTGATCGAAGAACTGGCCCGCCTGTACGGCTACAACCGTCTACCGGTTCGTTACCCGCAAGCGCGCTTGGCCCCACAAGCCAAGCCCGAAGCCCGTGCCCATCTGCCCGAGCTGCGTCGCCTGCTGGTGGCCCGTGGTTATCAGGAAGCAGTGACGTACAGCTTCATCGACCCGAAACAGTTCGAACTGTTCAATCCGGGTGTTGAGCCGCTGCTGCTGGCTAACCCGATCTCCAACGACATGGCTGCCATGCGTTTGTCCTTGTGGCCAGGTCTGGTAAAGGCACTGTCCTACAACCTGAACCGTCAGCAGGATCGTGTACGGATGTTCGAAAGCGGCCTGCGTTTCGTCGGTCAGCTGGAAGGTTTGAAGCAAGAGCCGATGCTGGCTGGCGTAGTCTGCGGCAGCCGTCTGCCGGAAGGCTGGGCACAGGGTCGCGATGCGGTGGACTTCTTCGACGTCAAGGCTGACGTGGAAGCGGTGTTGGGCTTTGCCGGTGCGCTGGGCGCGTTCACTTTTGTCCCTGGCAGTCACCCGGCGTTGCACCCGGGCCAGACCGCGCGCATCGAGCGTGAAGGTCGTCTGGTAGGCTTCGTTGGCGCCATCCACCCCGAATTGTCGAAAACCCTCGGTCTTGACCGTCCGGTCTTCGTTTTCGAGATGGTACTGGCCGAAGTAGCGTCGGGCAAGATGCCTAAATTCGGCGAGTTGTCGCGTTTCCCTGAAGTGCGCCGTGACCTGGCCTTGGTAGCCGATCGTGAGGTGTCCGCCAGCGCCGTTCTGGAGGTAATCCGTGAAAATGCAGGGGAATGGCTGACAGACCTCAGGTTATTTGACGTTTATCAGGGTAAAGGCATTGATCCGCATAGAAAAAGCCTTGCAGTTGGCTTGACCTGGCAGCATCCATCGCGCACTCTTAATGACGATGAGGTGAATACCACGACGCAAAATATCCTCACCTCGCTCGAACAAAGGTTGAACGCCACGTTAAGGAAGTGACGTATGGGGGCTTTGACGAAAGCTGAGATGGCGGAACGTCTGTATGAAGAACTGGGCCTGAACAAGCGCGAGGCCAAGGAATTGGTCGAGCTGTTTTTTGAAGAAATCAGGCACGCTCTAGAAGACAACGAACAGGTCAAATTGTCCGGTTTCGGCAATTTTGACCTGCGGGACAAACGCCAGCGGCCTGGCCGCAATCCAAAAACGGGAGAAGAAATCCCGATCACGGCTCGCCGTGTGGTCACCTTTCGTCCAGGGCAGAAGTTGAAGGCCCGAGTTGAGGCTTATGCTGGAACCAAGTCATAACGACGAACTACCCGTCATCCCAGGCAAACGCTACTTCACCATTGGTGAAGTCAGCGAGCTCTGTGCGGTTAAACCCCACGTGCTGCGCTATTGGGAGCAGGAGTTTCCTCAACTCAACCCCGTCAAACGCACCGGGAACCGTCGGTATTATCAGCGCCAGGATGTGCTGATGATCCGACAGATCCGCGCGTTGCTTTACGACCAGGGGTTCACCATCAACGGCGCGCGCCAGCGTATGTCCGGTGATGAAGCCAAAGACGACACCACCCAATACAAGCAAATGATCCGCCAGATGATCTCCGAACTCGAAGATGTGCTGGTGGTTTTGAAGAAATAACTCCGGCTTTTAAAATACTTCCACATTTCAAAAGCTTGCGGTATATTCCTGACCGCTTCGTTGCGAAGCGAACCCAGTTTCACGCCTAGTCGGGGCGTAGCGCAGTCCGGTAGCGCACTAGCATGGGGTGCTAGGGGTCGAGTGTTCGAATCACTCCGTCCCGACCATATTTTTCAATGACTTAGCCGAACTCTTATAAGTTCGGCTTTTTCATGTTTGGAAAATTACTCCCACATTTACTCCCACGGATATCTTGGATCTCGGTAGCTATACCATCTGAGAGGCGTTCAAGTTTCGTGTCTTCTAGTCGCCCCCTACCAATGCAAGAATCTAAAGATGCGAAGACGTTCGTCAGTGGGTTACCGATCTGGACATTCCGCGAGGCAAGCTTCGGGCTATGACTATAGGTAGCGCGGAGCTCTCTGTTGCTGGTGAGGTGATCCGGACGTCGCTCAGACTCCGGTAGAGTCATCGGATATCACATGCTTCCCGCGACGGAGGTTCGTGTCGATGGGGACTATGAACTTCTTGGTGATGGAAGCTCGGGGCCGATCACGCGCATTAACCTGATTGATAAAGTTATGGATGCCATGCTTACGTGATTGCGGCGCCGGAAAGCTTGGTGAATCCGATGCCTGTAAATACAGTCAAGCTCGTTTTCTCCAAAGAACATCTGAACAGGGCTCTAGATCAACGATTTTAGGCTGAAAACGATTGGGGCTGCCCCCATATTTGCCCCCGCTTGCACGCGGTATACGAGCGAGTGTGAACGGGCATCCTGACTCATCCAGTATGGCACTGGGTGGTTTCCGGTGTGACGCCCCATTTGAAATTGGCAGGTACGCCCGGAATGATCGCCGTCGATCGCATGGTGCAGGTAGCGCATGCTGCAACAGGTGACGTGTCTTGTGCTTATTGGTCACTCCGCGACGTTAAGATCCTTGTTACACGCTCCTCATTCCAGTCTGGCACCTGTCATGATCAACCTCCTCAGTGGTGGCGACTTCGTTCCGACGTAGCGTAAAGTGGCTCTCTGCCATCCAAGGCCAAGTGCACATTAGTAATAGTGCCGGTCTCAGGCGTGAATAGCACACCACTTCGCTCTCGCGGAGAGCCTACCTATGAGCGAGCCTAATTAAGATCCCCTGCATAACACACCGGGGAGCTTGGGCTTCCGCCCCGATCAAGTTCGTCTTCCAGCCACTGCGCCAGGACCTGGGCATTGTTATGTTGCTCGTCTTTGGCCGAGTAAATCAGTGTGAGCGTACCGGTTCGGGCCCTATCAAGCAGTTTCCACCAATGTTCTGGCCGGGCAGTCAGCTCTTGCTGATAGCGGGTACGAAAGGTCTCGAAGCCAAATTCGGCGTGTTTGAACGCTCGCCGCAGTTCGTTTGAGGGCGCGACATCGCGCAGCCATTCATCCAGCGGCAACTGCTCCTTACGACAGTTGCGCGGCCACAGACGATCAACCAGCACCCGATAACCATCGTTGGCGTCTGCGGGGCTGTAGGCGCGCTTGCATTGAATCATTGCGTTACCTCTCTCACAGGCCTGTCTCGTGAAATCATAGACGATCGATACCTCCCCTTTCGGCTATCCCAGCTCCTTGTGAAGACCCTTTAAGCCCGCCTTCCCCATCGCGGGCTTTTCTTTGTCTGCTCTACCGCTTCCCTGCCTGCTCATACACCGAGCTGCGCTCGCGCTTACCGATGGCCAGCACCAGGATCACGATTCGCTCGTCCTCTACGCGGTACACCAGCCGATACCCAGCCCCGCGCAATTTGATCTTGTAGCAGTCCTTCAGGCCGTGAAGGGCATCGCCTGGCACGCGTGGACCGCTCTGTCGCTCCTGTAGCTTTCGCAGGAACTGGAGGCGGATGGCGCCGTCGAGCTTTCGAAGCTCCTTCAGCGCTTTTGGGTCCCACTCAACGCTGAACTCAGTGGCCATTAGCGATATCGGCCTCGGCCTCGCCAATGAGGTCGTCGAGCGATACGCGGATAGGTGCTTCCTTGGCGTCGAGTCGGGCCTTGGCTACTTGTCCCAGCTCCAAGTCGTCCAGGCGCTCAACCATCGCCTCGTAGATATCAGCTGGGACCATGTAGCCCATGACGCGGTTGTGGTTCAGTACGGCCACGGCCGAGCCATTGGCGCCGCTCAGGACCGCCGACGGGTTCTTTTTGAGCTCGGATACGCTGACGGCCACATCAGCCAGAATATTTTGCATGGATAAGACTCCTATATAGGTCTTTATTTTGGTCTTTTATTTCCATGCAGGCAAGGGGGCAGAATCTCAGCTCCATGTTCAGGTCCAGTCAATGCACTGATAGTGCTAGATCTGGCGCCGGACCTTTTCGTTTCAGGATGACGGGAGGAGGGCGATCAGTTCATCTCGAGAGGCAATGTCTTTTTCCAGATAAGAAGATCCGGAGTGTGTCAAAGCCAGTTGTTCACCCCGCGCTTCCACGATGTCCACCACCCCAAGCAGGGCAAGTAAGTCGACCCCTTCGACTCTACCTATCTCCGGGGCTTCGAAGTCATCTTCATCAGTATATTGGGCCGCTAGCTCTTGAGCTTCATCGTGGGACTCAAGCAGTTCTATACCAGGCTGCTGCAGTTCATGCGACAGAAGGGCTGGGTCACCCGGTCGAACGAGCCGTACCAGGCGAAGATCGAGGTCGGCCTGCTGGATGTGAAGCTCGGTACCTTCGAACATCCAATCGACGGCACGATCCCGACATGCTCGACGCTGATTACCGGGAAAGGCCTGACGAAGCTGGAAGCGTTGTGGCGGGAGAGGGACGCTGACTTATTGGCGTAGGAGTGAAAAGAGCCCGGCCTAGAGCCGGGCTTTTGATTGGAGCTCTGGTAAATCTTGATGGCGTAACGGTGGGCTGGCAGATGGCCCTCGTTGTTACGCCTTTAAATGTAAGCAAATTGCGTATACTTATGCCCAGTGAAAACAGTCTTCTTTGAAACCTCAAGCTTCACCGCCACCGTAGGTGATTACCTGACTGACGATGAGTATCGGCAGCTTCAGACGGAAATGCAGGCGAATCCTGAGGCGGGCGATGTAATGCCACGTACGGGCGGCTTCAGAAAGCTCCGTTGGCAGGACATTCGTCGTGGGAAGGGAAAGCGTGGCGGGCTTCGTGTCATTTACTACTGGTTGCTTAATGACGAACAGTTTTGGATGTTTTCGATCTGTGACAAGGATGAAATGGCGAACCTGACCGCTGATCAGGAGAAGGCACTGAAAGCTGCTATTGATGCAGAGCTGAAAAAACGAGGTGGGAAATGAAAAAGCGCGATCTGTTTGCTGAGCTGATGCAAGGTGTAAGCGAGATG
Organism: Pseudomonas sp. ANT_H4; assembly: GCF_008369295.1. Taxonomy (GTDB): domain Bacteria; phylum Pseudomonadota; class Gammaproteobacteria; order Pseudomonadales; family Pseudomonadaceae; genus Aquipseudomonas. The sequence continues at coordinate 472 of NZ_VOBG01000038.1, read as the reverse complement.
GGCGAGCATCGGAAGGGGAAGATTACTCTTCGCCAATACGAAGTGGAGGCTCTTGCACCTCCAGAGGTGACAGCTGCTGAGATCATTTCCATCCGTGAAAAGCTTCACATGTCGCAGCCAGTGTTCGCCAGGCAGATCAGGGCCAGCCCTGACACGCTGAAAAACTGGGAACAATCGAAGTCCAAGCCCAATGCTCAGGCGGCACTGCTGATTAAGCTGGTTCAGCGCTTCCCCGACATGGTTGAGCGTCTTAACACCGTTTGAATTGAGAGTTACTCCAAAGCCCGGCCAAGTGCCGGGCTTTCTGCATCTGGCTCAAGCCTTTTCGGCGTTGGCTTTCTCTAGCTGTCAATCAGCGTCCAATAGTTTCCAGGTAACAGCGTCCAAAACTTTCCAGTTGGCTACGCGATTTTCATCTGTTTCTTGCGCTGTTTGAAGCGGAACGAATCATTGCCGGTTTCTAGAATTTCGC
>NZ_VOBG01000037.1 GCF_008369295.1 Pseudomonas sp. ANT_H4 | reverse complement strand
ACGCCGATTTGAGTAGGACATGACTCACCCTCAAAGGACTGAGTCAACCCTAGATGTTAAGCGCTAAAAATCAAGGCTTCTTGTCAATGTCTTTCTTGTTAAGCGATTCGACCCAAGGGTCTAACTTATGGAATAGCTTGGGATACCGCCCTTTCAAATCCTTCTTCACCTCGGCATAAGTACTACGCCAGAAGTTCGCCAGGTCCTGAGTCACCTGCACCGGCCTTCGCGCTGGCGACAACAGGTGCAACTTAACCACTTGCCGCCCGCCCGCAATACGCGGGGTGTCGGCCAACCCGAACAACTCCTGCAACCGCACTGCCAGGATCGGTGGTTGCTCGCTGTAGTCCAAACGCACTGATGAGCCCGATGGCACTTTCAGATGATGGGGCGCCAGTTCGTCCAGGCGTTGCGGCAACGGCCAGGGCAGAAGATTGTGGAGGAAGCTGGATACATCCAGATTGGCAAAATGGCTCAGGCGCGAGACCTTGCCCAGGTATGGCATCAACCAATGCTCCAGGCTGGCAAGCAAGGCGCTGTCGCTGACATCGGGCCACTCACTGACCTTACCGTCGTCCAGGTGGCGCAGCAGCATCACCCGCGCCTGCCACTGGCGCAGCTCCGGGGTCCAGGGCAGTAGCTCCAGGCCCTTGCGCCGCACCAGGTTGACCAGCGCTTGGCTGCGAGCGGCTTCGTCCAGACCGGTCAGCGGCTCACGGCTGAGCACCAGTTCGCCAACCTTGCGCTGGCGTTCGGCGCGCAGCACACCTTCGCGCTCATCCCAATCCAATTGATCGACGCAGCGCACCTGTTCGGCCAATACCGAATCGAACAACGCCGGATCGAAGTCCGCCGCCAGGTAAATCCGCTCTTCACGCTGGCCCTGGCGACTGCCCAGATCGGCAATCACCAGCCACGGCTGTTTCATCAGGCTGTCGGCTTCGGCAAACAGCGCGGCGCGGCCATTGGCCAGGCGGTATTCGGCACCGCCGGCGCGACGTTGTTGAGCGACGCGATCCGGGTAAGCCAGGGCCAGCAAGGCGCCGAGCCAGCGCGGATGCTCGGGGTCGGCGACCGCTTGTTCGGCCTTGCCGCGCAAGTAACCGCGATATTGCCGCGCCAACTGCTTGGCACGCTGCACGCCGCCTTGAGTGCCACGGGCCCGTTCTTCGCCAGACAACAACGCCAGGCGACTGTGCAAATCCGCCCCGGCACCGCGCAAGATATCGCGCTCGCCCAACAGCGCCGCCACATCACAGGCCATGTTTGCCAGCCCCAGATCCTGACCGCGCAACAGCAGATGAGCGATGCGTGGATGAGCCGGCAACCCGGCCATTTTCTGGCCATGGGCCGTCAACGTGTTTTCACTCAATGCCCCGAGACGTTCAAGCAAATCCTGGGCCTGTGCATAAGCGGCAGTCGGTGGTACGTCGAGCCAGACCAACTGCGCGGGCATCACGCCCCAGCGCGCCAATTGCAGGGCCAATCCAGACAAGTCCGCCTGAAGGATTTCTGCACTGGCATACGCCGCCAACGCTTCGTGCTGATCCTGGGACCACAGCCGATAACACACGCCTGGTTCCAACCGCCCTGCCCGACCGGCGCGCTGGGTGGCGCTGGCACGGGAAATACGCTGGGTGTCCAGGCGCGTCATGCCGCTGCCCGGATCGAAGCGAGGCACCCGCGCCAGCCCCGCGTCAATTACTACCCGCACACCATTGATGGTCAGGCTGGTCTCGGCGATGTTGGTGGCCAGTACCACCTTGCGCTTGCCAGGTGGCGCCGGGTCGATGGCCGACCGCTGCGCCGCCAGGTCCAGTTCGCCATGCAGCGGGCATAGCAACACGTCGCCGCGATCACCCAAGGCGTCGGCCAACTGTTGATTGACCCGCCGAATCTCCGCCTGCCCCGGCAGGAACACCAGCACACTGCCGGTTTCGTCATTCAGGGCTTCGAGGATGGTCTGCACCAGCCGCGGCTCGATAAATTCACCGGGCTGGAAGGGGCGACCCCAGCGCATTTGCACCGGGTACATGCGTCCTTCGCTGCGCAGGATCGGGGCGTTGTCCAGCAGAGCAGCCAGGCGTTCGCCTTCCAGGGTGGCGGACATCAGCAAAATTTTCAGCGGCTGCTCGTCGCGAAACAAGTCGCGGCCATTGAGGCTCAAGGCCAGCGCCAGGTCAGCGTCGAGACTGCGTTCGTGGAATTCATCGAAGATCAGCAGGCCTACGCCTTCCAGCGCCGGGTCGTCCTGCAAGCGGCGGGTGAGGATGCCTTCGGTGACCACTTCGATGCGGGTGTTGGGGCCGACTTTACTGTCCAGGCGGATGCGGTAGCCGACGGTTTCACCGACTTTTTCACCCAACTCGCTGGCCAGCCGTTCGGCTGCCGCACGCGCCGCCAGGCGCCGCGGTTCAAGCATCAGAATGGTTTGCCCGGCCAGCCAGGTCTCATTTAACAGCGCCAACGGCACCCGCGTGGTTTTACCGGCGCCGGGTGGTGCTTCGAGCACGGCTTCATGACGCGTCGCCAAGGCTTCACGCAGGGCGGGTAAAACATCATCGATTGGCAACGAATTCATACTGGCTCCAAAGCAGAGCGGCGAGTATAACGGCGAACGGCCGGGTGTCGGTGGCGGTCTCATCGACGCCGCCCCTTCACTTGGAGCGAGGGGGACGACCAGTTCTTGCTCGCGAAAAACGCGAGAGCGCCGCGCACATTCAGGCGGCACGCGTTATCGTTACGTCCAGCGCTTATTCAGGAGAGTTCCATGCGTATTGCTTCCCGTGTCATCGGCGGTGTTCTGGCCGCCACCCTGCTGAGCCAGTTGACGGCCTGCGGTTCGATTTTCTACCCCGACCGCCGTGGCCAGATCGACGGCAAGATCGACCCGGCGATTGCCGTGCTCGATGCAGTCGGCCTGCTGTTCTACGTGATCCCCGGCCTGATCGCCTTCGGTATCGACTTCGCCACCGGCGCCATCTACCTGGAGCCAGGCAAGACCGCCCAAGTAGCGCCGGAAAAACTTCAGGAAGCCATTGGCGCCGACGGCAAAGTTGATAACGCCAAGCTGCAAACCATCATCCAGACTGAACTGGGCCGCCACCTGCCACTGACCGACCCGCGCCTGATCCAGTTTAAGGGCAGCGTTGAACAACTGGCCATACTTGGCCTGCAACCCGCCGCCTGAAGGATTTGATCAACTTATGACCAGCAGTCCCGAACACGCCCGGCTGTTGCGCCTGGCTACCCGCGCCTCAGTCGGTGTGGCCTGTGTGCTGATTATCACCAAAGCCATCGCCTGGTGGCTGAGCGGTTCGGTGAGCATGCTCGCCGGGCTGACGGACTCGCTGCTCGATGGCGTGACCTCGCTGCTCAACTTGCTGGCGGTGCATTACGCCTTGCGCCCAGCCGATGACGATCACCGTTATGGCCATGGCAAGGCCGAATCTCTTTCCGGCATGGCCCAGGCGCTGTTTATTGCGGGCAGTGCGGTGCTGATCGCCTTTCAGGCCTTCGCACGCTTGCAGCATCCGGAGCCGGTGGGCGCGCCATGGCTAAGCATTGCGGTGATTCTTCTTTCCCTGGCGCTGACGGTAGCGTTGCTGATTCTGCAACACCGGGTGATTCGCGAAACCGGTTCGAATGCGGTGCGCGCCGATTCGCTGCATTACCGCTCCGACTTGCTGCTCAACGGCAGCATCCTCGTGGCGCTGGTACTGGCTGGGTTTGGCTTTCATCAAGTGGACGCCTGGTTTGGCCTGGGCATCGCCGCCTATATTTTGTGGAGTGCGATCCAGATCGCCCGGGAAAGCTTCGCGGTGCTGATGGATGAGGAACTGCCTGCGAACGTCAGCCAGCACATGCTGGAGCTGGCCTGCAGCGTGCCAGGCGTACTCGGTGCCCATGACTTGCGCACGCGGATTTCCGGCAGCCACTGGTTTGTGCAGCTGCATCTGGAATTGCCGGGAGAGTTGACTCTGACAGTGGCCCACGGCATCAGCGACCAGGCCGCCGATGCCATCCATCAAGCCTACCCACGGGCCGAAGTACTGGTGCACGCCGATCCACAGGAAGTGGTGACGGATGCCAAGGCCTAGTAGGTCACCTGATAGCCGCGACTGCTCAGGCAGTTGCCCTGGGCCTGGCGATAGGTTTGCACCACCGCAGGCGCCGGAGCATAGGTGACGGTACGAGGGTCGAAGCCGCTCTGTTGCACGGCCCAGCGATAACAATCGTAGCCATCCTGCTGCACCTGTTCCGGCGTTTGGCCGTTGCCGGGATACGCAACCACATCATAACCGTTGCCCTGTGGCGCCGGCTGCGGTGGCAGGCTCGCCACTGGCGGTTGCACCACTACGTACTGCTGGCTGCTGGTCTCGTAGGTGTAATAGGCACCGGCGGCAAGGAAAAACAGCGCACTGCCAACCCACACTTCCCGCGCATAGTCCGGCAGGTAATGCACCCGTATCCCGTACGGCGGCGTCACTATTATGTAGCGCGGGCCTTGCGGACGGTACCAGTAACCACCGGAGAAAAAGTAATCCTGGCCACGATAGGGCACGCGGTAGTTGCGGTCGGGGAACCGATCCACCATGTAGCCGGGACGATGTTGCGGCCCAGGGCCCCAACCGTTGCCATGCCCATCGGGACGGCCCGGCCAGCGGTTGTCATTGGAGTGGCCGTTGTAGCCCGGCCGTGAGCCGGGGCCGCCAGCTTCCCAATGCTGGTTACCGTCGTTGCGCCGGGGAATGTCACGGTCGCTGCCGGGCCGGGGTTGCTGGGTTTGGCGCACCGAGTCAGGACGTCCCTGGATCGGGAAGTTGTTGCCCGGCTGAGGTGCTGGCCGAGGCTGCTCATTGCCTTGAGGACGGCCTTGCCCCTGACCATTCTGACCTCCACGGTCAAAATGCTGGTTCTGGGGGCGCGGCTGATTATTTTCCGGGCGAGGTGTGTTGTTCTCAGGACGTGGCTGATTGTTGCCCGGCCGCCCGCCTTCCTGGCCTCGCTCATGTTGCCCCCCGCCACCGCCCTGCGGGCCTTGCCCCTGGCGCGGTGAATTATCTCGCTCGTCGGCCATGACCTGCGCGCCAACGGTGACCAACAGCAAACCAACACCTGCCAAACGCCAGACGCGCTTCATGCTATTCCTCACTGCGGATTAGGGCCTGTAGATGAGACTGAAAAAGCCCCGCCCGGTTCTGCAACAGGTTATCAGTCACGAGAACAATTTTCGCCAGCACACATAAAAAGGGGCGACCCGTCGGTCGCCCCTTGAGAACTTCGTCCTGGCTCAACGCTTTTGACGTTGGCTCATCTCACGCCGTCTTGTGGACAGTGTGCAGCCCGGGGGCCGGGACAACCCTGTGGGGTTGGCGGCCGCAGCTGGCCTGATTCGGCGGGCTGCAGTGGACTCTATGTCCGGGCAGTGATTCTGTTGGTAATCATAGGCCTGAGACTCCGACAGATGATTGCGAAGATTGCGTCAATAAACATCGCTTGCGCAATTTTTAACCCTGGATAGATAATTAACCGCAATAGTTATGACAAAGGCCAGCCCCATGAGCAAACTTGACCGATACGACCTGAGTATTTTGGCGGAATTGCAGCGCGACGCGAGGATCTCCAACCAGGAGTTGGCCGAGCGTATCGGACTGTCGCCTTCGCCCTGCTCACGGCGGGTCAAGCAGCTGGAAGACGACGGCTACATTGCCCGCCAGGTCGCCTTGCTGGACCGCAAGATGCTCGGGCTGAGCCTGACGGCCTACGTACTGATCGGCATGGACCGACACACACCCGAACGTTTCGAGAACTTCGAAGCGGCCATCCGCACCTTGCCCCAAGTACTGGAATGCAGCCTGGTGACCGGGATGGATGCCGACTATCAGTTGAAGGTGGTGGTGCCGGATATGGATCATTATCAGAAACTGCTGCTGGGGCATTTGACCCGAATTGAAGGCGTCACCAGCGTGCGGTCGAGCTTTGTGTTGAATCAGGTATTGAACAGCACCGAGTTGCCGCTGACCCACCTGCGCACCTAAGGCCAGCTCCCACATTGACCGCGTCTTAGCCTGCGGCAGACCGACGCAGGTCAACATTGAGCGTGTTGCCCTGGCGTATACTCGCCGCCCTGCCCCTGCTGGAGATGTTCGATGGACTCCATCGATCCTGTGCTGTTTGAAGAATGGATGATGACCGGCCTGGTCACGATCCTGATCATTTTCATGGGCTTTATCGTCTGGGACCTGGCGAAGAAATCCAAGGCCGGGCGCTTTGGTTCTTTCATCCTCTTCTTCGTGCTGGGCCTGGGTGTTGCCGCGTTCATCATCAAAAGCGTGGTGATCGGCCTGATCGAGTCCGGCGTTTTATAAGCGCGCGGGCACTTCTTTCCATTGGCCTTGATCAAGGCCTTCGATAGACCAGTCCCCAATACGCACCCGTACCAGGCGCAAGGTCGGCAAACCGACCGCAGCCGTCATGCGCCGCACCTGACGGTTACGCCCCTCACGAATCACCAGCTCCAGCCAATGAGTCGGCACGCTCTTGCGAAAGCGCACGGGCGGGTTGCGTGGCCACAGTTGCGGCTCATCCAGTTGCCGGACCTCAGCGGGCAAGGTCATGCCATCGTTCAGCTCAACGCCGTCGCGCAGACGTTGCAGTTGTGCCTCTGTCGGCTCGCCCTCCACCTGCACCCAATAGGTTTTCGCCAGTTTGTGCCTGGGATCAGCAATTCGCGCCTGCAACTGGCCGTCATTGGTGAGTAACAACAGGCCTTCACTGTCACGGTCCAGACGCCCCGCGGGGTAGATGCCGGGGATGTCGATGAAGTCCTTGAGGGTCGCCCGCCCTTCTGCGTCGCTGAACTGCGTCAGCACATCGAACGGTTTATTGAACAGGATCAACTTCGGCTCAGCCGGTGGCGCCTTGGCAACACGGCGCGGGGCTGACGAGGTTTGCGGGCTTTTCACGCCAGGGCGGCGGGAAATGGGACGGGCAGGACGGGACATGGCAAGGGAACATCTAACGGTCAGGACCGACAATGCTAGTGGCCTGACCGTTAAATAACCATCCCAACCGTTTAGCGGAACGGCGGCTCGTCGAAGCTGCGCAATTTGCGCGAGTGCAACGAGTTGAGTTCGGTGCGCAACAGATCCACCGCCTCGATGCCGATTTTCAAGTGCTGGCTGACCGCTCGCTCATAGAACGCGTTGGCCGAACCCGGCAACTTGATCTCACTGTGCAACGGTTTGTCCGAGACACACAGCAAGGTGCCGTAAGGCACCCGCAGACGATAGCCTTGCGCCGCGATAGTGCCGCTCTCCATGTCCACCGCTACGGCGCGGGACAGGTTGATCAGCGGCCGTTCCTGAGCCCAGCGCAACTCCCAGTTACGGTCGTCGTAGGTCAGCACGGTGCCGGTGCGCAGGCGTTTTTTCAGTTCTTCGCCCTTCTCGCCGGTCACGTTGGCCGCTGCTTGCTGCAAGGCCATCTGCACTTCGGCCAGGGCCGGGATCGGAATATTCGGCGGCACTACCCGATCGAGAATCCCGTCGCGACGCATATAAGCATGCGCCAGCACGTAGTCGCCGATGGTCTGGGATTGGCGCAAGCCGCCGCAGTGGCCGATCATCAGCCAACAATGAGGGCGCAACACCGCCAAGTGATCGGTGATGTTCTTGGCGTTGGACGGGCCGACACCGATGTTGACCAGGGTCACGCCGTGGCCGTCGCTGGCCATCAAGTGGTAGGCCGGCATCTGGTAACGGTGCCAGACCACGCCAGCGGCAATGGCCGACGCTTCGCCATGGTCCATGCTTTTTTCGATAATCACGTTACCCGGCAGTACCATGCGGATAAACCGTGGATCGCTGCGCAGCTTCTCCAGACCATGGACGATAAACTGGTCAACATAACGGTGATAGTTGGTCAGCAGAATCCACGGCTGCACATGCCGCCAGTCGCTCCCGGTGTAATGCACCAGGCGACGCAGGGAGAAGTCGACACGGGCCGCGTCGAACAGTGCCAGGGGCAACGGATCGGTATTTTCCCAGTCGTAAAGGCCATCAGCGATGCCATCGGTGGCCGCCGACAGGTCAGTGCTGGGAAATACCCGCGCCAGGGTGGCGGCGGTTACGCCGGAACCGGCCAGTTCGTCGCCCTGCTCCACCACATACGGATACGGAATGTTTTGCTGGCTGACACCGACTTCCACCGTCACGGTGAAGTCATGCATCAGCGGCACCAGTTGCTCCAGCAGATACTTACGGAACGCCGCCGGATGGGTGACGGTAACGCTGTAGGTACCCGGCAACTGGACCTTGGCGTAGGCCCGGGTAGTTTGTGGGACTTCGCCGTGGCAGTGGTAAGTCAGGCGCAGTTCCGGATAACGAAACATCGCGCGTTGTTCGGCGTCGGGTTCGACGCGGTCTTTGAGGTACTGCTTGAGGGCTTGATTGAGCGTACCGGTAGCACGCTCATGAAGAGCCGCCAGCCGATCCACGGCCTCTTCGGCGGTTTGAACGACAACAAAAGCTTCGGTCACGGTAAGCATCCTGTGTTCTGACTTGCAGACCTTCATCTTGCCTGCATCGCTGTCAGACGGGAACCTTGGATTGGAGTGCAGTCAACCTTGTGGCGTAGATCGCGCGACAATACCTTCCACATCCACGCCGCGTGGCAAGGTGCCATACACCCGCCCCGACGATTCCCCCAATCGACTGGCAATAAACCCGTCACTAACACTGGTATTGCCCGCCTCCAGCAGCAACTTGGCCTGCAACGCCACGGCGATATCCTCGGTCAGTTGCCGAGCACGGTACTGAATATCCTGGGTATCCATAAACGCTGACTTGAGTTGCTCAATATGTCGGGCCAAGCGCTTGTCGCCATGGCCATCCTCCAACTCGACAAACAACGCCTCCAGCACACCTGGTTCTTTCGACAGGGCTCGCAGCACGTCCAGGCACTGCACATTGCCAGAACCTTCCCACGTCGAATTGACCGGCGCCTCACGGTACAGTCGGGGCAGGATGCTGTCCTCGACATACCCGGCACCGCCCATGCATTCGGCGGCTTCGTTGATCATTGCCGGCGCACGCTTGCAGATCCAATACTTGCCCACCGCCGTCACCAGCCGGGCGAATTTGGCTTCCTGCTCATCATCGAGATGATCCAGGGCCCTGCCCATGCGCATGCTCAGGGCCAGCGCCGCTTCGCTTTCCAGGGCCAGGTCGGCCAGCACGTTTTGCATCAGCGGTTGCTCACTAAGGACGCGGCCACCCACCCGCCGATGGGCACAATGATGGCTGGCCTGGGTCAGCGCCTGGCGCATCAACGCGCTGGAGCCGACCATGCAATCAAAGCGAGTCATGGAGACCATCTCGATAATGGTCGGCACGCCGCGCCCTTCCTCGCCGATCATCCACGCCAGCGCCCCGCGAAACTCCACTTCGCTGGAGGCATTGGAGCAGTTGCCGAGTTTGTTTTTCAGGCGCTGGATATAGAACTGGTTGCGCGTGTCATCCGGGCGGTGGCGCGGCAGCAGGAAACAGGTCAACCCCTTGTCGGTCTGGGCCAGGGTCAAAAAGGCGTCGCACATCGGCGCCGAACAAAACCACTTGTGACCCACCAGCTCATAGGCCTGGCCCGGGCCACCGGCACCCACCGGGTAAGCGCGGGTGGTGTTGGCGCGCACGTCGGTGCCACCTTGTTTTTCGGTCATGGCCATGCCGATCGTGGCTCCAGCCTTGTGGGCGATGCCGACATTACGGGGGTCGTATTGAGTGTTGAGGATTTTCGGCAGCCACGCGTCAGCCAAGTCCGGCTGCAAGCGCAGGGCCGGGACGCAGGCGAAGGTCATGGTCAGCGGGCAGCCGGTGCCGGCTTCGGCCTGGCTGTGCAGGTAAGTCATGGCGGCGCGGGCGACATGGGCACCGGCCTGCGGATGGGCCCAGGGCAGCGACGGCAGGCCATGTTCCACAGCCGTGCGCATTAGCTCATGGTAGGCCGGATGAAATTCCACCAGGTCAATACGATTGCCATAGCGGTCATGACTGCTAAAGACAGGCTTGTTCTGGTTGGCCAGAAACCCGGCCTCCATCAGCGGCCCACCCGCCAGCGCGCCGTAAGTATCGATCCGTTCCTGGGCCCAGCCCGCGCCGAAGCGCTGCGACCAGTCTTGCAGGGGCAAGTCGATACGATACAGGTTGGTACCGTCCAGGGACGGTGGCTGGTTGGTGACGTCGTGGGTTTCAGCGAACTGGTGCAGGTTCATGACGGGGCTCCTGGAAAAAGGCCGCGTCGATTGTTGCTGTTTGTAGGAGCTAGCTTGCTCGCGAAAAACCTGAGAGCAACGCGTTTATCCAGGATGCGCGCGTTATCGTTGAGGTTCTTCGCGAGCAAGCTCGCTCCTACAAGGGTGCATATCGATTAAGGCCGGAATTTCAGTTAAGCATCGTCTTGGCGCTTAAAAAAGTGGCATAAGCGCCTAATTGCCGGCGCTTTCACCCTCTAACGGACACAACAAGTAACGCTGCAACACCGCCTGCAACGCCTCAAAGCGCACCGGCTTGACCAACTGCTCGGTGATGCCAACGCCATGGCAATGCTCTCGCGCCAGGCTTTGCAGCGACGCGCTCAAGGCAATCACCGGCAGCTCGCTGCATCCGGGCAACGCACGAACCTGACAGCACAGAGAGAAACCATCCACCGGCACATCCAGCAGTACCGCGTCGAAGGTCTCGCCTTGCAACATTGCCAATGCCGCAGGCCCACTGTCGACCACCTTCACCCGGTAACCCAGCTTGAGCAACATGCCGCGCATCACCAACTGCGCCACGCTGTTGTCGTCCACCAGCAACACCGCGCAGTCCTGAGGCTCCCGATGTCGATCGGGCACACGGTTCGGCGAGGATGGTTCGGGCGGCACCGCAATGACCTCCAGCTCCAGTTGGAAACGGCTGCCGCGCCGGGGCTCGGAATGATGGGTCAGGCGCCCGCCAAGCAGTTCGATCAGTTGCCGGCAGATCGCCAGGCCGATGCCCAGGCCACCATATTCACGGGTCATCGAGCCGTCGAGCTGGAAGAAGCGCTGATACAGGGTGGCCTCGTCCAGATAAGCGAAGCCGATGCCGGTGTCGGTGACGATAAAGGTCAGGCGCAGTTTGCCCTCAGCATTGAGCAGCCCAACCACCCGCATGCGCACTGCACCTTCGCCGGTGAACTTGAAGGCATTGTCCAACAGGCATTCCAGGCATTGCGTCAGCTTGTCGGCGTCACCGTCCAGGCGATCGGGCAGTTCGTTCGCCACGTCGATGGAAAACTCCAGGCCCTTGCTCTGGGCGCTGGCCAGGAATTGCTGGCGCAAGGTATCGATCAACCCTCGCAGGCTGAACACCTGGCGCTGGGCACTGAGGCGGCCAGCTTGCAATTCGGTGAGGGTGAGGATGCCGTTGACCATGCGCATCATGTCTCGGGCAGAGCCGGCCGCGGTTTGCTGGTACTGCGCCAGCTCATCTTCCAAGGGCACGGTTTGCATCAATTCCAGGGAACCGATCACCCCGTTCATGGGTGTGCGCAGCTCGTGGGTCAGCGTGGCGAGGAATTCGTCTTTCAACCGATTGCTGTGGGCCAGTTGCTGGTTGAGCACCTCCAGCTTCTGGCTAGCATCGAAGAGAGTCTGTGACTGCTGCTCACGCATCGAGTTGATGCGGTCGGCCAGGGCCAGGGACAGCAGGGCAACTTCAATCGCCGAACCGATCTGACTGGCGTACATGGTCAGGAACACATTGGGCAGGTAGCCCAGCACCATCATTGTGTTGACCACCCCGCCGATCAGGAACGCCGACCAGGCGATGATGAAGTAGCGTGCCACCCGCTGGCCGCAGCACCAGGCCTTGATCCCGGCGATAAAGATAGTCACGGTAAAAATCAACGCCAGCCCGGTGGCCAGGCGCAGGGCTAGGGCGTAACTGGTCATCAGCGACAGCAACATCACCACCGCGCCACTGGCCACCATCGCCAGCAACAGGCGGTTAAGCCAGCGGCTGTAGACGGCGGTGTGCAGGAAACTGCGAGCAAACAGGCTGCCAAACAGCGCAGACGCACCGATCATGAATGGCGTCGCGGCATTCGCCCACCACGGATTGTTCGGCCAGAAATACTCCACTGCCGCACCATTCACCGAGAGCTGGTACATGCCGAACGAGGCAATATAGAAGATGTAGTAGAGGTAGCTGGTGTCGCGCACGCTCAGATAGATGAACAGGTTGTAGACCAGCATCCCCAGGAGCACGCCGTAGATCAGGCCCAATACATAGAGACGCAGCGGCTGTTCTTCCAGGTACGCGGTGCTTGACCAGAGGGTCAGCGGAGCCTGGATCGAGCCTTCGCTTTGCAGGCGCAGGTAGAGGTTTTTCTGCTCGCCGGGGGCGAAGTGGACGTTGAACAAGTAGTTGTTCTGGCGAATTTCGCGACCGCTGAAGGGCATGGCATCGCCGGTACGCCCCGCCAATCGATAGCCGCCAGCGCCGTCGGGCACGTACAGTTCAAGATGATCAAGGGGCGGATAGGCCAGCTCCAGCAGCCAGGTGCGCTGTGCGTCCGGATCCTTGGGCAAATAATGCAGGTTGACCTTGAGCCAGAACACCGAGCGCGAGTAGCCGGCATTTAGGGTGGTTTTGTCATGGGGTTTGAATCGACTGGCCATAGCCTGCGAGCTGACATCCGCAATGGCGACGGTGTCATTGGGGTCTTCAAGCACTTGCATGACTTGGCCCAGAGGAAGGCTTCGGGTGAGCTCATTGAACTCGACTGCGCTGGCCAGCATCGGCAGCCAGCTCAACAGTAACATCAGCAAATAGCGCATAGAGCCCCAGCGTGACCTGTCCGGTATGTCAAAAGCCCCCCATTCCTTTTGAGAAGACGTATACCGGCGATACAGTTATTGTTTGGATCCACTCTAGCATAGCCGGTAAAGGCCAAAAGACACCATTGAAATAAGATTTTTAAAGGCTCTAAACCGGTACTTTCAGGGGATTCCCTCTAAATATCGGGTGATAACTAACAGCCGCTTAGCGGCACTTCCAAGCCTAAAATTCAGCCATCGCCCGACAGCCACGCAAAAAGCGTTTGGTGGTAAGCTCGCGCACCATGAATATCTACAGTTCTCGCCCTGTTGTCCTCTGTCTCTCCGGCCATGATCCCAGTGGTGGCGCCGGCTTGCAGGCAGATATCGAAGCCCTGCTTGCCCAGGGTTGTCATGCGGCCCCGGCCGTCACCGCGCTGACCGTGCAAAACACGGTCAATGTCAGCGATTTCCGTGTGCTGGACCGCGAATGGGTGCTGGCCCAGGCCAACGCAGTGCTCAGCGACTGCGAAGTCGCGGCGGTCAAGCTGGGCATGCTCGGCTCCACCGCAATGGTCGACACCGTGGTCGAACTGCTCAAGGAGCATCCGCACCTGCCAGTGGTCTGCGACCCAGTCCTGCGGGCGGGCGGCGGCGGCAGCCTGGGCAAGGACGAAGTCGGCTACGCCATGCGCGAACGGCTTTTGCCACTGTCGCTGATCGCCACGCCCAACCTGCCAGAAGCACGCATCCTCGCTGAATTGCCCGAAGGCAGCGCCGACGAATGCGCCGAGAAACTGCTGCCGTTTATCAAGTACCTGCTAATCACCGGCGGCCATGGCGACGAGCATGAAGTACACAATCGCCTGTACAGCCGCGACGGCAGCCACCGCACCTTTACCTGCCAGCGTTTACCCGGCAGCTATCACGGTTCCGGCTGCACCCTGGCCAGCGCCCTTGCCGGGCGCCTGGCCCAGGGCGAAGGGCTGGTCAGCGCCGTGAAATCAGCGCTCAATTACACATGGCGCACCCTACGTGACGCCGAACAACTCGGCCAGGGGCAATTTGTGCCTCGTCGTCTGCCGCTGGATTTCTGCTCGTAACACCAAGAGGCCTGCCCGATGAAACTACGTGGCCTTTACGCCATTACCGACAGCCAACTGCTGGCCGGCAAGTTCCTGGCCTACGTCGAAGCGGCGTTGGACGGTGGCGTGACCCTGCTGCAGTACCGCGACAAAAGCAACGACGACGCGCGCCGCCTGCGTGAAGCAGAAAAACTGCGTGACCTGTGCTCACGTTACAAGACGCAGTTGATCATCAACGATGACGCCGAGCTGGCTGCGCGCCTGGGTGTCGGCGTGCATTTGGGCCAGACCGACGGCCCGCTGACACCGGCCCGTGCGCTGCTAGGTTCCAAGGCAATCATCGGCTCGACCTGCCACAGCCAGATCGAACTGGCCGAGCAGGCTGCCAAGGAAGGCGCCAGCTACGTCGCCTTCGGCCGTTTCTTCAATTCCAATACCAAACCCGGCGCCTCCGCCGCCACCGTTGAACTGCTGGCTCAGGCCCGCTCCCGGTTGCACCTGCCAATCTGCGTGATTGGCGGTATCACCCTGGAGAACGCCGAGCCGCTGGTGGCCCACGGTGCCGACCTGCTGGCGGTTGTCCACGGTCTGTTTGGCGCCGACAGCACCCAGGAAGTGACGCGCCGCGCCCGCGCCTTCAACGAACTGCTCACGTCTAAATAATCGATTTCAGAGAGCCCAATCATGTCCCGTTCCGAAACCCTGTTTGCCAATGCCCAAAAACACATCCCCGGTGGCGTGAACTCGCCCGTGCGTGCCTTCAAAAGCGTTGGCGGCACGCCGCTGTTCTTCAAGCACGCCGAAGGCGCCTACGTCACCGACGAAGATGACAAGCGTTATGTCGACTACGTGGGTTCCTGGGGCCCGATGATCCTCGGCCACAGCCATCCGGACGTGCTGGACGCGGTGCGTAAACAGTTGGAACACGGCTTGTCCTATGGCGCACCGACCGCCATGGAAACCGAGATGGCTGATCTGGTCTGCTCGATCGTCCCGTCGATGGAGATGGTGCGGATGGTCAGCTCCGGCACCGAAGCCACCATGAGCGCCATTCGCCTGGCCCGTGGTTTTACCGGCCGCGACAGCATCATCAAGTTCGAAGGCTGCTACCACGGTCACTCCGACAGCCTGCTGGTCAAGGCCGGCTCCGGCGCGCTGACCCAGGGCGTACCGAGTTCCGCCGGGGTGCCGGCAGCGTTTGCCAAACACACATTGACCCTGCCGTTCAACGACATCACCGCCGTTGAGCAGATGCTCAATGACGTGGGCCAGGACGTGGCGTGCATCATCGTCGAGCCAGTAGCAGGCAACATGAATTGCGTACCGCCAGCGCCTGGCTTCCTTGAAGGCCTGCGTACCCAGTGCGACAAACACGGCGTAGTGCTGATTTTCGACGAAGTGATGACCGGCTTTCGCGTCGCCCTCGGCGGCGCCCAGGCCCACTACGGCGTGAAGCCGGACCTGAGCACCTTCGGCAAGATCATCGGTGGCGGCATGCCGGTGGGCTGCTTTGGCGGCAAGCGGGAAATCATGCAGCACATCGCACCGCTGGGCCCGGTCTACCAGGCAGGCACCCTGTCGGGTAACCCGCTGGCCATGGCCGCCGGCCTGACCACTCTGCGCCTGATCAGCCGCCCAGGCTTCCACGCCGAGTTGACCGACTACACAACCCGGCTGCTGGACGGCCTGCAGCAGCGCGCCGATGCCGCCGGCATTCCGTTCGTCACCACCCAAGTAGGCGGCATGTTCGGCCTGTACTTCAGCGAGGCCGACGACATCGTCACCTTCGACGACGTGATGGGCAGCGATGCTGACCTGTTCAAGCGCTTCTTCCACCTGATGCTGGAAGGTGGTGTGTACCTGGCACCCAGCGCCTTCGAAGCCGGTTTCACCTCCATCGCCCACGGCGACGCCGAGCTAAAACTGACTCTCGATGCCGCCGAGCGCGCCTTCGCTGCCCTGAAATAAGCGGGTAAACACCTGACGTCGCCCATGGCGGCGTCAGATTTGTTACCTTGCCTGTAGAATTTTCCTTCTTTTTTCGAGAAATAACCTGCAAACCGGCAGATAACTTGCCCACGTAGCAGAAAAACGAGTAAAGACTTTGTAAGCAGAGGCCTGCTTATTTCATAATGCGCGCTTATTGGATCCCCAGCGGGTCCACGCGCCCTGTCAGAGGTAAGTCGATTCCCATGAAACGCACCGGCCGCACCCTGGTTCTGGGCTGCCTGTTGCTCCTTCAGCCCCTGCTCGCGCACGCACAAGCAGGCGGCAACTCGTTGTTAATCCCAGCGATAGGTCGTTGCACCCTCAATACCCAGCCAGAAAGCCAGGCCGAAGCCATGAGCGCGTGCCAGCAATTGGCCGAGAGTGGGGATGCGCAGGCGCAATACGAGTTGGGCGAGTTCTTCTACGACAGCAAAAATCCCTCCCGCGACCTCAACAAAGCCTTGAGCTACTTCGAGAAAGCCTCGTTGCAGGGCCATGCCCAGGCGCAATTCCAGTTGGGCACCATGTTTTTCCATGGCGAAGGCGTGCCGGCCAATAACGTTCAGGCGTATATCGTGCTGAAAATGGCGGCGGTCAACGGTGCTGAGGATGCGCTGGACACGGCCGACGAAGTGGCCGAACACATGCAGCGTGGTGAACTTGAAGTGGCGACGCAGGTACTGGGGCAGATTTTCCGTAACTATCTGCAGGAATTGCAGAGTGCAGATGGGCGCTCGCCGTTCTCGCCACTGCCTTGAGCCCAAGCGGGCTTGACACAAGCCCGCTTGCCACAAAGGTTCTGAACCCTATTTTTCAGGCATCGGCATCGGAAACGGCATGACATTGCTCATGCCCCGGGCCTCGCTGATTTTCGGCGTGCCCAGGCGCTCGACTTCGTCGATGCGCACAATCGAATGCATCGGCACAAAACTGCGCACCACGCCTTCGAACTGGGCCTTGAGTTTTTCCTCGCCCGGGTCGACGACCAGCTGTGTGCGCTCGCCAAAGACGAACTCTTCCACTTCCAGGAAGCCCCACAGATCACTTTGATAGATCTGCTTGGCGTACATTTCGAACACCTGGCCCTGGTTAAGGAAAATCACCTTGTAGATTGGAGCTTCACGTTTGGTCATGGTGGGCGGGTAACACATCGGGGATATAAAAGAGGGCGCGAACTATAGCATGGCACCCGATGCACAGTGCTAGGAACCTATCGGCATGCCCCCTATAATGCGCGGTTCTTTACCACCAGTTGACGATCCCCATGGCCAAGAAGCTTTACATCGAAACCCACGGTTGCCAGATGAACGAGTACGACAGCTCGCGCATGGTCGATCTACTGGGTGAACATCAGGCCCTGGAAGTCACCGCCCGCGCTGAAGATGCCGACGTGATCCTGCTCAATACCTGCTCGATCCGCGAACGGGCCCAAGACCGGGTCTACTCGCAACTGGGCCGCTGGCGCGAATTGAAACTGGCCAACCCGGACATGGTGATCGCCGTCGGCGGTTGCGTGGCCAGCCAGGAAGGCGCAGCGATCCGCGACCGCGCGCCCTATGTCGACGTGGTCTTCGGTCCGCAGACCCTGCACCGCCTGCCGGAAATGATCAACGCCGCCCGCCTCACCAAGCTGCCTCAGGTTGACGTCTCGTTCCCGGAAATCGAAAAATTCGACCACCTGCCCGAGCCGCGCATCGATGGCCCGAGCGCCTACGTGTCGGTGATGGAAGGCTGCAGCAAGTACTGCACCTTCTGTGTGGTGCCGTATACCCGCGGCGAAGAAGTCAGTCGTCCGTTCGACGACGTGCTGGCAGAGATCATCCACCTGGCCGAAAACGGCGTACGCGAAGTCACCCTGCTGGGGCAGAACGTCAACGGCTATCGCGGCCAGACCCACGACGGGCGCATGGCAGACCTGGCGGAGTTGATCCGCGTAGTAGCCGCCGTCGACGGCATCGAGCGTATTCGCTACACCACCTCACACCCGCTGGAATTCTCCGACAGCCTGATCCAGGCCCACGCCGAAGTGCCGGAACTGGTCAAGCACCTGCACTTGCCGGTGCAATCGGGCTCAGACCGCATCCTTTCGGCGATGAAGCGCAACCACACCGCCCTGGAATACAAATCCAAACTGCGCAAGTTGCGCGCGGCGGTGCCAGGCATCTGTATCAGTTCGGACTTTATCGTCGGCTTCCCCGGCGAGACCGAGAAAGATTTCCAGCAGACCATGAAGCTGATTGAAGACGTCGGTTTCGACTTCTCCTACTCCTTCGTCTACAGCCAGCGCCCGGGCACACCGGCTGCCGACCTGGCAGATGAAACACCGGAAGCGCTGAAAAAGGAACGCTTGAACGCCCTGCAGCATCGGCTTAACCAGCAAGGTTTCGAAATCAGCCGACAGATGGTGGGTTCGACCCAGCGCATTCTGGTCACGGACTACTCGAAGAAAGACCCGGGCGAACTGCAAGGCCGGACCGAGAACAATCGGATCGTCAACTTCCGCTGCGATAACCCGACGCTGATCGGGCAATTTGCCGATGTGCACATCGATGCGGCGCAGCCGCACTCGCTACGCGGCTCGCTGGTGCAATAATTTTCAACGCAATGAAGATCAAATGTGGGAGCTGGCTTGCCTGCGATAGCGATGTAGCAGGCAACATCGCGATTGGATGTGCCGGCCCCATCGCAGGCAAGCCAGCTCCTACAGTGGATCTCCTTTGTTCTTGAGAGCGAGGCCAGGCTATATAAGTGCTTTCGCACACCGCCTGCTGGCGTTATCCTTGATTTCATCTTAATTGCCCCAGGGCGGCTAAAAACGACCTTGAACGCACCCATAGAACCACATCGTTTTCTCCTTGAGCCCTTTGAGGCTCGCCGTTTCGCCAATCTGTGCGGACAGTTCGACGAACACCTGCGCCTGATCGAACAGCGCATGAGCATCGAGATCCGCAACCGCGGCAATCAGTTCGAGCTCATTGGTGAACCCCAACACACCACGTCTGCAGAAAACCTGATCCGTCGCCTCTACCGGGAAACCAAAGGTAGCGAGCTGTCGCCGGAAACGGTGCACCTGTACCTGCAGGAGTCGGCCGTGCAAGACCTGGCCAGTAACCCGGTGGCCGAAGCCAGCGTGGCGCTGCGCACCAAAAAAGGCATGATTCGCCCTCGCGGCTTGAATCAGCAGCGCTACGTCAAAGAGATCCTCGGTAACGACATCAACTTTGGCGTAGGCCCCGCCGGCACCGGCAAGACCTATCTGGCTGTGGCCTGCGCGGTAGACGCCCTGGAGCGCGAACAAGTGCGACGCATCCTGCTGGTGCGCCCGGCAGTGGAAGCCGGCGAGAAACTGGGTTTTCTGCCCGGCGACCTGGCACAGAAAATCGACCCGTACCTGCGCCCGCTCTACGACGCCCTCTACGAAATGCTCGGCTTCGAATACGTGGCCAAGCTGATCGAGCGCCAAGTGATCGAGATCGCTCCGCTGGCCTACATGCGCGGGCGCACCTTGACCAACAGCTTCATCATTCTCGACGAAAGCCAGAACACCACCGTCGAGCAGATGAAAATGTTCCTAACCCGTATTGGCTTCGGCTCCACGGCGGTGATCACCGGTGACATCACCCAGGTTGACCTGCCCAAGGGCACCAAGTCGGGCCTGAGCCAGGTGATCGAAGTGCTCAAGGACGTACCAGGCATCAGCTTCACCCACTTCATGCCCAAAGACGTGGTGCGCCACCCACTGGTCCAGCGCATTGTCGAAGCCTATGAGCGCTTCGAACACCGCGATGACGCATTGTCCAAGGACACTCGCCGCGATGCTTGAGCTTGATCTCCAACTGGCTACCGAAGCGGCCGCCCCCAGCGAAGAACTGTTTCGTCAATGGTGCACACTGGCCCTGCGCCAGCGCACCGCCGACTCGGAACTAACCATTCGCCTGGTGGATGAGCCCGAAGGCCGTGAACTGAATCACACCTGGCGCCAAAAAGACTACGCGACCAACGTGCTGTCGTTTCCCGCAGATGTGCCGGACGAGTTCCTGGATATCCCGCTGCTGGGGGATATGGTGATCTGCGTCGAAGTGGTAGAGCGTGAAGCGGCGGAACAAGGCAAGGAACTTGAGGCACACTGGGCCCATCTAGTCATCCACGGCTGCTTGCATCTCTTGGGTTACGACCATATAGATGATGAGGAGGCCGAGGAAATGGAAGCTCTGGAACGAACGTTGCTTGCTGAACTGGGTCATCGTGATCCGTATGCAGACGACGAAAACTGAAACAACACTTAACTGAAACAACAAAGGATTTAGAGTAATCGCTATGAGCGAAGACCGATCGAGCAACGGGCAAAAGTCATGGCTGGGGAAACTCACCCAGGCCTTTGCCCACGAGCCGAAAAACCGCCAGGAGCTGCTGGAGCTGCTGCGCGAGGCCCATCAGAACAAGTTGCTGGACAGCGAAGCGCTGGCCATCGTCGAAGGTGCCATCCAGGTCGCTGACCTGCAAGTACGGGACATCATGGTCCCGCGCTCGCAGATGATCAGCATCAAGGCGACCCAGACACCCCGGGAATTCCTCCCGGCCGTCATCGATTCGGCGCACTCGCGCTACCCGGTGATCGGCGAAAGCCACGATGACGTCATGGGCGTCCTACTGGCCAAGGACCTGCTGCCGCTGATCCTCAAGGAGAACGGCGACAGCTTCAACATCAAGGACCTGCTGCGTCCTGCCACCTTCGTTCCCGAATCCAAGCGCCTGAATGTGCTGTTGCGCGAGTTTCGCGCCAACCACAATCACATGGCCATCGTCATTGACGAATACGGCGGCGTCGCAGGTCTTGTGACCATTGAAGACGTGCTGGAACAGATCGTCGGCGACATCGAAGACGAGCACGACGTCGAAGAAGACAGCTACATCAAGCCTCTGCCCAGCGGTGATTTCCTGGTCAAGGCCCTGACGCCCATCGAGAACTTCAACGAGTTCTTCGACAGCGAATTCTCCGACGATGAATTCGACACCGTCGGTGGCCTGGTGATGAGTGCGTTCGGGCACCTGCCCAAGCGCAACGAGACCACTGAAATCGGCGCCTATCGCTTTCGCATCCTGAATGCCGACAGCCGTAGGATTCATCTGATTCGCCTGACACCTATTGCCCGCTAAGGAATGACATGCAGCGCCTAACCCGCCCCGGCTGGCCCGGTAATTTGCTGGCCGTGGTGGCCGGTGCTATCACCACACTGGCGCTGGCGCCGTACGATATCTGGCTGCTGGCGCTGCTGGCGGTGGGGTTCTTCTATGCAGGACTGCGCACACTGACGCCGCGTCAGGCCATGGGCCGAGGCTGGTGCTTCGGTTTTGGCCTGTTCGGCGCGGGCACCAGCTGGATCTACTACAGCATTCATCACTTCGGCGGCGCTTCGGTGCTGTTGGCCGGGCTGCTGATGCTGGCGTTTACCGCAGCAATTGCCTGGTTCTTTGCCTTACCCGCCTGGCTCTGGGCGCGCTGGCTGCGTCGCAATGAAGCGCCGCTGGCCGATGCCCTGGCCTTTGCTGCGCTGTGGGTGGCCCAGGAAGCCTTTCGCGGCTGGTTCCTCACCGGTTTCCCGTGGCTCTATTCCGGTTACAGCCAGCTTGACGGCCCCCTCGCCGGCCTCGCGCCGATGGGTGGGATTTGGCTGATTTCCTTTGCCCTGGCGCTGACTGCGGCGCTGATCTGCAACCTGCCGCGCTTGCTGGTCGCCAAACGTAATGCGTTTATCGGCGCGGGCCTGGTGCTGCTGGTGGCTCCGTGGGCGATTGGCCTGGCACTCAAGCACTATGCCTGGACCAGCCCGGCAGGCCCGGCGCTGACAG
Source organism: Pseudomonas sp. ANT_H4 (assembly GCF_008369295.1). Taxonomy (GTDB): domain Bacteria; phylum Pseudomonadota; class Gammaproteobacteria; order Pseudomonadales; family Pseudomonadaceae; genus Aquipseudomonas. The sequence continues at coordinate 22,834 of NZ_VOBG01000037.1, read as the reverse complement.
TGGCGGCGCTTCAGGGCAATATCGAACAAAGCATGAAGTGGGACCCGGATCAGCTCAATGCACAGCTGGCGCTTTACCGCGATATGAGTTTCGCCTCCAAGCGTGTCGATCTACTGGTCTGGCCGGAAACCGCAGTCCCGGTGCTCAAGGAATCCGTCGAAGGCTACCTGGGCATGATGGGCAAGTTCGCCGCTGATCGGAACACTGCGCTAATCACTGGCGTACCTATTCGCCAGGAACTGCACGGTGAAAAGCGCTACTTCAATGGCATCACCGTGGTCGGCGAAGGTGATGGCACTTACTTGAAGCAAAAACTGGTGCCCTTTGGCGAATACGTGCCGCTGCAAGACCTGCTGCGAGGCCTGATTGCCTTCTTCGACTTGCCGATGTCAGACTTCGCCCGCGGCCCTGCTGACCAGGCGCTGCTGCAAGCCAAGGGCTATCAGATTGCGCCGTACATTTGCTACGAAGTGGTCTACCCGGAGTTCGCCGCCAGCCTAGCGGCCCGCAGCGATCTGTTGCTGACCATCAGCAATGACACCTGGTTCGGCACCTCTATCGGGCCGTTGCAGCACCTGCAAATGGCCCAGATGCGCGCCCTTGAAGCCGGTCGCTGGATGATTCGCGCCACCAACAACGGCGTCACTGGCCTGATCAACCCGTTTGGCCAGATCACCGAGCAGATCCCGCAGTTCGAGCGCGGCATTCTCTATGGCGAAGTGGTGCCGATGCACAATCTGACGCCGTACCTGCAATGGCGGTCGTGGCCGTTGATCATTGTGTGTCTGGGGTTGTTTGGCTGGGCGTTATTGGCCGGTCGGATGTCGAAGACCGTGTAGGGGCTAGCTTGCTCCTACCGGTAAAACAACCGATAGCCCACTTGCCCCACTGCCTCATTCATCAGTTGCCCGCTCTGCCACACCGACTTGAACTCCGGCATCCAGCCGCCCAGCGGCCTGGCATTGTCCACACCGAGAAAGCCCACTGGCGCGGGCACCACGGTGAAGCCCGCCTTTTCAAAGCTCCAGCGCGAACGGGGCATGTGCCAGGCCTGGGTCACGACCACTACCCGTTTGATCCCCAACGGCAACAACACTTCGGCGCTCATCCGGGCATTTTCCCACGTGGTGCGGCTGCGCTCTTCCTTCCAGTGCACGGTCACGCCAAAGTCATTCAACATCGACTCGGCCATCAACGCCGCCTCGCTGGGCGGCATGCCGTAATGCAGGCCACCGCTGGTCAGCACCGGCAAGCCCGAAGCCTTGGCCAATCTCGCGGCATAGCGTTCCCGCTCAAGGCCAATACCGGTCGGCTGATCTGAGCCCCAGGCCGGATCACCCCGTTCACGCCCCGAACCCAACACCACAATGGCATCGGCTCGCTGCGCCAGGGCTGCCCAGCTATCCAGGGCCAACGGCGGCTCGGTTTCCAGGGCTCTCGCGCTCCACTCCACGACTACCGGCAAACTCATCAGCCACATCCCGCCCAGCCCCAAGGCAAAACACGCCCCGGCCAGTCGCGGGCGGCTGCGTCGAAACCACCAGGCAAGCGCCAACAACAGCAAGAGAATGCCGGGCGGCAACAGCAACTGCTTAATGAAATAACGAATAGGCATCGAGCATCTCCAAAGATGCCCGAAGCCTAAGGTGTAACGGGGTTTAACGACAATCTTTACAAGAACAAAACAGCGACAATTGCGAGGTAACGCTGATCAAACGACACATGACGACGCACGTTACTTGAACCGCACGGACCGGAGTTTTTCCGGCCCGCGGCCAGCCGACAAGTCCTTGAGCCACACCACCTTGGCCGATCGCGCGGGCTCGCTGGCTGGCGGGGGAGCCACCCATTGCGGTGCCGTACGCTCGCTCAAGTCCAGATAGGCCTTGATCACTTCAAACTCCGCAGGGCTCAAACCCCGCAGTTCCAACTCCTCGGGCCGTTCATCACGCAACCGAGCTGCTGTCCTTGCTACATCCAGTGCACGACCCAAACGGTCGATCAGTCCTTCATAAACTTCCGGTTTCGTTAACATTCGCTGCGAATCAACCATCCCCTCACCTCATTGAAGATAAGACTCACTCCCCACTAAACAGCGTAGCTGCGCTGGCGAAACCAATCTGGCGCCGCGACCAACGGCCAGCGGGGCGCAATCAGGGTTTCCCTCGATAGAGTGGGGTCATGTATGCTACGGCGCTTCCTGTAACTCCACTTCCAGCAGGGTTTGGGCATGGACGCGCCGTTTTTGGTGTCGATCAACCCGAGCAGTGCATTGAAGAGGATTAGGCCACCCCTATTCAGTTCAAAAGTAGCCATGCACGAACATTACCAGCCCCGTGAAATAGAAAATGCCGCCCAGTCGTTCTGGGACGAGCAAAAGTCCTTTGAAGTCAGTGAACAGCCAGGCAAGGAGACTTTCTATTGCCTGTCGATGTTCCCTTACCCCAGCGGAAAGCTACACATGGGGCACGTGCGTAACTACACCATCGGCGACGTGATCTCCCGCTACCAGCGCATGCAAGGCAAGAATGTCCTGCAACCCATGGGTTGGGACGCCTTCGGCATGCCGGCGGAAAACGCCGCGATGAAAAATAACGTGGCCCCCGCCAAGTGGACCTACGAAAACATCGCCTACATGAAGACCCAGCTGCGCAGCCTGGGCCTAGCGGTGGACTGGTCCCGCGAAGTGACCACCTGCAAGCCCGATTACTACCGTTGGGAACAATGGCTGTTCACTCGCCTGTTCGAAAAAGGCGTGATCTACCGCAAGAACGGCACCGTCAACTGGGACCCAGTGGACCAGACCGTACTGGCCAACGAACAGGTAATCGACGGTCGCGGCTGGCGTTCCGGCGCGCTGATCGAAAAGCGCGAAATCCCGATGTACTACTTCAAGATCACCGCCTACGCGGATGAACTCTTGTCGAGCCTCGATGACCTGCCGGGTTGGCCCGAGCAAGTCAAAACCATGCAACGTAACTGGATTGGCAAATCCCGTGGCATGGAAGTGCAGTTCCCTTACAACGTCGATTCCATTGGCGAAGCGGGCGTACTGAAAGTCTTCACTACCCGTCCGGACACCCTGATGGGCGCGACCTACGTCGCCGTGGCCGCCGAACACCCGCTGGCCACCCTCGCCGCACAAAACAACCCTGAGCTGCAGGCGTTCATCGCTGAATGCAAAGGCGGCAGCGTCGCCGAAGCCGACGTCGCCACCCAAGAGAAAAAAGGCCTGCCGACCTCGCTGTTCGTCGAGCACCCGCTGACCGGCGAGAAGCTGCCGGTGTGGGTCGCCAACTACGTGCTGATGCACTACGGCGATGGCGCCGTAATGGCAGTGCCGGCTCACGACGAGCGTGATTTCGAATTCGCCACCAAGTACAGCCTGCCAATCAAGTCGGTAGTGCGTACCAGCTCCGGTGACACCAACCCGGCCCCGTGGCAGGACGCCTACGGTGAACACGGCGAACTGATCAACTCCGATGAATTCAACGGCCTGGACTTCGAAGGCGCCTTTGACGCCATGGAAGTCGCACTGATCAAGAAAAACCTCGGTGCCTCGCGCACTCAGTTCCGCCTGCGCGACTGGGGCATCAGCCGCCAGCGCTACTGGGGCTGCCCGATCCCGATCGTCCACTGCGAAACCTGCGGTGACGTGCCGGTGCCGGAAGACCAGTTGCCGGTAATATTGCCGGAAGACGTGGTACCGGATGGCGCCGGTTCACCGCTGGCGCGCATGCCCGAGTTCTACGAATGTGCTTGCCCGAAATGCGGCGCGCCTGCCAAGCGTGAAACCGACACCATGGACACCTTCGTCGAGTCCTCGTGGTACTACGCCCGCTACGCCTCGCCACATTATGAAGGCGGCCTGGTAGAAAAATCCGCGGCCGACCACTGGTTGCCAGTGGATCAATACATCGGCGGCATCGAACACGCGATTCTGCACCTGCTGTATGCGCGCTTCTTTCACAAGCTGATGCGTGACGAAGGCCTGGTCAGCTCCGACGAGCCGTTCAAGAACCTGCTGACCCAAGGCATGGTGATTGCCGAGACTTACTACCGTCGCGAAGCCAATGGCGCCTACACGTGGTTCAACCCGGCGGACGTCGAGTTGGTGCGTGACAGCAAGGCCAAGGTTATCAGCGCCAAGTTGATCTGCGACGGCCTGCCGGTGGAAATCGGCGGCACCGAGAAGATGGCCAAGTCGAAGAACAATGGCGTCGACCCGCAGTCGATGATCGACCAGTTCGGCGCAGACACCTGCCGCCTGTTCATGATGTTCGCCTCACCGCCTGACATGAGCGCTGAATGGTCCGACTCCGGCGTCGAAGGTTCCCATCGTTTCCTCAAGCGCGTCTGGCGTCTGGCCCATGCCCACGTCAGCCAGGGCTTGCCGGGCAAGCTGGACCTGAACAAGCTCAACGATGAACAGAAAGCCATTCGTCGCAGTACCCACCTGGCCATCAAGCAAGCCAGCCAGGACGTTGGCCAGCACCACAAATTCAACACCGCCATCGCCCAGGTGATGACGCTGATGAACGTGCTGGAAAAAGCACCTCAGGTCACTGCACAAGATCGCGCACTGGTACAGGAAGGCCTGGAAACGGTCACCCTGCTGCTGGCACCGATCACTCCGCACATCAGCCATGAGTTGTGGAGCCAATTGGGCCACAACGACGTAGTCATCGACGCCGGCTGGCCGGTGCTGGATGACAGCGCGCTGGTGCAGGACACACTGCAGTTAGTGATTCAGGTCAACGGCAAACTGCGCGGCCAGATCGACATGCCTGCCAGCGCCAGCCGTGAAGACGTTGAAGCCGCCGCTCGCAGCAATGAAAACGTGCTGCGCTTTACCGAAGGCCTGACCATCCGCAAAGTGATCGTCGTGCCCGGCAAACTGGTCAACATCGTCGCTAGCTAATCGGATCGGGCGCCAGGGCATGCACCTGGCGCCGAACAAAACCTCCAGGGCCTCGATAAGGCCCACATGGTTTCAAGGGGAGCAACAAAATGATCAAACGCAATCTGCTGGTTATGGGTCTTGCCGTGCTGCTGAGCGCTTGCGGCTTCCAGCTGCGCGGCACCGGCACCACTGAACTGGCGATCAAGGAACTGGACCTCAGCGCCCGCAACGCCTACGGTGATACCGTGACGCAACTGCGCCAGGTGCTGGAAAACAGCGGCGTCAAAGTCTATACCGGTGCGCCTTATAAGCTGGTCCTGGTCAACGAGCAGGAAACCCAGCGCAACCTCAGCTACGCCAGCGCGGGCCGTGCGTCGGACATCGAACTGAGCACCGTGCTCAACTTCGAGATCCAGGGCCACGACAACCTGCCGTTGATGGGTGACAAACTGCAAGTGCAGAAAGTCGTAAGCCACGATGGCAACAACCTGGTGGGTTCAGATTCGGAAACCATCCAGGTTCGCAAGGAAATGCGTCGTGACTTGGTCCAGCGCATGGTCCTGCGCCTGCAACTGCTGAGCCCGGCACAACTGGATGCCCTGCAGCAGACCGCTGATGCCAAGGCCAAGGCTGACGCCGATGCGCTGAAAGCTGCGCAAGAGTACGAAAACAGCACACCGAAGCAGTCGCCAATCGAAATCCCTGCCGAGTAAGCCACACGGGGCGCGTCACGCGCCCCGTTTGCCCCGCCTATGAAACTCGCCCCCGCCCAACTCGCCAAACACCTGCAAGGCAGCCTTGCGCCCGTCTACATTGTCAGCGGTGATGATCCGCTGCTGTGTCAGGAGGCTGCGGACGCCATTCGCGCAGCCGCACGCCAGCAGGGCTTCGACGAGCGCCAGGTGTTCAGCGCCGACGCCAGTTTCGACTGGGGCACACTGCTGCAAGCCGGTGCGAGCATGTCGCTGTTTGCCGAAAAACGCCTGCTAGAGCTGCGCCTGCCTTCGGGCAAGCCCGGCGACAAAGGCGCGGCGGCGTTGATGGAATACTGCGGGCGGCCAGCCGAAGACACGCTGTTGCTGATCAGCTTGCCCAAGCTCGATGGCAGTGCGCAGAAAACCAAGTGGGGCAAGGCATTGGTGGAGGGTCAGCAGACCCAGTTCATCCAGATCTGGCCAGTGGACAGCAATCAGCTGCCGCAATGGATTCGCCAGCGCCTGTCGCAATCCGGGCTGTCCGCCAGCCAGGACGCGGTAGAGCTGATCGCCGCTCGGGTCGAAGGCAACCTGCTGGCTGCTGCGCAAGAAATTGAAAAGCTCAAGCTGATGGCCGAAGGTGGGCAGATTACCGTCGAAACCGTGCAAGGTGCGGTGGCTGACAGTGCGCGCTTTGACGTGTTCGGCCTGGTGGACGCAATCCTCAATGGCGAAGCCGCCCACACTCTGCGCATGCTCGAAGGCCTGCGCGGCGAAGGCGTCGAGCCTCCGGTGATTCTCTGGGCTCTGGCCCGTGAGTTGCGGTTGCTGGCCAATATTGCCCTGCAATACAGCCAGGGTATACCGCTGGACAAGGCCTTCAGCCAGGCCCGACCGCCGGTGTGGGACAAGCGCAAACCCTTGATTAGCAAAGCCCTGCAACGACACTCGGCGCAACGCTGGGCGCAGTTGTTGCTGGAAGCGCAGCGCATTGATGCGCAGATCAAGGGGCAGGCAGCAGGCTCGCCGTGGATGAGCCTGAGTCGCTTGTCTCTGCTTATGTCAGGACAACGCCTGACGTTACCCGCCGAATAACACCGCTCTTTGTAGGCGCGAGCTTGCTCGCGAAAAACCCGAGAGCGCCGCGTTAAACCAGAAATCCCGCGTTATCGTTGACGCCCTTCGCGAGCAAGAACTAGGCATCCTCCTCGTTCCTACAGGGCACGCCGTATTTACTGACAAATCGCCGGGCTGGACAGAATCCAAACTTCGGCCGATGATTCGCACCGCATCATCCCACCCAAAACGAGAGTACCCATCATGAGCAAAAAGCCATCCAAGCATGGCCCCAACAAGGCCAAATCCATCATCGCCCAGCCCCTGTTCCGCAGTCGTCAGGAACCCGCCGGCAAGGGCAAGGGCAGCTACCGCCGCGAAGCCTTCCAGTCTAATAGCTGGGAGGCTTCTTACTTTCTGGCTGCCTGAAGGCAAGTGCCCCTCTGGCATGATAAGGTCTGCACCTGATTCGTATTTTCTGGACCTGTGCATGCCCTCTAGTCTTTCCCGTCGTTGGCACCTTCGCCAACTGATCGCTGCCTCCAGCCTCATTCTGTTAGTCGCCTGCGCGGAAAAACCTACCGCCGCCGACGCTCAACCCCTGCCCCCGCTCCAGACCGCACCGGTGACCGCCCCTGCCGTGGTTGCGCCGCTGGCGGTGGACAATCTCGATATCCAGCCGACCCAGACCTTCGCCGAATGGCAGGCGGGTTTTCGCGCTGAAGCCTTGAAAGCGGGTATTACCCCTGCGGTGTTTGATACTGCGTTTGCCAACGTCAGCCCCGACATGGCGGTAATCCGCGCTGATCGCAGCCAGCCGGAATTTTCCCGACCCGTGTGGGAATACCTCAACGGCGCGCTGTCGCCGCTGCGGGTGCGTAACGGCCAGGCCTTGCTGATCAAGCACGCCGATATCCTGCAAAGCATCGAGCAGCGCTATGGCGTCGACCGTCAGGTATTAGTCTCGGTATGGGGCATGGAAAGCAACTTTGGCCAGTTCCAAGGCAATAACTCGGTGATCCGCTCCCTGGCGACCCTGGCCTATGAAGGCCGCCGGCCTGCGTTCGCACACGCGCAATTGCTGGCGGCGCTGCAAATCATCCAGCACGGCGATATCCAGGCCGACCAGATGCTCGGTTCCTGGGCCGGGGCCATGGGCCAGACCCAGTTCATCCCGACCACCTACAACACCCATGCCGTGGATTTCGACGGCGACGGTCGCCGCGACATCTGGAACAGCCCGGCCGACGCCCTCGCTTCCACCGCGCACTACCTGCAAAGCTCCGGCTGGCAGAAAGGCCAGCCGTGGGGTTTTGAGGTGCAGCAGTTGCCCGCAACCTTTGACTACGCACTGGCTGATGGCGTAGTGCGCAAACCGGTTGGCGAATGGTTGAAACTGGGAATTCAGGTGCCTGCAGGCGCCAGCGTCCCGCCCAACGTGGACCAGCTTTCCGCCGCTCTGTTGCTGCCGGCAGGTCATCGTGGCCCGGCGTTCCTGCTGCTGGATAACTTCCGCGCGATCCTCAAGTACAACAACTCGTCGTCCTACGCCTTGGCAATCGGCCTGCTGTCCGAGCGGTTTGCGGGGGGCGGGGTGATTCGTGGGGAGTGGCCAAAAGACGAGCTGCCGTTGACCCGCTCCCAGCGCATTGAGTTACAGACAGTACTCAGCGCCAATAACTACGCTGCGGGCAACCCGGACGGGATCATTGGCGCCAATACGCGCAAGGCGATTCGGGCCGCACAGCAGGCGCTGGGCTGGCCTGCGGATGGGTATCCGACGGTGAAACTGCTGGAGACCTTGCGTAACAAATAGACCGTTGTGCGGCGACTATCGCTATCGCGGGCAAACCGGGCTTACCCGCGATGAGGTCTTCACTGGCGATAAGAACTTCAGGCCTTAAAGACCACATCCTGCTCCAACACCAACGTCCTCTCCCCCGCATCCAGCCGCACCCACGCGCCCATCGGCAACGTCAGGTTCGGATCGCAATGCCCGCTGCGCCAACCCGACAGTACTGGAATGCGCAACGGTTCAAAGGTTTGCTTGAGCAAGCATTCGAGCGCAGCGCTTTCGACACCCGCCACATCCCCCACCAACACCCCGGCAACCTGAGCCAGCTTGCCTGCCAACCGCAAATGGGTAAGCAAGCGATCAATGCGGTACAGCGGCTCATTGATGTCTTCGATAAACAGGATGATGCCCTTGGCATCAAGTTCGTAGGCCGTGCCCATGGTCGCAGCGATCATCGACAGATTGCCACCCAGCAGACGCCCGCGAGCGATGCCTGGCTCGATTGTCGTCAACGGGAAGGCCACCGGGTGGCTCAACGCACTACCGGCCTTCAACTGCCCACGCAGCAGGCTGAACAGCGACGACTCGGTAGGCTGCTGCTTTTCACCGAGCAGGTCGGCATTGAGCATCGGCCCGTGAAAAGTCACAAAGCCAGCGTAGCGGTTGATCGCCACGTGCAGCGCAGTGATATCGCTATAGCCTACAAACGGTTTAGGGTTGGCCTTCAGCAGGTCAAAATCCAGGCGATCCAGTAGGCGCGGGGTGCCGTAGCCACCCCGCAGGCAAAAAATGGCATCAATAGAAGTGTCGGCAAAGGCTTCATGCAGATCGTTGATCCGAACGTCATCGCTACCTGCCAGGTAGCCATCACGCTGCCCCACACCGGGGAAAACACGCAAGGTATAACCCCTGGAGTCCATCCACCGACGAGCCTTATCGACATCCAGTGCTGCAGGCCCTGCAGGAGCGATCAGTCCGATCACCCCCTCGGCACGCAAGGCCGGCACCGCCTTGCTCATTCTCAGGAAACCAGGCTGGCCTTGACCAGTTTTGCCTGTTCGTCGGCATGGTACGAAGAACGCACCAGCGGGCCCGACGCAACGTTCTTGAAGCCCATCTTGTAGCCTTCTTCGGCAAACCAGGCAAACACGTCAGGGTGCACGAAGCGCTGGACCGGCAAGTGGCTGCGGGAAGGTTGCAGGTATTGGCCGATGGTCAGCATGTCGATGTCGTGTTCGCGCATACGCTTCATGACCTCGATGACTTCTTCGTCGGTCTCGCCCAGGCCGAGCATCAGGCCGGACTTGGTAGGAATGTGCGGCATCATCTGCTTGAATTTTTGCAGCAGGGTCAGCGACCACTGGTAGTCTGAACCCGGACGCGCAGCCTTATACAAGCGCGGCACAGTTTCTAGGTTGTGGTTGAACACATCTGGCGGCTCGGCGGCGGTGATTTCCAGGGCGACGTCCATGCGGCCACGGTAATCCGGGACCAAGGTCTCCAGCATCACTCCCGGCGACAGCTTGCGGATTTCGCGGATGCAGTCGGCAAAGTGCTGGGCACCGCCGTCACGTAGGTCATCGCGGTCCACGGAGGTGATCACCACGTACTTGAGTTTCAGGTCGGCGATGGCGATGGCCAGGCTTTGCGGTTCGTTGACATCCAATGGCTTCGGACGGCCGTGGCCGACGTCGCAGAACGGGCAACGACGGGTGCAAATGTCACCCATGATCATGAAGGTCGCGGTACCGCCGGAGAAGCACTCACCCAGGTTCGGGCAGGAGGCTTCTTCGCAGACGCTGTGCAGCTTGTGTTTGCGCAGCAGGGCTTTGATCCGATCGACTTCCGGCGAGATCGGGATGCGTACACGAATCCAGTCGGGCTTTTTCGGCAGTTCGGTGGTCGGGATGATCTTCACCGGGATGCGTGCAACCTTCTCGGCGCCGCGCAGCTTGACGCCGGCTTCCACCTTGGCACGCGGGGCCGGACGCTCGGTAATGTTCAGCGTCGGGATCATGGTTTGCACAACATCAGTAGTCATAATCAGTCGATTCCGCCCGTTAGGGTCGTCTGCTCAGCATAGTCGAGGTGTTTGACGAGCTGCGCGCGCAGCCGGGCACTTACCTCGGCAAATTCTATCGGTCCTGCGTGCTCGCTCAGCTGCGTCATGGCCAGCCCAGCGTAACCACAGGGATTAATCCGTCGAAACGGTGCCAGGTCCATGTCCACATTCAGGGCCAGGCCATGAAAGGAACAGCCGTGGCGAATCCGCAGGCCCAGGGAGGCGATTTTCGCGCCGTCAACATACACGCCCGGCGCATCAGGCTTGGCTACGGCAGTCACACCGTAACTGGCCAACAGCTCGATCAGGCATGTCTCCATGCGACTGACCAGCTCACGCACGCCAAAACCCAGCCGGCGCACATCCAGCAATAGGTACGCCACCAATTGGCCAGGACCATGGTAAGTCACCTGCCCGCCGCGGTCGACCTGCACCACCGGGATTTCTCCCGGCAGCAGCAGATGCTCGGCCTTGCCGGCCTGGCCCTGGGTGAAAACCGGCGGGTGCTCCACCAGCCAGATTTCATCCGGGGCTTCGGTGCCGCGCTCGTTGGTGAACCGCTGCATGGCGTGCCACACCGGCTCGTATGCCATTTGGCCGAGCTCGCGAAAGCCCAGAGTCTGTGACATCACAACACCATGTGCACGAAGCCGGTGGCCCGCAGATCACTGTTGATGTCGTACAGCTGGTCTTGCCCGGTGGCAATGATGTGCAACTGGATAGTGGTGTACTTGCCATTGGTGCTTTGACGTTCGGCCAGGGTCTTGTGGTCGACGGTGGCGTGCTTCTCAAGGATCTCGATGATCTTGTCCTTGAAACCCACGCCGGTGTCGCCGATTACCTTAATAGGGTAATCCGCGCAGGGGAATTCGATCTTTGGCGCCTTTACTTCGGTATCGGTCATGGCGTAACGGCCTCGTAAGCGTAAGCCGTGGCGACGGGCATGACCTGCGCGCCGGATCGGCGCGAGGTCATGCAGGTGCACACTATCAGTTGAACAAGCCGTAGAAGAATAGACGGATGCTATCCCACACGCGGCGGAAAATACCACCTTCGTCGACAGCGTCAAGAGCGATCAGGTCGGCGCTGTGCACCACTTTGTCGTCCAGTTTCACTTCGACTTTACCAATCACATCGCCCTTGGCGATTGGCGCGACCAATTGAGGGTTCATGGTCATGCTGGCAGCCAGCTTCTTCAATTGGCCTTTAGGCATGGTCAGGGTCAGGTCTTCAGCCAGGCCTGCCTTGATTTGATGCTCAGTGCCTTTCCATACCTGGGCCTGGGCGAGTTCGGCGCCCTTCTGGTAGAAGGTCTGGGTTTCGAAGAAGCGGAAACCGTAGGTCAGCAGCTTTTGCGTCTCGGCCGCACGGGCCTGCTCGCTGTTGGTACCGAACACCACGGCGATCAGCCGCTGGCCGTCACGCACGGCCGAGGACACCATGCAGTAACCGGCTTCGTCGGTATGACCGGTTTTCAGACCGTCGACAGTCTTGTCGCGCCACAGCAGCAGGTTGCGGTTAGGCTGCTTGATGTTGTTCCAGAAGAACTCTTTCTGTGAGTAGATCGCGTAGTGCACCGGGTCGACACGAATGATCGCGCGGGCCAGGATCGCCATGTCGTGAGCCGACGAGTAGTGCTCAGGGTTCGGCAGGCCAGTCGGGTTCATGAAGTGGCTGTTGGTCATGCCCAAGTCAGTCACGGTTTTGTTCATCATGTCGGCGAATGCGTCTTCGCTGCCGGCGATGTGCTCGGCCAGGGCGACGCTGGCGTCGTTACCCGACTGGATGATGATGCCGTGCAGCAGGTCGCTGACAGTCACCTGGGTACCGACCTTGATGAACATCCGCGAACCGCCGGTGCGCCAGGCGTTTTCGCTGACGGTCACCGGATCGCTTTCACCGATCTGGCCGCGACGGATTTCCAGGGTGGCGATATAAGCAGTCATCAGCTTGGTCAAGCTGGCCGGTGGCAGGCGCTGGTCACCGTTGCTCTCGACCAGCACGTTGCCGCTGGCGGCATCCATGAGCACCCAGGATTTGGCGGCAAGTTGCGGTGAAGCCGGCACCATTTCGACCGCCCAGGCGGCAGGTGTGATGATCAGCGGGACAAGCAGGCACAGGCGTTTGGCTAAGGTGGTGATGTTCATCCGTCTCTCGAAATTACTTATGGAAACTTGCCCTAGCGGGCAAAACTATTCAGACAGCCCGTTACCAGACTGTCGCGTGTTCAGTTGCCTGCTCAACCCTTGCCTTCGGGTTTTTATTATTCCAAGAGCCAACAACCAGGGTCCTGGCCCGCAAGCGAGCCTGAACCATCAATCCGATATCACTTATTCCGCGCTGACCACACTGGGCTGCCCCAGGTTGGCCAGCCGCACGCTGTTCTGCACTTGCGTGATCTCACCCGGCGTACCAATTGGCCCTAGGCGAACCCGGTGCAGGGTCTGCTGATTACGCACAATAGAGCTGATAAAGACTGGCGCACTGACCATCCCGCTGAGCTTGGACCTTAACAGCTCTGCCGCGTCTGGGTTGGCGAAAGCGCCGACTTGCAGGTACTGCCCGCCCGCCGTCTGGCCACCAGGCGCCGCTTGCGGCACGGCCACCACGGGCGCGGCGTGTTGCTGCGGCGGTGGCGTCCATTGTTCGACCTTGCCGGCCGATGCGGTGATTTGTGGCTGCGGGGTTTGCGGTTCGTTGAGCATCAACGGTGCCGGCTTACCACGCTGGGCCCAGTACTGTTGTGGATCGATACCTTCGACCTTGACCCGTGCGGTGCCGGTTTCGGCGTAGCCAAGTTTCTTCGCGGCAGCGTAGGACAAGTCGATGATCCGGTCCGAATAGAACGGCCCGCGATCGTTGACCCGCAGGATCACCGTGCGGTTGTTGTCCAGGTTGGTCACCTTGACGTAGCTGGGCAGCGGCAAGGTCTTGTGGGCCGCGCTCATGCCGTAAAGGTCATAGACCTCGCCATTGGCGGTGTTCTGGCCGTGGAACTTGGTGCCGTACCAGGAAGCGGTACCCGACTGCACGTAAGTCTTGGACTCTTGCAACGGGAAGTACGACTTGCCCAGCACCGTGTAAGGGTTGGCCTTGTAGGGGCCGGTGTGCAGGGTTGGAGTGGCATCCGGGATGCGCGAGACATCAACGTCCCACCAAGGCGCGCCGTCTTTGTGGGCGCGGTTGATGTCCAGGCCCGGCGCCGAGCGCACGGCAGCCCCGGATTTCTGGGCAGGCGCGCGACTGGTGCTGGTGGAGCAACTGGCCACCATCAACGACAATGCGGCAAGCGCCACCAGCTTCAGGGGTTTATTGATCGGCAATACCCGCATTACTTGACGCCCCGTGCTTGGACCAGCATGTCTGACAGCTGATGCACGGCCATGGCGTACATCACACTGCGGTTATAACGCGTGATTGCGTAGAAATTCTTCAGGCCCATCCAGTATTCAGGGCCATTTTCGCCTTCGAGGCGAAATGCAGTAACCGGCATATCATCGCGCAGCGCATCATGACTTGACCAGCCCAGCGCCCGCAACTCTGCGACGGTCTTGACCGGCTCGATGCCTTGGGTCAGGCCTTCGTCGGCGCGATCTCCCCTGACATCGGCGCGAATCACCACCGGCTCACCACCGACCCAGCCGTGACGTTTGAAATAGCTGGCCACGCTGCCGATGGCATCATCGGGGTTGCTCCAGATATTGATATGGTTGTCACCGTCAAAATCCACGGCGTAGGCGCGAAAGCTGCTCGGCATAAACTGCGGCAGGCCCATGGCCCCGGCATAGGAACCCTTGAGGGTCAGCGGATCGATCTGTTCTTCACGGGCCAGTAGCAGGAACTCACGCAGTTCCTTGCGGAAGAAGTCCGCGCGCGGCGGGTAATCGAAACCCAGGGTCGACAAGGCGTCGATCACCCGGTAGCTGCCAGTGTTGCGGCCATAAAAGGTTTCAATCCCAATGATCGACACAATGACCTGCGCCGGCACGCCGTACTCCTGCTCGGCGCGGGCCAGCACCGCTTCGTGCTCGCGCCAGAAGTCCACGCCCCGTGCCACGCGGGCATCGGTGAGGAACATCGGCCGGTATTCCTTCCACTGCTTCACGCGCTCGGCGGGACGGGAGATGGCATCGAGAATCGACTGTTTACGCTGAGCTTCACGAAACACGCCCATCAGCTGTTCACCGGCGAAACCATAGTCACGGGTCATCTCGCCGACAAATTCGGCGACCTGGGGCGAGCCGTCGTAGTCGCCGGCCAGCACTTGCTGCGTGGCGCCCAGAAGGCCCACCAGGCCTACACAGGGCGCGTACCGGGCAGCCCAGCCGCGCATTACTTGCATTGACATCTTCACCTTATTCAAACCTGTGCGATCCACTTACGATGGGTATGGATCGACATCAAAACCCCAAACGCTGACAGCAATGTCACCAGCGAAGTTCCGCCGTAGCTAATAAACGGCAACGGCACCCCAACCACCGGCAACAGGCCACTGACCATACCGATGTTGACGAAAACGTAAACAAAAAAAGTCATTGTCAGGCTGCCGGCAAGCAATTTGCCGAACAGCGTCTGCGCTTGCGCGGTGATCACCAGGCCGCGACCGATCAACAGCAGATAGATCAGCAACAGCGCGCAAATGCCCACCAGGCCGAACTCTTCGCCCATCACCGCGATAATAAAGTCGGTGTGGCTTTCCGGCAAAAAGTCCAGGTGCGACTGGGTGCCCAGTAACCAGCCCTTACCAAATACACCGCCGGAACCGATGGCGGCCTTGGACTGGATGATGTTCCAGCCAGTGCCCAACGGATCGCTTTCCGGGTCAAGGAAGGTCAGGATTCGCTGTTTCTGATACTCGTGCATGAAAAAGAACCACATGGCCACGGCCACCGGTATCGCCGCCGCCAGCACGCTGAGAATCCAGCGCCAGCGCAGGCCACCCATGAACAACACGAACGCACCGCCGGCGAGGATCAGCAACGAAGTACCGAGGTCCGGCTGACGCACGATGAGAACAAAGGGGATGCCGATCAGCATCAGGCTGATCCCCACATGTTTGAGCTGCGGCGGCAAAGTGCGCTTGGACAGGTACCAGGCGATGGTCGCCGGCATCAGGATTTTCATGAATTCCGAGGGTTGGAAGCGGATCACCCCTGGAATATTGATCCAGCGGGTGGCGCCCATGGCGTTGTGGCCCATCACGTCCACCACCACCAGCAGCAAGACCCCGGCGACGTAGCCCAGCGGCACCCAGCGGGCCATGAAACGCGGTTCCAACTGGGCAATCACCACCATCGACAACAGCCCAAGCCCGAACGACGACGCCTGCTTGATCAATAAATCCCAATTTTTGCCACTGGCCGAATACAGCACGAACAGGCTCCCGGCGGCCAGGGTCAGCAGCAGGATCAGCAACGGGCCATCAATATGCATGCGCTGCAGCAAGGTGGCGCGGCGACGCATCACATCCTCGCTGGAGAGAATGCGGTCAAAATTACTCTTCACGGGCCGTAGCCTCCGCGCTTGAAGGGTTGGCGTACTCGGGCTTGAGCTTGCCGTCCTGATCCAGCAACCAGGCGTCCATGATCTGGCGCACCACCGGCGCAGCCACGCCGGAGCCGGACTCGCCGTTCTCGACCATTACCGCCACGGTGATCTTCGGGTTGTCGGCCGGAGCAAAACCAACAAACAAGGCGTGGTCGCGGTGGCGCTCCTGAACCTTGGAGCGGTCGTACTTCTCACCCTGCTTGATCGCTACCACCTGGGCGGTACCGCTCTTGCCGGCAATCCGGTACTGCGCGCCGGCCGCAGCCTTGCGCGCAGTGCCACGGGCGCCGTGCATCACTTGCTGCATGCCGTGGTTGACCTTGGCCCAGTCGGACGGGTCGCGCAGGATGATGTCCGGAATCGGGTTTTCATCGACAGGCTTTTCACCCTCTATGGTCCTGGCCAGGTGCGGGCGGATCCACTTGCCCTTGCTGGCCACCAACGCTGTGGCCTGGGCCAATTGCAGCGGGGTGGCCTGCATATAGCCCTGGCCGATCCCGAGAATCAGCGTTTCACCGGGGAACCAGGCCTGACGACGGGTAGCGCGCTTCCATTCCCTGGACGGCATCAAGCCTGGGGATTCCTCGAACATGTCCAGGGACACTTTTTGACCGAGGCCGAACTTGCCCATGTAGGTCGACAAACGATCGATCCCCAGCTTGTGGGCCAGATCATAGAAGTAGGTGTCATTGGAGCGCATGATCGCCGTGTCCAGGTCCACATAGCCGTCGCCGGTACGGTTCCAGTTACGGTATTTGTGATCGTAGTTGGGCAGCATGTAATAACCAGGGTCGAATACCCGGCTGGACGCGGTGACAACACCGGAATCCAGGCCGGCAATCGCCACTGCCGGCTTGATGGTCGAGCCCGGCGGATACAGGCCGCGCAGCACCCGATTGAACAGCGGTCGGTCGATGGAATCGCGCAGCTCGGCGTAGGCCTTGAAGCTGATCCCGGTCACGAACAGGTTCGGATCGAAGCTCGGCTGACTGACCATTGCCAGTACTTCGCCAGTGCTCGGGTCCAGCGCCACCACCGCACCACGACGTCCGCCCAGGGCCATCTCTGCGGCTTCCTGCAGTTTGATGTCCAGGCTCAGGACGATGTCCTTGCCGGGAATCGGGTCGGTGCGCTTGAGCACTCGCAACACTCGACCACGGGCGTTGGTCTCGACTTCTTCGTAACCCACCTGGCCGTGCAGTTCCGGCTCGTAGAAACGCTCGATGCCGGTCTTGCCGATATGGTGGGTGCCGCTGTAGTTGACCGGATCGAGGCTCTTGAGCTCTTTCTCGTTGATCCGCCCCATATAGCCGACCGAGTGGGCAAAGTGCGCACCTTGCGGGTAATGGCGCACCAACTGCGCCACCACTTCCACACCCGGCAGGCGGAACTGGTTCACCGCGATACGGGCAATCTGCTCTTCGGTCAGCTCAAACAGGATCGGCACCGGCTCAAACGGCCGTCGTCCCTGTTTCATGCGCTTCTCGAAGATCACCCGGTCTTCCGGCGTCAGTTGCAACACTTCGACGATGACATCGAGAATCTGCTGCCAGTCCCCGGAGCGCTCGCGGGTCATGCTCAGGCTGAAACTGGGCCGGTTATCCGCCACCACCACGCCGTTGCGGTCGAAGATCAGGCCACGGGTCGGCGGAATCGGCTGCACATGCACCCGGTTATTTTCCGACAACGTGGAGTGATAGTCGTACTGGATCACCTGCAGGAAATACAGGCGGGCGATCAGCACGCACATCAGAACGACCACCATAATGGCGCCGAACACGACCCGAGCGCGTACCAGACGTGCGTCTTTCTCGTGGTCCTTGATGCGGATCGGCTGGGTCATCAGGCAGGGCGCAGATTATTTGTGATAAGGGTGCCCGGACAGAACTGTCCAGGCGCGATACAGCTGTTCACCGATCAGAATCCTTACCAACGGGTGTGGCAGCGTCAGCGGCGACAGCGACCAGCGCTGATCGGCACGCGCGCAGACTTCCGGCGCCAGCCCCTCAGGGCCGCCGACCATGAAGTTCACCGTGCGAGAATCCAGGCGCCAGCGATCCAGTTCCACCGCCAACTGCTCGGTGCTCCAGGGCTTGCCATGCACTTCGAGGGTGACAATCCGCTCATTGGGGCCGACCTTGGCCAGCATGGCTTCGCCTTCCTGACGGATAAAACGCGCCACGTCGGCATTCTTGCCCCGGGTATTGAGCGGTATTTCCACCAGTTCCAACGCCAGCTCGGATGGCAGACGCTTGGCATATTCATGCCAGCCTTCTTCCACCCACTTGGGCATGCGTGAACCGACAGCGATCAGACGCAGGCGCACAGCCGGTCCTTATTCCTGGTCTTTGTTGAGCTTGGTGAAATGCTCGTGACCGACTTCAGGGCTGTGGTGCTTGCCATCGGCGGCACGGCTCTGCTCGGCACCTTTCCACAGGCGCTCCAGGTCGTAGAACTGGCGAGCGTTGGAGGTCATCATGTGGACGATCACGTCGTCCATGTCCAGCAGTACCCAATCGCTGTCGCCCTTGCCTTCTTCGCCCAGTGGCTTGACGCCCTGCAGCTTGACCATCTCGCGGACCTTATCGAGCATCGCGCCGATCTGGCGGTTGGAGGTACCGGTAGCGATGATCATGTAGTCAGTGATGCTCTGCTTGTCACGGACATCAATCACCAGCACGTCCTGGGCCTTGACGTCTTCCAGGGCCGCTACAGCGACCTTGACCAGTTCGTCACCCTTGAGGGGCTCATTACGAAACACCACTTCCGGCAGCGGGGCGCTCTTGAATGTGCCTTTGCGCTTAACTTTGCTTACGTCTTTGTTCGTCATATAAAACTCGTTTTGCTCGTATGTTCGGGCGCTTCAATACACGACTATTCGTGCCTTCAAGCGCGCCTTTTCAGTTCGACGCACGGTAAAGTCCGTGCGCATCGATGTAGGCCAAGACCGCGTCAGGCACCAGGAAACGTACCGACTTCCCGCTGGCCAGCAGTTGACGGATCTGGGTGGCAGACACCGCAAGCGGGGTCTGCCAGACGAATGCAATATTCCCGCTCGGCCCGGTCAGGGCCTGCGGGTCACTTACCGACCGCGCTGCCAGCAGGTTGCGCAAGGCATCCGGCGGTTCGCTGTCGGCATCCGGGCGTTGCAGCACCAGGATGTGGCAATGCTGGAGCAACTCTTCCCAGCGGTGCCAAGTGGGTAGGCCGCAAAATGCGTCCCAGCCCAAAAGTAGAAACAACTGGTCATCAGCGGCCAGTTCGGCCCGCGTCAGTTCCAGGGTGTCGATAGTGTAGGACGGCTTGTCGCGTTTGAGTTCGCGGTCGTCCACCACCAGCGGTGAAATACCGGCAACGGCACACTGGACCATCGCCAACCGGTCAAGCGGTGAAACCTGAGGCGTGTCCCGATGGGGCGGCCTGGCATTCGGTGTCAGGCGCAGCTCATCCAGCCCGAGGGCGTCTGCGACTTCCAGGGCACTGCGCAAATGGCCGATGTGCACGGGGTCGAAGGTGCCGCCGAGCAGCCCGATGCGTTTACCCATCAAGCGCGCACATGACCGTCGCCGAAGACCACGTACTTCTCGCTGGTCAGGCCTTCGAGGCCAACTGGGCCGCGGGCGTGGAGCTTGTCGGTGGAAATGCCGATCTCCGCCCCCAGGCCATATTCGAAACCGTCGGCAAAGCGCGTCGAGGCGTTAACCATCACCGAAGCGGAATCCACTTCGTTGAGGAAACGCCGGGCATCGCTGAAATGCTCGGTGACGATGGCGTCGGTGTGCTTGGAACCGTAGGTGTTGATGTGTTCGATGGCCTGGTCCAGGTCGTCGACGATGCGGATCGACAGGATCGGCGCCGTGTACTCGGTGTACCAGTCCTGCTCGGTGGCTTCGATGATGTCGGCGCCAAGCAAGGCGCGGGTGCGTTCGCAACCGCGCAACTCCACGCCCTTGTCACGGTAGATGGCGGCCAGCGGCGGCAACACGCGCTCGGCAATCGCCACGTGTACCAGCAGGGTTTCCATAGTGTTGCACGGAGCGTAACGGTGCGTCTTGGCGTTGTCGGCAATGCGAATGGCCTTGTCGAGATCGGCAGCGACATCTATGTAGACGTGGCAGACGCCGTCCAGGTGCTTGATGACCGGCACCTTGGCATCGCGGCTGACCCGCTCGATCAGGCTCTTGCCACCGCGCGGGACGATCACGTCGACGAACTCGGGCATGGTGATCAAGGCACCGACGGCGGCGCGGTCAGTGGTTTCCACCACTTGCACCACTTCGGCCGGCAACTCGGCCACCGCCAGGCCCTGCTGGATACAGGCGGCAATGGCACGATTGGAATTGATCGCCTCGGAACCGCCCCGCAGGATGGTGGCGTTGCCAGACTTGAGGCACAGGCTGGCGGCGTCGATGGTCACGTTCGGACGGGACTCATAGATGATGCCAATCACGCCCAGGGGCACGCGCATCTTGCCAACCTGGATTCCCGACGGCATGTAGCGCATGTCGCGGATTTCACCGATGGGGTCAGGCAGCTTGGCCACCTGACGCAAACCTTCGATCATTTCGTCGATGCGCACCGGCGTAAGCGCCAGGCGATCCAGCAATGCCGGTTCCAGACCAATGGCCCGACCGTTGGCCAGGTCCAGCTCGTTGGCGGCACTGAGCTCGGAGCGCGAAGCATCCAGGGCATCAGCAGCGGCCAGCAGCGCACGGTTCTTCTGCGCGGTGCTCGCACGGGCGATCAACCGCGAGGCCTGACGGGCAGCGCGACCCAGGCGGGTCATGTAGTCAAGAACGGACTCAGTCATAGTCTGGCGGGGTCTTGGCAAAGAGGAAAGCGGCAGATTATAGCTGTCGCGCCCGTCCACGGACAGCGGTGAGGGGCGTATGGTTGAAATGAACTGTAAAAAACCGACGTTCAGCCGTGATTAAGGCTGAAGTTGTTATCATCCTGTCACATTTAGTCGCCTTAACCCTTTATGCCATGTCCAACTTTTCACCCTTGATCCCCGCCAACGCCCTACCCGACGGCTTCTTCGATCGCGATGCGCAACAGCTCGCGAAAGATTTGCTGGGCAAAGTCATTCGCCATCGGGTCGGCGATTTGTGGCTGTCGGCGCGAATCATCGAGACCGAAGCCTATTACGAGGCCGAAAAGGGCAGCCACGCATCCCTCGGCTACACAGAAAAGCGTAAGGCTTTGTTTCTGGATGGCGGCCATATCTATATGTACTACGCCCGTGGCGGCGACTCCCTGAACTTTAGCGCCCAGGGGCCGGGCAACGCAGTGTTGATCAAGACGGGCGTATAATACCCGTAAGATTTGACCTTATAGGGAGCGGCTTGTGGCACGGTTAATTTCATACCTTCGGATGTCTACAAGTGAGCAATTACGGGGCTTTTCGCTTGAACGTCAGCGAAAGCTGATAGCCGATTTTGCAGCAAAAAATGACTTGTCACTAGAAAATAGTCACGTTCTTGAAGACATCGGCCATTCTGCCTTTTCCGATGATACGCAACAAAAAGAGCTTACTAAATTCTTTGAAGACCTTGAAAAAGGTAGGTTTCAGCCGGGTGATGTGTTTGCACTAGAAAACATTGACCGGTTAACAAGACGTGGCCCTATTGATGCTTTAATGAAGGTTAACGCGATAATTTCAAAAGGCTTGAAGCTCGCAATCATCAGTGATAAAGAACAAAAAATCCTTGAAGAAATTGATGTTTATACAATCATCACTTTATCAATTGATGCTACCCGTGCAAATGTGGAAAGCAAAAACAAAAGCGATAAAGGTCTATTAAATTGGGCAAGTAAAAGAGAGCTTGCCGCCGTTCATAAAATCGCAATGACTGCACAAGCCCCAGCGTGGCTTGATACCCAAACCTTCGACGTATTTGATGAAGAAAAACGAAAAGACATTAAACGTCGTCGATACGTTCTCAATCCTGAAAAAGCCGAAACGGTCAAACTCATTTTTGACCTTTTCCAGAATGGTAACGGCTCGTTAAAAATCAAGAACATCTTAAATGAAAGAAAAATCCCAACATTCAAAAACGTTGAGTATTGGGAACCTTCCATAATTTCTAAAATTTTGAGAAATCCGGCAACCTTTGGACTTTATCAACCAAAGAAGCAAAACACTGGCAAACGTGACTTGATTGCAGCTTGTGAACCTATTGAGGACTATTTCCCGGCAATCATTAGCCGTGAAACGTTCGAACAATGTCAGCGTATTGCTGCAACAAATACCACACGAAAAGGACGCAAAGGCAAAGTCTTTACCAACTTATTTACAGGATTATTGAAATGTGCCGATTGCGGCGGTCCTGTTCACTTATTAAATCCGGGCATTGATAAACGTGCAAAGATTCCCAAGTCGGTCAATTATATTGTGTGTAAGAAGGGGAAATTTACACGCGAATGTATTTTGAAACGTTTACGATATGACGACTTTGAAAATACATTATTAAAAGCTATTCAAGAAATCAATCTCGCCGACATTTTAGACGAAAATAATCCGCTTGATGTTTTAACCAAAAAACTACGGACAATTGAAATCAAGATTGATAAAAATAAAAAGCTACTTGAAAACTTCCAGAAGTCTTTTATTGAAAATGATGGTGCCTTGCCTTCATTCATGATTGATGGAGGGCGGTTGCAGGAGCTGAGTGCAACACGGTCATTGAATTGAAGCTGGAGCATCATGCCGCATAGCCATGGCCTTCTGCATCACCTCGCCCATAACTTCGATTGGGCATTTGAAGTCGAAGCGC
>NZ_VOBG01000036.1 GCF_008369295.1 Pseudomonas sp. ANT_H4 | reverse complement strand
TAAGCGAGGCACCAAGTGGTGGGGCAAGAGCGCTTTGGTTACTTTCGTCTGGGCCGGCATTCCGGCTTTTCGAAAGTGACACGCCGTAAGGGCGTAACCCTAATCCGCCCTGACCAAAATAACGGATATGCCCCCAGCCCACACTAACCCTGCGTACGCTACAGATCAGGTCAGATCACAAACCTTGCAACCATCCCACTCAAATCCACCGCCAGCCTCGACAGTTCATGACTGGCGGCGCTGGTCTGGTTGGCGCCCGCCGCCGATTGGGTCGCAAGATCGCGAATATTCACCAGGTTGCGGTCCACTTCACGGGAGACCTGGGCCTGTTCTTCCGAAGCGCTGGCGATCACCAGATTGCGTTCGTTGATCAGGCTGATGGACTGGGTGATCTGCTCCAAAGCCACCCCGGCAGCACGGGCCATCACCAGGGTGTCTTGGGTGCGCTGGTTGCTTTGCTGCATGGACTGCACCGCTTCCCCGGTGCCGTTCTGGATACCGGCGACCATTTTTTCGATTTCCTGGGTCGACTGCGCAGTGCGATGCGCCAGCGCCCGTACTTCATCGGCTACCACGGCAAAACCGCGTCCGGCTTCACCGGCCCGCGCCGCTTCAATCGCCGCATTGAGGGCCAGCAGGTTGGTCTGCTCGGCAATCGCGCGGATCACATCCAGCACCTTGCCGATATCGCGGCCTTGAGTGGCCAGGCCTTCGATCATGACTGAGGTGTTCTGCACGTCCTGGGTCATAGTCTGGATCGCGCCGACGGTTTCCACCACGCGATCACGCCCTTCCCGCGCGGCCTGGTTCGACTGGCTCGACGCCTCGGAGGTGGATACAGCGTTGCGCGCCACTTCTTCCACGGCGGCGGTCATTTCGTTGACGGCGGTGGCGGCCTGGTCGATTTCGTTGTTCTGCTGCTGCAAGCCCTTGGAGGCTTCTTCGGTGACGGCACTGAGTTCTTCGGCAGCGGAGGCCAGTTGCGTGGCCGAGCCCGCAATGTGCTGGATAGTCTGGCGCAGATTGATCTGCATGGAGGCCAAGGCGCCGAGCAGGCGGGCCGGTTCGTCCTTGCCGTCGACCTCAATGACTTTGGTCAGGTTGCCAGCGGCGATGGTTTCGGCAACTTCCACTGCTTTGCGCAACGGGGTGACGATGCTACGGGTCAGCAGCCAAGCCAGCAGTATGGTCATCAGCGCCGCCGCCACCGATACCACGATGATGCCGGTGATGGCGTCTCGATAGCTTTGGCCCGCATATTCACCGGCCTGCCTGGCGTCGGCGACATTGATGGCAATCAATTTGTTCAACTGCTCGCCCATCTGGTCGGTGCCGTCCTTGATTCTGCCGTTGATCAGGGCGCGCATCTCTTCCACCTTGTTCTGCTGGGACAGTGCCAGCATCTCGGCCTGGGCCTTGAGGTAGTTATCCAGGGTGGTGACGAATGTTTTGTACAGCGCCGCTTCTTCATAACCGGCAGGCAGCGCCGCGTAGCTGGTTTGTGCCTGCCTGAGCTTATCCAGCAGTACCCCAATGCGCGTCTGAGCTTCCTGCAGCGCGGCGGGCTCGCGATTGACCAGTACACGAAATGACAAGATCCGCAGGCGCAGGACGTTTTCGGTCATGTTGCCGAGAAAGCCGACGCTGGGCAGTTGGTTGGCCCCCATGTTCACCGAAGTCTGGCGAATCAGGGTCATGCGGTTGACCGCAAACACCCCCAGGGCAATGACAAACAACGCAATGAACGCAAAACCGAGAAAGGCTCGAGGTGCAATATTCAGATTACGCAGGGACATAGGACGACTCTCAGAAGGTGATGGCTACGAGCATCCTTGCCGCGACACGGCCATCGAGCGTCAACGCGCTACCAATGACCGTTCGGCGCCACTGTTGTCATTAGTGTGTGGACCTAACAAGAGGTATCGGCAGGCTTGAGCATTTTATGCAGGGAGCGGAGAAATATATTTTCACACTTTTGACCGTTGACGCTTTCTGGCATCCTGCGCCTCCACTTTCTGACCCGAGCCTGAATTTTGTCTGACGCTCAAGCCCCTCGCCCCCGCTATAAATCCGACCTGATCTATGGCCTCGAAGACCGGCCGCACTTCACCGCGGCAATGTTTGCCGCGCTGCAGCATGTGCTGGCCAGTTTTGTCGGCATCATTACCCCGACCCTGATTGTCGGCGGCGTACTGGGCCTGGAAAGCGAGGTACCGTACCTGGTGAGCATGGCGCTGTTCGTTTCGGGGCTGGGCACCTTTGTCCAGGCACGGCGCTTTGGCCCGGTGGGTTCCGGGTTGCTGTGTCTGCAAGGCACCAGCTTTTCCTTTATCAGCGTGATCCTGAGCGCCGGCTTCATGGTCAAGGCCCGAGGTGGCGGCACCGATGAAATCCTCTCGACTATCTTTGGCATTTGCTTCTTCGCGGCCTTTATCGAGGTGGTGCTTAGCCAGTTCATCGGCAAGTTGCGCAAACTGATCACCCCGGTGGTCACCGGCACCATCATTACGCTGATGGGCCTGTCGCTGATCAAGGTCGCGGTCACCGACATGGCCGGTGGCTTTGGCGCCAGCGACCTGGGGGCGGCCAGTAATATGGGATTGGCAGCGCTGGTATTGCTGACCATCGTGGTGCTTAACCGTTTCAACAATCCGTTCCTGCGCCTGGGCTCGATTGTGATCGGCTTGACCCTGGGCTTTGTGGTCGCCTGGTGGATGGGCCGCGTCGACCTGGCAGCGTTGCCACAACTGCCGCTGATCAGCGTGCCGGTGCCGTTCAAGTACGGCTTTTCCTTCGACTGGGTAGCGTTTATCCCGGTAGCGGTGATCTTCCTGATTTCGCCCCTGGAGGCAGCGGGTGACCTGACCGCCAACTCGATGATTTCCCAACAGCCGGTCAAGGGCCCGCTGTATATCAGGCGCATCAAGTCTGGGCTGTTGGCCGACGGCCTCAACTCGGTGATGGCCGCCACCTTCAACAGCCTGCCGATGGTGACCTTTGCGCAGAACAACGGTGTGATCCAGTTGACCGGCGTGGCCAGCCGCTATGTGGCGTATTTCATTGCTGGCCTGCTGGTGATGCTGGGGCTGTTCCCGATGATTGGCGCGGTGCTGCAATTGATGCCCAAACCGGTGTTGGGCGGCGCGACGCTGATCATGTTCGGCACGGTGGCAGTGGCCGGGATCAAGATCCTCGCCGAGGCCGGTCTGCATCGGCGCAATATGCTGATCGTGGCCATCTCCCTGGGGATGGGCCTGGGCGTTGCGGCAGTGCCGGAAGTGCTGCGCGAACTGCCCAAGGCGCTGCACAACATCTTTGAGTCGCCGATCACCGTCGGAGCGTTCTGCGCTATCTTGCTGAACATCTTCCTGCCTGAGGAGTTCATAACGTTGCAAGAAGATGAATTTGATCCGGAGTCGTCGACCCTCAAGGTTATGCAGGACCCGGACGTCACGAAATAGGAGTACCTTGTCATGCGCAACCTCGTTGTCCTGTCCCTGCTGTTGTTTACCCTGAGCGCCTGCGCGTTATTCCCCAATCGCGACCCGGTGAACATCAATGTAGTGGGTATCGAGCCGTTGCAAAGCCAGGACCTGGAAGTGCGCTTCGCAGTGAAACTGCGGGTACAGAACCCCAACGAAACCGCCATCGACTACAACGGCGTGGCCCTGGACCTGGAGGTTAATGGCCGGCCGCTGGCAGCTGGGGTCAGTGATCAGCAGGGTTCCATCCCACGCTTTTCCGAGACCGTCCTGACGGTGCCGGTAAGTGTTTCAGCTTTTTCTGTGTTACGTCAGACCCTGGGCCTGAGCCAGACCCAGAGCTTGAACAACCTGCCCTACGTCTTGCGGGGCAAGCTGGCGGGCGGGCTGTTCGGGACCATGCGCTTTGTCGATCGCGGCACCCTCGACCTGCCGAACGCGGCCGCTACCTGGTAAACAAGGAGGTCACCACTACATGGACGTACTACCGACGCTGTACACCGAACGCTTGATCCTCAAACCCCTGACCCTGGACGATGCCGAGGGTATCCAGCAGCAGTTTCCTCACTGGGAAGTGGTGCGCTACCTCAACGCCATGGTGCCCTGGCCCTACCCGGCCGATGGTGCTCGAACCTACCTGGAAAAAGTCGCCCTGCCCGCTATCGCTGCGGGTTGCGAATGGCATTGGTCGATCCGTCTTAAAACCGCACCTGAGCAGTTGATTGGCAACGTCAGCCTGATGGATGAGCTCGACAACAACCGTGGTTTTTGGTTGGGCCCGCACTGGCAAGGCCAGGGCTTGATGGCCGAGGCCAGTGCAGCAGTGACCGAGTATTGGTTCGACGTGCTCAAGCGCCCGCTGATGCGGGTGCCCAAGGCCGCGCCTAACCTGGCGTCGCGGCGGCTTTCCGAGCGCACCGGCATGCGCTTGATCAGAAGCGACGAAGGCAGGTTCGTCGAAGGTAACTTTCCTCGGGATATCTGGGAAATGACCCGCGAGGAATGGCTGCTTAGTCAGCGATAAAACGCAGTTACTTGGCCGCCATCAACCGATTGACTTCACTACGCACCATGTTGGCGAACTCCGGCGGCGACATGCCGTCCAGCTCCGAGCGCACCCATTCAGCCCATTTGCCCTTGCGCTTGGCGCGCTCGCCGAACAAGCGGGCCCCCTCGCCCTTGGCCTTGCCCAGGTTGCTTTGCCACAAGTCATACAGACGGGACTTTTCATCTTCGAGCTCAGCGCGCTCGGCAAGGGGCTTGTTGGCCAGATTGAAGCTCATGTGGAATTCCCTGCGGTACAAATAGGTGACATCTTACACTGTAGGTCGAAATTTCCCGCTCTGGATTTTGCTCAGTCCAGGCCAGCGGAAAAAAAAGCTGCAACTTTTTCAGCCGGCGAATACTCCATTGTTCGCTGTCACATTCACCTGCAAGGAGTCACCCAATGGCCCGCAAAACTGCCGCGCAAGCCGTCGAAGAACAAATCAAGGATCAAGCCTTCAGCGAACTCCAGGCGCTGATCGAGGAATCGGACAAGCTGCTCAAGAGCAGCGCCTCCCTGGTGGGCGAAGAAGGTGAAACCCTGCGCGAGCAGGTAGCCCTCAAGCTCAAGCAGGCCCTGGACTCGGTGTCCAGCGTGCGTGAGCGCAGCAAGCCAATGGTGGACGCTACCGAAAACTATATCGGTGGTCACCCATGGCAGACCGTGGCAATTTCTGCAGGCTTCGGCCTGGTGGTCGGCCTGCTGTTGGGTCGTCGTAACTGAGGTTTTCCCTGTGGAGCGAGTTTGCTCGCTCCACAGTCGGCCGAGTTAACCTTGCACCAACCGCCGCAACCGCGCCAACTCCGCCACCTCGATAACAATCCCCTCCTCCTCGGCCCTCGCCCGTGCGCGATGACGACGATCGCCCGGCAAACGCCGCAACCCCGCAGCGTGCATCTGCCGCACCAGTTCCTGGCTGCGCTCGGCAAAGTTTTGCCCGGCGGTTTTGCTGGGGTCGATGACGATCAGTAACTGGCCGGTCCACGGTGTTTTGGCACCAGGATGATTGGACCAGTCGAACTCGAACGAAAAATTCCCGCCGGTCAGTGCTGCCGCCAGCAACTCGACCATCATCGACAACGCCGAGCCCTTGTGCCCGCCAAACGGCAACAAGGCGCCGCCTTCGAGGATGGCCCTGGGGTCCAGGGTCGGCTGGCCCAGGCTATCGACCCCAGTACCGGGCGGCACACGCTCACCCTTGCGCGCGGCGATCTGCACATCACCATGGGCGATGGCGCTGGTGGCCAGGTCAAAGACAATCGGCGGGCCGTCGGCCCGTGGCGCGGCAAAGGCAATCGGGTTGGTACCGAAAAGTGGCCGATCAGCACCGTGAGGCACCACGCACGTCATGCTGTTGACCACGCTCAGGGCCACCAGACCTTCGTCGGCGAAGGGTTCGACATCGGGCCACAGCGCCGCAAAATGATGTGAGTTACGGATGGCCAGTACTGCGATACCGGCGCTGCGGGCCTTTTCCACCAGCAACGGGCGGGCGGCGGCCAGGGCTGGCTGGGCAAAGCCATTACAGGCATCCACCCGGACAAACCCCGAGGCGACATCCTCGACAATCGGTACAGCCTTGCCATCCACCCAGCCGCTGTCCAGGGTCGATACGTAACCGGGCATGCGAAACACCCCATGACTCTGGGCGCCGTCGCGCTGGGCGCTGGCACAGTTGTTTGCCATCACGGCGGCGACGTTAGGCGAGGTGCCGTGGTTGAGGAAAATCTGCTTGAGCAAGGTAACCAGTTCGGGAAAGGCAATAGTCTGCGAGTCACTTGCAGCAATAACGGGCGTGGCTGACATCTGAAGCTCCAGAGTAATTATTGGAGGGGGCAACAGCCTGCTGGATTCAGCCTCTGGATTAAACAACGCCGAGCGAGTGGCCTGTCAACCACCCGTTTCGGTACAACGCTGTTTATTTAACGCTGGCGTTACACCACTCACTCCTGGGCTGGGTGGACTCCCAGGCTTGAGAGAGAATGACTTACATATCCTGATTTTTAGGGTGCCTGGGGCAAGAATTAGTTCCACATTGATGCTCATTCGCCATGATGGCTGTTCTCGGCACCGTGCCGGGAAGGTTAGAATGCATGAAACCAGGAAGAGCAAATGACCGAACAGTCCCTTTCAGAAGCCGAATATGACGCCATCACCGATGCCGCTGCGCACTGGTGTATGCGTCTGCATGCTTTCGATTGCACGACTGCCGAACGTCAGGCTTTTGAACAGTGGCATGATGCACATCCGCTGCATGCCTTCGAATACGCAGCCATGCTGGAAATCTGGGACGTCGCCGATCATTTGCCTCGCAACGAAACAGCGCCGGTGGCACGAATCGCACCGCGCAGCCTATTGCGTACCTATGCCATAGCCGCTGCGGTATGCCTGGTGGCGTTGCCGTTGGCCGCGTTCACGGGCTGGGAAGCTGGCTGGTTGCCCAACTCGTATAAACATTACGAGGCCGAGGGCGGGCTGCGACAAGTCACCCTGGAAGACGGCAGTCAGGTGGAGCTGAACCTGGGCACCGAACTGGTCTACAGCAACTACAAGGACGAGCGTCGAGTCACCCTGAAAAAAGGTGAAGCATTCTTCAACGTCAGCCATGACCGCCTGCGCCCTTTTGTGGTCCGGGCCGGTGATGGGCGGATCAGGGTTACCGGTACCCAGTTCAACGTCTGGAAATACGAAGACCAGGTCCGGATCATGTTGCTCGAAGGCTCGGTGCAGGTCACCAGCGATGTGGGCCACAGTGGCCTGAGCTTGTCCCCTGGCATGCAGGCCCGCTACGACCATGGCGACACCCGCCCTCATGTGAAGCCGATCGCGACAGACGATTGCGCCCTGGCGTGGCGTACGGGCAAGTTGATTCTCGACAACCTGGCCCTCGCCGATGCCTTGCCGCTGATCAATCGTTACCTGAGCAAACCGATGATGCTGGCAGACGCCAGCACCGGCGCCATTCGCATTGGCGGGATCTACAACATCCATGAAGTCAACAACCTCGTCTCCTCCCTGCCCAAGGTCCTGCCGGTTTACCTGACCCAGAACCAGGATGGCAACCCCGTAATCAACTCGATACCGGGCAAAGCGCCCAAGACTTGAGCTGCCCCTGCGGCGCACACCCCCTGCCATAAGCCAAGTGTCCACTTTTGAGACACTTGGCCTGCCTGAAACGTCCGCCGGCTGCGGGTTCATTGTTTTGTCATCAAACGTGTTTCATCTCTGATACAGGTAACGCCCCGCGACGTGCCCATGCCCGGCAAGGGCGACTGCTGGGCAGATCGACGTACTGTTGTCTCAGCGCTGATACACACGGGTTGCCTGCATCGCGATGATAAAAGCCAACCCATTGAATAATATATAAAAATAAAAAGCGGCACAGCTCCTGCTCTGTTCCTGATAACGCTGTTTAGGGTCAGCGTTAAAAACAAGGAATGCTGCCGTGGTCACTCTCAATTCAGGCTCGATGAGCCTACTGCTGATCAGCTGTGTACTCAGCACCAGTGTGAGTCTTCCAGCCCTCGCGGGCGACGGTGTCATCGTCATTGGTCGCAACGTGCAGGGTCATATGGCTGGCCGTTCCTCCTTCGCTCCTGACCCTTATCCAACCACCGTTAACGTCAACCCCGCGGCACAAGTACTGCGCGCCACCAGCGGCGAACTCAGCGATAACGATATCGCCGGGGTCAGCAGCGGTTCCACCATCACTCGCGCCATTCTGCCCAACGGCAACCTTCCCGGCCTGAGCACGTCCCACGGGACCAGTTCGTCCACCCTGGGAGCTGGCGCAGCGGCAGGTCATGGCGGCGGCGGTAGCAGCATCTCCGGGCAAATAAACGGTTCGATCCAGCGTGGCATGGCCCCGTTGAGCAATATTGGCAGCATGATGGGGGCGCAGCAATGAGCCGCTCATGGTTGCTTCTTCTCGCGCTGGGCTGCTCATCAGTCATGGCCGACAGCAACAACAATGCCGTGATCGATAACTCCGGCAAACAGTACAGCGGCAATCTCTCAGTCAACCAGGCCGCCGGCAATCAGCAACAACAAATCAACAGCCGCGCCATCGCCATCGGTGCCCATGCCCAGGTCGGCGGCGCGCTCATCCAGAAACTCGACGGCAAGGCCGATCCATCCCTGAATGCCAAGGCGGTGATCCAGGGTTCTTCTTTCAGCAATGGCAGCGGTGTACTGGGGGTCAACCAGTCGGCCGGGGCCAACAACCAAATGATCAATGCCGTGCGGATCAGCATTAGTGCTGGCCCGCAGGGCATCGATGACAGCGTCCTGTCGCAACAGAACATGACGCTGTTACCAGACTCAGGGCTCACCTCACCCACTGGCAGCCGCCAGGTCGTTACCAGCGACCAGGCCTTCACCGGCAGCCGGGGCGTGATTCAGGTGAACCAGAGTGCAGGGGTGGGGAACCGAGTGGCTAACACCCTGAACGTGAACATCAGGTAACCCCTGATGGTTGTGTGCAACACCGTACCAACACTTAACCAACTAATTAGAAGCAAGGAGATACACCATGAAACCTACAATGGCTCTTAAACCACTGGTTTTTGCTCTGGCTGCGCTCATGGCTGTTGCTGCACAAGCTGACACTAGCGACAAATACAAACCCACTCCAACCGGTGTCGTCGCTGCGGTGGTGACTGATTCTCAAGTCAGCAAAAACAACAAGTTCGACGACACGAAAACCGCCAACAATGCAGCCGCTAACGGTTCGCTGAACAACAGCGACGGCAACCTGGGTGGTAACGTGGCCTCTGGCTCCGGTAACCAGCAAGACAATGCCGCCGCAATCACCAGCAGTGCCGGCAAAGCCGGGTACGTCCTCGCCGAGGCCGATATCTTCCAGCAAAGCAAACACAACAACTTCGTAAACAAAGGGACGCAAAACAATGCATCCCTGAACAACTCGGCCAACGACAGCTCCGGTAACGTGGGCGTCAACGTCGCAGCCGGTCAAGGTAACCAACAGAAAAACAACCTGACTATCGTGACCGCCGATGGCACCTCGATTGCCGCTGTGGCAAACACCGAGCAAGTGTCGCTGAACAACAGCTACCTCAACCAGGCTGCTTCCAAGCACGGCTATGGCAAGCCTCAATACGTCACCAACAACGCCAGCCTGAACAACTCTGGCAACAACGCTTCCGGCAACATCGGGATCAACGTTGCCGCGGGTTCGGGCAACCAACAAAGCAACACCTTGTCTCTGGGCAGCGGCTGCACTGTATGCGCAAGCGGCAGCAAGCTGAGCTTCTGATCCAACTAGGGCCTTGGCAACAAGGCCCTTTTTAATTCCAGTGTCCATCAGGTCATTCGATCATGCGACTCGCCACCCTCACCTTCCTGTTACTGCTCGCCGGCCCTACCTGGGCAGGGCAAATGGCGATCTCCGCCATGCCCGGCGGTGCGGTGATCTTCAAGAAGGTCGAGAGCATTCGCGAGCGCCGGTTCGCCAACCTGGTGGAACAGAAAACCGATTTCAGCTGCGGTGCCGCGGCACTGGCAACCATCCTGCGCCAAGCCTTCTGGCTGGACGTCGATGAGGCTCACGTCATCAAAGGCATGCTGATCAACGCCGATCAGGACCTGGTGCGAACCCAGGGTTTCTCCATGCTAGACATGAAGCGCTACCTCGAAAGCATCGGCATGCGTGCAAAAGGTTATCGGATAGCGCCAGAAACCTTGGTCACAGTGAGAGTCCCCGTCGTGGTGCTGCTGGAAATTCGCGGCTACAAACACTTCGTGGTGATGCAGCGGGCTGACAAGGACTGGGTCTATATCGGAGACTCTGTCTTGGGCAACAAACGCTACTCCCATGACGACTTCATCAAGGGCTGGAACGGCATCGTGTTCGCTGTGTTGGGCGAAGGCTATGACAAGGCCAACGCCCTGCTCGACCCACCGACGCCCTTGACCGCCAAGAACAAACTGAACGAGTTCAGTCCTGTTCGGGATTCAGAGCTGATGGACTTCGGTTTCATCCAGAGCGACTTCTTCTAGAAGCGCAATAAGGGGCAGGACGCTCCAGGAGCAAATGATGAACACTTTCCGTTGGCTGACGGTCATGTGCCTGGCAGCCTCAATGCCCGCTTATGCTTCATCGGTGTTTAAGCCAATAGAAATGAAAGACTCGGAACTGGCCGAGCTGCGCGGTCGTTTTGTGATGCCCGGGCGGATCATCAGTTTCGGCATTGTCATGAGCAGCACCTGGACCAACGCTGCCGGTGACAGCATTACCGGCAAAGCCAGCATGAACATCGACGCATCCACCATTACCCCGCAATTTTATGTCTCCGCCACCGCAGACTCCGGCAAGGGGCCGACTTCGAACCCAACCATCGGCAGCGGCACAGTGGTCGGCGGTGCGGGCCTGGGCAGCGGCACAGGCGTAACCCAGAGCGTACGCGCGGCCGGGGATGGCAACAGCGCCTACAACAATGTCGGCATCAACATCAGCGAAAACGGCTTGGCTGCGGGCAATGTCGTGCAGTCGGGACAGGTATTGATGGCCGGCGGCACCCTCAGCGGTTCCAGCGGCGCAGGTCAGGTCAGCATTTCCAACGCCGGGGGCGGCATCAATATGGCGATCCAGGCCCGCAATGGCCAGGGCGATTCCCTGCAAAGGATTGCCCAGGGCGGCATGCAACAAGCGGTACGCCTGACGGGCAATATCAACCAGGTACTTAATACCACCACCCTCAATGTGGTGATGAATAACAGTGGCCTCAACAGCGGCGCTCTGAACTGCAACCTCGATCAACTCAAGGGCCTCCGCACTCTCGGTTATTGAACTACGCTGACCCTCGACACCTACGTATTAGAAAAGGACGGCTTATTTCATGCATCGATCGTTATCGCTACGTGCCGTTGTTTGTTTAAGCACGCTCTTGCCCGCAACCATGTTGTACGCCGCGCCGGACGCAGATATCGAAACGCTCAAACAGGAGCTCCTGGCACTCAAGCAACGTTATGAAGTGCAGCAAAAAGCCCTCGCGGTGCTGGAACAGCGGGTTCGCCAGGTCGAAGATCAACCCGCAACGCCTGCGCCCAAACGCCTGGCCAAATCACCAGCCGATTTCAAGAAAGGTGGCAGCACCGTTGCCGCCAGCAGTTCCGGCGCTGCGGCGGGTGGCAGTTCCTATGGGCAGTCGCTCAAGGACGATTCGGCCCCTGCGCAAAGCGTGAGCAACCTGTACAACGAGGCCAGCGGTTTCTTTGGCAATGGCAAGTTCAGCTTTGAAACCGGCGTCACCTACGCCCGCTACGATGCCCGTCAGTTGACGCTTAATGGCTTCCTGGCACTGGATTCGATCTTCCTCGGCAATATCAACCTGGACCGGATCAAGGCCGATAACTGGACCCTGGACATGACCGGGCGCTACAACCTGGATAATCGCTGGCAGTTCGACGTGAACGTGCCGGTGATATACCGCGAGTCGACGTATCAGTCCGGTGGCGCCAATGGCGGCAGCGCCACGGCAGCTTCGGAGGAGTCCGTCACTCGCGACCCGACAATCGGCGACGTCAACTTCGGGATTGCCTACAAATTCCTTGATGAAACGCCCAACCTGCCGGACGCCGTGGTTTCGCTGCGGGTCAAGGCCCCAACAGGCAAGGAGCCATTCGGCATCAAGCTGGTGCCCTCGCCTAATAACAGCAACCTGTTAGTGCCAGAAAACCTGCCCACCGGCAACGGCGTCTGGTCGATCACGCCAGGCATCTCCCTGGTCAAAACTTTCGACCCGGCGGTGCTGTTTGGCAGTTTGTCCTACACCCATAACTTCGAAGACTCGTTTGACGACATCAGTTCCACGGTCAACGAAAAAATCGGTGGCAAGGTACGCCTGGGTGACAGCTTCCAGATAGGCGTGGGTGTCGCCTTTGCGCTGAACGAGAGAATGAGCATGTCGTTCTCGGTCTCGGACCTGATTCAGCGCAAAAGCAAGCTCAAGCCTGACAGCGGTGACTGGCAATCGGTGGTGTCCAGCGATGCCAACGCCGGTTATTTCAACGTCGGCATGACCATTGCGGCCAGTGAAAACCTGACCATCGTGCCCAACCTGTCCATCGGCATGACCGACGATGCGCCGGACTTCACCTTCAGCCTGAAATTCCCGTACTACTTCTGATCAGCCCGCAAAGGGAAAAGCCCCGCCGCGATAAGGGTCGCGACGGGGCTTTTGTTTACCCGCCCTAGCGGATCTGGTGTTTGTGCAGCAACCGGTAGAACGTGGGCCGGGAAACCCCCAGCACGCGGGCCGCGACACTCAGGTTGTCGCTGTGCCGGTTGAGCACATCGCACAGCGCCTGACGTTCGGCGCGGTGTTTGTAATCTTCCAGTGTAGCCATAGGTAGCGCAATTGCATGCTGGCTTTGCAAGCCCAGATCGAGCGCTTCAATCTGCCGCCCTTCAGCCAACACCAGGCCGCGCCGTACCCGGTTGGCAAGCTCACGTACATTGCCCGGCCAGCCGTGTTTGCCCATGGCTACCAACGCATCCTCACTGAAACTGCGGGGGCGCCGGCCGGTTTCCTGGCTGTAGAAATGAGAAAAGTGGTTGGCCAGCATCCCGACGTCGCCGTGACGCTCACGCAAGGGCGCGGTCACCACTTGCAGGACATTGAGCCGGTAATACAAGTCTTCGCGAAAGGTGCCCTTCTCGATTGCCGCTTCCAGGTCGACGTGGGTAGCCGCCAATACCCGTACATCCACTGGAATCGGCTGGCTGCCGCCGACCCGCTCGATGTGTTTCTCCTGGAGAAAACGCAGCAGATTGGCTTGTAATTCCATTGGCAGGTCGCCAATTTCATCGAGAAACAAGGTGCCGCCATGGGCGGCTTCGATACGACCGACCTTGCGTTGATGGGCGCCGGTAAACGCACCTTTTTCATGCCCAAAGAGTTCGGACTGGATCAGGTGCTCAGGGATAGCCCCGCAGTTGATTGCCACAAATGGCTTGGCATGGCGTTGGGACTGCCGGTGCAGGGTCTTGGCCACCAGTTCCTTGCCGGTGCCGCTGTCGCCACGAATCAGGATGGGCGATTCAGTGGGTGCCAGTTTAGCCAGCAGCTTGCGCAGTTCGCGGATCGGGCGGCTGTCGCCCAACAATTCGTGCTCCGGTTCATCGACATGGGCGTTGCCTTTACCGCGCAGCCGCGCCATGCCAAAGGCCCGGCCCAAAGTGACCTGGACCCGGGAAACATCAAACGGCAAAGTGTGGAAGTCGAAAAACCACTCGCAAACAAAGTCACCGACCTTTTGCAGGCGCAACACGTCCTGGCTGAGCACCGCGATCCATTCCGTACCGCTGCGGCTGATCAACTCCTTGATCGCCTCGGGCCGCTCCAGGTGAAACGGCTGCAGGCGCAGCAGCCCCACGTCGCAGGATCGGTCACCGACCGCTTCCAGGGCGCAGCTGTCAACTGCCCATCCCGCCATGCGCAAACCGGGTATTAGCCGGTCGCAGTCACCACAGGGCTCGACCACAAGCAGACGACGCAGGGCAGGTGTAACAACCATGACTATTCCTTGGCGTCAAAATCATTAAGTTATTTAGAAACAACAGTTTGGAAAGGTTGTTGCTAACCCTAGCAAGATCTTGACGCCCCCTTGTATCGTTTCGCTATAAGTCCACTGACAAATACCTCCTTGAGCAGCCAACAAATAGAAAAATCCATTAGTTCAAACTTTCAATGAGCTTTCAAAACCACGATTTACATGACTTTAATCAGGGAAAGTTGAATTTTCTTGCTCTAGCATGTGACCCGTACCCCGCCTTCGTGCATCAGTACAGGTACTAGCCGAACGGTAAGCCCAACCGACGGCACATCTTTTGATTGGGCATTTAGAGAGAAGACCCCATGAACGCCCCGCTCCGTTTCAACGAAGCACTCTTGATCGCCGGCCACGCCTTTGAACCCTTTCAATGTGTGGCGTGGGCCCCGCAAGACGGCAATGGCGAACTCAGCCTGTCCGTTGTCGACCGCACCAATAACCGCATCGGGCGCAAACAGATCTCCCTCAGCGCGTACTCCGATCCCAAGCAACTGGAATCCCTGCTGCTGCAAGCGCGAGCCGAACTTGATAAAAACGGCTACCAGTTACAATCCTGGGCAATGCCCAAGTAACGACTCGCAGAGCCTGGAGTGCGGTCTCATTGATCTTCATTCCAGGCCCTGGTTGATCTAACGATTAACGACCTCGATAAAGAACACCGTTTGCGCTACTTCATAAGAGATGTTCGTGCGAAGAACATAAAGCAGTTGTTCGGGATTGTATGCACGCCTTTTCAACTGTCAGCCGTGGTAGCGCGTCACCACCCCACGAAACGCCCCATCCCGACCATGACCGGCCAGCAGGATCTTGCCATCTGGTTGTAGAACCAGTGCCGTCGCGGTGTCCACGCTACGCCCCAGTCGCGTGCGGACCCAACCACGACCGCTGGCAAAGGTCGGGTCCGGGCTGCCATCTGCCAGATGCCGGGCGACAACAAAATCCGCAGTAAAACCACCAATTGTTGCGCCGGCCATGACCAGCTTGCCATCCCCCTGCTCCGCCACCGCTTGCCATTGGCACGGGCTGCCGACAATCGCCGTCAGTGACGGTTGGCCGTGATTGAATGCCGGATCAGCCTCACCGTCGGCATCGACGGCCAGGGCCATGGCATGGATCGGCTCACGGCTGCTGCCCACGCCATGCAACCGACCGTCACGGCACTGGATAACCTGGCTAAAATGGGCGTTTCGCCCTTGCGCCGAGATTCGTGCGAAGCCCTGCTCGGCAAACGTTTCATCCAGACTGCCATCTGCCCGATAACGGGCCAGTAGCGCCTGCTGGGGAAAATCGATGGAGCCTGCCACAACGATGGCGCCATCCGACTGCAGGTGGACGCTGGACAACCAAGTGCTGAGCAGCAAACGCCGCACCATGACAAAACCACGGCCATTGAACGTGGTATCGAGACGACCATCAGGCTCCAGGCGAATCAGCAGCCCCGTGTGATTGGCCAGTTCAAAAGAATGATTGGCTACCAGCAGGATTCGACCGTCAGGTTGCACACACGCCGCACAGGCCTCGGCGCCAGGAATACCGGGCGGTAGCCACGTATCGCGAGTGCCGCTGGAGAGCCCGCCCGGCAATCGCACTACCTGCTTGCCGGCATCACCAAAACCTGGGTCGAGTTGCCCGTCCGGGTGAAACATCGCCAAGGCCGGTAATAACTGATGGCGACATTCGTAATGCAGCCCAACCAACAGGATTCGCCCATCCGGCAACTGAATCACTTTGTCAGCCATGGCGTCACCCTGGCCTTCAAAACAATCGACCACCGCGCCCGCCCGACCAAAGCGCTGATCCAGCGAACCCTTGGCGTCAAGCCTGGCCAACCCCAAGCCCGTCGTGCGGCCCCGGTAGACTTTAGCCGCCACCAGCAAACCGCCGTCCGGACACAACGCCAAGCCGTTGACCTGGCAGGAATCAACCCCATGCATAATCACGGCCGCCTTGCCTGAGTCGCCAAAACTCAGGTCAGGCTCGCCCGCTGCGCCTGGCCACCAGGCATTTGCGGTATTTGCGAACATACACGCCTCTGGGTAAAACAATGGCCGAGCCATACACGTCGGCAAGTGACAACTGTCGGGGCTTATTCAATCGACGCCAAAGGGTTTTCGCAACTATCAGAAATAACAGTTTTCATGGTTTAGCAGCCAATCCAGTGTCTTTATGGGACGCTTGGTAGTGAGGCAAACAACAATGCCTCAGCGCTGGCTAGGGGGGAGTTATTAGCGGTGAAGATCGTTCCCGTTTACGCGGGAACGATCAACTGGGTCAGGATGACGGCAGCCTATCGCAGGGCGTTGCGCCTCAACGCGCCGAAAGAATAAACCGCTCAATGGCCTCTGCTGCGCCGTCCTCGATATTGCTGCCGGTGACCACGTTGGCCTGGCGCTTGACCGCCTCTTCGGCCTGCCCCATGGCAATCGACAAGCCAGCCACATGAAACATTGCCGGGTCATTGCCGCCGTCACCGATGGCTGCCGTCTGCTCCAGGGGGACACCCAGGTGGGCCGCCAACGTCGCCAGCGCCTCACCCTTATTGGCCTTCATCGCGGTCACGTCGAGGTAGACCGGCTGTGAGCGCGATACCTGGGCCAGTCCTTCAACCTTGGGCTGCAACTGCGCCTCCAGTTCAATCAGCAACTGGGTATTGGTGCTGGCGGCGACGATCTTGTCGATCCGGTCCAGGAACGGCTCGAAACTTTCCACCACCACCGGCGCATACCCCAG
The DNA here is from genome assembly GCF_008369295.1 of Pseudomonas sp. ANT_H4. Taxonomy (GTDB): domain Bacteria; phylum Pseudomonadota; class Gammaproteobacteria; order Pseudomonadales; family Pseudomonadaceae; genus Aquipseudomonas. The sequence continues at coordinate 32,759 of NZ_VOBG01000036.1, read as the reverse complement.
GCCATGCTGCTCCCGAGGCACCATGGGGCCCGCCGGATCACGCAACATCCAGTCGCCATCGGCAAATACCCAGGTTTCCACATCAGGTTGATCGCAGAACAACGCCAACGCGATCAGCGCCGCTTCTGCCGGCAACCAGTGAGCAATCAGGATGCTGCCATCCGGATTGACCAGGGTGCCGCCATTAAACCCCGCCGTGGGCACGTCAACGCCCAAGGCTTCGATCTGCTGCAACATGGCCTTGGGTGGCCGCCCGGTGGCCAGGCTGAAAAAAACCCCGGCTTCGCGCAGGGCGCGGACCGAGTCAATGGTGCGTTGGCTGAGGCTGTGATCCGGAAGTAACAGGGTGCCGTCCATATCACTCAAAACAAAACGGATGGGATGGATCGCGGCATCACTCATCCGAGGCTGCGCCAGGTCCGGCCATCGCGGGCCAGCAACGCATCGGCCGCCGCCGGGCCATCTTCACCGGCTTTATAGGCTTGAACGCCATCATCTTCCTTCCACGCATCGAGGAAAGGCTGCACCGCCCGCCAGCCGTTTTCGATGTTGTCGGCGCGCTGAAACAGGGTCTGATCGCCGGTCAGGCAGTCGTAGATCAAGGTTTCGTAGCCAGTGGACGGCTGCATCTCGAAGAAGTCCTTATAGGCAAAGCCCAGCTCGATGTTGGCCACGTCCAGGGTCGGCCCAGGCTTTTTCGCCAGCAGGTCGAACCACATGCCTTCATTGGGCTGGATCTGGATCTTCAGGTAAGTGGGGTTGAGCTCATCGACTCCGGTGTCGCGAAACTGCGCATAAGGCGCGGGCTTGAAGCAAATGATGATTTCGGTGTCACGGATGCTCATGCGCTTGCCTGTACGCAGGTAAAACGGCACGCCGACCCAGCGCCAGTTGTCGATCATCACCTTGAGGGCGACGAACGTCTCGGTGTTGCTGACAGGTGCAACGTTGGCCTCTTCGCGGTAACCGGGCAATTGCTTGCCGCCGACTTCACCTGCGGTGTACTGGCCGCGCACCGAGTTAGCCCGCGCATCCTCCAGGGACCAGGGGCGCACGGCGCCAATCACCTTGGCCTTCTCGCCACGCACCGCATCGGCGCCAAAGGCAGCCGGTGGTTCCATGGCGATCATCGCCAGCAGTTGGAACAGGTGATTGGGCACCATGTCGCGCAAGGTGCCGGTGTGCTCGAAGAAGCTGCCACGGGTTTCCACGCCAACGGTTTCGGCGGCGGTGATTTGTACGTGGTCGATATAATGGTTGTTCCAGAACGCTTCGAACAGCACGTTGGAGAAACGGCTGATGAGGATGTTCTGTACCGTTTCCTTGCCCAGGTAGTGGTCGATGCGGTAGATCTGCTTTTCACTCATGACCTTGAGCAGGCAGGCGTTTAGCGCTTCGGCGGTGGCAAGGTCAGAGCCGAAAGGTTTTTCGATCACCACGCGACGAAAGGCCTCGGGGGTTTCTTCCAGCAGGTTGGCCCGGCCTAGGCGTTGTACCACCTCACTGAAAAAGCGCGGCGCTGTGGCGAGGTAGAACACCGCGTTACCGGTGCCGCTCTCGGCAATTTTCGCCGCCAGGTCGCTGTAGGTGCTGTTGTCGAGGAAGTCGCCCTGGACGTAGCTGATGCCCTTGGCCAACTGGCCCCACAAGGCAGGGTCCAGGGCGTTTTCGGCATTGCCCTTGACCTTGCTGGCGGCCTCGGTGCGAATGAAGTCTTCGAGTTTCTTGGCGAAGTCGGCATCGCTGATGGCGTTGTGATCAACTCCGACAATGCGCAGGCCATCGCCCAGCAAACCGTCGCGGCTGAGGTTGTACAGCGCCGGCATCAGCAGGCGCTTGACCAGGTCGCCATGGGCGCCAAACAGAAACAGGGTGGTGGGTGGAGCGGGTTCGGCCTTGAGTTTCTTGCCGTTGGCAGTCATTTTTTTGAAGTCTCCACATGACCACCAAATCCGAAGCGCATGGCCGAGAGCAGTTTGTCACCGTAGGTGCTTTGCTGGCGGGAGCGGAAACGGGCGAACAACGAGTTGGACAGCACCGGGACCGGGACCGACTGCTCCATGGCCGCCTCGATGGTCCAGCGCCCTTCGCCGCTGTCGGCGACGGAACCTGAATAGCCGTCGAGTTTGGGGTCAGTGGCCAAGGCGTCGGCTGTGAGGTCCAGCAACCAGGACGAAACCACACTGCCGCGGCGCCAGACTTCAGCGATATCAGCCACATTGAGATCGAAACGCTGCTCTTCAGGCAGGCTCTCCGAGTTTTTGGTCTTGAGGATGTCAAAACCTTCGGCGAACGCCTGCATCATTCCGTATTCGATGCCGTTGTGGATCATCTTGACGAAGTGCCCGGAACCGGCTGGGCCGGCGTGGATGTAGCCGCGCTCGGCACGGTCATCAGTAGCGGTACGGTCCTTGGTGCGTGGGATGTCGCCCAGGCCTGGAGCCATGCTGGCGAAGATCGGGTCCAGGTGTTTGACTGTCTCGGCATCGCCACCAATCATCATGCAATAGCCGCGTTCCAGGCCCCACACGCCGCCGGAGGTGCCGACGTCCACATAATGCAGGCCTTTTTCCGACAGGGTTTTGCCCCGACGGATGTCATCTTTGTAGAAGGTATTGCCGCCGTCGATGATGATATCGCCGGGTTCCATCAGTTCGCTCAGATCCTGGATGGTGGTCTCGGTCGGATCGCCCGCCGGCAGCATCACCCAGACCGCCCGGGGCTTTTGCAGCCCGGCCACCAGGGCAGCCAGGCCAGCAACGCCGGTGGCGCCCTCTTCACTCAAACCTTTGACGAACGCTTCATTGCGGTCGTAGACCACGGTGGTATGCCCATTGAGCATCAGGCGGCGCGCAATATTACCGCCCATGCGGCCTAGTCCAATAATCCCCAGTTGCATGTGCTGATGCTCCTTACTACGAATAATAAATGTGTGGCACAGTTTATCCGTTTGCGCGAAAAACCTCGCCCTTCAGGGCAGGGATGGATAGCGCGGACGGCGAAGCTGTCCTAAAGAGGTGTTCTCTGCTGCTCGATGTATCGGCGAATGACATCGATGGAGGCCCCACCGCAGCTACCGGCGAAGTAGGACGGGGACCACAAAGCTCCGGCCCACAGTTTCTTTTGAATGCTCTGTGAGTGTTTTTTGCGGATCATACGGCTGGATACCCCTTTAAGGCTGTTCACCAATGCTGAGATGGCCACTTTCGGTGGGTAGTTAACCAGCAGGTGTACATGGTCGTCCTCCCCATCGAATTCCACCAGTTCAGCCTCGAAATCGTGGCATACACTGGCGAAGACGATTCGCATGTCATCCAGAATGGGTTTTGTGAACACATCTCGGCGGTATTTTGTTACAAAGACCAAGTGAGCGTGCATAAAAAAAACACAATGTCTGCCATGCCTAATATCATTGTCATCATTCATAGGCCAAACTATAGTCGAGTGATGAAACGACTCCAAGCCTTTAAGTACGAACTGATGCCAGACGGCAATCAAGAGCGGCAAATGCGCCGCTTTGCGGGGTCGTGTCGGTTCGTTTTTAACAAGGCGCTGGCTTTACAGAAATCCAACCATGAGGCCGAAAACAAGTTCATCGGCTATGTTGAAATGGCTGCCCGGCTACCCATATGGAAGCGAGAGGCAGGCTTTGAATGGCTGAAAGACTCGCCATCCCAAGCACTTCAATACGCCCTCAAAGACCTTGAGCGGGCCTATTCCAATTTTTTCGCTAAACGTGCCGACTTTCCACGCTTTAAGCGTAAAGGGAAGAGCGAGAGCTTTCGTTATCCGGACAGCAAACAATTCAAGATCGACGAAGCCAACAATCGTATTTTCCTGCCCAAGCTGGGCTGGATGCGCTACCGCAACAGCCGCGATATTCTGGGCAAGGCCAAGAACATCACCATCAGCCTGTCTTGCGGCAAGTGGTACGTCAGTATCCAGACGGAGCGTGAGGTAGAGCAGCCATCCCCACAAGGCAACGCAGTGGGCATCGACCTGGGAATCACGCGGTTCGCCACGCTTTCAGATGGCACTTTCTATAAGCCGCTCAACAGCTTTAGGCAGCATGAGAAACGCCTAAGCAAAGCTCAGCGGGCGATGAGCCACAAGGTTAAATTCAGCAACAACTGGAAGAAGGCGAAAGCCCGCGTCCAGCGTATTCACGCCCGTATCGGCAATTCTCGCCGCGACTACCTGCACAAGACGACAACCACCATCAGCAAAAACCACGCGATGGTGTGTGTCGAGGATTTGCAGGTTCGGAATATGTCCACGTCATCAGCAGGCGATAGTGAGCAACCGGGAACGAATGTTCGGGCCAAGTCTGGCCTGAACAAATCCATCCTCGACCAAGGATGGTTCGAGTTTCGGCGACAACTGGACTACAAGCTGGCATGGAATGGTGGCTACCTCGTTGCGGTCCCACCGCACTATACAAGCCAGACCTGCCCATGCTGTACTCATGTCTGCAAGGACAACCGGCAGACTCAAGCTCAGTTCCGGTGTGTCGAGTGTGGCTTCGAGGAAAACGCCGATGTAGTCGGTGCGATCAATGTATTAAGGGCGGGACACGCCCGGTTCGCCTGTGAAGTGAGCGGCGCTGTCAGGCCGTCAGCAGCAGGAACCCGCCGAGGTGAGTCAGCCCTAACAGGCTGAACACGGTAGGAATCCCCCTCCTTTCCAGCGTGTCTGGGGAGGTCCTGCGTAGCAGGCCGAGAGGTGGGGAGGATGTCAAAGTGCAATGAGGCTAATGAGGGTTAGTCCAGAGCCATTCACCATAGTTTCATGACAAAAAGTTGCCACTGTTTCACCATCACTGGCAAAAAAGTCACAGGACAATAAAAAATAAAAAAGTTCCCTTGCGTCGAAAAAGAAATCAGAATTGCCCTGACTGTTGCCGAGAACCTCGATTCAAGCGCTCTGGCACCGCGATACACCGGCTATTTGCGAGGTAAGCAATGAGCACTGTACACATGACGCGTCCGCCACAAACCCTCTATGTCACCATCCGTCGCGATGAGTTACGCCAGTTGAAAGACGAGCGCGACCAGTTGCAGCAGGAAGTCATGCGTCTGCGCTCGCACCTGCAAGCCCAGCTCACACAACCGTCAAACGGGCAAGCCGCGATCTGCTGAACCCCCGTTTTACTGTGCTGTAGGCAATATTACTCAGACAGAACTCACAAAGTTTTCACACGTCCCTCCTGATAATCCCGCGCAATAAAGCCGCACCCCGTACGGGGGGCCGCTGTCGTGTGCCTTCAGTGCGCGACAAATGGAAAAATTATCGGGTGGAGCGCTGGATGGCGATGTTCAAACGCAGCACTAAGTCTGCGAAAGGTTTTGATTGGGCCGGCCTTGGCTGGATGTTCCTGTTTTTTTGGTACTTCTCGGGTATTACCCAACTGCTGATCCAACTGACCGGCACCTCGGGTTTCAGCGGTTTCCGCCAAGCCTTCTTCATGAGCGCGCTGTGGCTGGCGCCCATGTTGCTGTTTCCCAAGCGAACCCGCTTGCTCGCTGCGCTGATTGGCGTGGTGCTGTGGGCCTGTTCCATGGCCAGCCTCGGTTATTTCTTCATTTACCAGCAGGAATTCTCCCAAAGCGTCATCTTCATCATGTTCGAGTCGAACATCTCTGAAGCCGGTGAGTACGCCACCCAATACTTTGCCTGGTGGATTGTGCTGGCCTTTATCGCCCACACCGCCGTTGCGGTCTTCCTTTGGACTCGTGTGCGTGCGGTCTACCTGCCACGAGGCAAGGCGATACTGGCTGCCACCGCCATTCTGATCGCCGTTATCGGCTACCCGCTGGTCAGGCAGATCGCCAAGAGCGAAACCATGGAATTGGCCATGGACCGCTTCGAGACCCGCATCGAGCCGGCAGTACCATGGCAGATGATCGTCGCCTACCGCCGCTACACCGAACAGTTGGACAACATGCAAGGCATGCTGGACAACGTCAGCAAGATCGCGCCCCTGACCAATCTCAAGGACAGCATGGCCGGCCAGCCGTCGACCCTGGTGCTGGTGATCGGCGAGTCCACCAACCGCCAGCGCATGAGCCTGTATGGCTACCCGCGCAGTACCACGCCGGAACTGGACAAGCTGCGTAATCAACTGGATGTGTTTGACAACGTCATCACTCCGCGCCCGTACACCATCGAAGCACTGCAACAGGTGCTGACTTTCGCCGACGAAGATAACCCGGACCTGTACCTCAAGACCCCGTCCATCGTCAGCGTCATGAAGCAGGCGGGTTACAAGACCTTCTGGATCACCAACCAGCAGACCATGACCAAGCGCAACACCATGCTCACCACGTTCTCCGAACAGGCCGACGAGCAGGTGTACCTGAACAACAACCGTAACCAGAACGCCCGTCAGTACGACGGCGACGTATTGGAGCCGTTCTCCAAGGCTATGGCCGACACCGCCGAGCGCAAGTTCATCGTCGTGCATCTGCTGGGCACGCACATGAGCTACCAGTACCGCTACCCGCCGACTTTCGACAAGTTCACGGATCGCCAGGGCGTCCCTGCTGGCATCAGCGATGACCAGTTGCCGACCTACAACAGCTACGACAACGCGGTGCTGTACAACGATTTTGTGGTGTCTAGCCTGATCAAGGATTACGCCAAGACAGATCCCAATGGCTTCCTGCTGTACCTCTCCGATCACGGCGAAGACGTGTTCGACTCTGCGGGTCACAGCACCCTGGGCCGCAACGAAGGCAAGCCGACGGCGCCGATGTACACCATTCCGTTCATGACATGGGCCTCGCCCAAGTGGCGCAACAACCATGACTGGAACGTCGAAGGCGACCTGCAGCGTCCCTACAGCAGTTCGCAGTTGATCCACACCTGGGCAGACATGGCCGGCTTGAGTTTCGATGAGTTGGACCGCAGCAGGAGCCTGGTCAGCGACAGCTTCAAGCCGCGGCCCCTGATGATTGGCAACCCGTATGAGCGCCAGCAGAAAGCCTTGATCGATTTCAGCCTGATGAAACCCAAGAGCGACCCGGCCAAGGTGGTCTTGAAGTAGCACCGACGAACCCGGGGTTCACACGCGCAATGCGGTGAAACCCGGCTCGACGAAACACAAAGATAACAATTATTCTCGTTTGACCCTAAAGATCCCCTGCCCCTTTCGTCTTTGAGCCAATGGCATTTTTTTCATAGACGACAAGGAGTTCGCCGCGATGTTCGCGCCTATTACCCGTTGCATGACCTTGACCCTGGGGCTTTTCAGCGTTGCGCTGAGCCCGGATTTACTGGCTGAAAACGACGCTAATCAGAAAGTCAACGAGACCGCCAAGGACCTTGAACTAGCCAGTACCAATATCACCGCTGATAGTCTGGGATCGGATACCGAAGGCACTGGATCCTACACGACCGGAGCCATGAGCACGGCGACACGCCTGAACCTGTCGATCAAGGAAACTCCGCAATCCGTTTCGGTCATCACCCGCCAGCAGATGGATGACTTCAAGCTCGGCACCTTGAGCGAGGTGATGAACCAGACCACAGGCGTGGTGGTACAGCGCAACGACTCCGAACGCTTCAACTTCTATTCACGTGGCTACAGCATTCAGAACTTCCAGATCGACGGGATGCTAAACACCTTCTCTGGATTGAAGTCCGACTCCGACACGGTGATTTATGACCGCATCGAAGTGGTACGCGGTGCCACCGGCCTGACCACGGGCGCAGGCGACCCGTCAGGCACCATCAATATGGTACGAAAACGCCCTACCCATGAATGGGCGGCCAAGATCGGTGGCAGTGCAGGCAGTTACGATAATTACTACAGCTACGTCGATGTTGGCGGCCCCCTGGGTTTCGATGGTCGCTTACGCGGGCGTACGGTATTGGCCTACCGCGACAGTAAATCCTTCCGCGATCGTTATGCCCTTGAGCGTAAGGTCGGCTACGGCATTCTCGAAGCGGACCTTAGCGAAGATACGGTGCTGGCAGTGGGTTACGACTATCAGGACAAACAAATCGAGGGGGCTACCTGGGGCAGCGTGCCCTATTGGAACTCCTTGGGTGACAAGGCCAATATGCCGCGCTCCAACAATATCACCACGCCCTGGAGCAATTGGCCACTCACCGATCGCACCCTGTTCGCCACCGTGGATCAACGATTGGCTAACGACTGGCGCCTCAAAGCAGCCTATACACACAGGGAAAGCGAAACCGACGGCAAGGTCTACTACGGCGGTGGCGGCTATCCGAATCCTGACCGAAGTGGAATAAGTGCCTATAGCAGCCATTTCAGCGGCGACGACAAAATGGATGCCGTAGATTTCAATATTGCGGGCGCCTATTCGCTGCTGGGGCGTGAGCATGAGGCCATGATCGGCTATGGCCAGGCCAGGCACCGGGATTCCTCGCCGTACATTATTGAGGGGGACATGCCGGATAATTACCTGGAGATTCCAGACTGGGCAAATACAGGTGACATTCCTGAGTTTCCCGATGAAACCACCAGCATGGACGCGAACAACAGCAGTACCTATCAAAAAGCCGGCTACTTGGCGACCCGCCTGAGTCTGAACGATGCTTGGCATGCTGTGCTCGGCAGTCGATATGGCAGTTGGAAAACCAGCAGCTCCAACTATGACTATGAGGGCCGACAGTTGGTAAAGGTGCACCCCAGCAGCCAGACCCAGAATGATGTCTGGACGCCATATGCCGGCTTGCTTTACGACATCAACCAGGATTTCACCGCCTACGTGAGTTACACCGATATCTTCAAGCCGCAGACGCAAAAAGACGTGAGCGACAAATACCTGGAGCCTATCGTTGGCAAGAGCTACGAATTGGGACTCAAGGGCAGCCTTTTGAATGATCGACTAACCTTCTCCAGCGCCGTGTTCAGGACTATTCAGGACAACGTGGCTGAAATAGATGACTCCATACCGCTGGGCCCCAATGGTCAGCAGTACTACAAGTCCGGCGGCGTGGGTAACAAGGTACAAGGGTTTGAACTGGAGATCGCAGGCGAAGTCCTGCCCGACTGGAATGTTAAAGCGGGTTACACCTACACCCACTCCGTGAATGGTGAAAAGGAACGCAACAACACGGCGCAACCCCTAAATCTGCTGCGCACCTCCACCACCTATCGTTTGCCAGGTCAGTGGCGGGCGCTCACCGTAGGCGCTGGGGTCAACTGGCAGAGCGACATCTACCGCTACGCCGGCCGTCCCGTTGGGCGCGATGCCGACGGTGACATCATTACCCAGAGCACTGCAATCCGTCAGGAGGCCTACGCTCTGGTCAATCTCATGTCTCGGTATGAGTTCGACAAGCACCTATCGGCGTCACTGAACGTAAATAATTTTTTCGATAAAAAGTACTACAACAATGTCGGTTTCTATAACGGCGTTTATTGGGGTGACCCACGTACCATGACGTTGAGTTTGGACTGGAAGCTTTAATCGCACTTGAGCCCCCTCTATCCAAAGTTAACAAAATCGCTAACTTTGGATTCGCTGACGTTAACTTCCACTTAATACAAGTGCTGCAGAGTACGCCCATGAATCTGATCAAGGACGGAGCGGATACCGATTACTCTTAATGGGAACACACACGATGAAACTTTCGACATTGATGCTTGCCGGCCTGATGGGCCTGACCTCCGTCGCAGCCCTTGCAGAAGGCGGTAGCGAGCGCTCGAAGGAGTTCTACAACAACTTTAGCTTCATCCAGGAACAAACCCACGGCACGACAGAACAGACCGCCTCCACCGATGCAAAGAGCAAAAAAACCGGTGCGACCGAGCAGTCTACCGATGCGCAACAACCCAATAGCTGATTTAACCGTACTACCCTGCGTCATTGTGCTCCGATGGTGAAGGTCAACTTGGCGCCCGAAATCGGGCGCTTTTTTTATGTCTGGAAATTACCACTGGTCGATATGACTAACTTTAACGCCTTTCTGACAGTTAATAACTAGACCAAACGATTCAAGTGTTAACGCCAAGTTAATCCTGGCTATAGCGCACTCATTAAAGCGCCTTGCTCCAGAACAACATTCGACCGTGGACCGGATCAAAGATATTGTCGTCGAACCCAAACTTGCTATACGCCCCCTGAGCCACGGCATTACCTTCAAGCACCTCCAGGGTGATCTTGCAGCAGCCGCGCTGACGGGCGATTTCCTCGACCTTTTGCAGCATTTTCTGACTCAGGCCCAGACCGCGAAATTTATCCATGACCGCCACGTCGTGGACGTTGACCAACGGCCGACAGGCAAAGGTCGAGAACCCTTCGAAACAGTTCACCAATCCGGCTGGCTCGCCGCCGACAAAGGCCAGGACACTGAAAGCGTGAGGGCGCTTGGCCAACTCGGCCGGCAGTTGCAGCAGTCGATCGGCAGGCAAGCCCTGGCCACCGCCCATGGGGTCTTGCGCGTAGTGGTTGAGTACCAGGCCAATGGCCTCTGCATGCACGGGATTGCTATAGCTTGCTTGCAGCACCAGTATTTCTGCGGCGTCCATTTCCTTCCTCGATAACAGCTTGATGGGGATGACCTCCCCTGGGAGGCCTGATTGTAAGCATGGCGCAGGCATTAGATGAAGGAGATTAACGACATCTTCGCGCAGGAGTCTTCTTTCACGGCTGGCCGAAGCGCTGTAGCTGCATCTCTTGCAAACGACTCAAGGTGCGGCGGAACGCAAACTCCAGATACCCTTCGGTGTAGAGCGCTTCCAGCGGCACCTTGGCTTCGATATACAGCGCCACCTTACGGTCATAGCACTCATCCACCAACGCGATAAAGCGACGAACGCTGTCGTCATGCACCGATAACTCGGGCAGTTGGCGATCTCCAGCATCCACACGCAGGGCGCCGTCTTCGGTACCGCGAGCGATTCGTCCAGGGCGTTTTTGCGCACTCAGGTTAGGCACTTCACCGAGCAAAATGGCCTTGAATCGATCACACAGCAGCATGAAATCCATGGCCGCTAATGGCTGTTCGCACAGGTCGGCGTAACGGCACCACAATACGGTGTCGCTGGACTGCACCACGGCGATCGAACGGTAGCCAACAATAACTGGCTCGTCGCTGGTCTGCTGCCCATTGCTCATGCCTTGAAACAGCTCAACCAGCGCCTGCGGCTGGTCAACCCAGTAACGCTGTACTGCCGCGCCGGGGTGCAGCCGATGGTCTTCGCTACCGTCTACCGCCACCACTTGCATATGCCGCTTGATCGCGTCAATTCCAGGCAGGAAGCGATCACGGTTGAAACCGTCGGCATAGAGTTGGTCTGGCGGTTGATTGGAGGTGCAGACCATCACCACCCCTTCCTCGAACATCACCTGAAACAGTCGACCAAGGATGATGGCATCGCCGATGTCATTGACGAACAGCTCATCAAAGCACAACACCCGCACATCTCGGCTCAACTCCCTGGCCAAAGCCTGCAAAGGGTCATGGGTGCCGGTCAACTGGAACGAGCGCTGATGCACCCACCCCATGAAATGATGGAAATGCTGGCGCCGCGCCGGCACCCGCAGGCTCTGGTAAAACTGATCCATCAGCCAGGTCTTGCCACGACCGACCGGCCCCCACAGATAAACACCGGTGATGGGCGTGCGGCCTTGATGCAAGGCTTCGTGACAGTGTTGCAGGGCTTGCACGGCCTGCCATTGGGCCTTGTCGGGGACATAGTCGTTTTCATCGAGGGCATGTTGATAAGCAGCGAGTGGCGAGTCGAAAGTCATAAGAGGCAGTATGCCATGGCGGCGCCATGCCTCGAAGACTGCGTTACAGGGAAATATCCAGCCGCGAGATCTTGCCCTGCTCATTGAGCCGAAAAGTGTAGCGCAATTGCAATGGGCTACCGGGAAAGCTGCCGGTGATCAGGTTGTTCACCAGCACCTTGCCGGTGCGCTGCTGAACATCGAGCACTTCGACCCTGGGCTGGTAACGACGGCCGTTATATTCCATCCAGCGGGCGATGGCGGCGGTGCCAACCTGGTGTCACCCTCATCGAATACATTGGCATCGTCGGCGAAAAATGAGGCACAGCTGATGTATCACCGGCATTGGCGGCAGCAATGTAAGCGGCAATCGCCCTGGGCAATAGGATCGAGGACGGCTTCGATTTTCGCCAGTGCATTCGCGGCCGCCTGACTCAGCACCTCATCGCCGCGCTGATCAACATAACGCAAGCCCAACACGATGGCTTCCGTCTCGTCGGCGTTAAGCATCAAGGGCGGCAGGAACAACCCGCTGCGTAGCACATACCCGACGCCGGCCTCACCGAAGATCGGCGCACCCAGCGCGGTCAATTCAGCAATATCGCGGTAAAGCGTGCGCTCGGACACCTCCAACTCCGTGGCCAGCACGGCGGCGGTCACCGGGCGTTTTTTTGCCCCGCAGGAGTTGTAGCAAGGTCAATAGACGGCTGGTCCGCGACACACTCATCACGCTCGAAGAAAGGGAGACGGCGCAGCTTAGCAAAGAGTCCTGCCAGGAAGTGTCAGTAGCGAGCAGTGGCTCAAGGTGATGGGCTGGGCTGGGCCGGCCCACTCACCAAAATGGGTCGACCCAGAGGACGAGGATTACGCCAGGCTTTTGCTGACCACCTCAAACACATCACTGGACAGTTCGCCGCAAGAACGAATCCGCTCCAGCTCAGCCTTCATCAGCGCCTGACGAGCGCTGTCGTATTTGCGCCAGCGAGTGAGCGGCGCCAATTGCCGGGAGGCGATCTGCGGGTTGAAGGCGTTCAACTGGATCACCATGTCAGCCAGGAAACGATAGCCTGAGCCGTCGGCTGCATGGAAGTTGATCAGGTTCTGCCCGGCGAACGCGCCCACCAAGGCCCGCACCTTGTTCGGGTTCTTGATATTGAACAATGGGTGCTGCATCAACGCCTTGACACGCTCCAGACCGCCCGGCAAGCCGCTGCCAGCCTGAACACTGAACCATTGGTCCATGACCAGCGGGTTGTCCTTGAAGCTCTCGGCGAATACTGCCAGAGCGTTGGCCTTTTCTGTTTCAAATGGCGAGTTGACCAGTACGGCCAATGCCGTCAGGCGCTCGGTCATGTTGTCGCAGGCGTCGAACTGCTCAAGGGTCGCGACCAGCACTTCAGGTTTGCCGCTGAGCATCAGGTACGACAGTGCGATGTTCTGCAGGGCGCGTCGGGCAAAATGCTCGGCAGCGGCCACGTACGGCGTTTGCTTGGACAGGTCGCGGTTGGCCTGGTAGCGCAGCCACAGGCCTTCGAACAAGTTATCGGCCAATTGCTTGCGAGCAAATTCGCGTGCAGCGTGGATGGCGTCGACATCTGCCACTTCACTGATTTGCGCCAGGTAGGCTTCGCTCGGCAACGACAGCATTTCCGCCACCATCGCCTGATCCAGGCTTTCGTCACTCAATACGCTGCGCAGTGCGGTAATCAGACGTTGATCAAGCACCAGTGTCTTGCCTTGCTGATGTTGACCGATCAGCTCCTGCAACACCTGCACCGACAGTTGCTGGCCGGCGTCCCAGCGATTAAAACCGTCGCTGTCGTGCTGCATGAGGAACATCAACTGGTCGCGGCTGTAGGGAAAGCTCAGTTTCACCGGAGCCGAGAAACCCCGCAGCAACGAAGGCAATGGCTGTTCGGCGATGCCGACGAAGGTGAAGGTTTGTTCGGCTTGCGTCACAGACAACACGCGGGACGTACTGCCAGCCGCCGCTTCACCCGCCAGGCGCAAGGCGATATCGGCGCCCTTCCCGTCCAGCAAGCCCAGTTCAACTGGAATCACAAATGGCAGCTTCTCCACCTTGTCCGGGGTTTCAGGGCAGCTTTGACGGAAGGTCAGGATGTAGGTTTTCGCTGCTGCATCGTAGGATTCACTGACCGCCAACCGTGGCGTGCCGGCCTGGCTGTACCAGCGTTTGAACTGGGTCAGGTCGGCGCCATTGGCGTCTTCCATGGCCTTGATGAAGTCGTCGCAGGTCACTGCCTGGCCGTCGTGACGATCAAAGTACAGGTCGCTGCCTTTGCGAAAGCCTTCGGCACCGAGCAAGGTGTGGATCATGCCGACCACTTCAGAGCCCTTTTCGTACACAGTCAGGGTGTAGAAGTTGGAAATCTCGATAAAGCTGTCCGGGCGTACGGCATGGGCCATCGGGCCGGCATCTTCGGCGAACTGGTGGGTGCGCAGGTAGGCCACATCCTGGATACGCTTGACGGTGGCCGAGTTCATGTCGGCGGAGAAGCCCGAATCACGGAATACGGTGAAGCCTTCCTTGAGCGAGAGCTGGAACCAGTCGCGGCAGGTCACGCGGTTGCCCGACCAGTTGTGGAAGTACTCGTGGGCAACGATGGCCTCGACCCGCTGGTGTGCAGCGTCGGTGGCGGTTTCGGCCCGCGCCAGCACGGCGCTGGAGTTGAAAATGTTGAGGCCCTTGTTCTCCATGGCGCCCATATTGAAGTCGTTGACCGCAACGATCATGAAGATGTCCAGGTCGTACTCGCGGCCATAGACTTCTTCGTCCCAGCGCATCGACTTTTTCAGGCTGTTCATGGCGTGCTGGCACTTGTCGATGTTTTCCGGCTCGACATAGATGCGCAGGGCTACCGAGCGTTCGCTCATGGTGGTGAAGGTGTCTTCCACGCACCACAGGTCACCGGCCACCAGCGCAAACAGGTAAGCCGGTTTCATGAACGGATCTTCCCAGGTCGCCCAGTGACGGCCGTCTTCGCCGGGGCCTGTGGCAATCGGGTTGCCGTTGGAGAGCAATACCGGGTAGCTATGTTGCTCGGCGATCACCGTGGTGGTGAACTTGCTCATCACGTCCGGGCGGTCGAGGTAATAGGTGATCTTGCGAAAACCTTCAGCTTCGCACTGGGTGCAGAACATGCCGCTGGACTTGTACAGGCCTTCCAGGGCGGTGTTGGTCTGCGGGTGGATCTTGACGCTGGTGTCGAGGGTAAACGTATCGCTGGCCGGGTGCAGGGTCAGGTGGCTGTCGGTCAACTGGTAGTCAGCCGCCGTCAGTTCCTGGTCAGCCAAGGTCACCGACAGCAGCTCAAGTTGCTGGCCGTCCAGCACCAGCGGCGGCAGGCCCGCGCCACGTTCAGGATTGCGGCGCATCACCAGCTGCGCGTGGACCAGGCTGTGGTCCTCGAACAATTCGAAGGTCAGGTGTGTCTCGTCGATCAGGTATTCAGGCGCCTGATAGTCCTTCAGGTAGATCATCTTCGGTTGTTCGGTGCGCATGCGTCGAATCCTTCTACTGATACACGGCGAGCTGGTAAGCCGTGTATTTACGAATATTGATAACGCCGGTATCGAAGATCAGGTACTGGCCCTTGATCCCCATCAGCGTGCCCTCGGCAATCGGGTTCTTGTCCAGGTTGAAGCTGACAATCTTGGTGGGATACTGCTCCACCGGGTAGCGGATTTCGATAGGCTCGATGTCAGCCACAGGTTGGATGGCTTGTAGGCCAAAGCGTTCCTGCAAGCTCAACAATCCCTCGGCACAGGAGGCAAACAGCTCGTCACGCACCTGTTTGAGGTCCACTGCCGGGGCATCGCCCTTGAGCAGTGCACGCCAATTGGTCTTGTCTGCCACCTGGCTGCGCAACACGTCTTCGACGAAACCGGATTGCTGACGGGTGGCCACGCGCATGATTGGCAGTGCCTGGCTGGCACCCTGGTCCAGCCAGCGCGTCGGCAGCTGGGTGGCACGGGTGATGCCGACCTTGACACCCGACGAGTTGGCCAGGTACACCACGTGGTCGGTCATGCAGAATTTTTCACCCCAGGCCGGATCGCGGCAGGTGCCTGCGTCAAAGTGGCAGCGCTCGGGGCTCATGATGCACAGGTCGCACTGGGCCAGCTTGGTCATGCACGGGTAGCAGTACCCCTGGCTGAAACTGGTCTTGGTCTTGCGTCCGCAATGGCTGCAATGGATCGCGCCCAAGTATTCCAGGCGCACGGTAGTACCGATCAACGGATTGACCGGCACCTCGGCATCGCCCAGGCGAAAGGCATATTGAACGGTCGGCGAGCCCAACTGCACCGACATCTTGCTGACTGCACCACGGCCAATCTCAATCAATGGATGGCATCCGACTTGAACAGGATATTTTCCACGGTGGTCGACTTCGACTGGCATTCTTGCGGGCCCATATAGCCAGTGCGCTGGTCTTCCGGCAGATTTTGCAGCTCCCAGGCGATGACCGCTTGCAGGGACAGTTCACGCTGTTCAGCGGTGAGCTTGCGGCCATCGGACCACTTGCCGATTTCCACGGCGAGCTTGAGGCTCTCGTAGATGTCCGGGGTGATGTTTTCGATCATTTCAGCAAAAGAGGACATAAGACTCTTCCTTAACTAATTAGGAGATATTCAAAGGGCTTGTTTGCGGCGGCTGTACAGCCCGCCCAACAAGCCGGTCAGGCAACCCACTACCAACCCGCCAACGTGGGCGGCGTTGGCGATTTCGCCGAAACCGATCATCGAGACCAGGCCCGACAGGCAAAGCAGCAACCACACCAGCATCATCACCAGCACCCCACGGGGCAGGCGATACGCCGGGTTTGGCGAAAGCATTTGATAGATCCAGCAATGTCCCAGCAGGCCATACAGCACGCCGGACAACCCGCCAAACAGGCCGGGACCGCCGAAATAGTACTGAGCGTAGTTGGAGACCAGGCTGAACAACAGGGTCAGGCCCAGCAGATTGATACTGCCCTGGTGCGACTCGATGCGCCGCCCCAGCTCCCAGTACCACATGCCGTTCATGGCCAGGTGGAGGATGCCGAAGTGGATCAGCATCGGCGTCACCAACCGCCACCACTGCCCCGCCGCCAGGCTGTCGGCCAGGGGTGTGAAATACAGATACTCGCCGGCTACATGGAAGTCCAGGAAGGTCAGCCAGCTCATGGTTTGCAGGTTATCGCCGAGCATGGTCACCGCGCCGACGATCAGGCTGAGCAACAAAATTGCTGCAGTCAGCGGGCTATGGCGCAGTTGCTGGAGAAAACCAGGGCGCTTGGCGACTGGCGCTTCTGGAACATCCAGTTGCTGCTGCGGATCACCAGCGGGAAAACGCTGATACAGGGTCCGCACATCCTCGCTGATGGCATCAGGCACCCACAGCACCTGCTCCCCTGCTTCCTCACTGACGCGATGGGGCACTTGCATGCGCTGCAACAGTTTGACGAAACCACCCAAGTCCACGGTCAAGGGCAAGCGCAATACTGCAACGGTACTCATGAAATCACCTCAGGGCGCTCGACATCGACCCAGACAAACTTGTGCGGGTCCAGACGACTTTCCTGATCCAGCCGATAAGCGACCAGTTTTCCGTACAGCACGGCGCTGTAATCCAGGCAGGCCAGGTTGGGACGGATTGGCGCCGGCTTGCCACTGCGCCAGTAATGGCCGACGAACAGCAATGGCTCGTCGACGCCATAGCGCAGCAGGGAACTCTTTTCAGTGGAAGACAGCGGCGTAGCTGCCACCGGTTCCGGCAGTGCATCGGGCTGGAACACGATATCGCCGTAGGTTTTCGGGTCGTCTTCCCAGAACTTGGTGCGGAAAAATGACCGTGTCAGGCCATCGCCACCGGTCAGCGTCAAGCCGTCCGGCAGGCGCATGTCAGTGCCCCGCAGCAGACGGTCGAAGGCATTGCTGGCGAAACTGCCCGGCACCGCAGCGGCTTGCAGGAAATGCTGGTCAATGCAGCCGTCAGGGAAGTGCGCACGCAGGGGTGCGATAAAACCGTCGTCCCAGCAGGCGTGTACCACGCGAAAGCGCCCGGCATCGACAAACAGCGGCATGTCGTAGAACCAGCCGAGGAAGTCATGCCAGTCTGCCGGGTGCTGTTCGAACTGCTCCAAGGTCTCGTGGATCAGCCGAGCGTGGCGTGGCGTGCGCTCGCGCACAAACTGTTTGCTGCTGCCCGGCGGCGCTGGCGTACTCCAGCCCAGGGCGTTGAACTCATGGTTGCCCATGATGCACAGCGCCTGGCCGGCCTCGGTCATGTCGTGGACGATATGCAGGGCTTCACGGATGCGCGGGCCGCGGTCGATGATATCGCCGAGGAACACGGCCATGCGCGATGGGTGGCGCCAGGTGCCGCCCTGTTTGTGGTAACCCAACAGGTCGAGCAAGTGCTCAAGGGTATGAGCGCAACCGTGCACGTCACCAATCAGGTCGTAGCTACGCGCGGGATCGAGCATCAGTCGCCTCCACCCCCCAAGCGGCTGCCCCAGCCCAGCTTGGTCCGGCAAACTTCGTAATAGTTGTGGTCCAGTGGGTGGATCAGCCGCAGTTTCTGCGCCTTCTTGCTGACGGTGATGGTGTCACCGGGGGCGCAGGTAAAATGGTTCTGCCCATCACAGGAGACTTGCGGGTATATCTGCATGTCTTTGGACACCACGATTTTCAGCTCACTGTTGCCGTCGACCACGATGGGCCTGCTGGACAACATATGGGGGTACATCGGCACGATCACAATGGCGTCGAGCTTGGGGTGCATGATCGGGCCACCCGCCGACAGCGCGTAGGCCGTGGAACCCGTGGGCGTGGCGACGATCAGGCCATCGGCCTTCTGGCTGCAGACAAACTGGCCGTCGATGTACAGTTCGAACTCGATCATCCGCGTCGACTTGCCGGGGTGCAGCACCACATCGTTGAGGGCATCGCCCTGGCCAATGGCTTCGCCGTGGCGGCGCACTTCGGCCTGCAGCAGGAAGCGGTTTTCCACCAGGTAATGGCCGTCGAGCACCTTGGCCACTTCGACTTCCAGCTCATCGGGGCGAATGTCGGTGAGAAACCCCAGGCTGCCACGGTTGATCCCCAGCACCGGCACGTTATGCCGGGCCAGCGCGCGCGCAGCGCCCAGCAGGCTGCCGTCGCCGCCGACCACGATGACCATGTCGCAGACTTCGCCGAGCATCTTGCGCGAAGAGGTTTGCAGGCCATGGCCCGGCAGAATCTCGGCGATAGTGTCTTCGAGAATCACATGCAGGTGGCGCTCAAGCAGAAACTTCTTCAGCCGGCGGACGGTATCCAGGGCCTGTGTACTGCCCAGGCGACCGATAATGCCGATATTGCGAAATTGCTCCATGGGGCTCCTGCAGGGTTGGGGTCTGGCAAAAAAGAACGATTATGGGCGAAAGGCGGCGTTAGACAAAATCCTTTGTAGCCGCAAAGGCCAGACGACAACGGTTCTCAGCCACGCATGCCCGCGTAAAAGGCTATGCTCGCACCATGACTTTGTTCGCTGATTTACAGAACCTGCCCCGCCAGCTGTGCCACCCCGAGGTACGCGACCTAGCGTGGGTGATACTCGCCCCACCGATGCTGGCGCAAACACCCTGGCCGCAACGCCATCCGCTGGCAGGCAGCGATTGGGTGCAAGCACCGCACCAGTTGGAACAATGGCTGCACCAGTTGGACCAGGACAGCAGCGCCTTGCAGCACTGGTTGAACCAGGCCCGAACCCGGCGCCTGGGCTTGTATTACGAGCGGTTGTGGCAATTCGCCGTGCAGCACGCGCCGGGAGTGGAACTGCTTGCCGCCAACCTGCCGATCCGCCAGGCCGGGCATACCTTGGGTGAGTTGGACATATTGCTGCGTGACCGCGACGGCGTGCATCACTTGGAACTGGCTATCAAGCTGTATCTGGGACCTGCAGAGGGTGACGGCCGCGATACAGCGCAATGGCTGGGGCCTGGCTGTCACGATCGGCTGGACCGCAAGCTGGCTCACCTGGCGCAGCATCAATTGCCAATTTCCGCCCGCCCGGAAAGCCGTGAAGCCCTGGCAGCGCTGGGTATCCAGCACTTTGATGCACACTTGTGGCTGGGCGGGTACTTGCTGTATCCGTGGCCTGGTATTGCCCAGGCTCCGACTGGTGCGCATCCGCAGCACTTGAATGGGCGTTGGTTGCATCAGCGGGACTGGCCAAGGTTTACCAAACAAAGCCCGCCTGGACGCTGGCAGCCTTTGCCCCGCCATGCCTGGCTCGCGCCCGCGCATTACCCGGCTGATCAGGTGTGGAATGAAGAGCAGATGCGAGGCTGGCTGGCGCAGCTGGACCCAATAGCGCCGGCGCAACTGCTGGTACGACTGGCTGAAAATAGCGCAGGCGATTGGGAGGAAGCCGAGCGGTTATTTCTGGTGGCAGACCTTTGGCCGAATGTGCCGGGTGCTGGTTGAATGAGATTCTGGAATTGGGCTCGACAGCTATGAGGAACAATGAGTGCGCCGTTAAAGGCTATCGATATGCCGATAATCCACATTCAACCCGAGAGCCAGCTCTTTGGCGCGACCCAGCCTGATCGGCCCCCGCTCGATATCCACCAGTAATCCCGGACAGTCGAGCTGCGCTAATCCCATCACATCCTTAAGTCGCCCATCAGTGATCACCAGCAACCGCTGCTGCTCCGCCGGATAGCGTTTGCGCCGGGCAACCAGCCAGTCGCTGGCCTCGCCAAGTGCCGCCAGCAATGGCGTGCCGCCGCCAGCGCCGAGTTCGTCGAGCCACCGGCTCAGCCCTTTTGCCGCCTTCAACCCCTGCACCTGCCATTTGGGCAACTGGCCGCTCACCGTCAGCAACGCCATCCGGGCGCGCTGGCGATAAGCATCATCAAACACCTGCGCCAGCAAGCCCTTGGCGTCGCTCAGTGCTTGATGCCGCCGAGTAGACGCCGAGGCATCGACAATCACCAGCCATAACTCATGGGGTGAGCGGTTGCGCAGGCGGTACAGCAAATCCTCACGGCGTTGCGGTCGCCCGCCGAGCAAGGTACCCGGCCAATTGATCGAGCCCTCGCTGGCGGTTCGCGCCTGCCCTTGTCTGCCCTTGTCCAATCGACCCGCCTTGGGTCGGGCATCCGCCCCCGCGTCAGGTCGAGGGCGAATGCCTAGGGCTTTTTTGGCCAGGTTGGAACATCCCGCCGAGCACCGACCGACAATGCGGGCGCAGGCATATCGCCCCACAGCCCTTGGCCCTGGGCAGGCGATGAGTCGGCTGGTTTCGATGATTGACCTGTATTGGGCGGGCTCGCCGGCGGGGAGTGTTCCTCACGGCGGTGACGCAGGGCGAACTCAGCCACGGCCTCGATATCTTCCACGCTGATGGTGCCAGCCCCACGCCACGCGGCATGGGCTCGAGCGCCACGCAGCCAGACCAGGTCGGCACGCAAACCATCGACCCCAGCGGCAAAGCAACGCTCAGTGATCTCGGCCAACGCCTGGTCATCCAGGGGAATACTTTCCAGCACTGCCCGCGCCTGGGTGCAACGCTCACGCAGCGCCGCCTGTTGATCAGCCCACTGCGCGCAGAACCCTTGGGGATCGCTGTCGAAATCCAGGCGGCGGCGGATGATCTGCCCACGTTCGGCAGGCAGGGTTTGCCCACTCAGGGCCACGTTGAGCCCAAAGCGGTCGAGCAACTGCGGGCGCAACTCGCCTTCTTCCGGGTTCATGGTGCCGATCAGTACGAAGCGCGCTGAATGCCGATGGGAAATGCCGTCACGTTCGATCAGGTTGGTGCCGCTGGCGGCCACGTCCAACAGCAGGTCCACCAGATGATCGGGCAACAGGTTGACCTCATCGACATAAAGCACGCCGCCGTCGGCCTTGGCCAGCACGCCAGGGGAAAACTGTGCCCGGCCTTCGCCCAGCGCCGCGTCGAGGTCGAGGGTGCCTATCAGCCGTTCTTCGGTGGCGCCCAAGGGCAGCGTGACGAACTGACCGCTGGCCAACAGGTCCGCCAGGCCACGGGCCAAGGTGGACTTGGCCATGCCGCGCGGGCCTTCGATCAGTACCCCGCCGATTTTCGGGTCGATGGCGGTCAGGCACAGGGCCAGCTTGAGGTCATCGGCGCCGACAACGGCGGACAGCGGGAAATGAGGGGTATCAGTCATCGCGAGTTCTCGGTGAGTGCTGTGACTCAGTTGTCTTCTTCTATATCCAACAACAAATTTTCCAACGCCTCGCGGTACGCTCCAGGCTCCTGCCACATACCCCGCTGCTGGGCTTCCAGCATGCGTTCGGTCATATCGCGCAAGGCGTCGGGATTATGTTGCTGCACGAAAGCACGGGTGTCAGGGTCGAGCAAATAGGCGTCGGCCAACAGCGCGTACTGGTGATCGTCGATCAGCGCGGTGGTGGCGTCAAAGGCAAACAGGTTATCGACCGTTGCCGCCATCTCGAACGCGCCTTTATAGCCATGGCGCTTGACCCCTTCGATCCACTTGGGATTCGCTGCACGGGCGCGGATCACCCGGTTCAGCTCTTCCTTCAAGGTGCGGATTTTCGGCAGGTCCGGCTGGCTGTGGTCGCCATGATAACTGGCGGCCTTGTCGCCACTCAGGGTTTCCACGGCGGCGAGCATGCCACCCTGAAACTGGTAGTAATCGTTGGAATCAAGCAGGTCGTGCTCGCGATTGTCCTGGTTCTGCAACACCGCCTGGACCTGGCTCAGACGCTGGGCGAACTGTTCGCGGGCGGCGGTACCTTCATCGGAGCCGCCATAAGCGTAACCACCCCAATTGAGGTACACCTCGGCCAGGTCTTCGCGGCTCTGCCACAGACGACCGTCGATTGCGCCCTGCACGCCAGCGCCGTAAGCACCCGGTTTCGCCCCGAAGATTCGCCAGCCGGCCTGCTTGGCAGCGGCTTCTTCATCCAGACCGGACAAGCGCAAGGCCTCTCGCTCGCTGCGCACCTTGGCAGCCAGCGGGTTCATATCATCAGGCTCATCCAACGCGGCGACCGCTTGCACCGCAGCATCAAACAACCGGATCAGGTTGGCGAAGGCATCGCGAAAAAACCCCGAGACCCGTAACGTGACATCAACACGCGGACGGTCCAGCAGGCTCAACGGCAAGATTTCAAAGTCATCCACCCGCTGACTGCCGGTGGCCCACACAGGGCGCACGCCCATCAGCGCCATGGCCTGGGCGATGTCATCGCCGCCGGTACGCATGGTAGCAGTGCCCCACACCGACAGGCCGAGCTGACGCAGATGGTCTCCATGGTCTTGCAGGTGTCGCTCAAGAATCAGGCTGGCTGACTGGAAGCCAATGCGCCAGGCGGTGGTGGTCGGCAGGTTGCGCACGTCCACCGAGAAAAAATTACGCCCAGTGGGCAGCACGTCCAACCGACCACGGCTGGGCGCTCCGCTGGGACCGGCGGGGACGAAGCGCCCGCTCAGGGCATCCAGCAAGCCGCGCATCTCCGCCGGGCCGCAGGCATCCAGGCGCGGAGCGACGACGATGCGCAGGCTTTCGATCACCGCCTTGACGTCGTGCCAGCCGGGTTCTTCAAGTTGCTCGACCGGCCCTTCAAGCGCCTGCTCAATCAAGCGCGCGGCATACAGTTCCAGGCGCTCACGGGTGTCGCCAGCGGTGCGCCACAATTGTGGATCGATCGTGTGTAATACCTCGGGGCGAGGCCCGGTCCAGGGTTCGGCCAGGGCGCAATCCAGCGGATCGAAGCCCAGCTCGAAAGCCTTGGCCAACACCCGCAGCAAACTCGATTGCGGACCACGGCCATCGCCACGGGGAATGCGTAGCAAAGCCAGCAACGTGTCGATGCGCAAGCGGCCAACGGGTGATTCACCGAAGATATGCAAGCCGTCGCGAATCTGCGACTCCTTCAGATCACACAGGTAAGTATCCAGGCGCGGCAGCCAGATCGCCGCATCGGCGTCGCTGTCGAGGTTTTCGTCCAGCGCCAACTCTTGGTCGATGCGAGTTTCCCGCACCAGCTTGAGAATGTCCTTTTGCAGCTCCCTGGCTCGACGCGGGTCGAGCAGTTGCGCTTCGTAATACTCGTCGGCCAACAGTTCCAGGTTACGCAATGGGCCGTATGTTTCGGCGCGGGTCAGCGGCGGCATCAGGTGGTCGATGATCACCGCCTGGGTGCGACGCTTGGCCTGGGCGCCCTCGCCCGGATCATTGACGATAAACGGATAGATATTCGGCAGCGGGCCAAGTAATGCATCCGGCCAGCAATTTTCCGAAAGCCCGACGCCTTTACCGGGCAACCACTCCAGATTGCCGTGCTTGCCAACGTGAATCACTGCGTGGGCGCCGTAGGTCTGGCGCAACCAGAAGTAGAACGCCAGGTAACCGTGGGGCGGCACCAGGTCCGGGTCGTGATACACCGCGCTGGCGTCGACCTGATAACCCCGGGCCGGCTGGATACCGATAAACGTCAGGCCCAAGCGCAGGCCGGCGATCATCATGCGCCCGTCGCGGAACATCGGGTCGGTGTGCGGCGAACCCCAGCGTGCGAGCACCGCCTGCCGATTGCTTTCAGGCAGGCGATTGAACATTGCCTCGTAGTCGTCCAAACCCAGGCTTTGATGGCAGGGACGCAGGTCGAGGCTGTCGAGGTCGTTGGTGACACCGCCCAGCAAGTCCTGGATCAGTTGCGTACCACTTTGCGCTAACACGTCCGGCAGCGGATAACCTTCAATCTGCAACGCCCGCAGAATATTCAGCGCGGCGGCCGGGGTATCGAGGCCTACGCCATTACCGATGCGGCCATCACGGGTTGGATAATTGGCGAGAATCAGGGCGATGCGTTTTTCAGCATTAGGCACCCGCGCCAGGTCGACCCAGCGCCGCGCCAGGTCGGCGACGAAGTCCATGCGCTCAGGTTGCGCCCGGTAGCACACCACATCGGACTGGCTGCGCTCGCTGCGCCAAGCCAGGTCCTTGAAGCTGATGGGGCGGCTGATGATCCGCCCGTCCAGCTCCGGCAAGGCAATGTGCATGGCCAGGTCACGGGGGCCAAGGCCTTGCTCGCTGGCCTGCCAGGCGGGTTCGTTGTCCTGGGCACAAATGGCCTGGATCACCGGAATATTGCGGCGAAACGGTCGCAAGTGCGGCGCTTCGGGGCTGGATTGGGCGAAACCGGTGGTGTTGAGAATCACCGCGGCCTGGACCTCATCCAGCAAGTCCTCGACCACTGTCAGGCAGCCGGGCTCTTTCAAACTGGCCACAGCCATGGGCAATGGGTTCAACCCCGCTGCCTGCAGGCGCTGGCAGAACACATCGATAAAGCCGGTATTGGCCGCCTGCAAATGGGAGCGGTAGAACAGCACTGCTGCCACGGGAAGATCGGGCTGCCAGTCGGCCTGCCAATCACTCAGGCACGCGTTGGCTTTATGGGGATGATAAATCGCCGTACGCGGCAGGATTTGCGGCTCGGACCAGCCATAGTCGCGCCCCAGATACCCGTTGGCCAGGCAGCGATAGAAATCCAGCGCATTGCCCAGGCCGCCCTGGCGCAGGAAGTGCCAGAGCCGATCGCGCTCTTGCGCGCTGACGGTACTCAGGCCGCTGAGTTCCGGGTCTGGACGGTCGTCACCTGGCACCAAAATCAGTTGCACGCCGCGCTCGGCCAACTGCACCAAACGCTCGATACCGTAACGCCAATAACCGATCCCACCATGCAGCGAAATCAGGATGACCTTGGCGTGGCGCAGCACCTCATCGACATACAGGTCGACCGAGCCGTGGTTCTGCACCTGCATCGGGTTGGCCAGGCGCAGGCTCGGGTAATCCTCGGGCAACTGCTGGGCAGCTTCGGCCAGCAGCGCCAGGCTGGAGTCGCCGCTGCACAGGATCACCAAGTCGGCGGGGGTTTGTCCAAGGTCGGCAATGTTGTCATCCGAGACGAAACCGCCGGGCTGGGTCCTGAGCAGGTGCATGGCTTAAACGCTGAGGGCGGCGCGTAATTGCGCTTCGAGCAAGGTGGCGTCCAGCTCCTGGCCGATCAGCACCAGATGTGTGGCGCGCGGCTCATCGGCGCGCCAGGCACGGTCGAAGTGCTTGTCGAAACGGGTGCCCACACCCTGGATCAGCAGGCGCATTGGCTTGTTGGGGATTGCGGCGAAGCCCTTGACCCGCAGGATGCCGTGTTGGACCACCAGTTGGGTCAAGGCATCGAGCAGCAGACTTTCGTCGGCTTGTGGCAGCTCGATGGAAATCGAGTCGAAGGCGTCATGGTCGTGGCCATGCTCACCTTCGTGATGATGATCGTGATGGCTGTGGCGGCCGTCGATGTGTTCTTCGGAACCGGCGCCCAGGCCAATCAACACGTCCAATGGCACGCGACCGCTGCTGGCTTCGATGATCTTCACCGCTGGCGGCAACTCTTCAGCCACTTCCAGGCGCACGCGGGCCAAGTCTTCGGCGCTGATGAGGTCAGATTTGTTGAGGATCACCAGGTCGGCGCTGGCCAGTTGGTCGGCGAACAGCTCGTGCAGTGGTGATTCGTGGTCCAGGTTCGGGTCAAGTTTGCGCTGGGCATCCACCTGATCCGGGAACGCAGCGAAGGTGCCAGCAGCCACGGCCGGGCTGTCGACCACGGTGATCACCGCATCCACGGTGCAGGCGCTGCGAATTTCCGGCCATTGAAAAGCCTGGACCAACGGTTTTGGCAGGGCCAGGCCCGAGGTTTCGATGAGAATGTGGTCGAGGTCGCCGCGTCGGGCTACCAGCTCGCGCATTACCGGGAAGAACTCTTCCTGAACGGTGCAGCACAGGCAACCGTTGGCCAGTTCATAAACGCGGCCGTTGGCTTCTTCTTCGGTGCAACCGATGGAGCACTGCTTGAGGATTTCACCGTCGATGCCCAGCTCGCCGAACTCGTTGACGATCACGGCGATGCGGCGGCCCTGAGCGTTGTCGAGCATATGGCGCAACAAGGTGGTTTTACCCGAACCGAGAAAGCCGGTAACGATGGTGACGGGGAGTTTGGCCAGTGTTTTCATCGGATGCCCTTTGGCAAGGTGGCGGGCATACGGGACGATTGGCCCTGCGGCGGCGCGCAGAAGCCCATTTCGCCACCGGATCACCCCGCCCGGTTGAAAGTTAAGAATCGTAGCGAGGCAGGTCTCCTGGCTTGGGGCTTGCCGGTCTTGCGACTGGCGCTGGCTGCGCCTTCCCGCCTTGTTCAGGCAGTGGCGTGGCAGTCAGATCAACCCTTTACAGTTGCGGGGGCAGCCGCGGCATCAACCGCGTTCCCTTCTTAGCTTCGACCTGGGCCGAAGAACCTCGAAAGCGCAAGGCTACAGGGGCTCGGCCAATTTGACTACCATCCCTCGCCCATGCTCTCCTACACATCTTGTTTCGGGTGCCCTTCACAGGGTGAAACGGGAAACCGGTAAATCATGTGCTTGACTCAAGCCATGACCAGTCCGGTGCTGCCCCCGCAACGGTAAGCGAGCGAAGCATCAGATCCACTGTGCCGAGATGGCATGGGAAGGCGATGCTTTTAGGTCGACTCTTTTCAAGAGCCCCCTCGCAAGCCCGGAGACCGGCCCGATCAATCAAATAACAAACCCGCGGTGGGCGGGCGCTGTTCAGAACCCTGCGTGCCTGGCTCGCAGGGTTTTCATGCGCTCGTTTCACCCTGACACTCGAAAGGGACGTGCCATGTCGATCATCAGCAGCACCTCGCATACCGCAAGCAACACCGCCACCTTGAGCCAACGCCTGACCGCCGCCATCGGTGCGTCGATTCTGGGCGCGTGCCTGGTGTATTTCGCCGGCTTCTCCCATATCGAGGCCGTGCACAACGCCGCCCACGATACCCGCCACAGCGCCGCGTTCCCGTGCCATTGAGACCTGCCGACATGATCAAGCGAATTGCCCAAACCGCAGGGTTCACTGGCCTGCTGGCTGCCCTGTTGCTGACCCTGCTGCAAAGCTTCTGGGTCGCGCCGCTGATTCTCCAGGCGGAAACCTTCGAAAACGTCACGGCCGCTGTCGAAGTACATGAACATGCCAACGGCACCGCTGCCACTCACAGCCACGACGCCGAAGCCTGGGAGCCGGAAAACGGCTGGCAGCGCGTGCTGTCCACCACGGGCGGCAACCTGGTGGTCGCGGTCGGCTTCGCGCTGATGCTGGCCGGCCTCTACACCTTGTGTGCGCCAACCCGCACCGCTCAGGGCCTGCTGTGGGGCCTGGCCGGTTACGCAACCTTCGTCCTGGCGCCAACCCTTGGCTTGCCACCGGAACTGCCGGGCACCGCTGCGGCTGACCTGGCGCAACGGCAAATCTGGTGGATCGGCACGGCCGGTTCCACTGCCGCCGGTATTGCGTTGATCGTGTTCGGTCGCAACTGGCTGCTGAAAGTGTTGGGCGTAGCAATCCTGGCGGTGCCCCATGTGATTGGCGCACCGCAACCGGAAGCCCATTCAATGCTGGCTCCTGAAGCGCTGGAAACGCAGTTCAAGATTGCCTCGCAATTGACCAACGTTGCCTTCTGGCTGGCCCTGGGCCTGATCAGCGCCTGGCTGTTTCGCCGTAACCGTGACGATCAATACTCGGCATGACCACTGACAACACAGCCCCGACCCTGGTGGTCGGCCTGGGTTGCCAGCGTGGCTGCGACACTGACACCCTGCTTGCCCTGTTCAACAAGGCCCTCGACGAGGGCGGCATCGATCGCCAACGCATCACTGCGCTGGCCAGTATTGATCTCAAACAGGATGAACCGGGGCTGTTGGCATTGGCCAAGGCCTTGAACCTGCCGCTGCAGTTTTTCAGTGCCGGGCAATTGGCACTTTATGAACCCCGGTTGAGCCACAAGTCTGCTATCGCCTTCACCCATACCGGCTGCCATGGCGTTGCCGAAAGTGCCGCCCTGGCCTTGGCTGAACACTTGGCCCAGGGGTCGGCGAGACTGCTGATCACCCGTCAGAAAAACGCCCAGGCCACCTTTGCGTTAGCCAGTTGCGGCTAAAATCTCGATAATCGCCAGCCTTGATCATGAGCAATCTTCATCTGAAGCCTTGCACGCTTGTTTTTTTTGCATAGGAAACCGTCATGACCGTCTTTTTCATCGGCGCAGGCCCCGGCGATCCCGAACTGATTACCGTCAAGGGCCAGCGGCTGATTCGCAACTGCCCGGTGATCATTTATGCAGGCTCACTGGTACCGGCCGCCGTGCTGGAAGGCCATCAGGCCGAACAGGTGATCAACAGCGCCGAATTACACCTTGAGCAGATCATCGGTTTGATCAAGGCCTCCCACGAAAAAGGCCAGGACGTGGCACGGGTGCATTCCGGCGACCCGAGCTTGTATGGTGCGATTGGCGAGCAGATTCGCTGCCTGCGGGAGCTGGGCATTCCCTTCCAGATCATTCCGGGCGTGACAGCCGTGGCCGCCTGTGCGGCGCTGCTGGAGGCTGAACTGACCCTGCCGGATATCGCCCAGAGTGTGATCCTGACCCGCTATGCCGATAAAACTGCGATGCCAGCGGGAGAGTCATTTAATAGTCTGGCCAGCCACGGTACGACTATGGCGATTCATCTGGGGGTCAATCATCTGGAGAAGATCGTCGCTGAACTGCTGCCTCACTACGGCGCCGACTGCCCGATTGCCGTGGTGCATCGCGCAACCTGGCCAGATCAGGATTGGGTTATCGGTACGTTGGCGGATATTGCCGAAAAGGTAGCGGCCAAGGGATTCAGGCGGACGGCGTTGATTGTGGTGGGCCGGGTGTTGGCCAGTGACGGTTTCAGCGAGTCATCGTTGTATCGTGCAGGTCATGCGCACTTATATCGGCCTTGAGTATTCCCGGATGCTAATGCAAAACCCTGTGGGTTGGGTTGGGTACATATCCGTTATTTTAGTCAGGGCGGCTTAGGGTTACGCCCTTACGGCGTGTCACTTTTGAAAAGAGCCCAAAAGTAACCAAAAGGCTCTTGCCCCACCACTTGGTGCCTCGCCTAGGCTCGGCATGCCTTCACTCCGGCATTGCTCCGTGGGCCGCCGCGATGGGCCATCCTTGGCCCAGCGCGGCTAAACCGGCGTCCTGCCGGTTTACCCACGGATCAATACCTGCGTTCAGCCATCGTGGTTAACGGGGCGCCTAAGATCAAAAGCAAAAGCACGGCGGCCTGGTAGCCGACCTGAGTGGTGAAAAGCAAGAGCGGATCTACTGCCACCTGTAGGAGCGAGCTTGCTCGCGATGGTCGTTAACGATGACGCTGGCATCCTGAATCACCGCGGCGCCCTCAGGTTCTTCGCGAGCAAGAACTAGGCGTCCCCCTCGCTCCTACAGAAAAACGGATGGCTCTTGATCTGCCTGCCCATAAAACCAGAGGCCGAACGCAGGTGTTACGCAGTGGGTAAACCGGCAAGGATGCCGGTTTAGTCGCGCTGGGCCAGGGATGGCCCATCGCGGCGACCCACGGAGCAATGCCTTCGTTCGGGTACGCCGAGCCTAGGCGAGGCGCCGATAGGTAGGGCAGGAGCGTTTTGGTTACTTTGCCGCTTTTGCAAAGTGACACGCCGTAAGGGCGTAACCCTAAGCAGCCATTACCGCAGCAACGGATATGTACTCTAATCTGCCCCCAGCCATCAGTAACCTCAAGAGAGGTATAGATACCTATGGCTATCGCAGGCAAACCTTCCCCCCACACTTAACCCTAATTATTACAAAACCCATATAACCCGTTGAATTAAGCTCATAAAAAAACGGCGCTCACGGGGCGCCATTTTTCATGCTCGCAGCGAACACCTTAGTAGTAGGCGTTTTCTTTCTGCGTGTGGTCAGTCACATCACGTACACCCTTGAGCTCGGGAACCCGCTCAAGCAAGGTGCGCTCGATGCCTTCGCGCAAGGTCACGTCCGCCTGGCCGCAACCCTGGCAACCGCCGCCGAATTTCAACACGGCAATACCGTCATCCACTACGTCGATCAGGCTGACCTGGCCGCCGTGGCTGGCCAACCCAGGGTTGATCTCGGTTTGCAGGTAATAGTTGATACGCTCGTTGACCGGGCTGTCGGCGTTGACGCTCGGCACCTTGGCGTTAGGCGCTTTGATGGTCAACTGGCCGCCCATGCGATCGGTGGCGTAGTCAACCACGGCATCGTCAAGAAAGGCTTCGCTGAAGGCGTCGATGTACGCCGTGAAGCTTTTGAGCCCCAGGGCGGTATCTTCGGGTTTCTCTTCCCCCGGCTTGCAGTAGGCAATGCACGTCTCTGCATACTGGGTGCCAGGCTGGGTGATAAAGACACGGATACCGATGCCTGGAGTGTTCTGCTTGGACAGCAGATCAGCCAGGTAATCGTGGGCGGCGTCGGTAATGGTTATGGCAGTCATGGAAAATCCTCACAGGCTTGTCGGCAGTTTACGCCAATCATTGCGGAGGCACAAAGTCCTAGTATTTTTGTCGGAAAAGAAAACGCGCCGTAATCAAAGGTTTTCATAGCGATTCATGTCCAATACGCCCTCTTCCATCGGCGTTGTTTCACGGATGTACTGCGACAAGTCGTGGAAATACAGCCAAAACTGCGGATGAGTGCGGCGCACACCCCAGCGGTCGACAATTCTCTCAAACCGCTTGGCATCCTTGGCGTGTTCCATGTCTTCGACGAACTCGGGCACGTCTTCGGCAGCCATATTGAATATGAAGTTCGGATAGCTGCTGAGTACGCCGGGATAAATGGTCAGGGTGTCCAGACCAGGCTGATAGCGATAGGCCTCACCGAGCATGAACGCTACGTTGCTATGGGCGCGATTGCGTAACAGGCTGTAGACCTCGCGCTTGCCGCTACGGGTCTCGATGCGCAACATCGTTGCTTCAGGCAGTTGCTCGATCACCTTGAGGCCCGCCGCAGGTCGGGAGGTCAGGCGACTCAACGCCTGCTCGGCGTCTCGCAACGCCGGATCAATTGCGGGCCGCGAACAGTACGCGCCGATGCAGCGGTTGATCGGGTCAGGGCTGGCATTGAGGTCGCCATAACGGGCGAGCAACTGGTTGGCAAAATCGCGCTTGGGGTCCTTCTCATCCAGCTTCAGCCCGCTGGGCTTGTCATTATCGATAGCCTCATAGTCCAGCCACAGCTTGACCTTGCCGCTGTTCTGGTACCAGTCATCGAGAAATCCATCCCGGGAATCGGCGGGCATCAAGCGCAGGAAGTTCTGCTCGGCGCCGTTGCGGATCAGGTCGAAATACAGCCGGGTCTGCGCCTGGTGGGAGACATTGCCGAACACGTCAAAGTTGACCGCCAACTGGTAATAGGTCCGCTCCAGCAGCGGATAGTCGAACAACCACATCGTTTGCGGTACTTCGCCGATCAGGCCCTTGTTCACTGACGCGCTGTCGAAATGGCGGAAGACCGACAGCAAGGCATTGTCATTACCCGTCCACAGGCTCGACCAACTCGGCGGCGGCAGATCCGCGTAGCTGTCCCGGCGCAGGGCTTCGTATTCGTTGCGCTTGTCGCGGTAGGCCCGCCACAGGCTCAACACACTGCCCACATCGTCGTTCTGCCCCGGCATCGCCAGCAACGGAGTGGTCTGGCCGCGATAACTGGCGTCGGTGATGTACAGGTCGTGCTCAGGGTCTTGGAACAGGGTCCAGTAGTTGTCGCGGATCACGTCCGTGGCGATTTGCCCACGGCATACCGGCCCGCGAATAAAGGTGCGCACGAAGTATTCCGCGTTATCCAGCATGAACTGGTAGCGCGCCTTGGCCGGGATGGCCTCGAAGGTCTCGAACGGATTGGCCCGGCGTGCAGGACCATAGCCAGGTAGCGCGTGGACCTGCCAGTCGCCGCTGTAGAACAGCGCCTTGATCCGGGCCATTTTCTCGGCGCTGAACGGGTACGTGATATGCGTCTTGTGTGGATTTGCCCCTACAAAACCGGACACCAACTCCCTGTTAAATTGGTGCTGCCGCCAAGCGCCTGAACTCCCTCGGTGAGCGATAGTTCAAAGCGCTGTGCGGATGCTGCTCGTTGTAATGTTCA
>NZ_VOBG01000035.1 GCF_008369295.1 Pseudomonas sp. ANT_H4 | reverse complement strand
GTCCAGCGTGTAGTGCAGGCCCCGAGATTCCTTACGTTCCATGGCAGACCTGATCATCAGTTCCGCTACCTGGGCAAGGTTCCTCAGTTCAATCAGGTCTCTGCTTACTCGGTAGTTGCTGTAGAACGAGCGGTTGCCTGCCAGGCCTTGCAGGTTGGAGTCGAACCAGAAGTTCATGAACATGTAGGGGTCGGCGAAGTCCGGGCTCCAGGAACCGATGGCCACGTCGAAATCACCCTTGCCCAGGCGTTCGCGCATGGTGGCGTTGGCCAGTTTTTCCATCTTCAGGTTGATACCCAGCGGCGCCAGGCCGGCTTGCAGGGTCAGGCCGATGGATTCCCAGTTGGCGTCCTTGTCCGAGTAGACAAAGTTCAGGTTGCTGATTTTTTGCGGGACTTTCTTGAGGTTGGCGCCAGCGGCGTCCAGGTCCTGTTTCATCATTGGCAGGCTGGCGTCATGGGCCCACATACCATCGGGAATAGGCCCGTTCATCAACTTGGCCTGGCCCTTGAGGATGCCCTCGACAATGCCTTGATAGTCGATGGCGTCGATGATGGCCTGGCGGGCGTTCTGGTTATCCAGCGGGGCCTTTTTGTTGTTCAGGTACAGGTACGTCACCCGCAGCGACGGGAACTTCTCGACCACGATTCCGGACTTGCTGGCCAGGGTGGTGAGCTGGTCTTCGGGCATGTCTTCGATGATGTCCAAGTCGCCGCGTTCCAGTTGCAGGCGGCGCACGGAAGCTTCGCTGATGATCTTGATCACCACCTTGTTCAGGCTCGGCTTGGGGCCTGCGTAGTAGGTGTTGGGCTCCAGGGTCAGGGACTGGCCTTTCTGCCAGTTGCTCAGGCGAAACTCGCCGGAGCCTGCCGTGTGGGTGGAGAGGTAGGCGTTGACGTCTTCGCCCTTGTTCACCACGTCCGGGTTGATGATGCCGGCGCCGTTGTGGGCGAGGGTGAACAGGAACGGTGCGTAGGGTTTGGTCAGGGTGAAACGCACGGTCAGCGGGTCGACCACGGTCACTGTCATGTCATCCGGGAAGGCGCCGGAGGGGCCTTGCTTGAGCTTCATCATGCGGTCGAAGGAAAACTTCACCGCATTGGCGTCCACGGTGGCGCCGTCGTCGAACTTGTTGCCGGGCTTGAGCTTGAAATCCCAGACCAGGCTGTCGGCCGAAATGCTCCAGCTGTCGGCCAGGTCGCCCTGGACATCGGTGCTGCCCTTGCCGTTCTCGACCTTGTAGGCCACCAGTTTCTGATAGGCCGGGTAGGTCACCGCCCAATCGTTATTGTCGATGGTTACGGCGGGGTCAAGGGTCTGCGGGTCGGCAGCCTTGCCGATCATCAGGGTGTCCTTGGGGGCGGCGGCACTTGCCGATTGCCAGGCGCCGAGGCTAAGGGCGGCGCAGAGTAGGGATAGCGCGAGGGTGTTCACGGTTTTAAGGGTCATGCCGGTTTCCTTGATCATTATATGAAGGGAAGGTCGTCAGTTTTTTATTAAATCTATAACCGGGCAGTTGGATCTA
Organism: Pseudomonas sp. ANT_H4; assembly: GCF_008369295.1. Taxonomy (GTDB): domain Bacteria; phylum Pseudomonadota; class Gammaproteobacteria; order Pseudomonadales; family Pseudomonadaceae; genus Aquipseudomonas. The sequence goes on along the minus strand of NZ_VOBG01000035.1, from coordinate 48,369 downwards.
AAACGTGCAGCTTATTGTTATGGGTGTGGTGGTGAAGGGTCAGCGGGGCTCCTCGATCAATGGGTACTGCTCGGCACCGGGCAGTTCGTAGTGCCACCATTCGGTGTCGATGCTCTGGAAGCCGGCGCTGAGCATGATGCCCAACAACAGCAGGCGATTGCGTTGCACCTGCGGCGGCAGGTCGGCGTAGAACGGGTGGGACTTGGCTTCCATGGCATCGAAGGCCGTGCCCATGTCCAGCGGCTCACCGTGCTCATCGATCAGCGTCAGGTCGACGGCCACGCCACGGGTGTGGTGGGAGCCCAGGTGCGGGTCGCGCACATAGTCCGGGTTGGGCAGTGCTTGCCAGAGCAATTGCTGGGCATACGCGGGGCGATAGGCGTCGTAGAGGCGCAAGGTCAGCCCTGCCTGGCGTGCGGCGCGGCTGGCCTTGTGCAGGCAGGCGGCGGCTTCGTTGTGCAGCAGGCAGCGGTTATTGCGATAGATCACGGTGCCTGTCAGGTTGTCGGCACTGGCGTAGATCATGTCGATTTGCACCCCGTACGCCTGAGGGTCGATTTCTATCAATGGGTGGTTGTTCACTCAAGCACATCCTCTCAAGATTCGAACTGGCCGAACGCCTGTTGCAGGGCGCGGTTTTTCGCCAGGCGGGCGTCCAGGCGATCGCCGTACTGCTCGGCGACGGCGGACACTATCAGGTTGAACAGGCAGGCCAGCGGTGCCAGGGAATCCCAGAACTGGCCGACATCGGTTTTCAGTTGCAGCAGGTCCAGGTCGTAGTCCCGGGCCCAGGGGCATTGCAGGTCGGTGATCAGCGCCAGCGGCAGATCGTGGGCGTTCGCGGCTTCGCAGAAGGTCGGGGTGACGCTGGAGTAGGCGCGAAAGTCGGAAATAATCGCGTAGGGCTTTTCGAAGCCCGAGTTCAGGGTCTCGGCGTAGATCCCCGATAGGCCGTCGACGTAATAGACCTTGGGCCGGATGTATTCCAGGTGGCTGTGGAAGGCGTTGAGGATGCCGCGAGTGGACTGGATGCCGAGGATGAACACGGCATCGGCTTCGACGATGTGCCGCACGATATCGGCGAAGGCCTCGCTGCGGGCCAGGCCATAGACGTGCTGAATGGCTTCGATCTCACGGTTCAGAGAGCGGTCGAGGGCGTCTTCCTGGTCATTCTCGTTGCGAAAGGCGCTGAGCCGGTCGGTGATCAGCCAGGAGGGTTGCTCGTCGCCTCGCAGCCCTTGCTTGACGTCATCGAGGTTGCGATAGCCGAGGGTGCGCAAGAAGCGGCCCACTGAAATGCCGGTGGTGCCGGCTTGTTGGGCGATGCTGTCGGCGGTCTCGAACGGCAGCTGTTGCAGGTTGCCCAGCAAATAGGTGGCGATACGCTTGCCGGTGGGCGTCAGCGTGGGGAACTGTTGTTCCAGCGTCAGTTGGAAGCTATTTTTATCCATGACGTTCTCAAGGCGGGCGCCGATGTTATTTATGTTTCATGCTTGTCCATTGTGTTAGAAACATAACATCGGCGTTCATGGCATTACAATGGCTTTTTCTGCGAACGTTGAACATAGGGCAACAGCAGGGCCAGCGTCAGTGCCGCCATGGAGATCAGCCCGAACCAGCCCACCGGTCCCATGGCCCAGCCCCAGACCTGCACGCTGACGGCGAAGCTGGCCACCAGCATCAGCCAGCCCACGACTCGCAGCGTGTGCCGACCAGCGCGTGAGGGTGGACAGTGCCAGACCTGCTTGTAATGCCGTTCGAGTCCCAGGCACAGGCCGAGCATCCCACTGTAGGCCAGCAGTAACGCAGCAATCAGCGCCATTTCAGTTGACCTCCAAAGCAGCAAGTTTGGCGGTGCGGCGGTGTGCAGCTTGCTTGGGCGGCCGCGAGAGTTTCCAGCAGGGCCATGCCAGCAGTACGCCGAGGCCTACCGTTGTGAGGTGCAGGTAGAAATAATCACCGCGGCTGACACCCAGCAGGTTCAGCGCCGGCAGGCCGATACACAGCAGCGCGGCCAGCCCCAGTTGTTCACGCCAGGCAGCTCGCCACGGGCGCAGGATGGCGTGGCCCAGGCTCAGTAACCAGACCAGGAAGAACACCCGCACCTCCCAGCCGCCACGCTGGGCCAGTTCCGCTGGCAGCAAGCGGTTGGCCCAGAGAAGGGCTGCGCAGGCCACCATCAGCCCGGCTACCACGGCGATGTTGAGGCGTTCGGCGCTGTGGTACAGCAGGGCACCGATGGCACCTTCGTTGTCGTGGCGACGGCGGCGCTTGACGGTGAACAGCACCACGCCAGTGGCAAGCATCGCGCAACTGGCCAGGCCGCAAACGAAATACAACCAGCGCATTGGGTAGCCGCCGAACTGGGCGAAGTGCAGGCCGGCCATGACCTTCTGCGTCAGCAGGCTCGGTCGACTCACAGGGGGGTGACGCAGGACTTTGCCGCTGACGCCATCGAACAGCATGCTCTGGCCCTTGGTCAGTTCGATGCGATTGCCCAGCACCGGGCGGGCTTCGATGCGCGCGTTACTGCGGCCAGGGTTTTGGATCGACAGCCCGGCGACGGGCCCCATCACCCGTTCAGCCTCGGCCAGCAGCGGCCCCAATGCCATCAGTGCAGCCGGCTGGCTCGGCTCGCCGCGATTTGGCCGCTCGCCCCGAACCGGTTGCTCGGCAGGCGTGCCACGGATTGCGCGGCCGACGCTTTCGCGGTCACCGTCGAACAATGCGTCCACCGCCGCTGGCATATAGATCAGGTAGAAAATCACCAGCCCGGTGTAGGTGATCATCAGGTGAAACGGCAGCACCAGCACGGCCGTCGCGTTGTGGGCGTCGAGCCAGGAGCGTTGGCCCTTGGCGGGGCGAAAGGTGAAGAACTCCTTGAAGAATTTCTTGTGAATGACGATGCCGCTGAGCAGCCCCACCAGCATCACCATGGCCGCCAGGCCGACGACCCAGATGCCGAGGTTGCGCGGCAGGTTGAGGGTGAAGTGGAAGCGGAAGAAGAAGCCGCCGCCTGCGGTTTCGCGTACCTGCAGCGCCTCGCCCGTGTTCGGGTCGAGTGGAGTACCACCGCCACGGCGTTGCTCCCCGGCGGACACCGTAAGGTTGTCTGAGCGTTCGCCGGGCAAGCCGATGTTCCAGGTGCGGGCTTGCGGGTGATGGGCCTGTAAGTAGTCGAGGGCACGTTGTGCGGTGGCGCTCTGATCGAGGGTGGCGGTCGGTATCTCCGGGCGCATCCAGCCATCGATTTCCTTGTCGAACATCGCCAGGGTGCCGGTGAGGAAAATCGCAAATAGCAGCCAGCCAAAGACCAGGCCGCTCCAGGTGTGCAGCCAGGCCATCGCCTGGGTCAGGGTCTTGTGTTTCATCCCAGGGCCTCCAGCCATTGTGGCCAAAAGCCGATGGCCGCCAGGGGCAGCGCCAATGTCATGCCCGCCCACGCACGGCGAGCGTTGCGGCACGCGAAGACCCAGGTAATCGCCAGGGTATAGACCAGAAAGGAGAGCAGGCTGGCGGTCACCATTGCATCGACCTTGTCCATTGGCAGCAAACGCGCCAGGGCAGCGGTGAATGCGTAGGTGAACAGGTAGCCGCCAAGCAGTGCAGCAGCGATACGGGAGATTATCGGCCAGGCAAGGGATCTTGTTTTCATGGGGGGACTCATCAGTGGCCTGAGGGCAATGCCAGCCGGCTGAGACTGTTGTGGCAAGCCCGCTTGCCACAACAGGCCTCAGGGCCTTGGCTCAATCAGAACGAGGTAGTGATCGACGCGTAGAACGACCGTCCCGGCTCGTTGTAAGTGCTTGCCCCGGCGCTGGTGCCGGCGCCTTCGCGGTACACGCGCTTGTCGAACAGGTTGTTGATGCCGGCTCCCAGCGACAGGTTCTTGTTCACCTCATAAGTGCCGCCCACGCCCCAGATATGGTACGGGTCGAGGGTCTTTTGCTCATTGGCTGCAGTGACAGGCGAGTCGCGAGACGGGTTCAGTACCCGAGGTTCCTGCTTGCCGTACCAGGTGCCGGTCAGGCTCACGGCCAGGGCCTCGTTGACCTGCCAGTCGAGCATGCTGTTGACCGTGTACTTGGGCACCACCGACAGCGGGTTGCCGTCGCCGTCTTTGTTTTCCTGCATGTAAGTGAAGTTGGTGTTCCAGCTCAGCGTCTCGCCATGGGCACCCAGCAGCGGGATACCGAGGTTGCCTTCCCAGCCCTTGACCACCGCGTCCTTGGCGTTATCCCACTGCAATACAGCTTCGTTGTTCACGGTTTTGCTGATCAAGTCATTGGAGGAGACGATCTTGCTTTCATAATCGTTGCGAAAATACGTCACGCCTGCAGCCCAGCCACCACGGGCAAAGGCGATGCCCAGTTCCTTGTTGATGCTGATCTCGGGGTCGAGGTTCTCGTTACCCAGCACGTAGCAGCCATTGGCATTGAGGCTCGGCGCGCAGCCGTTGCCCCTGCTGTAGTACAGGTAATTTGGGTTGGACTGGTACAGGTTCGGCGCCTTGAACGCCCTGGCGATACCGCCCTTGAGGGTGATGTCTTCGGTCAGCTTGTAGGAGGTATTAAGGCTTGGGCTCCAGTTGGCGCCAAACTGATCCTGATGGTCCAGGCGCAGGCCGGGTGTGAGGAACCAGTCCGGGGTCAACTCGATGTTGTCCTCGGCAAACAGCGCCATGATGGTTGTGTCCATGTCGGTGGCGCGGGCGCCGGCTGCCGAGTTGGGCAGGGTGGTGCCAATGGCGCGGTTCATGGTACTCGGGTCGTCGAGGGTCTGGCGGTTCCATTCGGCGCCCACCGTCAGCATCTGCGGCAACAGCACTTGCAGCGGGATGTCCAGCTGGCCCTGGACCAGGTAGCTGTCATAGGTGCTGGTGGTCTTGCTGGCATTGGCGCTGATATCGCCGTCTACCGAGCCGGTATTGCCTTCCAGCAAACGGTTGTTGCGGGTTTTCTCGTACTGGGCCAAGAGCCTTGAGCTGCCGAACGACCAGTCGCCGCGATGGGTGGCGGAGAAGGTCTGGCGGTACATGGTGTTGGTTTCGCGACCCAGCCAGCCGTTGATAGTGCTGCCGGGCGTCAGGGAGTCGGTGCCGCCGGTGCCGACGTCGCCGGTGTAGATATTGCCCTGGCGGCTGAAGCCGGCTTCCAGGTCGACGGTCTGCCGGTCGTCCAGTGCCCAGCTCAACAGGCCATTGAGGTCCTTGTTGCGCACACCTTCGCGGCCAGCGGCCAGGGAGGCGCCGTTGGCGGTGTCGGTGTTGCCGGCGTTGATGTCGGCGTCGTCGGCATCGGTCTTGTTCAGGTTGCCGTAGACGCGAAAGGTCAGGGCATCGGTCAGCGGGCCGGAGAGGCTGAAAGTGGTGCGCTTGGTCATGCCTTCGGCGTCGTCTTCGGGCAGGTTGGTGAAGGCCGACAGCGAACCGCTCAACTTGTCGGTAGGGCGCTTGGTGATGATGTTGACCACGCCGCCCATGGAGCCGGAACCGTAGCGGGCCGCCGCCGGGCCGCGCAGCACTTCGATGCGCTCGACTTCATTGGCCGGCACCCAGTTGCTGTCGCCACGGGTGTCACGCTCACCGGAGCGGGTGTAGCGCACGGCGTTGCGAGAGGTCACGGGCTTGCCGTCAATCAGGATCAGGGTGTTCTCCGGGCCCATGCCGCGCAGGTCGATCTGGCGATTGTTGCCACGGGTACCGCTGGCACTGTTGCCGGTCAGGTTGACGCCGGGCATCTTGCGCACGATATCGGAGAGGTCATTGACCGGCGGGCGCTTCTTGATGTCTTCGGCGGTGATCAGCGACACGCCGGAGGCCTGTTTCAACTCTTCTTCAGCCGTGGCCACGACATGGGTTTCACCCAGTTGCAGCGCATCTTTTCCAGTCTCCCGATTACCCTCGACCGTTTCGGCCAAAAGCGTGGCAGGCGAACAGGCCATCAGGGCCAGGACAAGGTGACTGAGCTTGAATCGCGGGTACATCGACAACACTCCTGTTGCAGTGTGAAACAGAGGAGAGCGTGAGCGTCGTCGGACCTGCGGTGCGTATCGGCTCACCCATGACCTCCATGGATGAGCGCGAATGCTATTGATTCTCAAATAAGAGTAAATGTAATTTACAACTTATACACTTTCAGCCGCAGATGCAGGCGCAGGCCGGGCGCGGCGTTTTCCGCCCACAGTTCACCGCCTTGCAACTGCACGATGCTGCGGGCAATCGACAGGCCCAGGCCAAAACCATCGCCTCCCGGTCGCGCGGCGTTAAGACGGGTGAAGGGCTGGAAGATCTGTTCGAGTTTATCTGGATCGACGCCGGGACCTTGGTCTTCAATCCACAGGTGCCAATAATCGCCATCCAGGGAACCGCGCAAACGCACCACACCGTCTTCGGGTGAATGGCGGATCGCGTTGCGCAAGATATTTTCCAGAGCCTGGGCCAGGCCGTTGAGGTTGCCCAGCACACAGCAGTCTTGCGGCAGTTGGCAGAGCAGGCGCTCGCTGGGCCAGCCGCTTTCGAAGCAGGCGTCCTCGCGCAGCACTTCCCAGAGCCGCTCCATCTCCACTGCTTCCAGGGGCATCAGCGGGCGCTCGGTGTCCAGCCAGACCAGCTCCAGGGTGTTGCCGATCAGCCGCTCCATACCTTGCACTTCGCGGTCCAGGCGCTGGCGCATGGCGACCGAATCCGGCTCGCGCTCACCGGCCACCCGTAGCCGGCTCAAGGGTGTGCGCAGCTCGTGGGACAAGTCCTGCAGCAAGCGTCGTTGTAGCACCACCGTACTTTCCAGGCGCTCGGCCATATGGTCGAAGGCCCGGCCCAGTTCACCCAGCTCATCGCGCCGACGCGTCACTGGAGGGCCGACCCGCGCGGCCAGATCGCCAGCGCTCAAGGCGTTGGCCTGACGCCGTAGAATCACCATGGGCGCAATCAGCACCCGGTACAGCAGCGCGCCGAACAACAGCGCCAGAGAGGCTGGCAGCCCGTGCTGCAGCAAGATATTCCACAGGTCATGGTCCTTGCGCGGGTCAAGGCGCAGTGGCAACTCCATCACCAGCCGGGATTGGTCGTCGCTGAACGGCATGACGAACGTCGGCCGGCCACCGGGGCGTCCCACCGACCAGCTGACGTCGCGCACGAAATCCAGCTTGCGCCGCTCGCGGCTCCTCAGTGGTCGCGAAGACAGCGAGTTATGACTCTCATCAACCACCACCGCCCAGACATGCTCGCGCTCGCGCACATCTTGCAAAAATTCATCGACGCCCGCCGCGCCGCGCTCACGCCAGGCAGTTTCGGCCTGGCGTGCATAGTCATTGAGGATTTGCCGGGTGGGCGCCGGCAAGTGTGCGGAGGCCTCGTAGAGACGCTTGCTCAGATCGACCTGCAAGGTGACCACCAACAGGCACAGCACCGCCAGCACCAAGGTCAACTTCCACAGTAATGAGTGCCGGTTGGGCAGCTTCATGCCGCCCGCCGCGTCAGCATATAGCCCATACTCCTGACCGTTTCCACACGCCCGGCGGTATAGCCGATGGCCTGCAACTTGCGCCGAATGCGGCTGACATGCATGTCCAGGCTGCGATCATGTTGGGAGTAAGCGCGGTGCATCACCTGCTGATAGAGGAAGGCCTTGCTCAGTACTTCGTCGACGTGAGCCACCAGGGTTTCCAGCACCCGGTATTCGGTGGTGGTCAAGTCGGCCCACTGGCCGCCCTGGCTGACATCGGCGCGCTGTTCGTCAAACAGCAGCTGCGGGTCGTGGCGCACCCCGCCTGGCACCTCATGCTCATAGGCCACCCGGCGCAGGATGGCGTCGATGCGCACATCCATCTCCAGCATGCTGAATGGCTTGGGCAGGTAGTCATCCGCACCCTGGCTGAAGCCGGTGATGCGATCCTGTTCGGCGCCCAGGGCCGACATCAGGATCACCGGCACCCGTTGATGGCGACGCAGTTGGGCCAACACCTCAAGGCCGCTGCTGCCGGGCAGCATGATGTCCATCAGAATTAGGTCGAAATTCTGGCTGCGCACCAGGTCGACGATCTCGCCACCGTCATGGCGCAACGTGACCTCGAAACCCCGCTGGCCAAGGTGATTGCCAAGGTGAGCGGCGAGCACCGGGTCATCCTCAACGGCCAGGATTCGGCCGTGAGCGGGAGGCGAGTGGGGGAGCTGCATGGGAACTTCCTGCGAATGCGAATGGTTCTATATTGTGCATTCTGACAAAAGCCAGGGAACATTCCTACCTGCTGCGTCTTATCACCTCATCTCTCGGATGATTTTGCAGAATACCGGGTCATCCAGGTGCGCCACATTCAATCGGGCCCAGGGCACGATATTTTTCGGGTGGAACGCCTAAGAAAGTAACCAACAAACGCTTACTCCACGGATCGGCCCTTGCTCCGGTTGATGGGGCAGGCAAATCAAAAACCAGATCAAAAGCCAGCGCCAATCCGCTTTTCTGTGGGAGCGAGGGGGACGCCTAGTGCTTGCTCGCGAAAAACCTGAGGGCATTGCGGTGATTCAGGAAGCCAGCGTCATCGTTAACGACCATCGCGAGCAAGCTCGCTCCTACAGTCAGTGGGCAGTAGATCCGCTCTTGCTTTTCACCACTCACGCTCCCCCATCAAGGCCGCTGCGGCTTCACCGAACTCCCAAGCGTATTACCCATCCGCACATGGGTAGCCGCCGGCGTAGACAACCCGATCTGGTTCGGAGCCTGCTTGTCTACGGACTTTTTCTGCGCCTCAAGGTTCTTCTGCGCCGCCTTGGCCGCGTCCGGGTTGTTGCCCATCTGCTGGCTCAGGCACTCATAGTCAGGCGCTTTATAGCCGTCAACATTCACGTCGACGCAACCACTTGCAGCTTCCCCACCCAGCACCGTCGATGGCAAACCCGCGAACAACAGCAGCATCAGGAACAGTTTCATCAGTGCCTCCTGCTTGGCCCGAAAAAGCGGGCCACTGTGGTTGCAAAGTCTAGCCCAGCGCTTGCGGCGAAGCCGTGATGTTTTTTTTGCCATCACCGTAACATCAGGTTCATAAACTGGCCTCAGGATGACGGTTTTCGCAGGATACGTCAGCCGTGCAGCGATGCAGAGCAGATGGCGAACGGTGGGCCTGGAGGCACGCGTACTGTTGCCTGGCTTTGCTGTTGGGCTTGATGTTGTCGAACCCGGTGCGGGCTGATTCGTCGGCGTCGCCGTTGCTGCTTTTGGATCTGCCGGCACAGAACCTGGCCCAGGCACTGGAAGCTTTCAGTCGCTCAACTGGAATGGCGGTGCTGGTGGACCGTGAACTGACCCGCGGGCGGCGCTCGATTGGAGTACGTGGTCGTTACAGCGCGCAGCAGGCCCTGAGCCTGCTGCTGACAGGGAGTGGCCTGATGGCGCGTTACGCACGCAGCGATGCATTCACCCTGCAAGTGCCCGAAGTCAGCCAACCGCCCACGGTTCGCGGGGCCAAGGCGCGGGGCGCGGCGCGGATCAACAGCAGTTACGCGACAGCCTTGCAGCAGGCGATTGAAGCCAGCCTGTGCCGTTCACCGCTGACCCACCCCGGCAGTTTTCGCGCGCTGGTGCAGCTATGGGTCAATCGGGAGGGGCTGATCGAACACAGCCGCCTGGTCAGTTCCACCGGCGATGAACAGCGCGATGAAGCGCTGGTACAAAGCCTGGCCAGCACCCGGGTGGAACGTCCGGCGCCCAGTTCGTTGCGCTTGCCGGTGACCTTACTGTTAATGCCCGACACCACAGGAAAACGCATGGAATGCACAGCACGGGAAGGAGCTCGGGGGGCATGAAAAATACCGGACACAGTCCGATGGTCAGTTTGTTCCTGGCGTCCTACGAGGACTTCAAGGTGCGCTTGCGCAAACGGCTGGGCTCGGAGGACCTGGCCAACGATGTCCTGCATGAAACCTACCTGCGGGTCGACCGCATGGAAGTGCCGGCGAACCTGCTGCAACCCAATGCCTACCTGTACCGCATCGCGCTGAACATCGCCGCCGACCGGCTCGAGGCCGATGCCCGGCTGTTGACCGGCAGCGAAGTTGAAGAGCTGTTGCAAACCGTCGACGAAGCCCAGGACCCGTCCCGTGTCGTCGGCGGCCAGAAAGAAATCCAGTCCTTGCTCAAGGCCCTCTACGAACTGCCGGCGCGGCGGCGCAAGATCCTTATCGCCGCGCGCCTGGAGGAGGCGCCGCACCTGGAAATCTCCCAGCGTTTCGGTATTTCCACACGCATGGTCGAAAAGGAAATCAAGGCCGCCCTCGGCCACTGCGCCTTGCGCCTTGAAAGAAAAGTGATCCAGCGGTTCGGTCCCGGCGCCGGAAAACCGTCTTAATGATTGAGTCCCTGATAAATCCGTGAGTACTTGCGCGCTTGAACATTTTTAGCCTCTCCACTGCCCGGGATACGCCAGACAGCCGACTGCGCAGCGAAGCCTGCGACTGGCTGGTGCTGCTGACCTCGGGCCAGGCCACCGTCGCCGATGCCAATGCCTTGCGCCTGTGGTGCGCCCAGAGCCCGGAGCATGCCCAGGCTTTCGAACAGGCCAAGACGCTGTGGCACCAACTGGTGCCTGCCGTCGAGCAACTGCAGCAACCCCGGCACTTCGGGCGCAGGGCGTTCCTGGGCGGAGCGATTGCCGCGTCGGCCGCATTGTTTATGGTGCGGGCCACGATACCTGGAGGTTTTTCCGGACTGACGGCGGACTACCGCACCGAGGTCGGCGAACAGCGCCGGGTCGAACTGCGGGACGGCATCCGCTTGGAACTCAATACCCAGACCCGCATCAGCCGCCGGGAAGGGGGCATCGAGTTGCTGGAGGGGGAGGTCGAAGTCCTGGCGAACGCGGCGCAACCGCTCAAGATCCAGGCAGGTAAAGGCTGGCTGAGCGCGGCCCAGGCGCGTTTCAATGTGCGCAATACCGACCATAGCGTCTGCGTGACCTGCATCGAGGGGGCGCTAACGGTAGCCGTGGGCGGGCGCAGTGTCCGCCTGGACAGCGGCCGCCAACTGACCTACGACACCGCAGGACTGGGCGAGCCGCTGGCGGTGGACACCCAGGCGGTAATCGCCTGGCGCGAACAGGTCTTGGTATTCAACAACGCCACGCTCAATACCGTGATCGACGAGATCAACCGTTATCGTCCGGGAATGCTGGTGCTACTCAACAGCGAGCTGGGCAAGCGCCGGGTGCAGGCACGGTTCAGCTTGCACCAGCTGGCGGGCGTGGCGTTGCTGATTCGCGATGCCTATGGGGCCACCTGCACGGAGTTGCCGGGTGGGGTGGTGTTGTTGAGTTAGCGGGGGCGCTTGACGTTCAGTTCAAAGGCCCCAAGACCTGGCGATAGCGCTCAATGCCTTGGGGCGTCTGGCGCTCCAGGCTGATCTCGACCCCTAGCGGATTCTCCTGGCGATTACCGCTCAATTGCCGCCACCCCTTGTCCGCATCCCACACCCTTAATTGCAGGTCGCTGACCTGGGTAAGCACCGCCACCGGATCCTTTGGCGCGGGTAACGGATACCGATCGCGCGCGGGCGCTGCGGCGCGGTACAAGGTATCGCCCTTGAGCCACCAGTGCACCCGTTGCAACCCGTCGCCGGGGACCGCTGAGCGGCGAATCACCTCCAGGCGAAAGCCCTTGCTGTCGGAGCTGCGCACGCTCAGTGCGGCCAGCGTGCCCGGTGGCGTAGGCTGATCTTCGGTCGCCGGTGGCGCCAGCTCCACACCGGCGCGCAGGCTGACGTCCAGCTGCAACTGGTTCAATGCACGAAGCAGGACTTCGGTCTGTTCGGTACTGGCCTGCAAGTGGGCGTCGGCACGGGTGACGCTGTCCAGGCCGCGCCAGGCAATCAGGCTGACCACTGCCATCAGCATGATCGCCACCATCACCTCGATCAGGGTAAAACCTTTCTGGTCATCGCTCATGGCTGGTTCACCACGCGCAGCAAACCGGCCGCATCACGTTGCAGGCTGAGGCTGTGTTGCCCATCGGACAGTACAACCTGCAACGGCGGGTTGATCCATTCGGCGTCGAGCACCAGGGTTTGCCTCGGTTCGATGCGCACCTGCATCGGCGAACTGTCCCAGGGGCGCGGGCGCAGTTGCGGGTCGCGCTCGAATAATTCCAGGCTCAGGCCGTCGTCGCTGCGGCGGCTGAAGCGAAAGCCCTTGGCATCGGCCCGCAAGGTGATCGCCCGGCCGTCGGCGCGGGCTTCGGCCTGGGCCACTTGCAACACCTGGCTCAAGCGTTCGGCGTCCTTGCGCAACAGGTACAGCGGGTCTGGTGTGATGCTCAGGCTGATGGCCGCGCTGGCGATGCCGATGATCACCAGTACCACCATCAGTTCTATCAAGGTGAAGCCCTGCTGTTTCATGGGTGTGCTCCCTGGTGTCGAATCGATCCTGTGAAATAAAACCGTGAGAATTGCCCTGTAGTCTGTCGAGACGGACAAACAGGAGGTCCCGCCCATGGCATTTGCCGATCGCATTTCACCCGCCCACGGTATCCAGGCACTGGCCTTGCTGGCGGCGCTGGCCGGGATCGCCACCTGGACGCCGTTGCTGCTGACGTCCGCCGAGTCGCACGCCCCGCAAGCCCCGCCCCAGTTGCTCGCCGCCCACAGTGACAACCCGGCCCTGCAATGGTTTTCCAACACCCCGGCAGAGTTGCAGGTCAAAGTCTCTGGGGTACTGGCCGTGGCCCGTGGCGCGGTGGCGATCCTCAGCCTCAACGACGGCCCGCCCCGTAGCTTTCTGCTCGGCGAGCGCCTCAGCCCCGGTGTGCGTCTTGCGGCCATCGAAGGCGATGGCGTGGTGATCGAACGCGGCGGTGAAAAGGTTCGCGTGGCCCTCGACAAATTGCCCGTCGCGCCGGCCTTGCCGATTCTCACTCGACAGTAACCGGCTTCTTGAGTCGTTGCGGTCGCCCCAATAAAGTCTCCAGTCGGGCCAGGGGCGGCGCTTCACGGGCGGCGTCCAACACCTGCACGCTGACTTTGAACAACGGCCCATCGGGGCCTGTGCTGATGACTTGCTCGCAACGCAGTTTCAGTCGGCCCTGGTCGCACTCAAAGGTTTTGCGCCCCAGACTCAAGCGACCCTCCAGACGCAACTCGGTCAGGCGACTCTGGGCGGCCAGTAAGGCCATGGATTTGTCCCGCAGCAGGCCATTGCTCTGGGTCATCAGCCCGGCCACGCGCACGGCAGCCGCCATGGCCACGGCGATAATCGCCAGCGCCACCAGCACTTCAATCAGGGTAAAACCTTGCTCATTGCGAGGGCCGCGCATGGCGTACTCAATGCCTGGAAACAGGCCCGCAGACTAGCCCGTGGAGTTGACCGATTAGCGACCAAAGCTCCCGAGGATTTTCAATACGACTGACATGTGTTCTTGCAACACTGCGGGCCGAAATGCACTCAAGCCAAGGAATGTCGAGATGGATATCGCGCACTTCAAATCCGCATCGCCAGGCCCTCGCGGCCAGCGTGGCTTCACCCTGATCGAGATCATGGTGGTGGTGGTGATCCTCGGGATTCTGGCAGCGATGGTAGTGCCCAAGGTGCTCGATCGCCCGGATCAGGCGCGAGCCACGGCCGCTAAACAGGACATCGGTGGGCTGATGCAGGCACTCAAACTCTATCGCCTGGACCACGGCACCTATCCGAACATGACCCAGGGCCTGAAGGTGTTGGTGGAGCGCCCGGCAGACGCGAAAAACAGCAACTGGCGCGCCTATCTTGAGCGCTTGCCCAACGACCCGTGGGGTCACCCTTACAACTACCTCAATCCGGGTGCCAACGGTGAGGTCGATATTTTCTCCCTGGGCGCCGATGGGCAACCGGACGGCGACGGCGTCAATGCCGATATCGGCTCCTGGCAGCTATAAGTCCCGTCATGAACAGGCATTCGCCCACAGCGGCGAAGCAGTGCGGCATGGCGATTATCAGCGCCTTGCTGATCGCCGCTGTGGTGGCGGTGATCGCCGGCGCCATGCTGACCCGACAAACTGTCTTCACCCGCAGCCTGGAAGCCGAGCAACTGCGCATCCAGGGTCAGTGGGCGTTACAGGGCGGGCTGGAAGTCAGTCGCCAGTTGCTATGGGAGGCGCGTCAGAAAGATGTGCTGACTCGACTCGACCAGCCCTGGGCGCGGCCGTTGGGGGGAGCCTTTGAGGGGCAACTGGAAGACGAACAGGGCAAGTTCAACCTGCGCAACCTGGTGGCCCATCAGCAGCCGGATGCCGCGCAACTGCAGAGCTTCGAGCGGCTGTGCCAGTTGATCGGCGTCAACCCCGCGGTGAGCCGGCGCATCAGCCAGCGGGTGATCGCTTCCTATGATCAACGGTTGGCGGCATCGTCACCGAGCACGGGTTTTAACAGCGGCCGTGACACCTCGCCTGGCGCAGTGAACGACCTGCTGCCGGCCAAGCGTGCGATGTTGCGCAGCCTGGACGATCTGGCGGGCATCGAGGGCCTTGAGCCGCGCCTGCTTGGGCGTATGGCGGTGTATGTCAGCGTGCTGCCCGGCAACACTTGGGTCAACGGCAATACCGCCAGTGCCGAAGTACTCAGTGCGGTTGTGCCGGGGCTTGGCTTGCCACGGGCACAGGCGCTGGTGGCCGAGCGTGACGGCGGCCGCTGGTTTATCAATCGCGGTGATTTCGTCAACCGCTTGCGCATGCCACAGGTGGCGGTGGACACGATGCAGGTGGGGATTACCAGTGAGTGGTTTCGCCTGCACGGCCAGGCCCGCCGCGGACAGCGTCGGGTGACGATGGAGGCGCTGCTGTTCCGGCCTGAAGACCGCCAGCCCCAGGTAATCTGGTCGCGGGTGGGCGCATGAACCGCCTGCGTATTGCCTTGCCGCCACTGGATCAACTGAGCGCCGAGAGCCCGGTGCAGTTCGCCTGGCTCGACCGCGCCGGGCAGGTCAGTCGCCAGGGCCAGAGTAGCCTGGCTCAGCTGGGACAGGCTCATAAAACGGCGGCGGCCCAGTGTTTTCTGCATCCTCGGGACAGCCTGCTGACCAGCCTGGAGCTGCCGCAATTGCCAGCCACCAAGGTGGCGGCGGCGGTGGCCTGCGCAGCCCAGGCGCTGATACTCGGCCCGGTGGAACAGATATACGTCGCCCACGGCCCACGGGAGAGCAATGGCCTGGTGCAGGTGGGCTGGTTGCCCAAGGCCCACCTGGAGCAGTTGAGCCAGGTAATGAACCAAGTACAACTGAAAGTACGCGGTTTGTACCCGGCGCCCTATGCCTTGCCGGTACCGGCTGCGGGGCAACTGACAGCGGCGTTTGCCGACGGCCAGTTGCTGTTGCGCCACAGCCTGCAGCAGGGCGCGGTGCATCCCCTCGGGCAGCAGGCGCTGGATGATCTGCTGGGCAGCGGCGTCGACCTGAGCCGTATCAGTGAAGACGCCCCGCAACGCTGGAGCGGCGCAACCCCGAGCTGGGGCTTTCACGGTCGGCTCAAACGGGCCAACGGAACGGCCGGCTGGGGCCGGGCGCTGGGTTTTACGGCGGTGGCTGTGGCGATCTGGACCCTGGGCTTGAACCTGTACGCGGCGCGTCAAGTGGATGGGGGTCAACAGCTCAAGGCGCGGATGAGTCAGCAGGTGCGCCAGGCTTTTCCCGAACTGCCGGTGATCCTCAACCCGTTGCAACAGGCCCGCCAGCAATTGGCTGCCCGCCAGAGCGGCAGCGACCCAGGCCAGCGTTTTAACAGCCTGTTGCAACTGGCCGGCAGCAGCATGCCGTTTATGGTTGCCAGCGTCGATTCCCTGGTCTTCGAGCAAGGCCGCCTGCACCTGAACCTGCTCGCCGATAGCCGTAACCCTGGCGCCGAAGGTGACTGGCAAGCGGTGCTGGCCAAGGCTGGTTTCACTGCCAGTCGTGATGACCATGGCTGGACCTTGGGTCCGCTCGCCGAGCCGACCACTACCGAAACCGGCACGGGAGACGACGATGAGTAATCCCCTGATCGCCCGCTGGCAGCACCTGCGCAGCCATAGCGAAGTGTTCTGGAGCGGCCTGGCCCTGCGGGAAAAGCGCCTGCTCGGCGGGGCCGTTCTGGTGCTCTCGGGGCTGTTGATCTGGCTGATATTGATTCAGCCGCCGCTGAAGAAGATTGATTACTGGCAAGCCGAAACCCCCAGGCTGCGAGCTCAGGCCGAAACCTTGCAAGTGCTGTTGCAGGGCCTCGCCCCAGCGCCCGGCGCCGGGCAGGATCTGGATTTGGCCTTGCGCCAGGTCCTCGACAGCGCTGGGCTCCAGGGCCGTTATCAATTGGAAAGCACTGCCCCCGGCAGTTGGCGCCTGACCTTTCAAGACGCCCCGGCGGATGCCGTGGTGGGTTGGTTGCTGGGCAGTATCCGGTCATTTTCCCTGGAAGTGTCCGAGGCGCGCTTGCAACGTGCAGGCGACACCACCGAAAACCCGTCCGGCACGTTGTCCGGGACCGTTCGCATGGATCAGGCGCTTGGCGCTAAGGAAGCTTCATGAAGTGGTCAGTCCCCTATTCGGCGCCTTATCGCAAGGTCGCGCCCTTGTTGTTGCTGGCGCTGAGTGCGTGCAGCAACACCCAGTCGCCTACACCGCCGCCGTTACTGGTGGACAGCGAACTCGGCCAGCCGCTGGCTGATACCCGGCGCAGCGGTGATGTACTGTTGGAACGCCAGCGCGAGCCGGCACAGCGGCCCCGCGTGCAACACCCGGTGACCAACAGTGCTCGTGGCCATGCCGCCGCGCCTGCCAAAGGCCGCAACCCCTTGGGCGATCAGCCGGTGCAACTGAACTTTGTCGACGCCGATATCCAGGCCGTGGTGCGTGCCTTGTCCCGTGCCACTGGCCAGCAGTTTCTGGTGGACCCTCGGGTCAAGGGCAACCTGACCCTGGTCAGCGAAGGCCAGGTGCCGGCGCACCAGGCCTACGACATGCTCCTGGCGGCATTGCGCATGCAGGGCTTCAGCGTGGTGGACGTCGGCGGCGTCGCCCAGGTGGTACCCGAAGCCGATGCCAAGCTGTTGGGCGGGCCGATCTACAACGCCAGCAACCCCGGCGGCAACGGCATGCAGACGCGCACCTTTCGCCTGCAATACGAAAACGCGGTGAACCTGATTCCGGTGCTGCGGCCGATCGTTTCACCCAACAACCCGATCAACGCCTACCCCGGCAACAACAGCATCGTCATCACCGACTACGCAGAAAACCTGGCGCGGGTGGCGCAGATCATCGATGGCATCGACACCCCGAGCGCCATCGACACTGATGTGGTGGCGGTGCAAAACGGCATTGCTGTGGACATTGCGGCGATGGTCTCGCAGCTTTTGGAAACCCAGGGCAGCGACCAGACCCAGAAGATCAACGTAATCGGCGACCCGCGCTCCAACTCGATCATCATCCGCGCCGGTAGCCCCGAGCGTACCGAACTGGCGCGCAACCTGATCTACAAACTGGACAACGCCCAGAGCAACCCCAGCAACATGCACGTGGTGTACCTGCGCAACGCCCAGGCGGGAAAGTTGGCGCAGTCCCTGCGAGGTTTGCTCACCGGTGAGAGTGATAGCGGCACCAGCGATAACGCCCGTTCCAAGTTGAGCACCATGGGCGGCTCGGGCCAGAACGGCCAGGGCAGTACCCAGAACAGCAGCGGCACGCCCACCGGCAGTGGCGTTCAATCCGCCAATGCCGGTTACGGCCAGGATGCCGGTTCCACCAGCGGCGCCAGCTATTCGCCCAGCGATCAGAACACTGCCTTCAGCGCTGGTGGCGTGACGATCCAGGCGGACGCCACCACCAACACCTTGCTGATCTCGGCGCCCGAGCCGCTGTACCGCAACCTGCGGGAAGTCATCGACATGCTTGATCAGCGCCGCGCCCAGGTGGTGATTGAAAGCCTGATCGTCGAAGTCAGCGAGGACGATGCCAGTGAGTTCGGCGTGCAGTGGCAGGCCGGGAATCTGGGAGGCAAGGGTGGTTTTGGCGGGGTCAACCTCGGCGGTAGCGGGCTTAACGGTACGCCCGCCAGCAAGACCAGCATCGACGTATTGCCCAAGGGTTTGAACATCGGCCTGGTGGACGGCACGGTGGATATTCCGGGGATCGGCAAGGTGCTGGATCTCAAGGTGTTGGCCAGGGCGCTGAAGAGCAAGGGCGGCACCAACGTGTTGTCGACGCCCAATCTGTTGACCCTGGATAACGAGGCGGCGAGCATTTTTGTCGGGCAGACGATTCCATTTGTCACGGGCAGTTATGTGACGGGGGGCGGTGGCACCAGCAACAATCCGTTCCAGACGGTGCAGCGCGAAGAGGTGGGGCTCAAGCTCAATGTGCGGCCGCAGATTTCCGAGGGTGGCACGGTGAAACTGGATATTTACCAGGAGGTCAGCAGCGTGGATGCGCGGGCTTCGGTGGCGGCGGGGACGGTGACCAACAAGCGGGCGATTGATACCAGTATTTTGCTCGATGATGGGCAGATCATGGTGCTGGGTGGGTTGCTGCAGGATGGCTATAGCCAGAGTAATGATGCGGTGCCTTGGTTGTCGGATATTCCGGGGTTGGGGGCGTTGTTTCGTAATGAGAAACGCAGTGTGACGAAGACCAATTTGATGGTGTTTTTGCGGCCTTACATTATTCGCGACAGTGGGGCGGGGCGCAGTATTACGCTCAATCGCTATGAGTTTATGCGCAGGGCTCAGGGTGGGTTGCAGCCGGAGCGTAGTTGGGCGATGCCGGATGTGCAGGCGCCGCAGTTGCCTTCGGTGCACAAGGCGATTCCTGAGGTGGGGCAGGGGCCTCGGGCGGTGATTCGGGCGGTGCCGGTTCAGGGGGGCGCGCGGCCATGAGCCTGCTCCCCTACGTCTGGGCCAAATCCCAACGCATCCTCCTCCACCCAGGTGAAGAAGGCCCCACCCTGACCATCTGCCCCTCAACCCCCGGCTGGTCCATTAGCGAAGTCCACCGCCAGTTTGGCCAAACCCGCCTGGAGCAGGTCCGCGACGACCAACTCGACGGCCTCCTGGCCAGCGCCTACGCCGACACCGGCAGCGCCGCGGCCGTGGTCGGCGCCGCCGAAAACGAAGTCGACCTCGACCGCCTCATGCAAGACATCCCTGAAATCACCGACCTGCTCGACACCCAGGACGGCGCCCCGGTGATTCGTATGATCAACGCCTTGCTGACCCAGGCCGCTCGCGACGAAGCCAGCGATATCCACATCGAACCCTACGAAAGCCATTCCGTGGTGCGTTACCGCGTCGACGGCTCCCTGCGTGATGTGGTGTCGCCACGTAAGGCGCTGCACGGCGCGCTGGTGTCGCGTATCAAGATCATGGCCCAACTCGACATTGCTGAAAAACGCTTGCCCCAGGACGGCCGCATCGCCCTGCGCGTTGCCGGGCGGCCCATTGATATTCGCGTGTCCACCGTACCCACCGGCCACGGTGAGCGGGTGGTGATGCGCTTGCTGGACAAACAGGCCGGGCGCCTGCAGCTGGAAACCCTCGGCATGGCCCCGCAATTGCTGGCCCGCCTCGACACGCTGATCCGCCAGCCCCACGGTATCGTGCTGGTCACCGGGCCCACCGGCAGCGGCAAAACCACCAGCCTCTATGCGGCCCTGGCGCGGCTGGACGCCAGCACCAGCAATATCCTCACCGTCGAAGACCCGGTGGAATACGACCTGCCGGGCATCAGCCAGATCCAGGTCAATGCCAAGATCGACATGACCTTCGCCCTGGCCCTGCGGGCGATTCTGCGCCAGGACCCGGACATCATCATGATTGGCGAGATCCGCGATCTGGAGACTGCACAAATCGCTGTGCAGGCTTCGCTGACCGGGCACCTGGTGCTCGCGACCCTGCACACCAACGATGCGGTGTCAGCGGTGAATCGCTTGATCGACATGGGTGTTGAACCGTTCCTGCTGGCTTCATCCTTGCTCGGCGTATTGGCCCAGCGGTTGGTGCGGCGCCTGTGCCCGCACTGCAAGCAAGAAGACCCGTCGGCACCCGGCACATGGCGCCCGGTGGGTTGTGCTCACTGCAACCAGATGGGCTATAGCGGCCGTACCGGTATCCATGAATTATTCTGCATCGACGACGACCTGCGCGGCCTGATCCACCAAGGCGCTGGCGAGCAGGAACTGCGCGCCGCCGCACGCCGCGCCGGGATGTTGAGCATGCGCGAAGACGGCGAGCGCTGGGTGCGCAGCGGCGCCACTGCGGCCGAAGAAATCCTGCGTGTAACCCGGGACGCCTGATGAACCGATACCGATACGAAGCCGCCGACGCCACCGGCAAGCTGGAGTCTGGGCACCTGGAAGCCGACAGCCAGAGCGCGGCCTTTGCCAACCTGCGCAGCCGTGGCCTGACCGCCTTGCTGGTGCAGATCGAGGGCAACCAGAGTGCCGCCGCCGGCAGCAGTCTGTTCACCGCCAAGCTCTCGGATAACGACCTGGCCTGGGCCACTCGGCAGTTGGCCAGCTTGCTCGGTGCGAGCCTGCCGTTGGAAGCGGCCCTCAGTGCGACGGTGGAGCAGGCCGAGCGCAAGCACATCGCCCAGACCCTCAGCGCAGTGCGCGCCGATGTGCGCAGTGGTATGCGTCTGGCCGATGCGCTGGCGGCGCGGCCCCGGGACTTTCCGTCGATCTACCGTGCGCTGATCGCGGCAGGGGAGGAGTCTGGCGACCTGGCCCAGGTCATGGAGCGCCTGGCCGACTACATCGAAGAGCGCAACAACCTGCGGGGCAAGATTCTCACTGCATTTATCTATCCCGGCGTGGTGGGGCTGGTGTCCATCGGCATCGTGATTTTCCTGCTCAGTTATGTGGTGCCGCAGGTGGTCAGCGCGTTTTCCCAGGCGCGCCAGGACCTGCCGGGGCTGACCCTGGCGATGCTCAATGCCAGTGACTTTATTCGCGCCTGGGGCTGGCTGTGTTTTGTCGGTCTGGTGGGCGGTTTCTGGAGCTGGCGCCTGTACTTGCGTAACCCAGTGGCGCGCTTGAACTGGCACAGTCGCGTCCTGCGCCTGCCGCTGATCGGGCGCTTTGTGCTGGGGCTCAACACCGCACGGTTTGCCTCGACACTGGCGATCCTCGGTGGCGCCGGTGTGCCGCTGTTGCGGGCGTTGGAAGCGGCGCGCCAGACCCTGTCCAACGACCGTTTGAGCCTGTGCGTCACAGACGCCACCGCCAAGGTTCGCGAAGGCGTCAACCTGGCCACTGCGCTGGCGGTGGAGAAGGTGTTCCCGCCGGTACTGATCCACTTGATTGCCAGCGGTGAGAAAACCGGGTCCTTGCCGCCGATGCTGGAGCGTGCCGCGCAAACCCTGTCACGGGATATTGAACGGCGGGCCATGGGCATGACGGCCTTGCTTGAACCGCTGATGATCGTGGTGATGGGGGCGGTGGTGCTGGTGATCGTCATGGCGGTGCTATTGCCCATCATCGAGATCAACCAATTGGTCACATAGCCGTTGTCGAGCCCCAGCGAGGCTGCGTCGGCCGCACTACCACCCTCAATCCATCGATACCGAGTCCCCAACCTCGGGTTCCTCATTCTGTCATCTGCCTACCCCTCGACACGGCCCGCGCTGCCTCCAGCCCAGGGCCGAAAAAACCTCTTGAAACCTCGCTGTCACCTGGGTTGAAACAGCCCGGTTTTGTTGCCAAAACACCCGAGAATCTTTTTAAAAATCAAGCCTTTCCTCCCGAGGTTTTTTCCTACATCTGTCATCGGAAACTGCGAACTTCTTCGCTATGGCCTCACCCCTAGAGCCCTCTGAATCAAGGCTTGAAACCCGAGCGCCATGGCGTCATGCAAGAACCCACTACCCAACGTACAAACACGATGAAAGGAGCTTCTTCATGTTTAAGCGCAACGTTCTCGCGGTATCCATGACCCTCGCGGCCCTCTGCTCGGCCCAGGCTGCACTGGCTGACATCAACGGCGGCGGCGCTACCTTGCCACAACCGCTGTACCAGACTTCTGGTGTACTGACTGCCGGTTTCGCCCCCTACATCGGTGTGGGCAGCGGCAACGGCAAGGCAGCGTTCCTGACCAACGACTACCGCAAGTTCGTAGCCGGTGTTACCAACAAAAACGTGCACTGGGCGGGTAGCGATTCCAAGCTGACAACTGCTGAACTGACCACCTATGGCACTAACAAGCAACCTACCTGGGGCCCGCTGATTCAGGTGCCCTCGGTGGCTACTTCGGTTGCCATTGCCTTCAACAAGGCTGGTGCCAATGCGGTCAACCTCAGCGTTGACGATCTGTGCGGTGTGTTCTCGGGGCGTCGGACCGACTGGAGCCAGATCAGCGGCGCCGGTCGTACCGGCCCAATCACCCTGGTTTATCGCAAAGAGAACAGCGGTACCACTGAACTGTTCACTCGCTTCCTTAACGCCAAGTGCAAACCATCCCTGGAAGGCGGCACCTTCGCCGTGACTCAGGCGTTCGGCAGTAGCTTCTCCGGCGGTCTGCCGACGACTGCCCTCAACCCCCTGCAACAGCCGATTCCGGGCAGCACTACCACCCCGCCAGAAACCTATAAAGACACCAGCGAAGGTGTGATGAGCACGCTGAACTTCGCCGAAGGCCGAATCACTTACATGAGCCCGGATTACGCTGCGCCTACCTTGGCTGGCCTTGATGACGCTACCAAAGTCGCTACCGTTGCCGGTGTTTCGCCTGCTCCAGGTAACGTTTCTACCGCTATCTCTGTAGTAGCAGTACCTGCCGTAATCAACCGCGCCAACCCGAACGCCTGGGTACCGGTGTTCGCTGCTACCACCAGCACTACTGATCCAAGCGTAGTGGCCTATCCAGACAGCGGCTATCCGATCCTTGGCTTCACCAACCTGGTGTTCAGCCAGTGCTACGCCGACGCCACTCAGACCTCGCAAGTGCGCGCGTTCTTCACCCGTCACTACGGCAACGCGGTCAACAACGACACCGCCATCAACAACAACCGCTTCGTGCCACTGCCGAAGGCTTGGAAAGATGCAGTTCGTGAAACTTTCATCACTGCTGCCAGCGACCTGAGTATTGGCAAATCCAACACCTGCAACGCCATCGGTCGTCCGCTGTAACCCACGCTTTCACCGACCCGCGACACCCAATCAGCAACGGCCTGTGCCGTTGCTGATTTTTTTGCAGGTGCCTCTTTATTTTTCGTAGCCAGGTTTTGCCTTCAAAGATCTTGGGCACCCACAGTCGGTTGACGGACATCCGTCAAACCCTGCGTCAAGTATCAGCCTTATATGAATTTTCGATGACAGATGTTCAGTCCCGCCCCTCGCCAACCGCCTAACTCCCATACGTGACGCGCGTCGCCAGTCGCCCATGAGCAATAACAAAGAAGGATGATTCCAGATGGTCCGCTGCAAACCACCGGTTAACGTGAATGCCCAAGGCCCTGGCAACGGTCAGACGATCCTGCGCCTCAAGCCCCTGGCCCATGCCATTGCCTTGCTGCTGGTGGCGGGCAGTGCCCACGGTGCCACGGCCTTCAGTTCCGGCTGGTTCGCCGACAAGGGCGCGTCCCAGGCGGCGACGGCGGCGCGTCCCGGGGCGCAGGTGCCGGGGATGCCGCCGCCGTTGTCCCAGCAGGCCCGCGTCAACCAGCAGTTGCAGCGCTCCCTGAGCACCCTCAACACCAGCGTCGCGGCGATTGCCGCGCAACAGGCAGCCCAGGCAGCGGGGCGGCAGGCAGCGTTGGGGCACATCTCGACCATCCCCGATGGCCTCGGCAAGGGCGGGCTCCAGGTTGATAACAGCCTGACCCAGGGCTGGACCAATGCCAAGGGCCCGACCCAGAGCCAGGCCGGTGGCAAGACCACGGTGACCATCGAGCAGACCGCTGACAAGGCGATCCTCAACTGGGAGACCTTCAACGTCGGGCGCAACACCACCGTCGATTTCCAGCAGCAGTCCAACTGGGCGCTGCTCAACCGGGTCAATGACCCTAACGCTCGCCCCAGTGAGATCCAGGGCCAGATCAAGGGTGCCGGCACGGTGATGATCATGAACCGTAACGGTGTGGTCTTCAGCGGCAGCAGCCAGGTCAACGTACGCAACCTGGTGGCGGCTGCGGCCACCATCACCGATGACCAGTTCACCTTGCGCGGAATTTATGTCGATGCCAATGGCACCCAGCCAACCTTTACCGATGCGGCGGGCAAGGTCGAGGTGCAGCGCGGGGCGTTGATCCAAACTCATGCCCCGGCCACGTCCACTGACTCCGGCGGCTACGCCTTGCTGCTGGGCTCGGAAGTGGAAAACGCCGGCACCATCATCACGGCCAAGGGCCAGACCACCCTGGCGGCGGGCGACAGTTTTTATATCCGGCGCGGTGTCGGCACGGCGGGCAATGACCGTTCCACCACCCGTGGCAATGAAGTGGCCACCAGCCTCAAGGCCGGCAGTACTTCGGGCAAGGTCAGCAACAGCGGCTTGATCATGGCCTCCACCGGCGATATCACCCTCACCGGGCACCAGGTAGAGCAGAACGGCGTGGTCCTGGCCAGTACCTCGGTGGACACTCGCGGCACCATCCATCTGCTCAACTCGGCCAGCGACAGCACCGGTAGCGTGACCCTGGGCCAGGGCAGCACCAGCGCGATTCTGCTGGACAGCAGTGGCAGCACCGCCCTCAACAGCCAGAAGGACAACGGCCTGATCAAGCTCGACGGCCATGCGGCCAACCTGATCACCGGGCAGTTCAATAATCTGAGCAGCGTCGCCGATCGCACCGACCAGTCGCGGATCGAGATCGTCAGCGCCAGCACCGTGGACTTCCAGAAAGGCTCGATTACCCTGGCCACCGGCGGTCAGGTGGTAGTCAGCGCCAGCCAGCGCAGCCTGGTGCGCGATGGCTCGATGATCGATGTGTCTGGTGCTATCGGCGTCAAGGTGTCGATGCAATCCAACAACATCAAGATCAACGTCCAGGGCAACGAGCAGCGCGACGCGCCGGTCAACCGGGAAAGTGGCAAGTTGATCAACAATGATGTGTGGGTCGACTTGCGGGAGCTGGTGTTCGTCCCCGCGGGCACCAACGGCTATGCCACGGATCGTTGGTACACTGCAGGCGGTCTGTTGGAAGTGGGCGGCTACCTCGGCACTCAAGGCCACTCGGTGGGCGAGTGGATGGCCCAGGGCGGCACCGTGACCTTTACCGGCAAGGACGTGGTGACCCAGCAGGGCGCCCAGATCAATCTGTCGGGAGGTACCGTCGATGTGCAGGCCGGTTATATCCAGCAAACCTGGCTCAAGGGCCCTGATGGTCGGCTCTATGAACTGTCGAAAGCACCGGGGGACATTCTGTACACCGGGTTCTACAAGGGCTTTGAAGACAGCAGTACACGTTGGGGCCGCACCGATCTTTATTACAATCCGCTGATCGCCTCGCAACGCCGCTATGAGGCCGGTTATACCGTGGGCCGCGATGCTGGCAAGCTGGTGGTGGGCACGACCAATGCGGTGCTGGAAGGGCAGTTGATCAGCGACGTGTTCCAGGGTGATCGCCAGACCCTGGCGCCCAATATCAACCTCGATGGTTATCAGCAGTCGCAGAAGGCAATGGCCCAGCGTGCGCAGCTGATCATTGGCCAGTACATGCCGATCTTCAATAAAAGCACCGGCACCTTGCGTTACGCCTTGACCCCGACCACGAACCAGGTGCTGATCGAGGGCAACTCGCAAAAAATTGCCGATGGCCTGGATCTGAGCACTGCGCTACCGGCCGAGCGTCAGGGCAAGCTGGTGCTCGACAGTGACCAGCTCAACGGCTACCAGTTGGGCGCCATCAAGGTGGGGGCCAAGCAGCAGATTGAGGTCAACGGTGCGCTCAAGGTGGCGGACGGTGGCGATATCACCCTGTATGCACCCGGGGTCAAGGTCAACGCCAACCTGACTGCCCACGGTGGCAGTATCAATGCCGGGAACGTGCTCAGTCAGATTTATCTCAATGGCAACAACGTTGTCACCGATGTGATCCTGCCGGGCTTGGCGGGAGTCAGTGTCGCCGATGGGGTCAAGCTGGATGCCTCTGGGCGCTGGAACAACCTGGCGCTGGACCCTTCGATCACCGACGGTGTGGCCTATATAAACGGCGGCAACGTGTCGCTGCGCAGTACCGGTGACGTGAAACTGGCGGCCGGTAGCCTGGTGAGTGTGTCCTCCGGCGCAACCATCGGCCTGGACGGCACGGTCAGCGGCGGCAAGGGCGGCAGCGTGACCCTGGGCGCCTTTGGTGCACTGGAGTTGGGCGGTGATATTCGCGGCTATGGCGTCAGTGGCGGTGGCACTCTGGCCCTGCAAGCCCAAAAGATGCTGGTTGGTAATAACGCCAGCGTGCCGCAGGCCGGTACCTTGCAACTGGCCGGTGACTTCTTCAACAAGGGTTTCTCGGCCTATGACATCACCGGCAATGAAGGTCTGATCGTCGCCGATGGGACCAAGGTCGACGTCAGCATGCCGGTCTACCGTTTAGGGGAACAGGCGGCGACTACGCCGAGCGGTAGCGACCCTGCCACGACCCTGGAACGCTGGACCCCGCAGCTGTATCAGGAAGATGCGACCAAGGGTGTGCTGACCCAACGCCGTGGTGCCAGCCTGAACCTGGCCGCCGGGTATCAGGACTCCACGGCCGCGCAGATGGCGACCACCGCCCTGACAGTGGGTCAGGGCGCAGTGATTAGTGTCGATCCTGGCCAGGCCATCAACCTGCGCAGTATCGGCCAACTGACCGTCAATGGCACGCTTAACGCCTGGGGTGGTAGCGTCAGCGTCGCGGGCATAAGTACGACTGACTCCGAAAAGGTCGATGCCATCGGCCACGGTCGCTCGATTTGGATTGGCGAGCAGGCATTGATTGATGTGGCAGCCCGCTCCGTAACCGCGGTGAACAATCGCGGCGGGCTTTACGGCCAAGTGCGCAACGGCGGCCAGATCACCATCGGCGGTGATATCAACCCGGCCACCGGCATCGCCAAGGCCAGCGACTTGTTTGTAGTGGTACGCGAAGGCGCGCGGCTGGATGCTTCTGGCACTCAGGCGCTGTTGGATATTCCGGGGCAGGGACGCACGCTGGTGGCGAGCAATGGCGGCAGTATTGCCTTTGCTTCCAACAATGGCCTGTACCTGGACGGCAGCATTGTGGCCAAGGCCGGTGGCAAGGGAGCCGCGGGTGGGCGCCTGGCGCTGGCGCTGGAGTCTGTGTATTACCAAAGAGCCTATGCCAACGATCGGGTTCTGGCCCCCCGCGAGATGATTCTCAGCCAGGTCCACCGGGCCAATATCTTACCCGATACTGCCGAGTCAGCTGCCGACTCGCTGATTTATGGTCATGGGCGGCTCGGGGCAGATCAAGTGATAGCCGGTGGTTTCGACAGTCTCGCCTTGTTGAGCCGAACACTGTCATTTGCCGGTGATGTATCACTGAACATGGGACAAAGCCTGGAACTGTATTCCGGTGGTATGGGCTTGGCCCTAGGAGCTTCGAACACCTCGCAGGTTAGCCTTAATGCGCCCCATGTAGTGCTCAGCGGAATACTCTCGCCGCTCAGAAACGAAAACTTCCTGATTTCGCCGTCATCAGCGCAGAAGCCCGCGATACCAGGCCAAGGCCTGTTCACGCTCGACAGCGACTTGCTGGATATTCGTGGTGAGGTGTTTTTCGCACTCAATTCGGGTTTTGATCAGGTACACCTCAACAGCCGTGGTGATCTGCGGTTCCTCGCTGGTCGTGATGGCGCGGTGACAGAAGGCTTCAGCACGATACTGGAATCGGCGGGCGACCTGACCTTGCGCGCGGCCCGAATCTACCCTGGCAGCGGGATCAGCGCTCAGGTATTGGTAGGCTCTCTGGGCGGCAATAACCAGAAAAAGGAGTTCGACCCAACGCGCACCCTGACCATCGAGAAAGTTGGCAGCGATACAGGTGTCGCGCCGTACTCGGTGTTCGGGCGCCTGCAACTGGGCGCCGCTACTATCAAACAAGGCGGCGTGCTGCGTGCGCCCTTGGGGGTGATCGAACTCGGCAACCTGGGCAGTACCAGGGTCGAGCTGTTACCCGGCAGTCTGACCTCGGTCAGTGGCCGGGGCCTGGTATTGCCGTATGGCGGTACGGTGGATGGCCAGACCTATCGCTACAACGGCAAGACTGTGAATTTCGTGGGGCAGGGTGGGGTGGTGATTGGCAGCGGCGACCTGACGGTCGGGGTGATCCTGGGCGGCAAGTCCGTGGTGGTATTGCCCGAGGCTGTCCTGGACCTTTCCGGCGGTGGTGAACTGTTAGGGGCCGGGTTTATTTCCGGGCGCGGCGGTTCCACCGATGCGCGCTACAACCCGCTGGTGCAGTTCGGGGCCAATGGCGGGTTTGCGCTGCCGGGGCTGAACACCAACCCGGTGTACGCCATCGTGCCTGGCGCTCAGCCGGGGTATGCGCCGGTGGCCGCCGAGGGCGGTGCGGTGGCGCCACTGGTCGGTCAGCAGATCACCATCGGTGCCGGGGTTTCGGGGCTGCCGGCCGGTACTTACACCTTGATGCCATCCACTTATGCGCTGATGCCGGGGGCGTTCCGGGTTGAGATCAATGGCTTGGCCGGGCTGGGCAGTGACGCTGGTGCCACGCCAATGCGCAACGGCTCATGGTCCACGGTAGGGCGTTTGTCGATTATTAACACCGGTATCCAGAACGACCTGGTCAGCCAAGTGATCCTGACGTCGGCCGACACCTTGCGACGTTATTCCCAGTACAACGAAACCGGTTACACCCAATTCGCCATCGCCGATGCCGCCAAGCTCGGTGTGCCACGACCTTTGCTGCCGATGGATGCCAAGACCCTCAAGCTGGCGATGAATGTCGGGGGCGGCAGCGATACGTTTTCGTTCAAGGGCATTGGCCGCTTTGATGCAGCGCCAGGAGGCTTCGGCGGTACGGTGGCGCTGATCAACCGGTCACTTGGCGATATGCAGATCGTCGATGCCAGCAAACCGTTTGATCCAGGGTTCACCGGCTTGACCGTGGATGCCCAAAGCCTCAACGCCCTGGGGGCCAAGCGCCTGCTGGTGGGTGGCCTATCGATGGTGCTTTATGGCCAGGGTGGCAACACCATCGAATTTGCACGGGGGGAAAACGCCCCGGGTGGTTCGATCCTGTTGCGAGCCGGTGTGACCCTGGCGGCGCCGGAGGTGATTTTGGTAGCCGGTAGCGGCGATATCGTGATCGAGCAGGGCGCGTCAATCAATACCATCGGGCAGGGGGCGGCGTCCTATGATGCCCGTGATGGTTTTGTCTACAAAGGCGTGCCCAACATGCTGGCGGTGTCCAACGGCCTGCTCAATGTGCTGCCCTACGTTAATGCGGGGGATATCAAGACCGGCGGTATTCAGATTGGTGTCTGTGCCACTGGCAGTTGCTCGGGGCAAACCTCGCTCTATTCGCAGGGCAGCATCGTCGCGGCAACCGACACAGCCTTGGAGCTGGGCGACCAGGTGCGCTACGGCACTCGTCACCTGGCGCTGGCCTTGAGCAATATCAACGTCGGCAGCACCGCGGGCCTGGCCGATGCCGCAGCACGCAACGTGTTGCCGGCCGGCCTGACCCTCAACCAGCAGGTGCTCGATCGCTTGTTGCGTGGCGATACCCAGTTCGGTGCGCCGACCCTGGAAACCCTGCAACTGTCGGCCAGCAAGGCCTTCAACTTCTACGGCACCACGACTCTCGACACTTACGACCCTCAGACTGGCAAGTCGCGCCTGGACAATTTCCTGTTGTCCACCCCGGCGATTTACGGTTCCGGTGATGCCAACGATGTGGCCACTATCCACACCGCCCATTTGATCTGGCAGGGCTCCGAGGGAGCACCCGGAGCGGTCATCGCCGGCGGTGCCGGTATCGGTAGAGGGCGTCTGGATATCAACGCCGAGCGTATTGAGTTTGGCTATGGTGCCTTCTCTCAGAAGAGCACCACCAAGACCTTCGACCGCCTGGCCCTGGGCTTTGCCAACATCAACCTCAACGCCAGTGAACGCATCACTGCGAACCACAAGGGCAGCCTATCGGTGTACCAGCGCCAGTCTGGGTATGACCCGGTCAAGGGCTTCCAGTACATCGGTGGCAACCTCAATATCCTCACCCCGCTGATGACCGGTGAAGCCGGCTCGGCGAACCGCATCACGGCGGGCGGTGCGATTGACGTGGCAGCCTCGGCTGGTGTGCGTGGCACGGTTAACGGCCTGGGCGCCGAACTGTCCTTGCAAGGTGACAGCATTCGCCTGGCCACTGCGGTGGTGCTGCCTAGCGGCAAGGTCAGCCTGGGCGCCCGTGGCGACGTGATCCTTACTGGCGACGCCTTGATCGACGTCGCCGGTCGCGCCATCGCGTTCAACGACGTCACCCAATACAGCTGGGGCGGCGATGTGCTGCTGGACAGTCGCACCAACAATATCCTCCAGGCGGTGGGGTCAACCATCGACCTGTCGGCCACACACAATCGGGCCGGCAAGCTGCGGGCTATGGCGGTAGATGCGGCGGGGGGGATTGTCGACCTGCAAGGCAAGATCCTTGGCGGCAGCAGCGGCTATTACGATGCCGGCGGCACCTTGATGCCTTATCAGGCCGGTACCGTGGAAATCCAGGCCCAACGCCTGGGCAGCAGCGCCAACCTGGACCAACAGTTCGCCGACCTTAACCAGCGCCTGAACGGGGGCCAGGTGTTTGGCTCGCGCAGCTTCCAGCTCAAACAGGGCGACTTGACCATTGGCAACGGCCTCAAGGCCGGCACCATCAACGTGTCCGTGGACAACGGCAGCCTGTTGGTTACAGGCAGGGTGGACGCGAGTGGTGAGCGCGTTGGCAGCATCAACCTGGCGGGCAAACATGGCCTTACCCTGGATGGCAGTGCGGTACTGGACGCCCATGGCAGCAAGTTGCGGGTGGACAGCTACGGCAAAATCATCGACTCACCCAACCGGGCGATGGTAATCCTCGGCTCCGGCACCGGCCTGTTGACCTTGGCCGACGGTGTACGCATCGACCTGCGCCACGGCACCGACGTTGTGAAGGGTAACGACGGTCGCAATCGCGGCACCCTGGAGCTGAATGCGCCACGGCTGATCAACCTCGATGGCACCAGCAATGACATCGCCATCGACGCACATGGCCAACTAAATATCCAGGGCGCCCGCTCGATCACCCTCAACGGCATGATCAGCTATGACGATGCCGAGGTGAAAACCGACTCTACCGCCAGCGGTCGGCCATATCAGGTGATCGATCAGAACTACCTGGAGAAAAAGCATGATTTGAGCGTCAAGTTTATCGACGCTGCACTGCTCAACAATAATCTGCGGCAAAACAAACTCGCCGGTCTGAATAACGCGACCTACGCCGATGCCTTCCACTTGCGGCCAGGGGTGGAAATCGTTAGCAAAACGCCGGACGGTGATCTGGTGGTGCAGGGCGATCTCGATCTCTCTGGCTTCCGGTATGCCAGCCTCAACCCACACATCAAGAAGACAGACGATGTTTACGGTTCCGGTGAGTCGGGCAGCTTGACCTTGCGCGCCAGTGGCGACCTGAATATCTACGGCAGTATCAACGATGGCTTCGCGCCACCGCCCGAGACCGTTGATGACAAAGGCTGGGTGCTGTTGCCGGGTATCGACTTTACCGGAGGCGATATTGTGGTGCCGGGTCATGGCGTAACCCTGGCGGACGGCACTGCGTTCCCGGCGGGCACGGTGCTCAATTACGACCTGCCGATCAAGGGCATGACCATGGCTGCCGGTACCCGCTTGCCGGTGCGCGCGACCCTGACCCAAGACCTGGTGCTGCCGTCTGGCACTGTATTGGCTGCGTCGGTGCTGGATGCTTCCGGCAATGTGCTGTTGGCGGCAGGTACGTTGTTGAGCCAGGCGCACACACTGGTGGCCGGTTCGCAGTTGGAAGCTGGCAGCCTGCTGGCTCAAGGTACTAAATTTGGGGCCATGACCTGGCCCAAAGGTGTGCCGCTGCCCTCCGTAGATGCCGCCACGAGGGCCACTGACAATATCGTCACCCTCAACGGCAATATACCGCTGCCACGGGGCGCACTCATTCCTTCGGGGACCAATATCAAGTTGCTGGCCGGTGCGGACTCGGTGCAGTTGCGTGCGCAAGTGGCTGGGAAGCCGAATCGGCTCTGGGCCATTTCGCCGATGCTGGCTGAAGGTTCGCAATCATGGTCGCTGCGCCTTGTGGCAGGGGCTGACACCGAGGCGGCGGACAGCCGCATCCTGCAAGCGCATCCGCGCAGCGGTGACTTGCATCTGGCGGACAGTCACTACGGCATGTTTGCCAAGCAACTGCCTCCAGAAGGTGTTCAAACGTGGACTGCGCAGGCGATCCTGGACCTCGGGCCGGATGGGGAGGGGCTCGATATCAAAGAGGGTGAGCCGATTGACCAGAAGCTGTTTGACGACTTAAGCCTAGGCACGGTTGCCGACTTCTGTCTCAGTTCTGCGGAGTACTGCGCTATCAAGGCTCAATATGTATGGACCCAAGTCGCGGTGGACGACTTGGGCGTCGAAGAGGGGACGGTGATCACTGACGCGATTGTCAAGGAGTTCAACAATCCAACGATGCATTCGGTCGAGGATTTGTGCGCCCAGTTGCCCAGTTACTGTCTTTCCCTGAGCGTCACGAAGTATGCAGCAGTGCCATCAAGCACGCGTTTCAGTGTGATCCGCACCGGCACCGGTGACCTTGAGCTGCTCAGTGCCAGTAACCTGAGCATGGATTCGCTGTACGGGGTCTATACGGCGGGCACGTCCTCCACGTCCACTTACAAGGGCGACCCTTATAACCAGCCCAAGGCTCTGGGGCGTGGCAAGACCGTACTCAATGACCCTGGCAGCTACTTCGAACAGTTCGTCAACGGTGACACTGGCAGCCTGTACCGTGCCTGGTACCCGGAGGCAGGCGGCAACCTGACGATGAACGTAGGTGGCAACCTGACGGGGAACATCGTTGCTCCACTCAATAGCGGCTTTTTTCGGCCTAACCCTTTGGATGCCGGCACAGATTCGGCGAGTGTGGGTAATTGGCTGTGGCGCCAGGGCAGTGCGGATGTGAATGTCGGCGGCCAACCCCAACCGACGGCCTGGTGGATCAACTTCGGTAGCTACACGGCCGACAATGACCTGGCGAGTAAGGCTGCCAGTGCGGATCAGTTGGTCGGCTTTACCGGTTTCGGCACGTTGGGCGGTGGTGATCTGGACATACAGGTCGCGGGTGACGCAGGGTTACTTCAGCGCATGGCCGGTAATGCCATGCGTTCCTCCGCCAACCCGCGCAGTCAAGGCCTGGTGCTGGCCGTTGGCAGTACTGGCCGAGTGGCGAGCGATGGCAGTCTGCAGTTGACGGGCGGTGGCGATTTGCGCGTGCGTATCGGTGGTGCCGTGAACCCGGCCAGTGACCTTTTGGTCGGCGGGCAGAACGGCATGCTGGTGAATTTACGTGGTAATGCGCAGTTGCTTGGCGGTGCCCTGGGCCAGATTGACCTGCACTATGGTAGCGTCAAGGAAGATCACGGTGCTGGCGAAACCCGGGCATTCGATGCATTGCAGGCCACCCGTGGCCGGGCAGTGGGCGGCATGACACTGGTGCCGGGCGATGCCACATTTAGCCTGGCGACACTGGGCGATGTTGTTTTGCAGGATGTGGTGGATCCAGGGCGAGTGGAACTGCTCAACAGTTCGCCATTCACACGTGGCTCCAAGGAACAAGGGAACTTGGAGCACGGTATTGGCACCAGTTGGTTCTCGCTGTGGACTGAACGTACTGCCATTGACCTGTTTTCAGCGGGAGGCAATTTGACCCCAAACACTGGAGGCATAGCGTCAGACCTGGCGATTGTCTATCCCTCGATTGTTCGGGCAACGGCGGCCAGCGGCAGTTTTTACTACGGCAAAGCCGCTGCCTCACCGCAGTTCGACCTGGATTACAGTTCTGCTCTGTTACTCGCCCCAGGCGCCCACGGCCAGTTGCAGTTCCTGGCTAACGACTCGATTTATGCCGGCGGTATGTTCGTGACGCCATCGTCGGCCGATCCGAGCGTCATGGCGACCCCTTCGCGTCCGGCGTTTGTCGGCAGGGTTAACAGTGAGGTCGCCGTTGACGGCAGCAACCTGTCGGCGAACGGTAGTCCTGCGAATGGCAATCCATTGCCATTGTTCGTCTTTGGTTCCGCCAGCGCGTCGACAACCTCGAACCGCTCAACCGACCCTGCACGTTTCTATGCGGTTACCGGGGATCTGGTGGGGGTCACCAGTGGACGGATCATCTCCTTTGACTCTGGCCCAACGTATCTTCATACGGGGCAGACCTGGTACGAGGGCGGTGCGCCGGTGTGGATGATGGCCGGACGGGATATTGTCAGCAGTGGCAGTCGGTTTAATACCATTCCCAGCCCCGAAAACGCCCTGTCGACGGGCAACCTGTTCATCCATAACAGCCCCAACGATATATCCATCGTCTCTGCCGGGCGCGACATCCTCTACAGCAACTTCCAGGTCGCCGGCCCCGGCACCCTGGAGCTGACTGCTGGCCGCAACATCCTCATGTCTGGCGGCGACGTCCTGAAGGGCGGCGAGGTAAGTGTCACCAGCCTCGGCCCTGTCGCCCCAGGCGATAACCGCCCCGGCGCGAGCATTGTCATGCAAGCCGGCGCCGGCCCCAACGGCCCGGATTATCGGCGCTTTGTGGAGGCCTACCTCAACCCGGCCAACCTGGCGCAGCCGGGTGAGGCGCTGTCAATCCAGGGCCGCAAGGTCGCCAAGACCTACGAAAACGAACTAGTCACCTGGCTGGCCGAGCGCTTCGGTTTTGAAGGTGACAGCGAGCAGGCCCGAGCCTATTACACGGCGCTGTCGGCGGAGCAACAGCGGGTGTTTGCCCGTGAGGTGTATTTCACCGAGCTCAAGGCTGCCGGCCGTGAATACAACCAGGACGGCGGTGCGCGCCAGGGCAGTTATGTACGGGGGCGGGCGGCGATTGCTGCACTGTTCCCGGACAAGGACGTGGCCGGCAATACGATCACCTACAAGGGCGATATCACCTTGTTTGGCGGCTCCGGCGTGCACACCAATTTTGGTGGCTCGATCCAGATGCTCACCCCTGGCGGCGGCCAGACCTTCGGCATCGAAGGCGCTGCACCACCGGCTTCGGCGGGGGTTATTACCCAGGGCGCGGGGGATATCCAGCTGTATTCCATGGGCAGCATTCTGCTGGGCCAGAGCCGGATCATGACCACCTTTGGCGGCTCGATCATGGGCTGGTCGGCAGCGGGGGATATCAACGCCGGCCGGGGGTCCAAGACCACCGTGGTGTATACGCCGCCCAAGCGGGTCTATGACGGTTGGGGCAATGTGACCTTGTCGCCGTCGGTACCGAGCACGGGGGCAGGGATTGCCACGCTTAACCCGATCCCGGAAGTGCCCGCGGGGGACATCGACTTGATTGCGCCGTTGGGCACGGTTGATGCGGGGGAGGCGGGGATTCGGGTGTCGGGCAATATCAACATTGCGGCGTTGCGGGTGGTGAACGCGGCGAATATCCAGACCCAGGGCAAGTCATCCGGGGTGCCGGTGTCGGCGGCGGTGAATACCGGGGCGATGAGCTCGGCCAGCGCGGCGGGTGCGGCGGCGTCCCAGGCGGCGGAAGATGCGGCGCGTAATCAGCAGGCGGCGGCGCGCGGGGACAGGGCTTCGATTGTGACGGTTGAGGTGCTCGGGTTTGGTACAGAGCCAGTACCGCGAGGGCAGGAGGATGCGCGCAGGGCGCCGGTGTATAACCCGGACAGTCCGGTGCAGGTGTTGGGCGCGGGGCCTTTGAGTGAACAGGCGCGGGCGCGGTTGACGGATGAGGAGCGGGGGCAGATTAGTTTGTAGGGTTTTGATGGACCTCTCGTTGTAACCAGTTTGGGGCGATCAGTGATTGCCCCTTTTTTTGCGGTCTTATAGCCGGCCGGAGGGGCGGGTGTTCGTCGGTCTGGATCAAATAATGTGGGCGCTGTCGAGCGTTAGCGAGGCTGCGCTGGCGGCTTTTGGGTGGGCTGTTTTAATCCTCCCGAAACAAGTCATGGGCATCCAGCAACCGATACGCAATCTCCGGCTGTTTCTCCAGCCCCTTGCGAATCGCCGTCGGGATCAACTTACGGGTCTTGCGACACAGGCCCGGCAACTCGTCGATGACAATCTCAATCCCGCGCATGGTTTTCACTTCAGTGTGGCCGGGAGCAACGTGCAAGCGGATGCCCAGTTGCTGGTACATCAGCTGTTGCATGCGTTCCAGGTCCGGCAGGCTTTGCAGATTCTCAAGGCGTTCGAGCAGGCGTTTTTCTTCCTGGCGGGTTAGGTGCAGGATGCGCTGGTCTGCGTCGGGGGCGTCGAGCAATTGCTCACGTTCGCAATCGCAGGCGCCGGGTGGGCAGGGTTGGCGAACTGTCATGAAAACTCCCTCCCCACACCCGTGTTGATAGCTTAGTAGCTCAACTGGACGCCAAGGCTGCCCAGGGCCTTCCAGTACTCAGGATAGGTCTTGCCCACGCAGTCGGGGTCCTGAATTTTGATCCCCGCGACTTTCAGTCCCGCCAAGGCAAAGCACATGGCGATGCGGTGGTCGGCGTGGGTGTCGATCAACGCGTTGCACGAGGTGCCGGCTAACGCCGGATCGCTGGCCACCAGCAAGTCATCACCTTCGATGGTCGCCAAGCCGGGACGAATTTCGTTGAGACCGTCGTGCAGCGCCTGGACCCGGTCGCATTCCTTGACCCGCAGGTTGGCCAACTCGGTGAAGCGCACCGGCGTGTTGTTGAACGCGGCCAGCACGGCGAGGGTCGGGATGGCGTCCTGCATTTGCGAACCGATGACCGTAGCCGGCATGTGCGGGAACTGCGCGATCACGGCCTGGGCCATGGCGTCGGGCTGAGTGAAGTCTTGTGGGGCAACGCCCAGGTCGATGGCGCCGCCGGTGAGGACTTCGGCGGCCCACAAGTAGGTGGCGGCGGAAGCGTCGGGTTCGATCAGGTAGTTATTGGCGGTATAGCCGGTGGGCGCCACGCGCCAGGTACTTTCGTCGACGACTTCGATCTGGGCACCGAAGGCGCGCATGCAATCGAGCGTCAGGTCAACGTAGCCACGAGCGCCAATGTCCTTGCCGGTCAGGGCCACTTCAATGGGTGCCTCGCCGCAGGCCGCCAGCATCAACAGCGCCGAGACGTACTGGCTCGACAGGCCGCCGTCGATCTCGAAGCGCTTGGCCTTGATCTGACCACTACCGTGGACGGTCACCGGAGGGCAACCTGTTGGGCTGTCGGCCTTGATACCGTTCTGGTTCAGGGTCGCCAGCAAGGGGCCGATGGGGCGTTTTTGCATGTACTCGTCGCCGTCCAGTATCACCGTGCCTTGCACGGTGGCCACCGCTGCCGTCAGGAAGCGCATCGCAGTCCCGGCATTGCCGAGAAACAGCGGCTGTGGGGGCAATTGCAGCTTGCCCTGGCCTGTGACGACGAAGGTCA
The DNA here is from genome assembly GCF_008369295.1 of Pseudomonas sp. ANT_H4. Classification (GTDB taxonomy): domain Bacteria; phylum Pseudomonadota; class Gammaproteobacteria; order Pseudomonadales; family Pseudomonadaceae; genus Aquipseudomonas. The sequence continues at coordinate 10,798 of NZ_VOBG01000035.1, read as the reverse complement.
CGTCATCCGGCTCATCAATGACCACGCCCATCTGCCGCAAGGCCACCGACATATGGCGGGTGTCGTCGCTTTTCAACGCGCCGCTCAGGCGGCTGGTGCCCTTGGCCAGGGCCGCCAGCAACAGAGCGCGGTTGGTAATGGATTTCGAGCCGGGGGGCGCTACCTTGCCGTTCAGTGGAAAGTTGGGCGGTGTAACGGTCACGGTTTTCTGCGAACTCAAGGTACAAGGCTCCTGATTCAAGGCGGTGGTGGCGCGGAGTGGCCGGCTGGCGGAGACGAATAATCGGCCAAAGACGATGCCCTTGTCGAGCAGGGATCGTTGTGAGTGCCCGCAAGCAGGGATGCCACTGGTCGGCGTTGTCGAGAAGCCTGTCGATTGAGCGCCTGATGGATCGATTACAAGAAAGAACGGCTCGTTTCAATCCTGGTCGTTCATCCCTTCCAATCAGGAGAGTGATCATGTCTTACATCGATGGTTGTGTTATCGCAGTGCCCACTGCCAATCGTGAGCGGTTTATCCAGCATGCCAAGGCCGCGGCGGTGGTGTTCAAGGAGCACGGCGCGCTGAATATCGTCGAGTGCTGGGGGGACGACGTGCCCCAGGGCCAGGTGACCTCGCTGCCCATGGCGGTCAAGCTCAAGAACGATGAAACGGTGGTGTTTTCCTGGATCGTCTGGCCGTCGCGGCAGGTGCGCGACGCGGGGATGAGCAAGGTGATGGAAGACCCGCGCATGAAGGCCGACGTCAATCCGATGCCCTTTGACGGGCAACGGATGATCTATGGCGGCTTTGAGATGATCCTCAATAACTGAGGGGTTAGCGCTTGGCCAACCAGTAATCGTGCAACGCCCGCGCGGCCGGCTCGATGGCGCTGACCCGCTGCTGATGCAAACCTACGTCAAGATCGGCTGGCAATTCGAAGTTGTCCTGCTCCGCGCACCAGGAAATCGTTTCCAACTGCTCGGCTTGTTCGCCGGGCAGTTGCGGCCAGTTGCTCACGGCTGCGCCACGGATATAACCGAAGCACCATTCCTCGGCCAGGGTCAGCGGCTGATCCTGGTGCTCAGTTTCTTCAAAGCGGGCCTTGAAGCCTTGGGCGTTCACTGCCAACTGGGTGGCAATGGCGTTCATATGGCGCACGCACAGGTCGATAAATTGCTTGGCTTCGTCAGCGCTTTCCCAGTCCGGGTTTTGGCCACCCCAGATGGCCGGGAACCACTCCGCGACGTCCACTTGCGCCGGGCTGGATACCAGGGCGGTGAAGTAACCGTCGAGTTCGGCCAGGTTCAGCACCGAGTGGTCGTCGCCGTACTTCAACAGAATGTCTTCGATGAACTCGAAATCGGCAGGGGCGAGGGGTTGGTCGTGCATGGAAATATCCTTTGTTCGTCGAACGCCGCTGATGGGGCGGCTTAAAGCGCGGAGGATGGCGCTTGTGGGCGTTTTAATCCAGCGCCTTAATGTTGCGCGACCACTCAAATCACTTTCACCGCCCGTCCAATCGCCTGAATCGGCCCCGTCGGCTTACCCGTCGGCGAACCGCCTGGGTTCTCCAGGGTCATCTCGAACAATTGGTTCGGCGCCAGAGGCGGCAGTTTATCCAGCGGCACCGACAGCGTCTGCCCCGGCTTGACCAGCCCCAGGGATACCGGCCCTTGCCAGCCATCGCCTTTGGTCCAGAACTCCAGCGCCTTGTCCGCCGGTATTTCCATGACGCCCAGCGGTATCAGCTGAATCTGCTGATCGTTGCTCGCCTGGATGACCCAACCCGGTGCCTGGCTTTGCGGCCCCATCAGCACCACCACGTAGGCCGTCGGGTTGACCGCTGCCGTGCGGGTCAGCAGTAATGTTGCCAGCACCAGGCTCGCTACCATGGCGGTACCCGCCAAACCACGCCACAGGGCCAGCAGGTTCCACCACGACACCGACGAGCCCCCGTCGGCGGGCCGTACCGAATGACCCAGGCTGCGTTCGATTCGTCGCCACAGGTACACCGAGGGCGTGACCGGTTCGGCCAACTCCGTCAGCGGCAACAACCGTTGCTCCCAGGCATCGACTGCCGTTCGCAGGTCGGCGTCCTGTTCCAGGCGCTGTTGCACGTGCAAGCGTTGCTCGGCCGACAAGGTGCCCAGTACATATTCGTTCGCCAGCTCATCCAGCTCGCGAGGTGTGCTCTTTATCGTCATGCCATGCACTCACGCAGTGCCGCGAGGCTACGTTTGATCCAGGCTTTGACGGTCCCCAGAGGGGTGCCCAGTTTCTGTGCGATTTCGCTGTGGGAATAACCATCGACATAGGCATGCAACACGCAGCTGCGTCGGACCGGCTCCAAATGTTCCAGGCATTGGTAAATCTGCCCTGTGCGGGCACGGTATTCGAAGGTGTCGACGGGCGCTTCGGCGGTCAGTGTCTGTTCGTGCTCTGCACTGAGCGGCACTTCACGGTGATTGTTGCGTACGAAGTTGAGCGCCATGTGCCGGGTCACGCTGAAGATCCAGCCACGGGCCGAGCCTCTGACGGGATCGAAACCGGCGGCGCCGTTCCAAATGTTGATAAAGGCGTCATGCACGATGTCTTCCGCCAGGGCCTTATCCCGCACGATACGCTGGGCCACGCCCAGAAGGCGGGCGCTTTCCTGTTCATACAGTTGATGCAAGGCCTGCTGCTCGCCTCGGGCACATGCCAACAGGCAGGCTTCATAGTCAAAAAAGTGCTCGGGCAAGGTTTGGGCCACCAGGACAAGGTCAAGCCCCGGCCAAATAAGGCCGGGGTGTTATCGGAGCAGCGTAGATGACTTTGCTCTCGAGGCAAATTAATTGGCTGCCCAGAAAATGTAGTCCGCCTGATACTTCACCACTTCCTGCTTGCCTTTATTGGTCGCCGTGCATTCGGTGCTCGGCGCCACGCCACCCTTGAGCGCGACGCGCTGGATATAGCTGACACCACTCATGGCGCCCTTGCCCTCAGCCGGATTGGCCTTGACCAATTGGTAGGGCAGGTTGCCGGCGCTGGACGGCGCGACGGCCAATTGGGTGCCGGTGACTTTCGAGCCGTCCTTGGCTTGCCAGGTGGCTGGTGGGCCGAAGTAGGTGCCGACCTGCTTGCCGCTGCGGTCATTGAGCACAGCCTTGGGGCCGACGAAGAACCATTCGGTCTGCCCGACGGCATTGGCCTTGTCGCGGCATTCGTAGGTGATTTCGCCAACACCGGTGGTTTCCATGGCCACCTTGTGTCCGTCCGGCACCTTGATGCTGTCGGGCAACCCGGTCTGGGCAAAGGCTGCCGGAGCGGCAGCGAGCAGGCAGGTCAGGCAGAGCAGTGATTGTGCGTTCATCGGTCTCTCTCCGTAAGGGTGAACAACTGGGCAGCGGTGTGGCTGCTTCCTGTACTACTCACCGCGAGATCAAACGGATGCACTGATTGAAAAATAAATCGGTGGCAGACATTAGTCCCATGCCGACGTGAAGCCCTTGGCTTCGACGAACAGCAGCCGCACACTGTGACCCCGTAATACCCGAGGAGTGATTGGCAATGACCGGTGTTCACACGTCTGCTCAACAGGGGTTCTCTACCCAGGCTGCCACTTACGCCCAGGGCCGACCGGACTATCCACGGCAACTGACCGGTTGGCTGACCGAGGTACTGCAGATCAATGCGCAGTCCACGGTGGTCGACCTGGGAGCCGGGACCGGCAAGTTCACCCGCCTGCTGAGCACTGTTGCGCCGACAGTGATTGCCGTCGAGCCTGTAGCAGCCATGGGCGCGCAGTTGACGAAGGGAATGCCGGATGTGCATCTCTTGACAGGTACCGCCGAAGCGATCCCACTTGAGGACGCCAGTACCGACGCCCTGGTCTGCGCCCAGTCCTTCCACTGGTTTTCCACGCAAGCGGCACTGCGCGAAATCCACCGAGTGCTCAAGCCCGGTGGCCGCCTGGGGCTGATCTGGAATATGCGGGATGAGTCGGTGGATTGGGTCGCGGCCATTACTGCGATCATCACGCCCTATGAGGGCGATACTCCGCGCTTTCATACCGGGCAGTGGCGCGCGGCGTTCACCGGAGAGTATTTCTCGGCAGCGCAAATGACCTGTTTCCCCTACACCCATGTTGGCAGCCCGCAAGAGGTGATCATGGACCGCTTCCTGTCAGTGAGCTTTATCGCCGCGCTGCCGGCCGACAAGAAAGCGACGGTGACCGAGCAACTGCACACCTTGATCCAGACTCACCCAGCCTTGCGCGGCCGCGACACGGTGGCCTTCCCGTATCAGACCCAGGCCTATAGATGTCTGCGTGTGGACTGAATCAATCGAGCTGACAAAAAGGCATAAAGTCAGATCGTATTGATATAAGTAGTTATAAGAAAAATCGCTATGCTGCGGCCAGTATTTTATAAGGCCGTAGGTAGTTGTAATGGATGTGGGTAATTTTGGTTTCGTTGTCGCAGGCCTGCTTGTTGGATTTATCGTCGGTATGACCGGTGTGGGCGGGGGCTCGTTGATGACGCCGATCCTGTTGTGGTTTGGTATCAACCCAGCCACCGCCGTGGGCACCGACCTGCTGTACGCCGCCATCACCAAGGCTGGTGGGGTGCTGGTTCACGGCAAAAACAAGAACATTGACTGGACCATCACCGGCTGGCTGACCCTGGGCAGCGTGCCGGCAGTGTTGCTGACGCTGTGGTTCCTCAAGAGCCTGCACACCGACCCCACCGCCATGAACGAGGTGATCAAGCAGGCGTTGGGCGTGGTACTGCTGTTGACGGCCATGGCGATTCTGTTCAAGAAAAAGCTGTTGGCCTTCGCGCAACGTCATGCCGGCGATCACTACCACATGAGCTCGCGCAACCTGAACGGGCTGACAGTGGTCACTGGCGTGATCCTCGGCACCATGGTTGCGCTAACCTCCATCGGCGCCGGCGCCCTGGGCACCGTGGCGCTGTTTATCCTGTACCCGTTCCTGGCCACCAAACGCCTGGTGGGCACCGAAATCGCCCATGCGGTGCCGCTGACCCTGGTCGCAGGCCTTGGGCACGCGAGCATGGGCAACATGGATTGGCATCTGCTGGGGTTTCTGCTGATGGGCTCGCTGCCGGGGATCTACGTGGGCAGCCATATGTCTGGAAGGGTGCCGGACGAGCTCCTGCGCCCTTGCCTGGCGGTGATGCTGGGGTTGATTGGGTACAAGTTGGCGTTTTGAAACAGTCGCCACAACAAGACTCTCTTCAGCATTTTGCCGATCACGAGCGCGACTTATCCAGCCACTCCACCGCCGTACGCCAGATACAAATCCCCAGGAAGTACGCCGACATCAACAGCCACAAGCCCATGGTCAGGCTATTAGTGTACGGCTGGTCGATCACCAGCAATAGGCTGCACAGCAACCACACCGTGGTCACCGCAATGTTGAGCGGCATAAAACGCTTGACCCGGAACGGGTGCAGGAATTTCATCGGGGTTAGGGTCAACAGCGCCAGGCCGATCACGGTAAAAAGCGTCACCCAGGCAGACGGGTCGATGATATAGACACACAGCGCAACCACGTTCCAGGCAGCGGGGAAGCCCTGGAAATAATTGTCCTTGCTCTTCATGTTGACGTTGCAAAAGCAGAACAGCGAAGAGACCAAGATCACCGACACCGTGAACAGGTGGGTGAAGTCCGGCAGGTCGATGTAGCGGTAGATAAACAGTGCCGGGATAAACACGTAGGTCAGGTAGTCGATCACCAGGTCCAGCACCGAGCCATCAAAACTGGGCAGCACCGTCTGTACATTGACCCGGCGCGCCAACGAGCCGTCGACGCCATCTACTACCAGCGCCAGGCCCAGCCACAGCAGGCAGGCCTTGGGCTGATTCTCCAGCAACGCCAGGGTCGCCAGAAACGCCAGCACCACACCGGTGGCGGTAAAACCGTGGGCGCCCCAGGCTTTGAGTCTGGCTACATGTAGGGTCGATATCACAGGGGCGTTCTCCAGAAGGTGAAACGGGGCAGCCGACGAGTGTGACGCCGTCGAATCTGGCCAAAGGGTGCAAGTATCGACCGGGAAGGAGGGAATAAGGTTCACCACCCGGCGTAAGGGTTAGCGTAGCAAGCGCTGGGCGATATGACATCAGCCTTGACGAAAGACCAGCGCCTTCAGGCCGCTTTGTGGATCGATATCAGGGAATTCCGGCGGGTTTTCCAGCCGTTGCTCAAAACGCAGGCTGGGTGCTTCGCGGGTTACGCCGTCGATCAGGAAATCTTCGCCAAACGCCGGATCATTCATGCACGCCAGCACCGTGCCCTTTGGCGTGAGCAAGTCTGGCAGGCGGCGCAAGACGCGCTGGTAGTCCTTGGTCAGCAAAAAACTGCCCTTTTGAAAGGACGGCGGATCGATGATCACCAGCTCATAAGGGCCGCTGCTGGTGACCTTGGCCCAGGACTTGAACAGGTCATGTCCCAGAAAGCTGACTTTATCCAAGTCATGGCCATTGAGCCGATGATTGTCGCGACCTCGGCTCAGGGCGCCACGGGCCATGTCCAGGTTGACCACATGGGTGGCCCCACCTTCGATGGCCGCCACGGAAAAACCGCAGGTGTAGGCAAACAGGTTCAACACCCGCAGGCCCTGGGCATGCTCGCGGACCCAGTTACGGCCATAGCGCATGTCGAGAAACAGACCGCTGTTCTGCTTTTTGCCCAGGTCGATGAGATAGCGCAGGCCGCCCTCGGTGAGGGTCAACTCGTCGACGATCTCCCCCAGCAGCCACTCGGTGGTGCTTTGCGGCAGGTAGCGGTGTTGCAGAGCCAGGGTATGGGCACCGGACTGCTGCCATTGGCTGGACGCGGTGATGTGCGTCAACAGCTGTTTCAAGGCTGCCAGCTCTGTCGCCTCGGGCTCCTTGAACAGCGACACCAGCACCACGCCTTGCAGCCAGTCCACGGTCAACTGTTCCAAGCCCGGCCAGCAACGACCACGGCCGTGGAACAGGCGCCGAGTCTCCGTGGGGGCGGTTTGCAGGGCGGTGAGCAAATGGGCGTTGAGGGTGGCGAGTGCGTCTGGGTTCATCGGGCAGCGTCGGTCATTGAGCGGGCGGCATTTTAAACACAATTGCGGGGTTTAAGGGGGTTGCAGCACAACGTGCTCGTAATGCTGGGTTTGGCAGTTATTCATGCTCAAAAAATGTGCTTGATCGGCCTATAACAGTCAAAAAATCCTCTGGCGCCGACATAAACTGGAAAAAAGCCTGGAGGTAGCCCATGAACGGTTTCGCGAGTGCAGTGAGTCAGACAGCGACAGACCAGCAAGAGCTGGCCGAATGGCGTGACGCCCTGGCGTCGCTGGTAGCCAACGCCGGGCCCGCGCGAGCCAGGGAGATCCTCGACATGCCGGCGGCACTCCCACCATCGCCTGGAAGCCGCGTCACGGCACGCCCTACATCAACAGCATCGCCGTGGACCAGCAAGCGCGTTTCCCAGGCGACCTGGCCACCGAAGAACGGCTCGCCTCGGTGGTGCGCTGGAATGCCCTGGCCATGGTGGTACGGGCCAACCAGGCCTATGGCGAGTTGGGCGGTCATATCGCCAGCTACGCCAGTGCCGCGGATTTGTTCGAGGTGGGTTTCAATCATTTCTTCCGCGCCCGTAATGACAACTTTGGCGGCGACCTGGTGTTCTACCAGCCCCATTCTGCTCCCGGCATTTACGCCAGGGCCTTCCTTGAAGGCCGCTTGAACGAAGCCGATCTTGAGCACTATCGCCAGGAAATCGGCGCACTCAAGGTCGGTGCCCGAGGGTTGTCCAGCTACCCCCATCCGTGGCTGATGCCGGACTTCTGGCAATTTCCCACTGGCTCCATGGGCATTGGGCCCATCAGCTCGATCTTCCAGGCGCGGTTTATGCGTTATCTGCAGCATCGCGGCTTGCAGGACACCACTGACCGCCACGTCTGGGGCGTCTTCGGCGACGGCGAAATGGACGAGCCGGAAAGCATGTCAGCGCTGACCCTGGCCGCCCGGGAAGGCCTGGATAACCTGACCTGGGTGGTCAATTGCAACTTGCAACGCCTCGACGGCCCGGTGCGCGGCAATGGCCGAATCATCGACGAGCTGGAAGCGTTGTTTGCCGGCGCCGGCTGGAACGTGATCAAGCTGGTGTGGGGCTCGGACTGGGAAGGCTTGCTGGCGCGCGATGCGGATGGCTCGCTGGTGCGCACCCTGTCCCAGACCGTGGACGGACAATTTCAGACCTTTGCCGCCAAGGACGGCGCCTACAACCGCGAGCATTTCTTCGGCCAAAGCGAAGCCCTGGCCAAATTGGTAGAAGGCTTGAGTGACGAGCAGATCGACCACCTCAAGCGCGGGGGCCACGATAGGGTGAAAATCCATGCCGCTTACCACGCTGCGCGCTTGGTAAAAGGCCGCCCGACGGTGATCCTGGCGCAGACCAAAAAGGGCTTCGGCATGGGCGAGGCGGGTCAGGGCAAGATGACCACTCACCAGCAGAAAAAACTCGACCGTGATGCCTTGATCGCCTTTCGCAATCGCTTCCAGTTGCCGCTGTCGGACGAGCAGGCTGAGTCCCTGAGCTTCTATAAACCGGCTGATGACAGCGCCGAAATGCGCTATCTGCACCAGCGCCGTGCTGCCTTGGGCGGTTATGTACCTGGCCGCGTCCAGCAAGCGGAGCCTGTAGGCGTGCCACCGATGGCAGGCTATGCAGGCTTCGCAACCCAGGCGGGCGGCAAGGAAATGTCCACCACCATGGCCTTTGTGCGGATGCTCAGCAACCTGCTCAAGGACAAGGCCCTCGGGCCACGCATCGTGCCGATTGTGGCGGACGAAGCGCGGACCTTCGGCATGGCCAACCTGTTCAAGCAGATCGGCATTTACTCCAGCGTCGGCCAGCGTTACGAGCCGGAAGACATCGGCTCGATCCTCAGCTACCGCGAAGCCACCGACGGGCAAATCCTCGAAGAAGGCATCAGTGAAGCCAGCGCCATCAGCTCTTGGGTCGCGGCGGCCACCAGCTATTCGGTGCACGGTTTGCGCATGCTGCCGTTTTATATTTATTACTCGATGTTCGGCTTCCAGCGGGTCGGCGATTTGATCTGGGCCGCTGCCGACCAGCGCGCCCGTGGCTTCCTGCTGGGCGCCACGGCGGGCCGTACCACCCTGGGCGGCGAGGGCTTGCAGCACCAGGACGGCAGCAGCCACCTGACCGCCGCTACCGTGCCCAACTGCCGGGCCTATGACCCGGCGTTTGCCGGCGAATTTGCGGTGATCCTCGACCATGGCATGCGCCAGATGCTGGAGCACGACATCGATGAGTTTTACTACGTGACCCTGATGAACGAAAACTACCCGCAGCCCACGCTGCCGGAAGGTGTCGAGGCGGCAATCATCAAGGGCATGTACCGTCTCAGCGAACAGGCCAGCGGCAAGGTACGCCTGCTCGGCTCCGGTACGCTGGTGCGCGAAGCCCAGGCCGCTGCGCAATTGCTGGCGGACGATTGGCAGGTGCAAAGCGAGGTGTACAGCGTCACCAGTTTCAGCGAACTGGCGCGGGAAGCACGGGAGGTGGAACGCTGGAACCGTCTGCATCCTGGGCAAGCACCACGCCACAGCCATTTGGCCGACTGTTTGCCCAAAGGCGCACCGGTGATTGCAGTGTCTGACTACGTGCGGGCGGTGCCGCACATGATTGCTTCGTACCTGGATTCGGCTTTCACGGTGCTTGGCACCGATGGCTTTGGTCGCAGCGATACCCGTGCGGCGTTGCGGGATTTCTTTGAGGTGGACCGCTATCACATCGTGTTGGCAGCGCTCACGGCATTGGCGGAGCAGGGGAGCCTGGATCGCGAGGTATGCCAGCAGGCGATTGAGCGTTATGGGTTGCAGGCGGAGCGAGGCGCGTCCTGGACCTGCTGAAATCTTCTAGACAATGAAGATTAAAGGTGGGAGCTGGCTTGCCTGTGATGACGGTGTACCCGTCGAAAAACGGCTGACTGACACTGCGCTATCGCAGGCAAGCCACACTTGTTTTGCGGCGTCTTAGATACTGGCTATCAACGGCGCACCAAACGCCTCCCTGAGAAACCCAGGCGCGATGTAGCGCTGATAGTGTGCTTCGGAAAGCAGGAAAAACTCTCGATCAATGGCATCCCGCAGATCAGTCAGGTTGCGCTCACGAAACTCCGGCAGCAACGCCAGCCCATAAGCATCCAACTTCGAAATCACCCGTGCGCCCCGGGCAATCAACTGATACGCCCAGCAATACGGTGACTGCTGCGGCATAAAACGAATCTTGCGGTCTTCCAGTTGCTGACGCAGGCGGGGTGCATCGAATACCTCAAGCTTGCTGGTCATGACCTGCACCAGCAATTGTTCGAGGCGCAGCCACACGGCTTGCTTCTCTTCACCGCTGTAGCCATTCCATTGAATGACTTCATGGTGATAACGCTTACAGCCCCGGCAGACCAGGTCCCCGTAAACGGTGGAGCACAGGCCGACGCAGGGTGTCTTGATGGTTTGATTGGGCATAAATAGCTGTTTTGCGGGATTTTTGAGGGCATCGGAATCGGGTTCGAAAACAGGATCAATGTGGGAGCTGGAGTGCCTGCGATGCAGGCGACTCGGTGTATCAGCAAGCTCCCACACTAGGTCTCGATCAATCCCAGCTAAGCGCGCCACCCGTCTGATACTCAATAACCCGAGTCTCAAAGAAATTCTTCTCTTTCTTCAAGTCCATGATCTCGCTCATCCATGGGAATGGATTCGTGGTCCCTGGATACTCTTCCTTCAAGCCAATCTGCGACAGGC
>NZ_VOBG01000034.1 GCF_008369295.1 Pseudomonas sp. ANT_H4 | reverse complement strand
TCATAGGTGTTAAGGCATTGCCTGAAGTCGCTGAGGACCGAATCGACGTCGCGCGTCTTCGAGTCCATCGCCGCCAGGACCATAAAGCCAATGGCGGGATTCAAGAGGCAGGCCCATTGGGTAGGGCGTCAATTGGAAAAAGCATCGGCGTTCCCTCGCGCGGAGTGATCAGGCGAGAGACTTTGCAGAGGTTTACAAGGCCGGGGAGTAGAGGTTATCTGGCCGCGTGGTAGGACGTTTCGTTAAAAAACAGCGTGGGTTCAAACCTCCGGACCCTAAGTAGCCGTTACCGCAGCAACGGATATGCACTCCAACAAAAAAAACCGGCCCGCTACCAGCCCGCCCCCGAATGAAGCTTTTATGACAAAAGTTCGGTAGCTCCACCCCACCCCCGTCTTGCCTATGTAACGCGCTTGAGACCGCCGCAAGGCGCTTTTTCAGCCGGTAGCAGCAAGCCAGGAGTAGGGCGGGATGGGCACTATGGAACGTTACTCAAAAGTAGGCATGCAAGAGCTCGATCAGCGCCTGTCGAAGATCGTCGAGGCCGCGCGCAAAAAGCCGATTTCGGTCTATCGCTACGGCGCGCCGTGGGTTTGGATCGTTTCCCAGGACGACTGGCAAGGCGCCCTGAAAGAAGTCTCCAACTACATCCCCGCAGGCCACTCGCTGGTGCTGCTGCGCCCGCAGATCGACGAGGTGTTCGACCAGCACCGCGACCTGCTCCAGGCCCTCAACACCGAGCCGGGCATGTTGATTGCTCCCCGCACCGTGCTGCAAATCCTTTTGCTGCAACTGCTGTATTCGGTCCCCAGCGACCAGCAACTGCACGAACAGCTCAACTACAACCTGCTGTTCCGCTGGTTCGTCGGCCTGGACCTCCACCAGAAAGTTTGGGGCATCAACGTCCTGCAACGCGACATCGCCACGCTGCTGGACAACCCGCAGGCGGTGCAACTGATCCAGAAAATCATCGGTGAAGTGTTCTGTGGTGCCTTGCTGCACATGCCGGAGTTCTCGCTGAACTTCGCCTTGCTGCATACCTGGCTGGCACGGCACGTCCACACCAAGGCATCCAGCCATTGAGCAGGCCAAACGCTGTGCAGACAGCGACGGCGAATATTTTCAGCAATCTAGGGGGCGGTGTGGAGCATCTGTTCAAGTCAACGCTGGCGCTGTGCTGGCTGACGCTGGTAGCACTGGCGCAGCCGGTGCAGGCCGAGGAGGAGGGCGCCGAGCCCCAGGCTCCGGTGCGGCTGGTGGACGTCAATGAGTACTTCGTGCGCGGCAATACCGTGCTCGATGCCCGGGCCATCGAGGAGGCGGTGTACCCGTTCCTGGGGCCGCAAAAAAACCTGGGAGATATCGAGGGTGCTCGCGATGCCTTGCAGAAGATCTACCAGGAACGCGGCTACCAGTCGGTGTTTGTCGAGCTGCCGGAGCAGAAGGTCGATGACGGCATCGTCTACCTGCAAGTCAGTGAGACCACGGTCGGTCGGGTGCGGGTGGTTGGTGCCAAGCACTATTCGCCCGTTGAAATCCGCGACGAAGTTCCCGCGCTCAAGGAAGGGGCCGTACCGGATTTCGCCCGCGTACAAACCCAGTTGGCTGGCCTCAATCGCGGCGCCGGGCGCCAGGTCACGCCGCTGGTGCGCGAAGGCCAGCGCCCCGGCACCATGGACGTCGACCTGCAAGTCGAAGACAAGAATCCCTGGCACGCCAGTATCGGCCTGAACAACGACTACAGCGCCGACACCGAGAAGCTGCGCAGCGTCACCACCCTGGGTTACGACAACCTCTGGCAACTGGGCCACATCGTTTCCCTGACTTACTTCACGGCGCCCCAGGACAGTGAAAACGCGAAGGTCTGGTCGGGCTCCTATAGCGCGCCGTTGAGCGAGCGCTGGACCTTGCAGTTCTCCGGTTATCAGTCCGACAGCAACATCGCGACCATCGGCGGCAGCAACGTCCTCGGCAAGGGCCACTCCTACGGTGTGTCGGCCATTTACATCCTGCCGGCGGCGGGCAACTGGGCCAACTCGCTGTCGGTGGGGGTGGACTTCAAGGACTTCGATGAGCAGATGAAGTTTGGCGCCAGCAGCGATCAGATTCCACTCAAGTACGCACCATTGACCTTCGGCTACAACGGCTACCGCTACAGCGACAACTCGCAACTGGGGCTGGGTTTGAACCTGGTGGTCGGCACCCGGGCATTTTTCGGCTACGGCAGCGATGACGAAGAGTTCCAGTACAAACGTGACAAAGCCAGCCCCAGTTTTGCCGTGCTTAAGGGCGACCTGAATTACACCTACACCTTTACCGGCGACTGGCAGTCGGCGTCCAAGGCCGGTTTCCAGTTGGCCTCAGGGCCCCTGGTATCCAACGAGCAGTACTCCGCTGGCGGCGCTACTTCGATACGCGGGTACCTGGCCGCCGAGCGCACCGGCGATGAGGGCTACCTGTTATCCCAGGAACTGCGCACGCCGTCCCTGGCCAAGTTTCTCGGCAGTTATGTGCAGGAGTGGCGCTTCTACGCCTTCGCCGAAGGCGCTCGCTTGCGCCTGCATGACCCACTCCCCGAGCAAGAAGATGAATACAGCCTGGCCAGTGTCGGCCTGGGCACCCGCGCCAGTTTGAGCAAGTGGTTGTCCGGCAGCCTGGATTGGGGCTATCCGCTGCTCGATGGACCAAACACCCAGAAACAGGACTCGCGACTGCACTTCAGTGTGCAGGCGACTTTCTGACCCTTTTTACGGAGATCCCTTCACATGCAACGCCTATTTCTGAGCCTGTTGATCTGCCTGGGCTTCGCGCTCCCGGCCACCGCCCATGCCTGGTGGCAGGACGACTGGCATTACCGCAAGCAAATTTCGGTGGACACCACCCCCCAGGGAGCGGCGATCAACCAGGCCCTGGGCCGCACCGCATTGTTGGTGCGTCTGCACACCGGCAACTTCACCTTCGACGGGGTCAAGGACGACGGCGCCGACCTGCGCTTTGTCAGCGCCGACGACAAGACCGTATTCAACCACCAGATCGAAAGCTTTGACCCGCTGATGGGTATGGCGTTGATCTGGGTTGATGTGCCCAAGGTCGAAGGCGCCCAGCGCCAGGACCTGTGGATGTACTACGGCAACCAGAAGGCCCCGGCCACCGCCAACGGTCAACTGACGTTCGATCCAAACTACACCGCGCTCTACCATTTTGACGGTGCCAACGGCACGCCGCCCCGCGACACCACGGTCTACGGCAACACCGCGCTGAACGCTATCGGCGCCAGCATCGACGGGGTGATCGGTCGTGCATTGCAGTTCAACGGCCAGCCGTTGCTGCTGCCCGCCAGCCCATCGCTGCAACACAACGCCGGCAGCGCGTTTACCTTCAGTGCCTGGCTGCGTCTGGACCAGGCCAATGGTGAACAAGTGGTGCTGGCCCGTCGCGAAGGCGCAGTCAGCCTGCTGCTGGGCTTGAACCAAGGCATGCCGTTCGTGGAAATCGACGGCCAGCGCGCGGTATCGACCCAGCCGCTGAACCCAGGCCAATGGCAGCACCTGGCACTGACGGCCGAGGGCGACAAGGTGACGCTGTATGTCAATGGCCGCGAAACCGCGACCTTGGCCATGGCGATGCCGGCGTTCAATTCGCAGTTGGCCATCGGTGCTGATTTGCCGGAAGCGGTCAGCAGCTTCCTGCCATTGGCCGGGGCCATGGATGAACTGCGCCTGTCCAAGGTCGCTCGTCCGGCCAACCTGTTGCTGGCTGATGCCGGCGCCCAGGGCGCCGAGTCGAAACTGGTGGCTTACGGGGTCGATGAAGAGCAGTCGGGCTTCGGTTTCGGCAGCCTGGGTTTCTTGCTCAACGCCGTGCCGGTGGATGCCTGGGTGATCATCCTGGTGCTGGTGGCGATGATGTTTCAGTCGTGGGTCATTATGATCCGTAAAAACCGCATGGTTAGCCGGATCAGCAGCGCCAACGAGATCTTCCGCGAACAGTTTTCGCAGATCGGTACACGGTTGGAAATGTACTACGACGACGCTGTGCTGGCCGAGCGGTTGACCTATTCCTCGCTGTGGCGCCTGTACCGCGTGGCGGTCAAGGAAATTCGTACCCGACGTGCCCAGGGCGCCGATACCACGTCGGTCTCGGCGGCGACCATCGAGGCCATCCGCTGCTCCATGGATGGCGTGCGCACCCGTGAAAACCAGCAACTGAGTTCCAAGCTCTCGACGCTTTCCAACGCCATCGCCGGTGGCCCGTATATCGGCCTGCTGGGTACGGTGCTGGGGATCATGGTGGTGTTCCTTGGCACGGCCATGGCCGGCGATGTGAACATCAACGCCATCGCCCCCGGCATGGCGGCGGCCTTGCTGGCCACGGCCATGGGCCTGTTCGTCGCTATTCCGGCGCTGTTTGGCTACAACCGGCTGATTACCCGCAACAAGGAAGTCAGCGCCGACATGCGCGTATTTGTCGACGAGTTCATCACTCGCCTGGCGGAGATGCACGGCGAAAGCCAGTCCAGTGAAGCGGCGCATACGCGCGGCCACCACGTCACCGTATCGGCCTGAGGAGAACCCGCATGGCTTCCGTGAATGCCTCCCACGACGATGACGATGATGCGCCCGTCGACAGCATCAATATCACGCCCCTGGTGGACGTGCTGATGGTGGTACTGGTGATGTTTATCCTTACCGCCACCGCCCAGGTCTCGGGGATTCAGATCCACTTGCCCAAGGCCAGTGCTTCGGTGTCGCTGTCCGAGGCCAAGACCAAGGCCATTTCGGTGAATGACGGCGGCCAGGTGTTCCTCGACGCCTACCCGGTGACCCTCGGTGAGCTGGAAGAGCGCCTGCGCATCGAGAAGGCGCTGAACCCGGATTTTCCGGTGATCGTGCGCGGCGATGCCCTGGTGCAGTACCAGAAGGTGATCGAGGTGCTCGACTTACTGCGCCGGCTTGAGCTGTCCCAGGTCGGGCTGGTCACCGGCAAACCGAGCCAGGGCTGAGCCATGACCGCACAGATCCCGAGCCCGCCCATGCCTGTGAAAAACAAGCCGACGTTGCGCCTGCTGAAGTGGGGCGCAGGCCTGCTGCTGGGCGCCGTGGCGGCCTGGTTCCTCTGGCAATGGGCCAATGACATGAGCGGCGTGCGCCGTGAAGCGCCCAAGGTGCCAATGATTATTCCGTTGCCACCACCGCCACCACCGCCACCGGAAAAACCCAAGGAGCCCGAGCCCCAGGTGGAAGAAACGGTGCCTGAGCCAGAACCAACGCCCACCCCCGACGAGGTCAAACCCGAGGAAGAAGCTCCACCAAGCCCCGCCGATGACCTGGCCAACCCGATGCAAATCGACGGTGATGCCCAGGCTGGGAACGACGGTTTCAACATCGGCGCAGGCAAGGGCGGCGGCATGGCCGGCTCTGGTGGTGGCGGCTTGGGAACCGGGACGTTCAAGCAGTACCTGGCCGGCGTCTTCCAGCGCCTGCTGCGTGAAGACCCGCAGCTGCGCAAGAAGGCCTACGCGGTCCAGGCCGATTTGTGGTTGAGCGCTGATGGCCAAGTCACCTGCGTGGAGCTTGCGAAGTCCAGCGGCGATGCCCAGACCGACGCCCAGATATTGGCAGCCTTGCGTGCCACGCCGCGCTTCAAGGAGCGCACGCCGGCCTCGCTGACCCTGCCGGTACGCCTGTCTCTCAAGGGCCGGCGCCCGGATTGATCGAACCCTTTTTGCAGTTTCTACAGGAGTTGTGTGCAGATGATTTTCCACGTGAATCGATTGACCCTGGCGGTCGGCATGGTCATCGCGACCCTGGTCGGCCAGGCGGCGGCAGCCCCGGCTGCGCCTTCGCAAAACGCCACGATCAACCTGATCCGCCTGCTGGTGCAGCAAGGTGTGCTCAAGCAGGAACAGGCCGAAGGGTTGATTGCCCAGGCCGAAAATGAGGCAGTGCAAGCACGTCAGGCCAGTACCGCCACAGCGGCGGCAGCAGCAGGCCCGGCCACGGCGGCGGGGGACGTGCGGGTGCAGTATGTACCGGCGGCAGTTCGTGACCAGATTCGCGACCAGGTCAAGGCCGAGGTCATGGCCACCGCCAAGCAGGAAAACTGGGCCCAGCCCAACACTTTCCCCGACTGGGTCTCGCGCATCAGCTTCGACGGCGACATCCGCCTGCGGGACGAGTCGCGGTTCTTCTCGGGCAGTAACAGCAATGAAATCGTCGACTACGCCAAGCTCAACGAGAGCGGCCCCTACGACGTCAACAAAAACACCAATACCCGGCTACCGCCCCTGCTCAACACCCGTGAAGACCGCGACAACCTGTTCCGCCTGCGCGCTCGCCTGGGCATGAAAGCCATCATCTCGCCGGAATGGACCGCCGGCATTCGCATCGGCACGGGCTCCGACAACAACCCGGTCTCCACCACCCAAACCTTGGGCGGCGGCTTTGGCAAGAAAGACATCTGGCTTGACCAGGGCTACCTGACCTGGAAAGCCACCCAAGACCTGACGTTGACGGGTGGGCGGATCGCAAACCCGTTCTATTCCACCGACATGATGTACTCCAACGACCTCAACTTCGACGGTGTGGCAGCAATCTTCAATCACAGACTCAACAACGACTGGGGCGTGTTCGGCACCCTCGGCGCGTTCCCGGTGGAATACAGCTCCGACACCGCCAGCAGCAACGGTTTCGACAAGGAAGACAGCGACAATAAATGGCTGTTTGGCGGACAGATTGGCGCCAACTGGAAGATCAACCGCAGCAACAGCCTCAAGGGTGCGTTGGCCTACTACCGCTTCGACGATATCGAAGGGCAGCGCTCCAGCCCGTGCTCGCCGTGGGCCGGTGCGCCGGGTTGCGACACCGACGGCTCGCGCGTGGCCTTCATGCAAAAGGGCAACAGCGTGTTCCTGCTGCGCAATATCAACGCCAACCCAGCCACCCCTGGGCTGACCCCGCAACCGCAGTACGTGGGCCTCGCCTCCAAGTTTGATGTACTGGACCTGAACCTGGTGTGGGACAGCGAGTTGCCGGACGACCTCAAGCTGCGTAGCCAGACCAACTTCATTCACAACCTGGCCTACGACAAGGGCGAGATGCTCAAACGCAGCGAAGGCGAGATCGTCAACAACATTAACCGCAAGGGCGAATTCGAAAGCGGCGCCAATGCCTTGATGGTGCAGTTCACCCTGGGCAGCGCGCTGGAGATGAAAAAGGCCGGCGACTGGAACCTGTTGGCCGGCTACAAGTACATCCAGCCCGATGCGTTGCCAGACGGCTTTAACGATTCCTCGTTCCACCTGGGTGGCACCAACGCCAAGGGTTATTTCATCGGTGGCAACTACGGCATCGACAAGAATATCTACGCCAGTGCCCGTTGGCTCAGCGCCTCCGAAGTGTATGGCGCGCCGTTTGAAGTCGACGTCATGCAGCTGGAAATCAACACGCGCTTTTGACGCGCAGGGAGACGCCACATGAACACGCGAATTTGCGGGCTGCTGTTGGTCCTAGGCTGCCTGGCCGCCAGCGGCGCCTCGGCCGAAGGCATGGAGGAACGCTTGCGCACCCAACTGCGCAGCACCACCGCGCAGTTGCAGACGTTGCAAAGCGAACAGGCCCAGGCCGCTGCCGCACGCATCGCCGCCGAAAACCAGGCCAAACAGGCTCAGGTGCAAATCAAGCAATTAACCGCTGAGCTGGACAAGGCCCGGGGCGTCGCCGAGCAACTGGCCGGCCAGCAACAAAGCCTGCACAGCCAAGCCCAGGCTCAGGTGACTGCGAGTAATGAACAGACCGGCAAGTTCAAGAAAGCCTACGAGGAATTGCTGGTCATGGCCCGTGGCAAAGAGACCGAGCGGGCGCTCTTGCAAGTGCAATTAACCGAACGTGACACACAAGTGCAGCAATGTTCAGCCAAGAATCAACAGATGTACGGCGTGGCCCAGCAGTTGCTCGCGGCCTACGAAAAAATCGATGTGGCCCAGGTGATGAGCATTCGCCAACCCTTCGCCAGCAGCGCTCGGGTCAAGTTTGAAGAAATGGCCCAGGGCTTTGGCGACGATCTGTACAAAACCCGTTTTGATGCCCCCCAGGCAGGCGTTAATCACTGATCAACAAGGAAGAGATGACCATGAGCGAATTGATTACCAGCGTCACCCCCCAGAGCCTGACCGAGTTGCTGCAAGAAGCCGGTTATCGGGTCAACCAGACTGAACAGAACGGCATCGTGCAGTTGCTCAGCGCCAGCCAGGGCATTGGCTTTGCCGTGCGCTTCGGCAACCCGGCGGCAGAGCAGTCCAGCTACGTGGATTTCACCTACAGCTGCGCGCTGCGGGTTCAGGGCCAGTTGCCCGAGGGCCTGGCCCAGGTGTGGAATGCATCACGGAGATTTGCGCGACTGTCGTTGCAGGGCGAGTTTTTGTTGATGGAAATGGATGTGGTAGTGGCCGGCGTCGGCGCCACTCACTTGCGCAGCCAGTTGGAGCTGTGGGATCGGCTGTTGCAGGAATTTATCGTCTACCTGCGTGAGTACAGCCAGCAGGCCGCCCAACTTCAGGCTCAGGCCGAAGACGCACCTGCCGTGGATACCCGTGAAGAGGCGCCTGCCCTGTGAAAAAACCAACCCTGGTGGTCGGCGCCGGTGCGCTGGCCCTGCTGGTGGTGGCGGTGGGCTTGAGCCTGCGGCCGGGCAGCGACCCGGTCGCCGCCCAGCAACCGGCGCCTGCTGTCAGCCTTGATGGACCCGCGGTGGCGCGGCTGGGCAATCAACAGGTTGCACTGCCCGAACTCCAGGCCTTGCTGGCGACCTTGCCGGCCGATTCCCGCGAGCAGTTGCGCGGCAATCGTGGCGCCCTGGAAACCTGGATTCGTTCGCGCTTGGCGCAAAAAGCGGTACTCGAACAAGCCGATGCCCAAGGCTGGCGCCAGCGCCCGGAGGTGGAGCAGCAAACCCGCGCAGCCACCGAGCAGATCGTGTTTCGCGACTACATGTTGTCGGTCAGCCAGGTGCCGGCCGATTACCCAAGTGCTGGGGAGTTGCAACAGGCCTATGACAGCGGCAAGGCGCAGTGGGTGACGCCGCCGTTGTACCAGGTCAGTCAGATTTTCCTTGCGGTGAATGATTCGCAAATGGTCGAAACGGTGCGCCGCCAGGCCCAGGAATTGAGCCGCCGTGCCCAGTCGGCGCCGGGTGAGTTTGGTGCCTTGGCCAGCCAGTATTCCCAGGACCCCGACAGCGCCCAGCGCGGTGGCGATTCCGGTCTACAACCGTTGCAGCAACTGGTACCGGAGGTGCGCGCTGCGGTCTCGCGCCTGAAAATGGGCGCGGTGTCGGACGTGGTGCAGAGTGCGGCGGGCTTTCATGTGCTCAAACTCACCGGGCAACAGCCGGCGCGCACTGCCAGCCTCGACGAACTACGCGAACGCCTGACTCAGGCACTGCGTGCGCAACGCCAGGAACAGATCGCCAAGGCCTACCTGGAAGGCATGCTCAACACCGCCACCCTGAGCATTGATGGCGCCGAGTTGAACAAGGTTCTGGAGTAACCGGCCACTGCACGCATGGATGCACAGACCCATCAGACAGGGAGTCCCTCATGGCCTATTTAGAACCCGCTGCACCCCAAGGTATGACGCCATACCGTGCGCCTGGCGAAGGGCGAGAGACCTGGCTGGCCGTGGCTGCCACTATCGACCCGGAGGTGGCCCGTTACTTCCTGATCAGCGCCCGTTGCGGCTGCTTCATGCAGGCGGCCCGCAGCCTCAATATCAAGGCCACGCTGTTGCGTAAACGGCTGGCGCAGTTGGAGGAGCAAATGCGCCGCACGCTGTTCAGCTACCAGGGCAACGTACTGGCCCTCAGTCGCGACGGCCAGCAGTTGCAGGCGCGGCTGATTGCCCTGGCCCATGAGCGGCGCTTGCCGGTGATCGAGCAGCCGTTGATTCGCCTGGCGGTTGCCGAGTCGATCCTGCACGACATTATCGGCCGCGACCTGATCGCGCTGCTGCGGCGCAATGCTAGCGTACGGCTGGACATTATCTCCATCGACAATCAGCTGTCGTTGCAGGCCGTGGAGGCCGACGTAGTGCTGTGGCTGGCAGGCATCGACTCGCCTGAGCCGGGGCCGAGCTTTGCCACACAAGCACCGCAAGCCCTGGCTCGCTTGGATTACCTGCCCCATATCGCCAAGCGCTACTCGCGGCTGGCGGCGCGACCGGACAGCGTTGATGATCTGGCCGATTACATGCTGGTGCAATGGCAGCACGACCGGCAGATCGAAGCCTTGCGGCCCTGGAACAGTGTGGTGGAACAGCGCCTGGCCGGAGTGGTACAGGTGCAGGCGTATCCGTTGATGCTGGAGATGATTCGTTGCAGCGCCTGCATCGGTTTACTGCCGCGCTATATGAGCTGCTTTGACCGTGGCTTGACGGCCTTGCCGGGGTTGTTTGCCCAGAGTATGCAGCGTCAGGTGTGGATGGCGGTCAATGCCCAGGTTGAGCACCTGCAGGAGGTGGAGTTGATTGTTGAGCTGGTCCTTAATACGTTTCGGGAGCGGGGGGAGTGGTTTGATTGAGGGGGTTTTTGTGTATGTCCGTTACCCCCCATAACGGATATATACAGTCAACTCCACCCCCAAAACTGCAACCACCAACCATGCCCGACCAGCCCGACGCCCAGCAGCAGGCAAAACCATGCACTCGCGCGCGGCGCCAGGGCAATATCCTTGAGTTGCCGCCATCCCAGCCACAAGCACCAGCCCATCGCGGCGGCCAGTAACAGCCCCCGCGCCGGCTGCACCCATTCCAGCAATAGCCCTTCGTAGCGCAGCAATTTCACCGTGGTCGCCGACAGCCCCAGAAACAGCCCCGCACCACCGAGGGGCGTAAGGGTCAGCGCCAGAGGCCAATACAGCGTGCGATCACCGGCAAGGCGTGCAGCCAGGCGCAGCAGGATCAGCAACCCACCGCCGATCAGCAATGAAGAGGCCCCCAGATAAACCACAATACAAAACCCATCCAGCCAACTGAAGCTGTCATTGGCTTGTGGGTAATGCGTCAGCAGCCACCAGGGCGCCGTGTCCTGCAACGGCCACAGCCAATCGCGCTCCACCAGCCACTGCGCCAGAAACTGCTTGAGACCAATAAACCATGGGCTGACCGTCCACTGAAACGCGCCCATCGCCAAGCCGATCACACCAAACAGCAACAGCCGCGCATCCCACACTGATGCTGGCCTGTGCGGTGCCTGGAGGATTTCTTCGTTACACGAGCGAGCGATCAACTGCACCGCGCCACGTTGCCCGCTGCAACGCCCACAGGCATGGCAAGTACTGGCACCTTGCAGGCGACGGATGTCCAGCAAGGGGGCGCAATTGGGCAATGGCAGGCGTGGGCCATCGTTGGCTTTCCAGCGTTGTTCGTTCACCTGGAAATGCATCGGCGCCAGGCGGGCGAGGAGGGCGAAGACGCCGCTGACCGGGCACAGGTAGCGACACCAGACCCGCTTGCCACGCCCGAACAGCAAGCCGACGATCACCGCGGCGACCGTGGACCCGCCAAGGATCAGCAGCGCCGCCTGGGCGTAGTCATAGACGCTGATCAACTGGCCATAGAGGGTGGTCAGGAAAAACCCCAACGTCGGCCAGCCACCCCAGCGCAGGCTGCCGGGAATGCGCAGGCCGCGACCATGGTTGCTGGCCCATTCGCTGAGCGATCCTTCCGGACAGAGTACGCCGCACCACAGGCGCCCAAACAGCACTATCGACAGCAGCACAAACGGCCACCAGATGCCCCAGAACAGGAATTGTGCCAGCAGCACCAGGTTATCCAGTATACGTGCCTGGCTATCGGGCAAAGGCAGTAGCGTGGGGAGCAACAGCAGGCCGGCGTAAAAAAGCACCACTGTCCATTGTGCGAGGCGAATCAGCCGGGCATGACGGCGCATGCCGTCGCCAAAACTCTGCAACCAGGGGGTATTCACAATGACGCTCGACGGGTCTGATGCAGGCCGCAGCCCACCAGCAACCAGTAGCCAGCGAGCACCAGCAGGGTGACGACGCTGGGTGTCGCCCGGTAACCAGCAAACCCGGCGAGCACGGCGCCGACACCATGACTGTCGCTGAGCAGGGCGCTGCTGTCCCACCAGGCTTCACCGAAGCTTGCGTAGACCCATTCGGGCATGTCCATCGCCAGCAATTGCCCGCCAATGCGTTCAGCGGCGGCCACCAGCAAGGCGGCGCCCAGCAGCAACAGCAGGGCTTCGCTGAGGGCGAAAAAGCGTGACCAGGAGATGAAACGACGGGTGCTGCGTAACAGCATCACCGTCAAGCCCGCCAGTATCAGCCCCAATACGCCGCCGAGAGCGAACAGACCCAGCGCTGGGCCGTGCAAGTGTGCGCCGGCGCCGAACAGGAAGACCACGGTTTCGCTGCCTTCGCGACTGACCGCCAACAGCGCCAGTAACAACAACCCCAGGCCGCCCTGGCGTGCCAAGCGCTGGTCGGCGTCCCGCAGCAGCGTGTGCTTGAGAGTGGGGCCGTGGCGGTGCATCCAGAACACCATCTGCACCATCAACAGGCTGGCGACCAGGGTCAGCACGGCCTGGAACCATTCGCCGCTGGCGCCGCTCATGGCGTCGCCGGCCCACAGCATCAGGCCGGCCAGTAGCCCGGAGCACAGCAGCCCCAGGATCACGCCCGCCCACAGGAAACGGCCCAGGCGCGAGCCGTCGGGTCGCTGGCTGATCCAGGCCTGGAGGATGCCGATCACCAGCAACGCCTCGACGCTTTCGCGCCAGACGATAAACATTGATTGATTCATCAAACGCTCCAGGGCCGTTATTGGGCGAGGATGCTGCCTTCGGGCAACTGTGAATTGAATTCGTCGAAGAACGGGTACTCGCCAGGTTTGAGGGGATGGATCACCACAAAGGTGGTCACTCCCGGCGACAGCACTTTTTCCACCCGCAACGGCGTGCTTTCAAACTCGGCCGGGCCCTGGCCGATGTTCTTGAGCACGATCTTGAAGCGCTCCCCGGCGGGCACCTTGAGTTGCGCCGGGCTGAAGTGACCGTCTTGCAGGGTCAGTTCATAGGTGGGCAACGGTGCAGCCAGGGCCGTGCTGCCGGCCACCAGCATCAGGCCGCCCAAAACCAGGGAGCGGGTCATTCAATAACCGCCTTTTTTGCCGATGCCGGCGTAGACGAACTCGTAGTGCAACTCGCAACGCTCGAACCAGGGAGCGACGCCGGTTTCCTTGTCGGTGTGGCGGCCCAGGGAGGCGTGACCACTGGGCGGCAGGATGGTGAAGGTCAGCTTGTACTTACCAGGACCTTGCAGTTTGACGTTGTCGCCGTAGTGCGGACCGTCATTGGCCACCATGGCGTGAAAGTCACCGCTGATAGGGGTGGCGCTGCCTTGTTTTTCCAGACGGAATGACACGGTCAGGTACGGCACGAAGCTGCCTTCCTGGAAACCTTGCTGGTTGTCGGCGGTGGCGCGGATATCGGCTTCCAGGTGCACGTCGGAATCGGCGGTGGCGCGCATCATGCCTGCGGGCGCCATTTCAATCGGTTGCAGGTACACCGCGCCGACTTCCAGCCCAGGACACATCTGCGGTTCGCCAATGGGGTACTCCTTGGCGAAGGCTGTGGATGTCGACAACAGCAGGGCCAGTGACAGCGTGAAGGGGATACGCATGGAATGCTTCCTGATAGGGGGGAATTTTGACCCGAGTCTAGAAACTTTCACTGTAAATAATAATGATTCCTGTCAAGTTTTCAGGAGATATTTACCTGGTGGTTCTTGACGTTGATCAAGGTCGTGAAACGATCGTGGCGCTAGGCTCGAATCACTGCCCGTCACCATGGAGCCAGGTCATGGCCAAGCCCTTTCCCCTGCATCCCAAGCATCCCGAACGTATCTGCTGGGGCTGCGACCGCTACTGCGCGACCACTGACCTGGCTTGTGGCAATGGCGCCGACCGCACCATGCATCCGGCAGAGATGATCGGGGACGACTGGTACCTGCATGGCGACTGGGGGATTGATCCGTTGATTGCCACTGACAAGGTGCCCGAGCCTGGCTGACAACAGCGCTGGACATAGATAGGCAACGGCCTCGGCACAATGTGCGCCCTGAAAGGAACTCAGCCAGGGAACGCCATGGTTCGCAACGCAAAATCCCACCTGCTATTTACCCCCCTCAGCCAATATCGAACTCAAGCTCTGGTGCGATGGGAACCCTGGTCATCCTTCCTGCCAGTGGGTGTGAGCCGGGGCCTGCAATTTTTAATGAACCCTCGCGCCCGTTGCCGGACCTAAGCCTTGAGACCTCAGGAGGTGAATCATGCAAATAGAATACGTTTGGATCGTTCTGGCGGCGCTATTGGTGCTGTCGGAGTTATGGGCGATCAATTGTGTACTGCGCAGTGGCAGTCGCTCCGAGACCAAATTGCTATGGGTGGTGGTGATTGTATTTGCTCCGCTGCTGGGGCTGATTCTCTGGGCGGTCACCGGGCCAAAAGGCGCGACCAAAGGGGCGTCCGGCCCTGGGCACAGCAAAACCTGACAGGGAATGGGCAAAGCAAACAGGCGCCGAGGCGCCTGTGTTCTTGTGCGTTACCGACGCCATTACCCGCTGGGGACGAAGGCACCATTGGTGATACCCATGCCCGCCACAGCCGGTTACTCTCTGGGTTCAGTTCAGGGAGAGGTGGCATCGATGACGCTGATCACTACGATCGAAGACTTGCGCAAGCTGGCACAAAAACGCGTACCGCGAATGTTCTACGACTACGCCGACTCCGGCTCGTGGACCGAGAGTACCTACCGCGCCAATGAAATGGATTTTGCCCAGATCAAGTTTCGCCAGCGGGTGGCACGCAATATCGACGAGCGCTCGATACGCACCACCATGATCGGCCAGGACATGGCCATGCCGGTGGCACTGGCTCCCACCGGGCTTGCCGGCATGCAGCATGCCGATGGCGAAATCCTCACCGCCCGTGCGGCTGCGGCGTTTGGCCTGCGTTATACCTTGTCGACCATGAGCATCTGCTCGCTTGAGGACATTGCCGAACACGTCGGCAAGCCGTTCTGGTTCCAGCTGTATGTGATGCGCGACCGCGCCTTTATCGAACAATTGATTGAGCGGGCCAAGGCCGCTGGCGTTGATGCGCTGGTGTTGACCCTGGACCTGCAAATCCTCGGGCAACGCCACAAGGACCTGGTCAATGGCCTGTCGGCGCCGCCCAAGCTGACCCTGCCCAATATCCTCAACATGATGACCAAACCTCGTTGGGCCATGGGCATGCTTGGCACCAAGCGCCACGGTTTCGGCAACATTGTCGGGCACGTCAAGGGCGTGGCGGACATGAGTTCCCTGTCGTCCTGGACGGCCCAGCAATTCGACCCACGCCTGAGTTGGGCCGATGTCGAATGGATCAAGCGTTGCTGGGGCGGCAAGTTGATCATCAAGGGTATTCTCGATGTGGAAGATGCTCGGTTGGCGGCGGATTCCGGCGCTGATGCCTTGGTGGTGAGCAACCACGGCGGGCGTCAGCTCGATGGCGCGCCGTCGAGCATCAGCCAGTTGCCGGCCATCGTCGAGGCGGTGGGTGAACGCATCGAAGTGTGGCTCGACGGCGGCATTCGTTCCGGCCAGGACGTGCTCAAGGCTATGGCCCTGGGCGCCAAGGGCACGATGATCGGTCGCCCGCATTTGTATGGCTTGGGGGCGATGGGTGAAGCGGGTGTCACCAAGGCCCTGGATATCATTGCGCGGGAGCTGGATGTGTCAATGGCGTTGTGCGGCTATAACGATATTCGCAATGTGAACCGGGAGATTTTGCTGCCGGGCACTTTCCCCCAATAAAAATGCTTCCAGCGCAAAAAGAGTTGTCCACGAAAACCGTGGGTATCTCTGTGGATAACCTTGCGCGAGCCCGGTGGGGATGGCTATTTAACGTAAGGTTAATATTTGATCAGGCAACGTTGCAGGCCCGTATAGGGCGGGCTTGCGCTTGACACGCGCAGGCAAAACCGGTGCCGGATCAGCTTATGTCGCGTTGCCGCCGCGTGTAGGAACAGGCCCGGCAACCTGCGCGGGCATCTTCGCTTGCAGTAAGCCATTAAGGGCCTGGCGATACGACACCGGTTCAGGACAGATGCCTAGTCCATCTGGACGCGGTTGCGTCCCCGATCCTTGGCCCGATACAGGGCTTGATCGGCTTGCGAAAGCAGGCGCGAAAGGTCGTAGCAAACCGGGGTCGTCGTTACGACGCCGATGCTCACACTCAGGAATCCCGGCGCCAACAGGTCCAGGTTGGCAAACTCCTGGCGAATGCGCTCGGCCACGTGGATGGCGCCTTGTTTATCGGTGTCGGCCAGCAGGCAAGCAAACTCTTCCCCGCCAATGCGGGCGAACAGGTCGTTTTTGCGCAACGCTGACTGGGTCACTCGGCTGAAGGCAATCAACGCCTGGTCGCCCATGGGATGGCCAAAACTGTCGTTCAAACGCTTGAAGTGGTCCAGGTCGCAGAGCAGCAGCGCCACGCTGGTGGCGCGTTGCTGGCTGTTGGTTAACAGTTGCTCGCCGTAGAGCATGAAGGCCCGGCGATTGCCGATTCCCGTCAGCACGTCGCTGAAGGCGGCGGCCTTGAACCGCAGTTCGGCCCGCTCCTTGACCATCGCCAGGGTTACGTAGGCAATGCCGATGGCATACAACATGGATTCAAACAGCATGAAGGAAAAAAACGATACCCCTTCACCCAGCAAGGCATGCTCGCTCTTGATGGGCAGCCCTCGATCGATGAGGCTACGCATGCAGTAGAAAGAGGTGTGCCAAACGGTCAGGACCAGCGCCGGCATGTAGGCGACTTCAAGGGCCTTGCGATGACGCCACAGCTCCAGGGCCGACAGCACGCCATAGCTGGCCGCCAGTAGCGAATACAGGGAGACCCGTGCGGACATTGAGCCGTAGAACTGCGGCACCAGGCACATCACCAGCCACAGGCCGGCGCCACCAAAGATGCCCGGCACACAGGGTTGGCGCCCGACAAACAGGCGCATGGCCGTCCAGTTCATTGCGGCGCTCAACAGCAGCACGATGTTACCCAGGATCAGCGCAACGAAATCCATGCCCACGCCGCGCACCACGATAAGCCCTGTGCCCAGGGAGGCGAGCAGCAGCATGACACCCAGGTAGCCCAGGGTTGGCTCACGCACACGGCTCCAGGCGTGAACGGTCAGCAGGCCCATCAGGCAAAAAATGAACACCGAGACCATCAGCAGTGTTGGAATGTGCAGCATCATGTCCTTGACCCCGCAAACGCACTGTCGAGATACCCCCTGAGGGACGCCTGGAAGTGGCGCAGCCTGGCTCTTGAGCCGTCAGCGGGATGAAGATGGGGCGCGATTGTAGCCGGATCTACGGGGTGTTGCGCCATCGTCCGCTTGACGATGCGCGAGCGGCAACGACATGCTCCATATCCCAAGGAAAAAAGGCCTGGTCATGGACAACAGCTCTGTACGCATCACTGCTGAAGAAACCCTCTCGGACAACTGGTACCTGCTGAAAAAATACAGCTTTGACCTACGCCGTCGCGACGGCAGCTGGCAGGCACAGACCCGCGAGGTCTACGACCGTGGCAACGGCGCAACCATCCTGCTGTACAACGCCCTGCAACGCACCGTGCTGTTGATCCGCCAGTTCCGTATGCCGACGTTCGTCAACGGCCACGGTGGCTACCTGATCGAATCCGCAGCGGGGTTGCTTGACAACGCCAGCCCCGAGGAACGCATTCGCCTGGAAGCAGAGGAAGAAACCGGCTACCGGGTCGGGCATGTGGAAAAGATCTATTCGGCCTTTATGAGCCCAGGCTCGGTGACCGAACGCATTCATTTTTTTATTGGCCAATACCAGCCCAGTGACCGTGTGGGGGATGGCGGTGGCCTGGAAGATGAGGGCGAAGATATCGAGGTCTTGGAGCTGGGGTTTGAAGAGGCGATTGCCATGGTGGAGCGTGGTGAGATCGTTGATGGCAAGACCATCATGTTGCTGCAGTACCTGGAGTTACGGTTGCTCAAGGCGGCGTTGTCTGCGGATTAACGGTGTGGTGAGTGGCCTTGGCCCTCACCACAAAAAATCATCCATCAGGCATAACCGGCGTGTTTGCCTACGGTGACGCGGCCATTGCCGCAGGTTCGGTAGCGCGGGCGGCGATGTTGCTGCATTTGAGCAATAGCCTGGAGCGGATGACGGGGGAGTGAGGGGCATTTTCTTCAATACCTGATCAGCAAGGCGCTTTATCGTGTTTGTCATACCCACCTGACAAAACAAAAGGGAAGCGCAATGAGTTTGATCATGTCCATGGCCGCCTTCGCACTGGCCACCTCCATTACACCGGGGCCGGTGAACGTGGTGGCCTTGAGTTCGGGGGCGCGTTTTGGTTTTGGCGCCAGCCAGAAGCATGTGGCTGGGGCATCCCTGGGGTTCACCTTGCTGCTGGTGTTGATCGGCCTGGGGTTACATGAGCTGTTGGTGCGCTGGCCGGTGCTGACTCAGGGCATTCAATGGGCCGGCGTCGCCTTCTTGCTCTACATGGCTTACAAACTGGCCGTCGACGATGGTCGGCTTGATGCAGAAGGGACGGCGACCGCGCCGTCGATGCTCTACGGCGCGATCATGCAATGGCTCAATCCCAAGGCTTGGCTGGCTTGTGTCGCGGGGATGGGGCTGTTCGCCGCTCAGGGAGAAGCCCGGCAGGTCTGGCAACTGGCGGCGGTGTATCTGGTGGTCTGTTATCTATCGGTGGCGTGCTGGGCCTACGTTGGGACGTTCTTTCGCCGTTACCTGAGTAATGCCCGTGGCATGCGCCTATTCAACCGTGTGATGGCGCTGTTGCTGGTGATCAGCGTGGTGTACCTGCTGCTGGCCTGACTCAGTCGCGATACTGCCCTGGCGTGGCCGCCAAGTGCTGCTTGAAGGTGCGTTGGAAATGCGCCTGGTCGGCAAAGCCCGCGGCCAGTGCCACGTCGGCGATCAACTGGCCGTCGCGCAGTTGGGCGCGGGCAAACTGGATGCGACGGTTAACCAGGAACGCATGGGGCGTCATGCCGTAATACTGTTTGAACGCCCGGATCAGGTACGACGGCGACAACTGCACCGCCTGGCAGATGTCTTCCAGTTTCAGCGCCTCGGTACAATGTTCGCGGATGTACTCGGCGGCCCGCTCCAGCTTGTGGTTGACCTCACGTACAACGGTTGTCGCCGGGTTCAGGCGTAACTGCACCTCACTGAAAAAACTCACCACCGCGCTCTGCTTGTGCAAGTGCTCGGCCTGCTCGTCCACCAATACTTCATACAGCTCGTTCAAGCCGCCAAATAGCACGGGGTCGCGAGTGTGGGTGGTGGTGAACTGACGAAAGTCCAGCTCTGTGCTGAACCCCAATTGATGTTGCAGATCGGTCAGCCAGGGCGTGTCGATATACAGCATGTGATAGGACCAGGGCTGGTCGTCGATGGGATTGCAGGCGTGGACGTCGCCGGGGTTCATCAGGACCACGGTGCCGGCGCTGATCTGGAAAGTAGACGAACCGTGGATATACAGGCTCTGCCCGGCGGTGATTGCGCCAATCGAAAAGTGCTCGTGGGAATGCCGGGTGTAGCAGACCTTGCGACCATCGACGATGGTCCGGGCCTCGATGAAAGGCAGGCTGTCGTCGCGCCAGAAGCGCGGCGCACACGAAGGTTGATCAGTGGCGTTCAGCGACATGTCCGTAGCTCCATCCCGAGCAAGGTCGAGCCTGGAACATTACACAGCCTTGCGCTGAATCGCCACGTGCATCAGGTCAGAAGTCCCACTTGGTCGCCAGTTGCAGGCTGCGGGGCTCGCCATAGAAGCCGGTGCCAAAGTTGCCCAGGCCCGTGTAGTACTTTTTGTCGAAGGCATTCTTGACGTTCAAGGTGGTGCTCAAATGCTCGTTGAAGCGATAGCGCGCCATCAGGTCCACCAGGAAGTAGTTGTCCTGGGTGATACGTTCGTATTGACCGAAGTTGATCGAGTCATTGGGATTGGGCTGGAACACGTTGCCGAAGAACTCGCTCTGCCAGTTCACGCCGGCGCCCAGCGTCACGTTCTCCAGGGCGCCTGGCAGGCGATAGGAGTTGAACAGGCGCACCACTTGCTGCGGCGTGGTGGTTTGCAGGACTGAGCTGTAGACGTAGTCGTTGTTGGCATCGCGAGTGTGCTGGTAGGTGTAGCCGGCCGAGACATTCCAGCCATCGAGCACTTCACCGGCCAGTTCCACCTCGAAACCCTTGGTGGTGGCGCCGGCAATCGGGCGATACACCGAGTCGGTTTCAAAGCCGGAGACGTATTGGGCAACGTTGTCCTGCTCGATGCGGAAAGCGGCGAAACTGGCATTCAGACGACCGTCGAAAAATGCGGCCTTGAGGCCGGCTTCGTAGGTGTCACCTTCGATCGGGTCAAGCAGTTTACGGTCGACGTCCTTGCTGTTTTGCGGCTGGAAGATCTTGGTGTAGCTGGTGTACACCGACCAGATATCGTTGAGGTCGTAGACAATACCGGCATACGGGGTGACGACGCCGGTCTGCTTGTAACTGGTGCGATTATCGGCAGTCGCCGGGTCGTAGAAATCGGTGTTGTCGTTGCTGCTGAAGTTGCTGACCCGTGTGCCAAGGATCACCGACAAGTCATCGGTGGGCTTCAGTCGGGTGGCCAGATAGGCCCCGGTCTGGCGCTCGACGATGTCGGTCTGGCCACTGCGCGGGATGTTCGGTTTCAGGTATTCGCCGCGCCAGTCATAAATGCTGCCACCCACTGGCGGGTAAATCGAGCCGTAGACCGGAATGTCCTGTTTCGAGCGGGTGGCCATGAAGCCCATGACCAACTCGTGCTCGCGGCCAAACAGACTGAACGGGCCGTTGAGGTTGACGTCCAGGGTGTTCTGCACCTGATCGCCCTTGTACTTGCCCATGAACATGTACATGCCGTCGCCGGTGACCTGGTCCGGGTTGCCGCCACTGGCGGAGGCGAGCAGGGTGTCGTGCTGGCTGCGCTTGCGGTCCAGGCTGACTTTCAGCGACCAGTCGTTGGCCAGTTTTTGTTGCACCGAGGCGAAGAGCGTCTGGTTCTGGAAGTCGCGGCGGCTCCAGTCGGCGGCCGGGTTGAAGGACCGGGAGAAATTAGTCCGATTGCCGTTGCTGAAATACATCGGGAACCCGGTCCAGCTGGCGCCACGGGAGCGGGTGTCCTGCTGGTCGATGCCGAAGGTCAGCAAGGTGTCCGGCGTCAGGTCGGCTTCGAGGATGCCGTAGGCGATATCCTTGGTGTTCTGGTAGTGATCCAGGTAGGACGAGCGATCCTGATAGACCCCGACAAAGCGCCCGCGCACGTTGCCCGATTCGGTCAGCGAGCCGGAAATATCGCCTTCGGTGCGGTAGTTGTCCCAGGAGCCGACGGTGCCGGTCACCGAGGCCTTGAATTCCTTGGTGGGCTTTTTACGGATCAGGTTGACCGTGGCTGATGGGTCGCCAGCACCGGTCATCAGGCCCGAAGAACCCTTGATGATTTCCAGGTGATCGTAGACGGCCATGTCGGTGCTGGTGGTGCCGTAGTCATACACACCGTCGTAGGTGGAGTTGACGCCGTCGTACTGAAAATTGGTGATCGGCAGGCCACGACTGGAGAACTCCCAGCGTTCACTGTCGTAGTTCTGCACGCTGACGCCCGGCGCGCGCCGCAGGGTGTCGGCGATGCTGTTGGAGCCCTGGTCGTCCATTTGCTGGCGGGTAATCACCGTCACCGATTGTGGTGTCTCGCGGATCGATAGCGGCAAGCCGGTGGCCGAAGACATCGAACTGGTGGTGTAGGCGTGACTGTCTTCGGTGGTGGCGCCCAGGCCCTGGCCGGAGATGGTGGTGGCGCCCAGTTCCAGGGCGCCGGTGCTGACAGGCGCCAGTTCCAGCACGTAGCCGTTGTTGCCCTGGGGTAGGGCTTGCAGGCCACTGTCTTGCAACAGGCGCTGCAAACCGCTGGCCGGTGTGTAGCTGCCACTGAGACCTGGGCTGGTTTTTCCGGTGGCCAGGCTGTTGTGACCGGCGATGAAAATTCCCGACTGCTCGGCAAAGCGGTTCAACACGCTGACCAGGGAGCCTCCGGCGATGTTGTAGCTGCGGGTGGCTTCTTGGGTCGATGGCGCTTCGGCGGACTGGACATTGAGCGAGCCCAGGCAGAGCAGGGTAGCGGTGATGGCCAGCGCCAACGGACGTACAGCGAAAGCAGCGGGTTGCAACATGGAGGGTTTCCCTTTTTTCCAGGCGTTGGATCAAGTCGTTCGGTGAATACGAAAGCGTCTGCTGGGTTAACCGAACGAGCGTTGGAAAAGGGAACTGATAACGGAAACTTTTTTATGCCGAAGGATTTTTCGGCCCGACCGTGACCCACCATGGCATGAGTGTGTCCACGCGAATCGGCAGTGCGGCTTGCAGCAGGTGCAGCGCGTGATCGCTGTCCTTGAGGGGGAATGAGCCCATCACCGGCAGTTGTGCCACCGCCGGATCGCAACCCAGATGGCCTGGGCGATAGCGGTTGAGTTCGGCGATCAGCTTGCCGAGAGGGAGGTTGTCCGCCAGCAACACGTCGCGGCACCAGGCTTCTCGGGTGGCGGACGCTGGCGAGGTGGCGTTGAATCTGTCGCGGGTGAATGTCACCTGCTGCCCGGCCTCGATAATTCGCACCTGCTGGCTGGCGGCGGTGCGCACCTCGACCCGGCCTTCAAACACATTGAGGGCAGTACTGTCGCCGTCTTGCAAGACACTGAAGCGGGTGCCCAGTGCGCGCAGGCGGCCCTGTTCGGTCTCCACCAGGAACGGACGATTCCCATCCTTGGCGGTCTCGATCAGCACTTCGCCAAAGCGCAGGTGCAGCAAGCGTTGAACGGTATCAAAGCGCACATCCAGGGCGCTCAATGCGTTGAGCCATACGTGGCTGCCATCAACCAGCAGCGCTTCGCGGGTTTCACCGCTGGCGGTGGCATAGTCTGCACTCCAGCCGCCCACCAGCCGGGGCAGGGCGGTGTTGCGCCAGGTACCCCAGGCCAGCGTTGAACCTGCGCACAGCACCAGCAGGGCCTTGAGGGTCTGGCGTCGGGAACTGCGCAGGGCGCGGCTGGCGCCATGGGACTCCTCGGCCAGCGGCGCAAAGCGTTGGCTGACACGCTCCACATAACGCCAGGCAGCCTGGTGCTCAGGACTTTGCCCCAGCCAGGTCTGCCAGTGTTGCTGTGCCTGCGCGCCCACCGGCTGATCCTGCAGGCGTACGTACCATTGCGCGGCTTGTTCCAGGCTGGCGTGGCTGAGCTTTCCAGGGCTGTTCATTCCACCAGCATCCCGTCCAGTTCCGCTTCCAGCACCGCGCAATGCAGCAGCGCCTGGGCCAGGTATTTTTTCACCATCCGTTCGCACACCCCGAGCTGAATGCCGATTTGCTTGTAGGGCATTGCGTGCAACTGGGCCAGCAGGAAGGCCTCGCGGACCTTCTGGGGCAGGCGAGCCAGCATCGCGTCCACTTCGTAGAGGGTCTCGACGATGATTGCCCGTTGTTCCGGTGATGGCTGTACGGCTTCAGGGCGTGCAGCGAGACTTTGCAGCCAAGCCTGTTCCAGCTGTCGCCGGCGCCAGTGATCAATGCACAGGCCACGGGCGATGGTGGCCAAATAGGAGCGCTCGCGTACTTCACCAGCCTCGGCCAGTGGGCGCTTGAGCACGCGGATAAACGTGTCGTGGGCCAGGTCGGCTGCATCCCAGCGGTTGCTCAGGCGCCGACGCAACAGCCCCAGCAGCCAGGAATGGTGAGTGCCATAGAGGAGGCTGAATGAGGTAGGCGAGGTCGACACAATATCCATCCGGCACAGATGCCTTGGTGTAAATAGGAATTGGTCGCGATTAAAGCAAAGAGGCGAAAACAGTGCAAATGATATTGGTTTGCTTTTGGGTGTATTTCCTCAGGGCCCGTGCCGCTACAGGGGGATAGATTCAGGAGCTCTCTGGGTACGGCACCAGAAATGCCGCCTCCAGCAACTGCCGGGTATACGCATGCTGGGGATCGGCGAAGATCGCTTGCGCATCACCCTGTTCCACCACTTGCCCATGCTTGACCACCATCAACTGGTGACTCAAGGCCTTGACCACCGCCAGGTCATGGCTGATGAACAGGTAGGTCAGGTTGTACTTGGCCTGTAGGTTGCGCAGTAGCTCCACTACCTGGCGCTGCACCGTGCGGTCAAGCGCCGAGGTCGGTTCGTCCAGCAGGATCAGCCTTGGCTTGAGCACCAGTGCCCGGGCGATGGCGATGCGCTGGCGTTGACCGCCGGAGAACTCATGGGGGTAACGGTGGCGGGTTTGCGGGTCCAGGCCGACTTCCTTGAGGGCGGCGATAATCGCTTCCTCCTGTTCGGCCGGGCTGCCCATCTTGTGAATGCGCAGGCCTTCGCCAACAATCTCGCTGACGCACATGCGCGGGCTCAAACTGCCGAATGGGTCTTGGAACACCACCTGCATTTCCCGGCGCAACGGTCGCACCTGTTGTTGGGTGAGGCGATCCAGTTGCTGGCCTTCGAAGCAAATACCGCCCTTGCTGCCGATCAGCCGCAGGATAGCCAGGCCTAGTGTTGACTTGCCCGAGCCGCTTTCACCGACGATGCCCAGGGTTTGGCCCTGGGGCAGGCTGAAGTTGATGCCGTCTACTGCCTTGACGTAATCGACGGTAGTGCGCAGAAACCCCTTCTTGATCGGGAACCAGACCTTCAGGTCATCGACCTCCAGCAATGGCGGGCCGATGACATTGGTGGCTGGCAAGCCACTGGGCTCGGCGGCCAGCAGTTCCTGGGTATAAGGATGCTGCGGTGACTGAAATAGCGTTTCGCAATCAGCCTGCTCGACGATACAGCCGCGCTGCATCACGCACACGCGATGGGCAATGCGCCGCACCAGGTTCAAGTCGTGGCTGATCAACAGCAAGGCCATGCCCAACCGTGCCTGCAGCTCCTTGAGCAGTTCCAGGATCTTCAACTGCACGGTCACGTCGAGGGCGGTGGTCGGCTCGTCGGCGATCAGCAGTTCCGGCTCGTTGGCCAGGGCCATGGCGATCATCACCCGCTGGCGCTGGCCGCCGGACAGTTCGTGGGGCAAGGCCTTGAGGCGTTTGTGGGGCTCGGGGATGCCCACCAGCTCCAGCAGCTCCAGGGTGCGTATGGTGGCGGCCTTGCCGGTCAGGCCCTTGTGCAGGCCCAGCACTTCGTTGATCTGCTTCTCGATGGAATGCAGCGGGTTCAACGAGGTCATCGGCTCCTGGAAGATCATCGCAATGCGGTTGCCGCGAATATGCCGGATGGTTTTTTCTTTCAGGGTCAGTAAGTCTTGCCCGGCGT
This sequence comes from Pseudomonas sp. ANT_H4, assembly GCF_008369295.1. GTDB lineage: Bacteria > Pseudomonadota > Gammaproteobacteria > Pseudomonadales > Pseudomonadaceae > Aquipseudomonas. Next base: position 26,753 of record NZ_VOBG01000034.1, on the reverse strand, counting down.
ACTGGATAGTGCCGGACGGATGCCGCGCCAGCGGGTAGGGCAGCAGGCGCAGGATCGAGTGAGCGGTCACCGATTTACCAGAGCCGCTTTCGCCCACCAGGGCCAGGGTTTCGCCGCGCTTGATATCAAAACTCACGCCATCGACCACGCGCTGGTGGTTGGCGCCCACCACGAACTCGACGGAGAGGTCGCGGACTTCGATCAGATTGTCCTGATTCATCTCATTTCCTCGGGTCGAAGGCATCGCGAGCGGACTCGCCGATAAACACCAGCAAACTCAACATGATCGCCAGCACGGCAAAGGCACTCATGCCCAGCCACGGCGCTTGCAGGTTGGATTTACCCTGGGCCACCAACTCACCCAAAGACGGCGAACCGGCTGGCAGGCCAAAGCCCAGGAAGTCCAGGGCGGTCAGGGTACCGATGGCGCCAGTCAGAATGAACGGCATGAAGGTCATGGTCGAGACCATGGCGTTGGGCAGGATATGGCGGAACATGATCGCGCCATTCTGCATGCCCAGGGCCCTGGCCGCGCGCACGTACTCCAGGTTGCGCCCACGCAGGAACTCGGCGCGCACCACGTCCACCAGGCTCATCCAGGAAAACAGCAGCATGATCCCCAGCAGCCACCAGAAGTTCGGTTGCACGAAACTGGCGAGGATGATCAGCAGGTACAGCACCGGCAAACCCGACCAGATCTCCAGGAACCGCTGCCCGACCAAGTCGACCCAGCCGCCATAGAAACCCTGCAACGCGCCGGCAACCACACCGATGATCGAGCTGAGTACCGTTAATGTCAGGGCAAACAGTACCGAAATACGGAAGCCGTAAATCACGCGTGCCAGCACATCGCGGCCCTGGTCGTCGGTGCCCAGCAGGTTGTCCGTGGAAGGCGGGGCAGGGGCCGGGACTTTCAGGTCGTAGTTGATGCTCTGGTAGCTATAAGGGATCGGTGCCCACAGGGTCCAGGCGTCCTTGGCCTTGAGCAGCTCACGGATGTACGGGCTTTTGTAGTTGGCTTCCAGGGGGAACTCGCCGCCGAAGGTGGTTTCCGGGTAGCGCTTGAGGGCCGGGAAATACCAGTCGCCGTCGTAATGCACCGCCAGCGGTTTGTCGTTGGCGATCAGTTCGGCGCCCAGGCTTGCGCCGAACAAAATCAGGAACAGCCACAGCGACCACCAGCCACGCTTGTTGGCCTTGAAGCGCTCGAAACGACGGCGATTGAGGGGGGATAGATTCATCTCAATGCTCCCGGCTTTCGAAGTCGATGCGTGGGTCCACCAGGGTGTAGGTGAGGTCGCCGATCAGCTTCACCACCAGGCCCAGCAAGGTGAAGATAAACAGCGTGCCGAACACTACCGGGTAGTCGCGGTTGATCGCCGCTTCAAAACTCATCAGGCCCAGGCCGTCGAGGGAGAAGATCACTTCCACCAGCAACGAGCCGGTAAAGAAGATGCCGATAAACGCCGAAGGAAAACCGGCGATCACCAACAGCATGGCGTTGCGAAACACATGACCGTAGAGCACGCGATGGTTGGTCAGGCCCTTGGCCTTGGCGGTCACCACGTATTGCTTGTTGATCTCATCGAGGAAGCTGTTTTTGGTCAGCAAGGTCATGGTGGCGAAGTTGCCGATTACCAGGGCGGTGACGGGCAACGCAAGGTGCCAGAAATAATCGAGTACCTTGGCGCCCCAGCTCAACTCGTCAAAGTCATTGGAGGTCAGTCCTCGCAAGGGAAACCAGTCGAAATAACTGCCACCGGCAAACACCACGATCAGCAGAATCGCAAACAGGAACGCCGGTATCGCATAGCCGACGATGATCGCCGAACTGGTCCAGACGTCAAAGTGGCTGCCATGGCGCGTGGCCTTGGCGATCCCCAGCGGGATCGACACCAGGTACATGATCAGGGTGCTCCACAGCCCGAGGGAGATGGACACCGGCATCTTTTCCTTGATCAGGTCGATGACCTTGGCGTCACGGAAAAAACTGTCGCCGAAATCCAGCCTGGCGTAGTTCTTGATCATGATCCACAGGCGTTCCGGCGCCGACTTGTCGAAGCCGTACATCTTCTCGATTTCCTTGACCAGCGCCGGGTCCAGACCCTGGGCACCACGGTAGCTGGAGCCCGCCACCGACACTTCGGCGCCGCCGCCGGCAATTCGGCTGGTGGCGCCTTCAAAGCCTTCGAGCTTGGCGATCATCTGCTCCACCGGGCCACCGGGAGCGGCCTGGATGATGACGAAGTTGATCAGCAGGATGCCGAACAGGGTCGGAATAATCAGCAGCAGTCGGCGAAAAATATAGGCCAGCATGTTAATCGCCTCCGCTCGCCGGATCGGCGGTTGGGTCTGTGTCCAGGGTCACGGCCGGTTTGGCATCGGGCTTGATCCACCAGGTGGCGATACCGACGTCATAGCGCGGCGGGACCTTCGGGTGGCCGAGGTGATCCCAGTAGGCCACTCGGTAGGTCTTGATGTGCCAGTTGGGGATCACGTAGTAGCCGAACTGCAGCACCCGGTCCAGGGCCTTGGCGTGGGCTATCAGGCTTTTGCGCGAGTCGGCGTCGATCAGCTCTTCCACCAACTGGTCGATGGCCGGGTCTTTCAGGCCGATGTAGTTACGGCTGCCCGGATTGTCGGCGCTGGAAGATTTCCAGAACTCACGCTGCTCGTTACCTGGTGAGGAGGATTGCGGGAAGCTGCCCACCACCATGTCGAAGTCACGGGAGCGGATGCGGTTAATGTATTGAGAGACGTCGACCCGACGAATCACCAGGTCTATCCCCAAGTCCGACAGGTTGCGCTTGAACGGCAACAAAATGCGCTCGAACTCGGTCTGGGCCAGGAGGAACTCGATGGTCACCGGCTTGCCGGTTGCGTCGACCATCTTGTCGTCGACGATGCGCCAGCCGGCCTCTTGCAACAGTTGATAGGCTTCGCGCTGCTGGGTGCGGATCATGCCGCTGGCATCAGTTTTTGCCGGCTGGAAGGCTTCAGTGAATACCTGGGGCGGGATCTTGTCGCGCAGCGGTTCAAGAATTGCCAACTCTTCGGGGCCGGGCAGGCCAATGGCCGCCATGTCCGAGTTTTCAAAGTAACTGCGGCTGCGGGTGTAGGCACCGTTGAACAGTTGCTTGTTGCTCCATTCAAAGTCCAGCAGCAGGCTGATGGCCTTGCGTACGCGCACATCCTGGAACATGGGTTTGCGAATATTGAAGACGAAACCCTGCATCCCGGTCGGGTTGCCATTGGGGATCTCTTCCTTGATCAGTCGGCCCTGGGTGACGGCTGGAATGTTGTAGGCATTGGCCCAGTTTTTCGCACTGATTTCCTGCCAGTAATCGAACTGGCCGGCCTTGAGTGCTTCCAGTGCAACGGTGTTGTCGCGGTAATAGTCGGTGACTCGGTAATCGAAGTTGTACAACCCCTTGTTGATCGGCAGGTCCTTGCCCCAGTAGTCCTTGACCCGCTCGTAGCGAATCGACCGGCCGGGCTTGACCTCGACGACCTTGTACGGCCCGCTGCCCAGTGGGACCTCCAGGTTGCCCTTGGCAAAGTCCCGAGCCGCCCACCAATGCTTGGGCAGCACCGGCAACTGACCGAGGATCAGCGGCAGTTCGCGGTTGTTGGTGCGCTTGAACTTGAACAACACCCGCAGTGGGTCTTCGGCCACCACTTCGTCGACGTCAGCGTAGTAGGTGCGATAGATCGGCGAGCCTTGTTTCATCAAGGTCTGGAAGCTGAATACCACGTCTTCGGCGCGCACCGGGTGGCCATCATTGAAGCGTGCTTCGGGCCGCAGGTAGAAACGCACCCAGCTGTTGTCGGGGGCTTTTTCGATCTTGCCGGCAATCAGGCCGTATTCGGTAATGGGCTCGTCGAGGCCTTGCTGGGCGAGAGTGTCGTAGACCAGGGTGATGTTGTCCGCCGCTACGCCCTTGTTGATGAAGGGGTTGAGGCTGTCGAAACCACCCATGCTGGACTCGCGAAAGGTGCCGCCCTTGGGCGCGTTGGGATTTACATAGTCGACGTGCTTGAAATCGGCGGGGTATTTGGGCGGTTCGTCATAGAGGGTCAGGGCATGTTTCGGCGCGGCATTGGCCGCAGCACAGAACAACAGGCCACCAAGAATCACAGTACGCAAAGGTATCATTGGGCTTTCTCCGAAGCTTTCAGCCACCATGCGCTCAGGCCCAGACTGTAGGGCGGCGTAGTGACGAAGGCGAACCGATTGCGGTACGCCAGGCGATGATAGTTGAGGTACCAGTTGGGAATACTGTAGTGCTGCCAAAGCAGGACCCTGTCCAGGGCTCGGCCCGCTGCCAGTTGCTCGTCGCGGGTCTGCGCGGCCAACAGTTGTTCCAGCAGATGGTCGACCACCGGGCTGGCGATGCCCGCGTAATTCTTGCTGCCCTTGATCCCAGCCTGGCTGGAATGGAAATACTGCCACTGCTCAAGCCCAGGGCTAAGGGTCTGGTTGAGTGTCATCAGAATCATATCGAAGTCGAATTGGTCGAGCCGTTGTTTGTACTGCGCCCGGTCAACGGTGCGCAAGCGGGCGTCGATACCGATGCTCGTCAGATTCTCCACATAAGGCTGAAGGATTCGTTCCAGGTTCGGGTTGACCAGCAGTATCTCGAAGCGCAGCGGCTGCCCCTCGCTGTTGAGCAGGCGCTGGCCGGAAAGCTTCCAGCCGGCTTCGGCCAGTAGCGCCAGGGCGCGACGCAGGGTGTCTCGGGGAATACCGCGCCCGTCGGTCTGGGGCAAACTGAAGGCCTGGGTGAAGAGGTTGGCCGGCAGTTGCTCGCGATAGGGCGAGAGCATCAGCCATTCATGGCCCACCGGTACCCCGGTGGCGGCGAATTCGCTGTTGGGGTAGTAGCTGAGCGTGCGCTTGTAGGCGCCGCTGAACAGGGTGCGGTTGGTCCACTCGAAGTCGAACATTAGCCCCAGGGCTTCGCGGACCTTGGTTTGGCTGAAAGTCGGGCGTCGGCTGTTCATGAACAGGCCTTGGCTCTGGGTCGGGATCTGGTGGGCAATCTGCGCCTTGATCACGTCGCCACGATTGACCGCCGGGAAGTTGTAGCCGTTGGCCCAGTTTTTCGCCTGATGCTCGATATAGATATCGAACTCACCGGCCTTGAAGGCTTCAAAAGCCACGTCGCTATCGCGGTAGAACTCCACCTCGACCTTGTTGTAGTTGTAAAAGCCACGGTTGACTGCCAGGTCCTTGCCCCAATAGTCCGTGACCCGCTCGAACACCAGTTGCCGGCCCGGCTGGACCTTGGCGATCCGATAGGGCCCGCTGCCCAGCGGGGGCTCGAACGTGGTGGCCTTGAAGTCGCGGTTTTTCCAGTAGTGCTGGGGCAGCACCGGTAACTCGCCCAGGCGCAGGATCAGCAGCGGATTGCCGGCGCGCTTGAACACAAAGCGGATGCGATGACGATTGAGGATGTCTACCCGCGCCACTTCCTGAAGGTTGGTGCGGTATTGCGGGTGGCCTTCGGTCAGCAGCGTGCGATAAGAGAACGCAACGTCGTAGGCGGTGATCGGCTTGCCATCGTGGAAACGGGCTTGCGGGCGCAGGTTGAACACCACCCAACTGCGGTCCTCGCTGTATTCCACCGATTGCGCGATCAGGCCGTAGCTGGAGGTGGGTTCATCGCCGGAGGGGGCGTATTGGCCGGTCCCGACCATAAGCGGCTCGTTAAGCTCGTTGACGCCGTATTGCAGGAAATTGGCAGTGGACACCGGGCTCGTACCCTTGAAGGTATAAGGGTTGAGGGTGTCGAAGGTGCCCGCGGCCATGACCCGCAAGGTGCCGCCCTTGGGCGCTGCGGGGTTTACCCAGTCGAAGTGGGTGAATTTGGCCGGGTACTTGAGCGTGCCGAACTGCGCATAACCGTGGCTCTCGGTAATGGTGGCGTTCGCGGAAAAGCTCAAGGCCAGACTTATTAGTAGAAGGAGGGAACGCTTCAAGTCAGAGATCCGATCCAGGCGGCTTGGGCTTTATGATCGGTACAGTAACAGCTTGTTCCGGCTGGAAAAAGGTTGTTAAAGATGGCGGCTATCCGAGGTGAGAGCTAGTTATTGTGGCGAACGGGCTTGCCCGCGTTGGGCCGCGAAGCGGCCCTCGGAATATGGATACCTTAATGGGGCTGCTGCGCAGCCCAATGCAGCGGTGCGGCGATCCGACAAATAAGTCAGCCCCAAGAGGTTTTGTCAGTTAGCGCGGTCCGGAAACCACCAGCATCTGCCCCGGCTTCAGCGCCAGGCCAGTACGCGGGTTCCAACGCTTGAGATGCTGCATCTCAACGTTGAAGCGCTTGGCCACGATGTACAGCGAGTCGCCTTTCTTGACCTTGTACTGCGCTGGTTTCTTGCCGCCGGCCTTGGCCATCACCTTGCGGGTGTCTTGCATGACCAGGGTCTGGCCGACCTTGAGGCTCTGGCCGTTTAGCTTGTTCCAGCGCTGCAGGTCATGGACATCGACCTTGTTGGCCTTGGCAATGAACGTCAGGTTGTCACCGCTCTTGACCTTGTAGCTGCGCGAGCGACCGGCGATGGCCTTGTGTTCCACTTCGTCGAACACCGGCTTTTTCGGTCGCAGGCTCAGCAACTCCTCGGGATTCATCGCCGACAGGCTGCTGGCCAGCAACTGCGCCTTGGACGTCGGCACCAGCAAATGCTGAGGGCCATCCAGGGTCGTGCGCTGTTTGAGGGCCGGGTTAAGCTGGAACAATTCGTCTTCGTCGATCTCTGCCAGCGCCGCGACCCGGGACAGGTCCATGCTTTGCTTGACTTCGACCACTTCGAAATAGGGCGTGTTGGCGATCGGGTTCAGGTTGACGCCGTAGGCCTCGGGGGCCAGCACCACCTGGGACAGCGCCAGGAACTTGGGTACGTAGTCCTTGGTTTCCTGGGGCAGTGGCAGGTTCCAGTAGTCCGTCGGCAAACCGAGCTTTTCGTTGCGCTCGATGGCCCGGCTGACCGTACCTTCACCCGCGTTATAGGCTGCCAGGGCCAGCAACCAGTCGCCGTTGAACATGTCATGCAGACGTGTCAGATAGTCCAGGGCGGCGGTGGTGGAGGCGGTGATGTCGCGGCGGCCATCGTAGGCGCGGGTCTGGCGCAGGTTGAAGTAGCGCCCGGTGGAAGGAATGAACTGCCACAAGCCGACCGCATCGCTGCGTGAATAGGCCATCGGGTTGTAGGCGCTTTCAATCACTGGCAGCAGCGCCAGCTCCAGGGGCATGTTGCGCTCTTCAAGGCGTTCGACGATGTAATGAATATAGAGACTGCCGCGTTCGCCGGCATTCTCCAGGAAGGATGGATTGCTGGCAAACCACAAGCGCTGTTGCTCGATGCGCGGGTTGACGCCCACCCCGTCCTGCAATTGGAAACCCTGGCGCATGCGTTCCCAGACATCCTGGGGCACCTGGGGGCTTGGTTTCTCTGATAACCAAAGGGGCTTTTGCTTGATTTTGGCAGCAAGAATGGGTTTGGGTTGCACGGTGGATTGTGCAGCGAAATTAGTCGTTTGGCAGCCCGCCAGAGTCGCGGAGACAGCCACCGCAATGGCTTGAGCCAAGCGGGTCAATGCGTCTGAATGGTTGGATTTACGAATAGATGACGACATTGGCTGGAAGTTAGTTCCGGGCAAAAATGTCGGGCGATTCTAGAAAGCGCTTTGGTTGCGGTCAACCATTCAGAAATTTCGTACCAGAACCTGTCTTCTTAGAACGTATCTTTCCAAGACCGCAAGCTAGCAAAAACCGCGCTCCCGGACCGGTTATCCAGGCCATTCCGTTCGTCCGCTTTTTCTTTAACAGATGTTTCCGAGGTGCGCAGGAAAGGGTTCGTGAGTTTTTCCAGGGCTAGGGTCGAAGGCAGTGTCATCTTGCCGATGGCCCGCAACTGACGGACTTTCTCCACTCGCTCGGCGATATCGGCGTTACCCGGTTCCACGGCCTGGGCAAATTTGAGGTTGCTTTGTGTGTACTCGTGGGTGCAGTAGACCAGGGTGTCGGCGGGTAGGGCAGCCAGACGTTCCAGAGAAGCATGCATCTGCTCGGGGGTGCCTTCGAACAGTCGACCGCAACCCGCGGCGAACAGGGTGTCGCCACAAAACAGCAGGCCGTGCTGATAGAAGGCAATGTGCCCCAAGGTATGGCCGGGCACGGCGAAGACGTCGAACTCCAAGCCCAGCACGGTGATGCGGTCATTATCGTTCAGGGCGACGTCCCGGGCCGGGATCTGTTCATTCGCCGGGCCATAAACCGTTGCGCCTGAAATACTTTTCAGTTGCTCGACGCCACCGACATGATCATGGTGATGGTGAGTGACCAGGATATCGCTGAGGGTCCACTCCGGATGCTGCTTGAGCCAACCCAGGACGGGCGCGGCGTCACCGGGATCGACTACCGCGCAGCGATGGCTGCGATGATCCTGTAACAACCAGATGTAGTTATCGGTGAAGGCGGGCAGGGCACTGATCTGTATCATTCTTTGATTCGCCAAGCTGAACACATTGGTGCATCTTAGAACGTCTTGGTGAGTTGGAGAATGCAATGACTGATAAAGCGTTCGCCCAGGCCGATCCCGAGTGGCTGGCCCTGATCGGCGCCGCCCGTGAATGGCTGTCCGGGCCTATCGGGCAATTTTTGCTGGATGAAGAGCGGCGCATGCTCGAAGACGAGCTGGGGCGGTTCTTCGGCGGTTATCTGGTGCACTACGGTCCCTCGGCACAGCCTCCGCCGGTTGCTCCCCAGGTACAGCGCAATGTGCGCCTGGGCGCTCCGTTGCCGGGGGTGGAGATTGTCTGCGAGGAGCAGGCCTGGCCGTTGAGCGAGCACGCCGCCGATGTGGTGGTGCTGCAACATGGCCTGGATTTCTGCCTATCTCCCCATGGATTGCTGCGCGAGGCCGCCAGCAGCGTGCGCCCTGGTGGCCATTTGCTGATCGTCGGCATCAATCCCTGGAGCTCGTGGGGCCTGCGGCATGTGTTCGCCCATGACGGGTTGCGCCAGGCCCGCTGCATCTCGCCGTCACGGGTGGGTGACTGGCTTAACCTGCTGGGCTTCGCGCTGGAGAAACGCCGCTTCGGGTGCTATCGTCCGCCGCTCGCGTCGACCAAGTGGCAGGGCCGCCTGGCAGGATGGGAGCGCAAAGCCGGAGCCTGGCAGTTGTCCGGTGGTGGTTTCTATTTACTGGTGGCCCGCAAGATTGTGGTCGGGCTACGGCCAGTGAGCCAGGTCCGGCGCGAACGGATAGGCAAGCTGGTGCCGATGCCGATGGCCAAGGTCAATCGCCGGTCCAGCGAGCAATAAAACACTCTTTAGTATTTCGGTCGAGTTTCTCGGCCTCGGGTTTTGCTGGTCGATTATCGGCAGCCCGCTTTGATGGCCCCCGGCTTTTATGGAAAGTATGCAATGACCGATAGCGTAGAACTCTTCACCGATGGTGCCTGCAAGGGCAATCCTGGTCCCGGCGGTTGGGGCGCCTTGCTGGTGTGCCAGGGCGTGGAGAAGGAACTGTGGGGCGGCGAAGCCAACACCACCAACAACCGCATGGAACTGATGGGTGCCATTCGCGGCCTTGAAGAACTCAAGCGCCGTTGCGACGTGCTGCTGGTGACCGACTCCCAGTACGTCATGAAAGGCATCAACGAGTGGATGGTCAACTGGAAGAAGCGCGGCTGGAAGACTGCGGCCAAGGAACCGGTGAAAAATGCCGACCTATGGAAGTTGCTCGATGAGCAATGCAATCGCCACAACATCACCTGGAAGTGGGTTCGCGGGCACATCGGGCATCCCGGCAACGAACGGGCCGATCAGTTGGCCAATCGCGGTGTGGATGACGTGCGGGGTTACAAGCAGAGCTAAAGGCGGGCGGTGCATAGTCCCTGTGTTGCGGCGGGCTTATAGAGCAGCAATCGCTGTTGCCCGTTGCATGTCGGCCTTGGGCCGTCTGTGGCATGACGTGCTAATATCCCGCCCCTTGAAATACACCGACCCGTTGAGAGCTGAACCCTGATGGCCATCCGATCTGTTGTACTCGATACCGAAACCACCGGCATGCCGGTGACCGACGGCCACCGGATCATTGAAATCGGTTGTGTCGAGCTGATGGGACGCCGCCTCACCGGCCGCCACTTCCACGTGTACCTGCAACCGGACCGGGAAAGTGACGAGGGCGCCATCGGCGTCCACGGCATTACCAACGAATTCCTGGTGGGCAAGCCGCATTTTGCCGAAGTCGCTGATGAGTTCTTTGAATTCATCAACGGCGCCCAGTTGATTATCCATAACGCGGCGTTTGACGTCGGCTTCATCAATAATGAATTCGCCCTGATGGGTCAGACGGATCGCGCCGATATCACCCGGCACTGCTCGATCCTCGACACCCTGATGATGGCCCGTGGACGTCACCCGGGCCAGCGCAACAGCCTCGATGCCTTGTGCAAACGCTATGGCGTCGACAACTCCGGCCGTGAGCTGCACGGCGCCTTGCTCGACTCCGAGATTCTGGCCGACGTCTACCTGACCATGACCGGCGGGCAGACCAGCCTGTCCCTGGCGGGTAATGCCTCGGATGGCAACGGTTCGGCAGAAGGCTCCGGCAATCGGTCTTCGCAAATTCGCCGCCTGCCGGCCGATCGCACGCCCACCGCAATCATTCGTGCCAGCGAGCAGGACATGGCCGAGCATGCGGCACGCCTGGAGGCGATTGCGAAATCCGCTGGCGCTCCTGCGCTGTGGACCCAACTGTGCGAACAATAGCCTTCCCGTAGAGACTCAGTTCACGGTCAAGCTTTAGCGAGGCTGCGTGGGGGCGACTTGGTGCTGGGAGCTGATTTGAGGACGACGGTGTGGCTGACGTAGCCTCGCTGGGGCTCGACAATTGCCAGTTGAAATCCCTCATTTGACGCTCTTCATTCGCTACAACCGCCCCCAGCTTCTACCCTGAGTACATTGCTCTCAGGACGCCAAGCTCCCATGTACAAAGACCTGAAGTTCCCCATCCTTATCGTGCATCGCGACATCAAGGCCGACACCGTCGCCGGTGATCGGGTCCGGGGCATCGCCCGGGAGCTGGAACAGGAAGGCTTCAGTATCTTCTCAGCGATGGATTACGCCGAAGGCCGGCTGGTGGCCTCGACCCATCATGGCTTGGCCTGCATGCTGATCGCCGCCGAAGGCGCCGGGGAAAATACCCATCTGCTGCAAAACATGGTTGAGCTGATTCGCCTGGCGCGAGTGCGGGCGCCGCATCTGCCGATCTTCGCCCTGGGTGAGCAAGTGACCCTGGAAAATGCCCCCGCTGACGCCATGAGTGAACTCAACCAGTTGCGGGGCATTCTCTACCTGTTTGAAGACACGGTGCCGTTCCTGGCTCGACAGGTGGCCCGCGCCGCTCGCACCTACCTCGATGGCCTCTTGCCGCCGTTCTTCAAGGCTTTGGTGCAACACACGGCTGACTCCAATTATTCCTGGCACACCCCTGGCCACGGCGGTGGGGTGGCCTATCGCAAGAGCCCGGTGGGGCAGGCATTTCATCAGTTCTTCGGGGAGAACACCCTGCGCTCGGATTTATCAGTGTCGGTGCCGGAGCTGGGTTCGCTGCTGGATCACACCGGCCCCCTGGCGGAAGCCGAAGCGCGGGCGGCGCGCAACTTTGGTGCCGATCACACCTTCTTTGTGATCAATGGCACCTCGACCGCCAACAAGATCGTGTGGCATTCCATGGTCGCGCGCGATGACCTGGTACTGGTAGACCGCAACTGCCACAAGTCGGTGCTGCACTCGATCATCATGACCGGTGCCATCCCGATATACCTGTGCCCGGAACGCAATGAGCTGGGCATTATCGGGCCCATTCCCTTGAGTGAGTTCAGTCCTGAATCCATTCGCGCCAAGATCGACGCCAGCCCGCTCACCCGAGGTCGGGCGCCAAAGGTCAAGCTGGCCGTGGTCACCAACTCCACCTACGACGGCTTGTGTTACAACGCCGAGCTGATCAAGCAGCAATTGGGCAACAGTGTCGAGGTGCTGCACTTCGACGAAGCCTGGTACGCCTACGCGGCCTTCCATGAGTTCTTTGCCGGCCGCTACGGCATGGGCACTTTACGCACGGCTGATAGCCCTCTGGTGTTCACCACCCATTCCACTCACAAGCTGCTGGCAGCCTTCAGCCAGGCATCGATGATCCATGTGCAGGACGGCGGCGCCCGACAACTGGACCGCGACCGCTTCAACGAAGCGTTCATGATGCATATCTCCACGTCGCCGCAGTACAGCATCATCGCCTCCCTGGACGTCGCCTCGGCAATGATGGAAGGGCCAGCGGGGCGTTCTCTGCTACAGGAAATGTTTGACGAGGCCCTGAGCTTTCGCCGTGCGCTGGCCAACCTGCGTGAGCACATTGGCGCGCAAGACTGGTGGTTCTCCATCTGGCAGCCACCTTCGGTGGCGGGTATTGACCGTGTGGCGACTGCTGATTGGTTATTGCAACCGCAGGCCGACTGGCACGGCTTTGGTGATATCACCGAAGATTACGTGCTACTGGACCCGATCAAGGTCACTCTGGTAATGCCCGGGCTGACCGCGGGAGGCGCCCTTGGTGAGTGCGGAATTCCGGCCGCAGTCGTCAGTAAATTTCTATGGGAGCGTGGGTTGGTGGTGGAGAAAACCGGTCTTTATTCGTTTCTGGTGTTGTTCTCCATGGGCATCACCAAGGGTAAGTGGAGTACCCTGCTGACCGAATTGCTGGAGTTCAAACGCAATTACGACGCCAATGTCAGCCTTGCAAGCTGTTTGCCTTGCGTATTTCAAACAGGCTGCGCGCGTTATCAAGGCATGGGCTTGCGAGACCTGTGCGATCAGTTGCACAGCTGTTATCGCAGCAACGCAACGGCCAAACACCTCAAGCGGATGTACACGGTTTTGCCGGAGATTGCGATGAAACCGGCGGATGCCTACGATCAATTGGTCCGTGGTGAAGTCGAGGCCGTGTCCATCGATGCCTTGCCAGGGCGCGTTGCAGCGGTGATGCTGGTGCCTTATCCACCGGGCATTCCGTTGATTATGCCGGGGGAACGCTTTACCGAATCGACTCGTTCGATCATTGATTACCTGGCATTTGCCCGGACCTTCGATAGCAGCTTTCCCGGTTTTGTTGCCGATGTTCATGGATTGCAACACGAAGACGACGGCGGTGGTCGTTGTTACACCGTCGATTGCATCAAGTGTTAAGGATGGTTATGCAAGCTGTAATGAATCCGAAGTACCCGGGGCTCAGTGTTCGAGTCGCCGACGAGGGATTTGAACCCTACGTATGGGGCAACGATTTCAGTTTTGATGTCAGCGCCTATGGCGTACCGGAGATCGGCAAGCGTGTCGATCAATGGGCGCTTGAGCAGATCTTGCCGTACCGCAAGTGCTACGGCATCGACCCGCAAGAGTTCGCCAGCTACCGCGATGCAGCCGACAGCGCGGTGTTCATGGCCTACCTGGATGACCGCCCTGTGGGGCATGTAGTGGTCAGCACCAATTGGAACGGTTTTGCCCACGTTGATGAGCTGGCAGTGGTGCTGCCTGCGCGTCGCCATGGGGTGGCCAAGGCGTTGCTGGATGTGGCGCAGTTCTGGAGCCGCAAGAAAAGCCTGCAGGGAATGATGCTGGAAACCCAGAACAACAATCTTGGCGCGTGCCGTTTGTATGAGCGTTGCGGGTATGTGATGGGCGGGATTGATCACCTGCGGTATCGCGGGATTGATCCGCAGACCAGGGAAGTGGCAATTTTCTGGTATCGGTTGTTCAAGTCAGAGCTGGAAGCGGTTTGATCTCTTCGGGTTAAGTCACAGCGCCCGCCAGCAACCCCTCGGCCTTTTGCGTGACGATTTCCACCAAGGCATTCAGCGCCGGGGAAGCGACGCTGTCTTTTAGCGTCAATGCATACAGCGTCACCAGAATCGGTGGTGACAGCGGGCAGGCATCCAGCCCTGCTTCTCGCGCGCCGCTGGCGGTGAACGGATCGACAATCGCCAGACCTTCCCCGGCCTCCACCATGCTGCGCATCATCTGGTAAGTCTGCACCCGCGTCTGGATTACCGGCAGCGGCCGCAGTGCCTGTAGCTTGCTGTCCAGCAATCGACTCAGCGGATCTTGCCCCTCCAGGCCGACCATTGCTTGGCCGGCCAACTCCTGCAGCGCAATGTACTTCTGTCGCGGCTTGAGCCAGCCGTGGGGCGCCAGCAGTTGCAGTTTGCCCTGGGCCAGCACGGTGCTGTGAATCTGCGGGTGTTCAGGATCATGCAGGCTCAGGCCCAGGTCCGCTTCGTGCAGCAGCAGGCTTTTGACGATATCCCGGGTTGGCTGGCTCGACAGGTTGCACGGCGTGTCCTGGAACCGTCGACGCAGCAGGGCAATGCTTTGTGGTAGCAGTTGGTTGGCCAGTGGCGGTGTGCAGAGGGCGCGTAGCGTCGGGGAGTGATGGTGTTTCAGGCTGCTGGCCAGGCGCTGCAGAGGCTCCAGCGCCTCATGGATATGAGCGATGTGGGCCTGCAGTTCCAGGGTTTCACGGGTAGCTTGCAGCCGCCCGCGCACGCTGGCGAAGAGCATGAATCCCAATTGTTGCTCGGCATCCTTGAGCGCGGCGTCAACATCGGCCACGGGCAGTTGCAACCATTCGGCGGCCGTGCCGAGGTGTCCGGTCTGCAAGATGGCCTGAATCACTTCGATATGACGTAAACGCATGCCCGGAGTCTATGTTCAGCCGATTGGGGATTCAATGGGGGAAGTCGGAACGCGAGAAATAAGTACGTGATGCTCGGCGAACAGGCTTGAATAAGGGATGCAAAAGTACTGGAGGGGGGAGTCGAGCCGTCCCGGCCCAGTCACCACGCCATCAATGGCCAGGACTGAGCAGGTTCGCCTCTGAGACGTTGTATTGAAACCAAGTCTTATGAAGCGTGGGTCGTTTGCGATTCGCGGACGATTATGGTGCCCGACTGGATCAATCGGAATTCATCGCCTTCCATTTTTTCTACACGGTCGCCAATGGCCAGCTTGTAGGTAGTGGTGGGCGCCGAGCCAGCCAGGCCGTCGAGCGGCGGGGTGGATTCCTGGAACTCATGCACGGAATAAACGCGACCTTCCGCGTCTCTGGCATGGAACTGTCCGACAAGTACTGCTGCCATCTGTTTAGAACCTCTGGAGATAAACACTCGATTTGCGGTTCTGTAGACCGTAGAGGAGCGGGGTAGTTTACCTATGGAAAAAAAATACTATTCGTTGACTTTTTCAGACGTTACTTACACGGGCGAGTGCAAGATGAACGTCAGGGGAATTGCCAGAACCTGCTGGTGGTCGGGCCGTGAAGGCTCTATAACTACAAGCTCCTTTAGTCAGACGTCGGGAAACCCCAATGAGCAAGGTCTACACGATTGCCGTACTGGTTGGCAGCTTGAGAAAAGAGTCGATCAACCGTAAGGTCGCCCTGGCATTGGTCGAGTTAGCACCTGCCAACCTCAAACTCAATATTGTCGAAATCGGCGAGTTGCCGCTCTATAACGAAGACATTGACGGCCCAATACCGCCCGCAGCCTACAGTACTTTCCGTCAACACGTGAGCTCATCCGACGCGGTGTTGTTCGTGACCCCCGAATACAACCGCTCTGTGCCCGCCGCGCTGAAGAATGCGATCGACGTCGGCTCCCGTCCTTACGGCCAAAGTGCCTGGAGTGGCAAGCCTGGTGCGGTGATCAGTGTGTCGCCTGGCGCTATCGGTGGTTTTGGCGCCAATCACCATTTGCGCCAGTCCCTGGTGTTCCTTGACGTGCCCTGCATGCAGCAGCCGGAAGCCTACCTGGGCGGCGCTGGCAATGCGTTTGATGAGTCGGGGAGAGTGTCGGAGAAGACCAAGCCGTTCCTGCAAGCGTTTATTGATGCCTACGCAAAGTGGGTGGAAAAGCAGAAGGGTTGAGGTTGTGGCGAGCGGGCAAGCCCGCTCGCCACAGGGTGGTGTTCGGTTACCGCAACCAGTTAGTCCGCGCCAGCTCAATCACCTCGTCCCCGCGTCCACTCATCACCGCCTTGAGCATATACAGGCTGAAGCCCTTGGCTTGCTCCAGCTTGATGCTCGGTGGCATGACCAGTTCCTGGGTCGCCGTCACCACATCCACTAGCACCGGGCCGTCATGAGCCAGGGCACGGCGTAGCGCCGGCTCCAGGTCTTCGGATTGCTCCACGCGAATCCCCAGGATACCCATGGCGTTGGACATGGCCGCAAAGTCCGGGTTTTTCAGCTCCGTGCCAGTGTCTAGGTAACCGGCGGCCTTCATCTCCATGGCGACGAAGCCCAATGAAGCGTTGTCGTAGACGATGACTTTCACCGGCAGGTTCAACTGCGCCAGGGAAATGAAATCGCCCATCAGCATGCTGAAACCACCGTCTCCCGACAACGATATAACCTGGCGCCCGGGAAACGCTGCCTGGGCACCGATGGCCTGGGGCATGGCGTTGGCCATCGAACCGTGGTTGAACGAGCCGATCAGCCGGCGTTTGCCATTCATCTTCAGATAACGCGCCGCCCACACGGTGGGTGAGCCGACATCGGCGGTGAAGATGGCATCGTCATCCGCCAGCTCGCTGAGCAGCCGGGTGACGTACTGCGGGTGGATCGGTCGGTTGGCCTTTGATGGCTGTGCCAGGTCGTCCAGGCCCTGCCGGGATTTTTCATAGTGTTTGAGGGACGCCTCAAGGAAGCTGCGGTCAGCCTTGCGGGTCAGGCGTGGTAGCAGCGCCTGGATGGTTTCGCTGACATCGGCGGCGATCCCAAGGTCCAGCGTGGCGCGACGACCAAGGGCCTGGGGGTTACGGTCGACCTGGATGATCTTCGCGTCGGTGGGGTAGAACTGGCGATAGGGAAAATCGGTGCCCAGCATGATCAGCGTGTCGCAGTTGAGCATCGCGTGATAGCCCGAGCTGAAGCCGATCAACCCGGTCATGCCGACATCGAAGGGGTTGTCCCATTCCACGTGCTCCTTGCCTCGCAGCGCGTGTACCACCGGGGCGCCAAGGGCGTCGGCCAGGGCCACCACTTCATCGTGGGCTCCCGCGCAACCGCTGCCGCACAGCAGGGTGACGGATTTACTGTGCTCAAGGATGTCGGTCAGGCGTTGCAGGTCCTGTACCGCCGGCAAGGTACGTGGCGCCAGCAACGCGGGCCAGGGCTTGAATGTGTCTTCGACTTCCAGCAGCGACACATCCCCAGGAATGACCACCACCGCCACGCCACGATTGAGGATTGCCGAGCGCATGGCGCGGTGCAGTACATGGGGCATCTGTTCGGGGTTGGTCACCAGTTCAATAAAGTGGCTGCACTCCTTGAACAGCTCCTGGGGATGGGTTTCCTGGAAGTAGTTCAGGCCGATCTCAGAGGACGGGATCTGCGCGGCAATGGCCAGCACCGGGACGTGGTTGCGGTGGCAATCGAACAGGCCATTGATCAAGTGCAGGTTGCCCGGCCCGCAACTGCCGGCACACACCGTCAGCTCGCCAGTGGCCGCGGCTTCTGCACCGGCGGCAAAGGCGGCAACTTCCTCGTGGCGCACATGCATCCACTCGATGCTGTCCATAGTGCGCAGCGCGTCGGTGAGGCCATTGAGGCTGTCGCCGGTCAGGCCCCAGATGCGTTTGATGCCTGCTTGTTCAAGAGTGGTCGCCAGTTGCTGGGCCAGGGTGATTTTCGCCATGAAGAACTCCAATCGTCAGTGAGCTGATCAATAGGGGACAACTCGATGGTTGCCAATGTTCACCTTGAGTGGCATGGCCTGGGCCATACGAAAGATGTTTCACCGGGTGACGATCGTTTCAACGCCCACAAAAAAGCCCTGAACTCCAGCTATCCGGGGTTCAGGGCTTAGTGTGGCGGGCTAAAGCTTAACGCCGGCGAAACAACGGCAAAGGCTCATCCGTCGCCGCCTGGTACGTCACCGAGAAGTCCTTGAGACTTTCCAGTGCTTCGTACGGGTCTTTGTCTGCACGCAATGCATAGGCATCAAACCCACAGCGGCGCAGGTAAAACAGCTGGTCGCGTAGTACATCGCCAATCGCCCGCAACTCACCCTTGTAACCATAACGGTCACGCAGCAAACGGGCGTTGGAGTAGTTGCGACCGTCGGTAAAGGCCGGGAAGTTCAGGGCGATGACCTGGAAGTGTTCCACGTCGTCACCGATCTCTTCGGCTTCTTCATCGGCGTCCAGCCATACACCCAGGCCGCCGTCGCGGGCCTTGAGGGCGTGAGCATGCTCGCGCCAGAGGGCCAGCGGCACAATCAGGTCGTCGCAGTTGGAAATGCCATCGAAGGTCGTGTCCTTGGGCAGCAAGTGCCAGGTTTCGTCGACCACTTCGTTGTTCTTAATGATTCGCTGCATAGACACGCTCCTTGAACAGGTCAATGCCGATGCGCTGGTAGGTGTCGATGAAACGCTCATCTTCGGTGCGCTGCTCGATATAGACGTCGATCAACTTGCCGATCACCTCGGGCATGGCTTCCTGGGCGAAGGACGGGCCCAGGATCTTGCCCAGGCTCGCATCGCGACTGGCGCTGCCGCCCAGGGACACTTGGTAGAATTCTGCGCCTTTTTTGTCCACCCCGAGGATGCCGATGTGGCCGACGTGGTGGTGACCACAGGCGTTCATGCAGCCGGAGATATTCAGGTCCAGCTCGCCGATGTCGAACAGGTAGTCCAGGTCGTCGAAACGGCGCTGGATCGATTCGGCAATCGGGATCGATTTGGCGTTGGCCAGGGAGCAGAAGTCACCGCCCGGGCAGCAGATGATGTCGGTCAGCAGGCCGATGTTCGGCGTGGCGAAACCTTGTTCGCGCAACTCGCCCCACAGGGTGAACAACTGGCTCTGTTCAACGTCTGCCAGGATGATGTTCTGTTCGTGGGAGGTGCGCAGTTGGCCGAAGCTGTAGCGCTCGGCCAGGTCGGCGACGCCGTCCAGTTGCTTGTCAGTGATGTCGCCCGGCGCTACGCCGGTTGGTTTCAGCGACAGGGTCACGGCGACATAGCCTGGCTTCTTGTGGGCCAGGGTATTGCGCACACGCCAGCGGGCAAAGCCTGGATGTTGCTGGTCGAGTTCGACCAGCTCTGCGTCCAGATTGCTCAGGGCCTTGTAGTCCGGATCGACGAAGTGCTTGGTGACGCGATGCACTTCGGCGTCGGTCAGGGTGGTCTGGCCGCCGCGCAGGTGTTCCATCTCGGCGTCGACTTTCTGCGCAAAGACTTCAGGCGTCAGGGCCTTGACCAGGATTTTGATCCGCGCCTTGTACTTGTTATCACGACGGCCATAACGGTTGTAGACCCGCAGGATGGCGTCGAGGTAGCTCAACAGGTCTTTCCACGGCAGGAACTCGTTGATGAAGGCGCCGACCACCGGGGTACGACCGAGGCCGCCACCCACCAGCACACGGAAGCCCAACTCACCGGCGGCGTTGTACACCGGCTCCAGGCCAATGTCGTGGACTTCAATCGCCGCGCGGTCCGAGGTCGAGCCATTGATAGCGATCTTGAACTTGCGCGGCAGGTAGGCGAATTCCGGGTGGAAGGTGGTCCACTGGCGAACGATTTCGCACCATGGGCGGGGGTCGATCACCTCATCGGCTGCAACGCCGGCGAACTGGTCGGTGGTGACGTTGCGCAGGCAGTTACCGCTGGTCTGGATCGCGTGCATTTGCACGGTGGCCAGTTCTTCCAGAATGTCCGGCACATCTTCCAGGGCCGGCCAGTTGAACTGCACGTTCTGGCGGGTACTGATGTGGGCGTAGCCCTTGTCGAAGTCGCGAGCAATTTTGGCCATCATTCGCGTCTGGCGCGAAGTGAGTTGGCCATAGGGCACGGCAACCCGCAGCATTGGCGCAAAGCGCTGAACATAAAGGCCATTTTGCAAGCGCAGAGGGCGAAACTCTTCTTCGCTCAGCTCGCCTGCCAGATAGCGTCGGGTCTGATCACGGAACTGCTTGACGCGGTCCTCGATGATGCGCTGATCGTATTCGTCGTATACGTACATATAGGTCCTGTTCTCGGCAAATCTGCGCGCACGGCCGCGCACTCCAACGGAGCCGGCGCACGATACCAGTTTGCGTTTATGAGCAAAAGTGATGTTTAAGCATATGCAAAGAACCAAATCGACTAATGAGATTGATTATCGGATTACCCACATTTGTCACGGGGGCAATCATGGACTTTACTGTGGGCGAGTCTTAATGCAATCACCCATAAAACCGACAAGAGGCGATGCGATGAGCAATCCGACTAAAGCCCGCAAAAGCGACAGTTCCGTGGACGCCTGGGCCATTCTCTTTCTGATTATTTTGGTGGTTTCAACGGCTGTGTTCTGGGTCAGCCATCAATAAAGGACGTTGCCTGAGCTTTGGGGGTTGTCCCGCCGTGGCGATTAGCCGAGATTGACCGGCTTATTGCCATTACACTGGGCGGCAACTATCCGGGGCTCAGGTAATGATGCTGAAGGTTCTCTGCAAGTGTTTGCTGGTGGCGAGTATGCCGTTCTGGGCGATGGCCCATGCAGCGTCGGTGGTTTTTCTCAACCCTGGCACCTCGACCGAAGCCTTCTGGGTCAACTATGCGCAATTCATGCAGGCCGCCGCCAGGGACCT
The DNA here is from genome assembly GCF_008369295.1 of Pseudomonas sp. ANT_H4. GTDB lineage: Bacteria > Pseudomonadota > Gammaproteobacteria > Pseudomonadales > Pseudomonadaceae > Aquipseudomonas. The sequence goes on along the minus strand of NZ_VOBG01000034.1, from coordinate 6,064 downwards.
CGGCCTGGATTTGCGCGTGCGTTATTCCGAGCGCGATCCGCAAAACACCCTCCAGCAGGCCCGCGAAGCTTTACAAGGCCCCCAGCGCCCAGACTACCTGGTGCTGGTCAACGAGCAGTACATCGCCCCGCAAATCCTACGCCTGTCCCAGGGCAGCGGGGTCAAGTTGCTGATCGTCAATAACGCCCTGACGCCTGACCAGGTGCAACTGTTGGACGCACGTAAATATCCCAACTGGATTGGTAGCCTCGTCGCCAACGACGAGGAGGGCGGTTACCTGATGCTCAAGGAACTGATGCGCATCCATGGCCCGGTCGCCGCCGGCCAAACCCTCGATTTGCTGGCCTTCTCCGGCGCCAAGAACACCCCCACCGCACAGCTGCGCGAACAAGGTTTGCAGCGAGCCCTGGGGGAGCATCCCGAAGTACGCCTGCGCCAATTGGTTTACGGCGAATGGAACCGCCTGCGCGCCTTTGAGCAGGCAACACTGTTGTTCAAGCGTTATCCGCAGACCGCGCTGGTGTGGTCGGCCAATGACGAGATGGCTCTGGGCGCCATGACCGCCCTGCAGAACAGCGGCCGCAGGCCGGGCAAGGATGTGCTGTTCAGTGCGGTCAACAGCTCACCCCAAGTGCTTGCAGCGCTTCTTGATGGACGGTTGAGCGCGTTGGTGGCTGGGCACTTCACCCTGGGCGGTTGGGCGATGGTACTGGTGCATGACGATGCCAGGGGTGTGGGCATCGGCCTGCATGGCGAGCGGGAACGCCAAGAGGCGTTGTTCCAGCTGATTGACCCCGCACAGGCCCGACGCCTTCAAGAGATCAATGCTCACCAGGATTATGACGTGGATTTTCGGGCGCTGTCAGCCGAAGGCAGGCCCGCGACCTACCGTTACCCTTTCAGCTTGCAACTGCTGATGCACTGATCGCTTTCACACCCCGGCCAAGTGCAACACCAGCTTGACGATGCCAAACAGCGTCAGGGCAAAGATGGCTGTGAACAGGATGCCAAGCACCACGAAATGACTGGGTTTGCCGTGGGTAAAATCGCGGGCGCGATTCTTCCCGCTTTGCACGCCGAAGGCGGCGGCTATCACGCTGTGAAGCATCTGCCAGAAGGTTGGCGGTTTGTGGTTGGCTGGATCGTCCATACATCCCCCGGTGAAGGTGTGTATGGACAGCATAGTCAATCCAGCGCCGTTAGTTGTCGTAACCCAGGTTCGGTGCCAGCCAGCGCTCGCTCACAGCCAGGTCCTGGCCTTTGCGGGCGGTGTAGCTGGCGATCTGGTCCTTGTCGACCTTGCCCACGGCAAAGTACTGCGCCTGCGGGTGGGCGAAGTACCAACCGCTGACCGCTGCCGCCGGGAACATCGCGTAGTGCTCGGTAAGGAACACGCCACTGCTCCCGGCCTGCATTTCGCGGGCTTGAGGGTCGAGCAGCTGGAACAAGGTACCTTTCTCGGTGTGATCCGGGCACGCAGGGTAGCCAGGGGCAGGGCGGATGCCGCTGTATTGCTCCTTGATCAGCGCATCGTTATCCAGTTGCTCGTCCTTGGCGTAGCCCCAGTAGTCCTTACGCACCTGCTGGTGCAGCCATTCGGCGCAGGCCTCGGCCAGGCGGTCGGCCAGGGCCTTGACCATGATCGAGTTGTAGTCGTCGCCAGCGTCCTGGTAGGCCTTGGCCACTTCTTCGGCGCCGATGCCGGCGGTGGTGATGAAGCCACCCACGTAGTCGGTGATACCGCTGTCTTTGGGCGCGACGAAGTCGGCGAGGGAGAAGTTCGGCTTGCCGTCAGTCTTGATGATCTGCTGGCGCAGGTGGTGCAGTTTTGCCAGAGGCTTGCCGTCATCACCGTAGACTTCCAGGTCATCGTCCTGCACCTGGTTGGCCGGCCAAAAGCCAAACACGGCGCGGGCGCTGATGAGTTTTTCGTCGATCAGCTTGGCGAGCATTTCCTGGGCGTCGGCGTACAACGAGGTGGCGGCTTCACCCACCACTTCGTCAGTGAGGATGCGCGGGAATTTGCCGGCCAGGTCCCAGGAGATAAAGAACGGCGTCCAGTCGATGTACTCGGCCAGCACTTTCAGGTCGATATTGTCCAGCACCTTGGGGCCAGTGAATGTGGGCTTGACGGGTGTGTAAGTGCTCCAGTCGAACTGCGGCTTCTTGGCGATGGCCGCCGGGTAGCTCAGGCGTTCAGTGCGGGCGCTGCGGTTGGCGGTGCGCTCACGCACTTCGATGTAGTCCAGGCGGGTTCTCTCGACGAAACCGGCCTTCAATTCCTTGGACAGCAACTGCGTCGCCACACCCACGGCGCGGGAGGCGTCGGTGACGTAGATCACCGCGTCATTACTGTACTTGGGCTCGATCTTCACCGCCGTGTGGGCCTTGGACGTGGTAGCGCCACCGATCATCAACGGCAGGTGGAAATCCTGGCGCTGCATCTCGCGGGCGACGTGCACCATCTCATCCAGGGACGGCGTGATCAGGCCGGACAAGCCGATGATGTCGCACTTCTGTTCCTTGGCCACTTGCAGAATTTTCTCGGCTGGGACCATCACGCCAAGGTCGACGATGTCATAGCCGTTGCAGCCGAGCACCACGCCGACAATGTTCTTGCCGATGTCATGCACGTCGCCTTTTACCGTCGCCATGAGGATCTTGCCCTTGGCTTCTGGCTTGTCGCCTTTTTCCAGCTCGATAAACGGGATCAAGTGGGCCACGGCCTGCTTCATTACTCGGGCGGACTTCACCACCTGGGGCAGGAACATTTTGCCGGCGCCAAACAAGTCGCCAACGATATTCATGCCAGACATCAGCGGGCCTTCGATCACTTCAATCGGCCGGGCGAACGACTGCCGGGATTCTTCGGTGTCTTCGACGATGTGTGAGGTGATGCCCTTGACCAGGGCGTGTTCCAGGCGCTTGTTGACTTCCCAGCTACGCCACTCTTCAGTCTCGGCTTCCTTGACGCTGCCGTCGCCCTTGTACTTGTCGGCAATGGCGAGGAGGGCGTCGGTGCCTTCCGGGGTGCGGTTGAGCACCACGTCTTCCACAGCGTCGCGCAGTTCGGCCGGGATCTGGTCGTAGATCTCCAACTGGCCGGCGTTGACGATGCCCATGCTCAGGCCGTTGCGGATCGCATACAGCAGGAACACCGAGTGAATCGCCTCACGCACCGGGTTGTTGCCACGAAATGAGAATGACACGTTGGACACGCCACCCGAGGTCAACGCATACGGCAGTTCGTCACGGATGTAGGCACACGCATTGATGAAATCGACGGCGTAGTTGTTGTGCTCTTCGATACCGGTGGCGACCGCGAAGATGTTCGGGTCAAAGATGATGTCTTCCGGCGGGAAGCCGACTTCATTGACCAGGATGTCGTAGGAACGTTTGCAGATTTCCTTCTTGCGCGCTTCGGTGTCGGCCTGGCCGGATTCGTCGAAGGCCATCACCACCACCGCAGCGCCGTAGCGCTTGCACAGTTTTGCGTGATAAATGAACTGCTCCACGCCTTCCTTCATGCTGATGGAGTTGACGATGCCCTTGCCCTGGATGCACTTGAGGCCCGCTTCGATCACTTCCCACTTGGAGGAGTCGATCATGATCGGTACCCGGGAGATGTCCGGCTCGCCGGCAATCAGATTGAGGAAGGTCACCATGGCCTTCTTCGAATCGAGCATCCCTTCGTCCATGTTGATGTCGATCACCTGGGCGCCGGCTTCCACCTGCTGCAGGGCGACTTCCAGGGCTTGGGTGTAGTTGTCTTCACGGATCAGCCTTGCGAAGCGCGCGGAACCGGTGATGTTGGTCCGCTCGCCAACGTTGACGAACAGCGAGCTGCGATCAATGGTGAACGGTTCCAGGCCCGACAGACGGCAGGCCTTGGGGATGTCGGGGATCTGGCGTGGCGCATAGCCGGCCACGGCCTTGGCGATGGCTTCGATATGGCCCGGCGTGGTACCGCAGCAGCCGCCGACGATATTGAGGAAGCCGCTTTGGGCGAATTCCTCGATGACCTTGGCGGTCTCTTCCGGCAGTTCGTCGTATTCACCGAATTCGTTGGGCAAGCCGGCGTTCGGGTGCGCGGAAACGTAGGTGCTGGCCTTGTTCGACAACTCTTCCAGGTACGGCCGCAGCTCGCTGGCACCGAGGGCGCAGTTCAGGCCGACGGAAATCGGCTTGGCGTGGCAGATGGAGTTCCAGAACGCTTCGGTGGTCTGGCCCGACAGAGTCCGGCCGGACGCATCGGTGATGGTCCCGGAAATCATGATCGGCAACTCGACACCCAGCTCTTCATAGACGCCTTGAACGGCAAAGATCGCGGCCTTGGCGTTGAGGGTGTCGAAGATGGTTTCGATGAGGATCATGTCCGCACCGCCTTCGATCAGGCCCTTGGTGGCCTCGGTGTAGTTTTCCACCAATTCATCGAAGGTCACGTTGCGGTAGCCGGGGTTGTTGACGTCCGGCGACAGCGAACAGGTACGGCTGGTCGGGCCGAGCACGCCGGCGACAAAGCGCGGCTTGTCCGGGGTCTCCAGGGTTTTCGCGTCGGCAACCTTGCGCGCCAGGCGGGCGCCTTCTACGTTCAATTCATAGGCCAGCCCTTGCATGCCGTAGTCGGCCTGGGACACTTGAGTGGCGTTGAATGTGTTGGTTTCGAGGATGTCGGCGCCGGCATCCAGGTAAGCCTTCTCGATCCCGCCGATCACGTCTGGGCGAGTGAGGATCAGCAGGTCGTTGTTGCCCTTGATGTCGCTTGGCCAATCGGCGAAGCGTTTGCCACGGTAGTCCTCTTCCTCCAGTTTGTAGCTCTGGATCATCGTGCCCATACCACCATCGAGGATCAGGATGCGTTCCTTGAGGGCTTGGTGAAGGGCTTGCAGACGAGCGCTACGATCGGACATGGGACTACTCTGGTCAGGCATTACGGAGGGAGTGGATCATAGCAAACCTGTGCGCTTTTAGAGCATGTTCAGCTTTTGCATGAATATCGCTCATGTTGGGCGAGGGTGCAGGTCGGTAGAATCACCGGGATTTTCACCGGATGCATTAAATCGGGACCGGAAACATGTCACTTCGCCTCATCATCAGCGTCGTTCTTGCGCTGATCGCCAGCAGCACACAGGCACAAGGTCCCGCGCAGAGCCTTTCCTATATCCGTGATATCCAGCCGATTTTCACCGAGAAGTGCGTGGCCTGCCATGCCTGCTACGACTCGGCCTGCCAGCTCAACCTGGGCAGCGGCGAAGGCGCCGCACGGGGTGCGAGCAAGGTTGCGGTCTACGACGGTGAGCGCAGCCAGGCTTCGCAGCCCACGCGCTTGTTTTACGATGCGTTCGGCAAGGCGCAGTGGAAGGCGCTGGGTTTCGGTTCGGTTTTGGACGCCCAAGGCAGCCAGGCGGCGTTGATGGCGCGGATGCTCGACCTGGGCCACAAGACGCCATTGGCGCCCAATGCCAAGTTGCCCGCCGAGATTGTGCTGGGCCTGAACCGGGAAAACATGTGCCCGCTGCCGGAGGAGTTCGATGCCTATGCCAGCGACCACCCCAAGGAAGGTATGCCCCTGGCAGTCACTGGCCTGACCAACCAGCAGTACCAAACCCTGCAACGCTGGTTGGCCTCCGGTGTGCCCATCGATGAACAAGGGCTGGCGCCGAGTGCCCAGGAAGCCTTGCAAGTACAGCAATGGGAAAACCTGCTCAATCAGCCCGGTGCGCGGGAAAGCCTGGTGGCGCGCTGGCTCTACGAGCATCTGTTCCTTGCCCATATCTATTTAGAGGGCGGCGAACCGGGGCATTATTTCCAGTGGGTGCGCTCGCGTACGCCCAGCGGCCAGCCGATTGACCTGATCAACACCCGCAGGCCCAATGACGACCCGGGCATCCAGGTGTACTACCGCTTGTGGCCGGTGCAAGGGGTTATCGTCCACAATGAACGAGCCCCATGAAAGACAGGACACCGTTTCCCCCTTACGATAAGGGATAGGCAAACGGTTATGTTTATGACTAATAGCAACGATAAGAGTGGTGAGCTTTTGGGTCAGGAGCGGCGGCGCCGC
>NZ_VOBG01000033.1 GCF_008369295.1 Pseudomonas sp. ANT_H4 | reverse complement strand
CCTTATCAACTCCTTCTGGGCTTCGATGAACTGAAGCAACTCGCTATCGAAACCTACATAACTCTTTGTTTACCAAGGAGTTTTCCGTTTCGACTGCGCCGGAAGTGGGCGAATTATAGACTTCCAGAATCTGCCGTCAACCCTTAATTTCAAACTTATTCGAATTTGAGCGTAATGCGCGCAAATGCCTTCTTGCCAGCCTGGCAAACATGGGTAGCGCCCAGCTCGTATATAAAGGTGCGATCTACAACCTCACCATCTATACGCACACCGCCAGAACCCAGAAGGTCCCGCGCTACTGCAGAGTTCTTCACCAGGCCCGCCTTATTAAGCACAGCCGCAATTGGCATCGCTTCAGCAGCAGTCAACTCAACCTCAGGCAGATCGTCCGGCAGCTCGCCATCCTTCATACGGTTGCCCGCAGCACGATGAGCACTGGCCGCAGCTTCCTCACCATGGAAGCGCGCAACGATTTCTTCCGCCAGCTTGATTTTCACATCACGAGGATTGGCCCCTGCCTCTACATCAGCACGCAGCGCACTGATCTCTTCCATCGAACGGAAGCTCAGCAGCTCGAAGTAACGCCACATGAGCGCATCCGGAATGGAAACCAGCTTGCCATACATAACGCCCGGCGCCTCCTGAATGCCTACATAGTTGCCCAAGGACTTGGACATCTTCTTGACACCATCCAACCCCTCCAGCAAAGGCATGGTCAGAATGCATTGAGCTTCTTGCCCATAGGCACGCTGCAGCTCACGCCCCATCAGCAGGTTGAACTTCTGATCAGTACCACCCAGCTCGACATCAGCGCGCAAGGCCACGGAGTCGTAACCCTGAACCAGCGGATAAAGGAACTCATGGATAGCAATTGGCTGATTGGTGGAGTAACGCTTATCGAAGTCATCGCGCTCAAGCATTCGAGCAACAGTGTATTGGGACGTCAGGCGAATGAAATCCGCCGGCCCCATCTGATCCATCCAGGTGGAGTTGAAAGCCACCTCAGTCTTGGCCGGATCAAGAATCTTGAAGACCTGCGTCTTATAGGTCTCTGCATTATCGAGAACCTGTTCACGGGTCAGGGCCGGACGCGTGGCACTCTTGCCACTGGGATCACCGATCATCCCAGTGAAGTCACCTATAAGGAAGATCACCTGATGCCCCAGCTCCTGGAACTGGCGCAGCTTATTAATAAGCACGGTATGGCCCAGGTGCAGATCCGGCGCAGTCGGATCGAAGCCAGCTTTAATACGAAGGGGCTGACCACGCTTGAGCTTTTCGATCAGCTCGGCTTCGACCAACAGTTCTTCCGCACCACGTTTGATCAGCGCTAGCTGCTCTTCAACCGACTTCATAACAGACCCGTAAGGCTCAGATTCAAAAGGGAACCAACCATACAAGATCAGGGACTAAATACAAGTTTTGCCCTGCGTACGGACACCATTCCACTACCCCGGCGTTCGTAGGCTTGCGTCACAGATGATTTGGTTATATTTTATACAGTTATTTCATCTTCATCATGTCAGTCATCTTTTCCAATTCACTTTTTCAAAGTCAAAAATCACCTATGACCACTGAACCGTCTAAAGCGCCGCCGCTTTACCCGAAGACCCACCTGCTCGCCGCAAGTGGTATCGCCGCCCTTCTAAGCTTGGCACTCCTGGTATTCCCTTCCAGTGACGTAGAAGCCAAACGAACAACCTTGAGTCTCGACTTAGACAGTCCGATTGAGCAACAGACACAAGATCAAGACGCTTCTGACGCACAACAAGCCACAAATGGCGCTGTTGAATCGCCATTTGCGCAGATTGAAAACAGCACTGACGACACCAAGGGAACAGCCCAGGCGACTCCAGCTACCGCCCCAGAGGTAGCGAAGGGCCCAGAACACCGCGAAGTGATTGTTGCCAAAGGCGACACGCTGTCAACGCTGTTCGAAAAGGTCGGCCTCCCGGCGTCAACGGTTAATGAAGTGCTGGCCAGCGACAAGCAAGCCAAGCAGTTCACCCAGCTCAAACACGGCCAGAAGCTTGAATTCGAGCTGACTCCCGACGGCCAACTGAATAACCTGCACAGCAGTATCAGCGACCTTGAAAGCATCACCCTGACCAAGGGAGCCAAAGGCTTCGCCTTCAACCGTACCACCACCAAACCCGTGGTGCGCTCCGCCTATATCCACGGTGTTATCAACAGCTCGCTGTCACAGTCCGCTGCTCGCGCCGGCCTGTCCCACAGCATGACCATGGACATGGCCAGCGTGTTTGGCTACGACATCGACTTCGCCCAGGATATTCGCCAAGGCGATGAGTTCGACGTGATCTACGAACAAAAGGTCGCCAACGGCAAGGTCGTCGGCACGGGCAATATCCTTTCGGCGCGGTTCACCAACCGTGGCAAGACCTACACCGCCGTGCGCTACACCAACAAACAAGGCAATAACAGCTACTACACCGCCGATGGCAACAGTATGCGCAAGGCTTTCATCCGCACCCCGGTTGACTTCGCCCGTATTAGCTCGCGTTTCTCCATGGGCCGCAAGCATCCAATTCTGAACAAAATCCGCGCCCACAAAGGTGTGGACTACGCGGCACCTCGCGGCACACCGATCAAGGCAGCCGGAGACGGCAAGGTGTTGCTGGCTGGTCGTCGCGGCGGCTATGGCAATACCGTGATCATCCAGCACGGCAATGCCTATCGCACGCTTTACGGCCACATGCAGGGCTTTGCCAAAGGCGTCAAGACTGGCGGTAACGTCAAACAAGGCCAGGTAATCGGCTACATCGGCACCACCGGCCTGTCTACCGGCCCGCATTTGCATTATGAATTCCAGGTCAACGGCGTACATGTCGACCCACTGGGCCAAAAGCTGCCGATGGCCGATCCAATCGCCAAAGCAGAGCGCTCACGCTTCCTGCAGCAGAGCCAGCCACTAATGGCACGCATGGACCAGGAACGGGCCACCATGCTGGCCTCGGCGAAGCGCTGAGCCATGCCGCTCTATATAGGCGTGATGTCCGGGACCAGCCTTGATGGCCTGGACATTGCGCTGATCGAGCAAGGCCCGGCGATCAGGTTGATCTCCACCCACTACATTCCAATGCCCGAATCCCTGCGTACCGAGCTGCTTGGCCTTTGCGCCAGCGGCCCGGACGAAATTGCCCGCGCAGCCATTGCCCAACAGAACTGGGTAACGCTCGCAGCCCAAGGCATTCATGCATTACTGGAACAACAGAAACTCACTCCCCAGCACATTCGCGCGATCGGCAGCCACGGGCAGACCATTCGTCATGAACCCGCTCGCGGGTTTACGGTGCAGATCGGCAACCCAGCGCTGCTGACCGAATTGACCGGCATCACTGTCGTCAGTGACTTTCGCAGTCGCGATGTTGCCGCAGGCGGCCAAGGTGCGCCGTTGGTGCCTGCTTTTCATGAGGCGCTCTTCAGCGAGCACAACGGCAACCGCGCAGTATTAAATGTGGGTGGCTTCAGTAACCTGAGCCTGATCGAGACCGGCAAGCCTGTCGCCGGATTTGACTGCGGCCCTGGCAATGTCTTGCTTGATGCCTGGATTCATCAGCAGCGAGGTGAGAACTTTGACCGTAACGGCCAATGGGCTGCCAGCGGAAACATTGAGCCGCTACTGCTCAAGGCTTTGCTGAGCGACCCCTTCTTCCTGACACAAGGCCCGAAAAGTACCGGGCGCGAAGTGTTCAACCTTGGCTGGCTGGAACACCATCTCCGTCGACTACCCGAGTTCGCCGCTGAGGACGTTCAAGCCACACTGCTTGAACTGACCGCCCAGACCATCGTCGAGTCGCTGCAAGCCGCCCAATTGCGGACCGAAACCCTGCTGGTGTGCGGCGGCGGCGCCCACAACGGCGCACTGATGAGCCGCTTGCGCGCGCGGCTACCCGACACACACGTCAGCAGCACCGCCACTTGCGGCGTAGATCCTGACTGGGTCGAAGCCATGGCCTTCGCCTGGCTGGCCCACTGTTGTCTTGAAGGCATCGCCGCCAACCGCCCAAGCGTCACAGGCGCCCGGGGGCTGCGAGTACTCGGCGCGATCTACCCTGCCTGAGCCCCAGATAGCAAAACGCCGCTTGGCTCCATTAGAACCAAGCGGCGCTTTGCCCAATCCGCTAGCGATCAGATCGAGAACGAAGACCCACAACCACAAGTTGTGGTCGCATTCGGGTTCTTGATCACGAAACGTGAGCCTTCCAGACCTTCCTGGTAATCCACCTCGGCGCCTGCCAAGTACTGGAAGCTCATAGGGTCGACGACCAGGCTTACGCCCTCGCGCTCGACGATGGTGTCATCATCGGCCACATCTTCATCGAAAGTGAAACCGTACTGAAACCCTGAACAACCGCCGCCCGTAACAAATACGCGCAGCTTCAAGCGATCATTACCCTCTTCATCGACCAGGCTCTTCACCTTGTGCGCAGCACCGTGGGTGAATTGCAAAACCGTGGGGGTGAAGGATTCAACGCTCATGCTGATTATCTCCCGGCGTAGCGCCGCCATATGCGTGATGGCGACCATTATCCGCTTCTCCTAGAAAAACGGTCAACTATTATGGGGGCCGTGGCAAGCTTCAAGCCATTAGCTCCAAGCTTGCGGCTTACAACTTGAAGCTTGTAGCTGCCTTAAGGCAGCATACCCGCGTGGGATAAGCCCAGCTTCTCATCCAGGCCAAACAGAATGTTCATGTTCTGCACCGCCTGCCCCGACGCGCCTTTGACCAGGTTATCAATGACTGACAGGACCACTACCAAATCACCATCCTGCGGGCGATGTACCGCGATACGACAAACATTGGCTCCACGTACGCTGCGTGTTTCCGGATGGCTGCCCGCGGGCATCACATCGACGAACGGCTCGTTCGCGTAGCGCTTTTCAAACAGTGCTTGCAGGTCTACCGAGCGATCCACAACGGTCGCGTACAACGTGGAGTGAATCCCACGAATCATCGGAGTCAAATGCGGGACGAAAGTCAGACCGACGTCCTTGCCAGCAGCACGACGCAAGCCTTGGCGAATTTCCGGTAAATGGCGATGCCCTTTGACCGCGTAGGCCTTCATGCTCTCCGACGTCTCAGAGTACAGCGAACCTACCGCAGCGCCACGACCGGCACCGCTGACGCCCGACTTGCAGTCAGCAATCAACCGCGAGGCATCTGCCAAACCTGCTTCCAACAACGGCAGGAAGCCCAACTGCGTAGCGGTCGGATAGCAACCCGGCACAGCAATCAGACGCGCCTGCTTGATCTGCTCGCGATTGACTTCCGGCAGCCCATAAACGGCCTCTTCAAGCAGCTCTGGAGCACCGTGAGGCTGCCCGTACCACTTGGCCCACTCATCGGCATCCTGCAGACGGAAGTCCGCAGACAGGTCGATAACCTTGGTGCCAGCGGCCAGCAACTCACCCGCCAGGGCATGGGCAACCCCATGGGGCGTGGCGAAAAACACCACATCGCAGGCGCCCAGGGCCTTGATGTCCGGAACACTGAACGCCAGACCGTCGTAGTGGCCTCGCAGGTTCGGGTACATATCGGCAACGGCCAGGCCGGCCTCGGATCGAGAAGTGATAACCACCACCTCAGCTTGCGGATGCTGAGCCAACAGACGCAGCAATTCGACACCGGTGTAACCCGTGCCGCCGACGATACCGACCTTGACCATAAACCTGCCCTCAACGAACCCACTGGAAAGCCGTCGATAATAGGGTCCGTATCGTTCTGCGACAACCGCCAAGGTGACGTACGCACGCTCTAACCTCTATTATCTCCAGTTACCGTGAACCTGGGAATAACTAAAAATGCTTTATCTATGGCTCAAAGTCTTTCATATCGTCAGCATCGTCTGCTGGTTTGCCGGGCTGTTTTATCTACCCCGCCTGTTTGTCTACCACGCACAAAGCGAAGACACCGTCAGCAAGGAACGCTTCTGTGTCATGGAGCGCAAGTTGTACAAAGGCATCATGCTGCCGGCGATGATCGCCACGCTGGTGTTCGGCATCTGGCTGATCAGCCTCAACCCCAGCGTATTCAGCCAAGGCGGCTGGATGCATGCCAAGCTGACCTTGGTAGTGATCTTGATAGGCTACCACCATATGTGCGGCGCACAGGTGAAACGTTTCGCCCGTGGCGAAAACACCCGCAGCCATGTCTTTTATCGCTGGTTCAATGAAGTGCCAGTTCTGATATTGCTGGCTATTGTAATTTTAGTCGTCGTAAAGCCGTTCTAACTTCTAATCAGCCGCACTTAATCCGGGGTACTTCCAATGTCGCTGCCCGCTTTGCTTGAACAACGTCTGCGCCTGCCCGTGGTGGCTGCGCCGATGTTCCTGATTTCCAACCCGCAACTGGTATTAGCCTGCTGTCGTAACGGTGTGGTCGGGAGCTTCCCGGCACTCAACCAACGGGAAAGCAGCGGCTTCAAGGCCTGGCTGGAAGAAATCGAAGCAGGCTTGGCGCTGTTGGAAAACCCGGCGCCCTATGCAGTCAATCTGATCGTGCACAACAGCAACCCGCGCCTTGAAGCCGACTTGGCGATTTGCGTCGAGCACAAGGTGCCGATCATCATCACCAGCCTGGGCGCGGTGAAAGAGTTGGTGGACGCCGTGCATAGCTACGGCGGCCTGGTATTCCATGATGTCACCACCCGGCGCCACGCGGAAAAAGCCGCAGAGGCCGGTGTTGATGGCCTTATCGCCGTCGCGGCCGGCGCCGGTGGCCATGCCGGCACCTGGAGCCCCTTCTCGTTGATTGCCGAAATACGCCAATTTTTCGATAAAACCCTGCTGCTGGCCGGCTGCCTGAACCACGGGCACGAGATTCTCGCTGCGCAGTTGCTCGGTGCAGACCTGGCCTATTTCGGCACCCGATTCATCGGCACCACCGAAAGCCATGCCCCGGAGGCTTATAAAGATATGCTGCTCACATCGCGCGCCGCCGACATAGTGCACACTCCTGCCGTCTCGGGCGTGCCGGCGAGCTTTATGCGCCAAAGCCTGGAAAACGCCGGCTTCGACCTCGCCGCACTACAAGGCAAGGGCGAAGTCAATTTCGGCTCCAAACTCAAGCCATTGAGTGACGAGGCCAAGGCCTGGAAAACTGTATGGTCCGCCGGCCAGGGCGTCGGTGAGATTAATGATCTACCCAGCGTAGATGAACTCATTGCCCGCCTGGATGCCGAATACCGCAAGGCGCTTGAGCACGCAGCACAACTGCCAACGCGTTGGCCGCGCTGATCTAGCGGTAATGTATCGCCTGCTGATTGAGGCCGGCGTTACACGCCCCTGCAACACCCACCTAACTCAAGTGACAAGGATGCCCGCATGAGCGATAACCGCTTCAAGATTGTGTTTGATGGCGCACTGCTGCCGGGTGTCGAAGTCAGCACAGCTAAGCTGAACCTCGCCGACCTGTTCAAAAGTGATGTCGAGTCCATCGAGAAGCTGTTTACCGGACGCCCTGTCGCCCTCAAGCGCGACCTAACTCAAGCTAACGCCCAAACCTACCTTGAAGCACTGACCAAAACTGGCATCGATGCACGCATCGAAGCCGAACAGCCAGTGGCCTTCAGCCTGGCCGAGACTCTCGAGACCGACTCCAGCAGCTCAACCGATTACAGTCGTCCGGCAGCATCACCTTACGCGCCGCCACGAGCCGCCGTAGGTGAAAAACTGCCAGAGTTCGCCACCCTGAAAGTCTTTACCGTCAATGGACGTATTGGCCGATTGCGCTTCCTGGCCTGGACCCTGGTGCTGACGCTGGCGATACTCGCCGTGACCGGCGTGGCCTTTACCATAGGTTTGGGTATCGCTGCGGCGTCTTCGACAGCGGCTATCGTCATTGGCACCCTGGTGGGGATCGCTTTTGGCGTCGCGTTTATCTGGGTCAGCGTGCAGATTACCGTGCAGCGCTTGCATGACCTAGGCTGGTCCGGCTGGTTGTGGTTCCTCAACCTGGTGCCCTTCGTGGGCAGTGTTTTCCCTATTCTATTAATGGTGTTGCCGGGCAACACCGGCGCCAACCAATATGGCGCACCGCCACCGCCCAACAGCACTTCGGTCAAAGTGCTCTCTGTTCTATGGCTGGCGCTAATTCCGTTGATCTTCGTCGCACTATTGATACCCGGCCTGAGCGGCATGCTGGATGAATTTGAAGGCACTGTGGATAGCTCCTACGAAAGCAGCTCCATGGCCACTGATGAAGATGCCGATCAAAGCGTCATCGTTGAGCAAGACGATGTGCAGAGTGCTGTCGACGCAGCCGAACCTGTAGACTCTCCTGAAGAATGAAGAAACGCCCGACGCCTGTGATGCCTTTGTCTCAGGCTAGGCGGCGTTGCGATGGAGAAACGCATGACCCGTTACGCTCTGATCACCGGTGCCTCCAGCGGCATTGGCCTGGCCTTGGCCGAAGCATTGGCCCGCCGTGGCCGCAGCTTGATTCTGGTGGCCCGCCAGCGTGATCAGTTGGAAAGTATCGCAATCGAGTTGACTCAACGCTTTGGCGTCGAAGTGCTGTTCCGTGCCTGCGACCTTGGCGAGCCCTTGCGCCTGTCCGGGTTTCTGCTGGAGCTTGAAGAAGGCGAGCGACAGATCGATTTGCTGGTCAACTGCGCCGGCATCGGCACGTGTGGCCCGTTCCTGGCCCAGGACTGGATGACCGAACAAGATCTGCTGGAGGTCAATATCCTGGCCCTGACCCGACTCTGCCATGCCTTGGGCAACTCAATGGCCCTGCAGGGTGGCGGACAAATCCTCAACGTCGCCTCAGTCGCCGCGTTCCAACCCGGCCCGTGGATGAGCAGCTACTACGCCAGCAAAGCCTATGTGTTGCACTTTTCCGAAGGCCTGCGGGAAGAACTGAAGACCTGCGCAGTAAAAGTCTCGGTGCTCTGCCCCGGCCCCACGCGAACCGCGTTTTTCCGTACCGCGCAACTGGATACCGTCAAATTGGACAACAGCCAACAGCTAATGAGTCCGGAAGAGGTCGCGCTGTATACCGTACGCGCACTCGAAAAAAACAAAGCCATCATCATCCCCGGTCGTCGGAATCGCTGGCTGGCATTCAGCCCTCGCTTGAGCCCACGCTGGCTGACTCGCAAAATCGCCGGTGCCATCAATAAGGCCTACTGCCCGCGCTGACCGTAATCGACACACGCAAAGGGCTGGGCGCATGCAGATCGCCTGAGTACACTCAGCCTGCACTTTCACTACGGAGAAACAGCTGTGGATACTCTGTTCACCAAGATCATCAACAGAGAAATACCCGCGAAGATCATCTACGAGGATGACCAGGTCCTGGCCTTCCACGACATCGCTCCAGCGGCACCGGTGCATTTTCTCGTGATTCCGAAAAAGCCGATCCGCACCCTTAACGACCTCACCGAGGAAGATAAGGCACTGGCCGGACATATTTTGTTCACCGCCCAGCGCTTGGCCCTGGAGCTGGGCTGCGAAGAGGGTTTCCGCGTGGTGATGAACTGTAACCCGATGGGTGGGCAAACCGTTTACCACATCCATATGCATGTACTGGGTCAGCGTCAGATGAATTGGCCCCCGGGCTGAGTGACCGCTCGTTCGAGTCGTAACCGCTGGCTGCGACCTTACAGCCTTGACCCAACGCAAACGCTTCCCCCTCTAATTGCGGTAAACTGGCCGCCGAGATTCTTCCCGGAGGTCAGCATGACTACCCAACGTCACTACTCGCCGATTGACCGTCTGTTGCTGCAAGCCGATACGGCAATGCGCACGTTGTTGCCGTTCAGCGGCCAACCGTACCGCCCCTCGCCCGCCATCGTGCAACCCGAAGCGCAAATGAGCGAGACCGATACTCGCCATGTCGCGGGCCTGATGCGCATCAACCATACCGGCGAAGTCTGTGCCCAGGCGCTGTACCAGGGCCAGGCCCTGACCGCCAAACTGCCGCAAGTACGCGCCGCCATGGAGCATGCTGCCGAGGAAGAAATCGACCACCTAGCCTGGTGCGAGCAACGCATTCGCCAACTGGGCAGCCACCCGAGCGTGTTGAACCCGCTGTTTTATGGTTTGTCGTTTGGCATCGGCGCCGTTGCCGGGCTGATCAGCGACAAGGTCAGCCTCGGCTTTGTGGCGGCAACTGAGCATCAGGTCTGCAAGCACCTCAATGAGCACCTGGAGCAACTGCCACCCGAAGACGAGAAGTCCCGGGCGATTCTTGAGCAGATGCGTATTGACGAAGAACACCATGCCGAAAGTGCGCTGGATGCTGGCGGCTTCCGTTTTCCGGCACCGGTGAAGTTCGGCATGAGCCTGCTGGCCAAGGTAATGACCAAGAGTACTTACCGCATCTGATAACTTGCTTCTAAACAAAGCAGAAAGGGCGCTTTTTAAGCGCCCTTCTTTTTGCCTGGTTGAAATAGGTGTAACCCTATTTCAGGACTAGACACCAATCTATCGATCAACCCAGCTCAATGATCTCGTAATCATGAGTAATGGCCACACCTGCCGCACCCAGCATGATCGAGGCCGAGCAATACTTTTCAGCCGACAGCTCAATGGCACGTTTGACCTGGGCTTCTTTCAGCGCCCGGCCCTTGACCACGAAGTGCATATGGATCTTGGTAAACACCTTGGGGTCTTCGGTGGCGCGCTCCGCCTCAAGAAAAGCCTCACAGCTTTCCACCGCTTGGCGGGACTTCTTCAGGATGCTGACCACATCGAAATTGCTGCAACCGCCGACACCCAACAAGAGCATTTCCATCGGCCGTACGCCCAGGTTGCGACCGCCAGCTTCAGGAGGGCCGTCCATGACCACGACATGGCCACTGCCCGACTCACCGAGGAACATCGCTTCGCCCGCCCATTGGATGCGTGCCTTCATCGCCCAGACTCCACTGCTAAAAAAGGGTCGCCAGCTTAGCACAGGGCCTTGGGGCGGCAGTGTTTCCCATGAAAACGATCAACTGCAGGGTTTGATAGTTAAATTCCCTAATCGAGTCAGAATGTGTCTGTTAAGCTGGCGCCAAATCAATGGCGCATTGCCATCCAATGGATGTTTGCACAGCCATTGATAGCGCTCGATAAAAAATACAAGTCCGACCACACCGTGCAGTCTTTTCGGGATACAACCATGGTTGCTATTACTCCCACACCCAAAATCAAGAACCTCGACAAACTGTTGATGCATTGTCAGCGTCGGCGCTATCCGGCCAAGCACAACATCATCTGTGCAGGGGAGCGCTCGGAAACGCTGTTCTTCATCATCAAAGGCTCTGTCACCATCCTGATCGAGGATGACGATGGCCGTGAAATGATCATCGCCTACCTTAATATCGGTGATTTCTTTGGTGAACTGGGGCTGTTTGAACAAGCCGGAAAAGAACAGGAGCGCAGCGCCTGGGTGCGGGCCAAGATCGAGTGCGAAGTAGCAGAGATCAGCTATACGAAATTTCGCGAATTGGCCCAGCAAGATCCGGACATCCTGTACGCCCTGAGTGGCCAGATCGCTCAGCGCTTGCGTGATACAACCCGCAAGGTCGGTGACCTGGCATTCTTTGATGTCACGGGTAGAGTGGCGCGCTGCTTATTGGAATTGTGCAAACAACCTGACGCGATGACCCACCCAGACGGCATGCAAATCAAAGTCACTCGGCAGGAAATCGGACGTATTGTCGGTTGTTCACGGGAGATGGTCGGTCGGGTGCTCAAGGATCTGGAAGAGCGCAACCTGGTTCATGTCAAAGGCAAGACCATGGTGGTGTTCGGTACCCGCTAAACCGGCAGGAACTGACCGAGCATTTGCCGGTACAACGCGTTGAGCCGGCTAATTGCATCGGGGGCGGGGAAAGCTTCGTGCAAGGCAATATGGCTTTCGACGCGAACACGCTGCTCCAACCCACAGGCTTCGTTGAAGCGGTTGACCGCCGCGATCAACGCATCGCGGTCGTTATCCAACAGCAACGCGCCATGCACCAAGCCTACCGGACGACCACCGCTTTGCCGCCAGCGCTGTGCGGTGCCGACCATTTTGCGGCCGTCGAGGTTGACGTTGTAGCGCCCGTCGCAAAAAGCCCCGTCGATTTCGCCCACCGATGCATCGCCACCCAACTCGATGAGCAGGTCGCAGATAGGCTGGCACAACCGTTGATACCCGGTTTCGATTCGGCCTTGGTCACCTTCGCTGCGGGGCGGTGCATAGACTAGTGCAATATTGACGGTGGCCGCCGATTGCGGCACCGGTTCACCGCCTGTCTCGCGCAGCAAGACGGGCCAACCGTGGGCCGCCGAGACTTGGCTGGCGACTTCAAACGCGGGGAGCCGACTCAGCCGACGAGGCATGACCAACGCTTGGTCATTGGGCTGCCAAAACAGCAGCCCAAAGGACTGCTCGCCCGCGCAAACGGCGGCCAGCAAATCCTGTTCAGCCGCAAGGCCCGCCTCGACCGTCATTGCAACGGGCTTGATCATCATCAATCCAGCGTCGAGCCGCTGATTGCCACACCACGTTCAGGGAAGAACAAGCGCTGCAGTTCAGCCCCCGGATTTTCGGCACGCATGAAGGTTTCGCCCACCAGGAACGAATACACGCCGCTGATTTCCATCAATTCAACATCTGCTCGGTTGACGATGCCACTCTCGGTGATCACCAGGCGATCGCGAGGAATGCGCGGCAGCAGGTCGAGGGTGTTTTCCAGACTGACTTCGAATGTGTGCAGGTTGCGATTGTTAACCCCCACCAGCGGTGTATCGAGGGTTTTCAGCGCACGCTCCAGCTCGTCACCGTCGTGAACTTCCACCAGTACATCTAGGCCTACGCTTTTGGCCACGGCGGCCAGCTCTGCCATCTTCACGTCATCCAATGCGGAGACGATCAACAGCACGCAATCGGCGCCCAGCGCGCGGGCTTCAATGATTTGATACGGGTCGACCATGAAGTCCTTGCGGATCACCGGCAGCGTGCAGGCTGCCCGCGCTTGCTGGAGGTAAAGATCACAGCCCTGGAAATAGTCGATATCGGTCAACACGGAGAGGCATGTCGCGCCGCCCTTTTCATAACTCTTGGCGATGTCTTCAGGAATGAAGATCTCGCGAATCACCCCTTTGCTCGGCGAAGCCTTTTTGATTTCAGCAATGACGGCCGGCTGCTTGGCCTTGGCCTGCTTGATCAGGGCATCGGCGAAGCCGCGTGGTGCATCGGCGCTTTTCGCCAAGCCTTCCAGCTCGGCCAGGCTGACACGGGCACGACGCTCGGCCACCTCTTCTGCCTTGCGGGCCAGGATATTTTCCAGAACGGTCGGAACACTCATCCTTCATTCTCCATTTTGAACACGGCCGTGAATGCTCCCAGTTCTTCGAGCTTCTCGCGAGCCAGGCCCGTATGCAAAGCATCGTGGGCCAAGGCGACGCCTTCCTTAAGACTATAGGCGTGGTCGGCAGCGTAAAGTGCCGCGCCAGCATTCAGGATGATCATTTCCGCAGCTTTCTGGCCATTTTCGGTTTTTCGGCGGCCCAAGGCATCGAGAATCAACTCAAGGGAGGCGGCCGGGCTTTCCACCGCCAGGCCGTGCAAGCTCTGGCTCTTCATGCCCAAGTCTTCAGGTTCGACCCAATATTCGGTGACCTGATCATTCTTCAGCTCTGCCACGAAGGTCGGTGCCGCCAGGCTAAATTCGTCCAGGCCATCCTTGGAGTGCACCACCAGCACATGTTTGCTGCCCATGCGCTGCAAGACTTCGACCAGTGGCCGGCACAGCGCCTGGCTAAACACACCTACCACCTGATGTTTCACGCCAGCCGGATTCGTAAGCGGGCCGAGCATGTTGAACAGGGTACGCAAGCCGAGGTCCTTACGCGGACCGGCAGCGTACTTCATCGCCCCATGATGGGACTGAGCGAACATGAAGCCAATGCCGACATTATCGATGCAGCGCGCCACTTGCACCGGCGTCAGGTTCAGGTAGATCCCTGCGGCTTCCAGCAAATCGGCGCTGCCGCTTTTGCCTGATACCGCACGGTTACCGTGCTTGGCCACGGTGCAACCGGCAGCCGCCACGACAAAAGAGGCAGCCGTCGACACGTTGAAAATGTTCGCACCGTCGCCACCGGTGCCGACCACGTCGACCACGCCGTCGAGGGTCTTGAGTTCGACCTTGTCCGCCAACTCACGCATGACCGAGACGGCGCCGACGATTTCGTCGATGCTCTCGCTCTTCATACGCATGGCCATCATGAAGGCGCCGATCTGCGCATCGGTGCATTGACCGGTCATGATTTCGCGCATGACATCGCTCATCTCGGCGGTGCTCAGGTCCAGATGGCCGACGATACGGTTCAGTGCAGTCTTGATATCCATGAAAAGTCCTTAGCGCGTGCCGCCGCGTTGCTTGAGAAAGTTGGCGAACAGCTCATAGCCCTGCTCGGTCAGAATCGATTCAGGGTGAAATTGCACCCCTTCGACATTCAATGTCTTGTGACGCAGGCCCATGATCTCGTCGACCGAGCCGTCTTCCAACTGAGTCCAGGCGGTCAGTTCAAGGCATTCCGGCAGGGTCTCGCGTTTGACCACCAACGAGTGGTAGCGAGTAACCGTCACCGGCAGCTTCAAACCGTGAAATACACCCTGGTCATTATGGAACACCGGGCTGGTCTTGCCATGCATCACATGGCGGGCGCGAACCACGTCGCCGCCGAATGCCTGGCCGATGGACTGATGGCCCAGGCACACACCGAGAATCGGCAATTTCCCGGCAAAAAACTTGATGGCTTCCAGGGATATTCCCGCTTCAGTCGGGGTACACGGACCAGGGGAAACCACGATGCGCTCAGGATTCAGCGCGGCAATTTCGGCCACGGTCAGTTCATCGTTGCGCACCACCGTGACCTCGGCGCCGAGCTCGCCCAGGTATTGCACAACGTTGTAAGTAAAGGAGTCATAGTTATCGATCATCAGCAACATGGGGGAAACCTCTTGAATTCTTAGCCCTGCGGGGTCTGTTCAGCCAACGCCACTGCGCGGAACATCGCCCGGCGCTTGTTCAAGGTTTCTTCCCACTCAAGGGCTGGCACCGAGTCGGCAACAATGCCGCCACCCGCCTGCACATGCAGCTCGCCGTCCTTGATCACCGCAGTGCGGATCGCAATGGCGGTGTCCATGTTGCCGTTCCAGGCGAAGTAGCCCACCGCGCCGCCATAGACACCGCGCTTGACTGGCTCCAGCTCGTCGATGATTTCCATCGCGCGAATCTTTGGTGCGCCGGACAAAGTGCCGGCCGGCAGAATCGCCCGCAAAGCGTCCATCGCCGTCAGCCCGGCCTTCAGCTCGCCAGTAACGTTGGAGACAATGTGCATCACGTTGGAATAACGCTCGATGACCATCTTCTCAGTGAGTTTCACCGAACCGATTTCCGAGACTCGCCCAGTGTCGTTACGCCCCAGGTCGATCAGCATCAAGTGCTCGGCAATTTCCTTGTCGTCGGACAGCAGGTCTTGCTCCAGCGCTAGGTCCGCCTCTTCGGTCGCACCGCGAGGACGGGTACCGGCAATCGGGCGCACGGTGATCAGATTATCTTCGACACGCACCAGCACTTCCGGCGAACTGCCCACGACATGAAAGTCGCCAAAGTTGAAGAAGTACATGTACGGCGTCGGGTTGAAGCAGCGCAGCGCCCGATAGAGATCAATGGGTGCGGCCTTGAAGTCGATGGACATTCGCTGCGACGGCACCACTTGCATGCAGTCGCCGGCGAGGATGTATTCCTTGATGGTATCGACTGCGCGCTCGTAGTCATCCTGGGTAAAGCTGGAGCGGAACACCGGGTCGGCAGCCGGCGGACGGCTTAGGTCCAGGCCGCGACGCGGGGTGATCGGCTGGCGTAGTTTTTCCAGCAAGGCTTCCAGGCTGGCCTGGCCTTGCTCGAACGCGCCATCCTGGGAGGGATCGGCCAGCACAATCGCGTGCATCTTGCCGGCAAGGTTGTCGAAAACGACTACCGCGTCGGAGACCATCAACAGAATGTCCGGCACGCCCAGCGGGTCAGGATTCGGGCATTTGCCCAGGCGTTTCTCCACGTAACGCACGCAGTCGTAGCCGAAGTAGCCCACCAGTCCGCCGTTGAAGCGCGGCAGGCCGGCAATGGTCGGTACGTTATAGCGGGCCTTGAAGGCTTCGACGAAGGTCAGCGGGTCTTCCACATCATGGCTTTCGATCTCGACGCCGTCACAGGTGATGCTGACGTGATGGTCGTGAACTCGCAGTACCGTGCGGCACGGTAGGCCAATGATCGAATAACGCCCCCACTTCTCGCCGCCCTGCACCGATTCCAGCAAATAAGAATTGGGCTCGTCGGCCAGTTTCAGGTAGATCGACAGCGGGGTGTCGAAGTCGGCCAGGGTTTCGCAGGCCAGGGGGATACGGTTGTAGCCAGCAGCGGCCAAACGCAGGAATTCTTCGCGGATCATGAGGTGCCTCGTGGCATGAGGGTCTAACGGTCAGGTGTGCAAACGTGCCGCAGCGCGGCCAGGATCAGTCAGGCGCGCCAACGCCAGCGGGCCAGAGCCTTGATGACTTTCATCCAGAGTTTGCGAGTGACCACCACGATGGGATTTCCAGAAGGGGATGGAACAGCGTCGGCCAACGTTATCTCAGCGCCAGCTCCCAAGCAACCGGGGATTAGCAGTCGCAGGTCGTCAATCACCAGCGTTGGTGACTCTTCGGCGATCGGCCGGCCGTGGTTATAGCCGTAACTCAAGGCCACGCACTGGACCCCTGCCGCTTTCGCCGCTAACACATCGCTGCGCGAGTCGCCGACAAACAACGACTGGGAGGCCGGGATATTGGCCATTTTCATCACGAAGAACAGCGCCGCCGGGTCGGGTTTCTTCTGCGGCAGGGTATCGCCACCGATGATCCAGCGAAAATAGCGGCCGATCTTCATCTGGTCCAACAACGGCGCGACAAAGCGCTCCGGCTTGTTGGTAATCAACGCCATTTCCACGCCCTGTTTGTGCAGCCACTTGAGGGTGTCACGCACGCCGGGATAGACCACGGTCAGTTCATAGCCGTCTTCATAGGCGGCGTTGAACAGTTGCAGGGCATGCTCGGCCTCGACGTCATCCACACCTTGCGCGTCGATATGGTTGGCCAGGGCCCGGCGTACCAATATCTGCACGCCGTTGCCGACCCACTCACGCACCGAGTCGATACCGGCCGGCGCGCGTCCGAGCTTGAGCAGCATGTTATCCACGGCAGCCGCCAGGTCCGGGACCGAGTCGACCAACGTCCCGTCCAGATCGAACATCACCAGCCGCGGCAGTGTGCCGGGGAACAACTGCTCAAAGCCGCTCATGGACGCGCCAGCGCCAGTTCTGCGCGCATTTTGGCGATCACTTCCTGATAGTCCGGCGCGTTGAAAATCGCCGAGCCGGCGACAAAGGTATCGGCACCGGCAGCAGCGATTTCGCGGATATTGTTGACGTTGACGCCACCGTCGATTTCCAGGCGGATATCACGACCTGAGGCATCGATCAGCCCGCGGGCTTCGCGCAGCTTGTCGAGGGTGCCGGGAATGAACTTCTGCCCACCGAAGCCTGGGTTGACGCTCATCAGCAGGATCATGTCGACCTTGTCCATCACGTACTTGAGCACGTCCAGCGGCGTCGCCGGGTTGAACACCAGGCCGGCCTTGCAGCCGCCTTCGCGGATCAGTTGCAGGGAGCGGTCGACGTGCAGCGTGGCTTCCGGGTGGAAGGTGATGTAGGTCGCGCCAGCGTCGATGAAGTCACCGATGATGCGGTCCACCGGGCTGACCATCAAGTGCGCATCAATAGGCGCGGTTACGCCGTACTTGCGCAGGGCGGCGCAGACCATCGGACCAATGGTCAGGTTCGGCACATAGTGGTTATCCATGACATCGAAGTGAACGAAGTCGGCACCGGCGGCCAGCACGTTGTCCACTTCCTCGCCCAGGCGGGCGAAGTCGGCGGAGAGAATCGATGGAGCAATAACGAAGGGCTGCATGACGCACCTTTTTGAGCTAAATCACGATGGCGCGCATTGTATACCGCATGCTTTGTTGCGCGCACCGTGACCTGACTCAATGGCTAGTACGCAGCGCGGTAGATTTTCTCTATATCCGCGGCGCTGAGCTTGCGCGGATTGTTGCGCATCAGTCGCTCGATGCCCGCAGCCTCCACAGCCATGGCCGGGATAGCCTCTTCGGGAACACCGAAACTGCGCAAACCTGACGGGATCTCCACGGCGGCGCACAGCCGTGTCATGGCGTCGACGGCCTGGTCGGCGGCATCGTTGACACTCAACCCCGTGACATTCACCCCCATGGCCTGGGCGATATCCCGCATGCGTTCGACGCAGGCCAGCTTGTTCCAGTGCATGACATAGGGCAGCAACAAGGCATTGCTGACCCCATGGGAGATATTGAAGCGCCCGCCCAACGGATACGCCAGGGCATGCACCGCGCCCACGCCGGCATTACCGAAGGCCATGCCGGCCATCAGGCTGGCGGTGGCCATGTCATCACGGGCCTGGAGATTGGCCGGGTTGGCGTAGGCCTTGGGCAAGGCATTGACGATCAATTTGATCGCGCCAATGGCCAGGGCGTCGGTGATCTGCGAGGCATTCAGCGACAGGTAGGACTCGATGGCATGCACCAGCGCATCGACGCCACTGGCTGCGGTGACGCTGCGCGGGCAGGTCAAGGTCATCTGCGGGCTGATCAGCGCTACGTCCGGCAACAGGAAATCGCTGACGATACCTTTTTTCAATTGGGCGACCTTGTCCGACAGAATCGCCACATTGGTCACCTCCGAACCGGTGCCGGCGGTGGTGGGAATCGCGATCAGCGGCGGGCCCTTGCGGGGCACCTGGTCGACGCCGAACAGGTCCTCCAGGGCGCCGTGATAGCCGGCATAGGCGGCGACGCTCTTGGCGATGTCGATGGCACTGCCGCCCCCCACGCCAATCAAGCCGTCATGCCCGCCTTCGCGGTAGACCTGCATGCAGTCTTCGACGATGGCAATTTCCGGGTCGGGCATCACACGGTCGAAAATTTCGTACGGACGATCACCCAACTGCGCCAACGCCAACTGCACGGTGCCGGACTTGACCAGCGCCGCGTCGGTGACGATCAGCGGGTTGTCGACATCCAGCCTTGTCAGCTCGGCGGCCAGTTGCTCGATGGCACCTGGTCCAGTGAGCAATTTGTGGGCGATCTTGAATGAGGAAGTACTCATGTGCGTGGCCTCTTAGAGGTTGGGGGCTGGCACAAGGATAGCTCGGGATTGAGGGTTGTCTGCCATTCAGGGGTTGAATGGCAGACTTAGCCTTCAGACTTGTGCGGTACGCAGCTTTTCACTGCGCCCACGCAACCACTCTAGGGTCAGCAACAGCACAACCGAGAACGCAATCAGCAAGGTCGCCGCAGCGGCGATGGTCGGGCTGAGGTTTTCACGGATACCACTGAACATCTGCCGGGGCAAAGTCGCCTGCTCGGGACCTGCGAGGAACAGTGTCACCACCACTTCATCGAACGAAGTGGCGAAGGCAAACAGCGCGCCGGAGATCACCCCAGGAGCAATCAGCGGCAAGGTCACCCGCCGAAATGCCGTCACCGGCGAAGCCCCCAGGCTGGCTGCCGCACGCACCAGATTATGGTTGAAGCCTTGCAAGGTCGCCGAGACGGTAATGATCACAAACGGCACGCCCAACACCGCATGCACCACGATCAACGAAAAGAAGCTGTTGCCCAGGCCCAACGGCGCAAAGAACAGGTAGCTGGCCACACCGATAATTACCACCGGCACCACCATCGGTGAAATCACCAACGCCATCACCAGCGCCTTGCCGGGGAAATGGCCACGGGTCAGGCCAATCGCCGCCAGGGTACCGAAGACCATGGCCAACACGGTCGCCGCCGGGGCGACGATGATGCTGTTCTTTAACGCTCGCATCCATTCCGCCGAGGCGAAAAAGTCCTCGTACCAGTGCAGCGAGAACCCTTGCAGCGGGTACACCAGGAAACTCCCGGAGTTGAACGACAGCGGAATGATCACCAGCACCGGCAAAATCAGGAACAACAGGATCAGGCCGCAGAGAATCCGCAAGCTGTAGAACCAGACCCGCTCAACGGGTGACATGTAAGGGCTCAGCATCTCAAGGTCTCCTCAGCTCAGGCGCAGGCGGCTGGCGCCCACCAGCCAGTTGTAGATCAGATACAGCACCACGGTGGCCAGCAGCAGCAATCCACCCAAGGCCGTGGCCATGCCCCAGTTAATGCTGGTGTTGGTGTAGAAGGCCACAAAGTAGCTGACCATCTGGTCGTTCGGGCTACCCAGCAACGCCGGGGTGATGTAGTAACCAATTGCCAGAATGAACACCAACAGGCAGCCCGCACCGACGCCCGCGTAGGTCTGCGGAAAGTACACCCGCCAGAAGCTGGCAAATGGATGACAGCCCAGGGAAATCGCCGCACGCATATAGGTCGGCGAAATTCCCTTCATCACGCTGTATATCGGCAAGATCATGAACGGCAGCAGGATATGCACCATGGAGATGTAGACCCCCAGCCGGTTGAATACCAACTCCAGGGGCTTGTCGATGATGCCCATACTCATCAGCGCGCCATTGATCAGCCCACCCGATTGCAACAGCACAATCCACGCCGCCACTCGCACCAGCACCGAGGTCCAGAACGGCAGCAGCACCAGGATCATCAGCAGGTTGCTTTGCCGAGCCGGCAAGTTGGCCAACAGGTAGGCCAGGGGATAGGCCAACAATAGGCAAAACACGGTAATCACCAGGCCCATCCAGAAGGTCCGGGCGAAGATGTCGAGGTAAATCGCCTGGTCCGGTGTGGCCGGGGCGACTTCGCCGAGGTCGTCAATACGGTGATCGACGGCCGCCAGCAGGTAGTAAGGCGTCAAGCTGCTAGTATTGCGGCGGATCGCCTGCCAGTACGCCGGGTCGCCCCAACGCTCGTCGAGGTTTTCCAGCGCTTCTTTATAAGAGACAGGCACTTGAGTAAACGGCAGCGCCCGCGCGGTTTTGGTCAGCAGACTGCGGTAGCCGGCCAATTCCATGTTCAGGCGTTTGGACAAATCGCCCAGGGTCTGGTTTTTCCGGGCTTCGCCCAGGTCCTCGCTGAGGGCCTGATACACAGGCTCGCCGGGCAAGCCACGCCCGTCCCACGCGGTCACCGCGACCACGGTGCGCGGCAGGCCGCCCACTACTTCCGGGTTGCCAACGCTTTTGTAGAGCAGCGCGACGATCGGCACCAGGAACACCAGCAACAAAAACAGCACCAGCGGCGCAATCAAGGCTTGGGCCTTCCAGCGGTTAAGCCGCTCGGCACGCGCCAGGCGCTGCTTCAAGGTGGGGGTGGAGACCTCGTTCGAGGGAACGGCGATGGCCATGGCAAACTCCGAAATTCTGATAATGACAACAGTCTCGCGTAAGGCTGCAACCCCTGTGGCGAGGGGGCTTGCCCCCGTTGGGCTGCGTAGCAGCCCCAAAACCAGCCGCCGCGCTATGTCTGATAAAACGCGGTGACTCTACTGGGGTTACTTCGCAACCCAACGGGGGCAAGCCCCCTCGCCACAAAAGCTCAGTGGCAAAGCCGGGTTACTTGGCCGCCCAGGAATTGAAGCGCTGCTCCAGTTGCTCACCGTTATCCGCCCAGAAGCTGACGTCGATCTGCACCTGGTTGGCGATGTTTTCCGGGGTGGTCGGCATATCCTTGAGCACATCTTTAGCCAGCAGCGGTACCGCCAGAGTGTTGGCCGGACCGTAAGCGATGTTTTCCGAATAAGTTTTCTGCTGCTGTGGCGCGACCGAGAAGGCGATGAATTTCTTCGCTGCTTCAGCACGATCCTTGGCCAGGCCTTTTGGAATCGCCCAAGCGTCGAAGTCGTAAATGCCGCCGTTCCACACCACTTTCAGATTGCTTTCTTTCTGCACTGCGGCGATCCGGCCGTTGTAGGCCGAGCTCATGACCACATCGCCCGAGGCCAGGTACTGCGGCGGTTGTGCGCCGGCTTCCCACCACTGGATCGACGGCTTGAGTTCGTCGAGTTTCTTGAAAGCCCGGTCCTGACCGTCTTTGCCGGCCAGCACTTTATAAACGTCTTTAGGCGCTACGCCGTCCGCCATCAAAGCGAACTCCAGGGTGTACTTGGCACCCTTGCGCAAGCCACGCTTGCCGGGGAATTTCTTGGTGTCCCAGAAATCCACCCAACCGGTAGGGGCGGTCTTCAGTTTGTCGGCGTTGTACGCCATAACCGTCGACCACACGAAGAAACCTACGCCACACGGCTGAATCGCACCCTTGACGAAATCTTCAGCCTTGCCAAACAGCGCCGGGTCCAACGGTTCGAACATGTCTTCGTCACAGCCACGGGACAGCTCCGGCGACTCGACTTCCACCAGGTCCCAGGACACGCTCTTAGTGTCGACCATAGCTTTGACCTTGGCCATTTCACCGTTGTATTCACCGGCGATGATCTTGCCGTTGCCCGCGCTTTCCCACGGGGCGTAGAAGGCCTTGACCTGCGCCGCCTTGTTCGCGCCGCCGAAGGACACGACCGTCAGGTCCGGGCCTGCCATGGCCTGTGTCGCGCCCAACAAACCAAGGGTCAGAGCGCTGAATTTAAGGGATCTCAACATTGTTGTTCTCTCCACGTGCAGGGTTGGGTGAAGCAAGGGGGCGATCAATTCGCCTCTAGAAGTGGGTCGAGTGCGCGAACGTGCTCGACTTGCCAGCCAATCGGTACCACGTCGCCGACCGTCAACGCCGTGTCCAGCTCGGCGATCGGTTGTTTCACAAAAAAATCGCTCTTGCCGCAGACTTCCAGGCGCACCCGCACGTGGTCGCCCAAGTAGATGAACTCCGCCACACGCCCGGAAAAGCGGTTGACACAGCTTTCGCTGGAGCCATTGAGGTTTACCCGCTCCGGGCGCACCGACAGGGTCACCGGGCCGCCGATCTGGCCGACATTCACCGCCAGCGCCTCGACCTTCTCGCCCCGCGCCAGCTCGACTACGCATCGGTCGCCGCTGTGGCTGTGCAAGCGGCCATTAAGACGGTTGTTCTCGCCAATGAAGTTGGCAACGAAGGTGTTTTTCGGCTCTTCATACAAGGTGCGCGGAGCTGCGATCTGCTGGATCTCACCTTGGTGGAACACCGCCACACGGTCGGACATGGTCAGCGCTTCGCCCTGATCGTGGGTCACGTAGACCACGGTCACGCCGAGGCGCTGGTGCAGGTGTTTGATCTCCATCTGCATGTGTTCGCGCAGTTGCTTGTCGAGGGCACCGAGGGGCTCGTCCATCAACACCAACTGCGGTTCAAATACCAGCGCCCGGGCCAGGGCCACCCGCTGCTGCTGGCCGCCGGAGAGTTGCGCCGGGTAGCGCTGGGCGAAGGCATCGAGCTGGACCATGCTCAACACGCGCTTTACCCGCTCACTGATATCGGTCTTGCTCAAGCCCCGGACCGACAGCGGAAACGCCAGGTTTTCGCAGACCGTCATGTGGGGGAACAAGGCGTAGTTCTGGAACACCATGCCGATGTCACGCTTGTGGGGCGGCACGTTGTTGATAGAGCGCCCGGCCAGCTGGATTTCGCCCGCGGTCGGCGTTTCGAAACCGGCGAGCATCATCAGGCTGGTGGTCTTGCCCGAACCGGACGGCCCGAGCAGGGTGAGGAATTCGCCCTTGCGAATCTCCAGGTTGAGGTCTTTGACGATCAGGTTCTCGCCGTCGTAGCTCTTCTGTACGCCACGAAAGCTGACCAGCACATCATTTGAATCCACCTCGCTCATACCCACACCTTTTCGTTTTGGACTGCCGTGAAGCAAGCGTAGTCCAGGCGCAAGCCCCCGAAAATCGGGGTGCAGGAGAGATTGGCATCAGCATCTTGGAAGGTTCAGGGTAGGGATTGCCCTACACGGATGGCGGGCACTGGACAGTGCAGGCATGAGCATCAAGCTGCAAGCGGTAAGAATGGGCTTGGCGACGTTTTTCGGGGTGTCGCAAATAGATATGACTCTATAGAAGCTTGTGCTCCATGGCGTACTTCACCAGTTCCGCCAGGGAGGTGATGTTGAGTTTCTGCATCAACCGCGCCTTGTGGGTACTGATAGTCTTGCTGCTCAAGGCCAGTTGCTGGGCGATGTCGTTGACGTTGGCGCCCTGGGCCAGGCGCTCGAACACCGAGAACTCCCGCTCCGACAGCAGCGAATGCAAGGGCCGGGCGTCGGTGAGGCCAACTTCGAAGACCATGCGGTCCGCCAGGTCCGGGTCGATGTAACGCCCGCCGGCCGCCACTTTGCGGATCGCCGTCAGCAGCAGCGCCGGGTCACTGTCCTTGGTGGCATAACCGGCGGCACCCACCTTCAGCGCACGGGCGGCCATTTGCGCTTCGTCGTGCATAGACAGCACCAGGATAGCGGGAGGATTGTTCAGGGCGCGTATCCGCGGGATGGCTTCCAGGCCGTTGACGCCGGGCATCGAGATGTCCAACAGCACCACCTCGCACGGAACGTGGCGCAAGGTTTCCAGCAGTTGTTCACCATTGCTCGCCTCGCCTACTACCAGCAGGTCCTTGGCCAGGCCGATCAATTGCTTGATGCCTTCACGAACAATGGCGTGGTCTTCGGCTACCAGTACGCGGATCACAGGGGTTTCCTCTTCTTGGAGTTATGCATCCAGCGGCACCGTAACACTCAGGGTCGTGCCCTCCCCCAACTCACTGTCGAGGGTCAACTGCCCGCCCATGATCAGTACCCGCTCACGCATGCCGACCAGGCCAAATGACACCGGACGCCCTGGCGCAGGCACAAAACCTGCGCCGTCATCGCTGATGGTCAGCCGCAGATTGGCACCTTCCACCGCCAGGGTCAGTTCAACAGTATGCGCCTGGGCATGGCGCATCACATTAGTCAGCGCCTCCTGCAGTATCCGGAACAGGCCAATGGCCTTGGCGTCGCTGAGCGCCGGCAGGTTGTCCGGCACTTGCACCAGGCAAGGAATCTGCGTGCGGGATTCGAAACGCCGGGCCTGCCACTCAATAGCCGAGGCAATCCCGGCGTCGAGAATCGGCGGGCGCAACGCGGTGGCAACATCCCGTACCAGTTGAAAGAGCTGGGAAATCAGGCGCTTCATGCTGTTCAAGCGCTCATGCAAGCCTGGGTCAAGCTGCGCATAGGCCAGTTCGCACATCGAAGTTTCCAGCTTGAGTACCGTAAGCATTTGCCCCAGTTCGTCATGCACTTCGCGGGCGAT
Source organism: Pseudomonas sp. ANT_H4 (assembly GCF_008369295.1). GTDB lineage: Bacteria > Pseudomonadota > Gammaproteobacteria > Pseudomonadales > Pseudomonadaceae > Aquipseudomonas. The sequence continues at coordinate 31,486 of NZ_VOBG01000033.1, read as the reverse complement.
GCGCGCCTTTTCTTCCTCACGCACGGTTTCCAGGTGAGCTGACAATTCACGCAATTGTGCGCGGGAGGCGTCCAGCTCCAACTCGATGCGCTTGCTCTCGCTGATATCCCAGACAATCCCGTCCCACACCACAACACCCTCCTCCAGGCGCCGGGTGACGGCCTTGATTTCGGCCCAACGCTGCTCGCCCTGGCGGGTGAGGATGCGGCCTTGCCACGACCAATTGCTTTCGGTGTCGATGGCCTGGTCCTGAGTGCGGTGGTAACTGGCGCGGTCGTCCGGGTGCACCAGGCTGCGAATGCCAACATCGCGATGACGGAGCACCGCCGGGGCATAGCCCACCAGGCTTTCACTTCCTTCACTGATATAGGCAAAGTCGATAGCGGCGCTCAACGGCAGCCGCTCCAGCCGAAACACCAATCCCGGCACATTGGCGGCAATCCCTTGCAAGCGCGCTTCACTTTCCTGCAACGCGGCCAGGGCTCGGCGACGCTCAGTGACATCATTGAGGTAAACCACCAGGTATTCGCCACCGGCAAAACGCAGGAAGCTCAAGGAGACATCAGTGGGCAACACACTGCCGTCGGCCCGCAGGCAATCGGTGGCAAAACTTTGCGGCCCGTCTTCGCTGGCACGGGCGCGCTTCCACAGGTTCAGCCAGCGGTCCATGGTCAACTTGGGTTCGAACTCGATCAGCGGCCGCTCGATCAGCGCACCGGGGGCGTAGCCGAGCATGGTTTCTGCCGCCACGTTGGCGTAGCGCACATGGCTGTCCCAGTTGACCCAGAGGATGCCGACGGTGCTCTGGTCGATGGAAAACTGCGTCAGGCGCAACGCTTCGGCACCGGCGGCGCGAGCGGCGCTTTCTTCCCGAGTCGCCAGCAGGTCCTGCTCCAAACCGCGCTGCTGACGACGCTGCCACAATGCCACCGCCATGCAGGCCAGCAACAGGATGCCCAGCAGCAGGCTCAGGTTCTGCCAGAAACCGGGGGATTCGGTCAGGCGCGGGTATTTGGGCTGCAGCCAGCGAGCATGCAACTGGTCCAGGTCCCGAGCCGGAATCGCCCGCAAGGCGCTTTCCATGATCTCGGCAAGCTCGGGCCAATCACGTCGAGTTGCCACCCGCAGCAGTTGCGGCAGGCCGATATCACCTACCACCGCGAGCCCGGAAAACTCAGGCTCCACAGACAAGCGACTGAGCTGCGCTTCATCGATCACAGCGTAGCGGGCTTGCTGGCTCAGCAGCAATTGCAGGGCCTGGCGCTCCAGGGGCACGCCTTGCAGGTTTAGGCTGGGGTAATTGCTGCGCAGGTAATCGGCGACAGTGCTGGGCATGCGCACCGCCACCCGGGATTGCTCATCGAGCTTTTCCAGATCCACGGTGCCGCCGCCCTCGCGGATGCCGACGACGCGCTGGGGAACCCGCATATAGGGGTCGGAAAACTGCCACAGACGCAGACCGGCCGGGGTTTGCAACAGGCCGGGGGCAAGATCGACCTCGCCGTCGCGTACCGCCGCGTCCAACTGTTCCTGATTGGGGAAGTTGCGCCAGGTCAGCTCTATATTCAGCGCCTTGGCTAACCACTGCATCAGCTCGACATTGGCCCCGGATAAACGCTGCAAGCGCCGGTCGTATTGCGCATAGGGCGCCTGCAGGACCAGCCCGACCCGCAGCTCCGGGTGCTGGGCCAGCCATTCACGCTGCTCGACACTGAGTACCGCCTGCGGCACGACAGGCACCGGCACAGCGCCCGCCATCAAGGGAAAGCACAGACAGCCGATAACCAGCAGACAGCGAAAAATCATGATTCACATCTCACATCACTGACAAATACTGACCAACCCATTAGGCTGCCGGAATCACTTCTGGCCTGGAATCAACGATGCCCCTTCCCCACCGTTCGGCACTGCCAGCATTGTGCCTGTCGCTGCTGTTTACCAGCGCCTTTTGTGTCCAGGCCGCTGATACCCAACCACCGGCTGCAGAAAAACCGGCCGAGCGCCAGCCATTGCCCGAGCGTAGCCAGGAAGAAACCGCGGCGCTTGAGAGGACAGTCCCGTCCCAGGAACAGCAACAATTGCAGGCCGGCAGCGATACGTTCCTCGCCCTGTGGAAACCTGCCAACAGCGCCGAGCCTGAGGGCGTGGTAATTATTGTCCCTGGCGCTGGGGAAAGTGCTGACTGGCCTCAAGCAATCGGCCCTTTGCGGCAAAAATTGCCGGACGCCGCCTGGGGCAGTCTCAGTTTGTCACTGCCAGACCTGAGCCTGGCCACTACTCCACCGCGTGTAATCGAAGCCCCCAAGGCTGCCGTGGACACCAGCAGCAAAGATGCCAGCACCGTAGCACCCAAGCCGATCGAACAGGCTGCCAGCGCCGAAGCCGAGGGCACCGACCCGGCCGTCGTCCCAGGCGTAGATGAGCAGGACAAGACCGACGCCACGCGAATCTTTGCCCGCATCGATGCCGCCGTTGCCTTCGCCCAGACGCAAAATGCCCGCAGCGTGGTGCTGCTGGGGCACGGCACGGGCGCATGGTGGGCGGCTCGCTATCTGAGTGAAAAACAACCGCCTCAGGTCCAGAAATTCATCATGGTGGCGGCGCAGACGCCGCTCGCAGGCGCTCCGGACCTGCAACAACTGGCACCAACGCTGAAACTGGCCACCGCCGACTTTTTCTATCAGGACAACGCCCAGGCACGCAAAAATGCCCTGGAACGAGCCCAGGCGAGCAAGCGCTTGAAGAATGACAACTACAAACAGGTGTCATTGAAGGCCCTTCCCGGCAACAACCAGGCCGGGCAGGAACAGTTGTATCGCCGGATTCGTGGCTGGTTAAGCCCGCAGAACACTGGGAGTTGATCGCCAGCGGCTACCTGAAATCCCGCCGCTCACGAATCAACGCATAGGCGTTATGCAGTTCGCGAGTCCTTTCGGTCGCCTCACGCACCTGCGCCGGGCTGGCACCACTCCCGGCAATCTTGTCCGGGTGATGACGACTGAGCAGCCGCCGGTAAGCCCGCTTAATCACCGACGGCTCAGTGGTCGCCGTCACCCCGAGAATCCGCAACGCTTCCTGATAAGTGCTGCCACGGTTGGCCAACGGTTTGCGCTCAGGTTCGTAATCAGCCGCCAGTGCCTGAGTCTGCTGCGGCGTCCAGCCCAGCCACTTGCCCCATAACCCGATCAGCTCGCGCTCGGCAGTGCTGGCCTTGCCATCCGCCCAGACCATCCGCCAACAGGCGCGCAACACGCCTTCCGCCGCATGGGGCTGGGCCTTGAGCAGGCGCAGATAACTGCGCACTCGGTCAGAGCCGGACTTGCCTCGGTTGAACGCAGCAATGGCCCGGCGCTGGGCCGGCTCGGTCATATTCAGCGAACGCATCTCCTGACGGGCCTGCTGGATATGCCCGTCCACCACCCGGCCATTGCTCTTGGCCAGGCGGCCGAGCAGTACAAACAGCAATTCATCGTTGCGCAGCGCCGGACGCCCACCCAGTCGCTCGCGCAATTGCGCCCAACTGTGCAGTTGCAAACGTCGGTCCATCGCCTGACCCAACAGCGCGCCCAACATGGCCCCCGGAATGCTGGCGATGGCAAAGCCCGCCCCGGCTCCAATCAGAGTCCCTGGCCACAGCATCTTACTGCCCCGCTGTCAGCAGGTTTTCGACTTGCGCAAGGCGCTCCAACGTCCCGACATCGATCCAGCGTCCTTCCATGTGTTCCCCCGTCACCAAACCTTGAGCCATCGCCGCGCGCAACAACGGCGCCAGCTTGAAGGCGCCAGCGCTGCAACCCGCGAAAAGCTCGGGGTGCAGCACTGAAATGCCACTGAAGGTCAGGTTATCGGCACCGGGCACGGCATCATGAAGCGAACCGTCCTTGAGATAGAAGTCACCACCACTGGGGTGATGCGCCGGGTTATCGACCATCACCAAGTGGGCCAGCCCCTTGAGCGGCTGATTCAGGCCGGCGAAGTCGTAGTCAGTCCAGATATCACCATTGACCACCAGGAACGCCTCGTCACCCAGAAGCGGTAATGCCTGGAAAATCCCGCCACCCGTTTCCAGCGGCTCGCCTTCGGCGGAGTACTGGATTCGCACGCCATACTGCGAACCGTCGCCCAGATAGCCCTCGACCTGCTGACCGAGCCAGGCGTGGTTGATGACGATGTCGGTGAAGCCGGCTTTCGCCAGCGCCTCAAGGTGGTACTCGATCAGGCGCTTGCCTCCCGCCTGGATCAGCGGCTTGGGGGTATGCAAAGTTAGCGGACGCATCCGCTCACCTTTGCCGGCAGCCAGGATCATGGCCTTCATACAACGGCCTCGGCGGGTTGGCGCAGGCTCGCCAGCAGTTCGCCCAGGTCGTTCAACTCCGCACGATCCGCAAGCACCGCGTCTATATAGGCAAAGAAGCGCGGCACATCGGCCAGGTAGCGCGGCTTGCCGTCACGATGGCAGATACGCGCGAAGATACCGATCACCTTGAGGTGACGCTGCACACCCATCAGGTCGCTGGCCCGCAGGAAATCTTCAAAGTCTTCCTGTACAGGGATGCCCAATTGGCCAGCGCGCTGCCAATAGCCACGCTGCCATTCCTGCACACGAGCCTGGGGCCAACTGAGGAACGCGTCCTTGAACAAGCAGGTGATGTCATAGGTCACCGGGCCGTAGACCGCATCCTGGAAATCCAGCACACCGGGGTTCGGCTCGCTGATCATCAGGTTGCGCGGCATGTAGTCGCGATGCACCAGCACCTTGGGCTGAGCCAGGGCACTGTCGATCAGCAATGTGCTGACCCGCTGCCACAGGTCCAGTTGATGAGCATCGAACTCAATGCCCAGGTGCCGGTGCACATACCACTCGGGGAACAGTTCCAACTCTCGGCGCAACAGCGCAACGTCATAGCTGGGCAAACCGGCGTCCATTGGCAACTGCTGGAAAGCCAGCAACGCGTCGATGGCATCAGCGAACAATTGATCGGCATTTTCGCCGTCCATGACGTCCAGATACGTTTTTCTACCCAGGTCATTGAGCAAAAGAAAGCCGCGAGGCAGATCTTCTGCATAAATTTGTGGGACGTTTATCCCCGATTTCGCCAGCATTTGAGCGATATCGACGAAAGGTTTGCAGTTTTCCTGGGGGGGAGGGGCGTCCATGACGACAAAACTGCGGCCCTCGCCTTCCCAACGGAAATAGCGCCTGAAACTCGCGTCGCTGCTGGCCGCAGTCAACGTGGCCGGGGGTACGACACCCCAGCCTTGAGCGGTAAAAAGTGAAGGTAGCTGCTCATCAAGCCAGACTTTCAGGTGTTGCAAACGTAGATCTTGCTCGGGCATTACAAGGGTCTCCGACGGCGCTAGCCGTCAAGCGGGTCATGCTTTATTATCACGCATCTTTTTCAGACCATCGAGAGGCGTGCGGCCCACACCGCGGGCAGATGGCACGCAGGAAGCCCGGACTAATAAGATGGCATTGAAATCCCCCGCGTTTCGTAGAAAATTTCCGTTGCTGGTAACCGGCAGTCTGCTGGCCATGCAACCCTTCGCCACCTCATTCGTGGTCGCCGCGGAACAGTATGACTGCTCAGTCTCTGCTTCGGGTGCCTGGGATTGCGCGCCGAAAACCAGCGCCGCCCCATTACCACCGCGTCCGGTGCATGACGGCAGTGCCGTCAGCTCGGCCAACGGCACGCCGCAAGGCGAGACTGCTGGCGCCGAGGCCGTGCCGCAGACCAAGCTGGTCACCGAAGCCAAAGGCCGTGGCCTGCGTTCGCGCAGCGCCGACTACAGCCACCTGGATTGGGTCCCTCGCGAGAAGCTAACCGCCGCTCAGCTGGCTGAAACCGGTCCTTATTGCGCCGGTTCCTATGTCGAGCCGCTTCGTCCTGGCATGAACGACAAGACGGACAAGAGCGACGCGCCGACCTTCATCGGAGCCAAGGTCTCTCGTTATGAGCAGGAACAACAAGTCGCGACCTTGGCCGGTGACGTTGTCATGCGCCAAGGCAGCATGCAGGTCGAAGCCGAAGAGGCCAGCCTGTACCAGGCCGAGAACCGTGGAGAGCTGAACGGCAACGTCCGTTTGCGCGACAACGGCGCCCTGATCGTCGGCGACCATGCCCAGGTCCAACTGGACACCGGTGCCGCGCAAGTCGACAACGCCGAATACGTGATGCACAAATCACGCATCCGCGGTAGCGCGCTGTACGCCAAGCGTGCCGAGAACGCGATCATCCGTCTCAAGGACGGTACGTACACTACCTGCGAGCCAGACAGCAACGCCTGGCAGCTCAAGGGCAACAACATCACGTTGAACCCGGCCACCGGTTTCGGTACGGCGACAAACGCGACGTTGCGGATCAAGAACATTCCGATCCTGTACACGCCGTACATCTACTTCCCGATCGACAACCGTCGTCAATCCGGCTTCCTGCCGCCGAGTTTCAGCACCGGCAGTGAAACGGGCTTTACCCTGAATACGCCGTATTACTTCAACCTGGCACCGAACTACGATGCCACGTTGTACCCGCAATACATGACCAAGCGCGGCATGTTGATGGAAGGCGAGTTCCGCTACCTGACCAAGTCCAGCGAAGGGCAGTTCGGCGGCGCGTATCTCAACGACGACAACGATGAGCGCAGCAAGCAATCCGATTACGAGAAAACCCGCTGGATGCTTAACTGGCAGCACAAGGGTGGCCTGGATTCGCGCGTAATGACTGAAGTCGACTACACCGACATCAGCGATCCGTACTACTTCCAGGATCTGAAGACTGATCAGATTGGCGTTGAGTCCCAGGACTTTATCAACCAGCAGGGTGCCGTCAACTATCGTGGCGACAACTACACTGCTCGGTTAAATCTCCAGGCTTACAAGCTGGCGACGATTTCCAACATCACTCCGTATAACCGTTTGCCACAGATCACCTTCAATGGTGCGCTGCCGTACCATCCGGGCGGGTTGAATTTTGCCTATGAAACCGAAGCTGTACGCTTTGATCGGGATCTTGAGACGGGGTCGTTTACTGATGAGAACGGCCTCGTATCGCCTCGTCTAGATACCTACGTGACAGGGTTGACCCGCGCCAACGGCACCCGTTTGAGCGGCGCGCCGAGCGTCGAGTACCCGATGAACTGGACCTACGGGTTCATTACACCAAAGCTCAAATACCGCTATACCAAATACGATCTTGACCTCGACGGAACAGGCAAGTCGCAAATGGTCACAGCAGGCCAGAAGTTCAAAAGCTCCCAGGACCTTTCAGTCCCGATCGCCAGCGTAGACAGTGGTCTCTACTTCGACCGCAGCACACAGTGGTTCGGCAAGAACTACAACCAAACCTTGGAACCTCGCCTTTTCTATCTCTACGTTCCTGAGAAAGACCAGGCTGATATCCCCGTATTCGACACCGGCGAAACCACGTTCAATTACGCCTCTTTGTTCCGTGACAATCGCTTCGTCGGCGGCGACCGCATCGGTGACGAAAACAAGCTATCGCTTGGCGTCACCAACCGCTGGATCGAAGAAAACGGCTTTGAGCGTCAACGTATTTCCGTCGGCCAAGCCTTGTACTTCAAGGACCGTGAAGTCCAACTGCCAGGCATCCTGGCCGCCGACCGCGCGGATGCACAGTCGAATGTTTCGCCTATCGCCCTTGACTACGAGTTCCGCTTCAACCGCGACTGGCGCGCCACCGCCGACTACAACTGGGACACCGAAAGCCATAGCGCACGCTCCGGCAGCGCGATGTTCCACTACCAGCCGGAAGACAACCCGAACAAGGTCGTCAACGTTGGTTATCGCTATCGCAATGACCAGGTTGTCTATAACCAGTTGACCGGTAAATGGCAGTTTGGTGGCGACTACGGCCAGGAAGGTCAACCGAACTTCGTGAAGGATTACTACAAAATCCAGCAACACGACTTCTCGATGATGTGGCCGATCATTCCCCAGTGGAACCTGATCACCCGCTGGCAGTATGACTATGCACGCAACCGTACCCTGGAAGCCTTCGGTGGTTTCGAGTACGACAACTGCTGCTGGAAACTGCGCGTGATCAACCGTTATTGGGTTTCCAACGACGAATACAGCCAGATCGCCCCGCTCAACGAAAAAGGCGACCACGGCCTCTTCCTCCAAATTGTCCTGAAGGGACTCGGCGGCCTCACTGGCGCCAAGGTAGAGAGCTTCCTCGACAAAGGCATCCAAGGTTATCGTGAACGTGAAGATAAAGCTTTCTGATTGTCTGCGCCCGCTGATGCTGGGCGCGCTGTTCCTGGGTACTGCAGCGGCACACGCTGCAGTTCAACCGCTGGACAAGGTAGTGGCCATCGTCGATAACGACGTGATCATGCAGAGCCAACTGGACCAACGGGTCAAGGAAGTTCAGCAAACCATCGCCAAGCGTGGCGGTGGCGTGCCGCCTACCAGCGTCCTGGACCAGCAGGTGCTGGAACGCCTGATCGTCGAAAACCTGCAATTGCAGATCGGCGACCGTTCCGGCATTCGTATCACCGACGAAGAGTTGAACCAGGCCGTCGGCACCATCGCTCAACGCAACAACATGAGCATTGATCAGTTCCGCGCCGCACTGGCTCACGACGGTCTGTCGTATGAAGACGCCCGTGACCAGATTCGCCGCGAAATGATCATCAGCCGTGTGCGTCAGCGCCGTGTGGCCGAGCGGGTTCAGGTTTCCGAACAGGAAGTGAAGAACTTCCTGGCCTCGGACCTGGGCAAGATGCAGCTCTCTGAAGAACTGCACCTGGCTAATATCCTGATCCCGACGCCAGACAGTGCCAACGCTGAACAGCTCAACGCAGCGGCGGCAAAAACCCAGGCTGTCTATGACCGGCTCAAGCAAGGCGCTGACTTTGCTCAGATGGCTATTGCCCAGTCCGGCAGCGACAACGCCCTCGAAGGCGGTGACATGGGCTGGCGTAAAGCTGCTCAACTGCCACCTCCGTTCGATCGCGAGCTGAGCACCATGGAGATCGGCGGCATCACCCAGCCCGCTCGGACTCCTGGCGGCTTCATCATCCTCAAGTTGCTGGAAAAGCGCGGCGGCGAGACTCAGGTACGGGACGAAGTACATGTTCGTCACATCCTGATCAAACCAAGCGAAATTCGCAGCGAAGCAGAGACCAAGGCCCTGGCCCAGAAGCTCTACGAGCGCATTACCAGCGGCGAAGACTTTTCCACCCTGGCCAAAAGCTACTCGGAAGACCCAGGCTCTGCCCTCAACGGCGGCGACCTGAACTGGATCGACCCGAAGGCACTAGTGCCCGAGTTCCAGGCAGTGATGGCCGATACTCCGCAAGGCGTACTGTCCAAGCCATTCAAGACCCAATATGGCTGGCACGTCCTGGAAGTCCTTGGCCGTCGCGCCACTGACAGCACCGCCCAGGCCCGCGAGCAACAAGCCTTGACCGTACTGCGAAACCGCAAATACGACGAAGAACTGCAAACCTGGTTGCGTCAGATCCGTGACGAAGCCTACGTGGAAAACAAGCTTCCTGGCGCCGATCAAACAGGCACCGACCAGGCAGCACAGTGAAACCCCAGCGTTTCGCGTTGACACCCGGCGAGCCGGCCGGCATTGGTCCTGACCTTTGCCTGCTGCTCGCCTCGCAGCCCCAGCCATACCCTCTGATTGCCATTACCAGCCGCGACCTGCTCCTTGAGCGGGCCGCGCAACTGGGGGTGGCTGTCGACTTGCTATCGGTGGCACCCGGCAACTGGCCAGATCTTCCGGCGCCCGCCAACAGCCTATATGTGTGGGACACCCCGCTGCAGGCCAAGGTTGTTGCCGGGCAACTGGACAAAGCCAATGCGTCATTCGTCCTGGAGACTCTGACCCGCGCTGGACAAGGGTGCGTGGATGGAGACTTCGCCGGGATGATCACCGCTCCGGTACACAAGGGCGTGATCAACGATTCCGGCATCGCCTTTTCCGGCCATACCGAATTCCTCGCCGAACTGACCCATACCGCACAAGTAGTGATGATGCTGGCGACCCGTGGCCTGCGAGTAGCTTTGGTGACCACTCACCTGCCCCTGCGGGCGGTTGCCGACGCCATCACCCCTGAACGCCTGGAACGTGTGACGCGCATCCTGCACGCTGACCTACAACAAAAATTCGGCATCGCCCAACCGCGGATCCTGGTATGTGGCCTCAACCCCCATGCCGGTGAAGGCGGCCACCTGGGCCATGAAGAAATCGACATCATCGAACCGACATTAGAGCGCCTGCGCAAAGAGGGCATGGACCTACGTGGCCCACTGCCTGCCGACACTCTGTTCACCCCCAAATATCTGGAGCACTGCGACGCAGTGCTGGCGATGTACCATGACCAGGGGCTGCCCGTGCTGAAATACAAAGGCTTCGGCGCCGCAGTCAACGTGACACTGGGCCTGCCGATCATCCGTACTTCCGTCGACCATGGCACCGCCCTGGACCTGGCCGGCAGCGGCAAGATCGATACCGGCAGCCTGCATGTGGCCCTGGAAACCGCCTATCAGATGGCCGAGACCCGTATATGACTGAGCATTACCAACACCGTGCGCGCAAGCGCTTCGGGCAAAACTTCTTGCACGACGCTGGCGTGATCGACCGCATCCTGCGTTCCATCCACGCCAAGCCCGAAGACCGTCTGCTGGAAATCGGCCCGGGCCAGGGTGCGCTGACCAAAGGCCTGCTCAACAGTGGCGGCCAACTGGACGTGGTTGAACTGGACAAGGACCTGATCCCGATCCTCAACCAGCTGTTCGCCAGCCAACCCAACTTCCACCTGCACCAGGGCGATGCACTGAAGTTCGACTTCACCAGCCTGAATGCGGCGCCCAACAGCCTGCGGGTTGTGGGCAACCTGCCGTACAACATCTCCACACCGCTGATTTTTCACCTGCTGAACAACGCAGGCCTGATCCGCGACATGCACTTCATGCTGCAAAAGGAAGTAGTCGAGCGTCTGGCAGCAGGCCCTGGCGGTGGTGATTGGGGTCGCCTGTCGATCATGGTTCAGTACCATTGCCGGGTTGAGCATCTATTTAACGTCGGTCCGGGCGCATTCAATCCGCCACCGAAGGTCGACTCGGCCATCGTGCGCCTAGTGCCTCACGCTGTGCTGCCGCACCCGGCCAAGGATCACAAGCTGCTGGAACGCGTTGTGCGCGAAGCCTTCAACCAGCGCCGCAAGACCCTGCGCAACACCCTCAAGGCCTTGCTCAGCAACGACGAAATCGAAGCCGCCGGCGTCGACGGCAGCCTGCGCCCAGAGCAACTGGACCTGGCAGCGTTCGTGCGTCTGGCTGACCAACTTGCCATTCAGCCTGCGCCAGCCGCCGACTGAACCTGAGCCTCACCCGCACCACCTGTGCACAGCCAGACACCATGTCTGGCCTAGTGCCTGTCACTTGGCCTAGACTGACCGGCATCCGTTGTCCCCCCGATTTTGCTTTTAAGGCCTCTTGCATGTCCGATCCTCGTTATCAGATCGACGTCAGCGTCGTCACCCGCTTCCTGGCGGAACAATCGCAACCCGACCAAAACCGCTTCGCGTTTGCCTACACCGTAACGGTGAAGAACAACGGTGAGCTCTCGGCCAAGTTGCTGTCACGTCACTGGGTCATCACCGACGGTGACGGTCAGGTCGAGGAAGTGCGTGGCGCCGGCGTCGTGGGCCAACAACCGCTTATCGCCCCGGGCAAGAGCCATACCTACAGCAGCGGCACGGTGATGACATCCCGCGTTGGCAATATGCAAGGCAGCTATCAGATGCTCTGCGACGACGGCAAGCACTTCGACGCCATCATCGCCCCCTTCCGCCTGGCGGTGCCCGGAGCCCTACACTGATGGCAACCTATGCCGTCGGCGACCTGCAAGGCTGTCTGGAACCGCTCAAGGGCCTGCTTGAACGCGTGGCCTTCAAGCCGACACAGGATCGCCTGTGGCTGGTGGGCGACCTGGTCAACCGTGGCCCGCAATCCCTTGAGACCCTGCGCTTCCTTTATGGCATACGCGATTCGCTGGTGTGCGTACTGGGCAACCATGACCTGCACCTGCTGGCCGCCGGCAATAACATCGAGCGCCTGAAAAAGGGCGACACCCTACGGGAAATTCTTGAAGCGCCAGATTGCGTCGAATTGCTCGACTGGCTGCGCCAGCAAAAGCTCATGCATTACGACGAAGACCGCAACATGGCGCTGGTCCATGCCGGTATTCCTCCTCAATGGACGCTGAAAAAAGCCCTCAAGTGCGCCGCTGAAGTCGAAGAAGCCCTGGGTGATGACAACCTGTTCACGCCCTACCTGGATGGCATGTACGGTAATGAACCGGTGAAGTGGGACAACGATCTCACCGGAGTCGCACGCCTGCGGGTCATCACCAACTACTTCACGCGCATGCGTTTCTGCACCGCCGAAGGCAAACTTGACCTCAAGAGCAAGGAAGGCGCCGACACCGCGCTGCCCGGCTATAAACCCTGGTTCGCCCACAAGGAACGCAAGACCCGTGAAACGAAGATCATCTTCGGTCACTGGGCAGCCCTTGAAGGCAAGTGCGACGAGCCTGGCGTATTCGCCCTCGACACCGGCTGCGTCTGGGGCGGCGCCATGACCCTGATGAACATCGACACCGGCGAGCGCCTGAGCTGCCAGTGCGACGCTCAGGGCCACAACCAACCCCCTATTCCCGAACAATTACAGGCCATCGCAAAGCGCTAGACGGCACTTTCATCCAGGCCCAAGGAGCCCGCCATGAGCGAATTCAAACGTATCCCTCCCGAACAAGCCCAGGCCCTGCGTGAGCAAGGCGCTGTCGTTGTCGACATCCGCGACCAGCCCACCTATGCCGCGAGCCATATCAGTGGTGCCAAGCATCTGGACAATCATTCGATTGCCGACTTCATCCGCGCCGCCGACCTCGACGCGCCAGTGATCGTGTCGTGCTACCACGGCAATTCCAGCCAGAGCGCAGCCGCCTATCTGGTTAGCCAGGGCTTCAGCGACGTCTACAGCCTGGACGGCGGCTTTGAACTGTGGCGTACGACCTATCCGGCAGAAATTGCCTCTGGCGACTCGCAATAATTTTTTTCACACCCCGCTATCCCCCGTGACACTTGGGCTCGCGCCGTTTCTGACAAACGGCGCACCCAAACTAATTACGCATCCCGCCTTGACCTCCCGTATTCCGAACTATCCTTAGCGCAGGCCATCCAAAACAGGGGAGAGCCGGTACACCGGCGTGCGGGTCATCGGTAGCGTTTGAGGGTGTTCTGGGGGGAAAACGGCCATTGGCAATAGCCAATGACTGCCAGCATCGACTGATTGATCCGGCGTCGGCTCCACGTATCGAGCGAGGTGACGACGTCATGAGTATTTTTAGCCACTTCCAACAACGCTTCGAGTCCACACGCCAGGAAGAGCTCTCGCTTCAGGAGTACCTCAATCTGTGCAAAAGCGACCGTAGCGCCTACGCGTCTGCAGCCGAACGCCTGCTGCTGGCGATCGGTGAGCCGGAGCTGCAGGACACCTCAGCCAATTCGCGATTGTCGCGAATATTCTCCAACAAGGTGATCCGCCGCTACCCGGCCTTTGAAGACTTCCACGGAATGGAAGAATGCATTGACCAGATCGTCTCCTATTTCCGCCATGCCGCCCAAGGCCTGGAAGAGAAGAAACAGATCCTCTACCTGCTCGGTCCGGTCGGCGGCGGTAAATCATCCCTGGCCGAAAAGCTCAAACAACTGATCGAGAAGGTGCCCTTCTACGCCATCAAGGGCTCTCCGGTGTTCGAGTCGCCATTGGGGTTGTTCAACGCCACAGAAGATGGTGCGATTCTCGAAGAAGACTTCGGCATTCCAAGGCGCTACCTCAATACCATCATGTCGCCATGGGCCACCAAGCGCCTGGCCGAATTCGGCGGCGATATCAGCCAGTTCCAGGTGGTCAAGCTCTACCCTTCAGTCCTCAACCAGATCGCCGTGGCCAAGACCGAACCCGGAGACGAGAACAACCAGGACATCTCGGCGCTGGTGGGTAAGGTCGATATCCGCAAACTGGAAGAATTCCCACAGAACGACGCCGACGCCTACAGCTACTCGGGCGCGCTGTGCCGGGCCAACCAGGGCCTGATGGAGTTCGTGGAGATGTTCAAGGCACCGATCAAGGTGCTACATCCACTGCTCACCGCCACCCAGGAAGGCAACTACAACAGCACCGAGGGCCTGGGGGCGATTCCGTTTACCGGGATCCTGCTGGCCCACTCCAACGAATCGGAATGGCACACCTTCCGCAACAACAAGAACAACGAAGCCTTCATCGACCGGATCTATATCGTCAAGGTGCCGTACTGCCTGCGGGTCAGCGATGAAATCAAGATTTACGACAAGTTGCTGTTCAACAGCTCCCTGGCCAAGGCCCATTGCGCCCCTGACACCTTGAAAATGCTTGCCCAGTTCACCGTGCTGTCGCGTCTCAAGGAGCCGGAAAACTCCAACATTTACTCAAAAATGCGCGTGTATGACGGGGAAAATCTCAAGGACACTGATCCCAAGGCCAAGTCGATCCAGGAATACCGCGATACCGCGGGCGTTGATGAGGGCATGAACGGCCTTTCAACGCGCTTTGCCTTCAAAATCCTCTCCAAGGTCTTCAACTTCGACCCGCACGAAATTGCTGCCAACCCAGTGCATCTGCTCTACGTGCTGGAACAACAGATCGAACAGGAGCAATTCCAGGCCGAAATCCGCGAGCGCTACCTGCGCTTCCTGAAAGAGTATCTGGCACCGCGCTATATCGAGTTTATTGGCAAGGAAATCCAAACCGCATACCTGGAGTCCTACAGCGAGTACGGCCAGAACATCTTCGACCGCTACGTGTTGTACGCCGACTTCTGGATACAGGACCAGGAATACCGCGACCCGGAAACCGGCGAAATCCTCAACCGAGTGGCCCTCAACGAGGAGCTGGAAAAGATCGAAAAACCGGCTGGCATCAGTAATCCGAAGGATTTTCGCAACGAAATCGTCAACTTCGTTCTGCGCGCCCGCGCCAACAACAACGGCAAGAACCCCACCTGGCTCAGCTACGAGAAGCTGCGGGTGGTCATCGAGAAGAAAATGTTCTCCAACACCGAGGATCTGCTGCCCGTCATCAGCTTCAATGCCAAGGCCAGCAAGGAGGATCAGCAAAAACACAACGACTTCGTTACACGAATGGTCGAGCGTGGCTACACCGACAAACAGGTACGACTGCTCTCCGAGTGGTACCTGCGGGTCAGAAAATCGCAGTGAGGCAGCGACAAGCGACAAGTTGCAGGCACCAGCCGCACCGACGGGCGCGGCTGGAGACGCGGCAACCGACCGCCTGTCTTTAAGCTTCCAGCTTGCGGCTTGAAGCTTGTAACTTGAAGCTGCCCGGAGGGCTCCCCATGAGCTATGTGATCGACCGACGTCTCAATGGCAAGAACAAGAGCACGGTAAACCGCCAGCGTTTCCTGCGGCGTTACCGTGATCACATCAAAAAGGCCGTCGAAGAGGCTGTCAGCCGCCGTTCCATCACTGACATGGAGCATGGCGAACAGATCAGCATTCCCGGACGGGATATCGATGAACCGGTGCTGCACCATGGCCGTGGCGGCAAACAGACCGTCGTCCACCCAGGCAACAAGGAATTCACCAGCGGCGAACACATCCAGCGCCCACAGGGCGGTGCTGGAGGCAAAGGCCCAGGCAAGGCCGGCAACTCCGGCGAGGGCATGGATGAATTCGTGTTCCAGATTACCCAGGAAGAGTTCCTCGAATTCATGTTCGAGGACCTCGAACTGCCCAACCTGGTCAAGCGCAACCTGACCGGTACCGACACCTTCAAGACCGTGCGCGCCGGGATCAGCAACGAAGGCAATCCGTCACGGATCAACATCATCCGCACCTTGCGCTCGGCCCATGCCCGGCGTATTGCGCTGTCTGGCAGCAGCCGGGCAAAACTGCGGGACGCCAAGACCGAACTGGAACGTTTGAAGCGCGAAGAGCCAGACAATTTCGGCGATATCCAGGAAATCGAGGCGGAAATAGCCAAACTCAGCGCACGGATTCATCGCGTACCGTTCCTCGACACCTTCGACCTGAAGTACAACCTGCTCGTCAAGCAGCCCAATCCCAGCTCCAAGGCCGTGATGTTCTGCCTGATGGACGTCTCCGGCTCCATGACCCAGGCGACCAAGGACATCGCCAAGCGCTTCTTCATCCTGCTGTATCTGTTCCTCAAGCGTAACTACGACAAGATTGACGTGGTGTTCATCCGCCATCACACCAGCGCTCGTGAGGTAGACGAAGAAGAGTTCTTCTACTCACGGGAAACCGGTGGCACCATCGTTTCCAGCGCCTTGAAGCTGATGCAAGAGATCATGGCCGAACGCTATCCATCCAACGAGTGGAACATCTACGCCGCCCAGGCCTCCGACGGTGACAACTGGAACGACGACTCGCCGATCTGCCGCGACATCCTGATCAACCAGATCATGCCGTTTGTGCAGTACTACACTTACGTCGAGATAACTCCCCGCGAACACCAGGCCCTGTGGTTCGAATACGAGCGGATCAGCGAAGCCTTCTCTGACACCTTTGCCCAGCAACAATTGATCTCGGCCGGTGATATCTATCCGGTCTTTCGTGAACTCTTCCAGCGCAGGTTAGTGACATGACCGCCAAAGAGCATAAGCGCCAACCCATTTCCACGGGGTCCGAATGGACCTTCGAACTGATCCAGGCCTACGACCGGGAAATCAGCCGCATAGCGTCCGGTTACGCCCTGGACACCTATCCCAACCAGATTGAAGTGATCACCGCCGAACAAATGATGGACGCCTACGCTTCGGTGGGCATGCCACTGGGCTATCACCATTGGTCCTACGGCAAGCACTTCCTTAGCACCGAAAAGTCCTACACACGTGGCCAGATGGGCCTGGCCTACGAGATCGTCATCAACTCCGACCCCTGCATTGCCTACCTGATGGAAGAAAACACCATCTGCATGCAGGCGCTGGTGGTCGCGCACGCGTGCTATGGCCACAACAGCTTCTTCAAGGGCAACTACCTGTTCCGCACCTGGACCGATGCCAGTTCGATCATTGATTACCTGGTGTTCGCCAAGCAGTACATCATGCAGTGTGAGGAACGCCACGGTATCGATGCAGTGGAAGACCTGCTGGACTCCTGCCACGCCCTGATGAATTACGGGGTCGATCGCTACAAACGGCCTTATCCAATTTCCGCCGAGGAGGAACGGCTGCGCCAGAAGGATCGCGAAGAGCATTTGCAAAAACAGATCAACGACCTGTGGCGCACCATTCCCAAGCGCGCCGACAAGAACAGCGACAAGGACAATGCGCGCTTCCCCGTCGAACCTCAGGAAAATATCCTGTACTTCATCGAAAAACATGCTCCATTGCTGGAACCCTGGCAGCGAGAAATCGTGCGAATCGTGCGCAAGATTGCCCAGTACTTTTATCCACAGCGCCAGACCCAAGTGATGAACGAAGGCTGGGCGACGTTCTGGCACTACACGCTGATGAACGACCTGTACGACGAAGGACTGGTCACCGACGGCTTTATGATGGAGTTCCTGACCTCCCACACCAGCGTCGTATTTCAGCCCGGCTTCGACAGCCCGCACTACAACGGCATCAACCCTTACGCCCTGGGCTTTGCCATGTACCGGGATATTCGCCGCATCTGCGAACACCCAACCGAGGAGGACCGGCGCTGGTTCCCAGACATTGCCGGCAGCGATTGGCTGTCCACACTCAAGTTCGCCATGAGCAGCTTCAAGGACGAGAGCTTCATCCTGCAGTACCTGTCGCCACAGGTAATTCGCGACCTCAAGCTATTCAGCATTCTCGACGATGACCTCAAGGACGACTTGCTGGTCCCGGCCATCCATGACGAGCCTGGCTACCGCACCATCCGCGAAACCCTGGCCGCGCAGTACAATCTGGGCAACCGGGAGCCCAACGTGCAGATCTACAGCATCGACGTACGCGGTGATCGCTCGCTGACCCTGCGCCACCAGCAACACGACCGAAAACCCCTTGGTGAGTCCACAGACGAAGTCCTCAAGCACCTGCATCGCCTGTGGGGGTTCGATATCCATCTGGAAACCCTGCAAGGCGACCAGATCATGAAAACCCACCATGTGCCGCCCCGCCACGAACACGGCGATAACGATTACGGCCGCCTGGACCTGGCCGTTGTCCACCTTTGAAACAGCAAAGCCTCCACTGGCAAGGCACAGGCGTTATCCTGTGCCGCTAATGGAGGCTTTTTCATGCAAATCTACAAAGTCGGCGGTGCGGTCCGTGATCGTTTGCTGGGCATTCCCGTTACCGATATCGACCGCGTCGTGGTTGGTGCGACCACCGAAGAAATGCTCGCTCAGGGCTTTCGTCCGGTAGGTGCAGACTTCCCGGTATTCCTGCATCCCAGGACAGGCGAGGAATACGCCCTCGCCCGCACCGAGCGTAAAAGCGGTCGCGGCTATGGCGGATTTGTCTTTCATGCCAGCCCCGACGTCACCCTGGAAGAAGACCTGATCCGTCGCGACCTGACGATCAATGCCATGGCCGAAGATGACGATGGAAACCTAACCGACCCCTATCATGGCCAGCGCGATTTGAAAGCCCGCGTTCTACGCCACGTTTCCCCCGCGTTCGCCGAAGATCCCCTCAGGGTTCTGCGTGTCGCCCGTTTCGCCGCGCGCTATGCCAACCTGGGTTTTACCGTCGCCCCGGAAACCCTGGACCTGATGCGCCAACTCAGTGATTGCGGCGAATTGGAAGCATTGACGCCGGAACGTAGTTGGAAGGAAATTTCCAGGGCGCTGATGGAAGATCAGCCACAGGTATTTATCCAGGTATTGCGAGACTGCGGCGCGCTGAAAACCCTGATGCCGGAAGTCGACGCCTTGTTCGGCGTGCCGCAACCCGAAGCTCACCATCCCGAGATTGATACCGGCGTGCACACCTTGAGCGTGCTGGAACAGGCCGCGCGCCATGGACAACCCTTGACCGTTCGCTGGGCCTGCCTGCTGCATGATCTGGGCAAGGGCCTGACGCCTGTGGATAAGTTACCGCAGCATATTGCTCACGAGCAAAGGGGCTTGCGGCTTATCAAGGCGGCCAATGAGCGCTTCAAGGTGCCCAGAGATTGCCAGGAACTGGCGCTGCTGGTGGGCGAATACCATACCCATGGTCACCGAGCACTGGAGTTGCGGGCCTCGACATTGCTGGAGTTGCTGCAAAGCTTTGACGTTTATCGCCGCCCGCAACGCTTTGAAGAGTTTGTCGTGGCGTGCGAAATGGATGCCCGAGGCCGCAAGGGACTGGAGGAAAGAAGTTATCCACAGGCTGATTATTTGCGCGGGGCTGCGTTGGTGGCACGCGGCGTTGCCGTTGCGCCATTGCTGGAGCAAGGCTTCAAAGGGCCGGAGTTGGGTGAGGCGCTCAAGCGTGAACGACTCAAGGCATTGAAGACCTACAAAGAACAACATCTCCTGTAGCGAGCGCCTACCTACAAGAGTGCGTCCGGCGTCAGTTGCTGCGCGCGCCACTCAAACGCGACTGGCACCAATACCTGGTCGATTTGTGCATCGCGCCACAACGAGGCAAACGTCTTGCCTGCTTCAGGATGCACCCGATCCGGCGCCATCAACGACAGCGGCCAGAGCACAAAGGCATTTTTCAGGATTTCTGCCCTAGGCAAAATCAAACCATCGAAGTTACCCGTCAGGTCACCATACAGCAGCACGTCGATATCAAGGGGCAAGCCCTTTCGATCCGGGGCGTAGCGGCCATTGTCAGCCTCGATGAATTTCAGCCGGCGATCCAATTCCATCAACGGCAAATCGGTATACGCCGACACCACCAGATTGAAAAACGGACCGCTCTTGATGCCCACCGGCTGACTCTCGAACACCGCAGAACAGCGCACGTCGGTCAGAAAACCCGCCAGCGTATCAAGGCCTGCGCACAGATGGGACTCGCGCTCGATATTGCTGCCAAGACCAAGGTAAATCTGAGTTAGCGGCATCCGCGCTCGATCTCCACGCCCACGCCCTTGGCTGCCGGAACGGCACCGGGCTTGGTCAGTTTCAGGTACAGCCAGGGAATCTGGAATTCACTCATCAATACTTCGGCCAGACGCTCGGCAAAGGTTTCCACCAATTGGAACTGTGCCTGCTCGGCAAAGGCCTGGATGCGCGCGGACACACTGGCATAGTCGAGCGCCAGGGTCAGGTCATCGCCGGCTGCCGCCGGGCGGTTATCCCACGCGAAGCTGAGGTCCAGGCGCAGGCACTGCCTGATACCTCGCTCCCAGTCGTAGGCCCCGATCACGGTGTCAACTTCCAGGCCTTCGATAAACACTCTGTCCAAGCACTCTTCTCCACAGCACGACAAGGGCGCAATGCCCCGTTAGAATCAGGGCGTCCTCGCCCGGAATAGTTAGCATGTTTTGGTTACTGGCGACTCTCGCCTACCTACTTGGCTCTCTGTCCTTTGCCATTTTGCTCAGCCGCCTGACGGGAAATCCCGATCCGCGAATGAGTGGCTCGGGCAATGCCGGTGCCACCAACATGTTACGCCTGGCCGGCAAGAAACTCGCCGTCCTGACGCTGCTCGGCGATGTCTGCAAAGGCCTCCTGCCAGTGCTGATCGCCGATCTCGCCGGGCTTTCCCTGCAACAACAAGCCTGGGTAGGCGTCTGCGCTGTCCTTGGCCACCTGCTCCCGCTGTACTTTCGCTTTCGCGGTGGCAAGGGTGTCGCCACGGCGGCTGGTATGCTGCTGGGGATCTACCCACCAGCAGCGTTGCTGGCTATCGGCACCTGGTTGCTGACGTTCTACCTGACCCGTACCAGCTCCCTGGCGGCATTGATCGCCACACCTCTGACCTTACCGCTGCTGGCCTGGCAGGAACCGGCAGCGCTGATGCCAATGAGCGTGCTGACGCTGTTGATCGTCTGGCGCCACCGGGGCAATTTACGCGACCTGTTTGCCGGGCGCGAACGGCATTTTTAAATACGCCCGATGAACCCCGCTCACGCTCTCCCACTACAGCGGCGACAACTGCTCCATGGGCCAGCGCGCCTGCACGCTGATCGCCAGGCTTTCATGCTGTCCGGCTTGCAGGCGCTGACAACCGGCATAGGCGATCATCGCGCCGTTGTCGGTGCAGAACTCAGGGCGGGCGTAGAACACATCGCCCTTCATGTCGCCGAGCATTTTTTCCAGCGAAGTGCGCAACGCCTTGTTGGCGCTGACGCCCCCTGCGATCACCAGGCGCTTCATGCCCGCTTGTTTCAGTGCGCGCTTGCACTTGATGGTCAAAGTCTCCACCACCGCCTGCTGGAACGCCAGCGAGATGTCGCAACGGGCTTGCTCACTGTCGTCCCCGGCGCTGACGCTCTGCTGCCAGGTGTTCAACGCGGAGGTTTTCAAGCCGCTGAAGCTGAACATGAGACCGGGGCGATCGCACATCGGGCGCGGGAAGGTGTAGCGGCCGGCGACGCCTTTCTCGGCGAGGTGGGCGATTTCCGGGCCACCCGGATAATTGAGGCCCATCATCTTCGCGGTCTTGTCGAACGCTTCGCCGGCGGCGTCGTCCAGGGACTCGCCCAACAGCGTGTATTGGCCGATTCCGTCGACCTGAACCAGCTGCGTATGGCCGCCCGAAACCAACAAAGCGACGAACGGGAACTGCGGCGGCGTTTTTTCCAGCATGGGCGCCAGTAAATGACCCTCCATATGGTGCACACCAAGGGCTGGAATGCCCCAGGCAAAAGCCAGCGCCTGGGCGCAAGAAGCCCCAACCAGCAGGGCTCCGACCAATCCAGGGCCAGCGGTGTAGGCAATGGCATCGATCTCGGCTGGCACGCAGCCGGCCTCGTCCAACACCTGGCGGATCAACGGTAGCATGCGCTTGACGTGGTCACGGCTGGCCAGCTCCGGCACCACGCCGCCATAGGCGCGGTGCAGGTCGATCTGACTGAACAGCGCATCGGCCAAGAGCCCGCGTTCACTGTCGTAAAGTGCGACACCGGTCTCGTCGCAGGAGGTTTCTAATCCCAGTACTAACATGGGTTTGCGCCTTGTAGAGGCTGAATTCGAAGGCGCGCATAATAGTCGCCACTCCCCCTCCCGACTAGCGGTTTTCGATCAGAGGCTTTGCATTCCGGTCAATGTGGGGTTAACATCCGCAACCCTTAAAAACCGACGACCTCAGCCGCGAATTTTTTGCGACGAGAACGTTGATTCCCGGTAATGAAAGAAGGTAGCTCTGGATGCCAGCCGTCAAAGTAAAAGAGAACGAACCCTTCGACGTAGCTCTGCGTCGTTTCAAGCGCTCCTGCGAAAAAGCCGGTGTTCTGGCTGAAGTTCGTAGCCGCGAATTTTATGAGAAGCCAACTTCTGAGCGTAAGCGTAAAGCAGCAGCCGCTGTTAAGCGTCACGCCAAGAAAGTTCAGCGCGAGCAGCGCCGCGCCGTTCGTCTGTACTAATACACAGACGTTCGTAGCAAGCTTCTGCCAAGCCCGGCCCTCAGCCGGGCTGTTGGCATTTGCGGATATCGCTTGATGCTTCACCGTCGACGCCGCACACGCGACCGAGACACTGCTTCACACGTCAGGACTGGCTCTTTTGCCAGCGGTGCGCGTCTCTTCTGACGAGCCTAACAAGGCTACTGACGAGCACACTCATTCTATAAACAGGCGATCAACAGGTCGACTGTGCCCACCGATGAGCTTCCGAGGCCCGCCATTGGCCGAGACCGGACTCCAGGGCAATACTTTCAATAACGTCGAAGACTGATTGGAACTAACGTCAGTGAATGTTCGGCAGATACACTTCCTGACAGCCCAAGCAGACGATTGATGATCGAGCCGCACAATGCGCGCGCCTCGAGCACTTCGACCGCCCTTCGGGGCCTCATTGACATGCAGTGATGACGAGAACGCCATGGCCGGGCTCATTCCCCAGAGCTTTATTGACGACCTTCTGAACCGCACCGACATCGTCGATGTTGTCAGCTCGCGCCTGCAAATGAAAAAGGCCGGCAAGAACTACACCGCCTGCTGCCCATTCCATAAAGAAAAGACCCCATCGTTCAGCGTCAGTCCCGACAAGCAGTTCTACTACTGCTTCGGCTGCGGCGCTGGCGGCAATGCCCTCGGCTTCATCATGGACCACGACAACCTGGACTTCCCCCAGGCCATCGAGGAACTGGCAAAAGCCGCCGGCATGGAAATCCCCCGCGAAGAAAGTGGCCGACCGCACAAACCACGGCAACCCACCGATTCGCCGCTGTACCCGCTGCTCACCGCCGCTGCCGATTTCTACCGCCTGGCACTGAAAAGCCACCCGCAGCGCAAAGCGGCCGTCGATTACCTCAAGGGCCGCGGCCTGACCGGGGAAATCGCCCGCGACTTCGGCCTCGGCTTCGCACCGCCAGGCTGGGACAACCTGTACAAACACCTGAGCAGCGACACCCTGCAGCAGAAAGCCATGATCGACGCCGGCCTGCTGGTGGAAAATGCCGAGACTGGAAAGCGCTATGACCGCTTCCGCGATCGGGTGATGTTCCCGATCCGCGACAGTCGCGGCCGGATCATCGCCTTCGGCGGCCGAGTGCTGGGGGACGACAAACCCAAATACCTGAACTCTCCGGAAACCCCGGTATTTCACAAGGGCCAAGAGCTCTACGGCCTATTCGAAGCACGCAAGAACAACCGCAACCTCGATGAAATTATCGTGGTTGAAGGCTATATGGACGTTATCGCCCTGGCCCAGCAAGGTCTGCGCAATGCGGTAGCCACTCTTGGCACCGCCACCAGCGAAGAGCATTTGAAGCGACTGTTTCGCGTAGTGCCCAACGTGCTGTTTTGCTTCGACGGCGACCAGGCTGGCAGAAACGCCGCCTGGCGCGCGCTTGAAGCAACGTTGCCAAGCCTGCAGGACGGCCGTCGTGCGCGCTTTCTGTTTCTGCCCGAAGGCGAAGACCCGGACACCCTGGTCCGCTCCGAAGGCACCGACGCCTTCCGTGCACGCATCAATCAACACGCACAACCGCTGGCCGATTATTTTTTCCAGCAACTGACCGAAGAGTCCGATCCGCGCTCCCTCGAAGGCAAGGCCCATATGGTCACCCTTGCGGCGCCGCTGATCGACAAGGTTCCAGGTGCAAACCTGCGAACCCTGATGCGTCAGCGACTGCTGGAAATCACTGGATTGAGCGGCGAAGCGGTCAGCCAGCTGGTGCATAGCGCACCTCAAGACGCACCGCCCGCTTACGATCCCGGCATCGATTACGACGCCATGCCGGACTTCGCCGACTACCACCAGCCTCAGGAGGCGTACGCGCCCCAGCAGGAGTGGACGCCAAAGAAACCGGGGGTAGGCGGCAAGAAATGGGACAAGAAACCCTGGGATAAAAACGGCAAGCGTGGCGGTAGTCGTGACGAACCTCGCGCACCACGCGTCCCAGCTGCTGTAGAACCGCCCACGATGGCAGCCCTGCGTACCCTTTTGCACTATCCGCAACTGGCGCAAAAGGTCGAAGACGCTGGGCATTTCGCAGCCGAGGACCACACCAATACGCAATTGTTGGTGGCACTGCTCGAAGCCGTACAAAAGAATCCTAAGCTAAACTCATTCCAGTTGATTGCACGCTGGCACGGCACCGAACAGGGCCGCTTGCTCAAGGCATTGGCGGAAAAGGAATGGCTGATTGATGGCGACAACCTTGAACAACAGTTTTTCGACACCATTACTAGCTTGTCAGCTCGTCAACGCGAGCGAAATTTGGAACAACTTCTTCGCAAAGCACGTCAGAGTGAATTGACTGCCGAAGAGAAAAATCAACTGCGCGACCTTTTAAGTCGCAATGTTTGCGCATCAAACCCGACCTCAGCTGGCGCGTGAGGTCATAGCTCGGGTATAATCCTCGGCTTGTTTTTTGCCCGCCAAGACCTTCAGTGGATAGGGTGTTATGTCCGGAAAATCGCAACAGCAGTCTCGTATCAAAGAGTTGATCACCCTGGGTCGTGAGCAGAAGTATCTGACTTACGCAGAGGTCAACGACCACCTGCCTGAGGATATTTCAGATCCAGAGCAGGTGGAAGACATCATCCGCATGATTAATGACATGGGGATCCCCGTACACGAGAGTGCTCCGGATGCGGACGCCCTTATGTTGGCCGACTCCGATACCGACGAAGCAGCCGCTGAAGAAGCAGCTGCCGCGTTGGCAGCGGTCGAGACCGACATCGGTCGCACGACTGACCCTGTGCGCATGTATATGCGCGAAATGGGTACGGTAGAGCTACTGACACGCGAAGGCGAAATTGAAATCGCCAAGCGTATCGAAGAGGGCATTCGTGAAGTGATGGGCGCAATCGCGCACTTCCCAGGCACGGTTGACCACATTCTCTCCGAGTACACTCGCGTCACCACCGAAGGTGGCCGCCTGTCCGACGTCCTGAGCGGTTATATCGACCCGGACGACGGCATTGCTGCGCCACCTGCGGCTGAAGTTCCGCCGCCTGTCGATCCGAAAACCGCGAAAGCGGACGACGATACCGACGAAGAAGAAGCTGAAGCCAGCACCGACGACGACGAAGAAGTCGAAAGCGGTCCGGATCCGGTCGTCGCGGCACAGCGTTTTGGCGCTGTCTCCGACCAGATGGAACTGGCTCGCAAGGCCCTGAAGAAGCATGGCCGTGGCAGCAAGCAGGCAACCGCCGAATTGCTGGCCCTGGCTGAACTCTTCATGCCGATCAAACTGGTGCCGAAGCAGTTCGAAGGCCTGGTTGCACGGGTTCGTGGCGCCCTTGAGCGTCTACGTGCACAAGAGCGCGCCATCATGCAGCTCTGTGTCCGTGATGCGCGCATGCCGCGTACCGACTTCCTGCGCCAGTTCCCGGGCAACGAAGTTGACGAAAGCTGGACCGATGCGCTGGCCAAGGGCAAAAGCAAATACGCTGAAGCTATTGGTCGCTTCCAGGCCGACATCCTTCGTTGCCAGCATAAGCTGATCGCACTGCAGACCGAGACCGGTCTGACGATTGCCGAGATCAAGGACATCAACCGTCGCATGTCGATCGGTGAGGCCAAGGCCCGCCGCGCGAAGAAAGAGATGGTTGAAGCGAACTTGCGTCTGGTGATCTCCATCGCCAAGAAGTACACCAACCGTGGCCTGCAATTCCTCGATCTGATCCAGGAAGGCAACATCGGTTTGATGAAAGCGGTGGACAAGTTCGAATACCGTCGCGGCTACAAGTTCTCGACTTATGCCACCTGGTGGATCCGTCAGGCGATCACTCGCTCGATCGCCGACCAGGCCCGCACCATCCGTATTCCGGTGCACATGATCGAGACCATCAACAAGCTCAACCGTATTTCCCGGCAGATGTTGCAGGAAATGGGTCGTGAACCGACCCCGGAAGAGCTGGGCGAACGCATGGAAATGCCTGAGGATAAAATCCGCAAGGTATTGAAGATCGCTAAAGAACCGATCTCCATGGAAACCCCG
Organism: Pseudomonas sp. ANT_H4; assembly: GCF_008369295.1. Lineage (GTDB taxonomy): Bacteria > Pseudomonadota > Gammaproteobacteria > Pseudomonadales > Pseudomonadaceae > Aquipseudomonas. The sequence goes on along the minus strand of NZ_VOBG01000033.1, from coordinate 4,907 downwards.
ATCGGTGATGACGAAGACTCCCACCTGGGTGACTTCATCGAAGACTCGACCATGCAGTCGCCAATCGATGTCGCCACTGTTGAGAGCCTTAAAGAAGCGACTCGCGACGTACTGTCCGGCCTCACTGCCCGTGAAGCCAAGGTACTGCGCATGCGTTTCGGCATCGACATGAATACCGACCACACCCTTGAGGAAGTCGGTAAACAGTTCGACGTGACCCGTGAGCGGATTCGCCAGATCGAAGCCAAGGCGCTGCGCAAGCTGCGCCACCCGACGAGAAGCGAGCATTTGCGCTCCTTCCTCGACGAGTGATCACAAAACCCCCGGCCTTGGCCGGGGGTTTTGCTTTCTACAGATTAAATCTACCCGCCTCCCTCCCCCGAAATGCCCGTCTACACTCGAAACATTCCCCATGCCATAACGAGACCGTTATGCCCAGATTGCCGACCGTGCTACTGCTGTCGCTGCTGACCTGGACCGCAACGGCTGGCGCGCTGACTCTCACAGATCAAGAGCGTGGCTGGTTGGCGGACCACCCTGAGTTACGCCTGGGCGTTGATGCATCGTGGCCACCGTTTGAATACCGTGATGAAGAAGGCCGCTACCAGGGCCTAGCCGCCGACTATGTACGGCTGATCCAGGATCGCCTGGCGATCAAGATCAAACTGATCGAGCCAGCAAACTGGAGTGCGGTACTGGAACAAGCCAAGAACAATCAGCTCGATCTGCTACCCGGCATCATGTCAACTCCGGAACGCCAGAGCTTTTTGTCATTTACCCGGCCCTACCTCGACTTCCCCATTGTGATCCTCGCCCATGAAGGCGGCGCCCAACCTCGCTCCCTCAAAGACCTGTACGGTCTGAAGATCGCCGTTGTGGAAAACTACGCACCCCACGAACTGCTGCGCACCCACCATCCCGACCTCAACCTGGTAGCCATGCCCAACGTCAGCTCAACGCTGCAGGCCCTGGCCACCGATGAAGTCGACGCAGTGGTAGGCGACCTGGCTTCCAGCGTCTGGAGCCTGCGTCAGCTCAAGCTCGATGGCCTGTATGTGAGCGGTGAGACGCCCTATCGCTATCAACTGGCGATGGGCGTACCGCAGGATAACAAGGTGCTGATCAGCATTCTGGACAAAGTCCTGGCCGACCTCCGCCCGAACGAAATTGACGCCATCCAGCAACACTGGGTCGGTAACGTTATCGATCATCGAGCCTTCTGGACCGATCTGCTGCTGTATGGACTGCCCGCCGTACTACTATTAAGCACCGTGCTGGCCATCGTCATTCGTATCAACCGCCGGCTCAGTTCGGAAATTTCGCGCAGGGTGGCCCTGGAGCAAGAGCTGCGCAGCAGCGAATACCATTACCGTGGCCTGGTAGAAAGCCTCTCCGCCATCGCTTGGGAAGCCGACATCAACGATTTCACCTACAGCTATGTGTCGCCCCATGCCGAGGAGCTGCTGGGCTATCCCCAAGCGAACTGGCTGACCCCCGGCTTCTGGCGCAACATCATTCATCCCGCCGACCTGACCCGTGCAGAAACCTTCTGCTACCGCGAAACCCGTGCCAATCGCGACCATAGCCTTGACTACCGGGTCATCACTGCCGATGGTCGTTGCCTGTGGGTGCGGAACATTGTCAGCCTGATCGAGCATGGTCATGAACCAGTGATGCGCGGTTTGATGATCGACATCAGCGAGGCCAAGCACACCGAGGAAGCCTTGCGGCTTTCGGAGCAAAAATTTGCCTCGGTGTTCCAGCAGTGCCCAGACATCCTGGTCATTGCCCGGCTGCCGGATGGCTGCTTGCTGGAGGTCAACAAAGCCTTTGAGGATCAAATCGGTCTCAGCGCCGCAGAAGTAGTCGGCAAAACCGCCACCGAGCTGAATATCTGGGGCATTCAAGGCGTCGGCCCCAACCTGCTGAAACGGGTGCAGTCCACCAGCATTCGCAACCTGGAAATGCCCTTTTTGCGCAGCAACGGCCAAGCATTTACCGGACTGATCTCTGCAGAACCCTTTCAACTCGATACCACCGAAGCCCTTGTGGTGGTGGTTCGCGACATCACTCAACTGAAGGAAACTCAGCAGCGACTGCAGACTTCCGAGGAGAAATTCGCCAAGGCCTTCCACGCGTCACCCGACGGTTTGTTGCTGACTCGCCAGCAGGACGGCCTGCTGCTTGAAGTCAACGAAGGGTTCAGCCGCATTACTGGCTTCAACCGCGCGATGTCACTGGATCAATCAACGCTGGACCTGGGCATCTGGGTGGACCTGAACGAACGCAAGCACATGCTCGAGCTGTTACAACGGGACGGCCTGGTCCTCGATTTCGTTTGCCACATCCGGCGCAATGACGGCCAGATCCGCCTGTGCGAAGTCTCCAGTCGCCCGCTGCCCATCGGCGACGAAGACTGCATGCTGACCATCGCCCGAGACATCACCGAACGTCAGCTGATGCAGGAAAAACTGCAACAGGCCGCGACAGTTTTCGAGAGCACTGCCGAAGGCGTACTGATCACCGATATCCGGCAAAACATCAGCGCCGTCAACCGTGCGTTCAGCGAAATCACCGGCTACAGCGAAACCGAAGCGCTGGGCCATACCCCGCGCCTACTTGCCTCAGGCCTGCATGACAGCGCTTTCTACGCTGCCATGTGGCACCAGTTAACCGCCTACGGCCACTGGCAGGGCGAGATTTCCAACCGGCGCAAGAACGGCGAGCTTTATCCCAGTTGGCTAACCATCAGTGCCGTGCGCAACCGCGACCAGGTGATCACCCACTTTGTTGCGGTGTTCGCCGACATCTCCAGCCTCAAACACGCCCAGGCGCGGCTCGACTACCAGGCCCATCACGACCCACTGACTGGTCTGCCCAACCGCACGCTGTTTGAAAGTCGCCTGCTGGCCGCCCTCAACAATCAACAGGAAACCGGCAGCCAGGGCGCCGTACTGTTTCTCGACCTTGACCGCTTCAAGCACATCAACGACAGCCTCGGCCATCCGATCGGCGACCTGCTGCTCAAGGACATCGCCATTCGCCTCAAGGACCAGTTGCGCGACATCGACACCGTCGCCCGCTTGGGCGGCGACGAATTCATCATTCTGCTTCCAGGCCTGCAACAAGCCAGCGACGCCGAGCACCTGGCCAATAAACTGCTGGCCTGCTTCACCCCGCCATTCCAGGCCGGCGAACACGAGTTCTTTATCAGCGCCAGTATCGGCACCAGCCTCTATCCACAAGACGGTGTTGACGTCGCCACCCTGGTAAAAAACGCCGACGCCGCCATGTACCGCTCCAAGGCCAAGGGCCGCAACCGGGTCGAGAGCTACACCCAAGACCTCACCGCCCAGGCCAACGAGCGAGTGGCGCTGGAACACGAACTGCGTCGGGCAATCGAACGGGACGAATTGTTCCTTTACTACCAGCCGAAGCTAAGCCTGAGGACTCAACAACTGATCGGCGCCGAAGCGCTGCTTCGCTGGCGTCACCCCACCTTCGGCGACGTGCCGCCCGAACACTTCATTGCCCTGGCCGAAGAGAACGGCATGATTCTGCAAATTGGCGACTGGGTACTGGAACAGGCCTGCCAGCAAATGCACGCCTGGAAAGAGGCCTACGAGGACTTCGGCCCCCTTTCTGTCAACCTCGCTGGCGCCCAACTGCGTCACCCCAACCTGCTGGCGCGCATCGAACAACTGCTGCGGGACAACCGCCTGGAACCGGGCTGCCTGCAACTGGAAATCACCGAAAACTTCATCATGAGTCAGGCCGAAGAAGCCCTGGAGGTATTACATCAACTCAAGCGCCTCGGCGTGCAACTGGCCATCGATGACTTCGGCACCGGCTATTCATCCCTCAGCTACCTGAAACGCCTACCCCTGGACTTCCTGAAGATCGATCAATCTTTCGTCCGCGGCCTGCCCGACGACCCCCACGACGTGGCCATAGTCCGAGCCATCATCGCCCTGGGCCACAGCATGCAATTCACCATCATCGCCGAAGGCGTAGAAACCCCCGCCCAACAAGCCTTCCTCGCCGCCGAAGGCTGCGAACAGATGCAAGGCTACATCGTCAGCCTACCCCTACCCGCCGACGTATTCGCCGCCACCTTCCTTCGCATGAACCTTTCGGATTTTTCGGATAGCACAGCAGAGAAACCATCGCTATAATCCGCGACCTACTGAGGGCCTATAGCTCAGTTGGTTAGAGCAGGGGACTCATAATCCCTTGGTCGTAGGTTCGAGTCCTACTGGGCCCACCATACTCAAAGCCGCGCACTGCGCGGCTTTTTGCTGTCTGCGAAAAAAACAGCTAGACCAATCCTATGGTCCGCAGGTACAAAATCAGTACAGTGCCAATGCAACGGTGCGATTTTGGAGCAGCAACAAGATGGCCACCATCGTCAAAACAGATGCCGGCACCTGGAAAGCTTTAGTGCGCAAGACAGGCTGGCCCGCAAACGCGAAGACCTTTCGTACCAAACGTGATGCCGAAGACTGGGCTCGTCGTACAGAAGATGAAATGGTCAGGGGTGTGTACATTCAGCGAAGTGGCTCAGAGCGCATGACATTGGCTATGGCGTTGAAGCGATACCTGGCCGAGATCAGCCCTACGAAAAAACTTAGCACGCAGCGCTCCGAGGTAACGAAGTCTAAGCAACTGATAAACCATCTGGGCAAGTACTCGATGGCAGCACTCTCTGCAGAAATCATCGCTAATTACCGAGATTCACGCTTAGCCTCGATCACTAATCGCGGTATGCCAACAAGCAACATGGATTTGCCCCTACAAAACCGGACACCAACTCCCTGTTAAATTGGTGCTGCCGCCAAGCGCCTGAACTCCCTCGGTGAGCGATAGTTCAAAGCGCTGTGCGGATGCTGCTCGTTGTAATGTTCAAA
>NZ_VOBG01000032.1 GCF_008369295.1 Pseudomonas sp. ANT_H4 | reverse complement strand
CAATTATATCCATCGATAACACCCCAGATTCTCCGGCCGAAAGACCGGATGGTTGCACACCCCGGGGTGGAAACTATTGGACGCTGTTTACCCCGGAAATCTGGAAAGTTTTGCACGCTGATTAACATCTCTAGCAGGCTGGCGATGCCCTCGAGCAGGGCTAGGTCCGAATCCTTGAGCCTGCCTTTAGCCGCAGCCCGGACGAGCTTCTCGATAACCGCTACAGCTCGCGGCGAGGCCTTGTCCTGTGCCGGGCAGGTCCAGGCCTCGCTATCAATCTTGAGCGAGAGTCGAGCAGGGCAGTGACCTGTGAAGAACTCCGGCCCGATGTTGACTGGGCCTAGAGTTTGAAAAGCGTTACGCAATGAGCTTGCAAGGTGCCTAGAGAATCCGGGGCGATTCAGTCGTCAATCTCCCAGTCGTCGTTCTTTGTGTAGCTCGAAGTTCTGTAACCGGGAGTACCCAGGACGTTCGCCCTATCGCCACGTGTCCTGAACCAGCGCAAATCGGTTTTCAGCGATCGCCCACTATCAAATTTCAGGGTAGGCACGGCACCGAGGAAATAGCATCACCATAATGGTGACGGCTCCTCGGTACTTAGATGATAGACATGGCAATCCCTTACATCAAACGTTGTGCTTGCTCTTTGAGACCGACTGCATAAATGCCAAATGGCATCCGTCCCCAGGCCAATGGTGCCTGCGGTGAAGCCAGACTGTACGTTGAGTACGAACGCCTGCCACCATTCATCTGCGGTGGGCTTATGCGTATCACGGATGTCGCTGTTGTAATAAAAGTTTCTGAAGTTGAGAGTTGATTTGCTGTCCTCGATGAAAACGACGCCATTCGCAGTTCCCAATAAAGAATCGAGCGCAACCGTACCCTAAGCAAAAAACCATAGTTGCTTTTTAATTAACGGACTGTTGCACTTGCTCCTTGAGACCGTCTGCCCTGTTGCGTCCTGCAAAAATAGAGTTTGTTGATCGCGGTCAAAAAGAATATTGATCTTTATCGGTATGATCATCTGTCTTAAATAAGAGCTGAGCAACAGAAAATTATTGTCGCTAGCGAAGTCCTGACTCGACAACTCTACGGAAAGGTAATCAACGGATTGTCACCTTTAATCGAAAAGAAGTTAAATGACGGTCCGGCGTCGAAATTCAAGAAGCTATGTCTTATTCTGCAGTCGATGTGCTGCGAATAATAATGGGTGTTCTATTAAAATCTGGAAAGGGTGTTAAAAATGCGTCCATTTTGGCGAAAAAATTTACACAAAACAGATCCGGTCACGGAAGGTCCAATAATAACCTTTCTAACGCCTGTTACGATCGATCCCTCTCTCACCGAAACGCGCGCGGAAGACTTGCGGCAGCGAGACTTCTATCGAGGACTGTCTGAAAATCTTTTGACATGTGGTAACTCTTTATCACACGTGAGTGAGTCTTTCTCCACGCTTAACCAACAACTCGAACTCAATCATCAGCGTGCCGAAAACGTAGCGTGTGCAGCGGTCAGTAATCGTGGACAGATCAAAGAGTTGCAGGATCAATCTCACGTTCTGGAAATGGGGGTGGAGGCGCTCGAAAACGTGATAAATCATTTAGTCAGTCGTGCTGGCGAAATTGATCGTATCGTCGATCTGATTAGAGATATCGCACGTCAAACCAACCTTCTGGCACTCAACGCGGCGATCGAAGCAGCCCGGGCCGGTGAATCGGGAAGAGGTTTTGCCGTCGTGGCAAATGAGGTCCGTAATCTGGCGGAAAGGACGGCTCAAGCTACCCAGGAGATAGTCAACGAAACATCGGCTATCCAAAAAGAAGTCGGCATCGCCAAAGACGCTATTTCCAGACAAAGTAAGGCATCGGAAATATTCACCTCGGTCATTGATCATACCGCACAGGCAATGACAAGCATGTTCGAAGAAGCTCAAACTATGCAGCTTGAAATTGATCGGTCGCATGTCCTTTCAAAAATAGAACTTGCCAATATGGAAGAGCTTACTATAAAAGTTGCAGTCTATGATCGGCTGATCAATCCTCGCCAAGAACCCCTGGTCCTGCCTGATGAAACCGAATGCTTATTTGGCCAGTGGTACTATGAGCAAAAAAATTCCAAGACTCCCCATGATGCAGCGTTACGCCGCTTGGAAATACCCCACAAACTCGTACATAGCAGTGGTTTGGCGGCGATTGTTGCTCATGCCAAAGGTGATCTGAAGAATACGCTTAAGCATGTGAGTGCAATGGAAGCGGCAAACCTGACTGTTATGCAAACAGTTAAAAGCATCAGGCAAATATTACCTCACTGATTTGACTTTCAGTCAATCTGTTAATTTAGTGGGACTATCCAGAATAATAAGCTGAAAGCGATCATTCAGGATTGTCAGGTTGCCAGAGACCGTTTATTACTGGTAGACGCGTGTGCCGAGTTCATCGGAGTAACGACCCAGTAAAAGCCGAGCCACAAAGCAGCCACACCACTTGAGCTGGCCAAGTTCAACTCCTGCTCTCCGGTATGGGTATCCGGTGCAGGACGAGGATCTGGCTCGGCTGTCGCCGCTGATCTACGAGCACATCATATGCTGGGGCGATACTCCTTCGCGATACCGGAAGAGGTCACCCGAGGTGAGCTGAGATCGCTGCGTAATCCAGACGAAGATCTGTGATATCTCTCTGGTGAAGGGTCGTCTCCAAGACCTTCGAGCTTAAGTGTACTTTCAGTTCCATACTTCTCAAACCCCTTGTCCGCCTCAAGGCGATAAGCCCTGAGCTGTTCGTCGCTCCAAGCCACAGTCGTCGCTTTACTCCTAAGTTATACGACAGAAGCGTCGCTGCTGAATTTGCTGCCTATGAGATGTCGCATAAATCTGTCGCACGTCATAAATTACCTGTGACAATAAATGCGACAGGTGCTTCATGGAAAACGAAGCTCAGCAGATTGGATACGTTTGGGTTTCGACGCAAGGTCAGGATCTGGAGCAGCAACGAATTGCCCTAGGGCAAAGGAAGTGACTGAGATGGACCTGTTCCGATCAGCGAGCGCTTCGGCAGCCGTCGCGACGTGGTCGGCACTCAGGTCGACGTGGTGCCGACCAGACGGTGGCGATGATTCGTTGTGATCGCTTACGGGTTCAGCCGAAGGGGCGGCCAGCGCGTCTGTATCGCTATCGGCTGGGCTGCGAACCGGGTGGTGAGCGGATCGCCCGGGCGGGTGGTCGATACGATGCTGCAACGCCAGCTGGAAGCCTATCTGCAGCCAGCCACTGCCAGCCTGCTGGCCAACCGTAGTGGCGACCGCGAAAAAGGTGCGCTCGTCATGCCTCTGGCGACCGAGTCGGTCACCTCTGCGAGCGCGCCAGCTCAGCCGGACAAGAGGTGTCCTGGCAGCCTGTCAATGCTTGATCGGGGTAAAAGTGTCGTCGGCAAAATAGCTGGTGTAGTCGCCTAATGCGCCCACTATGGTGATTGCACCGTCACGCTGTGTGGCCCGAGTGTCTGCCATGGCATCGGCGCCGGCTAGCAGCCGGCTGATGATCAGGTGCAACTGCGCATCGGCTTCGGCGCCCAGCTTGCAGTTCTCGACCATGTAGGCGACCTGGCTTCGGACCTCTTCAGCGAGCTGGTCATACTGCACCGCAGACAGGCGGTTCTCGTGGATCGAGGGCAGGGCCTGGCGCATGCTCTCGTTTACCTTGCCCATCGCCTTGCGAAGCGGCGCATCGGTGTTCCAGCGGGTGCCCTCGTCGAGTTGCAGCGCCGTCGCGCCGTCGGCATGGCCGTGATCGTGATCTGTAGCGGCGAGGCCGATGCCGGCATAGCCCAGCGTGCCGCTGCCGAGGATGAAGGCGAGAGCGAAGGCTTTGGGTTTGCTGATCATCTGAGTAACTCCTGGTGGTTGGAGCAGCAAAGGGCGGCCCCTATCGTTTAACGATGGCTGTCCGGATTTGTTCCATCGATTTCGTCATTGGCGATGCAACTGCTCGATGGTGCCGGCGCCGATGGGCTGCATCAACAACAGAGCCAGTTTCTCGCGTTGCTGTGGTTCGAGGATTTCCCGCTCCAGCAGCAGTTGCTCGATGAGCAGGCGTTGTTGTTCGTTCTGCAGTTCGGCGATCCTCAGTTGTTCGGCATTGATCGCCGCGCGGTCTAGCTGTTCGGCGAAGATTGCCTCGATCAGTCGGTTGCGGTGCTCGCCGATGGCTGAGTTGGAATCATGCAGGAACGCCAGGAAAGGCGCCTCGGCATCGTGCCAGCGCTGCAGCTGACTGGTGCTCAGTTGCAGGTGGCGCGACAGCTCGGTGGGTGCGCCGGAGGGCATCGGCAGTCCGTCGTGCTGCAGCTTCTGCCAGCCCGCCGTGACAATGATGCCAAGGTTGACGAGCAGGGACAGGACCAGGGCATTGCGCAGGGTCGATTGGGTCATTTCAGATTTACCTTCAGGTAGCAGAGTTCGGGACGTGCGCACAGCGCGCCGGGCGGAGCGCTGCCGAGCACGGCAAGCATGGAGGCGGCGGCAGGGCGGGCTTGCGGCGGTTCTTGGAGGGCGCTGCCGATAAGCAGCCCGAGCATGATCGACGCGGCAGCGCTGGCTATCTGCATCCAGCGTCGTTGCCAGCGCGTGCGGCCTGGTGCGGGTGCGAATTGCGCGTGCAGGCGTTCGCTCAATTTGTCTGGCAACGCTGCGCAGGGCAGCGCCTGCAGACTGCGACTGAGTGCGCCCAGTTCCGCCAGGGTTGCGCTGCATTGTTCGCAGACGGGTAGGTGATTGGCAGCGCGAGTGTGCTCGTCGGGTGCCAGTTCGTTATCGAGGTAGGCGGATAACGTCGCCAAATCCAAATGTTCAGTCATCGGTGTGGCCTCCGTGAGCCTGGCGATAGGCGCGCAGCAGCGCTCCGCGAGCCCTAGCTAGGCGCGATTTGACAGTACCGGTGTTGATCTGCAGCGTGGCAGCCAACTCGTCATAGGACAGCCCCTCGACCTCTCGTAGCAGGAGGATCTCCCGCTGCTCTTGGGGTAGGCCGGCCAGCAGCCGCTCCAGCAGCATGAGGCGGCGCCCGCTTTCCAGTTGCTTCAGCGGCGACGGCGCGGGGTCGACCAGCTCTGCATGGTCCTCTAGCGGGTCTTCGGCATGCCGTCGTCGCTTGCGCAGCGTGTCCAGCGCGGCATTGCGCGCGATCTGCAGTAGCCATGTCTGGAAGCGGGCCTCGGGACGCCACCTCGGTAAGGCCTGAAATGCCCTGATGAAGGTTTCTTGGGTAAGGTCTGCAGCCTCGTCGGAGCAGCCGAGCAGGCGACGGATGAAGTGGAAAACGCGCGCCTGATGGCTACCTACCAGGGCGGCGAAGGCCTGCCGATTGCCGGTTACCGCGCGCTGGATGAGGTCGTCTTCGCTTTCGTTCATTAAGAGGAGCCCGCAGCATTTGGAAAAAAACGTACGCTAAGCTCAGTTGTCATCTATCCAGATGGGGGCAAAAGACAAGCGTGGCTTAAGTGCACATTCTATCCGTTGCTCCCACCCCATGAGTCGCCGATCTGTGGCTGATTAGCCGCGCCAACAAAACCGACGGTGCGCGCGTTCGTGACAATCGCCCGTAAAGACACAATGGCGTATCGGCAACCTTGATTTGAACTGCAACTTCAATCGTGCCAGCAGCGCTACCGGGCCAGCGGTCTCAACCTGGTGACGGCCGCCATCGTGCTGTGGAACACGGTGTACCTGGAGCGCGCGACATAAGGGTTGGGCGAGACCGGCAGCCGGTGGACAGCGAGCTGCTGCAACACCTGTCGCCGCGGGGATGGGAGCACATCAACCTGACCGGCGATTACGTCTGGCGGCAGTTGATGGGTATCAGCGGGTGGCCTCTCAGAGGGGCGTTAGCCAGGCGCGTAATTGCATTGACTTGACCATCCATTCGCATTGCCACTGACTGGTCAATTGCATTCGTGCTGACCAACTGTTGCATTCGACTTGACCGGCACACGCGGTAGTGACGATCGGCAGAGAACGCCCCATCCTTTCGATCGTGTTTTCGGTGCTCAACGTAGCCCCGAATTTTCTCAGACCGTAAGGCTTTTGTAACACGTTCGCGGCCTCATCTAACTGTGCGCAAATGACTCATGCGGCCTTCCTGAAGCCACTCAACAGCTTTATGTTTCCTGACACCGCGTGGTAATTGAAGTAACCACTCACCCCCGAGTGAGCCACTGCCCTTGAGCCCGGAGGGGTTCATGACACCGGCGCTTCAGCTCATCCCGAATAGCCAGCAGCGTCGCACGCATTCGATTCTTGACCGTCAGGCGCAGTATTTGGAACCCACCAACTGCTGAGTCTGCCATTGCGTCCTGAAGCCCACCACGCTGTCATCCGCGTAGCGAACAACGATCACATCGCCACGGGCATGTTGCTCGCGCCACTGCCTTGTCCACAGAACCAGCACGGAGTGAAGATAGATATTCGCCAGCAATGGCGATAGAGCACCGGCAACAATAGAGCAAACTCTCGGATGAAATGGGGGCTGCGCATTGCCTTGGAAAGTTTTGCTCCGAGGTATGCGGGATGCCCCGACGTCGAGATTGTTCTCGTCATTGAAGTCATCGCCCCACTGGCGGGAAACTCAGTAATGAGCCGAAAACCGCGTGCCGCGAAAAAGTCTTGGCGGGGCGGCTCTAGTTCACGCTGATACCAGTCGTCTGATCCAGTCCAGCAGCACACTGGGCAGCAACTCTGGTCTGTGCAGCAAGGCATATTGCCGCGAGCCGAATACCGCCGGCAGGTAATTCGCCGCCTGGCGGTCGATGGTCAAACAGAACGGATAGATGCCTTGGAGCTTGGCTTCGGTCACGGCCTGACGCATGTCTTCGACACCATAGCGGCCTTCGTACTGGTCAACATCGTTCGGCTTGCCGTCGGAGAGCAGTAACAAAAGACGGTGCGTGGCGGCTTCGCGCATCAGCAATGTGCTGGCGTGGCGCAGGGCGGCGCCGGCCCGGGTATAGCGTTCCGGCTCGAGGGCGGCAATGCGCCGACCGACTTCATCGCTGTAGCGCTCATCGAATGCTTTCAGGGTGCGGATTGTGACCCGCTGCGGCCCTTCGCCGGAAAACGCCAGCACGCTATAGGGCTCGCCCAGGCTCTCCAGCGCCAGACAGACCAGCAGCAATGCCTCGCGCTCGACATCAATGACCCGGCGATGGTTGGACAGCCAGCTGTCAGTGGAGCCGCTGACGTCGATCAGCAACATGATCGCCATGTCGCGTCGGCCACGACGCTGGGTTTGATACAGCGCCTGCGGCATGCTCAGGCCGGCGCGGGCCTCGGCGCAACCGTCGATATACGCCTCCAGATCGATATCGTCGCCCTCCCATTGTTTGCGCAGCCTGACACGCTGCGCCCGCAGGCATTCGAATTGCCGGCGGATGGCATCGAGCACCGGGCGGTGAGTCTCGAGGGTTCGATCGACCCACTGCTGCGGGCCATCCTGGGCGGGACACAGTTGCAGGGTGGTACCCGGATCATGGTAGATCTGGCGGCGGTAATCCCACTCGGGGTAGCTGATTGCGTTGCGGGGAATGTCCTGTGCAGCGCGCTGGACCCGGGTCTGTGGCGGGTCGTCAGACAGCAACACTTCTTTCGGTCGGCCTGCCGTGACCACCAGTCGGGCTTCGTTGAGTTCGGACAATGACTCGGCGAAATCAGCCGCCGGGGTATCAGTATCCCGGTCGGTCGGGCGTTGCATGCCCATAGGGTCTTCGGCTTTTTCCAGCGGTTCGGCGGGTTGCACCATCCACATGCCTTGTTCCCGCTCGTCGTCCTCGTCGGCACAGGCCTTGCGCGCAGTGGGCTGACGTGTGAGGCGGGCACTGCGTGGCAGGGCGTCTTCGTTGTCGATTTCACCGGGCAGGGGCGACACCTTCTGGCCCGCCGGTGGCTCGCGCAGGTCGCCGGTCCAGGCATCGAGAAACAGCAGATGAGCGCCGAGCCCGTGAGACGCTTCGGCGCACTGGAGACGTTGCGCGAGGGTTTCTGATAGTTGCAGCGAGTCGGCCGTTTCGGTGGGGATCGCCAGCCCTTCCAGAGGCGCGCCAACTTCGCTGCTCAGCAGTAACCGAAGGAAGGTTTCCAGGGGTTGTCGCTGTTTGGAAAAGGCGTGAAGCGGTGGACGGGTCGCCAGGGCATGTTGGCGCAAGCCACGAATTGATGGCGCCAACCCCGGTAACAGGCGTATCAGATCCGCATCAGCCGCCCAGGCTTCGAGGAGCCGATAGACGCTACGCTGCATTGGGTTGTCGAGGGCTGACAGGGCGTTGGCACTGCCTCGTCGGGCGCGCATAGCCTGTTGCAAGGCCAGCGTTCTATAACGTTCCAGCGTCAGCGGACTTTCGCCGCTGCCCAGGTGCGCCGGCAGCCATAAGGACACGCCGTCGGTCGCCGGGATGGCGCTTTGCCCACACGGTTTTTCGTTACGTAGCAAAAGCTTTTTCAGTAGCGTGGGCGGCGAGGGTGGTTGCGCAACGCGCAGCGAATAATGGGTGTTAAACACCGCCTTGATCAGCAGATCGAGGTGTTGTGCAACATCCCCAAGGGTGACGATTTTTGCAGTGTCCGAAGGGGCCAGGTGACGACGCCACAACGCCTGTGCATACACTGTCGCGTGGCGTGCGACATCGGTGATGACGTCCTCGGCTTCGGCCATCTAGATAAACGACAGGTCGACGAGGTCGCGCATGGCAGCGACCAGCACCGCGTCATCGGATAGCGGCGAGATCAGCGCAACCCGGCAGGCGATGGGCGCAGCAATGCCGCTGGTAATCAGTCGCGCAGTGGCAATCAGCAGACGGGTACTGGGGACTTCCGCCAGGCCTCGATCCTGCAAGGCGCGTAGCCGCTGGGCGAGGGTGACCAGGGCGTGGGCGGTGGCGTAGTCGGTTCCACCTTCATGGATAACGATGGCCATTTCGCGCTCGGCCGGCGGGAAGTCAAAATCCAGCGCCACAAAGCGCTGTCGGGTACTCGGCTTCAAGTCCTTGAGAATCCGTTGGTAGCCGGGGTTGTAGGACACCACCAATTGAAAGTGTGGCGAGGCTTCGACGATCTCGCCGATTTTGTCCAGGGGCAGAATGCGTCGGTGGTCGGTCAGCGGGTGCAAGACGACAATGGTGTCTTGCCGCGCTTCGACCACCTCGTCCAGATAACAGATCGCGCCTTCGCGCACGGCTCGGGTCAGCGGGCCTTCCGTCCAGTGGGTGCCTTGGTGACCGATCAGGAAACGCCCGACCAGGTCGCTGGCACTCAAGTCGTCATGGCAGGAAATAGTGATCAGCGGGCGCTTCAGACGCCAAGCCATGTGTTCGACAAAACGGGTCTTGCCACACCCGGTGGGTCCTTTGAGCATGACTGCCAGTTGCTGTGCATGGCATTGCTCGAAGATCGCCACCTCGGCGCCGCTGGGCTGGTAATAGGGTTCAGCTTGCAGCAGCGCGGATTCTGCGGCCGACAGGTTCTGCTGCATTCGCGAACGATCCATCACAACGCTGCGCCCGACGCACGAGGCGCGTCCAGAACCGGATCGGCTTCATCGACATTGAATTGCGGCGCATGGCGGAAAAAATCGAAGATAAACAGCCCGACACCCAGGCTGAACATCGACGCCGTCGCCACCAGCATCAGGAAATGCACCTGAATCTTCAACTGCACATCCAGATAGCCCATGCCGAGAATGCGTTCAAGGTACACCTGAGCAATGCCCGCAGTGGCAAATGACAGGGTCATGCCGAACATCCCTCCCAACTGCAGCCAAAATGCCCAATAACCGATACTGCTTTCTTCCACGGGACGACGGGTCATGCCTGGCAGCGCATAGGTGATCATCGCCAGGACAATCATGACGTAGGCTCCATAAAAGGCCGCATGGCCGTGCATGGCGGTGATCAGGGTGCCATGGGTCCATTTGTTGACGTCGGGAAAGGTGTGGGCCAGACCCAGGAGGCCGGCGCCAAACATGGTGAACAGGGCGCTGCCTATGGTCCAGTGCAAGGCCAGTTTATTGGGATGAGAGAGGCCGGAGCGGCGCATTGCGTTGTAGGCATAGATCGCCATGCCGACTAGCGCCATAGGCTCAAGTGCACTGAAGAAGCCGCCCAATGGAAGCCAGTAATGGGGGACGCCGATCCAGTAATAGTGGTGGGCGGTGCCAAGGATGCCGGCAATGAACACCAGGCCGACAATGACGTACAGCCACTTCTCCATGACCTCGCGATCAGCGCCGGACAGCCTGATCAGCAGATAGGCCAGAAAGCCGCCCTGGATCATTTCCCAGACACCTTCGACCCACAGGTGAATCGTCCACCAGCGGTAGTAGATCGACACCACGTAGTTTTCATAATGCAGCAGCGCCGGCAAATAAAGCACAGCGGCACTGGCCAAACCCAACAAAAGAACGCCTTCGGTGGCAGTGAAACGCCCGGCTTTCTTGATGGTCATGCCGATGTTGTAGAGAAACATCAGCATGCAGATCACGATCACGATCTTGTGCGGCAGCGGTTGTTCGAGCAATTTGTTCCCGGTGCCGTAACCGAACAGGTAGCCCAGCACGGCGGTGACGCCCATGGCCGTCCACAACCCGAGCTGGATATAGGCCAGTTTGGTGCTGTGCAACTCGCCACGGGACTCGTCGGGCACCATCCAGTAGGTTGCCCCCATGAATCCGGTCAGCACCCAGACGATCAACAGATTGGTGTGTATCGCCTTGGTGACATCAAAGGGCAACACGTCCAGCAGGGGATCCGGTCCGAGGTATTTGGCCGCCGAGAGCAAGCCGAATACCAGTTGCAGACCGAATAGTGCCATGGCAACGGCGAAGTACCAGTAAGCGACGGATTGAGATCTGTAACGCATGGTCATCCCCTTTGATTACTGGAACGACGCCAGATAGGCGACCAGTTGATCGATCTGTTCGGGCGTTAGCGATTTGGCGAAGGTGTCCGGCATGAAAGACATGCCATTGGCGGAATACATGTCGCCCGGATGCAGGTAGGCGCTTGGCGTGACGATGGACTCGCGGATGAAGCCTTCGACGTCCTTGGCCTCGCCCTTGTAGTCAGGCGAGGCCATGACCTGTTTGGCCCGAGCAGCCAACCCGGCCAGTGTCGGTCCGGCGAGATTGACCCCCGGTGCAATCGAATGGCAAGCGCTGCACACCGGTGTGGCCGTGGTTCGAAACAGCGCCTCACCCAGGGCAATCGGGTCTTCCTTGTCGGACACCGGGCGTGCGGCGGGTGGCTGGTTGCCACCGGCGACATTCTGTTGCGCAACGGTTAAGTCCATGCCGGGAATTGACGTGCCGGTCACCAGAATCGGCCTTGGTGGCCAACCTTGATTGTCGACCTTGCTCACCCAATCCATAAAGGCGATTAACGCCGCGATTTCTTCGTCATTGAGATTCAGATTCGGCATCAACCGGCGATGGCGTTGCTCGTCATAAAACTTTGAGGGGTCTTTGAGGAACGCGGTGAGATAAGGTGCGCCGCGCAGCTGGGTGATTTTCGTCAGGTCCGGAGCGTAATACGCGCCTTCACCAAACAACGTATGGCAATTGATGCAATTGTATTCATGCCATACATCCTTGCCGCGAGTGACCTCTGGCGTGATCTGTTGAGCGTTGGTCAATTTTGGAAACTGGCGGTGACTATCAACCGTCATGCCGAGAAACACCACGGCGGCGATGGCCGTCGATATCAGTGCGAACGAGCGTGTCTGGCGTTTGTTCATTGCGACCTCCCTAGACGCCGATACCAGTCCAGTAGGTGATGCCTATAACGCTGGCATAAACGACCGCGCTGGCCATCAGCACGAGCACGGCATAGCTGACTATCTTCAAAGCTTTTTGCACGGCTGCCTCCCGAGTAGAAAGTGCAGGTGGAAAGTTCCCGGACAAGCGCTCTGCCGGGTGGGTATTAATCAACAGGAAGAGCGTTAGGCGCATGCACAGCGGCTTTGCGCTGCTCAGAACGAGGCGGGCGACCTCGACTTCTGCTGCCCTGACGATTGCCTGAGGTCAGGATTCAAATAGCCGAGAACAGGCACTAATTATTAACGATACCAAGCGCTGCATATTTGAGTGCCGTGGTTCAAGTTGGGAAATTGAATGATCTTGAGGGTAGTAGAGTTCGCATAACTGTCAAGAAATCAAATAAAATTTGAACCAGTCGTAGTGGCCATCATACAGAATAGATTGAAATAATCGAGGCGAAGCAAATGATCAGCGTATCTCTATTGAGGACGGAGGCGCATAGTATTCAGTCATGATCAACCATAAGTGCTCGATGGCGTCATGATATTTGAGGTCGGTATTTCGTCTCTTCTCATGATACTGGCTGAAAACTTCCAATCCAGATAGAGCCTATCGAGAAAATCAAGGGCGGCGCAGCTCAAGCTATGTGCTTCGCTGAACAGCTGGTTGTTACGTTCAAGCATCAGCTTTAGACATACTTCGGCTTGACCGAAAATCCAAGACCGGGCTTCTGCATCTCCTGACGATTTATACGGCCTCCAAAATGATCGATGGCGTCGATCGTGTGGTGCGATTTCGAAACTGTCCGAGTTGTGAGCCCGCCATCGACGTACCTGCCGGACACCTTATCATCCGCCAGTTGCCGATGGGGACAAGCGAATCCCCCAAAGGAGTCGCGGCCCGGTCAACGTTCTGGGTTCGGCTTTGATTTTGACTCGGCCCATCAAATGTACAACTTCCTGCCGCGATGGAGAAGGTTGTCAACTACAATTCTACGATGGCAACGCCACAAAACGGCTTCCGAATATATGAGCGCGCATCGCTGGTCCTGACTGGGTACCGACAACTGTAAAAATCCATGTTCAAACTCTTCGGGCAACGCATAATCGGTATAGTTATGGAAACTTTGGTTGATCCAAAATACCTTGATGTTTAGTGCGCGGTTATTTTCGAAACTCATCAAGCTCCGGTATTTGTATGTGGTCGATTTTTGCGTAGCGCAGAAGGGCTAATCGACGACAAAGAGGATCATACCTCAGGGTTGACCGGGCAAGCCATGGGGGGAAGAACATCGAGTGGTGGGGATCTATAAGAAAGCTGATCAATCATCGAACTCGTTAATAATAAATTTCAAAAAGGGATTTAAAAAAGGCCCGCAAGCGAGCCTAAAAAACGGTTCTATTAGTTGCATGAAACTGTTTCAGCTTCTTACTCCTCAGATGCCACCAGTCGCGCACCTTTACGCGTGACCTGCTGCCCGACTTCAAAACTCGCATTGGGTGAGCGCACCGTACTAATCTCACCTTGGGCGTTTTTCACGTCATAAGCGGTTTCAGATTTGCCAATGCCTACTTGCACCGCACTGCCTGCGAAAAAACCCCCAGCTGCGCCGACTAATGCACCAATCGGGCCGCCTGCCGCGCCAACCATCATTCCGGCCAAGGCGCCGAAACCCTTGCCAGCGGTTGTGTCGGGGACTTCACGGATTATCTGGTCTGCCTGGCATAGCGGAGACAGCAGTGTACACAGGGTAAAACCGAGCGCGATTGAACGAGTCATGACATTGTCCCTTTGGGATTTGCGTTAAGTTCGTTATTCAATACACAAAACGGGCCAATAATTTTATCGATTGATTTCAATTACTTAGGAAATTGCATGGTCATTATGACCTGATTATAAAAAGGTCATAATGACAAGCAAATAGTCAATATGACTTCTCGACTGATAGCTTGTGCGTGCATGGCTGGACGATTGGTACTCGATGAGTGACTTTGACATGGGGGCGCAGTACCAATGCTAGGGATATTCCGACGCCTCCAGTGCTCAACTAACATTTGTAAGCTGCAATGCCGGTAAAGGCCACAGTTCCGATGCCAGTCGGGCAGGCTGTCGTTTGCTTTCCCACTGACCACTTGTTTGCATTCGAGCTGACCAGCGATAGATGACGTATCACCTCAACCAAAAAGTATGGTGATCTCTACCGGGGGTCATGTCGAAATAACTGAAAATTAGGCCATTCAATTTTTAATCATATGATTTATATTGTTTTTATGAGCAGTCATCTTGCACAAAGAGAATACAATATCCTGCCTTTCGGTTTAGCCCTTCTCACCAGCTAGGTTGATGGCTGGACTTGCCCCTACAAAACCGGACACCAACTCTCTGTTAAATTGATGCCGCCGCCAAGCACCTGAACTCCCTTGGCGAGCGATATTTCAAAGCGCTGTGCGGATGCTGCTCGTTGTAATGTTCAAAGGCAATTGCCAGGTTGCGCAACGCTGTTTCCCGATCCGGTTTGGGCATATGCGCCACTTAATCGCGCTTGATCGTTTTCACGAAGCTCTCGGCCATGCCGTTGCTCTGGGGGCTGCGTACCGGAGTGGTCACCGGCTGCAAACCGATCTGTCGAGCAAACAGGCGTGTCTGTTCGGCGGTGTACGCCGAGCCGTTATCGCTTAGCCATTGCACAGGAGTTATGGGCAGTTGATCGCCAAAGCGCTTTTCTACGCTTTCCAGCATCAAGTCGCGGATGTCACGCTCAGTTTCGCGCCGTCCTCGCAGCGGAACTCAAAGCCGTCCGAGCACCAACGCGTATCGTTGGTTTTCACCGCAATACGGCCTTCGTGCCGACGTGGCACGCCGGGATGTTTGATTCGGCGTTCAAGCAGCAAGTTATGATCGCGCATGACCCGGTAAACCTGCTTCACATTGATCTCCGGTAGCGACTGGGTTTCACGGGCGCGACGCAGTAATCCCCAGACCCGACGGTAGCCATAGCTGGGCAGTTCGCTGACCTGTTACTGGATTTCAACCACCAGATCAGCATCGTCCACAGGCCTGCTTCGCCGTACTTTGGGCGATACCGATTGCTTGATTCGAACCGTTAATTGCGAGCGTGCTACACCGAGACATCTACTGACCAGTTTCACTGGTTGTCCCCCCGCAACAAGGGTGAGTGCGCAATCCATTTTCGCGACCGGGCGATCTCCACGGCCTCTTTGAGGATCTCTGCTTCCATTGTTTTCTTGCCCAGCATCCGTTGCAGTTCACGGATCTGCTTGAGCGCATCGCTCAGCTCGGAGGCAGGCACCACAGCTTCACCGGCACTGACCGCCGACAAACTGCCGTCCTGGTAAAGCTTGCGCCACAGGAACAGCTGGTTGGCATTGATGCCGTTACGCCGAGCCACCACCGAAACGCTTTGTCCTGGCTCAAGGCTCTCGCGAACCATTGCCATTTTTTGCTCTGAGCTCCAGCGGCGCCGCCGCTCCTGACCCAAAAGCTCACCACTCTTATCGTTGCTATTAGTCATAAACATAACCGTTTGCCTACCCCTTCTCGTAAGGGGGAAACGGTGTCCTGTCTTTCATGGGGCTCGTTCAACATCATTGATAGATCATCCGGTTATCATCGTTTAAGTTGTCTCAAGCGATCCGACATCTACCTCCTTTTAGGGAATTCTCTTATGCCTGAAGAAAAGACCATCTCGTCAGTTGCTTCCCAACGACTCCAGACGACGCTTTCAAAATGGGACAATGAAGATTTAGCAGAAGGCCTCCTTACCCAAAGGGCTAGTGATATTCCTGAATTGTCGAATGCCGAACTGGTACATCTTCGTGTCCGTGTGATTGCGTTGGAAAATCTGGTGATCGCTTTGCTCGCCCAAGGGTCGGATCAACAGATTGCTGTCGCGCGCGAAATGGCTAGCTACATCACACCAAGACCGGGTTTCACCCAGCACCCGCTGACGATTCATGCTGCCTCCCAAATGGTCGACAGCGTCGACCGTGCGGTGAGATTTCGAAAACTGTCCGGGACATGAGCGCGCCGTTAACCTCCATGTCAGGAGCACCTCATCCGACAGGTCTGCGCCGGGTAGACAAGAGAATGCCCCATAGGGGTAGCAGCCTTACTCAATGTTGCTGATTTAGCTATGGTCCGGCCCATCAAATGAACGACTATCCGGCCGCGGTGGATAAGGTAGTCAGCAACAATCCGACGATGGCAACGCCACCAGACGGCCTCCGCACACATGATCGCGCACTGCTGGTTCTGACTGAGCGCTAACAATTGTGATAGTCCCGATTCAAATTCATTAGACAATGCATAATCAGCATAGTTGTGAAAACTTTGGTTGATCCAGAATCCATTAATAACTGGCGCCACAGTTTTTGATTTTTTTCGTAATCCGCCAAGTTTGGCCAGTTGTATATAATCGATGTTTTGCGCAGCAAGCGCTTGCGGTAATGTATTGAAATTGAATTGAGGGTTAGTTCGCGATAGGGGCGCGGTACGAATATCCGCGAGCCATTCAATATGTTCGGCCTGAAGTAGTTCAATGAACTCAGATAGGGTTCTGGTGGAATGGCCTATTGTATAAATTACTGGAAGTTCGAACATTAGTCTGGGTCCAAAATACCAATAGTGCTAAATATGACAATGAGTAATCGACTTCGTTTACTGTCTCCTAGAAACGCTTAGGCGAAAGGTCAAGCGCTTCACCATCGATTGATGGTCCTTCGCCTGAAATTGTATTCGCAAGGGGGGGGTGATTCGGAAATTCCAGTTTATAGTCAAGAAAATAATTTATTCAGGTCTGTGTTTTAGACGAAAACTCGATGAAAATCAGGCATGTGGAATGACTAAAAATATACCGACCTATTTGAAGATGATTATTTGTCTACTGGATGGCCTTCCTTCCTTAAATAAATATTGAACCATTGGTGCTGAAAGTTGTTTTGACCCGCTTATAGAATATGATTTGCAATGTCCGTGAGTAAGGAGGAGTGTTGATTACATAATCTTAATTAAGAGGCGATGGAGCATAATCGTTACTCGGCGGGTCATTCGTCAGAGGTCGATCGCTCAGCGAACGCATGCATGCTTCCAAGTTCTCACTGCCCGGTGTCCGGCGTCCATTAAAATATGGGCTGATCATTTTGTTGTGCCTGGTGTTAGGTGGGTTTTCCGGATTACAGGCGAAGGACTACGGCGGGCTCGAGCAGCAGCGTGTAGACGCCATATTTCCTGGCAGTGATAAGCTTTCCGAGCCGACAGGCGAGTTCAAGGTTCGCACCATCGGCACCGGCAAAGAGGTGCTTGGTTATGTGTTCCAGAGTCAGGACGTGGTGGATATTCCAGCCTACTCGGGCAAGCCGATTAACATGCAGGTCATCCTCGATACCCACGGTGTCATCCAGGATGCCTACGTGCTGGAACACCATGAGCCGATTCTGCTGATCGGCATTCCCGTGGAAAAGCTTCATGCCTTTGATGCCAAATACAAAGGGATCAAGGCCGACCGAAGGGTGGTCGTCGGTCACTCCAGTGATCCAGAGGCGGTGACAGTCGATGGGATCTCTGGAGCGACGGTCACCGTCATGGTGGTCAATGAGATCATCATGCGCGCTGCGCACAAGGTGGCCGTATCGCTGAAGCTTATTGAGGACAAGGGTGGCGCAACACAGAAGCCCGCCACCGTGCGCCAGGACTTTTACGAACCCGCCACTTGGGAGCAACTGACGGGCAACGGCGCCATCCGCCGCTTGAACCTGACCCGTGGCCAGGTCGACGCTGCCTTCAAGGGCACCGAAGCCGAAGGCGTCGACAACGCCAGCGCCGATCAGGTTGATGAGACCTTTATCGAGCTCTACACCGCCGACTTGAACCCGCCGACCATCGGCCGCGCGCTGCTGGGCGACAATCAATACCGTTTCCTCATGCAAGATCTCAAGCCCGGCGAGCAGGCCATCGCGGTGCTGGGGCGTGGCCTGTATTCCTATAAAGGCTCGGGGTATGTGCGCGGCGGGATCTTCGATCGGGTGCAATTACGCCAGTTCGGCAACATCATCAGCTTCCGCGACATGGACCATCAGCGGCTCTCCGATGTCTTTGCCAAGGGCATGCCGGAATTCACCGAAATGTCGATTTTCATTGTGCGCGAGCCGGCCCGGTTCGACCCAGGATCGCCCTGGTCCCTGGAGTTACTGGTGCGTCGCCAGATCGGCGCGGTGAGCGGTGTGTTCAGTAGCTTCGAGCTGTCTTACCAGTTGCCCGAGCCATACCTTTTGCGTCCACCGCCTAGCGCCGAAGAACTGGCCGCCATCGAGGTTGCCAACAGACCGACGTGGGTCAATATCTGGTACCAGAAAGCGTTTCAGATCGGGATCCTTTGCACGGCCCTTGCTGTGTTGATGGTGATTTTGTTCCTGCAGGATACCTTCACCCAATACCCGCGCTTTCTCCACTGGCTGCGTCGCGTCTATTTGGTTTTCACCGTGGTGTTCATCGGCTGGTATGCCCTGGGGCAGATCTCGGTGGTCAATGTCCTGACCTTCGCCCATGCCCTGTTTGAGAACTTCCGCTGGGAACTGTTTCTCACTGACCCGATTGTTTTCATCCTCTGGACATTCACCGCCGCCAGTATTCTGCTCTGGGGGCGAGGAGTGTTCTGTGGCTGGTTGTGTCCCTTCGGCGCCTTGCAGGAGTTGATCAACGAAGCTTCGCGCAAACTCAAGGTTCCGCAATTTGAATTGCCCTTCGCATTGCATGAACGCTTGTGGGCCGTGAAGTACATCATTCTGCTGGTGCTGTTCGGCATCTCGCTTGAGTCGATGACTACCGCCGAGCAATTTGCCGAAGTGGAACCCTTCAAGACCGCCATCACCCTCAAGTTCGATCGCCAGTGGTGGTTCGTGGCCTATGCGGTGGCGTTGCTGGTCATCAACATCTTCACGCGCAAAGTCTATTGCCGCTACGTCTGCCCGTTGGGTGCCGCGCTGGCTATCCCCAGCAAGCTGCGTCTGTTCGACTGGCTCAAACGCCGGAAAGAATGCGGCACCCCCTGCCAGCTGTGCGCCAAGGAATGTGAGATCCAGGCGATCCACCCGGATGGTCACATCAACGGCAACGAGTGCCATTACTGCCTCGATTGCCAGATGACCTACCACAACGAAAACAAATGCCCGCCGCTGGTGCTCAAGAACAAGCGTAAGACGCGGGACAAGCCCGCACCCGTGCCAGAGCACGCCGAGTTGATTCCGGTGGTGCAAGTGTTCGAGCCCTGACCCGGACACGCATCGATTGACCGAGCTTTCTCATATCTGCCCCCGATGGAGCAAAACCCATGAGCGATAAAAAGTCGAAAAACGATCATGAACCAGTGATTGGCGCTGGCCTTAACCGACGCGGTTTTCTTGGCGTCTCAGCCCTGACAGGTGCCGCGCTGGCGGGTGGCACGGCGTTGGGTAGCGCGGTATTCACTCGTGAGTCCTGGGCCGCGGCGGCCAAGGACGCGCAGTCAAAAATTCATGTAGGGCCGGGCGAGCTGGATCAGTACTACGGTTTCTGGAGCGGCGGCCATCAGGGTGAAGTGCGGATCATG
This sequence comes from Pseudomonas sp. ANT_H4, assembly GCF_008369295.1. Classification (GTDB taxonomy): domain Bacteria; phylum Pseudomonadota; class Gammaproteobacteria; order Pseudomonadales; family Pseudomonadaceae; genus Aquipseudomonas. The sequence continues at coordinate 38,233 of NZ_VOBG01000032.1, read as the reverse complement.
GGCGTTCCATCCATGCGTGAGTTGTTGCGCATCCCGGTGTTCAACGTCGATTCCGCTACCGGCTGGGGCCTGACCAACGAAAGCAAACGGGTCATGGGCGACAGCGCCCACTTCCAGAATGGCGACTGCCACCACCCGCATTTGTCCATGACCGACGGCAAGTACGACGGCAAGTACCTGTTCATCAATGACAAGGCCAACAGCCGCGTTGCGCGTATCCGTCTGGACATCATGAAGTGCGACAAGATGCTCACCGTGCCGAACGTGCAGACCATTCATGGGTTGCGCCTGCAGAAAATGCCGCACACCAAATACGTGTTTGCCAATTCCGAGTTTGTCATTCCGCACCCCAATGACGGCAGCACCTTCGACCTGCAGGACAAGAACAGCTACACCATGTTCAACGTCATTGATGCCGAAAAAATGGAGATGGCCTTTCAGGTGATCGTCGAGGGCAACCTCGATAACACCGACGCTGACTACACTGGCAAGTACGCAGCGTCGACCTGCTACAACTCCGAGAAGGCCTACGACCTGGGCGGCATGATGCGTAACGAGCGCGACTGGGTGGTGGTGTTTAACATCCCGCGCATCGAAGCGGCTATCAAGGCCGGCAAGTTCATCACCCTGGGTGACGCCAAGTCACCGGTGGTCGATGGTCGTAGAACTGAGGGCAAGGACAGCGAGTTCACGCGCTATATCCCGGTGCCGAAGAACCCTCACGGGATCAATATGACGCCCGATGGCAAGTACTTCATTGCCGCTGGCAAACTCTCACCGACCTGCACGATCATAGCCACCGCCAAACTGGATGATCTGTTCGACGACAAATTCAAGGACCCGCGCGACGTGGTGGTCGGCGAGCCGGAACTGGGGCTCGGGCCGCTTCACACCACCTACGACGGGCGCGGTCATGCCTACACCACACTGTTCATCGACAGCCAGGTGGTGAAGTGGAACATCGATGAAGCCGTTCGCGCCTACGGCGGCGAGAAGGTCAACTGCATCAAGCAGAAACTCGACGTGCACTATCAGCCGGGCCACAACCATGCCTCGCTGACCGAAACCAGTGAAGCCGACGGCCAGTGGCTGGTGGTGCTCAGCAAGTTTTCCAAGGACCGCTTCCTGTCGACCGGTCCGCTGCACCCGGAGAACGACCAGTTGATCGATATTTCCGGCGACGAGATGAAACTGGTGCACGACGGCCCGGCCTTTGCCGAACCCCACGATTGCGTCATGGCCCGTCGTGACCAGATCCGGACCAAAAAGATTTGGGACCGTGACGACCCGTTTTTCGCCGAGACCGTGGCGATCGCCGCCAAAGACGGGATCAAGCTGGAGACCGACAACAAGGTCATCCACGACGGCAAGAAAGTGCGCGTCTACATGACCTCGATGGCCCCGGTCTACGGTGTCACTGAGTTCACCGTCAAGCAGGGTGATGAGGTCACCGTGACCATCACCAACATCGATAAGGTGGAAGACGTGAGTCACGGCTTCGTCATGACCAACCACGGTGTGAGCATGGAGATCAGCCCACAGCAGACATCCTCGATCACCTTCGTCGCCGACAAGCCGGGGTTGCACTGGTATTACTGCAGCTGGTTCTGCCATGCGCTGCACATGGAAATGGTCGGCCGGATGCTGGTCGAGAAGGCTTGAGGGCTGGTCGCATCAGGGCCGCAAAAAGGTAAACGCAGTGTTCAAACCCCTGACAAATGACTCATTACACGGCATGGCACTTTTTGTGTTGGTGTTTCTATCGGCATTTGCCCAGGCGTCGCCACGGCCCATCACCGAGCTGCCCCTGCAACCCGATGGTGATCACCACTGGAAGTTGCCGGCCGGAGAGTACCCGGGGCAGTTCACTATCGATCAGCCGATGCAGATTGATTGCGAGAAAGGTGCGGTCATCAATGCGCAGGGGCAGGGCAACGCTGTGTTCATCAGCGCTCCCGACGTTCGGATCGAGGGCTGCACATTGCTTGACTGGGGGCGCGACATGACGGCCATGAACTCAGCGATTTTCATCGGTCCCAAAGCCCGGGGTGCGGTGATACGCAACAACCGCATGAAAGGACCAGGCTTCGGCATCTGGGTGGACAGCACCCACGACGTCAGCCTGATTGACAACGATATCGAAGGCGACCCGAGCATTCGCTCCCAGGATCGCGGCAATGGGATTCATCTGTATGCCGTGCACGGCGCCAAGGTGATCGGTAATCACGTGCGACAGACCCGCGACGGGATCTACATCGACACCTCGAACGGCAACCTGCTGCAGGGCAATACTTTGGAAGACCTGCGCTATGGCGTGCACTACATGTACGCCAACGACAACCAGTTGCTCGGCAACACCACCCGCCGGACACGCACCGGCTATGCCTTGATGCAGAGCCGCAAGCTGACGGTGATTGGCAACCGTTCCGAGCAGGACGAGAGCTATGGCATCCTGATGAACTACATCACCTATTCCGAGCTGCGCGACAACTTCGTCAGCGACGTGCGCAGCGGCTCCGCCGATGGCGGTATGGTCAGCGGTGCCGAGGGCAAGGCGCTGTTTATCTACAACTCGCTGTTCAATGTCATCGAACACAACCACTTCGAGCGCAGTGCCGTGGGCATTCACCTCACTGCAGGCTCCGAAGACAACCGAATCGCCAGCAACGCCTTCGTCGACAATCAGCAGCAAGTCAAATACGTCGCCACCCGCTTGCAGGAATGGTCGGCCGAGGGACAGGGCAATTATTGGAGCGATTACCTGGGTTGGGATCGCAATAACGATGCGGTGGGCGACGTGATCTACGAACCCAACGACAACGTCGACCGTCTGCTGTGGCTGTACCCGCAGGTCCGTCTGTTGATGAATAGCCCGAGTATTCAATTACTGCGTTGGGTTCAGAGCAGTTTCCCCGTGACAAAATCGCCGGGGGTCAAAGACAGTTTCCCGCTGATGAACCTTCCGACGATGCCCCAAACACAGCGGCCGACCTTATGAACGCCGTCGAGATCGAAGGGGTAAGCCAGCGTTACGGCAGCATGACCGTGCTGCACGATCTGACCCTGAGTTTGGGTGAAGGCGAGGTGCTGGGCTTGTTTGGCCACAACGGTGCGGGCAAGACCACGGTGATGAAATTGATCCTTGGCCTGCTCAAGGCCAGCGCCGGCCAGGTGCATGTACTCGGCTGCCGACCCGCACAAGCCGACGTGCGTCGCCAACTTGGTTACCTGCCGGAAAACGTGACGTTCTACCCGCAACTCAGTGGCCGCGAAACCCTGCGGTATTTCGCCCGTCTCAAAGGAGCCGCCCTGACGCAAGTGGACGAATTGCTCGAGCAGGTCGGGCTTGCGGGGGCCGCAGACCGTCGGGTGAAAACCTATTCCAAGGGCATGCGTCAGCGTCTGGGCCTGGCTCAGGCGGTGCTCGGCGAGCCGCGCCTTTTGCTGTTGGACGAACCGACGGTGGGGCTGGACCCGATTGCTACCCAGGATCTTTACCTGTTGATCGACCGTCTGCGCCAACAGGGCGCGAGTATCATCCTTTGCTCCCATGTGCTGGCAGGCGTCGAAGCGCATATCAACCGTGCGGCCATCCTGGCCAATGGCTGCTTACAGGCGATCGGAAGTCTGTCCAGACTGCGTGAAGACGCCGACTTGCCGGTGCGGATCCGGGCCAGTGGTCTTTGCCGACGCGAGCAATGGTTGCAGCGCTGGAATGCCGCCGGGCACATCGCTACGGCCATGGGCGGCAACGGGGTCGAGGTGATGGCTGTCAATGGCCACAAAGTTGATCTGCTGCGCCAGTTGTTCCACGAGGATCAACCGCAGGACATCGAGATACTGCAACCGTCCCTCGAAGACCTCTACGGCTACTACATGAGTCGTGCGACCACCGGCACAGAAGGCACCCAGCCATGATGCAGATCTGGAGTATCGCCGGTAAGGAGTTCAGCGACGGGCTGCGCAATCGCTGGCTGCTAGCAATCAGTTTGTTGTTCGCCATTCTGGCGGTGGGTATCGCCTGGCTCGGCGCGGCGGCGTCCGGGCAAGTGGGCTTCACTTCCATTCCGGCCACCATCGCCAGCCTCGCCAGCCTGGCGACGTTCCTGATGCCGCTGATTGCCTTGCTGTTGGCCTATGACGCGATCGTCGGCGAGGACGAGGGCGGAACGCTGATGCTGTTGCTGACCTACCCCTTGGGGCGTGGACAAATCCTGTTGGGCAAGTTTGTCGGTCACGGTCTGATCCTGGCGCTGGCCACGCTGATCGGATTTGGCTGTGCCGCCGTGGCCATTGCCTTGCTGGTCGATGATGTTGATTTGGGAATGCTGCTCTGGGCGTTTGGCCGCTTCATGGTGTCTTCCACGCTACTGGGCTGGGTGTTTCTGGCGCTGGCTTACGTGCTGAGCAGCAAGGCCAGCGAAAAATCCAGCGCAGCCGGAATGGCCTTGGGCGTGTGGTTTCTCTTCGTGCTGGTATTCGATCTGGCGCTGCTGGCGTTGCTGGTGCTCAGCAAAGGCACGTTCAACCCGGATCTATTGCCGTGGTTGCTGCTGCTCAACCCGACCGATGTCTACCGCTTGATCAACCTCTCCGGTTTCGAGGGCAGCGGCAATGCCGTCGGCCTTATGGCATTGAGCAGCGATTTACCCGTGCCGACTTCGTTGCTATGGCTCTGTCTGCTGCTCTGGGTAGGCGTTTCGCTGCTGTTGGCTTATTGGATGTTTCGCCGGCGGCTTACTTGATTTTTTACGCTCGGGACAATTGATATGAACACTCTGTACCTGGCTGGGGCCCGTGTCCTGGTCATCATCATTACCTGTTTGGGATTGGCGGCGTGCAACGATCGCGCAGAGGAAAAGCAAACCCTTGGGCCCGTGGCCTTCCATCAGAGTGACGAGTGTCATGTCTGCGGGATGGTCATCGCCGACTTTCCGGGCCCCAAAGGTCAGGTCGTGGAAAAAGGTACGGTCAAGAAATTCTGCTCCACTGCGGAAATGCTCGGATGGTGGCTTCAACCGGAGAATCACCACACTGAGGCGAAATTGTATGTGCACGACATGGGGAAAAGTGCCTGGGAGAAACCCGACGACCATTATCTGATTGATGCAACCAAAGCCTACTATGTCGTCGGCACCTCGCTTAAAGGTTCCATGGGTGTCGTTCTGGCGTCATTTTCCGAGGAGGCCACCGCACGCAAACTGGCCAGCGAGCAGGGGGGCAGGGTGTTGCGTTTTGATGAAATCGATCTGGCGCTATTACAGCAAACCCCGACGATGTAGCCGAGCGGCCCGTTTCGCAGAAGAGAGCGGGCTCGCTTCTGCGGTGTGTGGTTTTTTTACTGGGGCAATCTTACTTCAGCGTCAGGATCCAGTCGGCCAGGGTCTTCGCTTCTTCGTCGGTCACCTGGTTGGCCGGCATTGCTATCGGCCCCCATTTGCCCGTACTACCTTCTTTGATGCTCTTGACCAGGGTTGCCGATGCGTCGGCCTGGCCGGCGTATTTGGCCGCCACTTCCTTGTAGCCTGGACCGACCATTTTGGCGTCGACCATATGGCAGGCAACGCAGGTTTTGCTCTTGAAGAGCGCCTCGCCATCAATGGCTTGAGCTGATTGCAAAGTCAGCGCGGCACCCAGGGCCAGCAGTGGAACAAGAATACTTTTCATCAGTGTCTCCTCAGACAAAGAAGCAGATTCGAAACGACCCGCTTCCGGTTTATTCAACAGGCATCGTATTGAATATTATTAGGGTGAGTTTGTCGGCAATACAAACTCATTTCTTCAGGTGTTGATGATTGTCGGTGGGGAGCCGACTGGTGTAAAAACGCTCTTTACACCTTTATTAGATTTGCCATCTTGAGCAATCGTTCAATTTTATCAGGATATATTGGAATGCGTGTGGTTAATTGTCGCCAGTGGATAATTAATTGTTGTGCGCTAAGTGTGTCGTATTCGCAACTACCGGAGTTGAGTGCTGGTGATTTATCTTGATAATCGCTCCTTTAAATTGGTGTTGCGTAAGTCACTAGAATATATTGAATTTAAAGTATGGCGAGAATGATATGTTGGACGTCAGCAAAGCCTTGTGTACGCTCGGCAATATGTCCGCGGTGGTTAAATTAAAAATCGCTTCTCGAAAAGACGTTTTTCATCCTTGACTTGATATTGATCAACTATGCAGGCAATCAATTAGCGCGATAATCGGTGACTCCGCAATGACTTGGGTAAAGGCCGATCACGCCCGGGATGCCATTCTTGAGATTGAAATCGCCCAGGCTGACATTGCGCGCCTGCCGCTGTTTTCGACTATAGCTGAGGGGTTTACTGAGGCTTGACCAGATCGAGAAGGTAAATAGTCAGGGCTTTAACGTTCAAGTCCCACATTGAGGGCCCTGGTTATTTGGGGTTAAAAAGGGAGCGGCAGGGGGAAGGCAATGGCATTCAGATGGCCCAGGAAGAGAAACCCCGAAACCAATACCGCGTTGATCGACCAGGCCACCGTGAGGAAACGAGCGATCTGACCGTAGATGGGGTCACAGACATTATTCGCATTGCGCCATACAGCATTGAGCATGCAAGCGATGTAGGCCACAAAACCCAGCAGCATCAGACCAAACAGGGAGGGGGCAACTTTGTTGAAGGCGACCAGGATCAGGCCAAACAGTAAATTGCTGAGTACTACGCCGTAGAGCCAGAACACCACCCACAGTGCAGTGCTGTCCTGCGAGTTTAACCACTGCTGAAGCTTACTCATCACGTCTCCCTGGTCAGCTAGTGGCCCGGTTTTCCCTACACTCCCGTACAGACTTCACCCGTGTGATGCCGACATAGTGGACGTCGTGCACTGTTTCGGTCTAGCGGGCTTTTCCGACATATCCCGACCTAGTACGGGTAGGTCGACAAACCTGGCTACCATGTTTCCGGATTCAGCGGGACGGGTTTATGGAGTAAACGATGGACAAGAAATCGCTACCTGATTGGGATCCCAGGTCTGAAGCCGTATTAAAGGATCAGACGACAGCCTACGACGACATGCGCCACCGTTGCCCGGTCGCATACAGTCAATATGGCTATACGTCATTATTCAGGCATGAGGATGTGCTGCGCGTACTTCAGGATCATGAAACCTTCAGTAATGCTGTCTCGCGTTTCCCCTCGGTCCCCAATGGAATGGATCCGCCCGTGCATACGGTGTACCGGAACCTCATAGAACCTTATTTCAGCCCGGAACATATGGATGCCTTTGCCCCGGCGTGCCGTGACATAGCGGTTCGTCTGGTGCGGGCGTTACCGGATGAAGGCCCTTCAGAACTGATAGGCGAATTTGCTCAGATCTTTGCGTTGCAGATCCAGTGTGCCTGGCTGGGCTGGCCGGCGGATCTTCATGAACCGCTGCGCCTGTGGACGCTGAAGAATCACTCGGCCACCCTGTCCAGAGACGACGCCGCCCTGAGTGCCGTGGCCCTCGAGTTTGACGGTTACATCAAGGATCTGCTGGACGTGCGCCGTACAGCCGGCGCTGCTGCGCCGAACGACATCACGACCATCTTGCTACGCGATCAGTCCTTGGGAAGGCCCCTGACAGACGACGAGATCGTCAGCATTTTACGTAACTGGACGGTCGGCGAACTCGGAACCATTTCCGCCTCAGTCGGCATTCTCGCGCATTATCTGGCCATCAACTCCGGGTGGCAGCAGAAATTGCGCGAACAACCCGCGCTGTTACCTGCCGCCATTGATGAAATACTGCGTATTCATGCACCACTGATCATGAACCGTCGGGTAACTACGAAACAGGTCTCGCTGGGCGGGCGCACGCTGGCGAAGGGTTCGCGTATCGCCCTCAACTGGGCGTCCGCCAATCGGGACGAAGCGGTCTTTGGAGATTCCGATGAATTGCGCCTCGATCGCGATCCCGAGCTGAACCTGCTCTATGGTGCCGGCATTCATGTCTGCCCCGGTGCACCGCTTGCCAGACTGGAGCTACGGATAGTGATGGAAGAACTGCTTGGACGCACCAGCCGGATTATACTGGCGCCGGATAAGGAACCAGTGAACGCGTTTTTCCCTGCCAGCGGGTTTTCTTCTCTACCCCTGCGGATTCAAAAACCGTCTTCCCAAGCTTTGGGAGCCTGCCTGACCCCCGAGATTCGATGATCCCGGGACAGGCCGGCTTGGCGGCGAGACCGACATGTGGGTCAGCATGATTGACGTCAGCTTAGAGCGGGCGCTGCGTCGGGTAATGCAGCTTCGCAACGCCGGTGTCGATAGCGACCTTGAGTGACCTACAATCGGTCAGTCGATCAATGCTTGGTTCTGGCTGAATTGAGCCCTGATCGGTCGTGAGTGTTATTTCAAACCAAGCCGCTTCGCCAGTCGGTGCAGGTTGGCTACGTCCATATCCAGCATTCGAGCACAGGCAGACCATTTCCTTGCGCAATTATTCAGCGTGTTGTCAATCAGCTGACGCTGGAAGTCATCCGTCGCATCCCGCAGACCCTGGTCAACGCCGAGGGAAGGAACATCCAGAGCAACAGGCGGCGTATCCATCTGCTCGGGTACTTGATTGAAATGCTGTGCTTCAAGCAGCAGCTCGTCACTTTGCTGGGTCGCACGAGCAATGATTGTCGCTCGATAAACAGCATGCTCCAGTTCGCGAACGTTTCCTGGCCACGTATACTGCTTGAGCAACGACAGACAGTTGGCAGCCAGAGCCACCCGTTTCAATCCCATGCGTTCCCTGCTCTTCTCGCAGAAAAAACCCGCTAGCAATGTGATGTCCTGCCCTCGCTCACGCAGTGGTGGTACATGAACCGGGAATACGCTTAAACGGTGGAACAGGTCTGCACGGAACCGATTGTCTAACACCTCCTGCTTCAGATCACGATTGGTCGCGGCAAGCACCCGTACGTTGACCCGCAAGACGTTATCGTCACCGACCCGTTGCAGGTCGCCGTATTGCAGTACCCGCAACAGTTTCGCTTGCAGACTCAGTGACAGTTCACCGATTTCGTCGAGAAACAGTGTGCCGTTATCAGCCATTTCGAACTTGCCGGTGCGATGATGGATAGCGCCGGTAAAAGCCCCTTTGACATGGCCGAACAACTCACTCTCAGCCACTGATTCCGGCAGCGCAGCGCAGTTCAGATAGACTACAGACTGACCGGCGCGTGATGAGCCTTCATGTATGGCCTTGGCGACCAGTTCCTTGCCGACTCCGGTTTCTCCAGTGATCAAGACGTTCAGGTCGGAACCTGCCACCATTTCGATCTCTCTTTTCAACTGTCGCATGACTTCGCTGAGCCCGACCATTTCGGTGCCGGGTTTGCCCGCCGGGATATTACTGATGGAGAGAGGAGTAATGGTCTGACTTTCCAGTTGCTCCACCAGCAATGCATTGGTCAAGGCAGCAGAAGCGAGGGCTCCCACCAGTCGCAGCTCTTCGTCGCTGAAGTGATCAAACTGTGCCGGGTCCATGCCATCGATCGTCAGCGCACCAATCAGTGTCTGGTCCGCGAACAACGGTAATCCGATACAGGCATGTACTTTGAGGTCCTGCCGGTTCGGTATCAGTCCGTCATAGGGATCAGGCAAATGACTATCTGCCGGAAAGCGCACCACGTCACCGGCGCGGGCAATGGCTTCCAGTCGCGGATGTGCATCAAGGCTGAAGCGACGCCCCAGAACATCCGGTGCCAGGCCGTCAATCGCCAGCGGACGGAACTGTCGCTGTTCATAACGCAACAAGGCAGAAGCGTCGCAACCCAGCAATTGGCGCAAGGTATTGATTAGACGTTGAAAGCGGTCCTGATGGGAAATGCCGCTTTGCAACTGAATAGCGATGCGTGCCAGGGATTCAACGGAGAGACTCATATTTTGTCACTTTGACAATGAATTAGTCATAAAGACAATAGTCGGGCAATGTCATATTGACAATCGTTTTTTTATTTATCCTTTGTTATCAACAGCTTATGATCTGGCATAAACATTGCCATCTTTGGTGTAGAACATCATTTCTATACCGAGGTAGGTCATGTCAATTCACGTCAAGAACAACATTCATTGGGTCGGTCAGCGCGATTGGGAAGTGCGGGACTTTCATGGCACAGAATACAAATGCCACAAAGGTAGCAGTTACAACAGCTACCTGATCCGTGAAGAAAAGACCGTACTCATTGATACGGTTGATCACAGGTTCAGCCGGGAGTTCATACAGAACTTGGCGATGGAAATCGACCTGAACACGCTGGACTATATCGTCATCAATCATGCCGAAGAGGACCATGCAGGGGCGCTGACAGAGTTGATGTCGCTGATCCCGAATACGCCGATCTATTGCACCGCCAATGGCGTGGACTCGATCAACGGTCATCACCATCATCCAGAGTGGAATTTCCACGTTGTATATACCGGCGACACCCTGGATGTCGGCAATGGCAAACAGTTGGTTTTCGTGGAAACCCCGATGCTGCATTGGCCAGACAGCATGATGACGTACATGACCGGCGATGCCGTGCTGTTCAGTAACGACGCCTTTGGCCAACATTACTGCGACGAACACCTGTTTAATGATGAAGTGGATCAAAACGAACTGTTCGATCAGTGCCAACGCTACTACGCCAACATCCTCACGCCATTCAGTCGTCTGGTCATTCCGAAGATTACCGAGATCCTCGGTTTCAATCTGCCGGTCGATATGATTGCCACCGCTCATGGCGTGGTGTGGCGTGATAATCCGACGCAGATTGTGCACCGCTATCTGGAATGGGCGGCGGACTATCAGGAGGACCGCATCACACTGTTTTACGACACCATGTCGAACAACACCCGCATGATGGCCGATGCCATCGCACAAGGCATTCACGAAGTCGATCCGGGTGTGGCGGTGAAGATTTTCAACGTCGCGCGCCACGACAAGAATGAGATTCTGACCAACGTGTTTCGCTCAAAAGGTGTTCTGGTGGGCTCGTCCACCATGAACAACGTCATGATGCCGAAAGTCGCCGCCCTGCTGGAGGAAATAACCGGGCTGCGTTTTCGGAACAAAAAGGCTTCGGCGTTTGGCAGTTACGGCTGGAATGGCGGGGCGGTAGACCGTATCCAGACGCGCTTGATGGACGCTGGTTTTGAAACCACATTGGCGCTCAAAGCCAAGTGGCGGCCAGACGGTGACTCGCTTGAGGTTTGCCGAGCTCATGGTCGCGAAATCGCTCGGCAATGGGCGCTGCATTCATTGACGGACGCACAAGTCGCACGACCTGCAGCCACCGCAACTGCCCAGGCAGAACCAATCGCGGACAACGGCCCGCGCATGCAGTGCAGTGTCTGCCAATGGATTTACGACCCGGCGATCGGGGAGCCGATGCAGGATGTACAGGCCGGTACGGCCTGGTGTGATGTGCCTGAATACTTCCTGTGCCCTGAATGTTCACTGGGTAAATCGGTATTCGATGAGCTTGCTTCGGAGGCGAAATGAACAAGGAAATCGTCATTGTGGGCTCCGGCTTCGCGGCTCGTCAGGTGGTCAAGAACTTGCGCAGGCTCGATGCAGCGGTGCCCATTCGGTTGATCGCTGCAGACAGTTGCGATGAGTACAACAAGCCCGACCTGAGTCACGTCATCAGTCTCAATCAGACAGCTGACGACATGACTCGTCAGTCTGCGGCGGAGTTTGCCGAGATGTATCGGTTAACCCTGAATTCTGGTTGCCAACTGACTGCAATTGATCGCGAAAACAAGCGTATCAGCGCCGGCAGTGAGGCATTCAGCTACGACAAACTGATTCTTGCCACGGGTGCGCAAGCCATCGTTCCGCCGATTCCCGGACGGGAGTGGATGGTGACTTTGAACAGTCAGCAGGAATACCGTCAGGCACAACATGCACTGCGAGCTGCACAGCGCGTACTGATCCTCGGAGCCGGCTTGATTGGCAGTGAACTGGCAATGGATGTCAATCGTGCCGGAAAGCAGGTGGTACTGATGGATAAGTCCTACAGCCTGCTGGCATCGTTGCTGCCTGTTGAGGTGAGTAGCCGCTTGCAGCATCGGTTATGCCAGATGGGTGTGGAAATGGTGTTCAATCAGGCTTTGGAATCCATTGAAAAGAAAGACGATAGCCTGTTGGCGACTTTGTCCAATGGTCGGCAAATCTCCACCGATGTGATCATTGCCTCAATCGGATTGAAACCTGATACGACGTTAGCGGCGCAGGCTGGCCTACGGGTTGATCGTGGCATTGAAGTTGATGAACGCATGTGCACCTCTGACCCACACATATTTGCCGTTGGCGATTGCGCGCAAATCCAGGGCAAGCTGCTGCCGTTTTTGCAACCCATTCAGTTAAGCGCCATGACCCTGGCGCGTAATGTGCTGGGTGGCGATGAGCAAGTGAAGTTTCCGGCGATGCTGGTGAAGATCAAGACCCCGGAAATGCCGATGCACCTGGCCGGAGAAACCAACCGGAAGGACTTGCAATGGCAGATCAGCCTTGAGCCACAGGGGCTGGTAGCCAAAGGGCTGGACATGGCAGGGCAGCTACGGGCGTTCGTCGTCAGTGAGGACCAAATGAAGCAGGCCTTTACATTACTACGGCAACTCTCGTTGTAAATCAAATTGGCAGTGCTCACCCGGATCTAGCGCTTCCTCATCTCGTTCGAAAATTTGCCTCTCCAACCAGGCCTCCACCTCTGCGACGACAAAATATATTTCAGCCTGTTTGCTCTGCCCGAATTTGATTGGGCGGGGGAAGCTGATTGTTTTAACAATGTGATGTTCATCAATCTCCTGTAAACAGATGTGAGGATTTGACCTCTATATGCGGAACGCATGCGCATGAGAATAAACAGCACGGATGATCGTGGACCGCTCTCTGTATTTCTTATCTTTTTGCGTCTAGGACTGACATCTTTCGGCGGTCCAATTGCACATTTTGGGTATTTTCGCGACGAGTTTGTCACTCGCCGACAATGGCTAACTGAGCGCAGTTACGCCGACTTGGTTGCTCTTTGCCAATTCCTGCCGGGACCCGCGAGTAGCCAGATTGGCATGGCACTTGGGCTTTCACGTTCGGGTTACCGTGGGGCGCTGGCTGCGTGGGCGGGATTCACATTGCCCTCGGCGATCCTTCTCATTCTGTTTGCTTTAGGTATTTCCAACTACGGTGAAATCATCGCGCCTGGTGTGCTGCATGGCCTGAAAGTCGTGGCTGTCGCGGTAGTTGCTCAAGCGGTATGGGGAATGGCTCGCAATCTATGCCCGGATGCGTTGCGGATTACCATCATGGCGATTTCGACGTGTGTGGCGTTGCTGGTGCCGTCTGCATGGGGGCAGATCGGTGCAATTGCCGTAGCCGCTGTTGCCGGCTTATTCCTGTTCAAGCCGGCACAAGCCGCCGAACATGATCCATTGCCGATCAAGGTCGGTTACCGGGCAGGTTTATTCTGGTTGTCATTGTTTTTCGCGTTGCTGGTTGGTTTACCGATCTTGAGTCAGTTGCTCCCCAGTCAGACGCTCGCCATGGTGGATGCATTCTATCGCTCCGGGTCCCTGGTGTTCGGTGGCGGGCATGTGGTCTTACCGTTGTTGCAAGCAGAAGTCGTGCCTTCAGGCTGGGTCAGCAATGAAACCTTTCTGGCTGGCTATGGGGCAACGCAGGCTGTCCCAGGGCCGCTGTTAGCGTTTGCTGCATTCCTTGGTGCCTCGATGAGCACCGCACCCTCTGGCTGGATCGGTGGGTTCATTTGCTTGCTGGCCATTTTCCTGCCGTCTTTTTTGCTGATCGTTGGCGCTTTGCCGTTTTGGGAGCAGTTACGACGCAGCGTACACACCCAGGCAGCGTTGCTTGGTATCAATGCAGCGGTGGTGGGCTTGCTGCTCGCGGCGCTTTATCAGCCGGTATGGACGAGCGCGATCCACCAACCACAGGACTTCGGCTTGGCGCTGGCGTGCCTGGTCGCTCTGATGTTCTGGAAGCTAGCGCCATGGTTGGTCGTGATCGGTGGTGGTGTTGCCGGATGGCTGCTGAGTGTGGTGTTTTGACGTTCGCTTCAGTCCGTCAGGTATTTCCAGCCGGCAGGATCGCTCAGGGGCAGGCTATCGGCGTTTCCTTTTCTGGCTGACGGCCAGTTCAAACAGCAATGTCGAACGCCCAGTCACTTGGTAGTGGTCGCCAAACTTGAACACTTCCTCCGCCACCAGTTCCGGCTGGTTGGTATCTAGCTGTAATTTCCAATGTTGCCCTTGCGGCACTTCGGGCAAGACGAAGGCGACTACGTCGAAATGTGAGTTGACGATAATCAAGAGCGAATTTTCTCCGCCCGCTTTGCGAATGCCGGTAGGTTGCGCACGGCCATCCAGCAGAATGCCCATGCATCGGTTGCTACCATCACTCCATTGCTCGTTGCCCATCTCCTGGCCATTGGGCTGTAGCCAGCTGACGTCCTTGATATCCAGGTGCTCGTTGTAGACGCCTGTGAAGAACCGGTTGCGACGCAGCAATGGGTAGCGCTTGCGTAGCTCGATCAGGTATCGCGTGAAGTCCTGCAGCTCGGCGCTTTTTTCGCTGATGTTCCAGTTGATCCAGCTGATCTCGCTGTCCTGGCAGTAAGCGTTGTTGCTACCGCCTTGAGTTCTTGCAAACTCGTCACCGGCGAGCAGCATGGGCGTGCCTTGAGCCAGGAACAGCGTGGCGAGTAAATTGCGCATCTGTCGGTAGCGCAATTCGATGATCTCGGGGTCATCGGTTTCGCCCTCGACGCCGCAGTTCCAGGAGCGGTTGTCCGAGTGGCCATCGCGGTTATCTTCGCCGTTGGCTTCGTTGTGCTTATCGTTGTAAGACACCAAATCGTTGAGCGTGAAGCCATCGTGGGCGGTAATAAAGTTTACAGAGGAGGCTGGCTCGCGCCCGCGTCGGTTGAACTGATCGCCTGAGGCCAGGAAGATCTTGGCGAAATCACCGAGGCGATCATCGTCGCCTTTCCAGAAGGCGCGGGAGACGTCGCGAAACTTGTCGTTCCATTCCATCCAGCCTGGGGGAAAATTACCGACCTGATAGCCGCCAGGGCCACAATCCCAGGGTTCTGCAATCAATTTGACGTGGTTCAGGGTAGGGTCTTGGCGGCAGGCGTCGAGAAAGCCACCGCCTTCATCGAAGCCCTGGGGTTCGCGGCCCAGGATGGTCGCCAAGTCGAAGCGAAAGCCATCAACGCCCATCTCGTTACTCCAGTAACGCAACGAGTCGGTGACCATTTGCAGTACACAAGGGTGGCTCATGTTTAGGGTGTTACCCGTACCGGTGTCGTTGATGTAGTAGCGCGCATCGTCCGGCATCAGGCGGTAATAGTTGGCGTTGTCGATGCCCTTGAGTGAGAGAGTAGGGCCCATCTCGTTACCTTCGGCAGTATGGTTGTAGACAACATCAAGAATGACCTCAAGGCCAGCCTTGTGGAGTCGCGAGACCATAATCTTGAATTCGCCGATCGAACTGCCAGCCATGTAGCGTGCATGCGGCGCGAAGAACGCCAGCGTGTTGTAGCCCCAATAATTTTGCAGGCCTTTCTCAAGCAGGTGGTTGTCATCCAGGAAGTGATGGATGGGCATCAGCTCAACCGAAGTTACGCCTAGTGACTTGATGTATTCCACTACATCACTTTCGTGGAAAGCGGCAAACGTACCGCGCGCAACCTCCGGCACACTGGGATGTTGTTTGGTAAAACCGCGCACGTGGGCTTCATAGAAAACGGTACGGGCCCATGGAATATTTGGCTTGGGCGTGTTGCCCCAGGTAAACGCTGGATCAATCACCCGGCAGCGCGGCATGAACGGCGCGCTGTCGCGCTCATCGAACGATAGGTCAGCATCGGGATGGCCTATGGTGTAACCAAACAGCGCATCGTCCCACTGCAGTTCACCCACGATCTGCTTGGCGTACGGGTCGATTAGAAGTTTGTGATGGTTGAAACGATGGCCGTTTTTCGGCTCATAACGCCCGTGCACTCGATAGCCATATAAAGTGCCAGGCCGGGCGTCGGGTAGGTAACCGTGCCACGTTTCGTTAGTGAACTCTGGCAGCTCAATTCGCTCGATTTCCTCTTTCCCATCGGCATCGAATAAGCAAAGTTCGACCTTTGTAGCGTGGGCCGAGAAAATTGCAAAATTGACCCCGGAACCGTCCCATGTCGCTCCGAGTGGATAGGGTTGGCCTTCCTGAACACGTGAATGCATTGATGAGATCCCTGCAACATGGCGTTGGGTCGATTGACTTGGAATAGAGTGACCTTGAAGGCATTGCATTGTTTAAACCATAACAACCTATTGTTTTTTATTGAAAATTTATGCGGACAAAGAAAAAGACAACAGCGCCTTGATGCGCGACTCCAATACGCTCTCTCGCTGTTTATCCAAGGTATCGAGAGCATCACTATGAAGCAGTGCGTCACGCGTTTTTCAGGTATTGATGGTTGTCTCCTCGTTTCGGAAAAAAGTTCGAACCAAGCCAGTATGTTTCTCCGTACATATGGTGGTGTTGCAGCCCTGCTTGCGGTCACCAGTGTTTCAGCCGACCCGCTGTCCGCACCTAGTCTTTCCAGCACGTTGCAGCCGAACGACAACCCTTTTGCCATTGATGCTGGCCCTCTGGGGAAAGTCTACGTAAGCGGGCAACTGACAGGGATCGCCCTGTGGCAAAACCATGTGGTCGATGCACCCGACACCGGCAATTCGCGGTCGCTGGCCGATGTCAGCAACGCCCAGGTGGAAATCCAGACGATCGAGGGGCCGCTGCAGTTCTACATTCAGGCCGGATCGTATGTGCTGCCCTCCCTTGGTACCGCCTATCTCAAGTCGAGCAAGACCGTGGACAGGCTTTACGGCGACGTTCCCGTTGGTTACCTGAAGGCAGTGATCAGCCCGGAAATCTCCGTAATGGCCGGCTCGCTGCCCACAATGATCGGGGCCGAGTCGACCTTCACCTTCCAGAACATCAACATCCAGCGCGGGCTGCTGTGGAACCAGGAACCTGCCATCAGCCGTGGTGTGCAGGTCAACTATTCCGGTGGCAAGACCAATGCAGCGCTATCGCTGAACGACGGTTTCTATTCCCGCAAGTACAACTGGGTGACGGGCTCCTTCTCATATGCCTTTGATGCCGCCAACACCTTGAGCGTGATCGGGGGAGCAAACGTCTCCAGCAACTCGAAGTCCTCGGCCGCGACACCCACTGCGCAGAACAACAGCCAGATTTACAACGTGATCTTCACCCACACCGATGGGGCATTGACGCTCACGCCTTACCTGCAATACACCCGGGTCGATAAGGACGCGAAAGCAGGTATAGATCGCGCAGCGCAAACGTACGGGGCAGCGTTCCTTGCCAAGTACAGCTTCTCTAGCCACTGGTCGATCGGTGCCCGCGCCGAATACCTGGACAGCAACGGCGGCGGCTGCGGAGCCGACGAGGACTGCTCGCCCACCAACCTGCTTTATGGAGCAGGCTCCAACGCCTGGTCGTTGACTGCTACGCCGACCTATCAAGATGGTCGCTTCTTCGTGCGCGGCGAACTCGCCTACGTGCGCGCCGAGGAGGCCACCTCTGGCTCAACCTTTGGCGACAGCGGTACCCAGCACGATCAGGTTCGTGTGCTTGCTGAGGCCGGCGTGCTTTTCTAATTGGCGTTAAGAACCAGGCACTTACCCATCTAAAGGGATGCTGATAGATCGACAGGCTGGCACACCAATCTTGCCGAGTGCCAGATTGCGGATGTCAGTCAGGGATTTACGCGGCCAGGACTCCTCTGGAGTACTCTTTGTTCTGGTCGCCCCACCGATAACGATAGAAAAAGCTGACCGACACGCCGTCCTCCACTCCGGCTCTGTCACTTCTCCCGCCGAAACCGGCCAGTATCAGAAACACGCTGGTGCGTAGATCCTGCCCCCGTATCTCCCATTCCCACCGCAGCTTGCACGCTTGCTGCTCTAGGCAGCCGATTTCCAGCCAGTGATATGGCGACACAGGATTTAAGTAGCCTTTTGCTTGATGTCCGTTATCGTGTCGGAAAAATTACCTAGCGTTGGGCGTTCTTACCCGACGAGTGCGGCAATTTCCGCCGATGTTCATTTAGGAGCGTACACGTGATCTGGTTTCTTGAAGGTCAATCCAGCCAACGCGACATTATTATGGGCGCGCGTGAAGCATTGCCGGCGAGTGTCAGGGTTTTTGCCTCCCATCGTCAGGACCGGCCCGAAATTACAGGGCAGGCCGACGTTAGCTTTCAAGAGCCTCAAGACAACCAGGAGCGTATTGACTGGGTGATTGAAACGGCACTTGAGCATCGCATCGAGGTGGTGCTTGCTGGCCGTATCGGCAGTTTGTACGAAGCGGCCCGAGATCGGTTCGACGCGGCTGGCTTGCGCCTTGTTACTGGCGGTATGTCCATGGATACCTTCAATAACGTGGACGATAAAAGCCTGTTCACTGCCGAGGCCGAGCGTGCGGGGCTCGCTTGCACGCCGGCGCTGACGGTGACCAATGCCCAGGAACTGGCCGCTGCCCATGAGGTGTTGTCGAGCCAGGGAGAGGTTTGCATCAAGCCTGTGGTCGGGATCTATGGCCAGGGGTTCTGGCGGTTTAAGTCGGGTGTCGACCCGTTCCGCTGTCTGGAAAACCCAGACGCGCGGGAAGTCGACTTTGATACCTACCTGAAGATTTACATGTCCGGGGCAGAACGGGTGCCCATGTTGGTTATGCCTTATCTGGCCGGCAACGAGTGCTCGGTGGACATGGTGTGCGAAGCGGGTAGGCCCGTGGCATTCGTGGGCAGAAGAAAGCAGGGCGTTCACCAGACATTCGAACGCGAGTCGGCCGCCGTGGAGTTAGCCCTCAAGGCAGCCGCGCACTTTAAATGCGATGGTTTGGTGAACGTGCAGACGCGGGATGACCACGAGGGTATTCCCCATCTGCTGGAGATCAACCCGCGCTACTCCGGAGGTATTGGCTACACCCGGGCGACAGGGGTGAACCTGGCCGGAATATTTGCCACTCGTCGGCTGGGTCTGCCGGAGCCTGCGAGGCAGTGGGTCGAGGGCGTGCGCGTGAAGCCCATCACGGTTGCCGTGATAGCATCTTCCTGATATTACAGGGCCATACAGACAGTGAATGATTCTTGATGTGTTGGCATAATTACAGCCACATCGTTCAAGGAAGACCAGGATGAAGGCGCTTACACCCGGAGCAAACACCGCGATTTCAGGTGTAAAGACTGCATGGACACTGGACTGCAGTAACTCCAGCGCCTTCGGTGAGTACGCCGCCGTGGCGTTGCTCCCTGTCACCGAGAAGCGTATGCCGACGGGGGACCCTGCGCTGTTTCAAGTCACCCAGAAATGGATGGAGTGGAGCGGCACGCCAGCCTCAATTGGTTGCTCCCTTGATTTGTCAGCGCTGCCCGGCGGCAGTGAGGGGGTGTTGCTGGTCGTTTATACGTTCGCAGCAGCAGGCCCTGTCAGTGAGCTCAAGGAGTTGCGTCTACAGGTCGATAACGAGGTCGAACTGTCCCTCGATTTGCGCAATAACGGCGAATCGGCCATTGTCATTGGCGAGTTTTACAAACGTAACAACCAGTGGAAGTTCCGCGCGCTCGCCGAAGGCTCGGCCTATGGCCTTGCCGCGATGGGGCGACGGATGGGCATTGTCATCGATGACGCACACCCGACCCGCCGTTCGTATTCAGGCGATTCACCGAGAAACCGTGGTTCTGCCACGGGCACCGGTTTTGCCGTTTCACCCAGTCATGTGATGACGTGTGCCCATGTGATTGAGGACATGCAGGAGCTGCACATTTCCTCTTTTGCCGGTCGTTACCGCGCCGAAGTGGTGGTGGTCGATCAACGAAATGATATTGCCCTGTTGCGGGTTCAGGATTGCCCGCCACTGGCGCCAGTGGTCTTCAAGGAAGGCGCCAGCGGCGCGTTGGGCGAATCGGTGATTGCCCTTGGCTTTCCGATGGCGGGCCTGGCAGGCGGTGGCGTTCATGTGACACAGGGAGGGGTGTCGGGCCTGTTTGGGCTACACAACGATGCCAGTTTGCTGCAATTCACCGCAGCGATTCAGCCTGGGTCCAGTGGTAGCCCATTGTTTGATACCAGCGGCGCGGTCATCGCCATGGTGACGTCGACCTTGCCGGACGCGCAAAACATGAACTTTGCCGTCAAGGCCGGCCTGCTTCTGGCTTTCCTGGATGCCTGCCAGGTGTCCCCTTCCAAATCGCCAACGGGCCGCCTGTATTCGACCTCGCAAATGGCCCGTGAAGCACAATCCTCGCTCTGGCGGATCGAGGCCAGAAATCCGTAGAGGCACCTTGCTTGAAACAATAGTGAGCGATGTCTGACTCACTAAAACGCCTCTTTTAGGAATGTTGTACATGGAAGCCGCAGTAGTGAAAGCACCGATCAATCGACTCAGCGCACAGCTCAAGCGCGGGTTAATGGAAGTTGATGTAGAGCAATCCTCCATCGCCCCCGAATCCTTGTTCGGGTTCGCCGAGCGCCGTAATCCAAAGCGTGCGTTCCTGTTTGTATCCCGCGTGCTGGGCAAGCATATTCCTGTGCGCCCATCGACTATGCAGGCCAGTTACGAAAGCCTGGCCGCCAAGATTCCCGCGGACTTGCCGGGGCCAGTGCTGGTGATCGGTATGGCCGAGACCGCAGTGGGCCTGGGGGCCGGTGTACACCGCGCTTTTAGCAAGACTCGCCCGGACACGGTTTATCTGGTGAGCACGCGCCATCCGGTGGGCACTGAAATGTTCGCCCATTTTGAAGAAGAGCACAGTCACGCCAGTGCACACCTGATCCATCAGCCCACCGACCCCGATATTCGGGAAATGATGCAGCAAGCGCGCTCCCTGGTGCTGGTGGACGATGAAGCCTCGACCGGCAAGACGTTCATCAATCTGCACCGGGCACTGATAGAGGCCGGGCTGAGCAAGGTAGAGCGGGTAGTGACCTGCGTGCTTACCGACTGGTCCCAGGGCGCTGTGCGCAATGCGCTGGGCGAGACCGCCGATGAGGTGTCCCTGCTGCAGGGCACGTATCGTTTCCTTGAGGATGTGAGCGCGCCATTGCCACAAATGCCCGATGTGGGGGCGGTTGCGGTGGGTGAGTGGCCGATTGATCCGTGCAATGACTGGGGCCGTCTGGGCGTGCGTCATGTGGATGACACGCTGGCACCGGATATTCAGGTCAAGCCGGGTGAGCGGATCATCGTTGTGGGGACTGGCGAGTTCGTGTGGCGTCCGTTCCTGTTGGCTGAGCGCCTTGAAAAGGCAGGGGCTGACGTCCATTTCAGCTCCACTACTCGCTCGCCGATTGCCTTGGGCCATGAGATCGGGAGCGCATTGTCGTTTGCCGACAACTACGGTCTAGGTATTCCTAATTTTCTTTACAACGTGCGGCCAGGGCAATTCGATCGGGTATTGATTTGTAGCGAAACACCTGTCGAAGCGGTTCCCCAATCGCTGATTGACGCACTGAGCGCAGAGGTCATTGTCGATGAGCAGTAAGCGTCCCCTGATACTCATCGACCTCGATGACACGCTGTTTCAGACTGCCCGCAAGATGCCCGAAGGCGCAGCCCGGCATACTGCGACGCTGGATGTCGATGGCCAGCCCAATGGCTACATGAGTTCGGTGCAGAAAACCTTCGTGGAGTGGCTGCTGGAGTCTGCCGATGTGGTCCCGGTCACGGCGCGTAGTGTCGAAGCCTACAGCCGTGTGCAATTGCCCTTTGTCGCGGGTGCGGTGTGCTCCCACGGTGGCGTGATCCTTCAGCCCGATGGGACGTTGGACATGGACTGGCATGGGCAGATGACTGATGTGCTCGCGGCCTATCAAAGTCGCCTGCCTGCGCTCAGCGCGGCGACCTTGGCCATTGGCCAGGAAATGGGGTTCTCCCTGCGCGGTTGGGTAGTCGAAGAACAAGGCCTGCTCAACTACGTGGTGACCAAGCACAACGAGTCCGACGACTCGGTGCTGCAAAAGGTCCTGGCTGAAGTGCAGGCCCGTGGCCTGCTGGAAGGTCTGCATATTCACGGCAATGGCAACAACCTGGCCTTCCTGCCCAATGGCTTGGCCAAGCGCCAGGCGGTCCAGGAATTGCTGCGTCGAGACCGAGCCATTAATGGCGAACGCCCGGTGTTGGGGTTTGGCGATAGTGTCACCGACCTGGGTTTCATGAACGAATGCAACTTCTGGGCGACGCCGGCCAATAGCCAGCTGGCAAAGGTTGTGGAGGCGATGATCCATGCTTGATGCTTTCGCTCATCTGACAACCGTCGGCAGCGGTAGCTACCTGGCCGACGACGTGCTTTTCCTGTTGCAGCCCGTCGAGATCGAAGTGACGGATGTTCAGGAGAAAGAGCGCCTGATCCAGACACAACAGAAGCATTACTCGGAGATGATCAGCCAAGAGTCGGCGCCTACCGAGGTTCACAAAGAACTGTACCAGCGCGCCATGCAGCAGAATGCGGCCAGGATGGCTGGCGACGTGCAGTCCCTGGCCATCGCTTTGGATCAGGCCTGCAAGGGCCCTTCGATTGCGCTCGTGTCTTTCGTTCGTGCGGGTCTTCCGCTGGGCGTGCTGCTGCGCCGCGCGCTACTGGACCTGAGGCGTGAGGCCCATCATTACGGCATCAGCATCGTACGTGATCGCGGTATCGACATGATCGCCCTGGAAGCCGTTATCGAAGCTCACGGCGCTGAAAACATTGTGTTCGTGGATGGCTGGACGGGTAAGGGCGCGATCTCTGGCGAGATCCAGCGTAGCCTCAAGGGCGATGCGCGGTTTCCTGAGCAGCCACGGCTTGTGGTGCTGGCCGACCCCTGTGGGCGCGCCTGGATGGCGGCTTCGGCCGAGGACTGGGTGATTCCATCCGGCATCCTCGGGGCCACGGTTTCCGGCCTGGTCTCGCGCTCCATCTGGCCTGCCGAGGGCGGGCTGCATGGTTGCGTGGTTTACGACCACCTGCACGAACACGACGTGACTCGCGACTTCATCGACCAGATCGAGGCTGTGCGCCGTACGTTGCCTGCGGTCGAGGCTGTCGCCCCGTGGACGCAAGCGCGGCGCACCGAGTTGCAGTCTGCGGCGCTGGAGGTGATCGATGTTATTTCCGGGCGTTTTGGCATTACCAATCTGAATCGGGTAAAACCCGGTATTGCCGAGGCCACGCGGGCCGTACTGCGCCGTGTGCCGGATCAGGTTCTGGTGCGTGATCGCAGTGACCCGGACGTGCAGTTGCTGATGCACCTGACCGAACGGGCCGGTTTGACGGTCGAGGAAGTCGGTGCGGCCCTTGGCCCTTACCGTGCCGTGACCGTGATTCGGAGTTTGAGTTGATGAAAAGATTTTCGCCTTACGCCCTCGGCGCCACGCTCTACATGCCGGCCACCCGGGAGGACATCCTGGACGTGGTTTTTCGCAAAAAACTGCCTGAACTGCGGTCCATGGTGGTGTGCCTTGAGGATGCGGTTGCCGAAATAGATGTCGACACGGCATTGCGCAACCTGCACCGCCTGCTCAGTGCCATTGAACAGCAGGGCGGGCGTTCGGATGACGGGCCGATGCTGTTCGTGCGCCCGCGGGACTCGCAAATGGCCGCGGTTCTGAACGAGTGGCCGCTGATGGTCCATGTCGACGGTTTTGTCGTGCCCAAGTTGAGCCTGTCGAACCTGCGCGCCTGGGAGTCGGCGGTCACTAACCCAGAAATTCTGCTCATGCCGACCCTGGAGACCCGGGAAGTCTTCAACCCGGGGGCCATGGTCGAGTTGGGCGAAGCCCTTAAAGAAACGCTGTTCCCGCGGATCATTGCGCTGCGGATCGGCGGTAACGACTTAATGGGCTGCCTGGGTTTACGACGCAATCCGGCCACGACCCTGTACGACACACCGATGGGCTATGTAATCCCCATGCTTGCCGGTGTGATGGGGTCCCAGGGGTTTGCCTTGACCGCGCCGGTGTTCGAGCAGTTGGCGACACCCCATCTGCTGCTGGAAGAGTTGAGTCTCGATATTGCCCATGGCCTGGTGGGTAAAACCGCGATTCATCCAAGCCAGATCAACACCATCCAGGACAGCTTGCGCGTTAGCCTGGAGGATCTAAATTGTGCCAAATTAATGCTGAATGAAATTGCGCCCGCTGTTTTCAAACACAATGACGCTATGTGCGAACCAGCGACTCACCTCAAATGGGCAACCAATATCCTTGAACGCGCCAAGTGGCACGGTGTCAGGCTTGCCGAGACGGGTCATGCCGACCCGTTAATCCGTCTTGCAGAGGCTGGCCGATGACCCAGGAAATGCTTGAGCGCGGCCCTGTGGGAGCCAAAGTGCTATCTGTCTTTGACTTTGATGGCACGTTGACGCGCCATGACAGTTTTGTACCGTTTCTTAAATTTGCATTTGGTAAGCGAGAATTTATCCAGCGCCTGCCGCGTCTCCTGGGCCCGAGCGTGAGCTACCTGATGCGTCGTTTGTCGCGGGACGAACTCAAGGCAAGGCTGATTGCCGCTTTCCTGACCGATACCAAGGAAGAATGGGTACGGCACAAGGCTGCAGAGTTCTGCGGCCTGTATTGGGCTCGCCTGATGCGCCCGGTCGGTTTGACTGCTGTCGCGGCCGAAAGGCAGGCTGGCCATGAGGTCACGCTCTGCTCTGCTTCCCCAGCGTTAGTCTTGAAGCCGTTTGCCGATCGTCTCAATATCAAATTGATCGGCACTGAACTAGAGGTTGTTGATGGACGTCTGACAGGACGTATATCGGGTAATAACTGCCGTTGTGAAGCCAAGGTACATCGCCTTGAAGCTGTGTACGGCGACTTGACCCACTACCGGCTGCGCGCCTGGGGCGATACGCGCGGCGATCAAGAACTGTTGGCCGCAGCACAAGATCCACACTGGCGACACTTTCACCCCGTATGGCGCCGTGGGCGTATGCGGGTAGCCAAGGCCGGGGATCGAGGTGCAGGCATTATGGCCGTTGCAACTCACCCGGCTGAAGGCAACAACGATAAACACCAGAAAACGACGATCAACAAGGAGCGTACAGATGGCCCTGACTCTGACTAAAAACCAAACAATCTCCCTAGAAAAAACAGCGGGCGGTGGTGGTCTTACATCGATCAGCCTTGGCCTGGGCTGGGACCCGGAGAAGTCCGGGTTCCTGGGCCGATTGATGGGCAACAGCGGTGAAGTCGACCTGGATGCTTCCTGCATTCTGTTCGATGAAAACCTCAAGCCGATTGACTTGGTGTGGTTCCGTCAACTGCAATCGCGCGACGGTTCGATCAAACACTCCGGCGACAACCGTACCGGTGAAGGCGATGGCGACGACGAAACCATCACCGTTGACCTGCAGCGCCTGCCGGCTACGGTCAAATCGCTGGTGTTCACCGTGAACAGTTTCACGGGGCAGAACTTCGAAAAAATTGCCAATGCCTACTGCCGCATTGTCAATGCGAGCAACAAGACCGAACTGGCGCGCTTCAATCTGTCCGAGAAGGGCCGTCATACCGGTGTGGTCATGGCAAGCCTGGTGCGCGAGGGCGGCGACTGGGAATTCAAGGCCATCGGTCAAGTGACCAACGGCCGCACCGCTGACGATCTGGTCAGCCTGGCCGTTCAGGCAGTGCGCTCATGACGACCCTGGGACCAGGCGCAAACGCTCCGGTCGCCACCGGTCAGGCGCAGGTCGAGATCAGCTACTCGCCGATTCCGGGCGCTGATATTGATGTGTCTGCGTTTGTTCTGGGGGCCACCGGGAAAGTCCGTGGCGACACCGACATGTGTTTCTACGGGCAGACCACGGTACTGGGCGGCACGGTGCAAATGACCGAGTCCTCGGCCGGTCGCGCGGTGTTCACCCTCGACTTGTCGCGCCTTGAGGCTGTGGTCGAGAAAGTGGCGCTGACCGCGACGATTTACGAGAACAAAGCCAGCTTTGACCGAGTATCTCATCTTGCGCTGACCGTCACGGGCGGTATCGAGGCGCAGATACCCACCACGGGCATGAAGGAAACTGCGTTGATTCTTGGCGAGTTTTACCGTCGCCAGGGTGAGTGGAAATTCCGCTGTGTGGCCCAGGGTTTTGCCGGCGGCCTGGAGCCGTTGGCCAAGCACTTTGGTGTTGAAGTTGCGGCGCCTGCTCCGGTCGTAACGCCTGTACCCGCTCCGGCCCCCGCGCCCGTTCCGGTAGCGGCGCCGAAGCCTTCGGTCAGTCTCAGCAAAATCACCCTCGACAAGACGCGCTCGTCGATCAGTCTGGAAAAAACGTCCGAGGGCTTTGGCGAAATCAAGGTCAACCTGAACTGGAACAAAGGCAAGGGCGGTGGTGGCTTTTTCGCGCGCAACACCTCCATCGACCTGGATGTCGGGTGCCTTTACGAGTTGCAGGACGGCTCCAAGGGCGTCGTTCAGGCGCTGGGCAACTGCTTCGGCGATCTGGATTACGAGCCCTACATTCAGCTCAAGGGTGACGACCGTACCGGCGCCGTCAGTGATGGCGAATGGCTTCATATCAACGGTAAACACTGGGGCAATATTCGACAGGTTCTGGTGTTTGCGTTCATTTACAAAGGCGCACCGAACTGGCGGGAGACCGATGGTGTTGTGACCATTCATGTCCCGGGCCAGCCGCCGATTGAAGTTCGGCTGAATGAAGAAGGAGGCCGTCAGGGCATGTGTGCAATTGCCCTGCTGGAAAATGTTGGCGGCGGCGTCAAGGTGAGCCGACGCGTGGACTTCCACAATGGACATTCGGCCATGGACAAGGCTTACGGTTGGGGCATGCGCTGGGCGGCAGGTTCCAAGTAATCCGATTATCAAACTAAAGTTGAATGCGGCGGACCATTCCGGTCCGCCTTTGAGGTGAACAACATGTTGTCATGGCTGAAAACCAATGCGGCGCTTGCCCGCGAGAAACTGACCACCGAGGTGGCCAAGTTCAAGAACAAAGAGTTCATGGAAGCGGTCGCCAACAGCTGTGCCATGGTTGCAGCGGCTGATGGTGAAGTCAGTTCGGCAGAAAAAACGAAAATGGCCGGATTCATCAGCAACTCGCCTGAACTGAAAGTGTTCAATCTGACCGACGTTATCAAGGTCTTCAACGACGCTTGTGCCAAGTTCGAGTTCGACTTTCAGATCGGTCAGGCCGAAGCCCTGAAAAACATCAGCAAGATCAAAGGCAAGGACGGTGCTGGACGCTTGCTCGTTCGTGTCGCCTGCGCTATCGGTGCCTCGGACGGCAATTTTGACGACAAGGAAAAAGCCGTTTGCCGCCTGATCTGCCTTGAGCTGGGCCTTCCCCCAGCTGACTTTGAACTGTAAGGAACGACACTGTGGAAGTTAGCCAACTGGGTTTCCCCCCGCTGACCATCGCCGTGTTCGTGGCGTTGGCGCTCGGCGCCATGATTATCGACATGTTTACCCATCGTGGTGACAAACCCATCAGCCTGGCCCAGGCCTCGGCCTGGTCGGTGTTCTGGATCCTCATCTCGTTCGCCTTTGCAGGGTTCCTGTACTTCGAGCACGGTTCGGAAGTCGCTACGCTGTTCATCACCGGTTACGCCCTTGAAAAAGTCCTGAGCGTAGACAACCTGTTCGTGTTCATGGCGATCTTCGCCTGGTTCAAGGTGCCGAATGGTCTGCGTCACCGCGTACTGTACTGGGGCATTCTCGGTGCGATCGTGTTCCGCCTGATCTTCGTGGCCATTGGTACCGGCCTGTTGGCCTTGGGGCCGTGGGTCGAGGTGGTCTTTGCCCTGATCGTTGCCTGGACCGCTGTGATGATGCTCAGAAGCGGTGGAGACGACGAAGAAGAAGAGGATTACTCCACGCATATGGCTTACCGTTTCGCCCAGAAACTCTTCCCTGTGTGGCCGAAACTGCATGGTCATGACTTTTTCGTGCGTCGCAAGACCCTGGAAGCCGAACTGACCAAACCAGAAAACAAGGGCATGTCCCTGGCCGCCAAAGGCGGTTTGTTCGCCACTCCGTTGTTCCTTTGCCTGGTGGTGATGGAAGTTTCCGACGTGCTGTTTGCGTTCGACTCTGTCCCGGCAATCATCGCCGTCAGCCGCGAACCATTGATCGTTTTCTCGGCCATGCTCTTCGCCATTCTGGGTCTGCGGACCATGTACTTTGTGCTGGAAGCCCTGAAACGCTATCTGGTGCACCTGGAAAAAGCCGTCATCGCACTGCTGTTCTTCATTGCCGTAAAACTTGGCTTGAGTGCGACGGACCATATTTTCCAACACGGCTACACCATTGATCCGAACACCAGTTTGATCATCGTTGTCGTGGTTCTGGCCATTGGTGTTTTTGCCAGTCTGCTCTTCCCGCAAAAGGAAGAAACAGAAGCTGAAAAACCTTAACGTCAAATACATTACCCACTAAGGAGTTGTACTCATGGCACTGACCCTTCAAAAAGGCGGCAACCTGTCCCTCTCGAAGACCGATCCGACACTGACCAAGATTCTGATCGGTCTGGGTTGGGATCCGCGCGCTACCGACGGCACGGAGTTTGACCTGGACGCCAGCGCGTTCCTGCTGGGTGCCAACGGTAAAGTACGTAGCGACGCCGACTTTATTTTCTACAACCAGCTCAAAAGCGCTGACGGTTCCATCGAGCACGCCGGCGACAACCGCACCGGTGCCGGCGATGGCGACGACGAAGTGCTGAAAATCGATCTGAGCCGCGTACCTGCGGATATCGACAAGATCGCTTTCACGGTCACCATTCACGATGCTGACGCTCGCAAGCAGAATTTCGGTCAGGTCGGTGGCTCGTTCATCCGCGTAGTCAACGAGATCAGCGGTGCTGAAATTGTGCGTTATGACCTCGCGGAAGACGCATCGACCGAAACGGCGATGATCTTCGCCGAGCTGTACCGTAACAACGGTGAGTGGAAATTCCGCGCCGTTGGTTCGGGCTTTGCCGGTGGCCTGAAGGCTTTGGCCAACTCGTTCGGTATGAACTTCTAAACTCCACGTCCATTGAGCAAGGAAATTGATCATGGCTGTAAGTCTCTCCAAAGGCGGCAACGTATCCCTGTCCAAAGAAGCACCAGGCCTGACTGAAGTAGTCGTAGGTCTGGGCTGGGATCCTCGCGTCACTGACGGCACCGAGTTCGACCTCGATGCGTCGGTTTTCGTCGTGGGCGAAAATGGCAAAGTGCTAGACGACAACAGCTTCATTTTCTACAACAACAAAAAAACGGCTGACGGCTCCGTTGAGCACATGGGCGACAACCGCTCCGGTGCCGGCGAAGGCGACGATGAGCAAGTGACTGTGAAACTGACTTCCCTGGCCCCGCTGGTGAAGAAGCTGGTATTCGCCGTCACCATTCACGATGCCGAAACCCGCAAACAAACCTTCGGCCAGGTTGCCAACAGCTTCATTCGTGTGGTGAACAAGGCTGACGGTAAAGAACTGGCGCGTTTCGACCTGAGCGAAGACGCTTCGACCGAAACCGCGATGATCTTCGGCGAGCTTTATCGCAGCGGTGAAGAGTTCAAGTTCAAGGCGATCGGCCAGGGTTTTGCTGGCGGCTTGAAGCCTCTGGCTGAAGCCCACGGCGTTAGCATTGGCTAACCCAAAGGGTTGAAAAAAAGCCCCGTCTTTCGAGCGGGGCTTTTTCTTGTCTGCCTTTTACGCATGCATGGCTGGCTGTGCCTGTCGTTCGATCAAGCGGCTGATCAATTGTCAGATACAAAAAATCCGGCGGATGGCCGGATTTTTTATAACAGGGTCATGTCATCTGTAGGACTTGGATCAATTTACCAAGGTCTGGTGACGCCGCTTCAGGCGACGCTTTACGAACAGAGCTACAAAAATAAGCACTAGCGTCATTACGCTGAAGAACACCGTATTGAACCATGGAAATGGCTCCGCACGGCTGTTCGTGGATTCGATAGCGGTGATGTTTGGGAAAACCGAAAATATCTTAATGCGCCATCCGTAGTACCGAATGATCGCCAACTGCTCAGCATCACGAGAGTAGCCCTGGGCCTTCGCTTGGACGTCTGCAGAGTCGAACTTGAAATACCAGGGGAAGGACCAGCCAGTATCTTCATTGCGGTAGACCATGACTTTCTTGGAGTCTGGGTCTTCGGTGTTGATGAAATAAACGTCCCTGGTCGGGCCATCAGCTGGGTTTTCAGCATTGATGACGCCATCGTGGTCGACCCGCTTGACTTCAACTCCCGTGATCAGCACCACATCATGTTGAGGGAGGACGTAGAAAAGCCCCAGTGCGCCAGCGCTCACTATAAGCAGTACAGCAACTAGAATTACGCCTTTGAGCAACTTCATGCATTCACTCCATTTTAGAAGGTAGGAATTTTGCCCGTTTTCTTCGCAAGAGGGCATGTTTAGTTGATAGCCATCGTCAGTGTTGCATGGGGAAGATAGAGGAAACGGAAAAATCCTGGTTCGCTAGCATTGCTGGGTGACACAGCCGCCAGTGAAGTATTCCAGACACTGCGGGTCAATTACGCCACACAGGCATGCACCGATCATCAACCATCCAATGAGGCTGGCCGGCCTGTATGCATACGCCACCTACCCAGCGCTCCTTGGCGCCATGGTCCAGCCAATACGCCGTTCCCTTCAGCACCTGATGCCCCAGCGGTGTCAGCGTCAGCAACCTCCGGGGCCATTGCAGATGGGTATCTGACTCGGTCAACAGCGGCGTCTTGCAGTCAATCAGCGGGCGCATAAGCGCATGGAACATCAAATCCCCCAGATACGGCAGCGGCTCGCGCTGGGCCATTAACTCGGCGAAAACCCTGGCGAATGCCACCGGGCCTGCTTCCTCTATAAATTGTAACGCCAGGTGTTCAGTCAATGATAAACCGTCCCGAACCCCCGGAAGTTCCTGCAACTGGCGCAGCAGTGCCGGCGCTAGAAGTGGCAAGCAGCGATGCGTGCCGTGGGCGAGTTCGGCAAGTTTGACCGGTGAGCTGTCGCAATAGGCCAGCCATGCCTGCCGGGCCAGTTGTACGGTTTGTTCATCAATGGGGCGGCGCTGCGGCCATAACCAGGCCAATACGTCGGGAGCCAGTTGGCCGATGCCGATGAAGCGCTGGACGCCGGGGATGCGGTCGACTTCTATCAGCTCAAGCTTGAATGGTACGCGCTCAAGTCCTGCCAGGGCACGAATCAGGAACAGTTGGTCGTAGGCGTCCGCCTCGCACCACAGCACGCTGTGTTCGTCGTTGGCCAATAACGTGAGGTGGTTGTATTCGTCGTTGAGTCTGCGCGCTACATCGGCGCTGTCCATCTCAAACGCCTCACTGATATAGCGGCTGCGTACTGCCTGGTATTGTTCGGCAGGCAGGTTTGGAACAGGCCCCATGCATAATGGGTCGGACAGCATTTGAAAGTGGCCCTTGAACCCCGCCAACTGCAGGCTATGCGCAATATCGTTGCCGCATCGCCAGTGGGTGGTCAGCGCTTCATCGCTCGCCGCAAAGTCTGGATGGCGAGCAGCGAAATCAACCGCATCCACGTGTGCCTTGAGTTTGGGCCAGCTACTGAAACCCAACTGTCTGGCGATCAGCCACTGGGCGTCGGACAAGATGGGCGGTGAGGATGGAGGGCCGCCAGGGATCAGGGAAAGTTGTTCGGGCGCCGCACCACTTTTCATGCGCAACAGAAGTTCCTTGGCGCGTTTGCGTTGCTGCTCAAGGTTGATACGGCCGTCATGGGACGAGGATGCTGGATGTTGCGACATACGATCTCCTTGCACAAACCTTGTCCGCTTTAAGGTTGGGAGTCGTAGAGATGTGGTATTCAGTCAAGGTCCTGGGCGCAGCCCTTTCCGCGGATGGAGGCGTAGATGGCGCCTTGCGGGAATATAGGCAGTGGCGTATTTGATTGCAAGCCGTTCAGTAGAGGATTGAGTCCATGACGGACACCGTTTACCCGTTGATCGAAGCCAGGGCACTGACGCGAATGGATGAGCGCCATCAGGCTCAGCTGCTGCACACTACTGACTTCAAGCTGTACCGCGCAGACCGTATCTCCATCACCGGCTCATCAGGCTCGGGAAAAAGCGTTTTCCTCAGGGCGCTTGCCTTGCTGGACGCGCCGACGTCTGGAGACATCCTGTGGAACAACCAACCCGTCCCCAACGCGCTAATACCTAGGTATCGCAGTCGCATCTGCTACCTCTCGCAGCGGCCGGCACTTATTGACGGCACGGTGGAAGATAACCTGCGTCTCCCCTACAGCCTCAATATCTGGCAGCACCTGGACTTCGATCTGGAAGCGGTAAAAGTCCTGCTGGCCCATGCCGGAAAAGAGCCAGGATTCCTGTCAAAAATGGCGGCTGATCTGTCGGGCGGCGAGTCGCAGGTCGTTTCGTTGATCAGAACACTGCAACTGGACCCGCAGGTGCTACTGCTGGACGAACCGACAGCGGCACTCGACCCTGCATCGTCTCTAGAGGTTGAGGCCTTGATACAGGCCTGGTTTGACAACGGCTCGGGTTCGGCCCATGCCTACATTTGGGTTTCCCACGACCAGACCCAGGCGCAACGAATGAGTACCACCCGGTTGCACATGAGCGCCGGTGTGTTAACCGGAGCCGTCCCGTCATGAACTATCAAAACCTGTCGGCGCTGGATATTTCTATCGCCGCCTCGTTGATCCTCATCAACGGTGCGCTGTCACTGCTGCTGAAGCTGGGCCTTGAGCGGCAACTTGTTTGGGCCGCTATCCGCACGGTGGTTCAACTGCTGGCGATTGGTTACCTGCTGGGCTGGGTGTTCGAGTTTGCCTACTGGTATGTGGTGTTGCCGCTGATGTGCTTGATGACCCTGATCGCCGGCATGTCGGCAGCGGGGCGGGGCAAGCGCACGTATGCGGGCCAGCGTGTCGACAGCATTGTGTCGGTGTGGGGCAGTTCGTGGCTGGTGACTGCCGTGGGGTTGTTCGCCGTTATCCGCATTCATCCTTGGTACGAGCCGCAGTACGCGATCCCTATCCTGGGGATGATCCTCGGCAACACGCTGACTGGCGTGTCCCTGGGGATTGAACGCATGACCCAGGAGTTGACCTCGGGACGCAACACCATCGAAATGATCCTGGCGTTGGGCGGGTCGCGGTGGGAGGCGGCGCAGGATGCGATCCGCCAGGCCGTCAGGGCCGGTATGATCCCGACCCTCAACCAGATGACGGTGGTCGGCATTGTCAGCCTGCCGGGCATGATGACCGGCCAGGTGTTGGCGGGAGAGAGCCCGGCGGACGCGGTTCGTTACCAGATCGTCATCATGTTTCTGATCGCCGCGTCATCGGCATTGGGCACGGTAGGGGCTGTACTGCTCACCTACCGACGGCTGTTTTCAGCCGATCATCGTTTCTTGAGGTACAGGCTGGAGGAGCGGTCTTAACCGTGACGGTTACGCTCGTCCGCTACCTCAGGTTTGGCGTCTGATGCTTCAGCCAGGCCATCAAAGTGCGCGACGGTCGGCGCATTCTGCTGTCTGGCCAGGTGGGTGTGGACGCCGACGAGAACACTGTCGGCCCCGACATCACCGAGCAATCTGTCGCCATCGTCGTGGATCATCGTCAGCGGCCTGTCACTGCCCGAGTGGTTGATCGAGATTGAGGCGCAGGCGTTGATTCCTGACTGAGCAAGCTTCTATGGTCACCCAGGGCTCAATAGCGAATCATCACCGACTTCAGCTCGGTGTAATCCTCGATAAACGCACCGCCAAACTCCCGACCCATGCCCGAGGACTTGTTGCCACCAAACGGCACCGCTGGGTCGAGCAAGGTGTCGTTGGCGCTGTTGGCGAGAATCACCGTGGGTTCGACATAACAACCGGGCCGATCCATCCGTTTGCCTCCGTGGATGATGGTGTTGTTTTCAGCGCGTGCGGTGGCGAAAAAACCTTCGAGTTTCAACTGATGCTGACGATGGGTAACCGGCCCGAATTCGGTGCGTTCATCCAGGGGTGAGCCGATATTCAGTGCACCCAGCCGGCGTAGTAACGCAGGAAGTGCGCCGCCTGGTCGACTTCAAAGGTCCGGAAAATCTGAATGATCTTGCCCGACTGGCAGGTCTCGATCTGCGCCAGTTCCTCGCGGTGGCGCTCCAGCAGGGCCGCCAGTTTCAGCAGCACGTTGCCACGGGTTGCCGGTGCGACTTGGGACCACAGCTTGAAACCGCGATTGGCTGACTCCACCGCCGCATCGATGTCGACGTGATCGGCATCGACGACACGGGCGATAGCATTGCCAGTGGCGGGATTGATGACTTCCAGGGTCTGGCTGGAATGGCTCTGGGCATAGCCACCGTCGATAAACAATCTGTAGTCTCGACCCAGGAAGGCTTCGACTTGGGGTAGCAGGGGAATATCGCTCATGGGGTTTCCTGATTACGAATAAAGGAAAGCCTGAGGTTAACCAGAGGTGGCTGCCGGGGCTTGACTGTGGCTGCCAGCTCGATCAGACCGTCAGCTGTGAAAAGTGCAATCTTGGCTGTGGAAGGTGCATTTTCGTCTCGATGGGCCGATCCCATACTTGCCCTGCATCCAGCACCGTTCCTCGATTTTGAACAGGTGCAGGACATCCAATAATAAGCAGGGCCATCCATGAAAAAGCCAAACGCGTTCCTTGAAGACCTCAAGTCCATTCTGCCGACCATCGCCGCCAATGCCTTTCGCGCCGAGCAGGACCGCAAGGTTCCTGACGAAAACATTACGCTGCTCAAAAGCATCGGCATGCACCGTGCCTTCCAGCCCAAGACTTTCGGTGGCATGGAAATATGCTGCCGCAATTTGCCGACTGCATTGCCCTGCTCGCAGGCTCTTGCGCCAGCACCGCCTGGGCGATGAGCCTGCTCTGTACCCACAGCCATCAACTGGCGTTGTTCTCGGCCACCTTGCAGCAAGAGGTCTGGGGCGATAACCCGGATGCCACGGCCAGCAGCAGCATCGCACCGTTCGGCCGTACAGAAGAAACCGAAGGCGGTGTGCTGTTCAACGGTGAAATGGGCTGGAGCAGTGGTTGTGATCACGCCGAATGGGCAGTTAGGCAGCCAACCCAAAACCTTCGGCAAGATATCCTCCAGCAAGGCCTGTGGGCGGATGCTTCATGTGTTGATGGACCAGTTGTGCAAGGACACCCAGGCAGGCGAAGGCGCCGTGGGCGAAGTCGAGGCTTTGCAGGCGGCGTTTGTATCACTGCTTGGCTCGGCTTTTGAGCAGGATGATGAACGGGACGACTGCGGGGTGTTGCAGGGTAGCAACCTGCGCAGCTACGTGCAGAAAGTCATTGATGAATCCCTGACCCAGCCTGGACTGAGCCCGGTGGGGTTGGCCAATCGACTGAATATCTCGGTGCGGCATTTGTACCGGTTGTTTGAAGAGCAGGACGACAGTGTCTGCCGCTACATCCAGCGGGCTCAGCTCAAGCGTAGTGCTGATGATCTGACTAATCCGTTTCTGCGCAGTGAGTCGATCACCTCGATTGCGTATAAGTGGGGGTTTACTGATTCGGCGCACTTTAGTCGCTCGTTCAAGAAGCAGTTTGAGGTGTCGCCTAAGGATTTTCGGTCTAGTCGGTTGCAGTAGGTGGTATGAGGTTTTGGGCTTTGGGAAGTACGACGCAATCGCTGGATGAGGACATCGCACGCTCGTGCTACGTCTAAGCGTAGGTAGGTGGTTTTCCTCTGCGCGCTCATCAGCCCGAGCGGATTTTTAATATTGTACGTAAATAGATTCGTCTCCTTTATCGCTTTATCGGCAACCTGGATGCCGAGCTCAATTAGAAAGAGGCTGCCCAGCGTGTGCAGAAATCATGTTGCTCCTGAATGTCGTTGGTTAAGTCATTTTCTTCGTGATCGAAAATATGGACTAGTTCGCCGTCGGGCTCTCCCATTGTAAGTTCGTAAGCAACAAGCCCATTTGACATGTGCGATGACATTCCAGAGGTGTGTACATTAATTTTGGCCCCCTTGCATAAGAATCTTATATCTTTAAAGTCTGATCTAGCTAGGCCAAAACAGTCGTATAGGTCTTTGGCTGTATAGATTTTTTTAAGTCCGTTACTTAGTGATAGTGTAAGGTTTGGCTTTCCTCCCTCGTATTCGACTATTGCGCTTTCACGACTGTTGTTTTGGATGATGGTGATTTTACGTGATTTCATGGGTGCTCTCTATTAGGAGTAAAAGGGACTGATCTATTTAATTTTTATTTGCAGAGTGTGTTGTGTGTTTGTGATTGCTACTGGCTAGTCGAATTTATTCTCTGTGGCTTCCGTCTGATATCGTGTCAAACACTCAAGTAAAACTTTCATAAATTGGCGATGATCAGAAACCTCATCATCAAAATATGTATCGAATAGGTAGAAAACGGAGTCGAAGTTATCATCGGTGGACAAGTAATGACTTAAGGTACTAATAAGCCAATTCTGGTCGTCCTTTGTATATGAAATAAACTCTGGTTTGGTTAGGGTATCGAAAAGCTCTGATAGTTCTGTTGTGTTGTTCACGTTTTTCGAGACGATAAGTTCTTCTATTTCTAAGTCTTTGATGTTTTCAGTGCTGTATGTGAATAGAAGGCCTCGAATTATCGAAAGGTTAGGTGGCTTTTTCATTTTCCAAACTCCGTAAGGCGGTAATGGGCTTGCCGTTTTTTGTCGAGAACCACAATTGCTTTGGTTTGTGTACCATATTTAAGGCCATCATTTTTATATCCCTCGCCAATGACTTTTTCCATGTCTATAGAAGGCATCGCACCAGCTTTGCTGTTGACTTTGTGTAACGGAGGCGGATCTATTTTGTTTTTTGAGATTTTACGTAAATAGGTACGTCCCTTTTATCTTGAAGTTGTACGTAAATATATCCGCCCACTTTATGTTGAAGGTCACAAAGATTTCATGGTTGTACGCAGACCAAATGTGGGAGCTGGCTTGTCTGCGATGGCGGCCTGGCAGTCGCCAAAGATCTTGATTCTTACCAAGTAGACTGATCTTCTAGGCTGGCCTTCTGGATGTCATCTTCCCATTCCTTATTAGCTAATCTAAAAACCTCTTCGAAAAATCCTCGTGGATCATCTATTTCGGTCTCGTCCCAGGCCATAGATGTGTACTCGTCATGATTGTCCTCAAAATAAATATGAAAGTCGAAATTTTTCGTGGTTAGTGCGAATTCTAAGTTCTCCATTAGTTTGTATTTGTGCCTATATGAAAAAATTTTGTCTGGGTCGAGGCAGTACTTGAGTATCAGTTCTTTTCTATCTTTTGGATCGTTTGGGTTGTATTTTGCGAGCTCTACACCTTTTGTCTCCTCTCGGTCATATATATCAAATATTCCTACGAAATAATTCAAGCTTGCGTCGAAAGGTAGGTGGTCTGAAAGTGGATGGAACAGCATTTTATTTTCCTTCTATTGGAAATAGTGTGAAGGGGGTTCCGTCTTGCCGAAATTTCATCTCGGCGCCATTCATGGAGTTATTAAATACAGGATTCTGTTTATCATTTTTATTGGGTCTGTAGCCTCTTCCCGCTCCAGGTTGCTCTATTCGTACTATGTGGTTTTTCTTATCGTCAAGTCCTGTATATCGGGTCATGCCTCTATCGGTTCTTGTGGTCGCCTCAATCCATGCATTTAACTGCATTTTCCAACTTGTGAACTGAGAGCTGGGATTGCCTTTTGATTTTGGTGGGGTGTAGCCAGTTATTGGGTCAGTACCATCTATCGCTCGCTGGACCAGTGCAGCATGGGGTACTTCAGGACCATGTTTGGTAACCATGTGCATTCCGTACTTACCCTCGAATTCCGTAATTCGACGTTTCGCATTTTTTTCAGTCAACTCTTCGATTTTTGCCTGTCTTACTGTTACTCCTGGCTGTGGGGTAGATGGTTCGCCGGGATCAATTGTAGCTTTGCCAGCGGGGCTCTGAACCTTGGTCGCCGGTTTACACCCATCCCCACCCGGGCACGTACTCAACCCCAACGGATCAACCCACCCCGTAGGGTTAGGTACGTACTGGTATCCGTTCAGCCCACCCGCCAGTTTCACCGGGTCGGTCGTCAGGTAGCGACCGTTGTCCGGATTGTAGTAGCGATGGCGGTTGTAATGCAGCCCGCTTTCTTGATCGAAGTACTGGCCCTGAAAGCGCAGCGGGTTGTTGACGGTGTTAACGTCAAGCTTCGCGATTTGGCCGTAGGCGCGGTAGT
>NZ_VOBG01000031.1 GCF_008369295.1 Pseudomonas sp. ANT_H4 | reverse complement strand
CCAGCCGAGCGCAGGAGGTGCCGCTGCGCCTGCTTGCCGATTATCGCGGCTACCTGATGACCGACGATTACGCCGGCTATAACGCCTTGGGCGCGCAGCCAGGTGTCGAGCGTTTGGGCTGCTGGGCGCATGCGCGACGTAAGTTCGTCGATGCGCAAAAAGTGCAGCCCAAGGGTAAGACCGGGCGAGCCGACATGGGGCTAAATCTGATCAACAAACTGTATGGCATCGAGCGTGAATTCAAAGAGGTCACTGATTATCAGCGTTTTGTCGGTCGACAGGAAAAAAGCCTGCCGGTACTCGCAGAACTAAAAAGCTGGCTGGAGAAAACCCATCCCCAGGTGACGACGCAAAGTGCCTTGGGCAAGGCCGTCGGTTATCTGGCTAGCAACTGGAGCAAGCTTGAGCGTTACACTGAGGCCGGCTTCCTGCCCATCGATAACAACAGGGCAGAACCGGTCGCTAGCCACGGGCCACGATCAGGACCAGCCAGTAGCACCTATTTCGCTTCCCAAGTGCCCGTACTGTATTATGTCATGCAGTCTTGATGACAGAATCAGGTGATTCGCATACTTGACCTGTCTTGGCGAGGTGAGCTATGAGCAGCACAGGCCGATTTAATTTCAACGGGTGTTTTTAAAGACCCGCGATCATATCAGTAGATGTGGGGGGAGTCACAGACTCAAGTGGTTTATGCCCGTTATGAGCATTGAAAACCTTATTTTATTTGTTGGTTGCAAGGTCATTTGGAGAATCATGGGTACATTACGGACATATTTGCTGAGCCTTCGTCGTCGGCAGAAACGCACTCTTCAGGTGATTGCCGACATATTTTTGGTGTGGCTTGCCTTGTGGATGGCGTTCGTCGTCCGCTTGGGCGTAGATGAGCTGGTCAATCCGGTAGTTCAGCATTCATGGCTCTTTCTCAGCGCTCCAGTGGTGTCCATCCCGCTATTTATCCGCTTTGGTATGTACCGAGCTGTGATGCGTTATTTTGGCAATGATGCCTTGATAGCGATCATCAAGGCAGTAAGCTTGTCCTCGTTGATCCTTGGGGTAGTTGTCTACTGGTATAGTAACCATCAAACGATGGTCCCGCGCTCAATCATATTCAATTACTGGTGGTTGAGCCTGATCATGATCGGTGGGCTGCGCTTGGCAATGCGTCAGTATTTTCTCGGTGACTGGTTTACAGCGGCTCAACACGTTCCATTCACCAGCAGGGACGATGGTTTGCCCAAAGTGGCTATTTACGGAGCTGGCGCGGCAGGTAATCAATTGGTTGCGGCCCTGCGAATGGGACGGGTCATGCGGCCGGTAGCTTTTATAGATGACGATAGCAGTATCGCTGATCGGGTGATTTCCGGGCTGCAGGTGTATAAACCCAAACATATACAGCAGATGATTGACTCAACGGGAACTCAGGAAATTCTCTTGGCCATTCCGTCGTCCAATCGTGGCCGGCGCCGTGAAATCCTTGGCCTTCTTGAAGGATTTCCGCTCCATGTACGAAGCGTTCCCGGCTTTATGGATCTGGCCAGCGGCCGAGTCAAGGTCGATGACATTCAGGAAGTCGACATCGCCGACCTGTTGGGCCGTGACACCGTACCTGCTCAGGGCGAACTCCTGGAGCACTGCGTTAAGGGCCAGAATGTCTTGGTGACAGGCGCGGGCGGCTCCATCGGCTCCGAGCTCTGCCGTCAGATTATGTTACTGCGTCCAAAAACGTTGCTGCTCTTCGACCACAGTGAGTTCAATCTCTACAGCATCCTATCCGAACTTGAGCAGCGTATTACCCGTGAGTCGTTGCCTATAAAGTTGTTGCCGATCCTCGGTTCTGTACGCAACTCATCCAAGTTGCTGGACGTCATGAAGATGTGGAGCGTCGATACGGTCTACCACGCCGCAGCTTACAAACACGTACCAATGGTCGAGCACAATATTGCCGAGGGCGTATTGAACAATGTGATCGGCACGCTGAACACCGCACAAGCTGCTCTTCAGTCGGGTGTCGCCAACTTTGTATTGATTTCCACCGACAAGGCTGTCCGCCCCACCAACGTCATGGGCAGTACCAAGCGCTTGGCAGAGTTGACGCTCCAGGCTCTTAGCCGTGAACTGGCACCGGTATTGTTCGGTGATAGATCCAACGTGTCCCATGTGAATAAAACCCGCTTCACCATGGTCCGTTTCGGCAATGTATTGGGCTCCTCCGGCTCAGTGATCCCACTGTTCCACAAACAGATCAAGTCTGGTGGGCCGCTGACCGTAACCCACCCGAAAATTACTCGCTATTTCATGACCATCCCCGAAGCGGCGCAGCTTGTTATTCAAGCCGGTTCCATGGGACTTGGCGGTGATGTGTTCGTGCTGGATATGGGCGAGCCGGTAAAAATTGTCGAACTGGCTGAGAAGATGGTTCATCTGTCAGGCCTGAGTGTTCGTTCCGAAAAGAATCCCCACGGCGATATCGCCATCGAATTCACCGGCCTACGTCCCGGCGAAAAGCTTTACGAGGAGTTGCTGATCGGTGACAACGTGGTGGCGACCCAGCACCCAATGATCATGAGTGCCAACGAAGATCACCTAGACTGGGAAGTACTCAAAGGCAAGCTGACAGAGCTGCTTGCTGCAGTAGATCAGGATGACTACAACCGTGTCCGTCAATTACTGCGCGACACCGTCAGTGGCTATGCGCCGGATGGCGAAATCGTCGACTGGATCTACCAGCAACGCCGCCTTGAACCCTGAGCTCACACCCTGTAACACCCCCATTTTTGACTATCCCCAAACATCACCTAAGTTTGAAAAGCAGCTTCGGAAAAGCTGCTTTTCTCACTGATGTCATGGAGCGTCTCTATATGCGTAAAGCCTGTTTTTCATCCCTGGTTTTTGCTGTCCTCACCAGCATTTCACTGGCTGTCAGCGCAGCCCCATCAGTCAAACCCGAGACTCCAACCCCCATTGCCGCTCAAATGACCAAGGCCGAGCAAACCACTGCCAAGGTCAATCTCAACGCTGCGGATGTGCAAACACTTCAGCGTGATCTGTTCGGTATTGGCTCAGCGAAGGCCAAGGCGATTGTCGCCTATCGTGAAACCAGTGGCCCGTTCACGGCGGTGGACGAGTTGCTGGAAGTGAAGGGGATCGGCAAGTCGCTTCTGGAGAAGAATCGCGACAGGCTGGAAATCAAATAACGCGCAGCAGTCAAGCCAAGAGGCCGGTCATTGACCGGCCTTCTTTCTGCCTGTGATTTCTGCATTCGCCTGCACTTTCAGATTCCCACGCACCACCTCCAGAATCCTCGCCGCCAACGCCTCACTCTCGACGCTACGTGCCAACACCAGCGCCCCCACCAGTGTCGACATCATCATCAAGCCTTGCTCATCAGCATTCGTGCTGCCCAACGCAGCTTCAATTTGCGTGAGCCTCGCGCAAAGTACTGCATCGGTGGTGGCGCTGTTTTGCCCGCGTTGCCCCAGTTCTGAAGACATGGTGGGTAATGGGCAACCTTTATCTGGCGACGTCTGGTGCCATTCGGGTAGCTGTCGATGAACGCTTCCAGTGGTTGTTCCTGGTTGAACAACATCTCGCAATGGGCGTCCAGTTCTTCGCCTGCCGCTTGCAAGGCCTTTTCCACCAATTCGTCCTTGGACTTGAAGTGCGCATAGAACCCGCCGTGGGTCAGGTTCAGCGCTTTCATCAGCGGTTGTAGGCCGGTGGCGCCGATGCCGTCGCGGCGGAACCGTACCGAGGCCTCTTTAATGATGCGCTGCTGGGTTTGAGCTTTGTGGTCGAGTGAATAGCGCATTAGAGCGGCCTCCGAAACGTGGCCCATATTAACCAGGCTTTACGGCGGCTTCTCGGCTCTTTACAAAACTGCGCAACTCATTGGTGACCGGCGGCGAGCTTGGCATGAATAGTGATTACGACTACAACAACGATTGTTGAACAATCATGAGGTGGCGATGAGTACCACATTGTCCTTGGCGGATCAGATTGCGCGGGAGTTGCGCGCGGACATCATTGGCGGTCGGCTGTTGCCGGGCATGGCGCTGGTTGAGAGCGATCTGGTCAAGGCCTACAGCGCGTCGCGCAACACCATTCGCGAGGCGTTGCATCGTCTGGGGCAGGAAGGGCTGACCCGTTACGTGCGAAACAAAGGGGTGATGGTCCGGCGATTGGACATGGGGGAAGTGCGTGATCTGTTTGTAGTCCGTCGCACCCTGGAGTTGCAGGCCATTGCCAGCAGCAAGCCCTTGAGCGGCGATCAGTCCGAGCGCTTGGACAACGCCCTCGACGCTACCACTCTGGCCCGCGAGCGGGAAGACTGGCGCGCGGTGGCGACCCACAGTCTGACTTTCCACCAGCAGATTGTCGGTTTGTTATGCAGTCCGTTGTTCGATGAGTTCTTTGCCCAGGTCATTGCCCAACTGCGCCTGGTGTTTTGCGCTGCGCCCGATGAGCAACGTTTCCAGTCGCCCTGGCTTGAGCGAGATCGAGAGATTTACGCGTTATTGGTCCGAGGCAACAAACTGGCGGCGGGGGAGGCGATGAGCCTGTACCTGGATGATTCGGAACGCCTGTCGTTGGCTCTGTTTGCCCACCCCTGATCGAGGATTTGCCCAATGTACAAAGACTACCCCGCCGCATACCAGGTCAGTAAAGGCTCGGCCTTGCAGGTCGACAAGGCATTTTATGAGCGGATTCGCGACGCTGCTTGTCAGCGCACGCTGATTGAGCAGTTCGAGGTGCCGATCCGGACGGGGAGGGCGTGGAAGGTGCCTGCCGGTCATGTGTTTCGCGTGACCACTCCGGTCGGGCCGCAGGTGGGGGATTTCAACGTGTGGAACGCCAACGACCCTCGCGAACGTCTGTGGGCGGCGCGCACTCGTCAGTTGCAGGGCGCTCATGTCAGTGTCCATGACCGGTTGTGGTCGAATCTGCCGTTCCTAAGGCCGCTGGTGACCATCACTGATGACAGCCTGGCCGGTTATGGTATTGATGAGCATGGCGGGCGCTTGCACGATTTGCTCGGCACCCGCTGCGACCCTTATGTGAACAAGATGCTCACTGGAGAGGACTTCCATCACCATTGCCATTCGAACCTGACGCGGGCGGTGTTACCCCACGGCCTGACGGAGTTTGATGTGCATGACGTGCTGAATATCTTTCAGTGCACTGGCCTGAATCACGACGACATGTATTTTATGAAGGCTTGCCCGGCGCAGAAGGGCGACTATCTGGAGTTTTTTGCCGAGATTGATTTGTTGTGTGCGCTGTCGACGTGTCCGGGTGGGGATCTGTCGTTGCCGATGTGGGGGCCCGACGCGCAAGACCCACTGACCGTGTGTCGTCCGTTAGGCGTTGAGATTTACCGCTTGGAAGATGAGCTGCTTCAAGGCTGGAGTCAGCCGGAACGTGCTGCCTATAAAGGGCAGCACGGTTTGCAGATTGCCAAGGCGGATTGGGAGTAACCGGGGATGGGGCTGCTTCGCAGCCCAACGGGAGCAAGCTCCCTCGCCACGGGTTGTGGGTCAGGGCGACCGGTTCAGCGGTCCTGCGCGTCCTTGGCATCCGCTTGCGCGTTGCGCTCGGCCACGCGTTTGCGTTGTTCGTCGGTCAGTTCCACTGTGTTGGCGCTGTCTCGCAGCATCATCAAACCACCGACGATCGAACCGATAGCGACCGCCATAATCAACCAGGCATACCAGGGCATAGGGCTCTCCTTGAGGCCGACTGCCGTGGGAAGATTTCCCACGGCAATAACAGCTTTGAGTAACGGGCTTTGTCAGTGGTTCCATTGTAGGCCCGTTCTGCCCTGCAGGTTTAGAGCCCGGTCAACATTGCGTCTGCCGGTGCATCGGCACGATCTTGTGCCGTGAGTTGGAAGTAGACAAAACCCACCGCCATAAAGCCCAGGAAGACCAGGCCGATCAGGGTGTTGAACCAGGCCATGGCCACCAGGCACACCAGCGCCAACACCAGGGCGATGCCCGGCACAATCGGGTAACCCGGCGCGCGGAAGGTGCGTTCCAGCAGCGGTTCGGTTTTGCGCAGCTTGAATAGGCTGAGCATGCTCATGATGTACATGACGATGGCACCGAACACCGCCATGGTGATCATCGCTGCAGTGAAGGTCATGCCGCCCAGGTTGATCAGGCCGTCGCTGTAGATGGCAGCGATACCAACCACGCCACCGGCGATGATTGCCCGATGCGGTGTCTGAAAGCGCGACAGTTTGGCGAGGAAGGACGGCAGGTAACCGGCGCGGGCCAGGGCGAAGAATTGCCGCGAGTAGCCGAGGATGATCCCGTGGAAGCTGGCCACCAGGCCGAACAAGCCAATCCACACCAGCATGTGCAACCAGCCGGAGCTTTCACCGACCACGGTTTTCATCGCCTGGGGCAGTGGGTCGTTGATGTTTGACAGGGTGCGCCAGTCGCCCACGCCGCCGGCAAAGAACATGACGCCCATGGCCAGGATCACCAGGGTCAGGATGCCACTGATGTAGGCTTTGGGAATGGTGCGTTTTGGATCTTTCGCTTCTTCGGCGGCCATGGC
Organism: Pseudomonas sp. ANT_H4; assembly: GCF_008369295.1. GTDB lineage: Bacteria > Pseudomonadota > Gammaproteobacteria > Pseudomonadales > Pseudomonadaceae > Aquipseudomonas. The sequence goes on along the minus strand of NZ_VOBG01000031.1, from coordinate 51,562 downwards.
GGCGCCTTCGATGGCGAGGAAAAACCAGATGGCGAATGGGATTGCGGCAAACATCCCGGCAATCGCTGGTGCACCGAAGGTGTCGGAGCCGGCCCAGCCGTTGAGAGCGAAGTTGCTGAAGCTGAAGGCGGGGGCGACCACGCCCATGAACACCAACAACTCAGCCACGGCGAGGACGCAGACTACCAGTTCAAAGGTCGCGGCCAGTTTGACGCCGAGAATGTTCAAGCCCATGAACACAATGTAGGCACCGACGGCCGCGTGTTTGGGGTCCAGCGTCGGAAACTGTACGTTCAGGTAGGCGCCGATGGCCAGGGCGATGGCCGGCGGGGCGAAGACGAATTCGATCAGTGTCGCCAATCCGGCGATCAGGCCGCCTTTCTCGCCGAAGGCCCGGCGGCTGTAGGCAAAGGGTCCACCTGCATGAGGGATCGCGGTAGTCAGTTCAGTGAAACTGAAGATAAAGCAGGTGTACATGGTGGCGACCATCAACGAGGTCACCAGGAAGCCCAGCGTACCCGCCACGCCCCAGCCATAGCTCCAGCCGAAATATTCCCCGGAAATCACCAGCCCGACGGCGATGCCCCATAAGTGCAAGGTGCCTAGGGTTGGTTTGAGTTGTGTGTTCATTGTGCTGCTCCCTGAACGGTTTGGAATGTTTCAAGGCATTGCAGCGGCCATGCCAGCCTGCAAATCAGTGTCGTAAAGTCGCTGAACTGTCGTCGGGAGGATGGTTTGGCGTTTGAATATGTTCTGTAGCGCACCAGATCAGGGCGCTGGTGTCTGGTCTGGCGCCATTGCGACATGGGTATCTACACATCTCTTGAGGGGGACGCCTAGTTCTTGCTCGCGAAAACCTGGGGGTGCCGTGGTGACTCAGGAAGCCCGCGTTATCGTTAACGATCATCGCGAGCAAGCTCGCTCCTACAGATGGGGGCTATGTTCGCTTCAGATAGATCAAAAGCAGATCAAGGGCCAGCGTCAATCCGTTTTTTTGTAGGCGCGAGGGGGATGCCTAGTTCTTGCTCGTGAAGAACCTGAGGGTGCGGTGGTGATTCAGGATGCCCGCGTCATCGTTAACGTTTTTCGCGAGCAAGCTCGCTCCTACAGTGGCAGTAGATACGCTCTTGCTTCTCACCACTCAGGTCGGCTACCAGGCCGCCGTGCTCTTGCTTTTGATCTTGATCTTGATCTAAGGCGCCCCGTTAACCACGATGGCTGAACGCAGGTATTGATCCGTGGGTAAACCGGCAGGACGCCGGTTTAGCCGCGCTGGGCCAGGGATGGCCCATCGCGGCGGCCCACGGAGTAATGCCGGAGTGAAGGCATGCCGAGCCACAGCGAGGCACCAAGTGGTGGGGCAAGAGCCTTTGGTTACTTTGGGCTTTTCAAAGTGACACGCCGTAAGGGCGTAACCCCAAGCCGCCGTTACCGCAGCAACGGATATGTACCCAGCCCAGCCTTTGCTCCCACAGTTGATCAGCCCCCACTAACCCCCAAAGCCCCCTGTAACCTGCGCACAACCCCACTCTTTACGCGTTCTTTACGCCCTGCCCATACCCTCGCTCTCGTTCCTTTACGGTGCTCCTGCGGACAATACCCCCACACTCGGCAATCGCCGTACAACGGAGAAACTTCCATGAGCGTTCTGGACGGGGTGTCACTGCTATTGGCCGTGGCGCTGTTCATTTATCTGCTGGTTGCGCTGTTACGCGCGGATCGGAACTAGGAGCGGCTATGTACAGTTATGACTATTGGCTGATCATCGCCTTCTTTGCCGTGGTACTGGTTCCGGCGCCATTTTTGGGGCGGTTCTACTACAAGGTGATGGAAGGCCAGCGAACCTGGCTGACCCCGGTTTTCGGCCCGGTGGAGCGCGTGTGTTATCGCATCGCAGGCGTCGATGCGCAGGCCGAGCAGAGCTGGCAGAAATACGCCCTGGCTTTGCTTGCCTTCAACCTTGCGGGTTTCGTGCTGTTGTTCTCGATCCTGCTGTTCCAGGACTACCTGCCTCTTAACCCGCAGAAATTGCCGGGTCAGGAATGGACGTTGGCCTTCAACACCGCAGTCAGTTTCATGACCAACACCAACTGGCAGTCCTACAGCGGTGAAGCGTCCCTGAGCTACCTCAGCCAGATGGCCGGGCTCACCGTGCAGAACTTCGTCAGCGCTGCCACCGGCCTGGCCGTGTTGGTTGCGTTGTGCCGTGGCATCGGTCGCAAATCGGCTACTACCCTGGGCAACTTCTGGGTCGACATGACCCGCGCCACCCTCTACGGCCTGTTGCCGTTGTGCCTGGTGCTGGCGTTGTTCCTAGTCTGGCAGGGTGTGCCGCAAACCTTCGCCCACTACGTTGGCGCGGTGACGATGCAAGGCGTGGATCAAGTGATCCCGCTCGGGCCAGCAGCTAGCCAGATTGCCATCAAGCAATTGGGCACCAACGGCGGCGGTTTCTTCGGGGTCAACTCAGCGCATCCGTTTGAGGACCCAACCGCGTGGGCCAACCTGTTTGAAGTGGCCTCGATCATTCTGATCCCGGCGGCCCTGGTGTTCACTTTCGGTCACTACGTGAAAGATCTGCGTCAGAGCCGGGCGATCCTCGCTTGCATGCTGGCGTTGTTCCTGATCGGCGGCTCGGTGTCGCTGTGGTCTGAATACCAACCCAACCCAACCCTGAACAACGCCGCCGTCGAACAGACCGCGCCGCTGGAAGGCAAGGAATCGCGTTTCGGCACCACCGGCACTGTGTTGTGGTCAGTGACCACCACCGCGGCGTCCAACGGCTCGGTCAACGGCATGCAAGACAGCCTTAGCCCGCTGAGTGGAATGGTCGCGCTGGTCAACATGATGGTCGGCGAAGTGATCTTCGGCGGTGTCGGTGCCGGCATGTACGGCATGTTGCTCAACGTACTGATTGCGGTGTTTCTCGCCGGATTGATGATTGGCCGCACCCCGGAATACCTGGGCAAGAAACTCCAGGCCAAGGAAGTGCAACTGCTGGTGGTGACCTTGCTGGTGATGCCGGTAGGCGTACTGGTGCTCAGCGCCATCGCCGCCAGCCTGCCTGGCCCTGCGGCGGCCGTCAGTAATCCTGGCCCCCATGGTTTCAGTCAGTTGCTCTATGCCTACACCTCGGCCGGTGCCAACAACTGGTCGGCGTTTGGTGGTTTCGGTGCCAACACCCCGTTCCACAACCTGATGCTGGGTCTGGGCATGTTGATCGGCCGCTTCGGCTACATCCTCCCGGTACTGGCCCTGGCCGGCAGCCTGGCGATGAAGAAGAGTGCACCGATTGGCCAGAACAGCTTCCCGACCCATGGCCCGCTGTTCGTGACCCTGTTGACCGTGACCATTTTGCTGGTGGGCGGCTTGACCTTCCTGCCGACGCTGGCGCTGGGTCCGATTGCTGAACACTTGAGTATGGGCTTCTAAGGGGATATGGAAATGAATATGCCTGCCAAAAATGCTGCCCCGGTGAAAGCCCCGGAGCCTACAAAAACCGCGATGTCGGCCCTGTGGCGCCCGGCGCTGATCCAGGCCTTCGTCAAGCTGGACCCGCGCCAACTGAAGCGCTCGCCGGTGATGCTGGTGGTCGAACTGACCGCGATTCTCACCACCGTCCTGTGCTTCATACCAGACGTCGCTGTGCCGACCTTTGTCGCCGTGCAAATCGCCGTGTGGCTGTGGTTCACCGTGCTGTTCGCCAACTTCGCCGAAGCCTTGGCTGAAGGTCGCGGCAAGGCCCGCGCCGACAGCCTCAAGGCTGGCAGCGAAGGCCTTAGTGCACGGCGCAAGGAAGCCGACGGCAGCTTCAAGGTCGTCCCGGCTACCAGCCTGCGCAAAGGTGATGTGGTACGTGTCGCCGCCGGGGAAATGATCCCCGGTGACGGCGAAGTCATCGAAGGGATTGCTGCGGTCAACGAAGCGGCCATCACCGGTGAATCCGCGCCAGTGATCCGCGAATCCGGCGGCGACCGTTCGGCCGTCACCGGCAATACCCGGCTGGTCTCGGACTGGCTGATGATTCGTATCACCGCCAACCCCGGTGAGTCGACGCTGGACCGCATGATCGCCCTGGTAGAAGGCGCCAAACGCCAGAAAACCCCCAACGAAGTGGCGCTGGACATTCTGCTGATCGGCCTGACCCTGATCTTCCTGCTAGTGGTCGTGACCCTGCAGCCGTTCGCCCACTTCGCCAATGGCAGCCTGCCGCTGGTGTTCCTGGTCGCACTGTTGGTGACGCTTATTCCTACCACCATCGGTGGCCTGCTGTCGGCCATCGGCATTGCCGGCATGGACCGCTTGGTGCGCCTGAACGTGATCGCCAAGTCTGGCCGCGCCGTGGAAGCGGCGGGGGACGTACATGTGCTGTTGCTGGACAAGACCGGCACGATCACCTTCGGTAATCGTCGTTGCACTGCCGTGTATGCGGCCCCAGGTGTCAGCGGCAAGGAACTGGCCGAAGGCGCACTGTTGGCGTCCCTGGCTGACGACACCGCCGAAGGCAAGTCCATTGTCGAGTACCTGCGAGCCCTGCACCCGCAAGCCGAACCGTCGAGCGAAGAACTGACTAGCGTGCCGTTCAGTGCCGAAACGCGCTTGTCTGGTGTCGACTATCAAGGGCGCGTGTACCGCAAGGGCGCGGTGGATTCGCTGCTGGCCTTTATCGGTCTGCAACGTAGCGACCTGCTGCCGGCGCTGTCCCGTGAAATCGACAAGATCGCCCAGAGCGGCGGCACGCCGTTGCTGGTGTGCGCCGATGGCAAGTTGTTGGGGGCGATTCACCTCAAGGACGTGGTCAAGCCTGGCATTCGCGAGCGTTTCGCCGAGCTGCGCAAGCTGGGGATTCGCACGGTAATGGTGACCGGTGACAACCCGTTGACCGCTGCTGCGATTGCCGCCGAGGCGGGTGTCGATGACGTACTGGCCGAAGCCACACCGGAGAAAAAGCTGGCGCGCATTCGCCATGAACAGAACGACGGCCGCCTGGTCGCCATGTGCGGCGACGGCGCCAACGACGCCCCGGCGCTGGCCCAGGCTGACGTCGGCATGGCCATGAACGACGGCACACAAGCGGCCCGCGAGGCGGCGAACATGGTCGACCTCGACAGCGACCCGACCAAGCTGCTGGACGTGGTGCAGATCGGCAAGGAATTGCTGGTGACCCGTGGCGCGCTGACGACCTTTTCCATCGCTAACGACGTGGCCAAGTACTTCGCCATCCTGCCGGCGCTGTTCGCCTCGATCTACCCGCAACTGGGCGTGCTCAACGTGATGCACCTGAGCAGCCCGCAGAGCGCGATCCTCTCGGCCATCGTGTTTAACGCGCTGATTATTGTCGTGCTGATCCCGCTGGCCCTGCGCGGTGTGCGGGTGCAGGCGGCGAGTGCGGCGGCGTTGCTGCGTCGCAACCTGTTGATCTATGGCGTCGGCGGGCTTCTGGTGCCGTTCGTGGGGATCAAGGCGATCGACATGCTGTTGACGGCGTTGCACTTGGTTTAAGCCCTGTTGTGAGGGGACTTGTTGTGCCGAGAGGGGGGTATCTCCTCTCCACAAAAGCCTCTCACCACAACGCCGTTTTGTTCAACGAATTGAGGAATATGAAATGTCCAACATTATCCGCCCGGCCCTTAGCCTGCTGGTGTTGATGACCCTGATTACCGGCGTGGCTTACCCCCTGGTTGTCACTGGCGTGGCGCAAGTCGCCTTCCCTGACCAGGCCAATGGCAGCCTGGTGCGCGATGCCGACGGCAAGGTGCGTGGTTCCAGCCTGATTGCCCAGGACTTTACTGGTGACGGCTGGTTCCACCCACGGCCGTCCGCCGGTGCCTTTGCTACCGTGGCCAGCGGCGCCAGCAACCTGGGGCCAAGTAACCCGGCGCTGGCCACGCGGGTGTTTGACGATGCCAATAAATTGCTCGTCTCAAGCCAGGGGCCGGTGCCACTGGCGCTGCTGACTACCTCCGGCAGCGGTCTTGATCCACACTTGCCACCGCAAGCGATTGCCTATCAACTGGCGCGGGTCGCCGCCGCACGCAATCTGCCGGTGGCCACACTGGAGCGCTTGATGGCTGCTCACATCGAGCAGCCGCTGGTAGGGCCGCCAGTAGTGAATGTGCTGGAGCTGAACATGGCCCTGCAAGCGTTATAAACAGTAGGCACCGCCAATCGCGGGCTTGCCCGCGATGACAGTCTGAAAAACTCTACATAAACACCAGAAGGAAACCCTGCGCATGAGCGACTCCGGCCGTGCCGATGCCCTGTTAGCCGATCTACCCCGGGACGGCCGTGGCCGGCTCAAAGTCTTCCTCGGTGCCGCCCCAGGTGTGGGCAAGACCTACGCCATGCTTCAGGCTGCACACACTCAATTGCGCCAAGGTGTAAGGCTGATCGCCGGGATAGTGGAAACCCACGGCCGAGCTGAGACTGAAGCCTTGCTCAGCGGTTTGCCGCAGCAGCCTTTGCTGCGCTCCGAGTACCGAGGCGTGATGCTGGAGGAAATGGACCTTGACGGTCTGCTCGCCGCCAAGCCCAAGCTGGTACTGGTGGACGAACTGGCCCACAGCAACGCCCCCGGCAGCCGCCACGAAAAGCGCTGGCAAGACATCCAGGAACTGCTCGCAGCTGGTATCAACGTCTTCACCACGGTCAACGTCCAGCACCTGGAAAGCCTCAACGATCAGGTGCGCGGCATCACCGGCGTGCAGGTGCGCGAAACCCTGCCCGACTGGGTGTTGCAGGAAGCCGATGAACTGCTGCTGATCGACCTGCCATCCCGTGAGCTGCTGGAGCGTCTGCGGGACGGCAAAGTCTACGTGCCGGAGCAGGCCCGTGCGGCCATCGATGCGTTTTTCACCCAGACTAACCTTATGGCTCTGCGCGAGTTGGCGATGCAAACCGCCGCCGCCCACGTCGACGACGATCTGGCCCAGGGTTATCGACAGCTGGGCCAGGCTGCGCCCGCCGTGCGCGGGCGCTTGCTGGTGGGTGTCGATGGCGATGCCCACGCCGAGCGCCTGGTACGCCACGCCAGTCGCGTAGCCCAGCGTCGGCATTTGCCCTGGAGCCTGGTGCATGTCGACAACGGCCGTGTACAGGATGAGCGGTCACGCCTGCATCTGCAAAATGCCCAGCAACTGGCTGAACGGCTTGGCGGCGAGGTGGTGTTGCTACGCGCTGGCGAAGTGGCCAAGACCTTGATCCAGCATGCCGCCGAGCGCCGTGCCAGCCTGGTGCTGGTGGGGCAGTCGCGACCACGCTGGCAGCGCATGCTGTTCGGCGGCGGGCTGGCGGCGCGGTTGTTGCGTAACGCACGGGGCCTGGAAATTAACGTCCTCGACAGCGATGAAGCACCGGCCCCGTCACGCTTGCCCGATGTCCACGGGCTGGTGTGGTTCGACTACCTCCTGGCGCTGCTGGCGACGGTGCTGGCCAGCGGATTGGCCTGGGCGGTGTCCAGCGTCTTGCCGTTGCCCAACATCTCTCTGGTATTCCTCGCCGCCGTGCTGCTGGTAGCGGTGCGCAGCAGTCTTGGCCCGGCGCTGGCCTGTGCGGCGCTGTCGTTCTTGACCTACGACTTCTTGTTTATTCCGCCGAATTTCTCCTTCGCTATCCAGCGTGAAGAAGATGTGTTGACCCTGTTGTTCTTCCTGCTGATGGCGGCGTTGACCGGCAACCTGGCTGCGCGCCAACGTCGGCAATTGCAGGCGCTGCGCGACACTCAGGAAGAAACCAGCGAACTGTTGGACCTGTCGCGCAAACTCACCGCTGCCACCGATCGCCAGGCGGTGATCAGTGCGGCTGCCCATCACCTGGAAGGCTGGCGCGACTTGCAACTGTGCCTGGTCAACCGCGATGGGCAGGGCGACTGGAAGATCGAGACAGGCGGCCCGATCACCTTTACCGAGGCCGAGCGCGCCGCCGCCGATTGGGCCTGGCAACACGATCAGCCGGCGGGGATGGGCACCGGCACCTTGCCGTTTGGCCGCTGGTGGTGGTGGCCGTTGTCCGGCGAAGAAGGCCCTTTGGGCTTGCTCGGTGTCAGCCCGAAAGCCGGCCTGGAACTGAGCGGCCAGCGCCGTCGCTTGCTCACCGCCTTGAGCCAACCGCTGGCTCAGGCGTTGGCCCGTGCGCAGTTGGCCCAGGAGCTGGAAGCGGCCCGTCTGCATGGTGAAACCGAGCAACTGCGCAGTGCTTTGCTGGCGTCGGTGTCCCATGATTTGCGCACCCCACTGACCTCCATGCGCGGCAGCATCGACAGCCTGCTGGCTCTTGGCGAAGCCATTCCCCTGGAAGATCGCCGGGAATTGCTGGAAGGCACCCGCGATGAAGCTGAACGCCTGGACCGTTACATCCAGAACCTGCTGGACATGACCCGCCTCGGCCACGGCGCCTTGAAGCTGGCGCGCGATTGGGTGTCGCCCGGCGATATCGTCGGCAGTTCCCTCGGCCGATTGCGGGCGGTGCTGGCACCGTTGCAGGTGAGTACCGACGTACCCGCTGAGTTGCCGTTACTGTATGTTCACGCGGCCTTGATTGAGCAGGCGCTGGTTAATGTGCTGGAAAACGCCGCGCGTTTTTCGCCGCCCCACGGGCGTCTTCAACTGCGCGCGGGTGTTGTTGAAAAGGAATTGTTTTTTTCCGTCAGCGACGAAGGCCCCGGAATTCCCGAGGACGAGCGGGCGAAGATTTTCGACATGTTCTACACCGCTGCCCGGGGTGATCGTGGCGGGCAGGGAACCGGGCTTGGCCTGGCGATCTGCCAGGGCATGGTCGGTGCCCACGGCGGGCATATCAGTGTGGCCGAGGGCATCGAAGGGCAGGGCACGTGCATCACCTTGTTCCTGCCATTGCAGACTCAACCCGGCCTGGAAAGCGAACCTTGAACCCAGGTACGCTACTTTCTTCTATCAACGGATTTTGATTGGATACCATGAGCCAGACTGCGACGATTTTGGTCATTGACGACGAACCGCAGATCCGCAAATTTTTGCGCATCAGCCTGGCTTCTCAGGGCTATAAAGTGATTGAGGCCGGTACCGGCAATGAAGGACTGGCCCAGGCGGCGTTGAGCAAACCGGACCTGCTGGTGCTGGACCTTGGCCTACCGGACATGGACGGCCAGCAAGTGCTGCGCGAGTTTCGCGAGTGGTCGACGGTGCCGGTGCTGGTGTTGTCGGTTCGCGCCAGTGAAGGGCAGAAAGTCGAGGCGCTGGACAATGGCGCCAATGACTATGTGACCAAGCCTTTTGGCATCCAGGAGTTTCTGGCGCGGGTGCGTGCCCTGTTACGCCAGGCTCCGGGGGGGGAGGCTCAGGAAGCGGCGCTGAACTTTGGCCCGTTGACCGTGGACCTTGCCTATCGCCGGGTATTGCTGGACGGTGCCGAGGTGGCGCTGACCCGTAAAGAGTATGCGGTGCTGGCGCAACTGGCGCGTCATCCAGGGAGGGTCATCACGCAACAGCAATTGCTCAAGGACATCTGGGGCCCGACCCATACCGAAGACAGCCACTACCTGCGGATTGTGGTCGGGCATCTGCGGCAGAAGCTGGCGGATGATCCCACCCAGCCGAGGTTTATCGTGACCGAGGCGGGAGTGGGGTATCGGTTATTGAACCCTGAGACCTGATAGATTCCTGTTGCCTGTACCTTTTTCTCGTAGCAGCAACCCTCAGTGCTGCTCACTTTCATACCGGTCCAAGGTATCACTGGCAATTTGTCGCCCCAGTTCGATCAGCTCCGGCGCCTTGTAGAACTCGAAAAACCGGCACACCCGCTTGGGCACGTTGATCAGGATATCCGGCGGGTAGCCGGCGATCTTGTACTGTGCCAATGAGGTTTGCATCACCTCGAAACTCTGGTTGATCAAGTCCAGCAGGGACGCAGGTCCTACGTTGTCGATGATGAACGAACCCGTGGCGGACTTTGGCGCACCGGCCATTTCCGGAGCAGCGGCCGGTTGTTGGGCTTCAGGTTCGGCGGAGTCCAGCCACGGATTGATGTCGGCGGCCTGGGCCAGCAGGGCTTCCTGTTCCAGCAGCAACAACTGTTCGGCCTGCTTGCGGCGAAACGGCAAGTGCGAACCCAGCGACCGCACCAGGTTATCGAACCGGCTTTTGAACGCGGGCGGGCGCTGGATCACCGGCAACTGGTAGTGCTTCTGGTTGGTGGAGTTAAGGTTGACCGCGATGATCAGGTCGCAATGGCTCGACACCACGGGCACGATGGGCAGCGGGTTCAGCAGGCCACCGTCCACCAGCATGCGGTTGCCCTGCATCACGGGCGTGAACAGGCTGGGAATCGCCGCCGATGCGCGCATGGCCTGATGCAGGCAGCCTTCCTGGAACCAGATTTCCTGTTGGTTGGTCAGGTCGGTAGCCACGGCGGTGTAGGGAATGCGCAGGTCTTCGATATTGATCTCGCCGACGATCTTGCGGATCTGCCCGAAGACCTTCTCGCCGCGTATCGCCCCCAGGCGAAAGCTGACATCCACCAGGCGCAGTACATCGAGATAATCGAGGCTTTCGATCCAGTTTCGATAGTCCTTGAGTTTGCCTGCGGCATAGATTCCGCCGACCACGGCGCCCATGGAGCAGCCGGCGATACAGGCGATGTCATAGCCGCGCTTTTCGATCTCTTCGATCACCCCGATATGGGCGTAGCCCCGTGCGCCGCCGGAGCCCAGGACCAATGCAACACGTTTCTTCATGACTCGTTCCTTCGCAAAACAGGTCTCCACAATGCACCTATCGTGGGGGTTGCTTCAATCCTAGCCGACTGGGGCTATTATTTTTGTAAGCTGACCAGTGTGCTCGGGTATGCTCTGGCAATTGGCATTGTGCATTTCAGGCTGTGCGATGAGGCACTTTTTGATGTAGGCAACGTCTACATCCCACGACTGTTTTTCTTTTCTTGAGGTGTCATTGATGAAAGCCTGGATGTGTTTGCCTGTGATCGTACTGGCGTTGGCTGGTTGTGCGGGAAAGACGGCCTATCGTGATAGCTGCGCTACGCAGTTGGACGCTGCCTGGCATGAGCTTGACTTGGCCAAGGCCGAAGGCTTTGCTGGCACCATCAGTTACTCCAAGGCCCTGTCACTGTTGACCGGCGCCAAGACCCAGCAACAATTCGAAGCGTTCGAAGGCTGCTCCAACAAAGCCGAGAAAGCCCGTTTCTATATTCGTGAGTCTCGTGCCGGGCGTTGACCTGTAGCCGTTGTCGAGTGACGCGAGGCTGCGATAGTAGCTTTGCGCAGGCAGGGGTTTTTATCGTTGAGGAGAGGAAAGGATGTCAGCCTTGGTGGATCAGTTAGTCGCTCAGGTCATTGGCCTGGAAGTGGGGTTGCTGAGCTGCCAGGCTCGCCTTGCTAATGTCACCGACGATGAAGCGCTGCATGACCTGCGCACCACGGTGCGGCGCTTGCGCAGTCTGTTGCGGCCGTTACGCGGGTTGCCCGGTGTTGAGCAACTCGAGGCGGCCGCCAGCGGCATCGGCCAACTGACTACACCGTTGCGGGACCGTGAGGTGTTGGCGGCCTATCTTCACCTCCACGGCCATCACGAGGCGGCCGACCGACGCACCCGTCAACAGCCGGCGGCCTATCGTCAGGTGGCCCAAGGCCCGGAACTGGCGCAACTGTTGTTGATCATTGATGCATTCCCTCGCTTTATCCGCGCTTCCCAGCGCCAGAAACTGCTCAAGGGCCTGCGCCCGCTTATCAAAAAGCGCCTGGCCAAGCAATGGCAGAAACTGGACGAGGCATTACACGACCCCAGTCACGATCGCCATCGCCTGCGCCTTTTGATCAAGCGCGTGCGCTATGCAGCCGAGGCGTACCCGCAACTGGGCAAATTGCCTGCGAAGGCGATGTCCCACCTCAAGTCCGCCCAAGGGGCATTGGGTGATTGGCATGACTGTTGGCAGTGGCTGGCCCAGGCCGAACACCAGGCAGATTTGCAGCCCTGTGTTGCGGTTTGGCACCGGACTATGGCCGAGGCCGAAGGGCACGCAGATCGGGTGTTGGATAAGCTGAGTGCGGACTGTTTCTCGAACAAGGCTTAGTCTGCGGCTTATCTGTCCGGGTTTTTGGCCGGAATAAGTGCTGTACCGCGCAGCTTGGGTGGTTAAGATCCCTCAATCGTTTTTCTGTCGATTGAGGTTGCCATGCGCTTTAGTGATTTGCTTGATGCCGCCCGCCATAATCCTTTGGACGTGTCGATCCCAGCCGAATGGGCCCAGGGCCGCGCCACCTTTGGCGGTCTGGTCGCCGCCTTGCAATACGAAGCCTTGCGCGCTCGTGTGCCAGATGATCGCCCGCTGCGATCGTTGGCCATTACCTTTGTCGGTCCTGTGGCGCCGGATGTATCCGCACGTTATGAAGTCGAAGTGCTGCGTGAAGGCAAGGCGGTCAGCCAGTTGCTGGGCCGCGTTGTGCAAAACGGTGAAGTGATGACCCTGGTGCAGGCCAGCTTCGGCGCCTCGCGGGAGTCGCAGATTAATGTGGTGGCCGAGCCTGCACCCACCTTCAAACACTGGGATGAATGCCAGGAGTTGCCCTATATCAAAGGCGTGACACCCGAGTTCATGCGCCATCTGGCAATGCGTTGGAGCGTCGGCGGCTTGCCGTTCACTGGCAATAAGTCCCGCGACATGGGCGGCTGGGTGCGCTTGCGTGGGGATGTGAAAGAGGAGCCGCTGACCGAGGCGCATATCCTGGCGCTGGTGGATGCCTGGCCGCCAGCCTTGTTGCCGCACCTGAGTAAACCGGCGCCGGGCAGCACCTTGACCTGGACCATCGAGTTTATCCAGCCGCTGCAGCAAGTCAGCACCCTGGACTGGTGTCAGTACCACGTTGAGATCGAGCACGCCCGCGACGGCTATGGTCATGCCGCGGCCGCGTTGTGGAGCCCGCAGGGTCAGTTGATCGCGCTGAGCCGCCAGACCGTGGTGGTGTTCGCCTGAATCCAGTTAGTGCCGGTGGCGCTGACGCCAGGCTTGCCACCAGGCACCGCTCAAGACAAAACGTGGGAAGGTGACAAACTGCTCGACCACCAAACGTTGCACGGCGTCTTTGCGATCACTGAACGGCTCGCTGGCCTGGGCTTCCAGGCTGTGGCCATGACGTTGCAGTGCCAGGCCGGCCAGCACGCCGACCACGCCGATGGCAAAACCGGCCAGGCTCAGGCTGAACACCCCAGACACAATCAGCAGAAAACCGATGATGAACAGCGGTACGGCAATCAGGTGCAATACCAGATTGGTCGGGTGCTGGTGGTTTTGCGGGTAGGCGCGCCATTGCCAGGCGGGGAGATTGGGATGACGTTTGCCCATGATGGTAAATCCTCTGTCCGTTGAAACAACTTGAACAGAGTTTAGGTCGGGCGAGGAGCTTGGGCGAATCAAGGCTGGCTATGAGGGTTATAGCTTCGCGGCGGGGATGGATAGCGTGGACGGCGAAGCCGTCCTAAAGAGGTGTTCGCTGCTGCTCGATGTATCGGCGAATAACATCTATGGAGGCCCCACCGCAGCTACCGGCGAAGTAGGACGGGGACCCCAAAGCTGCGCCCCACAGTTTCTTTTGAATGCTCTAACACCTCTCGCGGTTTTTTGTTACAAAGACCAAGTGAGCATGTATCAAAAAAATTCAATGTTTTCCAAGTCTGACATCATTGTCATCACTCATAGGCCAAACTATAGTCGAGTGATGAAACGACTCCAAGCCTTTAAGTACGAACTGATGCCAGACGGCAATCAAGAGCGGCAAATGCGCCGCTTTGCGGGGTCGTGTCGGTTCGTTTTTAACAAGGCGCTGGCTTTACAGAAATCCAACCATGAGGCCGAAAACAAGTTTATTGGCTATGTTGAAATGGCTGCCCGGCTACCCATATGGAAGCGAGAGGCAGGTTTTGAGTGGCTAAAAGACTCGCCATCCCAGGCACTTCAACATGCCCTCAAAGACCTTGAGCGGGCCTATTCCAACTTTTTCGCCAAACGTGCCGACTTTCCACGCTTTAAGCGCAAAGGAAAGAGCGAGAGCTTTCGTTATCCGGACAGCAAACAATTCAAGATCGACGAAGCCAACAATCGTATTTTCCTGCCCAAGCTGGGCTGGATGCGCTACCGAAACAGCCGCGATATTCTGGGCAAGGCCAAGAACATCACCATCAGCCTGTCTTGCGGCAAGTGGTACGTCAGTATCCAGACAGAGCGTGAGGTAGAGCAGCCATCCCCACAAGGCAACGCAGTGGGCATCGACCTGGGAATCGCACGGTTCGCCACGCTTTCAGATGGCACTTTCTATAAGCCGCTCAACAGCTTTAGGCGGCATGAGAAACGCCTAAGCACAGCGCAGCGGGTGATGAGCCACAAGGTTAAATTCAGCAACAACTGGAAGAAGGCGAAAGCCCGCGTCCAGCGTATTCACGCCCATATCGGTAACGCTCGCCGTGACTACCTGCACAAGACCACAACCACCCTCAGCAAAAACCACGCGATGGTGTGTGTCGAGGACTTGCAGGTTCGGAATATGTCCAAGTCATCGGCAGGCGATAGCGAGCAACCGGGAAAGAATGTTCGGGCTAAGTCTGGGCTGAACAAATCCATCCTCGACCAAGGATGGTTCGAGTTTCGGCGACAACTGGACTACAAGCTGGCATGGAATGGAGGCTACCTCGTTGCGGTCCCACCGCACTATACAAGCCAGACCTGTCCATGCTGTGCTCATGTCTGCAAGGACAACCGGCAGACTCAAGCTCAGTTCCGATGCGTCGAGTGTGGTTTCGAGGAAAACGCCGATGTAGTCGGTGCGATCAATGTATTAAGGGTGGGACACGCCCGGTTCGCCTGTGAAGTGAACGGCGCTGTCAGGCCGTCAGCAGCAGGAACCCGCCGAGGTGAGTCAGCCCTAGCAGGCTGAACACGGTAGGAATCTCCCTCCTTTCCAGCGTGTCTGGGGAGGTCCTGCGTAGCAGGCCGAGAGGTGGGGGAGGATGTCAAAGCTTTGCCAGCCTTGAAAACTGTTACAGCTTCAACTGCCCAATCGCCTTGTTCAATTCCCCGGCCAATGTCGCCAGCTTATTACTGGTAGTCGCTGAATCCAGCGTCTGTTGCACGGTGTCTTCGGTGACATCACGGATACTCACTATCGCCCGATTCATCTCTTCGGCGACGTGGCTTTGCTGTTCGGCGGCGACGGCGATCTGGGTGTTGCTCTCGCGCATTTGTGCCA
This sequence comes from Pseudomonas sp. ANT_H4, assembly GCF_008369295.1. Taxonomy (GTDB): domain Bacteria; phylum Pseudomonadota; class Gammaproteobacteria; order Pseudomonadales; family Pseudomonadaceae; genus Aquipseudomonas. The sequence continues at coordinate 36,336 of NZ_VOBG01000031.1, read as the reverse complement.
CGGCCCTGGTGATCTCCGCGAGCGCAACGCCAGCTTCCTGGGCTTGTTGCACACAATCATCGGCCTTGAACGAGCTTTCCTGCATAAAGTCCACCGCGTCCCGAGTCCCAGCCTGCAAGTCCGAGACCATGCGGGTGATTTCATCGGTGGAGCTTTGCACCCGCTTGGCGAGGTTACGCACCTCGTCGGCGACCACGGCAAAGCCTCGACCCATTTCCCCGGCACGGGCGGCTTCGATGGCGGCGTTGAGGGCCAGCAGGTTGGTCTGTTCGGCGATGCTGTGGATCACGCCGACCACGGCATTGATTTTCTGACTGTCCTCGGCCAATTTCTGGATCGTCTCGGCGGTCTGCTGTACGCCTGTGGAGAGTCCGGCAATCGACTTCTGTACACGGCTCACCACTTCCTGGCCGCTGCCGGCGAGGGTGTCGGCGGTCTGGGACAGGTCGCGGGTAGCACCGGCGTGCTGGGCGATGTGATACACGGTGGCGGTCATTTGATTGATCGCCGTAGCGGCCTGGTCGGTTTCGCTTTGCTGGCCAAGCATACCGTGACGAACTTCATTCATGCTGCTGGCCAGGCGCGCTGCGCCGTCGTCCAACTGCTTGGCGGTGTACGCCACGGTATTGACCACCCGTTGATAGCCCGCCTGCATGGCGTTAAAGGCACTCGCCATTTGCCCGACCTCGTCCTTGCAGGCCAAGGGCACGCGGGTCGAGAGGTCGCCGGTTTTTTCCACGTGCAGCATCACGTCTTTCAAGGTGTTGAGGTGGCTGAGTAGAAAGCGGATCAACAACTGCGAGGCGCAGAGCATCGCCAGCATCAGGATCATTACCGCCACCGCATAGTTGGCGAAGCGCTCGGTGAACACCTGGCTCAGGCTGGGTCCATAGGCCAGCACGGCCACTTGCTGGCCGTCCGGGCGAGCGACCACTTCGGCGCCTATCAATGGGTTGTCGCCGAACAGCGGCATATGGCTGAACTCGACCCAACCGCTGGCCGTGCTCAGGGCTGAAAGATTCTGGTCCGCCAATTCCGGAATGTGGCCACGGCGATAAGTCAGCCAGTGCTCGCCCTTGGGCAGCGTTTGCCCGGCGGGCCAGGTGCTGAGCAATCGTCCTTGAGCCTGGGCCGAGGCCTGGGAGGCGTGGCTGCGTGCCTGTTGCTCCAATTGCACGGCGTACAACACCAGCAGCAGGGTGGTGATGAAGGCGACGGCATTGACGGCCCAGAACTTGTACTTCAACGATATATTGCTAAGCCAGGCACCCATGGAAGGTTTTCTCTGATAGCGGAAACAGCATTGGCAAGGTGCCAGCATTATGCTGCTATTCAGTGAAAGGGTTTTGATATGAGTCAATGAACCGCGTCAATTCGGCACAGGCAAGTCAATAACAGGCAATCCGAAAAAGTCCCTGGCGCAGGCGGTGCTGTGTTGGGCCAGGTCTTCCACACTTTCTTCCCGATGCAAGGCGACCTCGCGCAAGACTTCCGGCAGATAGGCCGGCTCGTTACGGCCATTCTTCGGTTTGGGCCGCAGCGTACGCGGCAGCAGGTAGGGCGCATCGCTTTCCAGCATCAAGCGACCCCTTGGGATTTCCCTGACGAGAGGATGCAGGTGCGTCCCACGGCGCTCATCGCAGATCCAGCCGGTGATGCCAATATGCAGGTCCAGGTCGAGGTAGCTGAACAGGGCCCGCTGTTCTCCGGTGAAACAGTGCACCACCGCCGCAGTTAGGTGATCGCGGTAGTCCCGCAGGATTTCCAGCAGGCGCTGGCTAGCGTCCCTCTCGTGAAGGAATACCGGCAATTTCAGCTCTACAGCCAGGGCCAGGTGCTCTTCGAGGACTTTTTCCTGCAGGGGACGTGGCGAGAGGTCCCGGTTGAAATCCAGCCCGCATTCGCCGACGGCACGCACGCTGCTTTCCTTGAGCAACCCGCGCAATTGTTGCGCGCTGTCGGCGTTCCACTCGCTGGCGCTGTGGGGGTGAATGCCGGCGGTGGCAAACAACCGTTGGCCGCTTTCATCCAGCCGTTGGCACAATTCCAGGGCCTGTTCACTGCCTTCGATGCTGGTGCCGGTGAGGACCAGTTGGCTCACTCCGGCGGCGTAGGCGCGGTCGAGTACCGCCTGGTGCTTGTCGTCAAAACTTGGGTTGGTCAGGTTGACGCCAATATCAATGAGTTGCATGGTGCTATCTCCGCCTGCGGCCGGAAAGCATATCAGAGCTGTAGATTTATAAGAAAAACCAAGAACTACAACGAGTTAAAGCTGTCTTTGAATGTCGTGAGTGACGCCGTGGTTGGCCGAGTGCCCGCTACTGTGCCACCCTTGTGCCCAAAGCCTGCGCTAACAGCGCTCTGTTTCTGTCCCCCAACGCTTCGTATTTCGCGACGCAATGGGCAGTATCCTTTCCGGAGAGCGGATGATCCGACCCTCGGTGTTGCTCATGCTGTGCCTGACGTTACTGCTGCCCCCGGCGGCGGTTGCGCGTCTGGACGGGCCGCTGGAAGTGACCAAACCGAGCAAGGTTCGTGATCTGGCCGAGATTCGCAGCAGTCGAACCTTGCGGGTGCTGGTCAACCAGAGCCGCAACAGCTCCGGCGAAGTCCAGGGCCAGCCCATTGGTGTCGAGTACCATCGCCTGCGGGCCTTCGAGCAATACCTCAACGGCCACGCCCGTGACGGTCAGGAAATCAACCTCAAAATCATTCCCAAAGCCAAGGATCAACTATTGGGCGCGCTGGCCCGTGGCGAGGGTGACCTGGTGGCGCCCGGCGAACTACTGGACGCCAACGCAACGCACAAGATCAGCACCAGCGACCCGATTGTCAGCGACGTGCCGCTGTGGCTGGTGGGGATCAAGGGCGAGCGACGGTTTACCCGATTGGAGCAGTTGTCCGGCCGAACTCTGGCCCTAACCACCGGCAGCGCGGCAGGGGAGGCGGTGAACCAGATCAACCAGAAGCTGGCGCTGCGCAAGTTACCGCCGGTCAAGGTGGAGTGGGTTGATCCCAGCCTTGCGGTGGAGGACGTGCTGGAGATGGTCCAGGCCGGTATCTTTCACCTGACTATCGTCGAGAAGCCGATTGCCGAGCGCTGGTCGAAAATCCTGCCCAAACTGCGTTTCGATCGGCAAGTGGCAATCAGCGAACCGGGTGAGGAGTACTGGTTCGTACGGCAGGACGCCTCGATGTTGCGGGCGAGCATCGATCGCTTCCTAAAAACCTACAAGACCCCGTCCGATCAGGATGTGGCGTTCCAGCGCATCTACCGGCGCCTTTATCAAGTGCGTTACCCATTGGCGCGGGCTGATCGCCAGCGCCTGGAGAAGCTGCGCCCGGTCCTGCAAAAACACGCTCGCGAGCAGGGCATGGACTGGCTGAACCTGGCGGCGCTGGCCTTCAAGGAATCGTCCCTTGATCCAGGCGCTAAAAGCGGCAGTGGCCCCACTGGCCTGATGCAGATCACTCCGTCGGCGGCCCAGCGAGTGGGGGTCAACAATATCCAGACTCTGGACAACAATGTGCAGGCGGGCGCGCGCTACCTGGCGATGATCCGCCGCAAGTTTTTTGCCAGCCCCAAGCTCAATGAGCGTGAGCGCATGGCCTTCGTCCTGGCGGCCTATAACATGGGGCCGGAGCGGGTACAGGGTATGCGTGCCGAGGCGCGGCGCCGAGGCTTGAACCCCAACCAGTGGTTCTTCCAGGTTGAGCGCATTGCCATGGAGCAGGTAGGAATGGGCGGTGTCAGCTATGTTAATAGCGTTAACAAGTACTACCTGGCGTTCGATCGGGAGCGGGACTCCCTCGAACCGCCAACGCCGAAGATCGCCTCACGAAAGTAATCGACAAATTAGATATTAATAAGGCGATATTTCGGATTTTATCATTGCATAAACTGATTAATATAGCGGCCAACCCACCCTACCTTGAAAAGGATTCCCAGCATGAGCCCATTGATCAAAAGCGTTCTGTCCACTCGCGCCGGCTACGGTCTGACGGTTCTGCGGATTTTTGTCGGCATCATCTTCGCCGCCCACGGTTCGCAAAAGCTCTTCGGCTGGTTTGGCGGTGGCGGCCTGGCCGGTACGGCGCAGTGGATGGAAAGCATCGGCCTGGCACCGGGTACCTTGATGGCGCTGCTGTCGGGCGGTACTGAGTTCTTCGCCGGCTTGGCACTGATCATCGGCCTCCTGGCTCGCCCGGCGGCGTTGGGCCTCACCATCGTCTCGCTGGTGGCGATCTTCTCGGTGCATATCCATAACGGTTTGTTCATGGCCAACAATGGCTACGAGTTCGCCCTGGCGCTGTTGGGCGGTACTGTTGCGGTGCTGCTCGAAGGTGCTGGCAAATTGTCTGCCGACCGCGCCATCGCCAACTGATTAAGCTGCAAGTTCCCCCAAAGGCCCGCCCCGTGCGGGCCTTTTCGTTGATCGGGATTCTTGACACCTCCCCATCGGCTTCTCTAGGATGTTGCCCATGCGCCGATTTAAACAGCTAATTGCGGGGCGCCACAGGTGACTCAATACAGTCCCGACAGAAACCTGATCCAGGTTTCGAAATACCGCTAAAGCGCTGGTTCGGTGTTGCCTCCCACCTGCCTGCAGACTTTTGAGGCAGAGACACGACACGATGAATGCACCTCACCCTCTTTTACGCTTGGCGCCGATCACTGCGGGCCTGACTCAGCGCAATCCGAAAATCCTCTTGGGTGGCAAGCACCAGCCGACGCTATTGCGTTATCTGGATGGCTGGCCCCGTCGCACCGGCCGGCCTTCGGCTTTTTTGATCCAGTTTGTCGAGGACGGCGAGTCACTTGCCCGCTTTGCCACCAACAGTTTTGACCTGGCGGTGATTCAGGCTCCCTGCGCGGCCGATGCTGTCGAGGTTATCCGCCACTTGACCCGTGTTGCACGGCAAGGACTGATTATGCGACGTTAATCGGCCCTTGCCTGATACCACTTGAGAACTGCCAACGATCAGTAAAACGCTGCTGAAGGTGGATACTGAATACGCCGACGAGACATGAAAATCCCCAGGCCAATCAGACTCAGTATCAGCGGCAATGCAATGATATTGAGCAGCTTCACGTTTCGTTCCAGGGTGTTGACCTTCCTGTAGGCCTCTACTTTCAGCGCATGAAGCTCCCTGGGCAAACGCAGGCGCTCCTTGTTGAGTGCTTGTAGCAACGAATGGGTGTTGACGGGCTGGGTGCCCCATGACGGCAATGGGTTGTTCAGGGATTGCCATTCCTTTTCCGTTTGCTCCAGGCGTTGCTCCAGAATTGTGGCCTTTTCCTGGTAAGACCGTGCGGCATCCCTGCGTAATTTCCCCAGCAACTGCAGTTGCTCTCGACTACCTGTACGAGGACGAATCTCCATCAGCGTGCCGGGGCTGGACAGTTGATCCAGAGTATTCAAGACAAACGTCGCGTTACCTGAGCGAGGCGCTTGGTGCCCATTGCTGTTCTGTGCGGATGCCCATACGCGATCACTGAGTAGATCGGTGTCGGCAACTACCACCACATGGATATCGGCGGCTTTCTGCAACTGGGCTTTCTGCCCGTCAAAGCCGTCAGGGAACGCAGAATAGGCCGGCCCCTGGATACGGGCCGCTATTACGTGGCGTTGACCACGGGCGGCCGCCTCGCTGAGCACTGAATCAAACGCGCCATGTACGGTGAAGCGCTCAATTTCAAACAGAGCGGCTTGCCCAGAGCTCTGGAGCAATGGGGTGAAGGATGTACGGCTTTTTTTGAGTGGCATAAGAGCGCCACTGCTCAATACGGTCACATTGTCCAGTTTCCAGGCGCTGACATCGTTCTGCGCCAACGCCTCCCGGGGCAGGGTAAGCGCCGCAGGGTGGCGTACGGGAAGTTGCCCACCAACAAGAATGGCCGGTGTTGCGTAGAGACTGTCGGCCAACGCTTTATTCGCAGGCATCTGCACGCCCCATGCCGCCAGCAACCCTTGCAGGCTGGAAGATAAAGCCGGGGTTTCGACGTTCGAGTCCAGGTCGCTGGATGGATCGATAAACATCATCAGCTTGCCTCCTCCCAGCACGAATTGATCAATCGCAAACAGGGTTTGCTCGGGCAGTCGAGAGGGTTGAACCAGCATCAAGGTGTTGACGTGCTCAGGAATATGCCGGGTTTCCTGGCCCAGACTCATGAGCTTAAACTGCCGACGGATTTCTTGCAGCAGTTGCCAGGGCTGTGCGGTTGCCTTGCCACGTTCATCCCGACTGCCATCCATGGGCAGCCCGGAGATCAGTCCAATCACGGGCTGTTCCGGGTGAGCGACTTTATGAATCAGATGGCTGATTTCATACTCCAGAAAGGCCTCCTGTTCAGGATTGAAAAAATCGATTCTTTGCGTGCCATGGTCCGCGCTGGTACCGATCAAGCCGAAAAAACCTCGTGTACTGTCCAAGCCAAATAACCCGGCCTTGTATTCATCTTCGGAGAAGGGGGCAGGATCAATCAGGTGCAGGTTGATTTTGCCATTCGCTACCCTTTCATACTCCCTGAGCAGTATCGCAACGCGTTGGCCATGGTTTTTCAAGGCTTCACTTTTCTGGGGATGTTTGCTTGAGTTGAAAAAGTAGAGATCCATGGGGCTCTCAAGCGAGGTGAGCAGGGTGTTCGTAGCGTCGGACAGGCTATGGATTTTTTGCTCTGAAAAATCCAGCCGCAGGTTGGGAAGTTTCAGTGCCCACACCAGATTGAAGGCGAGGAAAAGTAAGGGTATGACAATTATTGTCACGCTAAAGTTTATGGCGTTGCGCATTAAGGTTTTCCTTTCTCAACCTTTTCTAAAATTTAAAGTGACGCTTGTGGCGGTGAGAAAAGCGAAGATCATACTTGCGAAATACAATATGTCATGCAAGGTCATAAGGCCGTTGTCGATGGCGCTAACGCGTGCCGACGGGCTCAGGGAAATCAAACTTTCGATGATCCAGACAGGTGCGTGATGATCCAGGGCGTCCAGCACCGAAGATAAAGCGCTGGCGATGATCAACAAACCCATGCTGACAGTAAAAACAACAAGCCGGTGACGTGTCAGTACACAAATAAAACAACCCGCCGAAAGGTAACCGCCAGCCAATAACCAGCTGCCCAGGTACTGGGATGCAATAACCAGATTGTCCGCCGTGCCTAGATAGTTGATGGTGATCACTATCGGAAAGGTCAATAACAAGGCCAGTCCAGAAACCAGCCACGCGGCGAAAAATTTGCCTGCAACCAACTCGAAGGCCGTCACCGGCAGTGTATTCATAAAAGCAATGGCGTTTTCATTGCGTTCATCTGACCAAAGGTGTGCGGCGAGAAAGGGAATCAGGAATAAGTATAACCACGTGTGAAGCTTAAAAAAAACATGCAGATCCGTCACTCGCTGATCAAGAAAGTTTTCTGAGTAGAAGCCGAGTGCTGCGTTGCCTGTCAAGAAAGCCGAAATACTGAAATAAGTTGCCGGTGTGGAAAAATAACTGGCGAGTTGACGCTTGAGCATTACGGGTAGAAGTCTCACTTTAACGCCTCCTGGCTTAGTTGGTGAACGACGTCATTCAGGCGTCCAGACTCCAGACTCAACGAGTCGATTTTCCAGCGGCGATTGGCAATCAGCGCGCTGACATGGGGGTAAATTATTTGGCCTGGCATCGCCAGTACCGTCACGCAGCTAGGCGTGTGCCGGTCCTCTTCGATACCGGCTACGCCAGGCAATACCGCCAGTGCCAGCAGGTCCAGCGGGGTTTCAGTTGCAAGTGTGACTGCCTGGTAGTAGCGGGAGCTGCGCTGCAGTTCGGGCAGGGGGATGTCTGTCAGCAAACGGCCGCCAGCAATGACCAGTGCGCGGTTGCAGATGCTGGACAGCTCTTCGGGGTTGCGAGAGGCAACGATCACACTCATCTCATTGGTCAACGACTTGATGAGCATCCTGACCTTGTTTTTTTGATAAGCGTCGAGGCCCTCTGTAGGTTCATCCAGTAATAGCAGCTTGGGATCATGCACAATGGCCTGGGCAATGGCCACTTTGCGTTTCAACCCTATGGACAGTGTTTCAATCGGGCATTTAAGTGTTCGCCAAAGCTCCAGTCGGGCGACGGCTCGGTCAACCATCTTGCGTTTTTCCATACCACGGAACCCGCGAATTTCAGCAATGAAGTTGAGGAACCCTTCCACTGTCATGGTGCTATGGCTGACCGTGGACGCAGGTTGATAGCCAATTATTTTTTTTACCTGGAGAGGATGCGTTCCACTATCCAAATCCAGTATTCTTATATGGCCGGAACAGGGCTGAATTGAGCCAGCCAATAATTTGATTAGAGTTGTTTTGCCAGCACCATCGTTTCCAAATAGTCCTACACACTCCTGGCCTTTGGCGCAGAATGAAAAGTCACTGATGACGGCTTTTCTGCCAAGGTATTTTGTTAGGTTTGTTATCTTGATCATTAAGCTTTTCTACTGAATAAGTTTGGCAAGAATCGCTGCATTGACGAAGCCTCGATTAACCTGGGTGGGGGCAGGTTGTGAGTTGTCGAAAAGTAAAAAATTGAAAAGTCTTGATCAGGTGATGCCAGGTATTTGTTTGTTAAAAAATGGTACGTTCAATAGACGGTCTTGGAAATGCCAAAGAGGTTGAATAAGGTAAGTCCTACAGGTTGTTCGATCACGCGCTGAAACAATTGCCTTGTTATTGGCGTTTTTATTGCTGTCAGTTTTTTATCTGGCACGCATAGGAGGTTTTACCGTAACGGAGCCCTATTCCATGATGCTTCTACGTACTCTTGTTCTTGAGAACTCTGGTCATGACACCCCGGTTAATGGTGCATTGCTCTGTGGTTTCGCTGTACCGCAGACGTCCTCAAACTATCTTGCCTATAGTCTGGATGAAGAAATGGAGCCCGGAAGTTCTCGGGTGTACATCGCGGCGTTGCGCAAAAAGTCGGAGCGGTATTTTCTTGGAAGCATTGATTCCAAGGAGGATCTGCAACTGGCGATGCACGTCTTCAAGCAAATCCTCACTCTGGCGGCGGCATCCGGCATTAAAACCGGGAACGCGGCAGAGGCTCAGGTGCCTTACCATTTCATTGATCTGAAGGGCAGCAAACTGCCACCTGCCCGGCCAGAGGATCACCACTCGCTGATGATCAAGAAGGCGCTGGTGATGAAGGTCATCACTCTGGGAACTTCAGTGACCGGTTTGCCTGCTATCGAAAGCACAGAACTGATCGTCCCCTCTATTCGTTTCTCTTCGAAAATGGTGTCTCCTCCAAAGACTCCGAGCCGTCCTGAACCCGTATTGCCGGATTCGTTCGACCCGGTAGTGCAGGCTCCCATGATCGTCACCGCACCGACGCTGCCAACTGAGGCGGTGCCGCCAACCCCGGACGAACCACCAGCCTTGCCTGCCAGGGAGGCCCCGCCATCGCTGTTTGAAGTAGACAGTACGCTGACCAATCTTGCCCGTGTGGCTCAGGAGTTGACGCAACAGAAACTCGCCGTACTCCAGCAGGAAGAAGCGCTTGAGCAGTTGCGTTGCCAGTTGCAGCAGGAAAAAGCGCTTCTGGAGCAGTCGAAGCAGCAGAGTATCGAGCTGATGGCTGAAAAAAATGCGGCCTTGCAGCAGTTGACCCAAACCTTGAATGCCCGTGAAGAACACCTGGTCCATGGGGCGCAGGCGCAACAGACCGAGCAGCGCCACCTGGACGAATTGGCCCATCATCTGGATAGCCTTGCGGCTCGGTTGCAGACCGATGATGTGGCGACTCACAAAAAAGCGGAACAACTGGCGACCGGATTGGCGCATTTATCCGTCTTGCGGGACAGTCTCAGGGACGTGTTTCATCGTCTGGACGAAGCCCTGGAACCTGTGGCTGAGGCTGATCAACCCCTGGATAAGGGCGTGCAGGGGCATCCAGAAGCCGTCTGATGGGTGCTTTTGCTGATGGGCGTCGTCATCAGGTCTGGCTACTTTCCCCCGTTCATTTATTATCGCTCCCTATCAACTGGAGTCAGCTAGCCATCGCCGTATGTCTGATGCGGCAGCTGTCTGAACATGTGGGAATTTCCTGGGGATGTGAAGCTTTTGAGTACCAAGCTGATTACCAAAGAAGGTCATGAAGCGCTGAAGAAAGAGCTTGATTACCTGTGGCGAGAAAAGCGTCCTGACACTACCCGCAAAGTGACCTGGGCAGCCTCGCTGGGGGACAGAAGCGAGAACGCCGATTACCAGTACAACAAGAAACTGCTGCGCGAGATTGATCGCCGTGTGCGCTACCTGCGCAAGCGCCTGGAAGACATGCGCGTTGTTGAGTACATGCCCGAGCAGGAAGGCAAAGTATTTTTCGGCGCCTGGGTCGATATCGAGAATGAGCAGGGCGAGACCAAGCGCTTTCGTATTGTCGGCTACGACGAAATTTATGAGCGTATGGATTACATCTCCATAGACTCGCCCATGGCGAGGGCGCTGCTACGCAAGGAGGTGGACGATGAGGCTATCGTGCAGACCCCTGGTGGTGAAGTGTGCTGGTGGATCACTGGTATCGAGTACGTGAAGTAGGCATTGGTGGCCCGCTCTCTGGAAGGAGGGCGGGCCATCGACGTTTTAGCCTTCGCGCAACACCGTCAATGGGCTGGCATTCAACGCCCGGCGTGTACCGAATACACCGGCACCACCAATCAGCACGGCCCCGATGACCGGCAGCACCAGCAACCAGGGATGAGGGTGCCAGGCCAGGTCGAAGGCATAGCGGTACAACACCAGGGTCACCAGTTCCGTCCCCAGCGCCGCCAACAGGCCGCTGACCGCGCCCAGCAGGCCGAATTCGATACGCCGGGCCTTGACCAGTAACTTGCGCTCCGCCCCCAGGGCGCGCAGCAGCGCGCCTTGGCGGATACGTTCATCCAGCGTGGCTTGCAGGCCGGAGAACAACACCGCCATGCCCGCCGCCAGCACAAACAGCAGCACGTACTCCACTGCCAGGGTGACCTGGGCCAGAATGCTGCGCAACTGCGCGAGCAAGGCTTCGACCTGCAGGATGGTCACTGCCGGGAAAGCCCGGGACAGGTCGACGATCTGCTGGTCATGGCCGGGAGCCAGATAGAAGCTGGTCAGGTAGGTGGCCGGCAGGTCTTTCAAGGTTCCCGGCTGGAAGATCATGAAGAAGTTAGGCTGGAAGTTGTCCCAGTTGATCTCCCGCAGACTGGTGACACGGGCTTCACGGTTTTCCCCGCCGATGGTGAAGACCAGGTGGTCATTGAGCTTGAGCTTCAGGCTTTCGGCGACCTTGGTTTCCACCGAGACACCGGGAATCTCATCGGTGGGTTGGCTTGACCACCATGAGCCCGACGTCAGGCTGTTGCCCGGTGGCAAGTCCGCAGCCCAGGTCAGGCTCAGGTCGCGCTGCACCGCGCGATCGCCACTGGAGTCCTTGCTGACAATTTGCTGCACAGGTTCGCCATTGATGCTGATCAGCCGTCCTGGCACCACCGGGTACAGCGGCGCTGACTGTGCCTGCAATTCCAGCAGGCGAGCGCCGAAGGCTTCCTTGTCGGCGGGCAGGATGTTCAGGGCAAAGTAGTTGGGTGCGTCCTTGGGCAACTGGTTCTGCCAGGTGTCCAGCAACTCCCCGCGCAGCAGCGCGATCAAACCCATGGACAGCAGGATCAGGCCGAACGCCAGGGATTGCCCCGCTGCCGCCAGTGGGTGGCGCAACAACTGGCCCAGTCCCAGGCGCCAGGGCAGGGACGCGCGGGCCAGCAACCGGCGCAGGCTTTGCAACAGCAGGAGCAGCAGGCCACCCAGAACCAGCGCCGCAATGACGCCGCCGCCAAGCAGGGCGAAGGTCAGTACCAGATCCAGGCTCAAGCGCCACATGATCAGGCCCAGGGCGAACAGTGCGGCGCCATAGACCATCCAGGTGCTGGATGGGATAGGCAGCAAATCGCGGCGCAACACTCGCAGCGGCGGCACGCGACCCAGTGCGGCCAGGGGTGGCAGGGCAAAACCTGCGAGGGCTACGAGCCCGGTGCCGATCCCGGCAATGGCTGGCAACAGCCCGCCCGGCGGAACGTCTGCCGGCAGCAGGTCGTGCAACAGATAAAACAATCCCAATTGCGCCAGCCAACCGAGCAGGGCACCGCTAAGGCTGGCCAGCAATCCCAGCACGGTCAATTGCAGGCTGAACAGCAGCATCGTTTCCCGTCGCGACAAGCCAAGGCAGCGCAGCAGAGCGCTGGCATCAAAGCGTCGACTGGCAAAGCGATTTGCCGAAAGTGCTACAGCCACGCCAGACAGCAACACGGCCACCAGGCTGGCCATGTTCAGGTAGCGTTCGGCCTTGCCCAGGGCGCCGCCGATTTGCTGGTTGCCGTCCCGTGCGTCCTGCAGGCGCTGGTTGGCAGCGAGACCTGGGCTGACCAGGTCGCGGTAGGTTTGCAGGGCCGTGCTGGCTTGCGGCGCACGCCATAGCTCACGGTAGCTGACGCGGCTGCCGGGCTGTACCACGCCGGTGGCTTCAAGGTCGGCCAGGTTGATCATCACCCGTGGTGTCAGGCTGTACAGGTTGCCGGCGCGATCCGGTTCGTAGGTCAGCACGCGGGCCATGCGCAGGGTCTTCATGCCGACGTCGATGCTGTCGCCAATCTTCATGTCCAGCGCCGTCAGCAGGCGCGCCTCGACCCAGGCTTCTCCGGGCTTAGGCCCGCCGCCGGGTATTTGCTCTGCGAAGGGTTCGGCGGCGCTTTTAAGCTCTCCGCGTAGCGGGTATTGCTCGTTGACTGCCTTGATGCTCGACAGCTGGATGCTGTTGTCGGTGGCGATGACGCTGGAAAACTCCACGACCCTGGCATGTGCCAGACCCAACTCGGTTCCGCTTCTGATCTGCTCGGGGCGGGCAGGGGAGCTGCCTTCGAGTACCAGGTCGGCGCCAAGGAATTCAGTGGCGCGTAACAGCATCGCACCGTTGAGGCGTGCACCGAAGTAACCGATGGCAGTGCTGGCGGCCACGGCCACCAGCAGGGCAAAGAACAACACGCGTAATTCGCCAGCACGGGCATCGCGCAGCAATTGGCGTAGGGCAAGGCTGATCAGGCGCAACAGCGGCAAACGTGCCATCAAGGCTCCAGGGGGGCGACCATCAGGCCGGCTTCAAGGCGGATCAGGCGTCGGCAGCGATGGGCCAGACGCTCGTCGTGGGTCACCAGCACCAGGGTTGTACCGTTCTCTTTATTGAGTTCGAACAGCAGATCGCTGATGCGCTCGCCGGTATGGCTGTCGAGGTTGCCGGTGGGTTCGTCGGCAAACAGCACGTCCGGTTCGGCGGCGAAAGCCCGGGCAATGGCGACCCGCTGTTGCTCGCCACCGGAGAGCTGGCGCGGGGAGTGGGTCAGGCGCTGGCCCAGGCCGACGCGCTCCAGCAGGTGTCTGGCGCGTTCTCGGGCATCTTTGCGGCCGTCCAGTTCCAGAGGCAGCATGACGTTTTCCAGGGCGTTGAGGCTGTCCAGCAATTGGAACGACTGGAATACAAAGCCAACGTGTTCGGCCCTGATGCGTGCGCGCTGGTCTTCGTCCAGGGTGCTCAGGGCAAGCCCGGCAAGCGTGACTTCGCCACTGCTGGGCAGGTCGAGGCCGGCTAGCAGGCCCAGGAGAGTGGATTTGCCGGAACCTGAGCTTCCGACGATAGCCAGGCTATCGCCCTTGTTCAGTTCCAGGCTCAGTTCGTGCAGGATGGTCAGTTCACCTTCCGCGCTGGGAACCACTTTGCTAAGGTTCCGCGCAGTGAGAATGCTTGCGCCCATGGAGAGTCCGATGCGAATGTGGTTTTTGAGTGCTGGCCTGGCCCTGATGTGCATGGCCCAGAACGCAGCGGCGGGTACAGTCCTGATCGTTGGCGATAGTATCAGTGCCGGTTTCGGCCTGGATACCAGCAAAGGGTGGGTCGCGTTGTTGGAGCAGCGGCTCAAGAGCGAAGGTTTCGACGACAAGGTGGTCAATGCGTCCATCAGTGGCGACACCAGTGCCGGAGGCCTGGCGCGGCTACCCGCGGCGCTTGCAGAGCATAAGCCGGACCTGGTGATCCTTGAGCTGGGGGGCAACGATGGCCTGCGTGGTCAGTTGCCAACGCAATTGCAACAAAACCTTGCGGGCATGATTCAGCAGTCGAAGAAGGCGGGGGCCAAGGTGCTGCTTTTGGGTATGCGCTTACCGCCAAATTACGGTGTTCGCTACACGACTGCTTTCGCTGAAGTGTTCCCTCAAGTAGCCAAAGAGAATGACATTCCCTTGGTGCCTTTCTTGCTGGAGGGCATAGGTGGCGTGCCTTCCATGGTTCAGAGTGATGGAATTCACCCTACTGCTGAAGCTCAGTCTCGGCTGTTGGATAACGTCTGGCCGATGCTGAAGCCGTTGCTTTGAAGTAATCCCTGAAGAGGTCAGGAAGACCCGATTGTAGGGAGCTGCCAATCAGCCTGTCCAGAGCTTTTGTCACAGGTTTGGCGCACCTTTGTCCCATCGCTTGGGGTCCTTATCGTCCGCCTGCGAGGGTCCTTATGGCGCCCGCGAGGACCTATGCGAAGGCACACGGGGGAACCTCGGCCTGTAGTAGCAATGAGGTGGTCATTCCCAAATTTTCTGTATTTTCTCATCGGGACCTATGCGACCACAGCCAGATGACCAAATGGACAGCCGCACAGACCAGATAGGCAGCCTGTAGCTTGTCCATTGGGTTCTCCTAAAGGTTACTTGATGGGTCGGCCCCATTGGTCAACACCAGCGAACGCAACAGCCTTGTTCATCTCCCCAGCCTTGGCCTTGAGCCACTCAGTGAGACCCTTGCTGGTGATCTTGAACAGGTGACCGCCATTGGATTGGGTAATCAGGTTGGTCGGTTTAACAGCCTTCACGAAGCCCTTTGCGTGATAGTCGGGGTGAAGCTCGGTGTGACCTGAAAGGGTCTTACGGGCTTTCCCTTGGGTGATCAGCAAGGCCAGTAGTTTGTCAGGGTGGTCGATGTCAGCGAGGCGGCAGGCTTCACGCCAGCTATAGCCAACTGTGCGGCCTTTGCGGACGTGTTCGTCATAGGCTGGGGCCATTGCATTGACTCGCGCTTGGAGAGTGTCGAGGGTGTCCTTGATGGTCTCCGCGAGGAAGCCCGGATTGGCCTGAGCCTCAAGTTCAATCCATCGACCCACGACTGTATGACGTAGACCCGTGTCATAGCCGGTGATCAAGGTGAAGGTCAGGTGCTTATCGAGGACCAGCATAGGCCGCTCAGCGTTCCGACCATCCCGGTAGGTCGCCTCGGAGTATCCCAAGGGTTGGTCATTATTTGAACACGGCTGAGATTTGAGCCGAGTTATCTCGATTACCTTACGGGCATCCGCAAGGACGTTCTTGTGGGCCTTGCCAGTCAGCTCAGCGATCTCAATGGTGGTCATGGTTACGGTGTTGGTCAGCATAGTGTTGTGACTCCTTTTGATTGCCCCCTGAGTTCGCTCCCACAGGCCAGCTCAGAGACCCACAACAAGGGTTCTGGCGAGTGGCACAAGGAGCAATCAGAAAGACTCTGATGGTTGAATGCCCAGCGATGGGCGATAGGTGAAGTGATATGCAAATCTGCACA
Source organism: Pseudomonas sp. ANT_H4 (assembly GCF_008369295.1). Lineage (GTDB taxonomy): Bacteria > Pseudomonadota > Gammaproteobacteria > Pseudomonadales > Pseudomonadaceae > Aquipseudomonas. The sequence goes on along the minus strand of NZ_VOBG01000031.1, from coordinate 20,709 downwards.
TCGTCTGATAGCGCCCCAGCCGATCCTTCATTAGGTCGGCCTTACGGGGCATCTAAGGGAATCCCTTAGGCAGTCAGCGTGATACGGGTGATCATCGGGAAGGCCACATCCTCGGTCTGGAGGCCATCAGCGCTCAGCTTCACACGGACCTTGCCATTAGCAACGATGTCCACGACAGCCATGATCTCAACGTCCCAGCACTGGTGGGCACCGTTGCGGGTCGCTTCGATCTTCCACACGTCACCGTTACGACCTTCGCGGTAGCTCAGCGAGGTGAACATCTTAGGTAACAGGAACAGACCATAGTCAGTACCAGCGTATGGTTGCACAGAGGCGCCGATCAGGGCTTCGATGTCCGCTACGCCAGCTCGTTGAGCAGCCCGCTCAAGAACGGCCACCAGCGACACAGGGAGCAGGACCACGAAGTCACCCAACGAGGTGCCCACAGTCTGGTTGATGTTCATCGTCAAGATGTCGATCAGGTCCTCTGCGATCTCTACAGGCTTGCCGGTTGGCTTGGTCGCTGGCTTGGTCTCAGTGGATGGAGCGGTAGACAGGATTGAAGCGATCTTGCCAGCGGCAAGGAACTCGATGTCCCGCAACAGCTTCTCAGCGGTCTGGTTCATGGAGCCCTCGGTGAAGCCTGCCAACAGGGTGTGGTCGAGGATGGTGAAGCGGTGGCTGATGACCAAGGCTTTATCGGTGGGCTCGGTGAAGATCACAGACCCGGCCAGGACTTCGCCCTTCGAGATGGTCTTGTTGTCCCAGTTCTTGCGAGGGTCGAAGGTGACAGAGCGATCAGCCATGGTAATGATTTGCTGACCCGTGGCATCAGAGCCAGCCGGACGGAACTCGCAAGGGGTTCTCTCAGCAGCCTCTTCGCGCCATTCGTCACTGTTAAGGTACTCGTCGAGGCCATCGGTCAGGGCTTCCACGTAGACGGACACATCGGTGGCCGCTTCGTTCTCAGCGCGGATGTCAGCAGTGTTGAAGCGGATTGACCCGTTCTGATCATCAAAGATGGTCGAGTAATGGGAAGTCGGTTTCACGTATTGGTTAGGTAGGCGCATGGGATTGTTTCTCCTGAATTAGTTGAAGGGGGATGAAGTTGTAGATGTCGAGGTGCTGTTACCAGCCGGAGTTACGAGAGGCAGCACGGATGCGCTCACCTTGTTCTCGAATGGCAGCCGCTCGGGCTTCTCGGTCGGCCTTCAATTGGGCCAGCTCACGGGGCGTAGCTTCACGGAGACGCTCAGCATGGGCATTGGCCTCAGCTTGTTGACGGAGACGCTCACGGGCCTTCTCTGACTTGTCTTGGCGGTACTCACGGGCGACATCGGGAATCGCATCGAGCGACAACCCGGCCTCATCGAAGACCTTAACGATCTCGAACTTTCGGCTTACTACGGTGGCGCATTGGGCGACCAGCATGGGCAGCAGGATGTTCTCGACGTACTCACGGCTCTGGGTCTGGCCGGAGATGGTCACTTCGTTCTTCAGGACATTGGTGATGTTGATTAGCATGGGATTGGGACTCCTATTGGGTGACCCATTAGTTCAGCCTTGGCGCCATTGAGGCACGCGACCAGACGGCCAAGGAGGGAGCCACGCGGGCATCATCCAAGACTGACTAATAGGTTCTGGGGTTTGGTTGTGTGTTGATGGTCAGGACATGGCAATCCTGAGCGGGCATCTTTAAGTTGATCTACGAGGCGACGTAGAGGTGTTACTGGGTGTGGTTAGCACCACTGGGACGAGCTTTGAGGATCACGGGGACACGCTTGACGAGCTTGACGAGCGTCTCCAAGTCGAACCCAGTGGACTCAAGGAGCATCTCAAGGGGGACCAAGTGGAACGCTGATAGTCTGGTCTTCAGGAACTCAAGGGCATCTTCAAGACCACGGTGGAACCGGAGACCACAGGCTTTAAGTTCAAAGACTGCATAGGCCGATCTGGGAATCTCACCCATGGCCTTCTCGATGGTCAATAGGTCCGCTTGGTGCTGCGCGCTAAGATCATCGAGGACAAATTGAAAGTTCAATTATCGACCTCCTTTGAGGTGACTGAGAGAGCGGGATAATCATGGTCGCAAGACCAATCCCCAACTTGAGATGATCTTAGACAATCTATTAGAATCTTTAAGTTCTTTTCTTATTAGATTATTTAAAGATAATAATTATAAAGTTACTCAATGAGTAATCTTTAAGAATCTTTAAGTTAAGGTCCCCTGCAACTTGAGCAACATACGGTGGTCCCAATCCCGTATGCGGTCTCCCAGCGGCGCCCTTAATGGACATCGACTAACAGGTGACATTATCAAGCTGCGCTCCTTCCTACTGGAGCCAGACACTAAGGTCTGATTACCGGGGAACGGTTGAGCGCTTGGCGTGCCTCCCTTGAGGGTGGTCGCACTGGTCGTCTCGGTCGTCTCGGTCGTTGCCGTTGAGGGAAACGGTAGGAATCTGGAAAGGCCTCTCAGAGATATTTATTTTTATTCTCTGGGTGTCCTCTACAATAGTGAGGGGGAATTAACTTATTATTGACAGTCATCATCAATCTATGATTGGTACTCAGCCATTCCGGGCAAATTCACCATGGAATCGCTTGCGAATCTGATCAGCGTATCGGGTTGCCGCTCGGATGTTCTCAAAGAGGACAACCCCCCGATCACCGTCACCTATGTTTATATCAACCGCAAACTGAGTCCCATATGCGGAGATGCCTTTAGGCAGACCATCGGCCTTAGTGTCTCTCCTCTTGGCGTTCTGCATGTTCTGCTTCGCGGTGCAAGTCCGCAAGTTAGATGGATGATTGTGGGATGGGTCACCGTCAATGTGGTCAACATATAGAGCCTCATCGAATGGACCATAAGCCATACGGTAAACAATGCGGCTCGTTTGGACCCTGACCATGTGTCGTCCGGTATCGTCCTCCCACTCAACCTGAGCTTGGCGGCGTCCTTTATTGTTTGTCACGGAACCTACAAGGCTTCCTTCATATGTTACTCGACGAGACTTCGGTGAGACCTTATATGCCTTCGTTAGAATTCCTTCACGGCTGTCTACGAGCTTGTATCGAGCCTCAAGGATCTCGATGGGTGGAAGTGGGGTGATCTTTACTTTACTGGTCATAACTCCTCCTGCGTGTGGTTGGTGGTGGCACGAGTGAGGGTTTATTAAATCGTTTCAGATATGACCAAAAAGGATAAAGCAGTCACGAGCTTCCACGCTCCTACGCTCACGAAGCAAGGCCAGGACCCAGCGATTCGATTAGATTTCACGTAGGAGCGCAGAGGTTTACTTACCTATTGACCGACAGGGTATTGCAGCCACTCCCCTTCTTGGGTTGGGTAGCGAAAGTTCCTTTTGACCTCGTAGAAAGCCCCGTCAACAGTAACCCCCTCAGCGCCTTGCCATCCTTTGAACTCCGGCGTCCTTATCGAAAACGTACCGGCCTTCACAATGAAAGCCTGAGAGCCGTCAGCCCCTGTATAAAGATCAGCGGGCGGGAACTCCAAGTGATATTCCGTATCGGTGAATGTGACCACTTCCCCGCCTGATAACGTTATTTCGACAACCTTATCGCTCATGACTGACTCCCTGATGTGATGAGTCCTGAGTAGAGCAGAATGGACGCCTCTAAGGAAGATTCAACGGCCTTCATGGCAGCCTCAGAGGTTTCTAAAGGCATCTTGCTTACGCCTTCAGGACCTTCTTGAGTTCCTCAGCGAGCTTCCCTACAGGCACAGCAGAACCATAGTTGTCAAAGGTGATGGTACGGGTTGAGTGCCCAGCGATGGCTTGGACGAACGCCACAGGAACCCCTTCAGCTTGCAGGGCGGACGACAAGAAGTGTCTCAGCGAGTGCAGCGTCTGGTTCTCCCCTCGGGCCTCCCCAAGGATTGTCTTCATCAGCGTCCCAAGGTTCCTGCTGGCCTTCATTGGGTTGACGCCATGGTCAGAGGGTAGGGCGCCCGACTCGACAGCCTTGAGGAACTCACTCAGGTCGAAGGTATTGAAGGCACCGTCGATCAGGGGAATGGTCCGGTCACTGTGCTTGTTCTTGATCGACTTGTCGGGACCGTCTTCGTTGATGTGAATGCACCAGAGACCATCGACCTGCTTGATGTCCTTCTTGGTCAGATAAGCGATTTCACCGACACGAGCCCCAGTGATTGCCAAAAGGGACAGACCCCAGCGCTCCCATGAGTCGGCTGGCAGTTCTGCCGCGTGGGTCATTAAGGTGACTACTTGACCCTTGGTGAAGCCTTCACGCTTGCTATCGGTCCCCTTGGTCAGCTTGAGGTTCGAGGTGTAGGCCTTGGTCAGGTAATCATTGTCCACAGCCCAGTCCATGACCGTCATCATCTTGGTGAGGATGTTGTTTACGGTGGAGGGTTGACGACCCACCAACAGAGCGGACCTGAGGGCCACCATATGGTCACGAGTGTGGGTCCGTAGGTCAGTCAATCCGATCTCCTCGAAGGCGCCCTTGATGGCCTTGTAATTGACCAACATGCTCGCCTTGGTGGACTCCTTGATATTGACGCTGTGCTCGGTGAGGTACTGGTTGGACAGGTAGTCCCAAGTGAGGGGACCTCCAGACGGTAATACAGATAGGGACCGAGACAGGGCTACAGACGTGCTACATGTTTCACCCTTGAGGTCCCTAACGATCTCTACCAGCTTCCCCGCCCTGCCGTTCATGCGCTCCTGAGAGGCCTCAATGATCTCCAAGGCCTTGCTCACAGCCCTTTGCTGATTGACGCTCAGGGGCAGCTTAGCGCTCGCCTCACGAAGCGCCTGATGGTGCTCATCATTGATCATCTCATAGGCCACCAGCGAGCTATCCCCGAAGGCCATCGTCAAGCTGTACTCAGCGATGTCTATGAGACGCTCCCGAAGCTCATCCCATGTCGCCTCTGGGTTGTCCAGATGGTAATCCTTGAGGGTCTTGAGAATGTCTTGGGAGATGGTCATTGCGGTGGCCTTGTCGGTAGTTCTGAGCGATAGCGTGAAGAAGCCCTTAGCGGTGCCCTGAGGGCGAAGGCGAAGGTAATAGCGACCAGACCGACGATAGTGGTACGGCTTGGCGAGGGCAGTTTGTAACAGGTTTGTCCCACTTTGAGGACGCTGAGTGGTGGTCATGAGCTGGAACCCTTGAGTTTATTGGGTTCCTGTCCTCAGGGAGGGATTGCAACAAAATCTTGCTTCGATGATCGACCAGTCCAGGGACAGTGGTGCCAAGGTGCTGCTGTTGGGCATGCAGTTGCCGCCCAATTATGGAAAGCGTTATACCGAGTCTTTCGCCGAGGTGTACGGCAAGTTGGCTGAAGAGAAAAAGGTCCCGCTGGTGCCGTTTTTCCTCGAAGGAATCGGTGGTCATCCCGACCTGATGCAAGCCGACGGGCTGCACCCGGCGGTCAGTGCCCAGGGCAAGTTGCTGGAAAATGTCTGGCCGACGCTAAAACCGCTGTTATGACGCTTTTCTAGCGGCGGTCTTTCGGCTAAGGTGGCGCCCCCCGATTTGGTGCCCCCGATGTCGTCGCGTCCTGCCTGGTCCCTGTTTGCCTACCAACTGATCGAGCCTGACGAACAGCTGGATCTGTTCGCCTGCCAGGAAGCCAGGGTGCACCTGGTGCCGCGTCAGTTGGAGTTGGGCGGCTCGATCGACCGCACCCTCTGCGGTACGTTGCTGCCTGCCCAGCCGCGCTGGTCGGCAGTGGATCGCACGATTTTTCAGGACCAACGCCTGTGCCCCTTGTGCCGGGCGATTCTAGAATCGCAAAAACGTGGTACGCCGCCGATCTGGCCCGAGCTGCGCTTCGAGCTTTGACTGTGGGTGCTCGCCAGGCTCCCGTGTACAATCAATTTTTTATTACCCGTCGATCTGCGAAGGATTTTCCGGATGTTGTCGCACCTCCCTGCCGTCACTCGCTGCCTGTCTCTCGCTGCACTCTGTGCCGCCGGCCCTGTTGCAGCCTTGCAGTTGCCCTTGCCACTACCGGGTGAAGACATCGTCGGCCAGGTCCAGGTGATCAAGGCCAAGTACGAAGACACCTTTGCCGACCTGGGTACCACCTATGACCTGGGTTATTCAGAGATGGTCGCGGCCAACCCCGGTGTTGATGCCTGGTTGCCGGGGGCGGGAACCGAGATCGTTCTGCCGACCCGTTTCATTCTGCCGCCGGGGCCCCGTGAAGGTATTGTGATCAACCTGGCCGAGTACCGGTTGTACTACTACCCCAAGGGCCAGAACGTCGTTTACACCTTTCCGCTGGGGATTGGTCGCGAAGGTTGGGGTTCGCCGATCGCTCACACCAGCATCATCGCCAAGACCCCGAACCCGACATGGACGCCGCCGGCTTCGATCAAGGCTGAGCACGCTGCCAACGGGGATCCGCTGCCCAACGTGGTGCCAGCAGGCCCGAACAACCCTTTGGGGCCGTTCAAGTTCACCCTGGGCACGCCGGGCTATCTGATCCACGGCTCCAACGCAAAGTTCGGCATCGGTACCCGTACCAGCCACGGCTGCTTTCGCATGTTCAACAAAAATGTGCTGGAAATGGCGGGCATGGTGCCAGTGGGCACGTCCGTGCGGATTATCAGCGACGCCTACAAGTTTGGCATGAGCGGTGGCAAGGTTTACCTGGAAGCTCATACGCCACTGAACGACGATGGCACGCCGTCGGTGGTGGACAAGCACACAGCGGTGATCAATGCCTTGCTCAAGCGTGAAGACCTGTCGAAGAACCTGCGGGTCAATTGGGATGAGGTGCGTGATGTGGTCGCGGCCGAAGACGGCTTACCGGTAGAAATCGGGGTGCCGGGTGATGCGCCGATGGTTTCGAGCGCGCCGATCGATCTGCAGCAGTAGCTGAGGTAGCCAGGACCCGTTACGGCGTTGCGCTGTAGCGGGTTTTTTATTGCCCAGAATCCGGAGCCGGATCTTGGGCAATAAAAAGCCGATCCAAAAATGGATCGGCTTGATAACAACCCCGAAGGATTATTACTTGCGGCTTGCTTTCTCAAGCATGCGCAGAGCGCGCTCGTTAGCTTCGTCAGCAGTCTGTTGTGCTTTTTGAGCAGCAGCCAGAGCTTCATCAGCTTTACGATAGGCTTCGTCTGCACGAGCCTGGGAGCGAGCTGCTGCGTCTTCAGTTGCAGTCAGACGAGCTTCGGTTTCTTTGGAGACGCTGCTGCAACCGGTAGCCATAACTGCGACCAGAGCCAGAGCAGAGAATTTCAGAACGTTGTTCATCGTGTTCCCCTTCAAGGACTTTCTATTAAATGGCTACTTTCTCAGAGTGAGCTAATAGCCGGCGTACATACTACCCATTACTTGTAGTAAGTAAACTGACGTAGCGCAAGAAGCAAAAAAAATTCTTGTGCCGAATCTATTTTGGCTAATCTTTAGCGAGTTTGTATAAAAAATATCCAGTTTTCGCGGTTCTGCGCAGAATTGGATCCCGGCGCAAAGCACCGGCTGGCACGTGTTAAGCGGTGTAAAGAGAAGTCAAATTATATATTGGTGTCGACACTATTTTTCAGATTGTATTTTCGCCGACAGGTATCTTTTGTGCATGTTGAGGTGACTTTAAGAGAGGCTGTTCGTCTCAAGCTTCAATTGCCGGCAATGTTCAGGCCATCGACCCTAGGATGCTCGATCGGCCCTTTCTATGTCTGCCAGCGACGGGGGGATGACGAGTGCGCCTTGAGCAATTTCGGGATTGGTGCCTACTATTCCTACGTGCTGGTTATGAGTGCTGTAGGGCTTTTCTCGTTGTCGAAACCTGGCACGGGGTGGCGTAGATGTTCCTTCGCCGGAAAAACATCGGTAAGGTAAGGGTCAGAAACCAAGACCCGCGAGGAGTAGTGATGAGCGAGGCGTTGTCCATCCACCATGACCAGACTGGTCATCAATTCGAGACCAATGTGGACGGTCATCGTGCTTACCTGACCTATATGGATCTCGGGAAGCAGACCCTGGATATCTATCGGACGTTCGTGCCCAACGCCTTGCGGGGGCGCGGCATTGCCGCTGCGCTCACCGAACAGGCGCTGCAGTACGCCGAGAGCATGGGTTACACGGTGATCCCATCCTGCTCTTATGTTGAACGCTACATGGAGCGCCACCAGCGCCATGCTGCGAAGCTCTGAGCAGTAGAGACCCATAAAAAAACGCCGGGCTTAGCCCGGCGTTTTTGTGTGCGCAGTGTGGGTTCAGGTGCGTTTGCGTTTGGGCAATACGTCCTTGAGCTTGGCGTGCATGCTGCGCAGGGTGGTCTCGGTGGCAGCCCAGTCGATGCAGGCATCGGTGACCGACACGCCGTATTGCAGGTCGGCCAAATCCTTGGGAATCGCCTGGCAGCCCCAGTTCAGGTGACTCTCGACCATCAGGCCGATAATCGACTGGTTGCCTTCGAGGATCTGGTTGGCGACGTTCTCCATCACCAGCGGTTGCAGGGCCGGGTCCTTGTTGGAGTTGGCGTGGCTGCAGTCGACCATGATGTTTGGCTTGATCTTCGCCTTGTTGAGCGCCTGTTCGCACAGGGCCACGCTGACCGAATCATAGTTGGGCTTACCGTTGCCGCCGCGCAGCACCACGTGACCGTAGGCGTTGCCTTTGGTGGTGACGATGGAAACGCCACCTTCCTGGTTGATCCCCAGGAAACGGTGCGGGCTGGAAACCGACTGCAGGGCGTTGATCGCCACCGTCAGGCCGCCATCAGTGCCGTTCTTGAAGCCCACGGCCGAAGACAAACCGGAGGCCATTTCCCGGTGGGTCTGGGATTCGGTGGTGCGCGCACCAATCGCCGACCAACTGATCAGGTCTTGCAGGTACTGCGGGGAAATCGGGTCCAGGGCCTCGGTCGCGGTCGGCAGCCCCATTTCTGCCAGCTCTAGCAGCAACTTGCGGCCGATGTGCAGGCCGTCCTGGATCTTGAACGAGTCGTCCAGGTACGGGTCGTTGATCAAGCCTTTCCAGCCCACGGTGGTACGCGGTTTCTCGAAATAGACGCGCATGACCAGATACAAGGTGTCGGACACTTCTGCAGCCAGCACTTTCAGGCGCTCTGCGTACTCGTGAGCAGCCTTCAGATCGTGGATCGAGCAGGGCCCGATCACCACGAACAGACGGTGGTCAGTACCGTCAAGAATGTCACGAATGACTTCGCGACCCTTGGTGACGGTGTGCAGGGCAGCATCGCTCAAAGGGATTTCGCGCTTGAGCTGATCAGGTGTGATCAGGGTCTCGTTGGATTCGACGTTTAGGTCGTTGATCGGTAAATCAGCCATCGTGTTACTCGTCAGGGTCACGGGTGCCGGCCGCCAGCGATCCCCGTGCGGCGGAGCACAGCATGATTTAGATGCAGCGGGGAGCCGAACCTTAGCGCGTAACAAGCCTGCTCGACAATGGGCAATTGCGCGCGCTGTCGCCCGGCCTGATAGTCTGCTGTCCAGTTTATGGCAGTGGTAGAGATAGAGTGAAAGCGCTTGAATTGACCGATCTGGATATCGACCAGCAGTTGTTGGGGCTACCGGGCACGTCATTGCTGGTGTTTACCAGCGTCGGTTGTTCCAGCTGCCGCTGGGCGCGTCAGCAGTTGCCAGGCTGGGCCTTGCCGGTAGACAGAGTGTGCTGGATTGATGCCGGCCATAATGGTGGGGCCGTCGAGCGTTACCAGATTTTTCATTTGCCGGCACTGTTTGTAGTGTGCGACGGTCAATTCCACGGAGCCTTACAGGCGCGCCTGACCGCCAGCGACCTTACTCATGGCGTGGAGCAGGCGCTCACGCGAAAACCAGAGGAGTTGCCATGATGAGTGCTGCAGACCAGGCGCCGCGAATCGGCATTATCGGCACCGGCGCCATCGGTGGCTTTTACGGCTTGATGCTGGCGCGCGCCGGATTCGATGTGCACTTTCTGTTGCGCAGCGAGTTCCCGGCGGTGAGTGAGCGAGGCCTGAAACTTAATAGTGCGGTCCACGGGGCGTTGAGCCTCAACCCGGTCCAGGCTTACGCCCGTGCGGCCGATATGCCGCCTTGCGACTGGCTGTTGGTGGGGACCAAAACCACCGGTAATGTCGAATTGGCACCGACCATCGCCCAGGTGGCGGCACCGGGCGCCAAGGTGGTCTTGCTGCAAAATGGTCTGGACGTCGAGGACAGTTTGCGCGAACACCTGCCAGACTCGCTGCATCTGTTGGGTGGCCTTTGTTATATCTGCGTGCATCGTTCAGCACCTGGCATCGTCGAGCATCAGGCGATGGGCCGGGTCAATCTTGGCTATCACAGTGGTAGTGCCGCGAACGATGAGGCCCGTCGGCAAGCGATTGTCGAAGAAGGCGCCGCGTTGTTTCACCGGGCGGGCATCGAATCCCAGGCCATGGCCAATTTGCATCAGGCGCGCTGGCATAAACTGGTGTGGAATGTGCCGTATAACGGTCTTTCGGTATTGCTCGGCGCGGGGACCACGGAGTTGATGGCTGATGAGGCGAGCCGTGCAATGATCCAGGCATTGATGGCTGAAGTGGTGCAGGGCGCCCGGGCGTGCGGCCATGAGATTGCGTCGAGCTATGCCGAGCAGATGTTCCAGATGACCGAGAGCCTGGCCGATTACTGGCCGAGCATGTATCACGATCACTTACACAAGCGCCCGCTGGAACTGGCGGCCATCTACGCCCGGCCATTGGCCGCCGCCAGGGCAGCAGGTTGTGAGTTGCCGAGGATGCAGGCGCTGTATCAGGCCTTGAGTTTTATCGATCGACGCAACAGCTGACGGGGGAAGAATATGGCGAAGGGTCTGGGCGAAAAACTCGTATTGGCGATCTCTTCGCGGGCGTTATTCGACCTGAGCGAAAGCCACAAGGTCTACCTGGCGCAAGGCGTCGAGGCCTACCGCAAGTACCAGATCGACCATGAAGAAGAAACCCTTGAGCCGGGTGATGCCTACCCGCTGGTCAAGAAACTGCTGAGCCTCAACGCCAGCCTTGGACGGGCGCGGGTCGAAGTGGTGCTGGTATCACGCAACAGTGCCGATACCGGTTTGCGGGTGTTCAATTCGATCCAGCATTACGGGCTGGATATTTCCCGCGCTGCGTTTGTAGGAGGGCGTAGTCCTTATCCTTATTTGGCAGCGTTTGGTTGCCACTTGTTTCTCTCCACCCATGCTGAAGACGTACGCAGTGCCCTGGATGCCGGGTTTGCTGCGGCGACGATTCTTTCTGGCGGCGCCCGTCGGGCGTCCAGCGCTGAATTGCGAATTGCCTTCGACGGCGATGCCGTACTGTTTTCCGACGAGTCGGAACGTATCTACCAGTTAGGTGGCCTGGAAGCGTTCCAGGCCAGCGAGCGGGAGTCGGCACGCGAGCCGCTGCGTGGTGGTCCCTTCAAGGGTTTCCTGGCGGCGCTCAACCTGTTGCAGCGTGAGTTTCCTGACGAGGCCTGCCCGATCCGTACGGCGCTAGTGACCGCCCGCTCGGCACCTTCCCACGAGCGGGTGATCCGTACCTTGCGCGAGTGGGACATCCGCCTGGACGAGTCGCTGTTTCTCGGCGGCCTGGAAAAATCGGCCTTTCTTGAAGCCTTCGCCGCCGATGTGTTTTTCGACGATCAGGCCGGACATTGCGAGAAAGCCCGGGAAGTGGTGGCCACCGGACATGTACCTCACGGCATCAGCAACGAGCTGAAAATCCAGGTTGAGTGAGCAAGCCTCCTAACTCGCAAAGGCGCTGCTAAGCTCAATCAATATCCGCCATCCTGGCACTCCAGGAGGTTCTATGATTCGTTCGATGTTGTACGCCACAGACCTCGGCCTGTATGCGCCCTATGTGATGCAACATGCGCTGGCGCTGGCGCGAACGTTCAAGGCCGAGTTGTACGTGATTCACGTGGTCGAGCCCCTTGGGCTGTTCGCCGAATCTGTCTTGCAAAGCTACCTTGATGAGCAGGCCCTGAGTGAATGGCAAAGCCAGGGGCTGACCACCGTGATGGCCAATATCGAGCAGCGGGTGCTGGACAGCTTTCGCGAGGAGGTGGGGGAGGGCGAGCAGGACCTCGAGTTGATCCAGTCGGTGCGGGTAATCCAGGGCGACCCCTCGCAGGTGATTCTCGACCAGGTGCAGAAACTCTCCGTGGACTTGTTGATCGTAGGTAGTCATAGCCATGGCGCCGGGGTGGCGACGCCGCTGGGACGAACCGCTGCACGAGTGTTGCAACTGTCCCAGGTGCCGGTGTATTTGGTGCCGTTGTTGCAACATCGACGCAGTGATGACATGTGATTGGTAGAAAACGATAAAAAGTTCTAGATTTATGCGTCTAACCTTTAATATAGTTATATACCGTCGCTGATACCCGTGGCGTCTATCTGCTTTGAGGGATACATATGAAGCTTCAGCAACTGCGCTACATCTGGGAAGTGGCGCACCACGACCTCAACGTTTCCGCCACGGCTCAAAGCCTCTACACCTCGCAACCAGGTATCAGCAAGCAGATCCGCCTGCTCGAAGACGAGCTGGGCGTCGAAGTCTTCGCGCGCAGCGGTAAACACCTGACCCGCGTCACCCCGGCCGGTGAGCGCATCATCAACACTGCTGGCGAAATCCTGCGCAAGGTTGAAAGCATCAAGCAGATCGCCCAGGAATTCTCCAACGAGAAAAAAGGCACCCTGTCGATTGCCACCACGCACACCCAGGCACGTTATGCGCTGCCACCGGTGATCAGCAGTTTTATCAAGCAGTACCCGGACGTGGCCTTGCATATGCACCAGGGCTCGCCGATGCAGATCGCCGAGATGGCCGCCGACGGTACCGTCGATTTTGCCATTGCTACCGAAGCCCTGGAGCTGTTCGGCGACCTGGTGATGATGCCATGCTACCGCTGGAACCGCTGCGTCGTGGTTCCGCAAGGTCACCCATTGGCCAAGCTGCCGAAGCTGACCCTCGAAGCCCTGGCTGAATACCCGATCGTTACCTATGTGTTCGGTTTTACCGGTCGTTCCAAGCTCGACGAAGCCTTCAGCCATCGCGGCCTGACGCCGAAAGTGGTGTTCACCGCCGCCGACGCCGACGTGATCAAAACCTACGTGCGCCTGGGCCTGGGTGTCGGCATCGTCGCCAAAATGGCGGTCGATACCAAGCTCGACAGCGACCTGGTGGTGTTGGATGCCAGCGATTTGTTCGAATCCAGCGTGACCAAGATCGGCTTCCGTCGTGGCACTTTCCTGCGGGGCTTCATGTGCGATTTCATTGAGAAGTTCGCTCCGCACCTGACCCGTGAAGTCATGGCCAAGGCTATCCAGTGCCATAACAAGCAGGAACTGGAAGACTTGTTCGACGGCGTTGAACTACCGGTTCACTGATCGGCTCACTTGACCTCGGTAACAGCAAACTGTTGCCGAGCGCCCGCCACCAGGATCTCCACCTCGTCCCCCTCGAACTTGCCCAGCAGGCTTTTGCCTAGGGGTGAGCGTGGGGTGATGACGGTCACCAGCTGCCCCACCACATAAACCTTCAAGCCCGCCGCATCCGGCCCAAGAAACAGCCATTGCTGACGACCGTTGTCGTCCTCCAGGCCGAGTAGTGCGCCCACTTCAATCCCCCGTTGATCATCGTAGGGGCCCAGGTTCAGGTTCTGGCACAAGGTCAGCGCCTGCTTGATTTCCTCGACACGCTTGGCTTGCCCGGCCGCCAGATAAGAAGCTTCCAGCCCCAGAGTATCGTATTTGTTTTCCGCGATATTTTCTTCGTGGGTCGCAGTTTCGTAGGCGGTTTGCGCGGCGCGTTGGGCGACGTCGAGGTCGACGATAAGTTTTTCCAGGATCAACTGGTGGACGGCGTATTTATTCATGGGTCTGCTTGATCATCAGTCGCAAAATTGCAGGACATTGGCTCGGCTTTTGTCGCTGGAGGCGTTCTGGTCCTGTTGCAGCCAGAACTGGCATTTGGGGTTGGACAGGTTACGCGGGTTGTTACGCGCCTGGTCCAGGACCTGCTGTTGCTCCTGCTTGCGCAGGTTGTCCTGATACTGCTCGAACATTCGGTTGGGTAGTTCTGGTGCAACCACCGCCGGTTTGCCTAACTGCTGCACAGCCTGGGCGACGGGCGCCAGGGTTTGTTCGAACAGATAATGCGAGGCCAGCCAAGTGGTCAATGCAATGGCGATAAACCCCAGCCACAGGCCCAGGGCAATGGCGACACTGAGTTTGAACAGCGATAACGGGCGATCTGACATGGCGGCCTCCTGACAGGCGTTTACGGCAAGCTGCGGATTGTCGCACAGCCCCCATGCAGAATAATCGCTATCAACCCTTCTGCATTGCAGCATTTATGCGGACAATCGAGCCTTTGAGCGTTGGAGCCCGGAATGAAAGCCCGCTGGGATATTTTTTGCAGTGTCGTCGACAACTACGGCGACATTGGCGTGACTTGGCGCCTGGCCCGGCAACTGGTGGCGGAGCATGCTTGCGTAGTACGTTTGTGGGTGGACGACCTGCGGGCATTCGAGCGCATGTGTCCTCAGATTGATGTGCAGTTGGATCAGCAATGGCGAGAAGGTGTCGAGGTGCGCCATTGGCCTGCAGACTGGCAAGCGACCGATGCGGCAGACGTGGTCATTGCCGCCTTCGCCTGTCAGTTGCCGGCTGACTATATGGAGGCCATGGCCGAGCGCGAGAACATACCGCTGTGGATGAACCTGGACTACTTGAGCGCCGAGGACTGGGTGGTCGGTTGTCACGGCCTGCCGTCAGTGAAGTTCAAAGGCGTGCAAAAGTACTTCTTCTTCCCGGGGTTTCGTCCGCAGACAGGCGGTTTGCTGCGTGAGGCCGGATTGCTGGAGCAGCGTCGGGCCTTTCAAAACGACCCGCAGGCCCGGCAACAGTTTCTGCAGGCGCTCGGGGTTTTTCCGGTGCCGGGTGCGCGGCTGATGTCGCTGTTTGCCTATGAAAATGCCGGGCTGGCCAGTTGGCTGGACGTGTTGGCGGCCGATGGGCGAGCGACCCATCTGTTGGTGCCGCAAGGGCGAATTCTCGGCGATGTGCAGCGCTGGTTGGGTGTGGATAGCTTGGCAGTGGGGGCGGTGCACCAGCGCGGCGCCCTGACGGTTCAGGTGCTGCCATTCGTGCCACAGGATCAATACGATCAACTGCTGTGGTGCTGTGACTTCAACGCCGTGCGCGGCGAAGACTCCTTCGTGCGGGCGCAATGGGCCGGGCGTCCTTTGCTGTGGCATATCTACCGCCAGGATGAAGACATCCATCTGGACAAGCTCGATGCTTTCCTGGCGCTGTACACCGAGGGCTTGTCGCCGGCCGCGAAAGTCGCGCTGGTTGACCTTTGGCAGGCGTGGAACGCTGGTGGCGATATGGCCAAAAGCTGGAAAATGCTGCTTGAACACTGGCCGGAAGTGACCGTTCATGCCGAAAAGTGGTGTCTGGAACAAGGCTTGCAAGCAGATCTTGCGACGGCACTGGTACAGTTTTATGAAAGTTGGATATGATACGCGACCTTGAATTTTGTAAATCCCATCCAAATTTCGGATATTCGCAATGAAAACTGGTAAAGAGCTTAAACCCGGTACCGTCATCAAGCTCGAAAACGACCCTTGGCTGGTTCAGAAAGCTGAATTCACCAAGTCCGGTCGTAACAGCGCGATCATGAAGACCAAGTTGAAAAACCTGCTGACCGGTTACAAGACCGAAATCGTCTACAGCGCCGATGACAAGCTGGAAGACGTGATCCTCGACCGCAAAGAAGCGACCCTGTCCTTCATCAGCGGCGACACCTACACGTTCATGGACACCAGCGACTACACCATGTACGAGCTGAACGCTGAAGACATCGAAGCCGTTCTGCCGTTCGTGGAAGAAGGCATGACCGACGTCTGCGAAGCGATCTTCTTCGAAGAGCGTCTGGTTTCCGTAGAGCTGCCGACCACCATCGTGCGTCAGGTTGACTACACCGAAGGTTCCGCTCGCGGCGACACTTCGGGCAAGGTGATGAAGCCTGCCAAACTGAAAAACGGTACCGAGTTGAGCGTTGCAGATTTCGTAGAAATCGGCGACTGGATCGAAATCGATACCCGTGAAGGTGGTTCGTACAAGGGCCGGGCCAAGGTCTAATCCTTGCCTGACCCGCGACACCAAAAAAAACCCGACCATGAGTCGGGTTTTTTTTGAGTGCGTGTTAGCCCATAGCGCTTTGCAGCGCCAGATCCCAGGGCGGCACAGGGCTGAAACGTGCCTTGAGGTATTCCAGCAATAACCGGCTGCGGGTGTTGGCCTGTTGCTCCAGGCGCAGGGCATAAATACCTGCGGTTTCCGGAGTGGGCAGGCCGCCTTCGCAGAACAGGGGCAACAGTTCGCCGCGCACCAGATACTCACTGGCCAGCCAGGTGGGTAGGTGGGCGATGCCCAGGCCCGCCAAGGCGCCCGAGAGCAAGGCCTCGGCGTTGTTGGCGCTCATGCGGATACGTTGCGGGCGATAGGATGCATGGCGCCCATCCAGCTTGAAACGCCAGGCAAACATCGGAGCCAGACCTTCCCAGTCCAGACCGTCATGTTCGCTCAATTGGCTGGGATGGGTCGGCGTCCCACTGTTTTTCAGGTAGGCCGGGCTGGCACAGGCGATGCGTACGATGCTGGCCAACGGCGTGGCGATCAAGCGTGTATCGACGATATGCCCGGCCCGCAACACCAGGTCGACCTTGCCCAGGTGAGCGCCTTGCATGTCGACAAAGCTGTCGATCAAGTGCAGATGGACATCCAGGCCCGGATAGACATTGAGGAAGTCGGCAATCGCTGGCGCCAAGTGGCGTCTGCCAAAGGCAGCAGGCGCATCCACGCGAATCAGGCCTTCCGGTGCATGACTCAGAGACACAGCTTCGGCCCGGGCCAGTTGCAACTCGTTGACGATCCGCTGTGCTCGCTCGGCAAAGGCTAGGCCGGCCGGTGTTGGCACCACCGCGTGGGTGCTGCGCAGGAACAGGCGACTGCCCACCGAGGTTTCCAGGCTGTCGATCCGGCGGGCCACGGCCGAGGGTGTTAGCGGATGGCGCCGTGCAGTCGCGGAAAAGCTTCCCGTTTCAAGTACGTCGAGAAACAGGCTGAGTTGATCGGTCAAGGTATTGGGATTCATAAACATGCTGCTTATGCGAAATTGGCACAGCCATTGTGCGTTGCTGTGCGTTTCCCCGCCAGAGCCGACTGCGTAGCATGCAAGACTTGGGATTGTGGAGTATGCGGTGTGCTTGATTTGGCGGTGTATGTGGTACTCGGTGTGGCGTTGGGCACTGTCGGCGGTTTGTTTGGCATCGGCGGCGGGCTGATTGCCATCCCGGTGTTGGGCGTGTTGTTTGGCCTTGATCAACAAATCGCCCAAGGCACGGCCCTGGTGATGGTGGTGCCCAATGTGATGCTCGCGTTGTGGCGCTATCACCAACGCAACCGCATCGAGCTGCGTCACGCGCTGCCGCTGGGGCTGATGGGGTTCTGCTTCGCCTGGCTGGGGTCGATTTGGGCCGTGGGCATTGATGCCGGTGTAATGCGCATTGGTTTTATTGCATTTCTGGTGGCGCTGTCGGCTTATAACTTATTGCGCATGTTCACCCGCAATGCACCGCCGTCGGCACAGATGCGCTACTCCTGGCCGTGGCTTGGGGTGCTGGGGGCGGCGTCGGGGTCGATGGGTGGCTTGTTCGGCGTGGGCGGCGCGGTGGTTGCCACGCCAGTGCTGACCAGTATTTTCGGCACCACCCAAGTGGTTGCTCAAGGCCTGTCCCTGGCTTTGGCGCTGCCTAGCACCAGCGTGACCCTGGTGACCTACGCCTGGCACCACGAAGTGGACTGGATGGTCGGCATACCGCTTGCCATCGGCGGGCTGCTTAGCATCAGTTGGGGCGTGAAAGTCGCCCATGCCTTGCCGGAACGCTTGTTGCGCGGGCTGTTCTGCGGCTTTCTGGTGGTGTGCGCGGTGATGCTCACCTTTAAAGTTTAAAGCCTTCGATGATGTACTCGGCGAGACATTCGGTGATGGGTGAGGTGGTGCGCGAATTACGCAGCAGCCGCAGATTGACGGATGGCAGCGGCGGGAAGCCTTCGGCTGCGCCCAATATCTGCAGGTCTTCGGTTACCAGGCTTTCCATGGTGACCGTCACCGCCAGGCCTGCGCCCACCACCGCCAGGATCGCGGCACCGTTTGAGCTGTGATACGCCAGGCGATACTCCCGTCCATTGGCATCCAGCGCGGCGCGCGCCCACTGGGTGCAGAAGCTGTCCAGACCGGAAATGGCCAAGGGCAGCGCGGCGTGTTCGTCTGTGCAGAAGCAGGGTGCGGCGACCCAGACCATGGGTTCATGGCGAAGCAATTCGCCGACTTCATTGCCCGGCTCGCGGCTGATGACGGTCAGGTCCAGGTCTCGCCGCTGCATCAGTATCGGCGACGCCTCGCAATGCATTTCAATCTGGATCAGCGGGTAAGCCTTAGAAAAACGCTTGAGGATGCCCGGCAAAAAACGCATCACGTAATCATCGGGTGTGCCGATGCGTACCAGCCCGACCATATGTGGCTCGCGTAAGGTGTTAAAGACCTCGCTGTGCAACTTCAGGATCCTGCGCGCATAGCCCAGTAGAACCTGCCCCTCCGGTGTCAACCTGACCTGCCGACCATCGCGCTCGAACAGCTTACGTTGCAGCACGTCTTCTTCCAGGCGCTTCATCTGCATGCTCACCGCCGACTGGGTGCGGTTGACCTGCTCGCCCGCGCGGGTGAAGCCGCCCTGATCGGCGATGGCGACGAAGGTGCGCAGGACTTCAGTGTCGATGCTCGGATAGCTGGGCAATTGATCAATCTCCGAGATGTATTACATAAGAAACATTCGTTGGATTGATCATAGCGTCAGGCACAGACTTCAGTCATCCCCACTGGAGGGCAAGATGATGAAAGGTCAAAAAGGTTTTGTGTTGATGGTGAAACGTCCTTTTTTCGGGCTGTTTCAGCGACTTTCCCGTTGGCACGCGCTGTATTGCGAACGCCAGTTGCTGACGAGCATGAGCGATGACGCACTCAAGGACATCGGTCTTAATCGCGCTGACGTCGAGAGGGAAAGTCATCGGCGCTTCTGGGAAGATCCGCTGCGAAAATGACGTCGATGTCCCTACACAACCCAAGGTGCAGTAAGGTAGTTTGCGAGCATACAAGGAGATGCCCATGCCCGCAGAACTGTCCTTTTCCCTCAAGCAGGCGCGGCGTCTGGCGCTGGCGGCCCAAGGTTTTTCCGGGCGTCAGCCGCCGGCGCTGATCAAGGCTGCGCA
The DNA here is from genome assembly GCF_008369295.1 of Pseudomonas sp. ANT_H4. Taxonomy (GTDB): domain Bacteria; phylum Pseudomonadota; class Gammaproteobacteria; order Pseudomonadales; family Pseudomonadaceae; genus Aquipseudomonas. Next base: position 1,398 of record NZ_VOBG01000031.1, on the reverse strand, counting down.
GGTCAATCGCCTGATTGACCGTTTGGGTGTGCTGCAGATTGATTCGGTTAACGCTGTGGTGCGCTCCCATTACCTGCCGCTGTTTTCCCGCCTTGGGAGTTATTCCCCGCTGATTCTTGAGCAAGCTGCCTGGAGCCAGGGGCGGCGGCGCTCGTTGTTTGAGTATTGGGGGCATGAGGCGTCGTTGCTGCCGATGGCACTGTATCCGTTGATGCGCTGGCGCATGCAGCGCGCGTCTCAAGGGCAAGGTATTTATCAGCAGATGGCGCGCTTTGGTCGTGAACAACAGGGCACCATTCTCCGGGTGCTGGGCATCGTCGAGCAGCAGGGCGCCTTGGGCGCGGGCAGTTTGTCGACCCGCGAGGAGCGTGCCGGGCCCTGGTGGGACTGGAGCGATGAAAAGCATGCCCTGGAATGGTTGTTTGCCGCCGGCCTGGTGACGGTCGCCGGACGTCGGGGTTTTGAACGGCTCTATGATTTGCCGGAACGGGTGATCCCCGTTGCGATTCTCCAGCAAACGCTCTTGAGCGAGGCCGAGGCGCAGCGGGGCTTGTTGCTGCACGCGGCTACGGCGTTGGGCGTTGGCACTGAGAAGGATCTGCGGGACTACTTTCGACTGGAGCCCGCCGATAGTCGTGGGCGCTTGGCGGAGTTGGTCGAGGAGGGCCAGTTGGTTGCGTGCCAGGTTCAGGGTTGGAAGCAGCCTGCCTATTGCCTGCCTGAGCCGAAAGTTCCGCGCAAGGTGCTGGCCAGTGCGCTGCTCTCGCCTTTTGATTCATTGGTCTGGGAGCGCAGCCGGACCGAGCGGTTGTTCGATTTCCGTTACCGGCTGGAGATCTATACCCCGCAAGACAAGCGGGTCTACGGTTATTACGTGCTGCCGTTTTTGCACAACGAACGGATCGCCGCCCGTGTCGATCTGCGGGCCGAACGTGCTGCCGGGCGATTGGCGGTGCATGCCGTACACGAAGAGGAACCGGGGTTGGACGAGGAGGGGATGTTGGCCTTGGCGCTGAATCTACGGCAGATGGCCGACTGGCTTGGGCTTGAGCAGGTTCAGCTTAATTGCCAGCGGGCCAGTGCGGTGCGGTTGCGGGTGGCGATGGGGGTTTTAGGGTTGCGGTGATAAGCGGGGGGTAACGGGGCGCCTAAGTGAGTGGTGAAAAGCAAAAGCGGATCTACTGTAGGAGCGAGTTTGCTCCGGGCGGCGCTCGCGAAGAACCTGAGGGCGCCGCGTTCATCCAGGAAGCCCATGTCATCGTTAACGACCATCGCGAGCAAGCTCGCTCCTTGTATGTTGACCCTGAGTCCAAAGAGAGAGGTTACGCTCAAGGACTCATACAACAGCAAGTGCGTTTCTGGGGGAGGCCGATCGCTCCTGAAGGCAGGATTTGCTCT
>NZ_VOBG01000030.1 GCF_008369295.1 Pseudomonas sp. ANT_H4 | reverse complement strand
AGCGCTTCGACTTCAAATGCCCAATCGAAGTTATGGGCGAGGTGATGCAGAAGGCCATGGCTATGCGGCATGATGCTCCAGCTTCAATTCAATGACCGTGTTGCACTCAGCTCCTGCAACCGCCCTGTTTTAAATTGTCGGAGACGCCGACGACGACCCGATAATAAACGTGCTGGGGCTGATAAACTCCATCTTAACCTACGTATCATTCTGATTTTTCAGAAAAAGCCCTTCTGGAGACACCTCATGAAATTCATCCACCAGCGCGAGCACCTTAACGAAGGGGACATTGTCGTCATCGAATGCTCGCAGATTTGTAATATCCGTCTGATGAGCGATGCGAATTTTCGCAGCTTCAAGAACGGTGGTCGCCATACTTACCATGGTGGCGCATTCGATAAGTTTCCGGCCAAGATCACCGCACCAAGCACCGGCTTCTGGAACATCACCCTGGACACCGTCAACCGTCGGGCCATCAGCGTCACCCGCGTGCCGACCTTGTCCCACAAAATTCGCATTGTTCGCCGCACCAACTCCAAACTGAGCTGATTGCGCAACTATTGCCGACAGGAAAGACCGTGACTCAAACCACCAAATACGTCATCAAGTACAAGCTCGACGGCCAACCGCGCTTTGAATTTGCCCAATTGGCATCCGGCAGTGTCGAAGAGGCCAAGCAAGCCTTGGCTAAGATTCACGCTGCCGACGATGTAATCAGCGATATAAAAGTCAGCAAGGCCCTGTAATTCGAGCGCAAGCATCGGAGTGCCACACACTTGGCGACTTCCTAGACTGGCAGCACTCAACCGCTGCCACAGGAATTCGCCGATGCCTTCCTCATCCGCCCACGGATGCAATCCCGCGCCCAAGCGGTACCGCTAAACAAGGGTGACGCGGGGATCTTCGCCGTCAATCAGCGGCCGATGCCCAGTGCCCGGGGATTTCATCGGGTGACCTTGCGTCATGGGGTCAGTGTTCTGCACAGTGGCGAGCGTCATACCTTGGGAGTGATTTTTCACGATGCGCAGTAAGCCGATTCCCGGCCCTACCGCAGACCTGTTTACCGACGAAGCTTTGCAACAACCCGCAGGCCGCGAACAAATAGGTGAACAATCCTACGTCCTCAGGGGTTATGCCCTGCCCTGGGTCGAGCGCCTGCTGCCTGAGCTCCGGGCCGTGTTGGCCCAGTCACCGTTTCGGCAAATGGTCACTCCAGGCGGCTTTACCATGTCGGCCGCTCTCAGCAGTTGTGGCGCCCTGGGCTGGACCACTGACCGTACAAGCTACCGCTACACAACCATCGACCCTACTCGCCAGCAACCCTGGCCGCAGCTGCCAGCAACATTACGCGAACTGGCGGTGATGGCAGCGGCGCATGCAGGGTTCGACGGTTTTAAGCCGGACGCCTGCCTGATCAACCGCTATGTGCCGGGGGCCAAGATGTCTCTGCACCAGGACAAGAACGAACGCTGCTACACGGCACCCGTGGTCTCGGTGTCTCTGGGTTTGCCTGCAGTGTTTCTGTTTGGCGGCCATGAGCGCAGTGACAAGACGCAAAAAGTCTCGTTGTTCCATGGCGACGTGGTGGTCTGGGGCGGCGTGGATCGCCTGCGCTTTCACGGGGTAATGCCAATCAACGAAGGCCTGCATGCAGTCATGGGCCCCCAACGCATCAACCTGACGTTTCGCACAGCGGGTTGAAGGCTTCAAATTTGACCGCAAGCACCGGAGTGCCTAGGTTGATCACAACGACTATCCTGCCCTCTGTCTCCTGCCGAGCTGTCGCCCATGACCATTGAACAAGACCCGCGCTGGGCCGCGATTGTCGCCCGCGACCCCAAGGCTGACCTGGCGTTTGTCTACGGCGTAAAAACCACCGGTGTCTATTGCCGCCCCAGCAGTGCCTCGCGCCTGCCGCGCCCGGAAAACGTCGAGTTCTTCGACACGCCACAACAAGCCGAAGCCGCCGGCTATCGCCCAAGTAAACGCGCCTCAGGGGATCAAACCCAAATTGCCCAGCGCCACGCCCAACTAGTGGCCACCGCCTGCCGACATATCGAGCAGGCCGAGAACCTCCCAAGCCTGGAAACCCTGGCCAGCCTCGCTGGCTTGAGCCCCTTCCACTTTCACCGCGTGTTCAAGACCGTCACCGGCCTGACCCCCAAGGGATATGCCAGCGCCCATCGCTCACGCAAAATGCGAGAAGGCCTCAAGGATCGTCAGTCAGTGACCGATGCGTTGTACAACGCGGGCTTCAACTCCAACAGTCGCTTCTACGAATCAGCCGACCGGTTGCTCGGCATGAAACCCAGCGACTACAAGGCCGGCGGCACTAACAGCGATATCCGCTTCGCCGTTGGCCAATGCTCGCTGGGGGCAATTGTGGTGGCGCAGAGCAATCGAGGGGTTTGCGCAATTCTGCTCGGGGATGATCCGGACAAGCTGTTGCGTGACCTGCAGGATCAATTTCCCCGCGCGTATCTCATTGGCGCGGACCGTGACTTCGAACAACTGATTGCCCAAGTGGTGGGCTTTGTCGAAGCGCCAGCGCTGGGCCTGGACTTGCCCCTGGATTTACGCGGCACCGCCTTCCAGGAACGGGTCTGGCAAGCCTTGCGAGAAATCCCTGTGGGCAGCACCGCCAGCTACGCAGAGATTGCCAAGCGTATCGGCGCCCCGGCCTCCTTTCGCGCTGTGGCCCAGGCCTGTGGCGCCAACAGCCTGGCGGTGGCAATTCCCTGCCATCGCGTGGTGCGCAGCGATGGCAACCTGTCGGGATATCGTTGGGGGGTTGAGCGCAAGCGGCAGTTGCTGGAGCGGGAAAGCACGGCAGAAAGCGGATCACTCGCCCTTGAGGTACTTGGGCAGGCCAACGACTGACCCCGCCCCATAACAACCCCGCACGAAAGGCCGGGCTCGTCCAGTGAGTAATACAGACTGGCCTTGCGCTATCTACCCCTGCTAAAAGCAACCCGTAGCCATTCCTAAGTGTTTCAACGCTGGAGAAGCAATCCATGAGCACCTGGCCAGACACCCGAATTCTCGACCTGCTTGGCATCAAACTGCCGATCATCCAGGCGCCCATGGCTGGCGCCACTGGCCTGGCCATGGTCATCGCCGCCAACAAGGCCGGCGCGCTGGGCTCGATGCCTGCCGCAGCGCTGAGCATCGAACAACTGCGTGAAGCGCTGACCGCCATTCGCCAACACAGCTCAACGCCGCTGAACGTCAACTTCTTTTGCCACAAGCCGCCCACACCCAACGCCGAGCGCGACGCTGAGTGGAAAAACCTGCTGAAACCTTACTACCGCGAACTGGGCGCCGATTTTGAGGCACCGGCACCCGTGTCCAACCGCGCGCCCTTCGACGATGCCGCCTGCCAAGTGGTGGAAGGATTCCGCCCAGAAGTCGTCAGTTTTCACTTTGGCCTGCCGGAAAAAGCCCTGCTGGATCGGGTAAAGGCTACCGGCGCGAAAGTACTGTCATCAGCCACCACGGTGGAAGAAGCCATCTGGCTTGAGCAGCACGGCTGCGATGCGATCATCGCCATGGGCTTTGAGGCAGGCGGTCATCGCGGGATGTTCCTTAGCGCAGACCTCAGCAGCCAGATCGGCACCATGGCCCTGGTGCCGCAGATCGTCGATGCCGTCAGCGTGCCGGTGATTGCCGCCGGCGGGATCGGTGATGCCCGGGGCATTGCTGCCGCTTTCGCCCTTGGTGCGTCGGCGGTGCAGATGGGTACAGCGTACCTGTTCACACCCGAGGCCAATGTCACGCCATCGCACCACCATGCCTTGCGCACCGCCCAGGCCAGCGAAACGGCGCTGACCAACCTGTTCACCGGGCGCCCGGCGCGCGGCATCATCAACCGAGTGATGCGCGAACTGGGGGCAATCAACCCGACGGCGCCGGCCTTCCCGCTGTCCGGCGGCGCACTGATGCCGCTACGGGCCAAGGATGAAGCAGGCTTCAGCAACCTGTGGGCGGGCCAGGCGCTGCGCCTGGGTAAAGACATTTCCACCTACGACCTGACCCTGGAACTGGCCCGCCAAACCCTGGAGAAGCTCGGCAGAACCTGACATCACCCTCACCGGGAGATCATCAACACGCTGGCCTGAGGCAACGTGGCACTGTACCGCCGATGGCTAACCGCTATATATTCATCTACATAGCGATTTAACCCTCTGCCTATAACAAGCCGCCACAGGCGGCCCCAAAGGAGCTGCTTCATGATGATTCGCGCTTCACGCCTGGCCCCGACCACCCTCGCAATGTTTATCGCCCTCTTTGCCTTCGGCTCGGCCCAGGCCGATGAAGTCCAGGTGGCCGTGGCCGCCAACTTCACCGCGCCAATCCAGGCAATTGCCGCTGATTTCGAAAAAGACACCGGCCACAAACTGGTCGCCGCCTACGGTGCCACCGGCCAGTTCTACGCCCAAATCAAGAACGGCGCGCCGTTTGAGGTGTTCCTCAGCGCCGACGACACCACCCCGCAAAAGCTCGAAAGCGAAGGCGCTACCGTCAAGGGTTCGCGCTTCACTTACGCCGTCGGCACCTTGGCGCTGTGGTCGGCCAAGGAAGGTTATGTCGATGCCAAGGGCGACGTACTGAAGAAAAATGACTACAAGCACCTGTCCATCGCCAACCCCAAAGCCGCGCCTTACGGTCTCGCCGCGACCCAGGTGCTGGCCAAGCTGGGCCTGACCGACAAGGTCAAGGACAAGCTCGTCGAAGGTCAGAACATCACCCAGGCCTATCAGTTTGTGTCCACCGGCAATGCCGAAGTGGGCTTTGTTGCCTTGTCGCAGATCTATAAAGACGGCAAAGTCAGCAGCGGCTCGGCCTGGATCGTTCCAGAAACCATGCACGACCCGATCAAACAAGACGCGGTGATCCTCAACAAAGGCAAGGACAACCCGGCCGCCAAGGCACTGGCTGACTACCTCAAAGGGCCGAAAGCCGCTGCCGTTATCAAATCCTACGGTTACCACCTGTAAATGCCCCTATCGAGTGCCGACTTTTCCGCAATCTGGCTGACCCTGAAACTGGCGTCGCTGACCACTGCCATTCTGCTGATCATCGGCACGCCGATTGCTTTGTGGCTGTCGCGCACTCGCTCCTGGTGGCGCGGCCCCATTGGTGCGGTGGTTGCCCTGCCGCTGGTATTGCCGCCGACGGTGATTGGCTTCTACCTGCTGCTGACCATGGGCCCCAATGGCTATGTCGGCCAGTTCACCCAATGGCTGGGCCTGGGCACCTTGACCTTCAGCTTTGCTGGCCTGGTGATTGGCTCGGTAATCTACTCGATGCCTTTCGTGGTGCAGCCGTTGCAGAACGCCTTCAGCGCCATCGGCACCCGTCCGCTGGAAGTGGCCGCGACCTTGCGGGCCAACCCCTGGGACACTTTTTTCAACGTAATCCTGCCCCTGGCCCGTCCGGGCTTTATCACCGCCTCGATTCTCGGTTTTGCCCATACCGTCGGCGAGTTCGGCGTGGTGCTGATGATCGGCGGCAATATCCCCGACAAGACCCGGGTGGTCTCAGTACAGATCTACGATCATGTCGAAGCCATGGAGTACATGCAGGCCCATTGGCTCGCCGGGGCGATGGTGGTGTTTTCTTTCCTGGTGTTGCTGGCGCTCTACTCCAGCCGTAAAACCAAAGCGGGCTGGAGTTGATGTCGATGATTGAAGTACGCCTGCAACTGAGCTATTCCGATTTTGCCCTGGATCTTGATCTGCAGTTGCCTGGCCGTGGGGTGACCGCGCTTTACGGGCATTCCGGCTCCGGTAAAACCACCTGTTTGCGTTGTATTGCCGGGCTGGAACGGGCCGAAGATGGATTTATCCAGATCAACGATGAGGTGTGGCAGGACAGCCGCAAAGGGTTATTTGTCCCGCCCCATAAACGCGCCCTCGGCTATGTATTCCAGGAAGCCAGCCTGTTCCCGCATTTGTCGGTGCTGGCCAACCTGGAGTTCGGCCTCAAACGCATCCCCCGGTCACAACGACGAGTGGACATGGCCCAGGCCACAGAACTGTTGGGCATCGGCCACCTGCTCGACCGTCATCCCCAACATTTGTCTGGCGGCGAACGCCAGCGGGTCGGCATCGCCCGCGCCCTGCTCACCAGCCCGCGCCTGCTGTTGATGGATGAGCCGTTGGCGGCCCTGGACAGCAAACGCAAGAGCGAGATCCTGCCCTACCTGGAACGCTTGCATGACCAGTTGGAGATTCCGGTGTTGTACGTCAGCCACGCCCAGGATGAAGTGGCGCGGCTGGCCGATCACATTGTCCTGCTCAGCGACGGCAAGGCCTTGGCCAGCGGCCCCATCGGCGAAACCTTGGCCCGCCTCGACCTGCCGCTGGCCCTTGGCGACGATGCCGGGGTGGTGATCAACGGCACAGTCAGCGCCTATGACGCCCACTACCAGTTGCTCACCCTGCAACTGCCCGACAGCCAGTTGCAGGTACGCGTCGCCCATACGCCGCTGGACCTGGGCAAGCACCTGCGCTTTAAAGTCCAGGCCCGGGATGTCAGCCTCAGCCTACAGCCTGAGGAACACAGCAGTATCCTCAATCGACTGCCGGTGACCGTGACCCAGGAAATCCCTGCCGATAACAGTGCCCATGTATTGGTGCGGCTCGACGCGGCAGGTACGCCATTGCTGGCGCGCATCACCCGCTTCTCGCGAGACCAGTTGCAACTGCATCCAGGCCAGGCGTTGTGGGCGCAAATCAAGGCGGTGGCGGTGCTGGCGTGAGCAGTTGGAATCCATTGGCACGACCGCAAACCACGGTGGTCAATCAGTCATACCGGCCTGATTTGTTGCCAAGGACTTCGCCCCATGCCCGATCCTGCGTTGCTTGCCGACCTGCCCCGCGACCTGCATTACGTTGACGACACCCAGGCGGGCCTGAGCCGTAAGAAAGTACGCGGCACGTTCCAGTATTTCGATGCCCGTGGCCAGCGCATCACCGACGCGGCCGAGGTCAAGCGCATCAACGCTCTGGCGGTGCCACCGGCCTATACCGACGTGTGGGTCTGCTCCGACCCGCGCGGTCACCTGCAAGCCACCGGCCGCGATGCCAGGGGGCGCAAGCAATACCGCTATCACCCGCGCTGGCGCGAAGTGCGCGACGGCGATAAATACTCCCGTCTGCAAGCGTTCGGCAACGCCCTGCCGAAACTGCGCAAACACCTGGAAGCGCAGATTGCCGCGCCCGGTTTTAATCGCGAAAAAGTCCTGGCCACGGTGATCCTGCTGTTGGATGCCACGCTTATCCGCGTCGGCAATAGCCAATACGCTCGGGATAATCGCTCCTATGGGCTGACCACCCTACGCGCCCGACACGTGGACATCAGCGGCAGCGCGATCCTGTTCCAGTTTCGCGGCAAGAGCGGCATCGAGCACCAGATCACCGTCAAGGACCGGCGCCTGGCCAATGTCATCAAGCGCTGCCTGGAATTGCCAGGGCAGGATCTCTTTCAATACCTGGACGAAAATGGCGATCGCCATACGATCAGCTCCACAGACGTCAACGCGTACCTGCATAGCCTCACCGGCGCCGACTTCACCGCCAAGGATTACCGCACCTGGGCCGGCAGCGCCCTGGCGTTGGCGGTGTTGCGGGAGTTGGCCTGGCAGCCTGAATCGGAGGCGAAGAAGCATGTGGTGGAGATGGTCAAGGACGTTGCCAGGCAATTGGGCAATACCCCGGCGGTGTGCCGCAAGTGCTATATCCACCCGGCCGTGCTGGAGTATTTCAGCCTAGGCGAGCTGGCGAAACTGCCCAAGCCCCGGGTGCGCAAAGGCTTGAAAGTCGAGGAAGTGGGGCTGGCGATGTTTCTCGAACAACTGGCTGCATCCTTGTAGGAAAAAACCCAAGTGCGTTACCCTGTTGGTCCTTTCTGATCGCAGGACGACCGCCGACGTGAACAACTAAGCCTTCCAAAATGTAATCGCAACGAGCCGCCTGGCGCGCTTGTTGGCTTGCCCCACATTTTTTGGAGGTGCTGATGACTGACGTCAACCGGCTGCCTGTGCTTGTTTCTTTGCATCGCGTGGGTTTCCAGTTCGCCAATGGCGAAACATTGCTGGAAGACCTGACCTTAACTTTCGATCACACACCCACCGGGATTGTCGGCCGTAATGGCATGGGCAAAAGCATCCTGGCGCGATTGATTGCGGGGTTGCTCATGCCCTCTTCCGGCCTGCTTAAGTCTTCGGCCAGGCTGGCCTATGTCCCACAAACGGTTCCCCTCTTTCCCGGCCAAACCGTTGCCCAACTGACTCGCTGCGCCGACGTCCTCATGGCTCTTCAACGCCTGGCCAAGGGTGAAGCGACGGCCGAGGACCTGGACTTGGTCGACGACCGCTGGGACCTGGCCGAGCGCCTGCGCAAGGCATTGGATGGGGCGGATTTATCCGAGGTCGATGTTGAAGACCCGGCCGAGCAACTCAGCGGCGGCCAACTGGCCAGGGTCGCGGTGATCGGCGCGCTCTTGTCCCAACCGCAGTTGCTGATTCTCGACGAACCCACCAATCATCTGGACAGCGCTGGCCGCGACTGGCTACTCAAGACCTTGGGCGACTGGCGCGGGGGCCTGATCGTGGTCAGCCACGATCGGCAGTTGCTCAACACTCTGGAGCGGATCATCGAACTGTCACCCCTGGGCACGCAGGTATACGGTGGCAACTACAATGATTTTCGCGCGCAGCGCGAGACCGAACGGCACGCCGCCCAGGCCACCCTCGAACATGCTCGCCTGGACCGCAGCCGCGAACGCAAACGCCTGAAAAAAGACCATGACAGCGTCCAGCGCCACGCCGCCAGCGCCCGCAAACACGCAGAAACCGCCAATGTCGACCCGCTCACCCGGTCACGCTGGAAAGGTGCCGCCAATGACATCGTCAGCACTGTGCGCAGCGCCCAAGTGCAGCACAAGAATGAACTCAATGAGCGCGTGCGCCAGGCTCACGCGCGGGTGGTGGACGAGACACCAACGTTACTATCCCTGCCGGGGACCACACTGCCATACGGGCTCCAAGTGTTATCCCTGGACCAGGCACGGTTGCCCTGGCTCGATGCCCACGCACCTACCACTTACCTGAGTGTCAACCTGATCGGCCCGATGCGCGTGGCGGTGAGCGGCCCCAATGGCTGCGGCAAATCCACCTTACTCAAGCTGCTGGCAGGTCAATTGCAACCGCTGAGCGGAGAATGCCGGGCTCATGTGCCCAGTGCCTATATCGATCAGCGGCTGGCGCTGCTGGACGATACGCTCTCGATTGTCGAGCATCTGCAACGGCTCGATACGCCGCTGACAGAAAGCGAGTTGCGCACGCGCCTGGCACTGCTGCAACTGGACGCCTTGCGGGTGACGCAACCGGTGGGCAATCTCAGCGGTGGGGAGCGACTCAAGGCCGCCATGGCGGTCGCGTTGTGGCGCGAGACGCCGGCGCAACTGCTGCTATTGGACGAGCCCACTAACCACCTGGACCTGGAATCGGTGATCGCTTTTGAACAAGCATTGCAGGATTTTACCGGGGCGATGGTTGCGGTCTCCCACGACGAAGTGTTTCTCGCTGCACTCAACCCGACCCATTGTTTGAGTTGGCACGCTGATGGCTGGCACTTTGAAGTGAGCTAGGTCATTGCAGTCTGGATCAAAGCGTCCTACGGTAGTGGCCGGATAATCTCATCAAGGAACCTAAGCCTGTGCTGCCCTCCGCCCTCAAACCTTACGCCAACGCGGCCCTTCTGCAGCGACACAAATGGCGCGGCCGTGTCGGACTGATGCTGGTGGCCAGCCTGTCGGTGCTGGCGGGCATGACCGACGCCATCGGATTCATGGCCAGCGGCGACTTTGTCTCGTTCATGAGCGGCAACACCACGCGCCTGGCGGTGGCAATCAGTGAAGGCGACCGTGGCCTGACCGCACGCCTGACGTTGCTGGTGGCGACGTTTGTCGCGGGCAATGCCTTGGGTGTGATCCTCAGCCGGGTCAGCAAGCGTCACGCCTTGCCGCTGTTGCTGTGCATCGCCACGTTGCTGTGTGGGGCGGCGGCGTGGCCGTTTGCCAATCAACTGCCGGCCTTGCTGGCGGCGATCATCGCCATGGGCATGCTCAATGCCGCCGTGGAAGAGGTCAACGGCTTGCCGGTGGGTCTGACTTATGTGACCGGCGCGTTGTCGCGTTTCGGCCGGGGGTTGGGGCGCTGGATGCTGGGTGAGCGCAGGAACGGCTGGCGAGTGCAACTGGTTCCCTGGGCAGGCATGTTTGTGGGTGCGGTAATCGGTGCCTTGCTGCAGCAGCAGATGGGCATTCGTGCGCTGTTGGTCAGCGGTTTTCTGTCAGCGCTGCTGGGACTGGTGTCGCTGAAGATTCCCCGACGCTGGCACCTGGGATACATGCCGCGCTAAGTGCGGCTTTAAGAAACAGGTGCCCTCCCGACGTTGGCCTCGACTTCCTTGTACTGGTAAAGAGCCAGGACGCCGGGCGAGCGCGGGCATATTAAGGCAATGCCCGCGGTGTGTCCGCCGGGCATTTCTGAAAAATTCTAAGGCAATGTCTTACAGACAAGTCGCCAGGGCCGCAAGGCGGCGCTTGGCGGCCCAGTTGTCCTCGGCTGCGTAATAGTTGACGGTGGTGGCATTGCCCGCGCCGCGCACGTCGACAAAGTAATCGCCACCGGTGGTGTAGACCGTGTGGCCACCGCCTTCGGCAGGTTCCATGAACCCACCGGCATCGACGCCAAATACGGACTCATCCTGCCAGCCAAACTGGATGCATTGGGCAACCACCAGGGCGGCCTTGTCCGAAGCCAGGGTCTTGTAAGGCGCGGCAGAACGCGCGTCTTTCATCTTTGAGCCCGCGCAACCGGCCAGTGATGCCAGTACCAAAGCGCCTATTACCACCATCCGCATGCCATTACTTCCTTGGAAAAAACGCGACTCTACCATTGGTGCGGACATAGCAGGCGACACCGAGTGATTATTGCGTCACCCTGTCGCCTACTTGTAAACCCGCTTTTATCCGGAAAACCAATGACACCCAACGCCGAACTCTACAACCCATCCACCGACTATGCCGACAAGCTGATCAGCCGCATCGGCCAGACACCTTCGTGGATTGCCAAGCGCATCGGCGTCACCGACAAGCGCATCCGCTACATCCTCGACGGCGAGCGCACGGTGAAGGGCGAAACCACCCCGATCCAGATGAGCTATACCGAGCAGTTCGCTTTGGAATGCCTGGCGGCCGAGGCCCAGGCCAACAAGAAGTAACCGGGGTTATTTCAGCTTCACTGCCGTCCCGGTAACAAACACCACCAGCATCGCCCCGCGTCCGCCGCCGGGCATGCTGATCTCAAAATCCAGACCTACCACCGCATCCGCTTGCAGGCTATGCGCCCGCTGCTTTATTTCGTCGGTGGCCTGGATGCGCGCTTCCTTCAACGCCCGCTCAAGCGTTTGCGAGCGCCCCCCGAAAAAATCCCGCATCCCGGCAAACAGATCTCGTACCACATTAATGCCTTGTACCGATTCGGCGCTGACAATGTCGAGGTACTCGGCAATCTCACGCCCGGCGATGGTGTGGGTGGTGGTAACAATCATGGGGTTCTCCTGTTGAGCAATGGGTGCACCACCTGCGGCCAAGGTGGCATACACGTCAGGTATGGCATTATGATACCGACGCTGGACCTCACTGATGAGGCCAGCGGGACACTACCTAGAAAGGAAGCATCATGAAAGATTTCGTCATCGGCGTTAACAATACCGTTCTCTACATCGCACTGGCGTTCCTGTGGATCACAGGCCTGGTGGTGATGTTCAGCCAGAGTTTTCTGGCAGGTTTGGGCGCCTTGATAGGCGGTACCCTGATTTGGTGCATCATCTCCGGCTTCTGGTTCGTCCAGTCGGCGACTTACGACGAACTGCGCAAACTCAACGCAAAAAACTGATACAACTCTGCCGCTCGCTCGAGCGGCATTCCTGACTCTGATTAATCGACGACCATCAGCTTTTCGCCTGCACGGGCGAAGGAAAGCTATCGTCAACCTGTCTTGCAGATGAAGTTTGTTTCACTGTAATGGGAGACTTCGCCCTCTATATTGGGCAGGCTCATTTTTAGAAGTCTCCCTTCTGCCCGCCCTCCCGCGGGCTTTTTTTTGCCTGCGGTGGGCGCTCAGAGCAACCAGCGAAACAGGTAAAACAGTGCCATGCTCAGCAGCACCGTGATCAACACGCTGCGGGTCCAGAACATCAGCGCCACCGCGCACACTCCGGCCAGCAGGTAGGGATTGCCCAGGCTCAGATTAAGCTTGTCGTCGGCCAAGAAAATGATCGGGCCGCAAATGGCGGTCAGCATGCCAGGCACCGCAAAACCGAGAAACTCCCGCGCGCCACGGTTCAGACGCACCGGCAGACGAGGTTCGAGGAACAGGTAGCGATTGAGGAACACGATCAGGCCCATGCCGAAAATCATCACAAAGATCATTGCTGCCCTACTCCCAGGCGTTTGCAGGCATAACCCACGCTCATCCCCAACAGGCCAGCCACCACCACCGCCGACTCCCACTGCCAGTAGCTCAGCAGCACCGAACACAGCAATGACACCGCAACGCAAACCACCGTTGGCACATCACGCACCACGGGGGTAATCAAGGCAATAAAGGTGGCAGCGATGGAAAACTCCAGGCCCAGTTGATCAAGGCCGGGAATGCTTTTGCCCAGTACAATGCCGGCGAAGGTAAACAGGTTCCAGATCAAGTAGAACGTCAGCCCTACGCCCAGGGCGTACCAACGATTGAAGGTCTGGCGGTCATATTGGCTGACCAGGGCGAAAAACTCGTCGGTCAAGAGAAAGCCCAGGCTCATGCGCCACCGTGCCTTGAGCGGCGACAAGGTTGGACGCAGGTGCATGCCGTAGAGCAGATGCTGAGAGGTCAGCAGCAAGGTGGTCAGCAAAATAGAAATCAGGCTGGCACCGCTCTTGACCATACCGATGGCCACCAACTGCGCGGCACCGGCAAACACAATGGTAGACAGGCCCTGGGCTTCCCATGGGGTGAACTGGGCATCAATCGCCGTAGAGCCGGCCAGCAGCCCCCAAGGGGCACAGGCCAGGGATAAGGGCATGATCGCAATCGCGCCACGGGCAAAGGCGTAGTGAGGCAAGGCAGTAGGCATGGACAACAGGCTCATCGACAGACAGTCGACAAGCATGGCAGCGGCGAGACGGGTTGTCTTGAATGATCTTGCTCAACAGCCGGGCTGATGCGTGGGCTTCAGGCAAGCTTGACCGACACCCGCTCCACCGCATCACGCGTTTCGCGCAGTTCGTGGGCATCCTGATTGAGGCGGTGGATGGTGTTCAGCAGACGCTGGCGCAACACTTCATCGCCGAGTTTTTCCACCGCGCGCATCAGGTCAAAGGCCGCGGTTTCATTGTTGTCCGCAACAGAATCAAGAGTTTTACGCAGGTTTCGAGTCGCACGGGTCACACTGTTTCTTCCTTAATAACCGATGGGCAGGCACTTTAGGACATTTGTGTTTCATTTTAATTTCAACCACTTGTCATCGACTCCAGCGCCGTTGACGTGGGTCAATCGAAACATCTTTTGACTAATATATGTGGATATCCGTATATTCGAACTATCGAATATGAAAGGCCCTGTCCATGTCAGACCTCTTTCCCCCACCCAGCGTCTTCAAATGCCTGGCCGATGCCACCCGCGCACGTGTTGCGCTTCTGATCCTGCGCGAAGGCGAACTTTGCGTCTGTGAGCTGATCCATGCTCTGGACGACAGCCAGCCCAAAATCTCCCGCCATCTGGCGCAACTGCGCAGTTGCGGGCTGTTGCTGGACCGCCGCCAGGGCCAATGGATCTATTACCGTCTCAATCCAGCGTTACCGCAATGGGTGACAACGGTGCTGGAAGCCACGCTACAGGCCAATGAAGCCTGGCTGCACATGGATGCACAACGTCTCGGCGCAATGGGCGACAGACCACAACGGGCCAGTGCCTGCTGCTGACTTCTCGGAGAGCGCTTCATGCTTGTCGCAATTGCCATTTTTATCTTCACCATCGTCCTGGTCATCTGGCAGCCCAAGGGCCTGGGCGTCGGCTGGAGCGCCACGATGGGCGCGATCCTGGCCCTCGCCTGTGGCGCTATCAGCCTGACGGATATCCCGGTGGTGTGGCACATCATCTGGAACGCCACCGGCACGTTCGTCGCGCTGATCATCATCAGCCTGTTGCTGGATGAAGCCGGCTTTTTTGCCTGGGCGGCGCTGCATGTGGCCCGCTGGGGCCGTGGTCGTGGCCGTCGGCTGTTTGCCTATATGGTGCTGCTGGGCGCCCTGGTATCGGCGCTGTTCGCCAATGATGGCGCGGCGCTGATCCTCACGCCCATCGTCATGTCGATGCTCCTGGCGCTGCGCTTCTCGCCAGCGGCAACCCTGGCGTTCGTCATGGGCGCGGGCTTTATCGCTGACACCGCCAGCCTGCCGTTGGTGGTGTCGAACCTGGTGAACATCGTCTCGGCGGACTACTTCAAGATCGGCTTCAACCAATATGCCGCGGTGATGGTGCCGGTAAACCTTGTCAGCGTCGCCGCGACCCTGGCGGTGTTGTTGTGGTTCTTCCGCCGAGACATCCCCCAGGCTTACGACCCCGCCGACCTTGCTGACCCGGCAACCGCGATCCATGACCGCGCCACCTTCCTCGCCGGCTGGTGGGTGTTGGGCATTCTGTTAGTGGGCTGCTTCGCCCTGGAGCCCCTGGGCATTCCCATCAGTGCGATCTCCGCCGTCTGCGCCGTACTGCTGCTGGTGATCGCCGCCAAAGGCCACAAGATCTCCACCCGCAAGGTGTTGAAAGAAGCCCCATGGCAAATCGTGATCTTCTCCCTGGGCATGTACCTGGTGGTCTACGGCTTGCGCAACGCGGGGCTGACCGACTACCTGGCGACCTGGCTCGACACCTTCGCCCACTACGGCATCTGGGGCGCAGCACTGGGCACCGGGCTACTGACGGCACTGCTGTCATCGGCGATGAACAACCTGCCGACGGTGCTGATCGGCGCGCTGTCCATCGAGGCCAGTCACGCCGTCGGCGTGGTCAAGGAAGCGATGATTTACGCCAATGTGATCGGCAGCGACCTGGGTCCGAAGATCACCCCCATCGGCAGCCTCGCCACCCTGCTCTGGCTGCATATCCTGGCACGCAAAGGTATCAATATCACGTGGGGTTATTACTTCAAGGTCGGCATCGTCCTGACCCTGCCGGTGCTGTTGATCACCCTTGCCGCCCTGGCTCTACGCCTCAGTATCTAACGGAGAACCGTCATGAAAGTGCTGTTCATGTGCACCGCCAACAGCTGCCGCAGCATCCTGTCTGAAGCGCTGTTTAACCATCTGGCTCCGGAAGGTTTTCACGCCATCAGTTCCGGCAGTTTCCCCAAGGGGCAGGTGCTGCCCCGCAGCCTCAGTACCCTAGAGGCCGCAGGGATCAGCACCGAAGGCCTGTACAGCAAAGGCAACGAGGCCTTCGAAGGCAGCCCGCCGAATATTGTGATCACTGTCTGTGACAAGGCCGCCGGTGAAACCTGCCCGGTGTATTTCGGCCCAGCGATCAAGGCCCATTGGGGCCTGGAAGATCCTTCGGACCTCAACAGCGATGAAGCGCACATCGATGCGGCCTTCCACGCCACCCTGGAAACCATCGAAACCCGCTGCCGGGCCTTTTTCGCGTTGCCTTTCTCCAGCCTCAGCCCCACTGAGCTGAAGGCCGAACTCGACCATATCGCCGTGCTGTAACCGGAGTCCATCATGAGCACCCTGCCCAATCTCAACGCCACGTTGTCTGGCCACCTGAACAGCGATCTCGACAACCGCCCGCGCATCCTGTTGCTGTACGGCTCCACCCGTCCACGCTCCTTCAGCCGCCTGCTGGTGGAAGAAGCCGCCAGGTTGCTGCAACACCTGGGCGCCGACACACGCATCTTCAACCCATCGGGCCTGCCCCTGCCGGACGATGCTCCCAGCGACCACCCTAAGGTCCAGGAGCTGCTGGAACTAATGCAATGGTCCGAAGGCCAGGTCTGGTGCTCTCCGGAGCGCCACGGCTCAATGTCGGCGGTGTTCAAGGCACAAATCGACTGGGTGCCCCTGGCCCTCGGCGCGGTACGCCCGACCCAGGGCAAGACACTGGCGGTGATGCAGGTGTCAGGAGGCTCGCAATCTTTCAATACGGTCAACCAGTTGCGGGTACTCGGGCGCTGGATGCGCATGTTCACCATCCCCAATCAGTCGTCGGTGCCCAAGGCGTTTATGGAGTTCGACGACCAGGACCGCATGAAGCCCTCGGCGCTGTATGACCGGGTGGTGGACGTGATGGAGGAGTTGGTAAAGTTCACTTTGCTACTGCGTGATCGACCCGACCTGGTGGACCGCTACTCGGAACGCAAGGAAAGCGCCGACGAACTGTCGCAACGGGTCAATCAACGGTCGATCTGACACTATTGGTGTTACGCGGTATATGAGTGGCTTATATGTACTGCAAGTTTTGCGCACCTCTTATCTGAATGAATTCTGAACCAGTGACAAATTAATTCTTTTAATGTTGACAATCAGTAACTGCCTAAGTAAATTGCCCGTGCCTGCAACCCGGGCCATTTTTTAAACCTCACAAAAGAAGCCAATGGACACAAACTCTAGTCACTGTCCGATCACCGTGAATGCGGCGAGTCGGGCGCTAAACCCAGTTAATGACGGGACTCGCCTTTCAGGTCGGGTAAGCTGCGCTAGAGCTTGAAGCTCCAACGTAACTGCCTCATCCGGCGCCAGTCCGGTCCCGAGGCATGTTATGAACTTTCAACTCCTTGTTTTGCCTGATCTGCGCACGCTGGCTTCGGCCCTGCGTGCCAAGCTGTGCCGTGAGCCGGTAGGCTTTTCCCCTACCCGCAAGGCCTGTGTCACCCCTTCCTCTCGTGTAAGCTCGGCCCATCCCCAGGCCCACTGGCGTATCTGCCCAACGACTGGCCAACGAGTCCAGCAATGGGATCACGCCGACCCTCAAGACCCTCAGAGTCGATACTTTTCCAGCCTGCTCGTCCAAGCGAGCCTGATGCTGAGCCTCTACGTGGGCGCTCGCGCGGCGTAAGCCGGCTGGAAACGTCAGCCGTCGCGATACAGGCTGTTTTCTGATTATTCGCTAATTGATTCGCTGGAGTTCTCTATGGACGAAGCCAGTAGTAGCCCGCTGCGCGTTAGTTAACTAACGACCTTATAGCGGGCCTGTAGAAAGTTGCCCAACACTTTATTTAAACCGATCGCGAAGTCAGCGACTCGGCATGCTTTCGCTCGCCTGTCATCAGGTAAGTACCGGGTATGTTTTGTCGAAAAATTGGCGACAGGAGTACATCCAATGAGCGCAATAAAAACCACACCATTGCCGAACAAAAACAGCACGAATACCGACACCAAACTGTCGATGCGCGCTGCCCGTGAAGCTCAAAACGGCCTCTCGACCACCCTCGCCAACGTCAGGGCGAGCAAGGACGGCCTGACCGAACTGGACGCCAGCGCTCGCCTGCAACGGGAAGGCTACAACGAGGTCGCCCATGACAAGCCACCTCACGCCTTCGTGCAGTTTCTCCAGGCACTGAACAACCCGTTCATCTATGTCCTGTTGACCTTGGCCGGCATCAGCTTCGTCACCGATTACTGGCTACCGCTGCAGGCGGGTGAAGAAGTCGACCTGACCAAGGTCATCATTATCATGACGATGGTCATGCTCAGCAGCCTGCTGCGTTTCTGGCAGGAACACCGCTCGGCAAAATCCGCCGAGGCCTTGAAGGCCATGGTCCGCACCACCGCCACCGTGCTGCGGCGTGAGCAAGTCGGCGCCCAACCAACCCTGCGGGAAGTGCCGATGCGCGACCTGGTGGCCGGCGATATCGTGCAACTGTCGGCCGGCGACATGATCCCGGCGGACATCCGCCTGATTGAATCCCGCGACCTGTTTATCAGCCAGGCGGTGCTGACCGGCGAAGCCTTGCCGGTGGAAAAATACGACACCCTGGGAGATGTCACGCAAAAATCCGCCACCTCCAAGGTGGCAGACCAGAGCAACCTGCTGGACTTGCCGAACATCTGCTTCATGGGCACCAACGTGGTCAGCGGCCGAGCGCGGGCGGTGGTGGTAGCGACCGGGCCACGCACCTATTTCGGCTCGTTGGCCAAGGCGATTGTCGGCTCCAGGGCACAGACCGCGTTTGACCGGGGGGTGAACAGCGTCAGCTGGCTGTTGATTCGCTTCATGCTGGTGATGGTGCCCATCGTGTTCTTCCTCAACGGCTTCTCCAAGGGCGACTGGGGCGATGCCTTCATGTTTGCCCTGGCCGTTGCGGTGGGCCTGACCCCGGAAATGCTGCCGATGATCGTCAGCGCCAACCTGGCCAAGGGCGCCAACGCCATGGCCAAGCGTAAAGTGGTGGTCAAGCGCCTGAACGCGATCCAGAACTTCGGCTCGATGGACGTGCTGTGCACCGACAAGACCGGCACCCTGACCCAGGACAAAATCATCCTCGAGCACCACGTCAACGCCAGCGGCCAGCGTGATGATGCGGTGCTGTCCCTGGCCTGGCTCAACAGCCATCACCAAAGCGGCATGAAGAACCTGATGGACCAGGCGGTGGTGCAATTCTCGGAGCACAATCCCAAGTTCCAGGTGCCGTTTGCCTACAGCAAGGTCGACGAACTGCCCTTCGACTTCGTGCGCCGGCGCCTGTCCATCGTGGTCAAGGACAGCCACGACGACCACCTGTTGGTGTGCAAGGGCGCTGTCGAGGAGATGCTTAGCA
This sequence comes from Pseudomonas sp. ANT_H4, assembly GCF_008369295.1. Taxonomy (GTDB): domain Bacteria; phylum Pseudomonadota; class Gammaproteobacteria; order Pseudomonadales; family Pseudomonadaceae; genus Aquipseudomonas. Next base: position 40,646 of record NZ_VOBG01000030.1, on the reverse strand, counting down.
TCTCTACCCATGTGATGGAAGGTGACGCTGCCGTCGTCCTGGATGACCGCCGCCGCGAAGAGTTGCTGGCCATCGCCAACGACTACAACGAGGATGGTTTCCGGGTGCTTGTAGTCGCAACCCGCAACATCCCCAAGGCCCTGGCACGCAACCAATACACCACCACCGATGAACGCAACCTGGTGATGCGTGGCTTCCTGACGTTCCTCGATCCACCGAAAGAAACCGCCGGCCCGGCCATCGCCGCGCTACGGGAAATCGGCGTGGCGGTGAAAGTGCTCACCGGCGACAACCCCGTAGTCACTCGCACCATCTGCCGCCAGGTGGGGCTGGAGCCAGGCGAACCGCTGCTGGGCGTGGAAATCGAGGCCATGGATGACGCCACTCTCAAGCTGCGGGTCGAGGAGCGTACGATTTTCGCCAAACTGACCCCGCTGCAGAAATCCCGGGTGCTCAAGGCCTTGCAGTCCAACGGCCACACTGTGGGCTTTCTCGGCGACGGCATCAACGATGCACCAGCGCTGCGCGATGCCGACGTCGGTATCTCGGTGGACAGCGGCACCGACATTGCCAAGGAATCGGCCGACATCATCCTTCTGGAAAAGAGTCTGATGGTGCTGGAAGAAGGCGTGCTCACGGGCCGTGAGACCTTCGGCAATATCATGAAGTACCTGAACATGACGGCCAGCTCCAACTTCGGCAACGTGTTCTCGGTGCTGGTGGCCAGTGCGTTCATTCCGTTCATGCCGATGCTGGCGATCCACTTGCTGCTGCAAAACCTGATGTACGACATCTCCCAGTTGGCCCTGCCCTGGGACAAGATGGACAAGGAATACCTGGCCAAACCACGCAAGTGGGATGCGAAAAACATCGGGCGCTTCATGATCTGGATCGGGCCGACCTCGTCGATCTTCGACATCACCACCTTTGCCCTGATGTGGTACGTGTTCTCGGCCAACAGCGTGGAAATGCAGACGCTGTTCCAGTCCGGCTGGTTTATCGAAGGGCTGCTGTCGCAAACCCTCGTGGTGCACATGTTGCGCACCCGCAAAATCCCGTTCTTCCAAAGCACCGCCGCCTGGCCGGTGATCATGATGACCTGCATCGTCATTGCGCTGGGGATCTATGTGCCGTTCTCACCCCTGGGCACCCTGGTGGGCTTGGAGCCGTTGCCGCTGTCGTACTTCCCATGGCTGGTGGGCACCTTGCTCAGCTACTGCTGCGTGGCGCAACTGATGAAGACGATCTACATCCGCCGCTTCAAGCAGTGGTACTGATCAAAACCTGCCCTGGACGCGGTGGTTATCCCTGGATGACCACCGCCTGCGCAGGCTCTACACAAGGAACATCACCATGCGCGTCTTGATCTGTGCAGGTCGTCATTACGCCGATACAAAAATGTCTCGCCAAGTGCTGGACGCCTATCACCGCCTGCACCCTGTGCACGTTTTGATCCACGGAGGCAGCCAGTATTTGGGCAGCGAAGTGGAAGACTGGGCTCGGGAAACGAGCGTCGATGTGGTGCGTTATCCGCCTAACTGGCAACGGCACGGCAAGCAGGCAGAGCGCCATCGCAACCAGTTCATGCTGGCGGACAGCCGGCCCGATGTCGTCATCGCCCTGCCTGGTGGCGAAGACACGTCTGAGCTGGTCAGTCGGGCCAAGGACTGCGGCATTCATGTGCTTACCGTTGAAAACTGAGTTACCTATCTGGAGCATGAACCCATGCACAAAAACACGCCGCTGCGCCCTGATGGTTTTGCCAAATACCGAACCAGGCAACGCCAACAAGCCAACGCCACCTTCCAGCACCTGCCGCCCTCCCGACAATGGGCCTTGCGGCGCAACCTGATTTTTGTCGGCACGACCCTGGGCAGCCTTCTGGTGGTGAGCCTGTTCGCCAAGGCCTTCGCCGCCGGCGGTGCCTATAAGGTCGACGATGGCGCGATCAATGCCCCCGGCGAATGCAACGTTGATGGCTGGTTTACCCGCCATCGCCATGATTCATCGACTCACAACGCAACCCTGTCCGCTGCCTGCACGTCCGGTGCGGTGCCGTGGCTGCAATGGGGCGCGGCCGTCGACGATAGCAATACGCAAACCCAGGTCAGCCCGCAGCTCAAGGCGCAGCTGTGGTCACGGCAAGAGCTGGGCATTGAGGTCGCGTTGTCCGCTGCGGCGCATTTTGCCGTGGATCGCCGACATACCTTCGACGGTGCTGACTTGAGCCTCCCGCTTACCTGGCAACTGCTGGGCGCCTTGCGACTGAACGTCAATGCCGGCTGGGCCCACGCCCATGATGAGGGTGAGCAGAATCATCGTCTGACCTGGGGCACAGGGTTTGAATACAGCTTGGCAGACTCGCTGACCCTGATCGGCGAGCGTTATGGCCAGCAGCGCGGCGAGCAGGCTTGGCAAGCCGGGCCTCGGGTGCATATCGGGAGGGATGTCGATGTGGACCTGGTGGTTGGGCGCAGCCTGATTGGGGATCGAGACCAGTGGCTAACGACGGGGGCTACGGTGCGGTTTTGAAACCGTACGCCCTCGCCGCCCCACACACCGTTAAACCTGTCCCTTGGCCTGCTGCTCCAGGTGCACCTGCAACGCGGGGTCAATCTGCAGTTGGCTCGCCAGTTCGTCCAGGTAGCTGCGCTCCGCGTCCTGCTGGTCGTCCACCAGCAGGACACTGGCCAGGTAAACCTCGGCAGCCACGGCAGGGTCCTGGGCAAACTCGGCAAAATCTGCCGCATCCAATGGCCGGGCGACCTCGGCATCCAGCCATTGCTGCAATTGCGGGTCATCGGTATGGAGACCGACTTCGGCTAAAATCCTCTGTTTCTCCTGATCATCGATCCGGCCGTCGGCCTTGGCCGCCGCGATCAGGGCCCGCAGGACCGCGTGACTGTGCTCCTCGACCTGGGACTCGGACAGTTGATCAACGGTCTGCAACGCCTGCTGCGGCGCAGACGCCTGCTGCCGTTGCCAGGTCTGATACGCCTGAAAAGCCATCATCCCCAGCGAGGCCAGGGCCGTATAGTTGGTGCCGCCGGAACGCCCCTGAGTCGCACCGCCAGCCCGTGCGCCACCGAGCATTCCACCCAGGCCGCCAAGCAAATCCCCCAGGCCGCCGCCCGACGCGGCACCGCCACCGCCAACGCCACCGCCACCGCCAGAACCGGTTCCACGCAGCAAACCGCCGAGCAAACCACCCAACCCGCCGAGGCCGCCAGCACCGCCCTGGGGTGCCGCCGAACTGCCCTGCTGGGGCATCGAGGCTTGGCCTGCTCGCAACAGCTGTTCCAGTAGATTGCCGGTGTTCATGGTGATGCCCTCCTTCGGGCTATATTCCAGACAAGCAACAATAGCCCGCCTTGGACATAATGCCATGACCGCCCGGCAGGCCCTGTTCTGTAGCGCCCATCCCCTCGGCCGCCTTATCATGGCCTCGCCACATTCAGCGCACGCCACCCAGGAAAACCTGCATGACTCGCACCCAACATGTTGCCCTGATGGCGACCTATAACCAGTGGATGAACCGCAAGGTCTACGAGGCGGCCAGCCGCCTGAGCGACGACGATCTGCTGGCTGACCGAGGCGCCTTCTTCGGCTCCATCTTCGGCACGCTGAACCACTTGGCGCTGGGGGATACCGTCTGGCTCAAGCGCTTTGCCCTGCACCCGGCCGACTACACCGCCCTGGCGCCGCTGAACACACTGGATGTCCCGCAACGACTGGATCAGGTGACATTTGCCAATATCCGCGAACTGTCGGCCCATCGCGCCTGGCTCGACGGGATCATTATTGATTGGGCGAACGCCATCAGCGAACCAGATCTGGACCAGCACCTGCACTACCGCAACATGGCGGGCATTACGGCCGAAAAGAATTTCTACAGCCTGATCAGCCACTTCTTCAACCACCAGACCCATCACCGAGGCCAGGTAAGCACCCTGCTCTCACAAGCCGGCCAGGACATCGGCGATACCGACCTGGTAGGCCTCCTCGATTAGGATCAGGCTGCACAGTGCTCTGCGTAGGCCTGTAGCAGGCGAGGAAACTCATCAGGCTCGGGAAGCTGCGCAAAGCTTCGGACCGCTGGGGTGGACGCCCACGGCAACTTCTCGCTGGTCCAGGTTTCCATGAAGGGCACGTAGCCGCTGGCGTCATCCAGCATGGTCGCCCGCAGGTTGATCAAGTCATCTATCCCCTGGGGACGGGTGAATAACCAGCTCATGCAGTGCGGGCAGAAATAGTGGCGGGCTTCGCCATGGAGTCCACCGATCACGGGCTCGCCCTGGGTGAGCGAAAAACCGTCAGCAGGAACGAGGGCGCTCAGGGAGAACGCGCTGGAGGACATTTTCTGGCAGCTGGTGCAATGGCAAGCCATGGTAATAACCGGCTTCAAGCTGACGGTAAAACGTACCTGCCCGCAGCGACAGCCGCCTTCCCAAGAGATCGTATCGACGCTCATCACGCATTCCTTTTTATGATTGGGTTGCGCGCAGGGTAGCGTCTACGTCGGGGCCTTGAACAGGTCGCCGGAAGACCGCGCCAGGCACATTTGGGGTCAAGGGCGAACGTCACGCCGCGCCAGCGGTCGAAAAAACAAGAGTGCAGTGTTTATCAATGCCGCACCCTGACCGCGTGCATCAACAGATTGCAGATGCCGCGTACCCTCAAAGAAGGAGACGCTTTCATGGTCACTCACTTCAAGGTCGCTGGGCATCTGGCTTGCGGCCATCACGGTAACAATCTCACGTCCAGCATCGAGCTGAACCGGGTTAAATGCCGCACCTGCCGCAACACCGAAGCCTACAAGGAAGCCCGCCGCACCCAACGCAACGCCGCTCGCCGTGTCGCGCGCAAATCCAGGGCCAACCCGGCCGCAAATGACTGGCGCAGCGCCTGGACTCAACGCTTGACGGATCTGCCAGGGCTACAACGCCTACCGCGGGGTTTCCGCGGGCAGCCATTCGTGTAGATCATGGCGCAGGGGCACGACGATAGGCTGCCAGCAACACGCCCATCGTCATCAACAAGCCACCGGCGCCCCGATTGAAACGCTGCAAGTGCGCGGGCCGCAAGCGACTCAACAGGCGCGCCCCGCACACGGCATAAAACGTCATGGTGCTAACGTTCAGCACACACAGCACCAGCAATAGGCAGGCGTACTGCGGCAATTGGGGCTGAGCGCTGTCGACAAACTGCGGCAGGAAGGCCGACATGAACAACAGGGCCTTGGGATTGGAAATCGCCACCAGGAAACTGCGGGTGAAAATGATTGCCGAGTGAGCGCCCGGCTCATCGCCCTCGCCCACCACCGGCAACGCCGATTGCGGGGCGCGCAGCATCTGCCAGCCCAGCCAGATCAGATACGCCGACCCCATCCATTTCAGTGTTTGAAACAACCCTTCGCTGGCCGCCAGCAGCAACCCCAGCCCACACGCCACCGCCGTGACCAGCAGCGCATCGGCAAGCACCGCGCCCGCCATGCCCCAGATTGCCGCCTTCAAACCATGGCGCGACCCGTTCTGCAGCGCCAACAACACCGTCGGGCCAGGAATCGCGATAATTGCCGCGCTCATCATGACGAAGACAAACAACGTAGCCAGGGACATCGGGGTTTCCTATCAAAAAGGAGCTAACAGTGCGCGAATGATCCGCCAAAAATCTTCTCGTCGCCTAGTCCAGGATCAACTCGCACAAAAAAGCCCCGGGAGTGCCGAGGCTGATGATGGGTTTTACTGTGGTTTAATCGTTGCCTGACGCAGGCCTTGGACGCGCCTTGTACCCCGGCAGCGCCGCCGCATAAGCCAGCGCCTGCTCGCGGGAGCCAAAGGACGCCAAACGGTCATCCCTGGTACACACCCGCCAGGGGCCACTATTGACCCGGACGATTTCATAGCCGTTAAGATGCATCTTGTTCAGCATTGGAGCGCTCATAGTCACCTCCCTCAATCCGAGATAATCCAGGCGTTGCCTGAACGACCATACACCTGGGTGAGGTGATGCAACCTACCGAACGTCGCACCGGTTAACTTTTCTTAACGTCGCGCAGCTCACTCATGGAGATAGCAAGATGATCTGGATTAAAGAAGCGACTATCAACGATATTCCCCTACTGCGCGATATCGGCATCCAGACCTATACAGAGCACTTCTCGACGATCTGGAGTCCGGCGGGCATGCAGGCGTTTCTGGACAAAGACTTCGCCATTCAGGCCCTGCGACAAACCCTTGAGTCACCTGACCGGCATGGCTGGTTTCTGGCCTTCGACGAACACGACAGCGCCGTAGGTTTTGCCAAAGTGAACTGGGCCAAAACGATGCCTGGCAGCGACAAGATCGGCGCCGAACTGCAAAAAATCTACTTTGCTCAATCCCAGGCCGGCAAGGGCTAGGGCAAGCACCTTCTGCAGTTCATTTGGCAGCTTGCGCAAAACCGTCAAGAGCGACTGCTGTGGCTTGAAGTGCTCAAGACCAATATCAGCGCCCAGCGTCTCTATGAGCGCCGGGGCTTTGAAGCCCAGGCAGAGATACCTTTCAGTACCGACCTCGCCGCGATCCCGATGGTGCTCATGGCTTGCAGCCTCGCCCAAGCCTGAGCTGCCATCACTGGCGAATACAATCACGCCATCATCGGCGGCGCGCAGAGCGTTGTGATCACAGCGCCTGAACCAGGAGATTTCACCCTATGAACAAAACATCTTACGTGCCCCCCAAGGTCTGGCAGCACGCCGTGCCGTCGGGAGGCCAGTTTGCCAACATCAATCGGCCAACAGCGGGAGCAACCCACGAAAAAGCACTGCCCATCGGCAAGCACCCGTTGCAGCTCTATTCCTTGGGCACACCCAATGGCGCGAAGGTAACGATATTGCTTGAGGAGTTGCTGTTATTGGGGCATCTCGACGCCGAGTACGACGCGTGGCTCATACGCATCAACGAAGGGGACCAGTTTTCCAGTGGCTTCGTCGAGATCAACCCCAACTCGAAAATCCCGGCGCTGCTGGACCGTAGCGTGGAACCCGCGATTCGGGTGTTTGAATCCGGCTCAATCCTGCTTTACCTGGCGGAAAAATTCGGCCAATTCCTGCCCGCTGATCCAGCCGGGCGCACGCAAACGCTGAACTGGCTTTTCTGGCAAATGGGCTCAGCGCCCTACCTGGGCGGCGGGTTCGGGCATTTCTATGCCTACGCACCGGAGAAGCTCGAATACCCGATCAATCGGTTCACCATGGAGACGAAACGCCAGCTGGATGTTCTCGACCAGCGTCTCAGCGAGAGTCCATACATTGCCGGCGACAGCTACACCATCGCCGACATAGCAATCTGGCCTTGGTACGGCCTGCTGGTACGGGGCGACCTGTATGGGGCCGGCGAATTTCTTTGCGTGGATCAATACACCCATGTGCAACGCTGGGCCGAGGAGATCGCCAATCGACCGGCCGTCATCCGTGGACAGCGAGTCAACCGGACCTGGGGCGAAGAAACGAGCCAGGTAGCGGAACGGCATCAAGCCAGGGATCTGGATTGAACGACGGTTAATCACTGATGCCGCAGCGTTTGAACACCCTGCATCAATGCGGGTGAAGCACTGCGGCGGGCATATTCATAGGAGCGATCTGCGTGGTTCTTCATACAGAAATATCACCTATGGCATTTTTAAAAGTAAATGCCATTGGCACTTGTAGCTGTATTACCTATGGGAATACGATTCGACGCCGCCAGCCGACTATGTCGAGGTGATCAGAGGCATAACTGTCCACCTTGATTGTCTGAAAATGCAGGGGCTGTCGTACTTAAAAATTGAGAACATCGCGATCATTGTTGGTGATGGCGACTGCATGAGCGCATGACCGGCGGCTCATTGCGAATGATCTCAGACAACCCGTATACCCAGCGATCTTGATCGAAGGCGATCTGCTTGAGCGGGTGCATATCCAAGCTCGAGTATTGCTGGTCTGGAACACTCGAAAACTGTAGGAGTCCCCTATGCCCCTCACCAAAAAAAACCAAGACCTGCGCCGCGAACTCAAAGAGATAGGATTTAGCCTTGAGCAAGCTGCAAGCGAAGTGCTCAACCTCACCAAGGGTTGCGAGGGGGATGAGGTAATAGCCGCCCTGAAGCTGATTGCGAAACTCTACGAGGATGCAGATCGGCTTGCGACGTTTGCGGATGAGGTCAAGGTCGGGCGTATAACAAGGACCAAGGTTGAGTTGCCTGACTGAGTGGTGAGGCATGGAGCACGCCGCCTGGCACTCGCAGGCCGTTCTGCCGCGCCTGTAGTTTGCGCAGAAGCTGAAGGCGAGATCAGAGCAGGCATTAACCCGCCCTGAAGGGCAAGCCAGAAGGGTCAGTTGTCTCTATCGTCACGATCCCGGCCGCGATTGCGATTGCGATCATCGCGCTGATCATTGTCACGACGATCGTATCCACGGTCATTCCCGCGATCATCATGCCCTCGGTCATATCCACGATCCTGATTATGGCCTCGATCGTACCTTTCTCCTCCGTCACGGTGATGCCCGCAGCCGCCAAGCAGGATAAAGCTTGATACCGCCAAGAAAATCATTACTGCACGCTTCATTTGTCATCCTTAAAGCAAGGGTCACAGCCAATACAATGGTTGTCACTGCCCGAGAATTTGATTCGGAGAGCGTTCACCCTAAGTAAGACCATGAATCGGCTCAATGATTCGTATGTGAAATACAGCAAGCCAAAAGGCTAAAAAGCCAAATCCAAAGCCAGAATGAAGACCGTCTCCTTCCCCAGCATCTATCCGCCAACACTCACCCCGCGCCCGTCGCGCAATCAGCGGGAGGCATGAGTATTGACGAATACAGATGAACCACAAGGACAGATGCTGCGAGGGAAGCTGCCGGCGTAAAAAAGGCAGATTTTCAGATGCGGGACCTGCGCGCAAAGGCTGGTACCGATAAGGCGGAATCAAGCGGAGATATTCTGCAAGCCAGAGATCAGCTTGGGCACACAACCGTTGTGATGACCCCCCGGTGTCAGGGCATGGCAAACCCTTCCAGAACACGACCTAATCCATCTTGATCAAGGGGCGCTCGCGGCGGGGCTGCTGACGTTTACCGGCATATTCGGCATCAGCAAAGGGCATCTGCTTCATCGGACCTCAGCCGCCGCGTTAGTATCGGACAGGTACTTCTCCAGACTTGGAAGTCTTCTTCATGGCATCCCTAGCCTCACAATCCTTTAAGCGCAAGTCTGATGGCTCTTTGCATCCGCGCTGATGCTACAGTGTAAGGTCGCCGACCCATAAGGAGCCTGCCGTGACCGTTACCACTCCCTCCGCCTATCGATGTACGCCAACCCCTCTACATGCAATTTTTCTTGCTGGGGCTATCCCTCTATTCCTCGGAGCCTTGCTGAGTGACATCGCCTATTTCGAGACCTTCCAGATTCAGTGGAGCAATTTCGCGGCCTGGCTAATCGCTGGGGGCTTGGTGTTCTTTGGGTTTGCTCTACTGTTCGCACTGGCCAATCTGTTCCAGGCCAAGCACAAGAGTGGCCGGCCTTTGGTGTATTTTCTTCTGTTGTTAGTGAGCTGGGTGCTAGGCCTAATAAATGCTTTTGAGCATGCCAAAGATGCCTTTGCAGTCATGCCCACAGGCTTGGTTCTTTCAGTCATTGTCACCTTGCTCGCTATCGTTGCAGCCTGGGTAGGTCTTACCAATCTGCGTTCAGGAGATGTGAAGTGAAGTATTCCAGCGCATTGACGACCATTAGCCTGGCATTGCTGTTGAGTGCCTGCGACAGCGAAAGAAACGGCGATCTATCTCTCGGCCCCAATCCTAAACTGCCGGAACAGCATCGCGGTCTCGTGCCCACGATGAAGATTGCCGAGCCTGCGGAATGGGGTGATCGAAAGCCAACTGTGCCGCAGGGCTTCAGCATCACGGCGATTGCCACCGATCTGGGGATTCCGCGTCAGACCCTAGTACTACCCAATGGCGACATTCTCGTCGCAGAAGGGCGTGGTGGCAGCGCCGCCAAGCTCAAACCCAAAGATGTGATCGCCGGTTACATCAAGGCGCAGGGCAACACCAAGGTCAAAGGTGGCAACCGCCTAACGTTGCTGCGTGATGCCAACGGTGATGGCATCTACGAGCTGCAGACGGTGTTTGCCGAAAACCTTAACGCGCCTTACGGCCTGGCCTACGCGGATGGCAATTTGTACGTGGCCAACCAGGATGCAATCGTGCGCTTCGCGTACGAAAACGGCCAAACCAAGGCCAGCGCCGCACCGGTAAAAATCCTCGATTTGCCTTCGCAGATAAACCACCACTGGACCAAGGCCCTGGCCATCAGCCCCGATGGTCGTCAGCTGTATGTTGCCATCGGTTCCAACAGCAATATCACCGAGCGCGGCATGGACGCTGAGGTTGATCGGGCTCAGGTGTGGCAGGTCGATGCCCGGACAGGCGCCCACAAGCCGTACGCAACCGGCCTGCGGAATCCGACAGCGTTGACGATTCAGCCTGATTCCGGGCAGTTGTGGGCGGTAGTCAACGAGCGCGACGAGCTGGGGCCAGACCTGGTGCCAGACTACCTGACCTCGGTTCGCGAAGGCGGGTTCTACGGCTGGCCCTATAGCTATTGGGGGCAAAACGTCGACTCGCGCGCGCAGCCGCAGAAACCGGAGAAAGTGGCCGCTGCAATCAAGCCGGATTACAGCCTGGGCGCGCACGTAGCGGCGCTTGGCGTCGACTTCTCCGTCCCGGCCATGGGAGCGAAGTTTGCCGAGGGCGTCTTCGTGGGTGAGCACGGTAGCTGGAACCGCCCTGATCCGGTGGGCTACAAGGTGATCTTCGTGCCGTTCAGCAACGGGCGTCCGGCCGGTGAGGCGATCGACTTCGCAACCGGCTTCCGTGGCGAAGACGGCAAAACCCGCGGCCGGCCGGTCGGTGTAACCGTCGACCCACGCGGCGCCCTTATCATCGCGGACGACCTCGCAAACACGGTGTGGCGGGTAACGCGTAATCAGTGAGGCAAAAGGCACGGGCGGGCAATCCGCTCCGTGCTTGGACCTGACAACGAAAACAGCTATCCCTAACTCCCCGGGGTCCTGCCGACCGCCAATTAAAATGGCGCCCCGTCAACGATGGTCTAGGCTGATATTGAAAATTGTTAAGCGTGTATTTTAGTTCCTTTAGGAGAATCGCCCAATGAGAAAAGTACTCGTATTCGCCTGCACAGCGTTGATAGCAGGATCCGCTGTCTCAGCCGAAAGCATGAATCTTTGCGATGCAAACTTGCAAAAACTTCGCGACCTCAAAGCATCCATATCCGTTATGCCTCAACCGTTGCTCGGGGAAGTACAGAGTTTACGAATGGATGCCCAAGACGCCAAGGACGATAGCGATCAAGCAAAATGTATTGCATTGACAACGAAGGCTTTGCAGAGGCTCAGGACTGCGAAGAAAACTTGAGCGGCCATCGTAGTAGCAGTTAGCAAGGCTCCAGACCTGCTGGCGCCGAATATAGAAGCCCCGAAGTCGCGAACCTTCGGGGCTTTGCTTTTTGGCTTTCCGGGTACAGGCAACCCAGACCAAAGAATAGGTAGCAAGCTATCTAATATTTCATTACATTCGCTCGCGCACATTAAGTGCTCCTTTGATTCGCCTTTACGACCGCTGCATAACCTCCCCAGAGCTGCGGCGGTCGCTTTTTCTCATCGATCCCCTCCCTCCCCAAAAAACATCTGACTGACAGATCGGAGAGCTAGCAGTGATGCCCGGCTGACAAAGCCACGAAATCGCCATGAAGCGAGGTCGAAAAAGCCCCGCTAGGCCAGAGCCTGCGGGGCTTTTTGAGAAGGATTGAGAACCCTTGAGAATCGAAAATGGTGCCCGAAGCCGGAATCGAACCGGCACGCCCTTACGAGCGGGGGATTTTAAGTCCCATGCGTCTACCAGTTTCGCCATTCGGGCGGTAGCGCGGTGAAGCGACTCAAGAAGCTCTGAACTATCAAAGTGGCACTTGAGCCCTGCAGCAGGCTAGGGAATATATAGATCCAGCCCCCTTGACGCAAGTTCTGGCGCTGTCTTTTTCAGACCACTCGAATGGGCTATCGCAGAAAAAAAGCTCAACAGATCAGTGATCTACCTCTTCTCCGTGATCCGGTGGAGCAGATCGCACAGCACCTTTGTGTCTAGGCCGAGGGCCATGCCGGCTGCCGAAAATGACAGCCCTGGGCATTCATCTCGATACCGCCCTCTGATACGCTTTTTTCTTCATCATCTGCATCTGTACCGAAACGCGCCCTACGCCCACAATGGGTCGCTCCCGACACGCCCGTGGAGCCCGGCAGGAATCGTCCTGCCGCCCCTTCTTTTCGGAGGCCTCATGGCTAAGATGGCATTTTTTCTATTGGGTTTTTTAGCGTTGACCGTCGGCATTGGCCTACTCGCCACCATTTCACCAATCTGAATCCACAGCCTTCAATCGTCAGTGGAAACGCTGACAGACTCCATGCGTCGATGTCCGTGGTCTTCTGCGTCTACTTGTCCATGACCTGTTTGACCGCATCGCGGCCCAACAACAAGTAGTTCGAAATTTTATATTCCGGTCTCTAACTTTTTAACCCGCAAAAAACATCGGATACAAAGAAAGCACCAACAATCCTGCCATCGAAAAGTTGAACACCCTTAACCAGCGCGGGTTGCGTAACACGTTGCGCAACCCACTGCCGCACCCGGCCCAAACGCAGACACTGGGCAGGTTGACCACGGCAAATACAAGAGCGATGACCAAGACGTTAGTGACGTAGCCTTCAGCGGGCGTATAGGTGGTGATTGCACCCAACGCCATGACCCAGGCCTTGGGATTGACCCACTGGAACACCGCCGCACCGAGAAACGTCATGGGTTTACGGCCGTTATCGGTGTCATCGGATAGCGGGCTGGAAGTCGCAATTTTCCAGGCCAGGTACAGCAAGTACGCAGCCCCTACATAGCGCAACAGCCTGTAAGCCCAGGGCAGCGCCTTGAACACCTCGCCAAGCCCCAACCCGACCGATATCACCAACACCATAAACCCGATGCTGATCCCCAGCGCATGGGGGATCGAGCGGCGGAAGCCAAAGTTCACCCCGGATGCCAGCAGCATGGTGTTATTGGGGCCCGGCGTAATCGAAGACACAAAGGCGAACAGCGCGAATGCCGAGAGCAGGCTTGAGGACATGAGCATGAGAACGTGACCCGGACAAATTATTGTAGCCATGACAGTAGTGTGTTCCACGGATGTGCGCCCCATACAGCTGGTGCGAGATAGAGAGATACACTTGCGCGTTTTGTACGCGGCTTGCCTTCACTGCACGGTATGCTTGCCAACCGACAAGCCAAAACGCACGGAGCGACAAATGGAGGTCTCCAGAACTTCTTTACTGGTATGGCGTATCGGCGCTTACGTTATCGACTATGGTGCAATCGTCCTGATAGGACTGTGGCTTTACACCCAGGACAATCTGCCCTTCGTCGGCTTCGAGCTAATTTTTGTCTATGTATTCCTCTACCCGTTATGTGAATGGGCCTTTCAGGGCCGGACACCGGGAAAATACGTCTTTGGGCTGATAGTCATCAACGGTGCAGGCGGTCCACCTACTTTTGTTCAGGCATTCATCAGAGGCATCGCTCGGCACATAGAGGCCCCTCTGGGAATCATCACAGTCTTCATTTACGCCCAGTCTGCACGATGCCAGCGGGTTGGAGACATGCTTGCGAAGACTTATGTGATCCCGGCCAAAGACTTGGCAGAACTGCGCACGAGAATGCAAAGCTAAGCTAATCAGCGAGAAGGCCGGCACAGTCTTTGCGCCGCCCGATTTGCTCGCCATCTTCCTGCACCATCGACACGAAGCGCCAGCCAGCCAAATCGCAGGTAATAAAAAACCCCGTAGATCATTGATCTACGGAGCTTTAAGAGTGGAGGCCGAGGTCGGTATCGAACCGGCGTAGGCAGATTTGCAATTCACCAACAAAACAAGCTATTTCAATAGGTCATCACCACTACCGCTCCGCAACTAGCTAACTTTAATGAGCGTACAGCCCAAGCGGGCCGTGGGAGCTCTTGATTGCGGAACTGTTTTTACCCCTCCCTCGGCGTCCATGCCGACCGAACACAACCCATCCCAATGCACGGCACCTTCCACATCGTTCAAGCCTAATCGCACATCGCCTTTCGGGACTCAGTTACTTAACGCTGACTTGGCCCCGTGCGTACATTGAGGTCGAGCCGTGGTCGGGGATCGTGCAGGTAATCACGCCGGGTGGGCCAGGCTTCTTGTGTTTGTCCAGGGTGATCACGTTGGCCAGGTGGAAATACTGCTTGTCATCCAGATTTTTGGCCGACGCAGCATAGTAGAGCAGTCGGCCCAGGACTTCGGTGAAGGCCGCGTAGCAGTGCTCCTCCTCACTCAGTTCGGCGGGGTAGGTTTTGCTTTCCATCTGAATCACCACTGGTTCCTCGGGCGTTGACTGAGGGTCGGCTTCTACGCGGTCCATCGCATAGCTGATTTTCGGCTTGCGATCGTTGTAGCTGTAGCGCAGGAACTTCCAATCCTTCATCGCGTAGGCCAGGCCCTTTTCCGGATCCAGATAGAGTGTGACGTCATAGGTGTTCACGACGCGCTTGCCAATCAGCTCCGATGCCGCTTGGGCGGTTTGCAGGACGGCGCTCAGAGTGATTGCGACCAGGGTCCAAGTAAGGGTGGCGGTTTTCATTCCTGGATTTCCGTTCCTTGGCGGTGGGTAGTGGCTCAATAGTGGCGGATACTTTCATGAGTCTACTGGGTGGTCAACTGCGTAAAGCCAGAGAGGACATACTCGGTCTGGTGCAGATGTACGGCGAAGCTTTCGCGCAGCGTGACGAAACGATGAAAAGTCTACGTGAGAGATCCGGCGCGCTGTCAGTGATGTATATAGCGGTGCGCGATCTTCAAGTGATATCCGCGCAAAGGACAGGATCATTGAGGACCTTCGCCGCCAATTGACTCCTTGTTTCTGCCCTCCTCGATCTGAATCCGTAGCCCGCCGAACCTGAGCGGGCCCTTCTTCCTTCGGCGCGATTCGCCATGAGTAAAAACGCCGAATTAGGGCGACTCATGTAAAATAGCTTGTTACAACTAGTCATCCGACATCAGTTGCCACCACAGAACTTTAATAATCACGCTTGATCTAAATTACTGGGCGTAGTTTCACCCGTGAATGCCCCGTTAACGACCTGTTGAGGTTCATGAAATGAGAATGACACTGCCCGCCCTTGCCTTGGGTATCTTGATTACGCAGGGAGCAATGGCTGCTGGAGATGGAACCGCCGCTCTCGGAGGTGGTGTTGGTGGCGCGCTGGGCAACATTGTTGGTCAACAGTTAGGCGGGTCCACTGGTGCTGCCGTGGGGGCTGGCGTAGGCGGTGCTGCTGGTAGCGCGGTTGGAGCGCCAAGAGGCAACAAAACTGAAGCAGCGATCGGTGGCGGGATCGGGTCAGCTGGCGGCTCACTCATCGGGAATCGTCTCGGAGGCACTACGGGATCTACTATAGGCGCCGGTCTTGGCGGCGCGGCTGGCGGTGCAGTAGGTAATAACCTTGCCGACGACGACAGCAAGCACCGGTCTGGTGGCAAGAACTACAATGGCAAAAACAAGCACAAACACAAGAACAAGCACCGCTGATGAACTGAGCACCATTGAAAGAGAGAGCCCGCCACTGAGCGGGCTTTTTGTTGCTCATCAGAAAGGCGCAGGCTCTGCCTCTTCCTCAAAATCAGCGACTCCTATGGGCGAGTCCTCGCCTGCCTGGGCCTTCCACCTAACGGTGACCGCACCGTCGTCATCGAGCGTGATGTCGAGGTCATCCGTTTCGGACATGGGGTTGATGCGTCCGCACTCAGTGCCTTCCTTGACGCGCTGCTGGAGCGCAAGGCGATGGCGGGAATCAAAAGCTCGAGCCTGATCACTAATCAGGCTGGACTGAAAATGAGCTATCCGATGCTGCGCAATCGCTGGGATGAAGCCAGGGAGAAAGCGGCGGCGAAGGCTGCGAATGAAGGCCACACAACTCACTCGGCAACCATCAGGCAATTCCAGTTCCGCGATATACGACCGAAGGCTGCCAGCGAAATTGATGATAGTCGCCTGCTGGGCCACTCGACTCAGGAGATGACGAAGAAGGTTTATCGTCGTGTCGGCGAGATCGTAAAACCGACAAAGTGACGGTTAGTTGCGGAACACCTCCCAAATCGCAGGTAATAAAAAACCCCGTAGATCATTGATCTACGGGGTTTCTAAGAGTGGAGGCCGAGGTCGGAATCGAACCGGCGTAGGTGGATTTGCAATCCACTGCATAACCATTTTGCTACTCGGCCTCAAACGATCAATGCCAAAACCACTGGCACTCACCGCATACAAACTTGAGTGGGCTATGTGAAGCTTGCCTCTACTCTATCTCATTGAAAACATTGACGTTTTTTATTCGTCAGCGCGTTCGATGGGCGCAATTATGTACTCATTTGCTGGGGCTTGCAACCCCTTGATTTCAAAAAATATTCTTGTTCCGGGCAAGGTGTAACCGTTGTGGAGCGAGCTTACCCGCTCCACAAGAAGGCCTTAATAACCCAGGGACAGCCCGGTGTTACGCCGTGGGTCATTAGCCCCGTAGAAGCGGTTTTTGCCCACCGGCTTGCCACCCAGGGACGGTGCGCCCACCAGGATCGCCGCCAAATGGTTGGCATCCTGAGGGCCGGCAAATTTGTGGCCCCAGCTTTCGAGAATCTTCTGGGTGTCGGGACTCAGGGCGAACGTCTCGATGTTGGTTTCCTCGGGCAACCACTGCTGGTGGAAGCGCGGTGCATCGACGGCTTCCTGGATGTTCATCTTGTAGTCGATGACGTTGAGGATGGTCAGTAACGTTGCAGTGATGATGCGACTGCCACCGGGGGTGCCGACCACCATGACGGCCTTGCCATCCTTGGTGACGATGGTCGGGCTCATGGACGACAACGGCGTCTTGCCCGGCGCAATGGCATTGGCTTCGCCCTGGACCAGGCCGTACATGTTCGGCACCCCTATCTTGGAGGTGAAGTCGTCCATTTCGTCGTTGAGGATCACCCCGGTCTTGCTGGCCATGACGCCGGCGCCGAACCAGTCGTTGAGGGTGTAGGTCACCGACACTGCGTTACCCCACTGGTCGACGATGGAGTAGTGCGTGGTGTTGTTGCCTTCATGGGGAGAAACCCCAGGCTTGATGTCTTGGGAGATGCCGGCCTTTTGCGGGTCGATGGCGGCGCGCAGTTTGGCGGCGTAGTTCTTGTCCAGCAGATGGGCGACGGGGTTTTCGACGAAGTCCGGGTCGCCCAGGTAGCTGTTGCGGTCGACGTAGGCGTGACGCATCGCTTCGATCTGGTAATGCAGACCCTGGGCCGAGTGGTAGCCCAGCTCCGCCATCGGATAGCCTTCGAGAATGTTCATGATCTCGCAGATCACCACGCCACCGGAGCTCGGAGGCGGTGCCGAGACCACGTGATAACCACGGTAGTCACACTCGATGGGCGCCAGTTCGCGGGTCTTGTACTTGTCCAGATCGGCTTGGGTGATAATGCCTTTGCCGGATTGGCTGGAATCGACAAGCGCCTTGGCCACCCAGCCTTTGTAGAAGCCGTCGGCGCCGTTGGCGGAGATTTCCCGCAGGGTTTTCGCCAGGTCTTTTTGCACCAGTTTCTGGCCAACCTGCATTGGCTCGCCGCCGTGCAGGAAGATCCCGCGCATGTCCTGGTCTTTCTTGAACTCATCGGTGGCCGTGTGCAGCAGGTCGATATCACCCTGCTCCAGGGCAAAGCCGTTTTCCGCCAGGGTGATGGCCGGAGCAATGACCTGGGCGCGCTTCATCGTGCCGTACTTGCTTAGTGCCAACTCCATGCCTGACACGGTGCCAGGCACACCGACCGCCAGGTGGCCCTTGGAACTCAGGTTGGGGACAACGTTACCGTCTTTATCCAGGTACATATCCGCCGTGGCCGCCAGCGGCGCTTTTTCGCGGAAGTCGAGGAAGGTCTTGCGCCCGTCCGCCAGTTGCACGGTCATGAAACCGCCACCGCCCAGGTTACCGGCCGCCGGGTAGACCACCGCCAGCGCGTAACCCACGGCGACCGCTGCATCCACTGCGTTGCCACCGTCCTTTAGTACGTCGACGCCGACGTGGGTGGCCAGGTGCTGGGCCGTGACCACCATGCCATTTTCGCCGCCCACCGGGGCCTGGGACGCCGCGTGTACACCGCTGAACGTCAGGACCAGGGAAGTCGCTATCAATACTCGGGTAAAGGGTTGGTATTTCATCCATGGATACTCTATTTATTGGAAGCCATCAAAGTAGTCTCTTTCGAATCCAACCCCCAGTGCCATGGCGTTTTTATGACAGAGCCTGTCGGTGACGGAATAATGCCCATGCTATATTCCGGGCCTTCACGCCGAGCAGCAGACGCCATTGATGGTGAGCAAGAAGACCGGCATCCGTACCCAGCAAGCCGATCAGGCTCGTGCTCTAATTCCAGAACGTGGCAGGCCTTCCGGGGTTACTTCGCGACCCAACGGGAGCAAGCTCCCTCGCCACAAATGACTGCCAAATACCTGCAGCATCTCAGTCTTCTGACACTGCCTTTGGACGTCGCGTCTACAGCACCCCGAAGTGCTGAAAAAAGCGGTGTTATAAAAACCATAAGTCACCGCCAGGAAACACCCAATGGCCGACCCGATCCACGCGCTTTACCACAAGATCACCTGGAAGCTGATTCCCTTCCTGTGCTTCTGCTATCTGGCCGCCTACCTGGACCGGATCAATATAGGCTTCGCCAAACTGCAAATGCTCGACCAGTTGCAGTTCAGCGAAACCGCCTTCGGCCTTGGCGCCGGCCTGTTCTTTGTCGGCTATATCATCTTTGAAGTGCCCAGCAACCTGGTGCTGGAAAAGGTCGGCGCGAAGATCTGGATCGCCCGGATCATGATCACCTGGGGCCTGCTCTCGGCCTGCACCATGCTGGTCACCTCCACCACCCAGTTCTATATCCTGCGTTTTTTGCTCGGCGCCGCCGAAGCCGGGTTCCTGCCGGGGGTTCTGTACTACCTGACCACCTGGTTTCCCACCTATCGCCGCGGGCGGGTCATTGCCCTGTTCATGATCGGCCTGCCGCTGTCCAGCGTGATTGGCGGGCCGTTGTCTGGCTGGATCATGGGCCACTTCGACCACGTGGGCGGCCTGCGCGGCTGGCAGTGGCTGTTCCTGATCGAAGCGGTGCCCAGCGTATTACTCGGCGTGCTGACTTTCTGGGCTCTGCCTAACACCTATCAGCAAGCCAAATGGCTGTCACCGGAAGAAAAATCCCTGCTGGAAAGCGAGTTGCGCAAAGACGATGCCGACAGTGCCAGCAGCAAGCACAGCTTGCGCGACGGTTTCTTCAACCTCAAAGTGTGGATGCTCGGCGGTATCGACTTCTCGATCCTGCTCAGCGCCTATGCCATGGGTTTCTGGATGCCTACCTTTATCCGCAACGCCGGGGTTACCAACACCTTCCACATTGGCATCCTCACGGCCCTGCCAAGCGTCGCCGCGCTGTTGGGCATGCTGCTGATCGGCGCCAGCTCCGATAAACACCGCGAACGCCGCTGGCACATCATCGTGCCGTTTTTGGTGGGCGCCGTGGCCATGGCCAGCAGCACCTTTTTCACCCATAACGTGGTCGCCACCGTGGCCCTGTTTGCCATTGCCTCGGCGGCGATCATCGGCGCCGTGCCGGTGTTCTTCAGCCTGCCGGCGACCTTTCTTAAAGGCACCGCAGCGGCCACCGGTTTTGCCCTGGCCTGCTCGCTGGCAAACATAGCAGGGCTGGTGAGCAACTCGTTGATGGGGGTTGCGATCGACGTCACAGGCAGCAGCGCCGGGCCCCTGTGGTTTTTCGCAGGCTGCCTGATTATCAGCAGCTTCCTGGTGATCGCCCTGCCGGCGAAAATAGTGAATCGCTAAACACGCCTCACGTACCCTGGCGATGACGCGCGTCAAATCAAATGGGGGCAAACGGGCAATCAGCTCTGGCGTGTAGGTTTTATGGCGTTAGAATCAGCGCCATTGCACGCCAGCCCCACAGACACGAGCCCCCCATGAGCTTTGATTTCGACACGATCCACTCCCGCCTCGGCACCGGCAGCACCAAGTGGAGTCGCTACCCGCAAGACGTTCTGCCGATGTGGATTGCCGACATGGACATCGCCGCGCCAGAGGCCATTCTGGAGGCGCTGCACCAGCGCCTGGACCAACAGATGCTCGGCTATAGCATCGCCCGCCCGCAAGTTCGCGAGGCAATCGTCGCCGATTTGTGGAACAAGTATGCGTGGCGCGTGCAGCCCGATGAACTGCTGTTCCTGCCCGGTGTAGAGCCAGGGTTCAACATGGCGCTGCATGCTTTCGTCCAACCGGGGCAACCGGTGGTGTTGCAGACCCCCAACTATTGCCCGCTGCGCAACGCACCGGGCAACTGGAACCTGCCAAAGATCGAAGTACCGTTTGAACTGAGCGAAGCAGGCGAATACCTCACCCCGCTGCCCGCCTTGCGCCAAGCGCTGACCGGTGCCGGCGCCCTGCTGCTGAGCAACCCGCATAACCCGCTGGGCAAAGTGTTCCCCCGCGAAGAGTTGCTGGCGGTGGCCACTGCCTGCCTGGAGCAAGGCGCGCTGATCATTTCCGATGAAATCCATGCAGACCTGTGCTTCGACGGGCGTCGGCACATCCCCACGGCGAGCCTGAGCCCAGAGATTGCCCAGCGCACCATCACGCTGATGTCGGCCAGCAAGGCCTACAACATCGCTGGCTTGAAAACCTGCTTTGCCGTGGTTCAGGACCCGGTGATACGCGAGCGCTTCAACCGCGCGCGCTGCGGCATGGTCGACAGCGTCAGCCCCCTGGGCCTGGAAGCGACATGGGCAGCTTACAGCCAGTGCGGCGAATGGCTGGAGGCGCTGGTCAACTACCTGCAAGGCAATCGCGATTACCTGATAGATGCTGTGCGTACCCGTTTGCCGGGCGTGCTGATGCATGCACCACAAGGTACTTATCTGGCGTGGCTCGATTGCAGCGCATTGGGCCAGGAAGATCCGCAGCGATTTTTCCTGGAACAGGCGAAAGTCGGTCTCAGCGCCGGTCTGGAGTTCGGCGATGACAGCCAACAATTTGTGCGTTTGAACTTCGGCTGCCCAAGGGCGTTGCTCGAAGAAGGTCTCCAGCGCATGGAGCGCAGTTTGCGTCTGCGCTGAGGCCATTGGTTGATATGTGCTGATCGTTCCCAGGCGAGGGAACGATCATCAGCTTCACAGCTTGGCGATGGAAACTTCTGTCGATTTGACGAAAGCAATCACCTCGCTGCCCACCTTCAATTCCAGGTCACGTACCGAACGGGTGGTGATCACTGACGTCACGACGCCGGATGCGGTTTGCACGTCAATCTCGGACACCACTTCGCCAATCAGGATTTCCTTGATCACACCTTTGAACTGGTTGCGCACGTTGATCGCTTTGATGGTCATGTCGGCTTTCCTTTAGCTGTTGGGTCAATCCGCACGAATGCGCAGGCCCTCAAAATGCGCCATTCGAAAGAACAACAAAAGGAATATATAACTCTTTATTTATTCCATAAAAACATATGCAATAAAAACACTACTGTTGCCCAACCAACAGCTAATCAACAAAGTGCCCTGTCGCTTCACAGCATTTTCCCGCCGTTATCCGCCAGAAACGCCTTAACTCTCGCCCCGCGCCAGATGGCACAGAGACTGCATATTCCTCAAACGCATGATGAAACATGCCGACTGATATTTTCTGAATATAAGAAAGCCTTCTCTTTCCCGCCTTGCCCGGAGCTGTTCCATGAAATCCTTCGCCAAAGTCCTCTTGGGCGCCTGCGCCCTTGCCCTTAGTCTGCAACCTGTGGCTCAGGCCGCCGAAAGCGCACCCGCCGAAGTCCATCTGGACTACGCCTATTACTCGCCCGTGAGCCTGGTGCTCAAGCATTTCGGCTGGCTTGAAAAAGCCTTGCCACAAACCAAGGTCGGCTGGGTATTGAGCCAGGGCAGCAACCGCTCCCTGGAATACCTCAACAGCGGCGGCGTCGACTTTGCCTCTTCGGCCAGTCTTTCAGCGGTGTTGAGCCGAGCCAATGGCAGCCCGATCAAATCGGTGTACGTCTACAGCCGCGCCGAATGGACCGCGTTGGTGGTGCGCAAGGATTCGCCGTACAAGACCGTCACCGACCTCAAGGGCAAGAAAATCGCTGCCACCAAAGGCACCGACCCGTATCTTTTTACCCTGCGCAGCTTGCAACAGGCCGGCCTGACCAAGGACGACGTGGAACTGGTACACCTGCAACACCCGGACGGCCGCACCGCTCTAGAAAAAGGCGATGTCGACGCCTGGGCAGGCCTTGATCCGCACATGGCTGCCAGCGAGATCCAGGCCGGCTCACGCCTGCTATATCGCAACAAGAATTTCAACAGCTATGGCGTGGTCAGCGTCACCGAGCGTTATGCCACGGAGCATCCACACACCATCGCCACCGTGCTCGGCGCCTATGAAAAGGCCCGGGAATGGGCGGTAAAAAACCCCGAGGAGCTGGCGAAACTGCTGGCGACCGAATCCGGCCTCCCCCTGGAAGTAGCCAAGCTGCAACTGTCGCGCACAGACTTGAGCAGCCCGCTGCTCACCGCCCAGGACGTCGTTTCATCCAAGGCCGCCGCGCCGATCCTGGTGTCCGAGGAACTGGTGCGCCGTGGGGTGAATGTCGATCAGGTCATCGACCAGTTGATCGACACCTCATTCGGCCAGGCCCTGCCTCGTCCATAAAGGTGGCGTGATGACCAGCAAAAGCAAATCCCTGCCTGTCGGCCTGGCCCTGGCCACAGCGCAACCACTCAACCGCAGCGCCTGGCCACGGCGGCTCAAGGGCCTGGCGTTGCCGGTGCTGATCATCGCGTTGCTGGAGGTGATCGTGCGCATTGGCTGGCTGCCGTCTTACCAGATGCCGGCGCCCAGTGAAATCGCCGTGACCCTGACGGACCTGGCCGAAGGCGCCTTGTGGAAACACATCAGTGCCAGCCTGCTTCGGGTATTGCTGGGGTTCGCCATCGGCGCCAGTCTGGCCCTGGTGTTTGCCGCCTGGGTCGGTTTGAGCCGCGAAGCCGAAGCCTATCTGGAGCCTACTTTCGCCGGCCTGCGCTCGATTCCGAGCCTGGCCTGGGTGCCGCTGTTGTTACTGTGGCTGGGCATCGACGAGACCTCGAAGATCGTACTGATCGCCATCGGCGCGTTCTTCCCGGTGTACCTGAACGGCGTCGCGGCGATTCGCGATATCGACCGCAAGCTGGTGGAAGTCGGGCAGATGTATGGCTTCAGCCGCCGACGCCTGGTGCGGCGAGTGCTGTTGCCGGCCGCCCTGCCCGGCCTGTTCACTGGCTTGCGCAGCGGCCTGAGCCTGGCCTGGATGTTTCTGGTGGCGGCTGAATTGATCGCGGCAACCAAGGGCTTGGGTTACCTGCTCAGTGATGGGCGGGAAACGTCACGGCCAGATATTGTGCTGGCGGCGATCATAGTCCTGGCGTTGCTGGGCAAGATCAGTGACGGCCTGCTGGCCGCCCTGGAAAAACGCTGCCTGGCCTGGCGCGACACCTTCAACGGCCAAGGCCCAGGGGATTAAGCCATGAGTGAAGCGTTATTGGATATTCGCGTCGAGCGTAAAACCTTCGGCGCCACCACTGTGCTGACCAACGTCCACCTGACCTTGCAGCCTCGGGAAACCGTGAGCCTGCTGGGCCCCAGCGGCTGTGGCAAAAGCACCTTACTGCGGATAGTCGCCGGCCTGGAAAAGGACTTCCAGGGCGAACTGCGTAGCAGCGGCGGCGAAGTGGCGTTTGTATTCCAGGAGCCACGGTTGATGCCGTGGCTGACGGTGGAACAAAACATTGGCTTTAGCGATGACGGTCATTACGACAAGGCCTGGGTCGCTCAGTTAATCGATGAGGTGGGCCTGAATGGCTTTGCGCAAGCCTTGCCCAAGGCGTTGTCCGGCGGCATGGCCCAGCGGGTTGCCATCGCCCGCGGCCTGTATTCACGCCCGCAGGTGCTATTGCTGGACGAGCCGTTCAGCGCAGTGGATGCCTTCACCCGCATGAAATTGCAGGACCTGTTATTGCAACTGGCCGAACACCACGCCATCGCCCTGCTGCTGGTGACTCACGATGTGGACGAGGCGCTGTACCTGAGTGATCGGGTGCTGGTGATGGACAACCGGCCCAGCAGCATTCGCCAGGAGTTGGCGGTGGAGTTGGCTCATCCGAGGGATCGGCGAGACCCGCTGCTGGCTCGGCTCAAGGTGTTGTCCCTGACCGAGTTGCAGCGGGCGCATGTGATCTAAAGAATGCGCACCGTCTCGTAGCAGCGATCAGAACCCTACCGTTGCCGACACCAGCCAGGTACGCGGCGTTGATAGGGTCAAGCCAGGGGCGCTGTCGGATGAGGTGGCGGCCGAGGCCCAGTAAGTAGTGTTCAATACGTTCTCGACCGTGGCGCGCACGGTGATCGGTTTGTCGTCGACTTTGAAGGTGTAGCGCGCTCCAAGGTCGTAGCGTTCCCAGCTGTCGATTTTTTGCTGGTTGGCCGCGTCCAGGTATTGCGAGCCGGTGTGGATGGCGCGGGCAGTCAGGGTCAGGCCTTGCAGGTGTTGGATGTCCCATTCGGCGCCAAGGTTGACGTTGGCCACCGGGGAGCCGGTGCCGCGCTTGCCGTCGGTCTGGCCCTTGGCGGTTTTGGTTTGCTCGCTGTCCAGCAGCATCACACCACCCAGTAATCGGACATGCTCAATGGGTTCGCCAAACACCGTCAACTCAACGCCTTGGTTGCGCAACTCGCCGTTAGGCTTGAAGTTGTTTTGCTCGTCGATACCGTACGCCGGTTGATTGATGCGGAACACGCTGGCGGTCATCCCGAAGCTGCCCATATCGTACTTGGCGCCGACTTCCACCTGTTTGCTTTTAGTGGGCGCGAAGATCGCGTTTTCGTTGTTCACCCCGCTTGACGGTGCCGTTTCGCCCTGGCTCAAACCTTCCATGTAATTGCTGTAAAGCGAGAACTGATCAGTGATTTTCACCACCAGCCCGAGGGCTGGCGACAGCGCTTGCTCGTCATATTCCGGTTGGTCCTTCACCCCGTTGCTCCAGGACGTCACCTCGACCTTTTGCAAGCGTGCGCCCAGCGTCAGCAGTACACGGTCATCGAGAAAGCTGAGGGTATCGGCCAGGGCCAGGCTGGTGAAACGGTCTTCGGTGTGGGTGCTGGTGTCCCAGCGCACGGCCTTGCCGGGCTTGGGCAATACAACCGGGTTGTAGAGGTTGCTCTTGCCGGGGGTATAGCGCTCGCCGGCATTGTCGAAGTCCATGTTGAAGCGGTTCAGGCTGACGTTGATGGTGTGTCCCACAGCCCCCGTATTGAACCAGCTGCGGGCGCCGACGGTGACGGTCTTGACGTCTTCATCGCGGCGAAAACTGCGCGGCACGACGGTAAAATCGCCGTTGCTCTGGGTACTCTGCACCCCATGGCGCAGGAAGTCGTAGTTGCCTTTACGCGCCCCCGCCGAGGCGTAGACCATCAGCGAATCATTCACGTCAAACTCACCGCGTACCGCGCCAAAGGTGTCCTTGGTGTGGGACCAGGTCCAGGACTGGGCGAAGTTGCGGCGGATGTCCTCGGCCTTGGGCATCACGCTGCCCTTGGCGATTTCGACCCGCTCCTGCGGTGCGTCGGCGGTGCGTTCCTGGCGGCCCAGGTCGAGGGACAAGCGCACCCGCTCCTTGCGAAAGTCCAGGCCGATCACGGCCATTTCCCGATCCACGCTCTGGTGATCCCACTCGGTATCACCGGATTGCTTCACGCCGTTGAAACGCACGCCAAATTGCTGCTCTTCACCGAAGCGCCGGCCGATATCCACTGCGCCGCCGAACTGCCCGGCCGAGGCATAGCTACCGGTAAATTCGGTGATCGGTGCGTCGGTCGCGCGCTTAGGTTCAATATTGATATTGCCGCCAACGCTGCCCCGCGGGGCGATGCCGCCGAGCAAGGCACCGGGGCCTTTGAGGATGTCGACGCGCTCGACCATTTCCATGTCGATGGCGTAGGTCGGCAGCACGCCGTACAGGCCACCGTAGGACACATCACTGTTGAACAGGCTAAAACCGCGTACCGAAAACTGCTCAAAGCGCCCGCCCGCCGGGTTAGTGATGCGCACCGACGGGTCGCTGGCAACCATCTCGCCAAGGGTGCGCGCCTGCAGGTTTTTCACAGCTTTGGCGGTGTAGGAAGTGAGGTTGAAAGGCGTGTCCAAAAAGTCAGCCTCCCCCAACATACCTTGGGCACCTTTGCGGGTGACTTGGTCACCGGCATAGGTTTCAGCCACTGGCGTGGCAGCGATACCAAGAATTGAAGTAGCGGGCAGTTGGTAGCTGCCGCTTTGCGGCGCAGGGATCAAGGTGTAGGAGCGATCACCCACCGCCTGCAATTGCAGGCCGGAACCCTGGAGCAAGCGGGCGAAGCCTTCCTCAACGGCAAATTCACCGGAGATCCCGGCGCTGTTGCGACCGCTCACCAGGGCCGGGTCCACCGAAAGGTTGACCCCAGCCAGCCCGGCGAAGCGGGTCAGCGCCGTGCCCAGGCTGCCGGCCGGCACCTCATAACTGCGCCGGGCCGCGTCCTCGGCCCAGCTCACAGGAACAAACAACGGGCTGGCACTCAGGCTCAGCACAAGACTCAGGCGCAACAGCGATGGCGGGACGACGGGCATTTAAAAGGCTCTCTGTTTTCGTTCACTTGCCTTGGATGACAAGCGACGCGAAAAAAGGGGACACGGTCTTTTCAATTAATTAAGCCGAACACGGTTGTGGCAAGCCCGCTCGCCACAACAAACACCTCAGGCCAGTTTTTTGCGGGGCGTCAATGTGACCCAATAACGCGTGCGCGAATGAACCTCCAGAGCCAGGGTCGAGGCCAGGAGGCTAAGAATGCGATCGGTGTCTTCCAGGCGAAAGCTGCCGGTGACTCGCAGGGTTTCCAGGCTCGGGGCCCAGCGCAGCACGCCGGGTCGATAACGTTCGAGTTCGCGCAGGAAGTCGCCCAACGGCTGGTTCTGCGCAGTCAGCACTCCGTCGCGCCAGCCCAGTTGCAGGGCGTCGAACGGACTCATCGGGCCAAGGCCGGTGCTTTGCAGTCGCGCTTGTTGGCCGCCTTGCAAGGTTGCGACTTGCCCGCGACCATCGCGCACCTGAACCGCGCCCTTGAGCACCGACACCTGGCATCCATCAGGCAACTGCCGCACACAGACCTCGGCCTGACTGACGATGACCTGGCCGTAGCGAGTCTGCACGGTCAACGGCGCTTTGCCCGGTACCGTCAGCGCCAACTCGCCATCCACCAGTGTCAGGCGGCGCTGGGCCAGGTCCACGTCCACTGCGCTGGCGGTATTGAGTTGCAGACTGCTGCCGTCGGCCAGCGGAACTTGTTTGCGCTCGCCCGTGGCGGTGTGCAGGTCGGCACGCCAGACGTCGATGGGCAATTGCCGGCTGAGCAACCACACCGCCGGCACCAGTGCCGCCACGCCCAAGGCACGCTTGAGCACCGCGCGCCGGCCCGGTTGCGGTCGATCCAGGCTGGCCATGGCCAGCGCCTGGGGTAATTGGGCAAAGCGTTGGCGCAGCAACTGCGCCTTTTGCCAGGCCTGTTCATGGCGGGTGTGGCTGTCTCGCCATTGTTGCAGCCCGGCATGATCACGCTCGGTGGCGCTGCCCGACTCCAGCAACGCCAGCCACTGCGCGGCAGCCCGGGCGACCTGGCGCGCTTCGGGCGACGGCCCGCTGCGACTCACAGTTCCACCAACAGGCAATGCTCATACGCCTGGGCCATATAGCGCTTGACCGTGCGTTCCGAGACCTTGAGCCGCTCGGCAATCTCGCGATAACCCAGGCCTTCTAGTTGGCTCCAGAGAAACGCCCGACGCACAGCCGGGGGCAAGCCGTCGAGCAACTCATCCAGGGCGTGCAGGGTTTCCAGCAGCAGCCAGCGCTGTTCGGGCGACGGCACACAGTCTTGCGGCAAGCGCGCCAGGGCATTCAAGTAGGCCTGTTCCAGGCTGCGGCGCTGATGGAAATTGACCAGCAGGCGCTTGCCCACCGTGACCAGATAGGCCCGAGGCTCCTGAAGTTGCGCAATCGGCTGGGCGCTGGCCAGCACCCGCAGGAACGTGTCCTGACTGAGGTCGGCCGCATCCCAGGCATTGCCCAGCCGGCGCCGCAACCAGCTTTCCAGCCAACTGCGGTGGTCGCGGTACAAACTGTGAAGGCTGGGCTCTGCGACGGGCATTGGCCTTACTGCATCATTCATGGCAAACAAACCTGCGCGGCGCGAGTTAATCTCAAATGAGATTAATTCTAATTAATATCCCTGCGACGCACCATGTTCTTTTTGCCAAACCCCTCGCGCCTACAAAAGGCGGGTATCGAGCAGCGCCGCCTTTTGCCTGAGCAAATCAATAAACAGCCCCAACTCCCGACTCACCGGCTCCCCCTTGCGCAGCAGTAGCCCAAATGGCTCAAGCTGCACCTCCAGTTCCACCGGCAGCGCCACCACCAGGCCCATTTTCAGGTAGTCACGCAGGGCACTTTCCGAGAGGACCATGATTGCGTCGGTAAGTTGAATCAGCTGCTGCATCGAGTACACCGAACTGCATTCGATGATGTCCGCCGGTAGCGGCAAGGCCAGATGCTGCAAGGCCTGGTCGAAGCCGATGCGCGCCGGGCTGGTTTCCGGTTGCAGGATCCACGGCCAGTCGCTGACCAGCTCCGCCAGCGGCAGATGTTCGCGCTGGACCAGGGGATGGCCGGCATGCACCACCACCAACAGCCGTTCGTTGCCCAGGGGCTCGAAGGTGTAATGCTCGCTGTCAGTGGCGGCGTTTCGCCGGGCGATGGCCAGGTCGATGCGACCCTGTTCCAGCAACTGGATCACCTGGTCGCTGGTGTCACCCATGATGCGAATCCGCAGTTGCGGGTTGAGTGCCTTGATCTGCGCGATTGAGTTCATCACCAGATCCGGCGCAGCGCCCATGATCGTGCCAATCGACAGATAGCCGTAGCCGCCCTGCTGGCGCGCCATCAAGTCCTCGGCGCAGCGGTCCAGGCCGCTGAGGGCGGATTCAGCAAAACGAATCAGCTCCTTACCCAGCGCGGTGGGCCGCATGCCTCGGGGCAAACGCTCGAAAAGATCGCACGCAAACATGTCTTCGATCTCGCGCAGCATGCGGGTCGCCGCCGGTTGCGACATGTTCAGGGTTTGAGAGGCACGGTGCAGGTTCTGGCTGGAACTCAAGGCCACCAGCATATGCAGATGCTTGTAACGCAGGCGGTTGAACAGGCTGCGAGAAATGGTGGGGCTACTCATTTTTTTCCTTGTTATCGATAACCTTAAGGTATCGCTTGTGAGCTAGATTCGATTTGTAGCGCATTGCTCGGCCGCCGTACAGTCCGCCCCATAAGAACAAAGCCTCACAAAAGGACTTTACGATGACCACCCTGCCCGCGCCCCTGCTCGCCAAGATTTCCTGGCGGCTGCTGCCCTTCCTGCTGCTGATGTACATCATGGCTTTCCTCGACCGCGCCAACGTCGGGTTCGCCAAACAAGCCTTCCAGGCCGACACCGGTCTCAGTGATGCCGCCTTCGCCTTTGGCGCCGGGGTGTTTTTTGTCGGTTATGCGTTGCTGGAAGTACCAAGCAACCTGATCCTGCATCGCGTCGGTGCCCGCCTGTGGATGTGCCGGATCATGGTCAGTTGGGGCCTGGTGTCGGCGGCCATGGTTTTCGCCCATAACGAAACCAGCTTCTATGTGTTGCGCTTTTTACTGGGCATAGCCGAAGCCGGATTCTTCCCCGGCGTGATTCTTTACCTCACCTACTGGTTCCCCCAGGCCGTGCGCGGCAAGGCCATGGGTTTCTTCTACTTTGGTGCGCCGCTGGCGTTTATCTTCGGCAGCCCGTTGTCCGGTTTACTGCTGGAGATGGACGGTTTCGCCGGTATGCACGGCTGGCAATGGTTGTTCGCCGTGGAAGGCCTGATGGCCAGCGTGGTGGGTGTGTGGGCCTATTGGTACCTGGACAATCGTCCCGCCGACGCCAAATGGCTGACCGTTGATGAACGCCGCCAGGTCCAGGACCTGCTGGACCGCGAAGACCAAGACAAATCCTCCCACGGCCGCAGCCTCCTCAACGTGTTGTGCCAGCCATCGGTGTTGTACCTGTGCCTGGTCTACCTGCTGATCCAGGCCAGCGTGTACGGCGTGGTGTTTTACCTGCCGACCCAGGTCGCCGGCTTGCTCGGCACCAAGGTCGGGCTGATGGTCGGCTTGGTATCGGCAATTCCCTGGGTCTGCGCGCTATTTGCCGCCTGGTGGATCCCCGGTTATTCCGACCGTACCGGTGAGCGCCGTCGCACCGCGTCCCTGACGTTATTGATGGCCGCCGCCGGCATCGCCTGTTCGGTAACGTTCAGCAACCCGCTGTTGGGCATGCTCGCCCTGTGTTTCGCCGCCTCGGGATTTATCGCCGTGCAGCCGGTGTTCTGGACCTTCCCTTCCAGCTACTTGGCCGGCAGCGCCGCAGCCGCCGGCATTGCGCTGATCAACTCCTTCGGAGCGCTGGGCGGGTTTATCGCCCCGGTGCTGAAAAACTGGGCAGAAAGCGCCTTCCATTCCCCGGCGGCCGGTCTCTACCTGCTGTCCGCCACCACAGTACTGGCTGCGTTGCTGGTACTGGGCATCCATTCACCCGGCCATAAAGCGTCGAACACGCCGGCCACTGTTTAATTCCAGGAGTCACACCATGGGCAACATCACCATCAAACACGTGCGCGCCTTTGTACTGCGCGGCGGCGGCGCGGATTATCACGACCAGGCGGACGGCCACTGGATCGACGACCACATCTCGACGCCAATGAGCAAATACCCCGAGTACCGCCAGAGCCGCCGCAGCTTCGGGATTAACGTGCTCGGCACCCTGGTGGTGGAGGTCGAAGCCAGTGATGGCACGGTCGGTTTTGCCGTGACCACCGGCGGTGAGCCCGCCGCCTATATCGTCGAAAAGCACCTGGCACGTTTCCTTGAAGGCGCACGGGTCACTGACATCGAAAAGATCTGGGACCAGATGTACCAGTCGACCCTCTACTACGGTCGCAAGGGCCTGGTGATCAATACGATCTCTGGCGTTGACCTGGCGCTGTGGGACTTGCTCGGCAAGATCCGCCAGGAACCGGTGCACCAGTTGCTCGGCGGCGCCGTGCGTGACGAGTTGCAGTTCTACGCCACCGGCGCCCGCCCGGACCTGGCGCAGAAGATGGGCTTTATCGGCGGCAAGATGCCCCTGCACCACGGCCCGGCCGAAGGTGAAGAGGGCCTGCGCAAGAACCTTGAAGAGCTGGCAACCATGCGCGAGCGGGTCGGCCCGGACTTCTGGCTGATGCTCGATTGCTGGATGAGCCTGGACCTCAACTACGCCACCAAGCTGGCAGTCGGTGCCCACAAGTACGGTTTGAAATGGATCGAAGAAGCGCTGTCACCTGACGATTACTGGGGCTACGCGGCCCTGCGCAACAACGTGCCCAAAGGCATGCTGGTGACCACTGGCGAACACGAGGCCACCCGCTGGGGTTTCCGCATGCTCCTGGAAATGGGCTGCTGCGACATTATCCAGCCGGACGTCGGCTGGTGCGGCGGCCTTACCGAACTGGTGAAAATTTCCGCCCTGGCCGATGCCCACAACGCCATGGTGGTACCGCACGGCTCGTCGGTCTACAGCTACCACTTCGTCGCCACCCGCCATAACAGCCCGTTCGCCGAGTTCCTGATGATGGCACCCAAGGCAGACGAAGTGGTGCCGATGTTCCACCCGCAACTGCTGGGTGAGCCGGTGCCGGTCAATGGCCGCATGCGCTTGTCGGTGCTGGATAAGCCGGGTTTTGGCGTCGACCTCAATCCTGATTGCGTGCTTCACAGACCCTACAACCGCTAAGGGAGACCGTCATGAATATGCCCCACAACACGTTCAAGGCTGCGCTGCTTAAAGACGCGCCGCAATATGGCATCTGGGCCGGTTTCGCCACGGCCTACGCGGCGGAAATCGTCGCCAGCACAGGCTATGACTGGATGCTGGTCGACGGCGAGCACGCCCCCAACACCGTGCCCAGCGTACTGTCCCAACTCCAGGCCGTGGCACCCTACGGCACTGCGCCGGTGGTGCGGGCGGTCAGTGGCGATACCAGCCTGATCAAGCAGTTGCTGGACGTCGGCGCCCAGACCCTGATGATCCCCATGGTGGAAACCGCCGAGCAGGCCCAGGCCCTGGTGCGTGCCATGCGTTATCCCCCCCACGGCATTCGCGGTGTCGGCGGTGGCCTGACCCGCGCCACGCGCTGGGATGGTGTGGCCGACTACCTCAACACCGCCCATGAACAGCTATGCCTGATTGTCCAGGTGGAGTCGCGGCTGGGCGTGGAAAACGTCGAGGCGATTGCCTCCGTCGAAGGTGTGGATGCGGTGTTTATCGGCCCGGCCGACCTGTCCATCGGCCTCGGTCACGCCGGCAATCCCGGCCACCCCCAAGTGCAGGAGCGTATCCAGCATGCTGTCAATGCAACGCTCGCCGCCGGCAAGGCCTGCGGCATTCTCGCCCCCAACGAAGAGGACGCCCGCCGCTATCAAGCCTGGGGTTGCCAGTTCATTGCAGTGGCCATCGACATCAGCCTGTTGCGCCAGAGCGCGATGACCACCCTCGCCCGCTACCGCCCTGCCGCCGACGCCAAAGCGCCGTCGCGCACTTACTAAGGAACCTGCCCATGTCATCCGTTCCCGTGTACCAGAACTTCATCAACGGCCAGTTCACTGCCAGCGCTGCCCATCTGGATGTGCTCAACCCCGCTACCGGCGCGCTGCTGTCGAAGGTCCCGGCGTCTACCGCCGAAGACGTCGACCGCGCCCTTGCCGCCGCCCGTAACGCGCAGAAAGACTGGGCGCGCAAACCGGCCATCGAACGCGCCGGGCACCTGCGCCGCATCGCTGCCAAGTTGCGGGAAAACGTCGCCCACCTGGCCCGCACCATCACCCTGGAGCAGGGGAAGGTCACGGGCCTGGCGGAAGTGGAAGTCAACTTCACCGCCGATTACCTCGACTACATGGCCGAATGGGCGCGACGGATAGAAGGCGAGATCATCACCAGCGATCGGCCCAACGAAAATATCTTTCTGTTCCGCAAGCCCCTAGGCGTGGTGGCCGGCATTCTGCCGTGGAACTTCCCGTTCTTTTTGATCGCCCGCAAGATGGCCCCGGCGCTGCTGACCGGCAACACCATCGTCATCAAGCCCAGCGAAGAAACTCCGAACAACTGCTTTGAGTTCGCCAAACTGGTGGCCGAAACCGACCTGCCTGCTGGCGTGTTCAACGTGGTTTGCGGCGACGGCAGCGTTGGCGGCGCACTGACCGCCCACAAAGGCGTGGACATGATCAGCTTCACCGGCAGCGTCGCCACCGGTTCGCGGATCATGGTCGCTGCCGCGCCGAACATCACCAAGCTCAACCTGGAACTGGGTGGCAAGGCGCCGGCCATTGTTCTGGCCGATGCCAACCTTGATCTGGCGGTCAAAGCCATTCGCGACTCGCGAATCATCAACAGCGGCCAGGTGTGCAACTGCGCCGAGCGGGTGTACGTGGAGCGCAAGGTCGCCGACCAGTTTATCGAACGCATCAGCGCCGCAATGTCCGCTACACGCTACGGCGACCCTATCGCCCAGTCCGATGTGGAGATGGGCCCGCTGATCAACCGCCAGGGCCTGGACAGCGTCAACCGCAAGGTGCGCACGGCCCTGAGCCAAGGCGCCACACTGGTCAGCGGCGGGCAGATTGCCGACCTGGGGCAAGGCTTCCACTTCCAGCCGACGGTATTGGCCGGTTGCCGCGCCGACATGGAAATTATGCGCGAAGAAATCTTCGGCCCGGTGCTGCCGATCCAGATCGTCGACGACCTCGACGAAGCCATCGCCATGGCCAATGACTGCGACTACGGCCTGACTTCGTCGATCTACACCCGCGACCTGGGCCAGGCGATGCATGCGGTGCGCGAGCTCGACTTTGGCGAAACCTACGTCAACCGCGAAAATTTCGAAGCGATGCAGGGCTTCCATGCCGGCGTGCGCAAGTCCGGGATCGGCGGCGCCGACGGCAAGCACGGCCTGTATGAGTACACCCATACCCATGTGGTGTACCTGCAGAGCTGAGGTGGTGCAACGGGCCCTTGCACGGTAGCGTGCGGGGCCTTACGACAATTCTTACAACAACTCTTCCGACAAGGATTGCGCAATGACCATTGCCAACCTCTACAGCGGCCCGATCATCGACAGCCATCTGCACCTGTTCGATCCGCACCGCCCTCAAGGCATTCCGTGGCCCGAGCCGGGTAACCGGCTGTATGCCGCGCATTTGCCCGTGGACTATTGGACCCTGGCGGCTGAACACAATGTGATCTGTGCGGTAGCGGTGGAAGCCAGCCCCTGGCGCGACGACAACCGCTGGCTGCTGGAGACCTTGCGCAGCGATGCGCGGATGCTGGGTTTTGTCGGCAACCTCGACCCCCTGCATGCACAGTTCGCCGCCGACCTCGCGGCGCTGGAACATGAGAGGCTGTTCCGCGGCCTGCGTTACGGCAACCTGTGGGGCCGGGATTTGCTTCTGGATCAGACCCGTCCCGGTTTTATCGACGGCCTGCGCCGGCTGGCCGACTGCGGGCGCAGCCTGGACAGCGCCAACCCCGACCCCCGACTGATCAAGGGCCTGCTGCACGTGAGCGATGCACTGCCGCAACTGCGGATCATCGTCGATCACCTGCCCAATGCAAGTGTGCCGCCGGGTAAGGAAGCGGCGTACCGCGCCGACCTGCTGCGCCTGGCAGAACGTCCCAATGTGTTCGCCAAACTGGCGGAAATCCCCCAGGTCGGGCCGCAAGGCTTGATCCTCGATACGGCCTTCTACAACGATCGCCTGGCCGTGTTGTGGGAAGCGTTTGGCGAAGACCGCTGCTTCTTTGGCAGCGATTGGCCCAACAGCAATCACCTGGCTGACTTCGCCACCACCCTGGGCCTGGTGAAGGCCTGCATGGCCGACAAACCACAGGCTGTGCAGGGCAAATTTTTCTTGCATAACGCGTTGCGAATCTACAGCCCCACGCCACCCCGTGGAGGTCTCTGATGCAGACCCGCGCCTTTCGCATGAACCTTAATCCGGGCCAGGCCGCTGAGTACCGGCTGCGCCACGAGCAGGTTTGGCCGGAACTGGCCCAGGCCCTGCGCGATGCCGGCGTGGCGGATTACCGGATTTTCCTCGATGAGCCAAGTAACGCGCTGTTCGCGGTACTGACCCACGAGGATACCCATGGCCTGGATGAGTTGCCCGGCACCGCGCTGATGCAGCGCTGGTGGCAGTACATGCAAGACATCATGCCCAGCCACCCGGACGCCTCGCCCATCAGCGTGGACTTGCTGCCGATGTTCAGCCTTGCGCCCGGCTGATTCACCTACTCACAACAACAATAAAAAGGATTCGAACACGTGGAAATCATTCTCTTCGGTGTGATTCTGCACTTCATTGGCGGCTTCGCCTCCGGCAGTTTCTACATTCCCTACAAGAAGGTCCGCGGCTGGGCCTGGGAAAGCTACTGGATCACCGGCGGCCTGGTGTCCTGGCTGATCGTGCCGTTGATTGCCGCGCAACTGACCGTGCCCGGCTGGGTCGATATCCTCCGTCAGGCGGACTCCAGCACCCTGCTCTGGACCTATATGTTCGGCGTGCTCTGGGGCATCGGCGGGCTGACCTTCGGCCTGACCATGCGCTACCTGGGGTTGTCTTTGGGGATGTCATTGATCATGGGCCTGACCTCGGCCCTTGGCGCCTTGATGCCGGCGCTGTACCGCGATGTGTTTACCAACGAGACCGAAGGCACCCTGACCTCAATGCTCGCCTCACAGGGCGGGCATTGGGTGCTGTGGGGCGTGGCGGTATCGCTGATCGGCATCGCAGTGTGCGGCAAGGCCGGGCTGATCAAGGAGCGCGAAGTTTCCCAGGCAGTGAAGTTCGCCAGTGTCAGCGAGTTCTCCCTGGGCAAGGGCATGCTGGTCGCCGTGATTTCCGGGGTGCTGAGCGCCTGCTTCAGCTACGGCATTTCCGCCGGTCGTCCCTTGGCCGCAGCAGCGGTGGAGCATGGCGCCAACAGCCTGTTCCAGAACAACGTGACCTTTATGGTGATCATGTGGGGCGGCCTGACCACCAACGGTATCTGGTGCCTGTGGCTGAACTGGCACAACCGCACCTTCCACAACTACACCGACCGCAGCACCCCGCTGCTGCGCAACTATCTGTTGGTGGCCTGCGCCGGGACGTTGTGGTTTTTGCAGTTTTTCTTCTACGGCATGGGCGAAAGCCGCCTGCAGAACGACGCCAGTTCGTGGGTGCTGCACATGTCGTTCATCATCATCGTCTCCAACTGCTGGGGCCTGTATTTCCGTGAATGGCACGGCACCAGCGCCACCAACAAGGGCGTATTGGTGGCCGGGATTGCGGTGATTCTCGGCGCCATCGCCATGGTCGGTTACGGCAACTACCTCGGCTGAAGCCACTTATTTTTCAAGGAGTCTTTCCATGTTGTTAGCAGACAAAACCGTGATCATCACCGGCGCCTCCCGTGGCATCGGCCGCGCCGCCGCTCGTGAATGTGCGCGCCAGGGCGCCCGCGTGGTGATCGGCCACAGCGGCAGCAGCCAGGGCACTGAAGCGGCCTATTCGCTGATCGAAGAGATCCTGGCATTCGACGGTCAAGCCATTGAAGTGGGCGCCGACGCAGCAGACCCAGACACCGGCGACAAGCTGGTGGCCGGCGCGGTCAAGGCTTTTGGCAGTGTCGACGTGTTCGTCAACAACGCCGGGATCTGCCCGTTCCACTCCTTCCTCGACATGCCTCGCGAGGTGTACCTGAAGACCGTCAACACCAACCTCAACGGCGCCTACTTCGCCGTGCAGGCGGCGGCCAACCAAATGAAAAACCAGGGCAAGGGCGGCGCGATCATTGCCGTCAGTTCCATCAGCGCCCTGGTGGGCGGCGGCATGCAAACCCACTACACGCCAACCAAGGCCGGGCTGCATTCGTTGATGCAGTCCTGCGCCATTGCCCTGGGGCCGTATGGCATTCGCTGTAATTCGGTGTTACCGGGGACCATCGCCACCGACATCAACAAGGAAGATTTGGCCGACGAGGAAAAGCTGGCGTACATGACGTCGCGCACACCCTTGGGCCGCCTGGGTGAACCAGACGATGTCGCCGGGCCGATCGTGTTCCTGGCCTCGGACATGGCGCGTTATGTGACCGGTGCATCGCTGCTGGTGGATGGCGGGCTGTTCGTTAACTTGCAGTAAGCACTCACCTTTACCTCGGGTCACCGGGCCTGTTGTGGCGAGCGGGCTTGTCAGATCGCCGCACCGCCGCGTTGGGCTGCGTAGCAGCCCCAATAAAATCGCCACACTCTTTCAGACATACCTCATCGAAAGACCTCGGGGCTGCTGCGCAGCCCAACGCGGGCAAGCCCGCTCGCCACAAAATTTGAGCAACACCCCTAATAAAAAACAAAACCAAG
This sequence comes from Pseudomonas sp. ANT_H4, assembly GCF_008369295.1. Lineage (GTDB taxonomy): Bacteria > Pseudomonadota > Gammaproteobacteria > Pseudomonadales > Pseudomonadaceae > Aquipseudomonas. Next base: position 2,836 of record NZ_VOBG01000030.1, on the reverse strand, counting down.
GAGCACTCCATGCGCAACACCCTCCCCCTGGCCCTGTTATGCGGCGCCTTTTCCACCAGCGCCGTGAGCACCGGCTTTCTCGATTCCAACTCACCCGCCATGCTCGGCGACTGGAACGGCCTGCGCCCGGAACTGGCGGAAAAAGGCTACGACTTCACCCTCAAGTACGTCGGCGAAGTCGGCTCCAACCTGGGCGGCGGCTACGACTCCCACATGACCGCGCGCTGGAGCGATCAACTGATCCTCGGCGTGACCATGGACCTGCAAAAACTCCTCGGCTGGCAGGACGCGACCTTTCGCATTGGCATCGGCGAGCGCCACGGCAAGGACATCACCAACGACCGCGTGCATCACCCCGACGCCACCGGCCTGACCTCGACCATGGAAGTGTTCGGCGGCGGCAATGCCTGGCGGCTGTCACAGTTCTGGTACGAGCAGAAATTCTTCGACCGCAAGTTCGCCCTGAAACTCGGCCGCTTCGGCCACGGCGAAGACTTCGACCAGTTCCCCTGCGAGTTCCAGAACGTGACCCTGTGCGGCTCCCAGGAAGGTAACTGGAACGGCGTGTGGAACAGCTTCCCCATCAGCCAGTGGGCGGTACGGGCCAAGTACCAGTTCACCGACGAGTTCGCCCTACAGGTCGGCGCCTACGACAAAAACCCAGGCAACGCCGAGGCCAGCAACGGTTTCAAACCCTTTATCAGCGGCTCCCAGGGCACCAGTTTTCCCATCGAAGCCATCTGGAAAGGCCAGATCGCCGGCCTCAATTCCGAGTACCACGCCGGTTACTACTACGCCAACGCCGATGCCAAGGGCATGCTCAAGGACGCCGACGGCAACTACGCCGCCGACAGCAACAAGCCTTACCGCATGTACTCAAGCAATGACGGCTGGTGGCTGTCGGGCCAGCAGCAGTTGACCACGGTCGACGGCAACGCCAAGCGTGGCCTCAATGTGTTCGCCAACCTGACCGTCAACGATCCCGACAAAAGCGTGATCAAGAGCCTGATCCAGGTCGGCATGATCTACCGTGGCCCGTTTGATTCACGCCCAGACGACACCTTAGGCATCGGTGCCTCAAAGCTTACGGTCAGCAACGACTACACCCGCAACACGCAAATGCTCAACGCCCGCAACGGTGTGAGCTCCATGGACGACCCGTTGTACGTTCCCGAGCAACGCCGGGAGTACAGCTACGAGATCAACTACGGCGTGCAGGCGACCAAATGGCTGATGGTGCGACCCAACCTGCAATACGTGAAATACCCGGGCGGGTTGAAGGAAACCAACAGTGCGGTGGTCGGGGGGGTGCAGTTTATTGCTGATTTCTAGTCGGTCCGCTGTTCGCCATTAGACCCTTGCCCACGTCGGATCAAGCTAGCACCGCACGCAGTCAGATATACGCTGCGGGGCTGCCACCCTTATGATGGAAGGCCTACCAATAAGGAAATTGCGCAATGCTGCCGATTCGTACCCCATTGATTCTGCACCCAGGCCTCTCCACACCCAGCCGGCGGATCTGGCTCAAGCTGGAAAACCTGCAACCCTGCGGCTCGTTCAAGTTGCGGGGGATGAACACCCTCTGTGCCTACGCCGCCAGCCAGGGCAAGACGACAGTGGTCTGCCCGTCCGGCGGCAATGCCGGGTTGGCGACGGCGGTGGCGGCACGAGGGTTGGGTTTACACGCGCGAATCGTGGTGCCAACGACGACACCGCAGGCGACCCGCGCACGTATCCAGCGGGCCGGCGCTGAAGTGGTGGTGCACGGTGATCTTTGGGATGAGTCCAATCAGCTGGCGCTGCAACTGGCCGAAGCGCCGGATGCGCTGTATGTGCCGGCCTTCGATCACCCGCTGCTGTGGGAAGGCCATAGCAGCATGGTCGACGAGATTCTTGAGGATTGCCCCCAGGTTGATGCCATTGTCACTTCCGTGGGCGGCGGCGGGTTGCTGGCAGGTGTGTTGGTGGGGCTAGAACGCCACGAGCGTTATGACTGCAAGGTCATCGCTTGCGAGACCCAGGGCGCCGCGTCGTTTGCCGCCGCCGTGGACGCCGGGCATCCCGTGCGACTGGCGAAAATCGACACCATCGCCAAGTCCCTCGCCGCCACGCAGGTTGCGGGGTGGCCGGTTGAGCATATCCAGGGTTTCCCCCATCAATGCGTGGTGCTGAGCGATTCCGAGGCGATGATGGGCGTTGCTCGTTACGCCGATGACCTGCGCCAGTTGGTGGAGCCCGCATGCGGGGTGTCGCTGGCGGTGGCTTATCTGGATCACCCGGCGATTGCCGAGGCGCAGGACGTGGTGATCATCGTCTGCGGCGGTGTAAGCATCAGTGCCGAGACGGTTGGCCAGTGGCAACAAGCGGGCTAAAACGCCCGTTCCATCTTGATGATCTCGATCGACACCCGGCTTTATATCCAACAAAGGGTTTGCCAGCCGCTCAAGACCGTACTTTCTACGCGTTGACCACCCTAGGTAAACACCATATAGTGTGCCAACACCAACTAATCACCACTACATAGTGTGCGGCGCCGTCAAAGACAGACCACACTGCGTGCAGTATTTCAATGCCTTGAAGCCTGCAAGTAGAACATTTTTGAACGCGGTGAACAGCAGTCACCCACGCCGTCAGAACGGACCAGGAAGGAGTATTTTCAATGCTGAGTTGGGATGAAGTCGATAAAGAAGACACCCACGACGTAGTCATCAAAGGCGCCAACGCCGGCCACGCCACCGAAGCCAACATGGACCGCCTCGACGGTGCCGGCGCTGCCGCCGCCATCGAAGCCCGCGCCGTCACCGCTAACGACTCCGCCGCTATCGTGCGCGCCAAG
>NZ_VOBG01000029.1 GCF_008369295.1 Pseudomonas sp. ANT_H4 | reverse complement strand
GTGGTACGGCTTGGCGAGCGCAGTTTGTAACAGGTTTGTCCCAGTTTGGGAGCGGTGGTTGACGTTCATCGGCTGAAACCCCTGTATCCATTGGGTTTAGCCTCATAAGGTCGAGTTCTACAGCAACTACAAAGTGAGCAGAGACCTGATTGAATTGAGGAACCTTGCTCAGGTAGCTGAACTGATGATCCGCTCGGCCATGGAACGCAAGGAAAGCCGAGGCCTGCATTACACCCTCGACTACCCGAACATGCTGCCGGTGGCCCTCGACACTATTCTGGTGCCAACCACCTACGGCGGCTGAACTTCAAGCGTACCCGCAGGCGCCGATGCACATCGCCAGCCTGCGAATCCTGCGGCACGCAGATCGAATGCACCCACCAGTCGCCCGGCAAACGAAAGCGCAGTACCACAATAAGCGGTAATGCCAGGCTGTCGGGGCGCAGTTGCACGCTGTGCCAGCCGCGCACTTCGCTCCACAACTGCCAACCGTCGGCGTCACGACGCAAGCCACGGATCGACGAACGGTGAGTCAACAGGATATGGCGTGGCAGGACCCAGCCGGCATGGGCCAGGCACAAGACTGCACCGAGACCGGTAACCCACAAGGGAACAGCAAGAAACAACAGCGCACCCAGCGCGAACGCCTGGGCGAGGAGATATGTCGCCAGCAATTGCCCGGAGGCCTGCCAGCGGCATTCAAAGGCATTATTTGGGCTGGACACGATCCAGAATCATCCGAACCATGCGCTGCAGCTCCGGATCTTCAGACTCGGCACGTTCCATGAACCAGCCAAACATGTCTTGGTCTTCGCATTCCAGCAGCTTGCGGTAGCAGTCGCGGTCGACATCGTTGAGGTGCGGGTAGACCTCCCTGACGAACGGCACCAGCAATACATCCAGCTCAAGCATGCCGCGACGGCTGTGCCAGTAGAGGCGATTGAGTTCTACATCTTCGACCATGGAGCGCTCCTCAAATAGAGCGCGAGTATACAGACCGACGTCGCCTGGAACAGCCGGCTTTGGTCGAGCACATGGAAACTACCCATTTACCGGGCGCCCCTCTATGATGCACCCATGACTTTCAACCTGCGATGACCCATGGCTGACTCTGCTTTCTTCTGCCCCCTATCCCACGAAGGCGTCCTGGCTGTACGCGGCGCTGACGCTGCCAAGTTCCTCCAGGGACAACTGACCTGCAACCTCAATTACCTCAGTGACACCCAGGCCAGCCTGGGTGCCCGCTGCACCCAAAAAGGGCGCATGCAGTCGAGCTTTCGCATTCTGTTGCAAGGTGATGGCGTGTTGTTGGCGATGGCCAGCGAACTGCTGGAAGCGCAACTGGCAGACCTGAAGAAATACGCTGTTTTCTCCAAATCCAAACTCACCGACGAAAGCGCCGCCTGGGTGCGTTTCGGCCTGGCGGATGCCGACCAGGCACTTGTCAGCCTCGGCCTTGAACTGCCGCCCGAGACCGATAGTGTCGCGCGCACCGAAGAATTGATCGCCATTCGCGTCTCCCCTGGCCGCGCCGAACTCTGGGCGCCAGCGGCAAACGCTGAAACCCTGCACAACCAACTGGCCGCCCTACTGGCCGAAGGCGACCTGAACCAGTGGTTGCTGGGGCAGATCCGCGCCGGTATCGGCCAGGTCATGCCACAGACCCGCGAACTATTCATCCCGCAGATGCTCAACCTGCAGGCCGTCGGCGGCGTCAGTTTCAAGAAAGGCTGCTACACCGGCCAGGAAATCGTCGCCCGCATGCAATACCTGGGCAAACTCAAGCGCCGCCTGTACCGCCTGAGCCTGGACGCCAGCGAATTGCCCGAGCCCGGTACACCGCTGTTTGCCCCAACGCACAACAGCGCCATTGGCGAAGTGGTGATCGCTGCCCGAGTTGACCAAGTGATTGAACTTCTAGCGGTGCTGCAAGCCGAAGCAGCAGATAGTGGCGATGTGCATTTAGGTACGCTGGAAGGACCGGGGCTGCACCTGCTCGACCTTCCTTACCAACTGGACCGAGATCGCGAGATCCAGCGTTAATCGCCGTACCCTTTTGCAACGCCCTAGAGAGTAGAAATGAACCAGCTGGCGGAAAAAGTCCAACAGGCTTTGGTTAAGGCCATCGATAACGATGACCTGGTTCTGCCAACGTTACCGGAAGTGGCCCTGGAAATTCGTCAGGCCGCCGAAGACCCGGACATCAGCATCAGCCGTTTGAGCAAAGTGATCGGCCGCGATACCGCCCTGTCGGCGCGGCTGATCAAAGTGGTCAATAGCCCCTTGCTGCGGGCGACCCAGGAAGTCACCGACCTGCACACCGCCATCACGCGCCTGGGCACCAACTACAGCAGCAACCTGGCCATTGGCCTGGTGATGGAGCAAATTTTTCACGCCCGCTCCGAAGTGATCGAGCAAAAAATGCGCGACGTCTGGCGCCGTAGCCTGGAAGTGGCGGGTGTCAGCTATGCACTGTGTCGTAACCACAACCAACTCAAACCTGATCAGGCGGCGCTGGGTGGCCTGGTGCATCAGATTGGCGTGCTGCCGATCCTCACCTATGCCGAAGATCACTATCAACTACTGTCTGACCCGGTCAGCCTTAATCATGTGATCGAAAGCATTCACCCGCTGCTGGGGGACAAACTGCTACGGGTCTGGGAGTTTCCGGAAATGCTGGTCAAGCTGCCGGGGCAGTACCTGGACCTGTGGCGTGACTCTGAACGCCTGGACTATGTCGACGTGGTGCAAGTGGCGGCGCTGTACTGCCACAAAGGCACTGATCACCCGTTGGCCGCGGTACCGTTGTCGATCTTGCCGGCCTTCAAGAAACTTAAGATCAATCCGGACAATCGCACCTTGAATGCCGATCTGGATGAAGCACGGTCGATGTTTTACTGAAAGCGAGCTTGCTCGCGAAGTACTCAAGGGCACTGAGAGCAAGAACTAGGCGCCCCCCCCTCGCGCCTACAAGGAATTGAAGCTCACCCGAACCTTCAGCCCCGCCAGCTCACCATCATGCAGGCTGATCTTCGCCAGATGGGCCCGGCAGATTTCCCCGACAATCGCCAACCCCAGCCCTGAACCTGCGCCCTGCTGATTGCGCCGGTAAAACCGCTCAAACACCCGATCCCGCTCATCCAGTGGGATACCCGGTCCGTCGTCTTCCACTTCCAACACCGCCGGCGCCGTGACCCGCAGGATTACATTGCCGCCCGATGGAGTGTGAGCCAGGGCGTTGTCCACCAGATTGCTCAGCAACTCATTTAACAAGGTTGGCTCGCCCCGCAACCACACCGGTTCGTCCGCCTCCAATGCCAGGGCAACACCACGGGCATGGGCCAGCGGCGCCATGGCCATGCCCAGTTCACGGGCCAATTGGCTCAAGTCCAGCAACTGCGCACCACCTTCGGCAATGGCCCGGGCGCCGTTTTCGATACGGGCCAAGGACAACAATTGATTAGCCAGGAGGGTCAGGCGATCAGTGCCTTGAGCGACGGTTTCCAGGGTAGTACGCCAAGTGGCCGGGTCTTCGGCGCGCAAACCCAGTTCAAGGCGGGCCTTAAGCGCCGCCAACGGGGTGCGCAATTCATGGGCGGCATCGGCAATAAACTGCGCCTGGCGCTCGAACTGCCCGCGCAGGCGTTCGGTGAAATGGTTCAAGGCCCGCACCAGCGGACCCAATTCGTGCTGTACTTCCACCAGCGGCAGGGGCCGCAAATCATCTGGCTGGCGTTCCTCCACTGCCGTGCGCAACCGCTCCAGTGGACGCAGCGCCGCACTCACCGCAAACCACACCAGCAGCAAGGCACCGATGGCCAGCATCCCCAGGCGCAGCAAGGTGTCGGCCATCAGGCTGCGGGCCATGCTGACCCGTGCTTCGTCGGTTTCGGCCACGCGAATTTCCGCCATGCCATTCATGTTCGGCTCCGACACCGCCTTGAGCAGGCTCACCACCCGCACGTTCTGCCCCTGATAGCGGGCGTTGTAGAAGCGCGCCAGGGCCGGGTAATCATCCGTGCGCAATGTGCCCGGTGGCGGGCCTGGCAGATTTTCGTAACCGGAAATCAGCTTCTGATGAATGTCATTGACCTGGTAGTAAATCCGCCCGGCGCTGTCGTAGGCGAACGTGTCCAGCGCCACATAGGGCACGTCGGCGCTGAGGGTGCCGTCACGTTGGGACAGCCCAGCAGAAATGGTTCGCGCCGACGCCAGCAGGGTGCGGTCATACGCCGTGTCGGCCGCTTCGCGACCATTCCAGTAAGCGCTCAAGCCGCTGGCCAGCATCAACACCACCAGCAACAAGGCCAGGTTCCACAGCAAGCGCCAGCGCAGGCTGCTGGGCTTATGCATCGCGCGCTTCCAGCAAGTACCCCAGGCCACGGAAGGTGACGATCGCCACCGGTTGGCCATCGAGTTTCTTGCGCAGGCGGTGGACGTAGATTTCGATGGCGTCCGGGCTGGCCTCTTCATCCAGGCCAAACACCTGGGACGCCAACTGCTCCTTGCTCATGACCCGGCCTGGGCGGGCGATCAACGCTTCCAGCACCGCCTGTTCGCGGGAAGTCAGGGTCAGCAGTTCGCCGCCCAAGGTAAAGCGCCGGGTGTCGAGGTCGTAGACCAGCACGCCGCAGGCCTGCTGGCGCTCACCGCCCAACACGCTGCGGCGCAGCAATGCCTTGACCCGCGCTTCCAGTTCCGTCAGTTCGAACGGTTTGGCCAGATAATCATCCGCGCCAAGGTTCAACCCATGCACCCGGTCCTTCACGTCACTGCGGGCGGTCAACATCAATACCGGAAGATTCTTTCCACGGGCCCGCAAGCGCGCCAGCACCTCGAAACCGTCCATGCGCGGCAAGCCCACATCAAGGATCGCCACCGCGTACTCCTCGCTGCTCAAGGCCAGGTCCGCCGCCACGCCATCGTGCAGCACATCCACCGTCAAACCCGTGCTCTTAAGCGCCTGGGCGACACTTTCAGCTAGCTGCAAATGGTCTTCGACCAGAAGGACACGCATGGATTTTTACCTCATTCAGGGATGGCCGGCGCCACACTTTGCGGGGGAGTTTACAGGCGTCCCCCACGCTGTGAAGCCCGAAAACATTGAAAGGTTGCTGAAAGGTTAGTGAAAGCTTCGCCCATTAGCATCCAATTGCGGTGGGTTACGACTTGCCAAGCTATTTCACCGATAGCGCCCGAAAAACGCCTCGACGCGTTTTCGCCAAAATAAGAACAATAACGGAGTGCACCAACGATGCTGTCGACACAGCCCCAGGCCTGCCCACCTGCTCGTTCTTCTCGCCTGCCCCAGACTGTCCTTGCCGGCTTTTCGCCGCTTGCCCAGGCTGCCTTCTTCGAAAACAACAACAGCCGTTTCCTGAGTGGTGCCACCGGCAAGCACTTCGACTTCGATGGCGTGGGCTACGAGCTCACCGCCAGCTACCACTTCCCCCAACTCGACGACGTGTATCGCAAACATTGCCTCAGCCTGGTGGCCTCGCGCGCTGGGTAGTGCCTGGTAATAGACACACCCCATAACAACAATGAAGGAAATCCACATGACCTTATCACTGCACAAATTTGTTTTGGCGGCCGGCTGCATGCTGTTCGCCGGCCAGTTGCTGGCCGCATCCACCGCCGAGCCCAGGCGTCCGGAATGTATCGCTCCGGCGTCCCCAGGCGGGGGCTTTGACCTGACCTGCAAACTGGTGCAAAGCGCGCTGGTCAACGAAAAGCTGCTGAGCAAGCCGATGCGCGTGACCTACATGCCCGGCGGCGTCGGCGCGGTGGCCTACAACGCGGTGGTGGCCCAGCGTCCAGCCGATGCCGGCACCCTGGTGGCCTGGTCCAGCGGTTCGCTGTTGAACCTGGCCCAGGGCAAGTTCGGTCGCTTCGATGAAACCAACGTTCGTTGGCTGGCGGCGGTCGGCACCAGCTACGGCGCCATTGCAGTGAAAAACGATTCACCCTACAAAAACCTCGATGATCTGGTCCAGGCGCTGAAGAAAGACCCGAGCAAAGTCGTCATCGGTTCCGGCGGCACCGTCGGCAGCCAGGACTGGATGCAAACCGCGCTGATCGCCAAGGCCGCCGGAATCAACCCACGCGACCTGCGTTACGTGGCACTGGAAGGCGGCGGTGAAATCGCCACTGCCCTGCTCGGCGGCCACATTCAGGTGGGCAGCACCGACATCTCCGACTCCATGCCCCACATCTTGAGCGGTGACATGCGCCTGCTGGCGGTGTTCTCCGAGGAGCGTCTGGACGAGCCGGAAATGAAGAACATCCCGACAGCCAAGGAGCAAGGCTACGACATCGTCTGGCCAGTGGTCCGTGGTTTCTACCTCGGGCCAAAAGTCAGCGACGAAGACTACGCCTGGTGGAAAGACGCCTTCGACAAACTGCTGGCTTCCGAAGACTTCGCCAAGCTGCGTGATCAGCGCGAGCTGTTCCCGTTTGCCATGACCGGCCCGGAGCTGGACACCTACGTGAAGAAACAGGTGGCTGACTACAAAGTGCTGGCCAAAGAATTTGGCCTGATTCAGTAATCGCCCCTTGTTTGCGCGGCCACGCCCTTGTGCATAAAAGGCGTGGCCCAGGAGTTTTCCATGCTCTTACAACGCATTTTTGCTGCAGTGCTATTGCTGGCCTGTGCCGGCCTGGCACTGATGGCCTGGCCGTATCAGGCGTCTTTTTCCTACGAACCCGTAGGGCCGCGTGCCTATCCGCTGCTGATGCTCGGGCTGATGAGCCTGGCCCTGATCTACATGCTGATTCGCCCGCAGCCAACCAAACACAGCGACGAAGAACCACCGTTGGATCAAGAAACGCTGATCAAGATCGGAATCTGCGTGGTGTTGTTGCTGGTGTTCGCTGGCACCTTCGAATCCCTGGGTTTCATTCTCAGCAGCATATTGATCGGCATTCCGATGGCACGGCTGTATGGCGGTCGCTGGCTGCCCAGCGTGGTGATCATCACCTTGATAAGCGTCGGCCTTTATCTGCTGTTCGATAAAGCCATGGATGTACCGCTGCCCCTCGGTCTGCTCGACGTTTTGGAGAACTGATATGGATACGCTAGGCTATTTGGGCCAGGGCTTCGGCGTCGCGCTGACCCCCTACAACCTGATAACCGCACTGTGCGGCACCTTGATCGGTACCGTGGTCGGCCTGCTGCCGGGCCTGGGCCCGATCAACGGCGTGGCACTGTTGATCCCCATCGCTTTCGCTTTGGGCCTGCCGCCAGAGTCGGCTTTGATCCTGTTGGCAGCCGTGTACTTGGGCTGCGAATACGGCGGCCGGATCAGCTCGATCCTGCTGAATATCCCGGGCGAGGCGTCCACCGTGATGACCACCCTCGACGGCTACCCGATGGCCCGCAAAGGCCTGGCCGGCGTGGCGTTGTCGCTGTCGGCGTGGAGTTCGTTCATCGGTGCGTTTATTGCCACCTGCGGCATGGTGCTGTTCGCCCCATTGCTGGCCAAATGGGCGATCGCCTTCGGCCCGGCGGAATACTTCGTACTGATGGTATTCTCCATTGTCTGCCTGGGCGGCATGGCCGGTGACAAACCGCTGAAAACCTTTGTCGCGGCGCTGATCGGCCTGTTTCTGTCAGCCGTCGGTATCGACGCCAACAGCGGCGTGTACCGTTTTACCGGTGACAACATTCACCTGACTGACGGCATCCAATTCGTGGTGCTGGTGCTGGGCCTGTTCTCCATCAGTGAGATCCTGTTGCTGTTGGAAAAAACCCATCGCGGCCAGGAAGCAGTGAAAGCCACCGGCCGGATGATGTTCAACTTCAAGGAAGCGTCGGCGGTGTTCGTGGTGAACATTCGTTGCGGCCTGCTGGGCTTCATCATGGGCGTATTACCGGGTGCCGGTGCGACATTGGCGTCCGCTGTTGCCTACATGACCGAGAAACGTATCGCTGGTGACAGCGGTACATTCGGCCAGGGTGACAAGCGCGGCCTCGCCGCCCCGGAAACCGCCATTGGTGCGGCGGCGTGCGGCGCTCTGGTACCGATGCTGACCCTCGGCGTCCCCGGTTCCGGTACCACCGCTGTAATGATCGGCGCTCTGTCGCTGTACAACATCACCCCTGGCCCGCTGCTGTTCCAACAGCAACCGGACATCGTCTGGGGTCTGATCGCGTCGTTGTTTATCGCCAACCTCATGCTGGTTATCCTCAACATTCCGATGATCCGCATCTTCACCCGCATACTTGCGGTACCGAACTGGGCGCTGGTGCCGGTAATCGCCATCATCACCGCGATTGGCGTCTACGCCGTTCACGCCACTACCTTCGATCTGTTCCTGATGATCGGTATCGGAATCTTCGGTTACATCCTGCGCAAGCTGGACTTCCCGCTGTCGCCGGTGTTGCTGGGCTTTATTCTCGGCGGTCTGATGGAGCAGAACCTGCGCCGTGCGCTGTCGATCTCCAACGGTGAACTGCAAATCCTCTGGTCGAGCCCGATCACCTTTGGCGTCTGGGTGCTGACTGCGCTGATGCTGTTGTTCCCGCTGATCCGCATCTGGCGCAAGCGTTCCCTGCAGCGTCGTGCCGTGGCCGATGTCTGAGGTCACCTTTAGACACTGGTGGGGAACACCACTGGTCGGCCTGGCAGGCGGTTACCTCGCCAGCCAGATCGGCTGGCCGCTGCCATGGATGGTCGGCTCGTTGCTGGCGATCATCCTGGTGCGCTGCCTGACGCCGTGGCAATTGGCAGAAATCCCCGGCGGGCGCAAATGCGGCCAATGGGTGGTAGGCATCGGCATCGGCCTGCACTTCACCCCCGTGGTGATCGAGCAGGTGATGAGCCACTTCGGCCTGATCTTCTTTGGCGCGCTGGTCACCAGCCTGTCGAGCATTGTCGGTGTGTGGTTGATGCGCCGCAGTGGTGAAGACCGCGCCACCGCGTTTTTCTCCAGCATGCCCGGGGGCTCCGGCGAGATGGTCAACCTCGGAGCACGCAATGGTGCGGTACTCAGCCGGGTGGCGGCGGGGCAAAGCTTGCGGGTGTTGGTGGTGGTGCTATGCGTGCCGGCGGCCTTCAAGTATCTGCTGGGCGAAGGCACCCCACAACTTCATCCGGCAGCCGTCAACTGGGTCTGGCTGACGCTGCTGTTTCCCTTGGGTGCATGGGTGGCCTGGGGGTGGCAGCGTTTGCGTCAGCCCAATCCGTGGTTGTTCGGGCCGTTGCTGGTCAGTGCCATCGTCAGTATTACCTGGGACCTGCACATCGGCCTGCCCGATGGAGGTAGCCAGATCGGCCAGTGGCTGATCGGCAGTGGCCTGGGCTGCCACTTCAACCGGCAGTTCTTTCGACGTGCACCGGCGTTCATGGGCCGTACCTTGATCGGCACGGCGTTGACCATGGCGATCGCGACCCTGGCAGCGGTGGGTTTGAGTGCCCTGACACAGTTGGATCTACGCTCGCTGACCCTGGGCATGATGCCCGGCGGTATTGCCGAGATGAGCCTGACGGCAGAAACCCTGCAACTGTCGGTACCGTTGGTGACGGCAATGCAGGTAATGCGGTTGTTGTTTGTGTTGTTTCTGGCAGAGCCGTTGTTCCGGCATTGGAACCGGCAGCCGGAGAAAACCTAGAATTTTCCCTTTTTGGCGAGTGGCGCTTGTGCCCTCGCCACTTTTTTTACCCACTCACACTGGCGGCAACCGCCACTCAATCGGCGTCTCGCCGTTCTGCTCAAGAAACTTGTTGGCGCGGCTGAAATGCCCGCAGCCAATAAACCCCCGATACGCCGACAACGGCGACGGATGTACCGAGGTCAGCACCAGATGTTTGGTGGCGTCGATCAGCTTCTGCTTGCCTTGGGCATGGGCGCCCCACAACAAAAACACCAGGTGCGGCTGATGCTCGCTGACAATCTCGATCACCCGGTCAGTAAAGAACTGCCAGCCCTTGCCCGCGTGGGCGTTGGCATTGGCCCGTTCAACGGTCATGGTCGTGTTGATCATCAGCACGCCCTGGTCGGCCCAGCTTTGCAAATGGCCGTGGCTGGGGATGTCGATGTTCAGGTCGCGCTTAAGCTCTTTATAGATGTTGACCAGGGACGGTGGCGCCGGCACACCAGGCTGCACCGAGAAGCACAGGCCATGAGCCTGGCCCGGGCCGTGATACGGGTCCTGGCCGAGGATCACCACCTTGACCTTGTCCAGCGGCGTGGAATTGAGCGCGTTGAAAATCATCGGTCCCGGCGGGTAGATTTCCTTGCCAGCGGCGTGTTCCTGGCGCAGAAATTCGCGCAGCTGCGTCATGTACGGCTGGTCGAACTCATCGCGCAGGGCCTGTTTCCAGCTCGGTTCGAGTTTGATACGGTCGTCGGAGGTCATGGTTACATCCAGAGAAAACACAATGTGGCGAACCCTAGGAAAGCCCACTCCGCTTGTCAATTGATCTGATGCAGAAGCGGCACTTTCCCACGAAGGGATCATACTCAACGTTCAATTTATGGATTGAGGTCACGATGAACCTGCACTTCGAAGAGCTGACCGGCACCGACGGCGCCCGCATCGCCATCGCCAGCCTGGATGCTGAAAAGTCCCTCAACGCCCTCTCCTTGCCCATGATCCTGGCCCTCGGTGAACGCTTGGACACCTGGGCCAAGGACCCGCAAATTGTCTGTGTGCTGCTGCGCGGTAACGGACCCAAGGCGTTTTGCGCAGGTGGCGAAGTGCGAAGCCTGGTGCAGGCATGCCGTGAACATCCCGGCGAAGTACCGTCTCTGGCCGCGCAGTTCTTTGCGGCCGAATACCGCCTCGACTATCGCCTGCATACCTACCCAAAACCACTGATCTGCTGGGGCCATGGCTATGTGCTCGGCGGTGGCATGGGCCTGCTGCAAAGCGCGTCCGTGCGCATCGTCACCCCGAGCAGCCGCCTGGCGATGCCGGAAATCAGCATCGGTCTGTACCCGGATGTCGGCGCCAGTTGGTTCCTCTCACGTCTGCCCGGCAAGCTGGGGCTGTTCCTGGGCCTGACCGGCGCCCATATGAACGGCCGCGATGCCCTGGACTTGGGTCTCGCCGACCGCTTCCTGCTCGATGAACAACAGGACGAATTGCTCGACGGCCTGCTGCAACTGAACTGGCAGGAACAGACGGCGATGCAACTCAACAGCCTGCTCAAGGCCATGGCCCAGGAAGCTGCAAGCCAACTACCCGAGGCGCAATGGCTGCCGCGTCGGTCGCAGATCGACAAATGGCTGGATGTGGGTGACGTGCGCTGCGCGTGGCGAGCCCTGAGTCAACTGCGCGAGCACGCAGACCCACTGTTCAGCCGTGCTGGCAAGACCCTGAGCGACGGCTGCCCGCTGACTGCGCACCTGGTATGGGAGCAGATCCTGCGCGCCCGGCATCTTTCCCTGGCCCAGGTGTTCCAGATGGAATACACCATGAGCCTCAATTGCTGCCGGCATCCGGAGTTCAGCGAAGGGGTGCGGGCCCGGTTGATCGACAAGGATCAGCAGCCGCGCTGGCATTGGCCAGATATCAACGCTATTCCCGAGGCGGTGGTGGAGGCGCACTTTCACAAGGTGTGGGAAGGACGGCATCCGCTGGCGGATTTATCTGACTACTGACAGGTTTACATCGATACGGCGAATCGAGGATTTGCCATGGGTTGTCAGTGTTTGAAGTTATCGATGATGAACGAACAATTGTCCGGCTGGCTGTCATCGCACAGATAGACCTCTTGATCAAAAGGGCCGATGGCAAGGCGCCAGTGACTGGTATCGGTCAGCGACATGCTCAAAGGGCCATCAGGTGCCCAGTATCTCAAGGCAACTGAGCGACCACTTCCCGCCGTGTAGATGCATTTCTCCAGATAGCCCTGTTTGCGCTCAAGCCCCTCGCCGGGGATAAAGACAGCGCCGGAAAACGTGTCCAGGAAATCCCCAGCCTTCACGCTTGAACCTCTCCAGGGGCTGTCGGTGCCCGTTCCTTGAAAGTAGCCATCACGGTATTTGACCGAAGACGGATAGGGGCAACCTCGCTCCGCAGCCGCGTGGGTAATGGAGGAAAATCCTAGAAAGAGCAAAAAGAGTACGCGGATAGTCATATGCCGTTCCGTTAACCCACGTTGAGTGCGGCAAGACGCAGTGCCTTGGTCCTCAGTGGAGTACAAGCGAGGCCTATAAGGTAGCTGTGAAATATGACAGTAGCGACAGGCGGTCACCCACAAAAAAACGGCGCATTACGCGCCGTTTTAAGGAAAAGCTGATTAACGATGCCCGCCGCGCCCTCCGCCATGATTCGAACCACGGCCATCTCCTCGGCCACGGCCGCCGTTGCCCCAGTGATCGCCACCGCCCCGATTGGGGTAAGGCCGGTAGCCAGCCCTCGGCCCTGCCGGGTAGTAATGGGGCGCAGGCTGGTAATAACGCGGCGCCGGGTAGTAACGCGGCGCCGGTGCATAGTAGTCACGCCGGTACTGATAGGACGGGCCACCGCCGTAGTAATAAACGGGCGCCGGCGAGGTATAAACTTCCGAGCGGTAGTAGCTGCGACCTCCTCCATCGTAATAGGGCGCGCAAGCAGAAAGGGTTAAACCGAGCAAAGCGATAAGGAGCAGTCGACGATACATGGCGGCCTCCTGGACCGCGGAAGAGCACACACCAGCGACGCTGGGGAGCGACAATCAGCTTTCACCGAATGACGAAATATCTGACATCAAAAAGCGAATCTGGTGCGATCCTGACATAGATTGATACATCTAACGATCACTTCATTGCAGTGCAACCTCACGCCCTGCCTCTTGCGTGCAGGAGTCATCACAGGTTCGCGGCACCGCTAGGCGAAGACACACCCTAGCGGGCTAACCAACACAGCATCGACAGCCATATCGCCGGCAATCTCTGGTAGGTGCAATTGGCGGCGGGCAACGGGTGGTGGTGGTGGTGGAGCGCGATTGACCAGCCTGGGTAGCTTGCAAAGGTTCGGCGCTGTATCGTGCAAGGTACACCGGGTTCCGCCGGGACTTATCCGCTACAACCTGAACCGACCGATGACCATTCCAATACTTTGCCCGGCCTGCGGCGCCCGCAACGATTGCGCCCTGGCCGACCCGCGTACCGCCGACCAAGCGTGCTGGTGCTACAGCGTCAGTATCGACCCAGCGGTGCTTGAAGCGCTGCCCGATGAGCTGCGCAACAAGGCCTGCCTCTGCCCGCGTTGTGCCCAGGTCGACGAACAGTTGCGTGAGGCCGAGCAGCCGTAATGCGTGTCGACCGTTTCCTCAGCAGCCTGCCCCGCTTCAATCGCCAACAGGTGCGCCTGCTGCTGGTAGAACGGCGGATTAAAGTCGATGGACAAGTAGTCAGCGATCCCCATCACGACGTGCGCGAATTCAGCCGCGTGGAGTGCGACGATGACATCCTCCAGGCGGGTAAACCGGCGCGCTACTTCATGTTGCACAAACCGCCGGGCTGCGTCAGCGCCACGTCGGACCCGCAACACTCCACCGTGCTCGACTTGCTGGATGAACCGGACATAGGCGAGTTGCACATCGCCGGTCGCCTGGACTTCAACACCACAGGCCTCCTGCTGATCACCAACGATGGCCAGTGGTCGCGGCGCCTCACCCAGCCGCAAACCAAACTGCCCAAGGTCTACTACGTCGAGACCGAACAGGAGATTGGCCCGCAATATGCGACAACCTTTATGGCCGGCCTGTACTTCGCCTTCGAAGACCTCACCACCCAACCGGCGGACTTGGTGATATTGAGCCCCAGAAGTGCGCGCCTGAGCATCATTGAGGGGCGTTATCACCAGGTCAAGCGCATGTTCGGGCACTTCGACAACAAGGTGACGCGCCTGCACCGCGAATGCATGGGGCCGCTGGTATTGGATGAAAACCTCGCCCCAGGCCAGTATCGACCGCTGACGGACGACGAAATAAAGCAGGTCTGATGACCGTTCAGCCGCTGATGGCAAAAACCCATGCCCTCAACTTGCGACATGGCCCCTATCCTGCTTGAATCAAAACGCCAGCCGCAATCTGACTGGCTAGTCACCCAAACCTCCAAGAAACACTTTGCCCGCCCGCACGGCTTGATCTGCGGGCATCTTCGGCAAATTGCCCGCCATAACAATACCCGTCGGCCAGCATCAGCGGATCGACATGGGCCCTCACTTTTTTCAGGCGTATGCCTACCTGTCACAAAGCTCGTGCAGAGTTATCTGTGCGCACTACCCGCTTGCCAGGAGTCTTACGACATGAGGCCAGAAATCGCTGTGCTAGATATACAGGGTCAGTATCGGGTTTACACGGAGTTCTATCGCGCGGATGCTGCTGAAAAGACCATCATCCTGGTCAACGGCTCCATGGCCACCACCGCATCTTTCGCCCAAACCGTGAAAAGCCTACACCCGCAATTCAACGTGGTTCTGTACGACCAGCCCTACGCCGGTCGCTCCAAAGCCCACAACCGCCACGAGCAAATGCTGACGAAAGAAGTCGAAGGCCAGATCCTCCTGGAACTCATCGACCATTTCGCCGCAGAGCATGTGTTGTCCTTCTCCTGGGGCGGCGCCGCCACACTCGTCGCCCTCGCCCAGCGCCCCCGCCGGGTAGAAAAGGCCGTGATCAGCTCGTTCTCCCCAGTGATCAACACCCCCATGCACGACTACCTGGAACGCGGCGTCGGCTACCTCGGCAACCTCGACCGCCACAGCGTCGGCCACCTCGTCAACAGCACCATCGGCAAACACCTGCCCAGCCTGTTCAAACGCTTCAACTACCGCCACGTCAGCACCCTGGCCGAACACGAATACGGGCAAATGCACTACCACATGAGCCACGTCCTCAACAGCGACCGCCTGTGCTACCTCAAGTCCGCCAAACAGATCAACATTCCGGTGTTGTTCCTCAATGGGGAATGGGACGAGTACACCAGCGCGCAGGATGCGAAGTTGTTCTCGCAGCACATTGCCAACAGCAGCTTCGGCACCATCCAGGCCACCGGGCATTTTCTGGATATGGAGCACAAGGCGGCGTGCAATGACAGTCGCCTGGCGTTGATGAGCTTCCTCAAACCGGAGCAGCAACCGAGTCGACTTCGGTATCACCAGGGCCAGACACACCATGCGTTTGCCATTTGAACGTGGAGCGAACTGGCTCGCGATGATCACCAACGATACCGCGCGCTTGCTGAATAAGCGCAGCGATATTGGGTGCATCGCGAGCAAGCTCGCCCCTACAAACGGCCTGCCCGACGGCTCTGCGACAAATCGTAAACTGCACATTCTCCAAAGAAAAACTTCAAATCCACGCGCACATCTGGTACAAAGTCAGCCGCTCTGAGCGGGTGTCGTATAATGGTATTACTCCAGCTTCCCAAGCTGATCACGCGGGTTCGATTCCCGCCACCCGCTCCACTTAGATTTTTGGTCTCGCGTCAGGATGATTTTGACGAGAGATGTAGATACATAAAAAAACCGGCTCTTGGTGGCCGGTTTTTTTATGGGTGGAATTTGGAGGTTTGAGTTTTTGACGTTGTCAGTGACGGGTAAATAAATCCGTCCCCTTTTCCAACTATATCGGGGGCACGTAAGGTCATTTCACTTTGATCGCTTGGAGTCTGACGGGCTTCCAGCCGACCCGGGCGATCGACAATGACAGCAGTTGGAAACCGATGATCAGCGCCACGCAGCCGGTCCAGCCCCAATGCCCCCAGATGATCGCCGGAGCAATGGCGCCGAAGCTGCCGCCCAGGTAATAGCAGGTCAGGTAAACCCCCACAGCGCCAGCCTTGTTCTGTCGTGCGGTAGCAGTGGTGAATGCGCTGGCGGCGGCCTGGGCGAGGAACACCCCGGTGGAACTCAGGGCCAGGCCCAATACGATGCTCCACAGAGAAGGCAACAAGGTGAGGACCGAGCCGCTGATACCGAGCACTGCAGCAACCGTCAGCAATTCGGATTGCGGGCGGGATTTGTTCAGGCGGCCGGCGATGGGGATCACCACCAGTGCCAGCAGGAACACCATGTAAATGGTACCCAGCGCCGCAGGACCCAGGTTGAACGGCGGTTGGCTGAGGTACAGGCCGGCGTAGGTAAACGTCGCCACTTGAGAGAACAGCACACAAAAGCCTACGGCGTAGGCGGCCAATAGCGGCTTGGTGAAGACGCCTGCATGGGTGGCCGCAACTCCCACGGCTCGGGTCGGATTGGCCGGTAACAGGAACTGGATAAAACCGCCCACCACCAGGCTCAGCACCGCCAACAGCTCGAAGGCTTCGCGCCAGCCTACGTACTCGGTCATCACCCCGGTCACAAAACGCCCGGCAAAACCACCCAGCACGGTCCCGGCCACGTAGAGGCTGGTGACTTCGGTAACGGTGCTGCCGCTCCAGTGGTCGCCGATGTAGGCGACGCTGGTGGCGAATACCACCGGGATCAACATCCCCTCAATAAATCGCCACACCAACAATTCGGCAAAGCTATCGACATAGGCCGTCATCAGCGCCGGCTCCGCCAACAGCAACGCTGCGACGACGATCACTGTGCGTTGCTCGAACTGACCGGTGAAGCGGCTGACAAACGGTGCGGTAATTGCCACGGCCAAGGTGGTAACAGTAATGCTCCAGCCAGCCTCTTTGACGCTCACCTGAAAATCCAATGCAAAATTCTGGAGAATGCTCTGGGTTGCATAGAGGTTGAGAAAAGCCGCGCAGCCACACAGGAACAAGGCAAGACGGGCACAATGCAGGCGCGGTTTCATGAAACCTCTCGTTTTATTTTAAGAAGGCTTTATAAAATGCGCGACGCGATGAAGACCAATACCGATTTCCGACCGATCAATACCCTGGGGCCAGGATGCTCGACCTACGCAAGCTGCGTTACTTTCTGACCGTCGCCGAAGAATTGCACTTCGGTCGCGCCGCCCTGCGTCTGCACCTGGCCCAGCCGCCGTTGACCCGACAGATTTCGGCGCTGGAGACTGAACTGGGTTTTCGTCTATTTGATCGCACCAGCCGCACAGTTTCCCTTACTGCTCAGGGTCGCTCCTTCTTGCCTTATGCCCGCGCGGTGCTGGAGCAGGTCGACCTGGCCGAAGTCATCGCCGGTAAGCTGGCCGCAGGTTCCGCCGGGCAATTGGCGCTGGGTTACGTCAGTTCGATCGCCCTCTCGGACTTGTTCAGCCAGACCATCCAGGCCTTTGCCCTACGCTTTCCCGATGTACAGTTGACGCTGGTGGAATGCGCGTCCGGTAGCATGGGCTCGCAAATAACCGACGGTCGCCTGGATATCGGCCTGAGCCGGTTATTGCCGCAAAGCGGGCAAACCGAGGTACAGGCGCTGTCTCTTGGTGAGGAGCCGCTGGTTGCCGCCGTCTCCAGCGACAACCCGCTGGCTAGCCAGGCGCAGATCAGCCTGACGCAACTCAGCACGTACCCGTTGATTCTGTTCCCCAACGATTACGGCTCGGGGCTTAACCAGTCCATCGAACAACTCTACCGACGCAATGGTTTGCCGCTGCGCCCAGGCCCGTCTGGGCGGCAAATCACCTCTATCATTGCCTTGGTGGCCGCCGGACAAGGGGTCGCGCTGGTGCCTGAGTGCACCCAAAGTTTGATGAGCAAAGGTGTGACCTATCGGCCACTGACAGATCCTGATGCTTGCGCGCAACTGCTGGTGCTTACGCGTATGCAAGGGCGCAGCCTGTTGGTCGAGGCGTTCATGACGGTGATTGATGAAGTGTTACTGGCGCGCCAACACGTCTGAGCCACCTGCAAAAAATCGCAATAACTCTCTCCAGCGGCGTCCCCGCGCACTCTTACACTGCATGCACCGCCCACGGAAACATCGGTTATCGACCGTTGGTAGGTAGAGTGCTGATAATTTATTAGCAGTGGTTATAGTCACCACTAACACACCACAAGGAGGTGATGTGGACAGCCGATATTTGATAGGTCATATCGTCGCGGACGGTTGGTACCTGGTTCGGATCAGAGGTAGTCATCACCCTTTCAAACATCCAACGAAGTCTGGACTGGTAACGATTCCTCATCCCAAGAAAGACCTGCTGGACAAGACCGCGAAGAGCATTTTGAAACAAGCTCTGCTCAGTTAAACCGTCCCTGGAGAACAACGAATATGCTGTACCCGATTGCAATTTCAACCGGTGACCAAGACCACGCCTGGGGCGTTGAAGTCCCGGACATCCCTGGCTGCTTCTCCGCCGGCGATGACCTGGACGACGCCATGGCCATGGCCAGGAAAGCCATCGAAGGCCACTTCGAGATACTCGCGGAGGACGGCTCGCCGATTCCCAACGCACAGAAGGTGACCCTGCACGCAGCCAACCCACAGTACGCCGGCTGCACCTGGGCGGTGGTGGACATTGATGTCACCAAGTACCTGGGCAAGGCGCAGAAGCTCAACATCACCCTGCCCGGTTATCTGCTGAGCCGTATTGATGAATATGTGCTGCACCACCCCGAAGAAAAAAGCCGCTCAGGCTTTCTCGCTTCAGCGGCACTCAAAGTGTTGCAACAAGACCGGTGAATGCAGTTAAGCAAACTCTAAATGCAGCGGCGGGCTCAGGCCGCAATGATCGTCAGTCCTTCAAACGCTGAATCAGGAACAACCGTAATGTTCTCTCCAAACCAACGCAGTTCAGGACCTGTAATCAGGAAGGTAGTGGGCTTGGTGGTGCTGCTCCCACTGTTGCTCACATTGGTAAAATTGCCGTTTTTCCTGGCTATAACCATGAGCCTGACTGCTATCGCATCGTCCTTTTATGGCTTCTGGTTTGCCGTACGTAATGCTGGCCGATGGCTGGCGGCTTTCGCTGGGGCAATGGCGTTACTCAACCTTATCTCGTTGATTGCCATGGGCACGCCCTCGGTACTCAAAGGTCTCTATTACATTGCCTGGCTCTACGGGTACCCCATTTACTCCAACTGGGCTTACTGGAACCTTTAAGCCTTTCGTAAATTTAACCGCAAGAAACGTAGTTTCTCCATGGGCTGGCAAATCTACAGTGGCGTCGTACTCTTTCACATCTGTTCACCAAGGAGTCAGCCCATGTCTTATGAATACACACTCATGCCTTCTCCCGTCGGCCAACTGACCCTTGTTGCCCGCAGCGGGAAACTCGCCGCCATCCTGTGGGAAAACGAACGCGTCAACCGCGTACGCCTGGGCCCGTTGCAGAAGGCCAACAACAGCCCGGTGTTGCTGGAAGCGCAGCGGCAGTTGAAGGAATACTTCGCTGGTACCCGTAACCGTTTCGAGCTGGAACTGGACTTCGCCGGCACTGACTTTCAGAAAAAAGTCTGGCTGGCCTTGCTGACCATCCCCTTCGGCGAAACCCGCAGCTACAGCCAGATCGCCTTGCAGATCGGCAATCCGAAAGCCGTGCGTGCGGTGGGCGCGGCTAATGGCCGAAACCCGATCTCGATTGTTGCGCCGTGCCATCGGGTGATTGGCGCATCCGGGGGGCTTACAGGATTTGCCGGGGGGCTTGAGGCCAAGCAATATTTGCTGAGCCTTGAGGGGGAAGATCAAACGGAAATCGCCGTCTGATCCCAATCTGACCGGCGTCAGCCCACGGCAGCTTCGCCAGGGTGCGCAGCCTTGCGGCCACGCCGCTACTGCACCGTAAGCACTCTCCGAAAATCCCTGGAGAAAAACGCCAAGGCCTACTTATCCGCCTTCGAGTCCTGCATTTTTACCGATGATTTGCTGCCACTGGTGTTGTCCTGGGTTTCGTTGTTCGAACTGTCAAAACAACCTTGCAGGGCAAACACACAGCAGGCCAGACACACGCTACGGATGATGTTCATGATTACGCTTCCTGTAGAAGGATTGATGCAGTAGTGACCATCGGCGAAAGCAACACTGTCAGCCTCAACAGTAGCTGCACACCGCCGTTTTTCATTTCAGCGCCAATAACGATGCCGCAGCAATCAACCTTCGCCTCGGCGGCTCTTGCCATAGGTCAAAGCCAGCGCCCGGGCTTTTTCCAGGCGGGTTTCCAGCGTGGGCAGGGTCTCATCGACCAGGGCCTTTATTTCCGGAACATCGGACGCCGCGCCTTCCTGCTTGAACAGCGCGATGGCGTCTTCATTGGCCTTGACCTGCTGGGCGGTGTAGGCGGCGTCGAAGGAGTCGCCGTCCTTGAGTTCGGGCATCAGAGTTTCGGCCTTGTCGACGATCTTGTCCCGAGGCGCCACCGGCAAGTCGAGCTTCTTGGCGATGGCCGCCAGGTGCTGATTGGCCAGGGTACGTTCGTTGATGACCTCGATGGTGTAATCCTTGATTTCCTTGGATGAGGTCTTGGCGTGGGCCATGCGACTGGTTTCGATATCGGCCATACCCTTGGCCGAAGCCTGCTCGATGAAATCGGCAGGCGACTGGGCGAAAGCATTGCTGGCGCCGAGGCCCAGCAGCATCGCGAAACTGGCGGTGCGTAACCGGATAGCCATGCGGCTCATGATGAGTTCCTCCAGGTAATAATAAGTGCCGGGGAGCGAGCCCCGCCTTGAATCTGAATTTTCAGGGCGGCAAAGGTTTAGAAAAAACTTTTCGGTGCGACGAACGGTCATCAAACCTGCGGCGTCATCACCTTGCTTCGACGCGCCCGCTTGGCGCCGTACATGGCCTCATCAGCATGTTTGAACAACGGTTTTTCCTCGGTGCCGTGCTCCGGGTACAGGGCAACACCGATGCTCGGTTGAATGGTCAGGCAGTGGCCTTCCAGGTTCAACGCAGGTAGCAGCGCGCGCTCCACATTAGCCACGACGACAACCGCGTCTTCGGGTTGTTGGACGCTGTCCAGCAGGATCACAAATTCATCGCCGCCGATCCGCGCCACGGTGTCGGTTTCCCGGACACAGGCCGTCAGGCGATGGGCGACTTCCTGCAGCAACAAGTCGCCAACGCCGTGGCCAAACGTGTCATTGACCTGTTTGAAGTGATCAAGGTCGACATACAGCAGCGCCAGGCGGCCGCCTTCCCGGCGGGCACGGGCCAGTGCGCTGTGCAGGCGTTCATGGAGCAAGGCGCGATTGGGCAGGTGGGTCAGTTGGTCGTATTGCGCCATGTGTTGCAAGCGAGCCAGTAGCAGCTTGCGCTCGATGGCCGCCGTGACTTGGGCGCAGACGTATTGCAGCAGTTCCTGGTCCTGTTCGGTGTAGCGGGCATCCCCTGGCGCGCGTTTAACGAGCAACGCGCCGATGGTCCCGGTCAGGGCGTTGAGAGGCACACCCAGCCAGCATGTCGTCTCATGGCCGCTGAACGCCTCCAGGACGTCCGTCAGAGCCCCATGGTTGCCAGGTGTCAGCAACAGCGGCTGGCCACTGCGGATCACTTCGGCGCAGATACTGCCCGTAGCGGTGCCAGGCAGTTGTGGCTGCGGTTCACGGTCATCGACATGATAGGGAAAGCTCAACTCATCCTCGGCCTCGCTGTACAAGGCCACGGAAAAATTCGAGGCGGGCAACCATTCACCGAGAATCTGGTGGATGCGTTTGAACAGGGTCAGCAAATCCTCGGCACCATGGGCCGCTTCGGAAATGGCATACAGCGCCGTCTGCTTGGATTCCGCCAGCTTGCGCTCAGTGACGTCACGGGCGACGGCGATGCGCAGTTGATCAACTTCGGACCAACGCGCCGACCACATGATGTACACCACTGAACCGTCCTTGCGCACATAGCGGTTCTCGAAGTTGGGCTTGGCCTGGCCGGCCATGATCTCGCGCGCAGCCTCCAGGGTGCGCGCCCGATCGGCGGGATACACCAGTTCGATCATCGACCGTCCCACAAGCTCTTCGGGGGTATAGCCGAAAATGCGCTCACAGGCCGCGCTGACAAAGACGAAGCGACCGTCTACATCGACCGCACAAACGGCGTCCAGCAGAAGGTCGATGTAACTGGCTAGCGGTGCAGCGTTTCTGGTTTCCATCAAGATAGGGGAACCGTGCGATGCCAGCGTTGAAAAAGTCCCTGGACCGGTCAGGCGTCTGCGGTGCCGACCCGTGAAGCGGTTGCTCCGTGCAACGCCCTTAGGTCTTGTTGCCCAACAGGCCCGGCAACGCGTGAGCCAGGGCGTTGACGGCAAAACCGATAAACATCACGCCGCACAAACGGGTGATCATTACCTCATGGCGCTGGTACACCGCGCGTACCTGGCGAGCACCGACAATGCCAATGAGGATAGCGTAAGCGACGAGACCGCCGACAAAAATCAGCAAGATCAGCCACGGCAGCATCGACCAGGTGAGCAACTCTGCGCGGCTAGAGAGCAGCGCGGTGAAAGTCGCCACGGCCACCGGGTAGGCCTTGGGGTTGGTCAGGCCGAACAGAATGCCGTGCCAGAATGGTTGCCGCGCCGCGCCTTGGGGCGTTTCCTCGCTGCTGCGACGGGTGCGGATGGCGCGCGCACCCAGCCAGAACAGGTAGAGACCGCTAAGCACGCCCAACACATCAAAGGCGCTGCTGCCGATTTCCCGCGCACCGACGATGGCGATCAACGCGGTGCTGCACCACACCACGTCACCCAGCAAGTGCCCGCATAAAAACCCGGCACCAGCGCGACGGCCACGGGCCGCACCAATGCCGAACACTGCCAGCACGCCGGGGCCTGGGGTGATGCCATAAATAAAGCCCGAGGCGATAACAGCAAACAGCAACGATGGGGTCATGGGTAACATGCTCTGACAAAAAAAGGTGGCCGGTTGATTCTGCACAATCTGCAAGGCACTGCAATGTTAGTCAGGGTAAAACTTCATTCCCCGTACCTGCTCATTCAACCACTGCAACGCCGTATCCCCGCCCCGCCGCTTGTGCCACGCCAGCACAAACTCAAAGGACGGAATGTGAAACGGCGGCGGCACCACCAGAAGCTTTTGCTGATCGATAGTAAGCAAGCCACGAGATGACACGGTGAGAATCAGGTCCGTACCTTCGATCAGCTGCGGCGCAACACTCCAGTGAGGCAGGCTGATGGCGACATGCCGACGTTCGCGGATGGCGGTCAGTGCCCGTTCGATTTCCGGAGTGCCGCTGCCGCGCATTTCCAGCAGCACATGGGGGCGTGCCAGGTAGGTGGGCAAGTCGAGCACGCCGTCTTCCGGCAGGCTATTGCGGTCCACCAGACAGGCGTAATGCTCTTCGAACAAGGGCGTGCTGCGCAGTTCAGCAGGCAAGTCGGGAAAGACCCCAGCCGCCAGGTCGATCTCGCCGTTGAGCACGCCATCCAACATACCTTCGCGGCTGGCATGGATGATCAACAGGTCGATGCCGGGCGCTGCCCGGCGCAAGGTGCGCACCAACCCCGGCAGCAGGATCGCTGCGCCGTAATCCGACATAGCCAGGCGAAAGGTGCGCTTGGCCGAGGCCGGGTCAAAAAGGTTCGGTGCCAGCAGCGATTGCACCTGGGCCAGAGCTTCGGCCAGGGGCGCGGCCAACTCCAGGGCGCGGGCGGTGGGCACCAGGCCGCCGCCCTGACGCACCAGCAGCGGGTCTCCCAGCACTTCGCGCAACCGCGCCAGCGCGTGGCTTACCGCTGGCTGGCTCAGGTGCAGGCGTTCAGCGGCACGGGTCACGTGTTGCTCGCTGAGCAAGGCGTCGAGGATCACCAGCAGGTTGAGGTCGATGCGACGAAGGCTATTCATTACGTGCATGTTCCGCATAAGAACTTGGAATTTAAATTTGCGCGACGAATAGTTTAGAGTCCAGTGAAACCTTTGGGAGAATCTTCATGACGACGTTGCATTGGCTGGGTTTGTTGCTGTTGGCGGTGATTGCCGGGGCGGTGGTGCCGTTTCAAAGCGCGATCAATGCCAACCTGGGACGTGGGCTGGGGCATCCGCTATGGGCGACGCTGGCATCGCTGCTGGTCAGCATCGCCGTACTGCTGCCGGTGATCCTGGCCCTGCGCTTGCCGTTGCCCAGCCTGGGTTTCATCACCAAGGCACCGCTGTGGATGTGGACCGGTGGCGCGTTCGGCGTATGTTTTATTTCCCTGGCGCTGATGCTGTTGCCCAAGCTGGGCGCATCTGGATTTATCGCCCTGGCAATGGCCGGGCAGATCCTCGCCTCGTTGCTGCTGGATCACTTTGGCCTGTTCGGCCTGGTGGAGCGGCAACTGACAGCGCCCCGATTGATCGGAGTGCTGATGTTGCTGGGCGGGGTGGTGTTGATTCAGTTCAGCGCAGTGCCGGTTAAAGCATTGGCAGCCGCTTGATAAGGCATCTGCCAACCCTGGTGCAGCAAGGTTTCACCGGCATCTGCAGCATCAGGCGCGCTCGGCGGCCAGGCGATTGATGTCCTTGGGCTCGATCACTGCTTGCGGCGCTCCATGGCGAACAACCGCCAGCATCGCCCGACCCACGGTCTCGGTGCTCACCATCCAGGCCGGGCGCACGCGGCGAATCAGCGACAGCAATGGGCCGATCACGTTGTAGACCGATTGGTAGAGCGAGGTTTTCGAACGCACGCCATGCAACGGCTGAATGATCCCCGGACGAAACAGATACACCGCCTTGAACGGCAGGCGCAGCAAGGCATTCTCGGTCTTGCCCTTGATCCGCCCCCACATCACCTTGCCTGTCTCGCTGCTATCGGTGCCGGCACCGGACACGTAGATAAAGGTCATGTGTGGATTGAGCCGGGCCAGGGTGCTGGCGGCTACTAGGGTCAGATCATAGGTCTGTCGCGTGTAGGTGGCTTCGTCCATGCCCACGGAAGACACCCCCAGGCAAAACAGGCAAGCATCAAAGCCTTGCAGCAGATGCTCAAGGGGCTGGAAGTCGAACATATCGGCATGCAGCACTTGATGCAGCTTGCCGTGTTCCTGGACCAGCGACGTACGGCCGACCGCCACCACTTCCTGCACGTCGCTGGCCAACAAGCATTCACGCAACACGCCCTGGCCGACCATACCGGTGGCACCGAATAACAGAACTCTCATAAGGGTGGTTCCTTAGCGACAAGCGGTAAGCTTCAAGCTGCAAGTTAGAAGCAGTAAGAGACGAAAAACCGATCAACTTGTAGCGTGCGATTTGAAGCTTACCGCCAAAAGGAACTTTTGCCCCTTGAAAAGCGCCACTACCCTGGCAATCGCTCGCAGCGCGGCCTTCCTGTCTTTATGGTTGGTTCAGCACTTGGGGCGTGTCGGTGATGGCATGGGGGATGGCGTTGGTGATGTGCGGCAGCACGATGATGTTGCTGGGCAGTCTGTTCGCCAGCCTGCTGGCGAGTCAGCAGGCTTGGCCGTTGGCGGTACTTTGCGTAGTGCTGGCCGCAGGCGTAGCGGCAAGCCACACGCGTCAAGCCTCAAGTAAAGCAACCACTTGAAGCTTGCAACTGCCTCTATCAAAACGCGCTACGGAAGATCTCTTCAATCTGGCGCTGATCCGCACGCCGTGGGTTGGTCAGGCCGCAGGCGTCCTTGAGGGCATTGGTGGCCAACAGCGGGATGTCCTGCAACTTGGCCCCTAGCTCGCGCAGGCCGGCGGGAATATCCACGTCACGGGACAAGCTGCGAATGGCGGCGATAGCAGCCTGGGCGCCCTCTTCCGGGGTGGAGCCCTTGAGGTTGACACCGAGGGCGCGGCCGACGTCACTCAGGCGCTGGGCACTGACGCTGGCGTTGAAGATTTGCACATGGGGCAGCAGCACCGCATTGCACACCCCGTGAGGCAAGTCGTACAGGCCGCCCAACTGGTGGGCCATGGCATGAACGAAGCCAAGGGATGCGTTGTTGAAGGCCATGCCCGCGAGGAACTGCGCATAGGCCATGTTTTCCCGCGCGGCCATGTCGCTGCCGTCGCGCACGGCCAGGCGCAGGTTGGCGCTGATCAGTTCGATGGCCTTGATCGCGCAGGCGTCGGTGATCGGCGTTGCGGCAGTGGAGACGTAGGCTTCGATGGCGTGGGTCAGCGCGTCCATGCCGGTGGCGGCAGTCAGGTTCTTGGGCATGGCGACCATCAGCGCCGGGTCGTTGACCGACAGCAGCGGTGTGACGTTGCGGTCAACGATGGCCATTTTTATGTGGCGGGTTTCGTCGGTGATGATGCAAAAACGGGTCATTTCGCTGGCGGTGCCGGCGGTGGTGTTGATGGCTACCAGCGGCAGTTGCGGCTTGCTCGACTGATCGACGCCTTCATAATCGCCGATGTGCCCGCCATTGGTGGCGCACAGGGCAATGCCCTTGGCGCAGTCATGGGGCGAGCCGCCGCCCAGCGAAACCACAAAATCACACTCGCTCAGTTGCAGCAGTGCCAGGCCTTTTTCGACATTGTCGACATTGGGGTTGGGCTTGGCGCCGTCGTAGATCACCGAATCGATGTCCTGCATCGCCAGCTTCTCGGCGATCATGCTGGCCACGCCCGCCTTGGCAAGGCCGGCGTCGGTGACGATCAGCGCTTTGCGAAAACCGTAGTTACGGATGGCGGCCATGGCTTCGTCGAGACAGTCGATGCCAATGATGTTGACGGCAGGGATGAAGAAAGTACTGCTCATGGCGAATCCTCTTGAGACGGTGACGAGGGTGTCAATACCTACAGCATCAACCGCGCCCACCTGCGACATCTTGACCGGGATCAACACCAGCCCGTGATAAAGTCGCCGTCCAGCCGTTTTTGAGTAGACCCGCCGCAATGAAGGATTCCCAGGATTTTGACGTCCAGCTTGAAGACTGGAGCGCCCTGCGCAGCACCACCGCCTTCACCGGGATTCTGATCGGCAACGGCGCCAGTCGCGCGGTGTGGGAAGATTTCGCCTACGACTCGCTGTTCGAAAACGCCCGCACAGTGGAAGAAAAACCCCTGAGCCAGTCCGAACTGAGCGTGTTCGACGCAATGCAGACCCGTAGTTTCGAGCAGGTGCTGGGCGCGCTGAAAACCACCAGCCGGGTCAACAAGGCCCTGGCGGTCAGCTCGGCCGCGCCGCGTAATCGCTACTATGCAATCAAGGAAGCGCTGATCAACACCATCCATGGCGTACACATTCCATGGCGCCTGGTGCAGCCGTCGACGCTGGCGAAAATCAACCAGGAACTGGCCAGTTATCAAACGGTGTTTGCCAGCAACTACGATTTGCTCAACTACTGGGCAATCCTGCAAACCCCTGGCATCGACGACCTGTTTCGCAGCGCCGATGCCAGCTTCGACCTGCGCAATACCACCACCGACGCTACACGCATTCTGTACCTGCACGGCGGCCTGCATCTGGTGCGCAACCTCGATGGCACCGCACGCAAATTGCCGTCCACCGACAGCACCTTGCTCAGCAGTTTTGCTATCAACAATACGATCAAGACCCTGGACGATGTGCCGCTGTTTGTCAGCGAGGGCAAGGTTGAGGACAAGCTCAAGACCATCCGCAGTTCGGATTACCTGTCGTTTTGCTACGAGCAGTTGTTGAGCCATACCGGCGCGCTGTGCATCTTCGGTCATCACCTGGACGCGCAGGATTTACATCTGGTGCAGGCGATCCGACAGTCGAAGGTCAAAACCCTGGCAATTTCGGTGTTTGGCCGCAGCGCAGGGTTTATCCAGCAGCAGAAGCGGCGTTATGCAGAGCTGTTTGAGGGGATGGCGGTGGAACTGCGGTTTTTTGATGCGCGCACGCATGCGCTCGGCGATCCGGCGCTGTCGGTGCCGGTCGAGCGCTGATCGGATCACTCTTCGATACTGTGAACCACCACCAACAACTGCGCCTGAACTTCCCCCACCGACCTGATTCGGTGGGGCTTTTGCGCATTGAAATGCAGCGCATCGCCCCGCTCCAAAATCACTCTCTCATTCATGAAATCCACTTCAACCTGGCCTTCATGAACAAACAGAAACTCCTCCCCCAGATGCTCCTTGAAGGTCTTGTCGGAAAACTCCGCCGGCGGATAAATGATGAGCGGCAACAGGCTACGCTCGCTGACCTGATGGGCCAGCACCGCGTAACCGGGTGACGCCTCGGTGCCGGACAGCGGCTGACGTTCGTGGCTGCGCACCAGGCTGTAGCTGTCGAGGCTGACGTTGTCTTCGCTGAACAGCTCCTCGACCTTCACGTTCAAGGCCTTGGCCAGTTTCAGGGCAGCCGCAATCGACGGGGTGTTGAGGCCGCGTTCGACTTTGGACAGGTAACTTTCAACTGGTCAAGCAAGCACTGAGCCAGATGCAAAACACCCTAGCGGATAATACGTGGACCGACCGGCAAAAGCTGGCCCTGACCTGCCGTATTCTCTTCGAAAACGGCCACGATTCGGGACTGGCCGGGCAGATTACTGCCCGTGGTCCGCAACCCGGCACCTACTACACCCAGCAACTGGGCTTGGGCTTTGATGAAATCACCGCCAGCAACCTACTGCTGGTCAACGAAGACCTTGAAGTCCTCGAAGGCCACGGTATGCCCAACCCGGCCAACCGCTTTCACAGTTGGGTTTACCGTGGCCGGCCGGATGTGAACTGCATCATCCACACCCACCCGACCCACATCGCCGCGCTATCGATGCTGGAAGTGCCGCTGCAGGTTTCCCACATGGACCTCTGCCCGCTGTACGAAGATTGCGCGTTTCTTGAAGCCTGGCCCGGCGTGCCGGTGGGCAACGAAGAAGGCGAAATCATCACTACGGCGCTGGGGGACAAGCGCGCCATCCTGCTGTCCCATCACGGCCAATTGTCCACCGGTACAACCATCGAAGAGGCCTGCGTCATTGCGCAGTTGATCGAACCGGCGGCCAAGTTGCAGTTGTTGGCCATGGCCGCCGGCATCGTCAAGCCGATCCTGCCGGAACTGGGACGCGAAGCCCATGACTGGATCTCCAAGCCAAAGCGCCACGGTGCTGCGTTCAACTACTACGCTCGACAGAATCTGCGTCAACACGCCGACTGCCTGAACTGAAGCCCTTTTCGACCGGAAATTCTCCATGTCCAGCCCAACTATTCACGGCATCATCGGCTACACCATCACCCCGTTCAGCGCAGGCGGCGAGCGCATTGACCTCGACGCCCTGGGCCGCTCCATCGACCACTTAATTGACAGCGGCGTGCATGCCATCGCGCCGTTGGGC
The DNA here is from genome assembly GCF_008369295.1 of Pseudomonas sp. ANT_H4. Lineage (GTDB taxonomy): Bacteria > Pseudomonadota > Gammaproteobacteria > Pseudomonadales > Pseudomonadaceae > Aquipseudomonas. The sequence goes on along the minus strand of NZ_VOBG01000029.1, from coordinate 33,588 downwards.
AGCACTGGCGAAGGCGCCTACTTGAGCGATGCAGAGTGGGATGAAGTCAGCGCCTACAGCATTCAAAAAGTCGCCAAACGGGTACCGACCATCGTCAGCGTCTCCGACCTGACCACCGCCAAGGCTGTGCGTCGTGCGCGCTTTGCCGAAAGTCATGGCGCCGATGTGGTGATGGTATTACCCGCCTCTTACTGGAAGCTCAGCGAAGCGGAAATCCTCGCCCACTACCAAGCCATCGGCGACAGCATCGGCGTGCCGATCATGCTCTACAACAACCCGGCCACCAGCGGCACCGATATGTCGGTGGAGTTGATCCTGCGCATCGTCAAGGCTGTCGACAATGTGACCATGGTCAAGGAAAGCACCGGTGATATTCAGCGCATGCACCAGTTGCAACGCCTCGGCAACGGCCAGGTGCCGTTCTACAACGGCTGCAATCCGCTGGCCCTGGAAGCCTTTGCGGCGGGTGCCAAAGGTTGGTGCACCGCCGCACCGAACCTGATCCCACAACTCAATCTCGATTTGTACCAAGCGGTACTGGCCAATGACCTGAGCAAGGCGCGGGAGCTGTTTTATCGGCAGTTGCCATTGCTGGACTTCATCCTCAAAGGTGGATTGCCGGCAACGATCAAGGCCGGGCTGCGGCTGACCGGGTTAGAAGCGGGTGACCCAAGGTTACCGGTATTTGCGTTGGGTGAAGCAGGTGTCGATCAGTTGCAGGGGTTGTTGGCAACGCTCAAGTAAACGAACGATCGTTCCTACGCTCTGCATGGGAGCGATCTTCTCAGGTGAGGCTATGTATTTTCCTGGAGACAAATAACAATAATTCTCGATATCATTCGCGACCTTGCTGCACTGCGCTTCGTCAAGAAGGATATCCATGCCTCGTCTCAAGCCCGACCCGTTGTCGGCCGATGCCTTTCGCGGGTTCTATGCAGACATCCTGCATTACCTGCGCAAACGCACGGACAACGCCAGCGACGCGGCAGACATGACCCAGGATGTCTTTACCCAATGGCTGGATTACCGCGACCGGGCCAAGGTCGAGCAGCCACGGGCATTTCTGTTTCAGATGGCACGCAATCTGCTGCGTGATCATTGGCGTAAACAGAAGGTGCGGCACATCGTTCACAACGAACAGGCCGAACGGGACGCCGAGCCGGTCACTGACGAGCAAAACGACCCCATGGCCGCCGCCCAACGCACCCAACGCCTGGAACAGTTGAAAGAAGTCCTCGCCGAACTCTCGCCCCGCAGGCGAGAAGCCCTTATGCTGCACCGCTTCGAAGGCTTGAGCCAGGCGCAGATCGCCGAGCGCATGGGCGTTTCCATCAGCATGGTGGAAAAACACATCGCCTTTGCCCTGCTGCACTGCAAGCAGCGACTTCAACGAGAACACGGCAAGGAGCAGCCAGAATGACCCGCTTGAGCGACATCGATAGCCGTGAAATTGACGAGCACGACTCCATCGATGCCCAGGCCGCCGGCTGGTTTGCGCGCAACCGCAACGGCGGCAGCCACGCCGATCGCAAGGCATTTTCCAGTTGGCAGGCGGTACCAGCCCATGCCCGTGCCTACACCGAGTTCGAACAGTTGTGGGCCGACCTTGCAGAGTTGCAACAGCTGAATAAACCCGTTGCCCTGCCCACCCCTAAACTCGCACCCTGGCGCCCGGCACTGGCCGTGGCGGCCGCGTTGGTCTGTGCCCTGCTGGCGAGCAATATCGGTGCACCGCGCGGGGTCTATCAGACAGCGGTCGCCGCCCAGGACAAAGGCATGCGTACGCTGAACTTGCCAGATGGCAGCACCTTGTACGTCAACGCCAGCACCCGGTTGCGGGTTGATTTCAACGCGCACCAGCGCATCGTCTACCTCGACCAGGGCCAGTTGTACCTGGAGGTAGCCGCCGATAAAGAGCGACCACTGTTCGTGCGCGCCGGTGATGCCAATGTACGGGTGGTGGGCACCGGGTTCGATGTACGGCGCAGTCAGCAACAATTGGTGGTCAGCGTCGCCCACGGTCAAGTCGCCTTTGAACCTGACAGCAAGGCGACCGCCACGTTGCTGGGTGCACAGCAGCGCGCCATCTACAGCTATGCCAAGGGCACCCTGCAACAACAAATCCTGGCCGCCGGTGAGGTTGCTGACTGGCGCAGCGGGCATTTGTCCTTTCGCAACCGCGAACTGGCCAGCCTGATTGACGAGTTGGGGCTCTATCGACCAAAAGCCGTGTTGCTGGCCGATGGCGCGGTGGCGCAGTTGAAAGTCTCGGGCAATCTCGATGTGAATGACCCAGACGCACTGATCAACGCGCTACCGGCGCTGTTGCCAGTAAAAACCGTGGCCCTGACCGACGGAAAAATCAGGATCGAAGCGCGCAAGTAAGACAGCCCGCCACCATTTGAGAATATTTTGCATTCGCATGTGTGGATTTTTTTTCCTGCCGCGTCTTCCTCCGGTCTGCGTTTGATACGCATGCCTTTTTGGCTACTTAGCCGCTCTGGGGGATTTCATGTTTCGCGCGCCTTGCCATGCTCAACACCTGTTTCTTCGACCGACACTGATCGCCACCTGCCTGGCCTTCAGCCTCACGGCCCAGGCCGAGTCGTTCAAACTGCAATTGCCGGCCCAATCCCTGGCCACGTCCCTGAGCCAAGTGGCGCAACAGGCGAAAATCCAGCTGCTGTTTGATGAAGACCGGTTGAAAAACATCCAGGCGCCAGCCATCAACGGCGATTTCACCCCGGAAGTGGCGATCCGCACCCTGCTGAAAAATGGCGAATTTACCCTGATCAAAGTGGGCAGCACCTATGTCGTGCGCCCCGAAGAAAGTAAGACCTCCAGCAGCATCGTGCAACTGGACGCCTTGAGCGTGATCGGCACCGGCAATCAAGTCGACTCCAGCACAGTAGGCCGTTCCACCCTGACCCAGGCCGATATCGACCGTTACCAGCCCAACAACATTCCCAGCCTGTTGCAGACGCTGCCGGGTGTAAGCATGGGCGGCTCGATGAAGCCGGGCGGCCAGACCATCAATATTCGTGGCATGGGCGAAGCCGAAGACGTACCGATGACCGTCGATGGCGCGACCAAAAGTGGTTTCGAGCGCTATCAACAGGGCACGGTATTTATCGAGCCTGAGCTGATCAAAAACATCGAGGTGGAAAAAGGCCCGCACTCGGCCTTCACCGGTAACGGCGGGTTTGGCGGTACAGTCAACATGATCACCAAGGATGCCCCCGACCTGCTCAAGGACGGTCGCAACAGCGGCGCCATGCTCAAGTACGGTTACTCCAGCAACGACCACGAACAGGTCTACAGCGGCGCCGTTTATGGCCGCACCGACGACGGCCGCTTCGATGCCCTGGCCTACCTGACCAAGCGCGACGGCGACGATATGAAGCTGGCAGATAGCCGTCCCGATCCCAGCAATCGGTTTCCGATCAACCCCAAGCGCCTGCCGAACAGCGCCCAGGATGTCGACGGCAAACTGTTCAAGCTGAACATGCACCTCACTGACGAGCACAGCGTCGGCATGTCCTATTCCCGTGCCAACAGTCAGCGCTGGACGCCGTTCTCAGCCAAGAGTTACCCGGACCCGCCGAGCCAGGCCAACATCGACCGCTATGGCTACAAGGGCGCGCTGAAACGCTTTTTGGCCAGCCGCGATACCGTCGACACCACGTGGTCCGGCAAGTACGAATACCAGCCCCTGGACAACCCGCTGGTGGACATGAAGCTCAGCTACTCGGAGTCCAATACCGACCAGACCGACGAACGCGACGCCACGGCCTTCTTCGGCCTCTCCACCGGTGGGCGCAAGATGGATACCTCCTACAAGGACAAGATCCTCGAACTGCGCAACATCAGCCTGTTTGCCACCGGACCGCTGGAGCATGCGCTGACCACCGGCGTACAGATCCGCAAGCACATCCGCCAAACCGAAAGCTGGATGCCAGGCGCAACCTACGACACCCCCAAATACAACTACGGGCATTTCCAGCCGGCCTTCATGCCCCACGGCAAGGTCGACACCAATGCGTTCTACATCCAGGACGCGGTAACTCTGGGCGACGTGACCATCACCCCGTCGCTGCGCTATGACCATGTGCGCAACCGCGGCGAAGAAAACGATGCGCCGTATTACAGCAACACCGATCCGTCCTTCGGCCACGACTACAGCGACCGCACCTACACCGGCTGGTCGCCGCGCCTGGCGGCGTTCTGGAAAGTCACGCCGGACGTGGCGATGTTTGCCAACTGGAGCCGCACCTGGCGCGCGCCAGTGATCGACGAACAGTACGAAGTTCAGGGCCTGGGCAACCGCACCGCCACCAGCGTCGACCTCGACCCGGAACGCATTACTGCCATCACCGTGGGCAACATCACCGACTTCGCCAACGTCATCGCCAAAGGCGACAACCTGCAACTGCGCACCACGCTGTTCCATAACAAGATCGAAGACGAGATTTTCAAGGCCACCGGCGTGGGCTGTGAGAATCAGACAATTGTCGGTGGGACGATTTCCGAGTCGTGCAAGGGCATGCCGGCCATGTCCAACTACCGCAACGTCGGCAGCATGACCATCAAGGGCTTCGAGGTCGAAAGCTACTACGACTCAACCTACCTGTTCGGCTCTCTGACCTACTCGTGGACCACCGGCAAACGGGAAAACCCTTACACCAACCCATGGGGCACCCACGTCTGGGCCCGTGATATTCCACCGGCCAAATGGGTCGCTGTGGTGGGCACCAAAATCCCGAGTTGGGACGCGAAAGTGGGCTGGCAAGGGCAGTTCGTGCGCAAGACCGACCGCCTGCCGAGTGACAAATACTCAGAAGGTATCGGTAGCTCCCTCGGTGACAGGTTCTATGACCAATACGCCAACGACAGCTACGATACCCAGGGCCTGTTCGCCAACTGGAAACCGCAACAGGCGTATCTCAAAGGCACCGAGGTCAACTTCACCGTCGACAACCTGTTCAATCGCAGCTACCTGCCGGCGTTGAGCGGTGACAGTGCCTACAGCGTAGGACGCAATGCCAAGATCAGCGTGACGCGGTTTTTCTGAAATACAGGACCGCGTCAACAGCCGTATCAGTTGACGAGTGGAACGAGGCTACGTAGCTGGATTTTACGAGGACTGCGTCCTCGAACGCGGCCTCGTTTCACTCGACCGCTGCTACGAGGGAATATCTGCACAAAAATCGCAGTTGTCGAGCCCCAGCGAGGCTACGTCGACCACACCACCGCCATCAGATCAGCCCCCAGCACCGAGGAACAGAGTATCTACGGGCCAGTGTGAAGACCGGCCCGTTGCCCAACTAAATCTTCAGTGCTTCGGATTTGGTGCTCACCAGGCTCAATCCCGGTATCTGGGCGCGCTGCTTGCTCAAATAGCGGGTACAACTCACCCGCAAAAACGAAGCAAAATTCACCACCTCCCCCCGGTAATCCATCACTTCTTCATACAGCTTGGTAATCAACTGATTGGTGGTCATGCCATCCACCGCGGCGATTTCGCCGAGGATGTCCCAGAACTGGTTTTCCAGGCGCAGGGTGGTCACTACCCCGCAGATGCGCAGGGAGCGCGAGCGGGATTCGTAGAGAATCGGGTCGGCCTTGACGTACAGCTCGCACATGGCGATGACCTCCGGTTTACAAGGTAATTTTCGTGCCCAGCAGGCCGAGGAAACCCGCCAGCCAGCTCGGATGCGCTGGCCAGGCCGGGGCCGTAACCAGATTGCCCTGGACATGACTGTCGGTCACCGGGATATCGATGAACGTAGCGCCCGCCAGTCGCACTTCCGGCGCGCACGCCGGGTAGGCGCTGCATTCGCGGCCTTCAAGAATACCCGCCGCCGCCAGCAACTGCGCACCGTGGCACACGGCCGCAATGGGCTTGCCAGCCTGGTCGAAAGCCTTCACCAGTTGCAGGACTTTTTCATTCAGGCGCAGGTATTCAGGAGCGCGACCGCCGGGCACCAGCAGCGCGTCGTAGTCGGCGGCGTCAACGTTGGCAAAGTCGGCATTCAAGGCAAACAGGTGGCCGGGTTTTTCGCTGTAGGTCTGGTCGCCTTCAAAATCATGGATCGCCGTGCGCACCGTCTGGCCGGCGCGCTTGTCCGGGCAGACGGCGTGGACGGTGTGACCGACCATCAGCAGCGCCTGGAACGGCACCATCACTTCATAGTCTTCGACGTAATCGCCGACCAGCATCAGGATTTTTTTCGCGGCCATGGGGGCATTCCTCCGGTTGAACGGTTGGGCAGACAGAAGTAGCCAAGATAGACCCCGGCGTTTGAGCCAGGTAATGACCCGCTACTACATCGCCCTTTGCATGAGCCAGCCCGCGCCTACAAAGGGGCGTGTTCAGTTCAAGTAACCATCCGCCCGCAGCAGGGTTTCCAGGCAGTGCTCAGTGATGTGGTAGAACGCCTTCAGCTCCTGGATTTTCACCAGCAACTGGGCATTGTCCACCGGCTCCGAGCGTTTGACGGCAAGGATCATCTTGTTCTTGTTGGTGTGTTCCAGGGAGATAAACTCGAAGACCTTGGTCTCGTAGCCGCAGGCTTCCAGGAACAGCGCCCGCAGGCTGTCGGTGACCATTTCCGCCTGCTGGCCCAGGTGCAGGCCGTATTGCAGCATCGGCTTGAGCAACACCGGGCTCTGGATTTGCAAGCGGATCTGTTTATGGCAGCACGGCGAGCACATGATGATCGACGCGCCGGAACGGATGCCGGTATGGATCGCGTAGTCGGTGGCGATGTCGCAGGCATGCAGGGCGATCATCACATCCAATTCGCTGGGCGCCACAGTGCGTACGTCACCGCACTTGAACACCAGCCCCGTGTGTTCCAGACGGGCAGCGGCGTTATTGCACAGCGTCACCATGTCTTCGCGCAACTCGACGCCGGTCACCTGGCCGTCGGCCTTGAGGGTGTTACGCAGATAGTCGTGAATGGCGAAGGTCAGGTAGCCCTTGCCCGAACCGAAATCTGCGACCCGCACTGGCTGATCCAGCTGCAACGGTGAGGTGGTCAGCGCATGGCTGAACACCTCGATGAACTTGTTGATCTGCTTCCACTTGCGCGACATCGCCGGGATCAGCTCGTGCTTGGCGTTGGTCACGCCCAGGTCGGCGAGGAACGGCCGGTTCAGGTCGAGGAAGCGGTTTTTCTCGCGGTTGTGCTCGGCAGACGGTGCTTCGCGCAGCTGTTGCGGTTTACTTTTGAACAGCGAGCTTTTGTTCTTCTTGCTGTATTCCAACTGGGCTTCGTCGGTGACCGACAGCAGGTGCGCGTTCTTGAACAAAGCCGGCAACAGCTCGGCAATCGTCGCTACGCCCTCTTCAAGGGAGAAGTTCTTGGTGATGTCGCGGGTCTTGTAGCGGTAGACGAAGGACAGGCAAGGCTGATCCTTGACCGTCAGTTGCTTGATGATCAGCCGTTGCAGCTCGGCTTCTTCACCAACGTACTTGGCCAGCACCAGCTTGATAAAGGCGTTTTGCTCAAGGCTCTCGGTCAGCAGTTCCAGGAACTGCGCATGATGATCCGGCGCGGGGCTGGCAGGTTTAGCGGTGACAGACATGAACAAAAACGCCTCGGGCTGGGAATACCGGGCATTTTAGGGGGGATAGCCCGCCAGGGCACGGAGTTATTTCCCCAACGGTAGGAGGCTGATCGCTATTCGAGCACCACCAACCGATTGGGCAACTCATTACGCGCCTGCGTCACTGGCACATGCACCTTGAGCAATTCCCCGCAGGCTTCAATACAGGCGATAAACCCGGCCAAGGTCTGGCCTTGTTTCACCTGTTGGGTAAAAGCGCTGACGATGGCGTCCCAACTGCTGTTATCCAGGCGTTTGGAAATGCCGTCATCCACCAGAATCTCTACATAACGCTCGGCCTCGCTGACAAAGATCAGCACGCCAGTGCGGCCCAGGGTGTGGTGCAGGTTCTGCTCCAGGAACTGCCGTCGCGCCAGGTTCGACGCTCGCCAATGACGCACCGAGCGTGGGATCAGCCGGGTGGTGATCTTCGGCAAGCGGAAGATCAGGCACAGCACGATGAACGTCGCCCATTGCGCCAGCAGCAAGGTGTGCATGGTCAGCCAGCCGGACAGGTAATGCACGATACCCGGCACCACCAACGCCACCAGGCTGGCCCACAACAGCGGGATATAGGCATAGTCGTCGGCGCGGGCCGCCAGTACGGTCACCAGCTCCGCGTCGGTCTGTTGCTCGACCTTGGCAATCGCTTCGGCGACCTGGCGTTGCTCATGTTCACTCAGTAATGCCATGGTTGTAGATGCTCTTTAGTTATTGTCATTACCAGCCGCCCGAGGCCCCGCCACCGCCGAAACCACCACCGCCGCCTCGGAACCCGCCGCCTCCGCCACCGCCGCCACGTCCACTGCTGCTGAGGATCGCCAGCAGGATCGCGCCTACCGGCAGCCCCATGCGATTGCACAGCCACAACACCACCAGCAGCATAATGAACAAGCCGATGGAGAACACCGGATTGTCCTTGGCAAAGTTGGCGTCCGCCACATGGGCCGGCACAGCCAGCGGGTCGCCGCCCACCACCTGCAGCATTGCCGCGACACCGTCACTGATGCCCTTGCTGAAGTTGCCGGTCTTGAACGCCGGAGCAATCACCTGATTAATGATTACCCAGGACTGCGCATCGGTGAGCACGCCTTCCAGGCCGTAGCCGACTTCAATGCGCAACTGGCGCTCATCCCGGGCAACGATCAACAGCGCGCCGTTGTCCTTGCCCTTCTGGCCGATACCCCAGTGGCGGCCCAATTGATAACCGTAGTCTTCAATAGGCACACCTTGCAGGTCGGGCACCGTGACGACCACGATCTGGTCGCCGCTGGTTTGCTCCAGCGCCTGCAATTGCTGGGTCAGTTGCTCGCGCACCGCCAGGTCGATCATCTGGGCGCTGTCCACCACCCGCCCGGTCAGCGCCGGAAACGTCAGCGCCGCCTGGGCGGTGGTCACACATGCCAGGAGCCACAGCGCCAGGCCTATCCTTAGTACACGCATCTACACCTCATTGAAGCCTGATCAGAACTTCACTTGCGGCGCTTTATCGGCATCGGCACTGGTAGCTTCGAAGTTCGCGCGAATCGGCAAGTCGCTGTACATCACGCTGTGCCACAGGCGACCGGGGAAGGTACGGATCTCGGTGTTGTAGGCCTGCACAGCAGCAATAAAGTCGCGACGGGCCACGCTGATGCGGTTTTCCGTGCCTTCAAGCTGCGATTGCAGGGCCAGGAAGTTCTGGTTGGCCTTCAGGTCCGGATAACGCTCGGACACCACCATCAAACGGCTGAGGGCGCCGCTCAAACCATCCTGGGCTTGCTGGAACTGCTTGAGTTTTTCCGGGTTGTCGAGGGTGCTGGCATCGACCTGGATCGAGGTGGCCTTGGCCCGCGCTTCAATCACGGCGGTGAGGGTGTCCTGCTCATGGGCGGCGTAGCCCTTGACCACTGCCACCAGGTTGGGGATCAGGTCAGCACGCCGTTGATACTGGTTCTGCACCTGGGCCCAGGCAGCCTTGGCCTGTTCGTCCAGAGTGGGAATCTTGTTGATGCCGCAACCGCTCAGCACCGTGCTGATCAGTAGCAATGCCGCGGCTTTCCAGCCCCATCGAAAACCTTGTGCTGCTTGCATGGTGTTTCTCCTGCCGACCCTATGGAATTTGACGACTAACCCTTTCATCACGCGCTTGGGGCATAATCTGCCACCACTGGATTGCATCGAGGCAATCAGCTAAAAGATGCCCAGCGCGAATAAGAGTTCAGAAGTGTGCTGCATTTATCTGAACAACACCCGAACAACAATAGACGCTCCCCACATTTTGGCCGAGCAGCGCTCCCAGTCAGCTCTGCACAGTGAGTCAAAAAAAGGATATCCATGAAGAAGCTGTGTTTGCTCGGCCTTGTTGCCACTCTAGCCAGTCACCCCGTATTTGCCGAGACAAAGCCTGCTGCGCTCAAGGACAAGGACGCCTTCGTCAGCGACCTGATGAAACAGATGACCCTCGATGAAAAGATCGGCCAGTTGCGCCTGATCAGCATCGGCCCGGAAATGCCTCGGGAAATGATTCGCAAGGAAATCGCCGCGGGTAACATCGGTGGCACTTTCAATTCGATCACCCGTCCGGAAAACCGTCCGATGCAGGACGCGGCCATGCGCAGCCGCTTGAAGATCCCGATGTTCTTCGCCTATGACGTGATCCACGGCCACCGGACCATTTTCCCCATCAGCCTGGCCCTCGCTTCCAGCTGGGACATGGACGCTATTGGCCGCTCCGGGCGCGTTGCTGCCCAGGAAGCCGCTGCCGACAGTCTCGACATCACCTTCGCGCCGATGGTCGATATTTCCCGCGACCCGCGCTGGGGCCGAACTTCCGAAGGTTTTGGCGAAGACACCTACCTGGTGTCGCGCATTGCCGAGGTGATGGTCAAGGCCTTCCAGGGCACCAGCGCCGCCAAGGCCGACAGCATCATGGCCAGCGTCAAGCACTTCGCCCTGTACGGCGCGGTGGAAGGCGGTCGCGACTACAACGTGGTCGACATGAGCCCGGTGAAGATGTACCAGGATTACCTGCCGCCCTACCACGCAGCGATCAAGGCCGGTGCCGGCAGCGTGATGGTGGCCCTGAACTCCATCAACGGCGTGCCCGCCACCGCCAACACCTGGTTGATGAACGACCTGCTGCGCAAAGAGTGGGGCTTCAAGGGCCTGGCCGTGAGCGATCACGGCGCCATCTTCGAACTGATCAAGCACGGCGTGGCGAAAGACGGTCGCGAAGCGGCCAAACTGGCGATCAAGGCTGGTATCCACATGAGCATGAACGACCAGCTCTACGGCAAGGAATTGCCCGTTTTGCTGAAGTCCGGCGAGATCGAACAAAGCGACATCGACAACGCTGTGCGCGAAGTGCTCGGCGCCAAGTACGACATGGGCCTGTTCGCCGACCCGTACCTGCGTATCGGCAAGGCCGAGGATGACCCGGTCGACACCTACGCCGAAAGCCGCCTGCACCGCGCCGAAGCCCGTGACGTAGCGCGCCGCAGCCTGGTGTTGCTGAAAAATCAGAACGACACCCTGCCGTTGAAAAAATCCGCCACCATCGCCCTGGTGGGCCCGCTGGCCAAGGCGCCGATCGACATGATGGGCAGTTGGGCCGCCGCCGGCAAACCCGCGCAATCGGTGACCCTGCTGGACGGCATGAACGCCGTCATCGGCGAAAAAGGCAAGGTGATCTACGCCCGAGGCGCCAACATCACTGCTGACAAAGCGGTGGTCGACTACCTGAACTTCCTCAACTTCGACGCCCCGGAAGTAGTAGACGACCCGCGTTCGGCGCAGGTGATGATCGACGAAGCGGTCAAGGCCGCCAAGCAGGCTGACGTTGTCGTTGCGGCCGTGGGCGAGTCCCGTGGCATGTCCCACGAATCGTCCAGCCGCACCGACCTGAACATCCCGCAAAGCCAGCGGGACCTGATCAAGGCCTTGAAAGCCACCGGCAAACCGCTGGTATTGGTGCTGATGAATGGCCGTCCTCTGTCGATTCTCGAAGAGAACCAACAGGCTGACGCGATCCTGGAAACCTGGTTCGCCGGTACCGAAGGCGGTAACGCCATTGCCGACGTGCTGTTCGGCGACTACAACCCGTCGGGCAAGCTGCCAATCACCTTCCCACGCTCGGTAGGGCAGATCCCTACCTACTACAACCACCTGAGCATTGGCCGGCCGTTTACGCCGGGCAAACCGGGCAACTACACCTCGCAGTACTTCGATGACACCACCGGGCCGCTGTTCCCGTTCGGTTATGGCCTGAGCTACACCAGCTTCAGCCTGTCGGACATGGCGCTGTCGTCCACCACCCTGAACAAGACCGGCAAGCTCGACGCCAGCGTGACGGTGCAAAACACCGGCAAGGTGGATGGCGAAACCGTGGTGCAGTTGTATATCCGGGACGTGGCCGGTTCGATGATTCGCCCGATCAAGGAGCTGAAAAGCTTCCAGAAGATCATGCTCAAGGCTGGGGAAGAGCGCGTTGTGCACTTCACCATCACCGAGGAAGACTTGAAGTTCTACAACACCCAGCTGAAATTCGCCGCAGAACCGGGCGAGTTCAATGTACAGATCGGGCTGGACTCCCTGGATGTGAAGCAGCAGAGCTTTGAATTGCTCTAACAGAGAAGAAGTGATGTGTTCCCTTATGGCGAGCGGGCTTGCCCGCTCGCCACAATAAGCCTTCTCGCTACAACAGCTTCTTAGCCTCTTCGGTCCAGCAAATTGACCACCAACCGGTCAATCCAACCCCACACCCGCTGTTTGACCCGTCGCCATAACGGCCGCGCCTTCCATACCTCCAGGCTCACCGCCTGGCTCTGGGCAAAGTCGCGCTCGAAACTGCCCGCCACCGCCAGCGTCAACGCAGGGTCCAGCGCTTCCAGGTTGGCTTCCAGGTTGAAGCGCAGGTTCCAGTGATCAAAGTTACACGAGCCGATACTCACCCAGTCATCCACCAGCACCATCTTCAGGTGCAGGAAGCACGGCTGGTATTCGAAGATCTTCACCCCAGACCTGAGCAGACGCGGGTAGTAACGGTGCCCGGCGTAGCGCACCGACGGGTGATCGGTACGCGGCCCGGTGAGCAGCAAACGCACATCGACACCACGCCCCGCCGCCCGGCGCAGGGAACGACGCACGCTCCAGGTGGGCAGGAAGTACGGCGTGGCCAGCCAGATACGCTGCTGGCCGCTGTTCAGCGCGCGGATTAACGATTGCAGGATATCGCGATGTTGACGGGCGTCAGCGTAAGCCACCCGGCCCAGACCATCCCCGGTGGCCGGCACCTTGGGCAAACGCGGCAGGCCAAAGTTGGTCGCAGGCTTCCAGGCGGTGCGGTCATCGTTGGCCAGCCATTGCCGGTCGAACAACGCCTGCCAGTCCAGCACCAGGGGGCCGGTGATTTTCACCATCACCTCGTGCCAGTCACAGGTATCTTGCCCCGGCGTCCAAAATTCGTCGGTCACACCCGTACCGCCAACGACGGCGACGGTCTGGTCGATCAACAGCAGTTTGCGGTGATCGCGGTAGAAGTTGCGCACCCAACGGCGCCAGCTCAGGCGATTGTAGAAACGCAGCTCTACACCGGCATCGATCAAGCGCCGACGCAGGCTAAGGGTAAACGCCAGGCTGCCGTAATCATCGAACAGGCAACGCACTCGTACGCCGCGTTCTGCTGCCTGAACCAGTGCCTGGACCATGGCCTCGGCACAAGCGCCCGCCTCCACCAGGTACAGCTCCAGCTCCACCTGTTGTTCGGCGCGGGCAATACCCACCAGCATCTGCGGGAAAAAATTGGGGCCGTCGATCAACAACTCGAAACGGTTGGCGCTGCGCCACGGGAACACCGCGCCGCTCATGTCAGCGCGCCGTGAAAATCAGCACCGCACCCACCGGCACCGATAGGCTGATCGCTTCCAGGCCCGCCGCTTTACGCAAGGCGGCCACCCCTGGCAGCAGGTCGAAATCTTCGGCGTGGAGCACCAGCGGTTCCAGGGTCACCACCTGGAAACGCCGGTCATCGAGGCGGGTCGCCAGCAGTTCGCTGTCGTAGGTCTGGGTCTTGCCGTGCAACGTCACCGACAGTGGCAGGCGCAGCTCCAGTTGCGCGCCAGCGGCCAGGTCGTTGATCGGTTGCAGATTGATCTGGGCGCTGACCAACGCGTCGGGAAAGGTCTTGATCTCGAACAGCTCATTGCGCATGCGCTCGTCACGCAGGGGAATGCCGCTGTTAACCGACTCCAACTCAACCTCAAGCTGCGCCGCGCCTTTGCTGTCGACCTTGCCGTGCAACACCAGAAAGCGGTGGACTTCAGCGATGTTGGTGTTCTTGGTGGTGACAAACGACAGGCGTGAGGATTCGTTGTCCAGATACCAGTCAGCGTGGGCAGGCACGACGGCACCGGCCAGCAGCAAGAAAGCGAAGGGTTTGAACAGGACCGTGTTGAACATAAGGACTCATGGGGCGAAAAACCTGAGCGAACAGTAGCAAAGACCCCGTGTAGGCGCGAGGGGGACGCCTACAGGCAGAGCGCCTGCTGCACATCCCGAACCGTCGATGCCAGGCTGGCCAGGTGCAAACTCAACACCCGCTCCACCGGCGCCTGGTGCATCGGCCAGTGCAGCGCCATGCTGCCCACCAGCCGGCCATTGGCGCGCACCGGCAAGGCCACGGCGCGAATCAGGAACGGCAGGCGCACCGGGTATTCCCAATGACCTTCGGTGCGCTGGCCAAAGCCCTGATGCTGGGATTGCTCGCAAGCGCGGTACTGCTCATCCGCCGCCACCTGATCACGGCCAGCCAGGCGCTGCACTTCATCGTGTGACAGTTGCGCCAGGCACGCCTTGCCCATCGCCGAGTGAAACAGGCTGGCATGCTGGCCGACGATCTGGCAGTTGTTCGGATAGAGCTTGCGCAACACCGTGGGGATCGCGCTTTCCATCACCTCCAGGCGCTCGCCGTCAAAGCTAGACAAGTCCACCACCAGCCCGGTGCGCTCGCTGAGATCCAGCAGCCAGGGCGCCGCGCTTTCCACCAGGTGGCGCTTGAAGCGTTGCTGGGTATCACCAAATAGTCGCTGGGCGCTCAAGCGATAACGCCGGTCGCTCAAGCCACGGAAAATCCAGCCCTGTTCCTGCAAGGTCAGCAACATCCGCGACACCGTGGCCTTGGGTAAGTGAGTCAGGTAATGCAACTCTTCCAGCCCCAGCGCCTGATGCTCGCCGAGCAACTCGATGATTGCCAGCGCCCGCTCCACTGAACGCACGGTGCCCGTGTCGGCGTTGCTGCCCATAGGTCGATCTCCTTTAGCCTGCGGATGATCTTTTTTCACAGCAAGATACAGGCCCACTACGACTCAGCCGGTCGAGACCAGGCACGCTGGAGGACGCCGTTGCACCCAATGCGTCAGCTGTTCATGGGCATAAGCCAGCTGCAATACCGCCCGATCCGCCTGGGCGGGGCCGATGATTTGCAGGCCCATGGGCAGGCCCTGAGGGTTGAAGCCCACCGGGATGCTCATGCTCGGCAGACCGGCCAGGGTCGGGCCGATCACCACCTCCATCCAGCGGTGATAGGTATCCATTTCACGCCCGCCAACGATGCGCGGCCAAGGTTGTTGTGCATCGAAAGGGAACACTTGGGCGGTGGGCAACAGCAGGAAATCGTAACGTTCGAACAATTTGCCGAGGGCGCGGTACCAGTCGCTGCGATTGACCGACGCCTGGTACACCTGCGCCGCACTCAGGAGCAAGCCGCCCTCCACTTCCCATTGCGCTTCGGGCTTGAGTAAACGACGCTTTTGTGGATCAGCATAAGCGGCGCCCAGGCTGCCCTGCACCAGCCAGTGGCGATGCACCAGCCAGGTCTGCCACAGCCGTTGCATGGCAAAATCCGGCTGGCAGTTTTCGACAGCACAACCAAGCGCAGTGAAATCGCCAAGGGCCGACTCGCACAAATCCAGCACGCCATCTTCCATCGGCAAATAGCCGTTGTAGTCCCCCAGCCAGCCCAGGCGCGCGCCCTTGAAGTCGCGCTGCAAGGGTTGACCAAATATTGCCGGAGCATCCTTGAGGGACAGCGGCACCCGAGGGTCGTAGCCCGCCTGGGTGCTCAACAGCTGCGCCACGTCCGCCACGCTGCGGCCCATCGGGCCTTCAGTGGCCAGTTGTTGGACAAACAACTCTGGCGCCGGCCCATGGGGTACGCGGCCCTGGGATGGGCGCAAACCAAACACGTTATTGAACGCCGCTGGGTTGCGCAGCGATCCCATCATGTCGCTGCCATCGGCCACCGGTAGCATGCGCAGCGCCAGGGCGACTGCTGCCCCACCGCTGCTGCCACCCGCCACAAGCGTCGGGTCGTAGGCGTTGCCGGTGGTGCCGAACAGCGTGTTGTAGGTCTGCGAACCCAGGCCGAACTCCGGGACATTGGTCTTGCCGATAATGATCGCGCCGCTGGCCCGCACCCGCGCCACGCTGATCGCATCTTCAGAGGGTACTTGGTCGGCAAACAGCGGCGAACCAAGGGTGGTGCGCAAGCCCTTGGTGGCCGCCAGGTCCTTGATCGCCTGGGGCATACCGTGCATCCAGCCACGGGATTGGCCCTTGTCCAGCTCCCGGTCGCAGGCCTGCGCCTCGGCCAGCACATCCTCGTGGGAACGCAATGAAACCAGCGCATTGACCGCCGGATTGAAGCGCTCGATCTGCGCCAGGTACGCTTGCATCACTTCATGGCAGGACACTTGCCGGGCATGGATCGCCCGTGACAGTTGCACGGCATCCAGTTCAACAATCTCAGGACTCAAGGTTTGACCTCACTGGATAATGGCACCGGTCTCGAAGCCCGTGGCGCCTCATGCATGCAGTAAGTACCCAGCAGTGTCAGGACGCAAGCGAACAGCACATAAAACGCCGGTGCCACCGGAGTGCCCAGGACCTTGCTTAGCCAAGTCACGATCAGCGGCGCAAAGCCACCAAACACCATCACGGCCACGTTGTAGGCCACCGACACGCCGGTGGAGCGCACTTCAATGGGAAACTGCTCGGCCAGGGCCGTCGGCGCCGGGCCGAAAAAGCCGCCAATGGCCGTGCACAGCATCACCTGCATCACCAGCAACCGTTCGATGGACGGCGCCGCCGCGACCCAGACATACAGCGGATAGACCATCACAAAAAACGCCAGGGTGAAGGCCATCAATACCGGTCGACGTCCGAGCCGATCCGAGAGCAGGCCGGACAACGGAATGACCACGGTCATCAGCGCCACCGCGAACATCTGCACCATCAGCACCTGATCCAGCGGCAGGCCAAGGTTCTTGTGGGCAAACGTCGGCATGTTCACCAGCACCACGTAGAACGACACCGTCGCCCCGCACGCCAGGCCCATGGACACCAGGATGCTGCGCCGGTGATCACGGATGACTTGCATCAGCGTCGGCGCCGGGCCTCGGGCCTGTTTGCGCGCCTCGATAAATTCTTCGGGGTCTTCCATGTGCCGGCGAATCCACAAGCCCACCGGGCCAATCAGCAGACCAAAGATAAATGGCAGGCGCCAGCCCCACAGGTCGAGGGCTTCGGGAGAAAAGAAGTGGGTGACCAGCGCCACCATCGCCGCGCCGCCAAACACCGCCATGCACTGCCCCACCAACTGCCAGGAGCCATACAACCCCTTGCGATGGGCCGGTGCGCTTTCCACCAGGAACGCCGTGGCACTGGCGTATTCGCCGCCCGTGGCAAAACCCTGGAGCATGCGCGCCACGACGATCAGCAGCGGCGCCCCCATGCCGATAGCGGCGTAGTTGGGCGCAAAGGCAATCAACGCGATGGACACCGTCATCAGGCGGATGATCAGTTGCATCGCCGCCTTGCGACCTTTGCGGTCCGAATACATGCCCAGCAGAACCCCACCCACCGGGCGCATGAAGAAGCCGACGCCGAAGGTCGCCAGGGCCATCAATAACGACGCGTATTCATCGTCAGAGGGGAAAAACTGCCGAGCGATGATGCTGGCCAGAAAGCCGTAGACGATGAAGTCGTACCATTCCAGAGCGTTGCCGATCACCGCCGCGACCACTTGCCGGGTACGGGACACACTTTTTATTGAAGTCTGCATGAAAACACTCCATTCAACCTGTTGGGGAAAGGTCCAGCGGCAGAAAAAAATGTTTCGTCAGGCAGGCTTAAGCCAGCTCTCGGCCAGCGCGCCCCAGTAGGCGGCGCCGGTCAGCAGGATGTCGTCGTTGAAGTCATAGGCTGGGTTGTGAACCATCGGCCGCGACACGCCGTTGCCGATAAACAGGTAACTGCCGGGGCAGCGTTGCAGCATCCAGGCAAAGTCTTCGCTGCCCATCAGTTTGGGGGTGTTGGCGTCGACGGCGGCTTCGCCGAGCAAGGCGACGCCGACCTGGCGGGCGAATTCAGTTTCCTCGGGGTGGTTGACCAGCACCGGGTAGGCCGGGCGGTGTTCGATCTGTGCAGTACAGCCAAAACTGGCGGCCTGGGTCAGGATGATCGCCTTGACCCGTTCCAGCATCTGCTCGCGCACCGGCGCGTTAAGGGCCCGCAAGCTCAGGCGCAGCACCGCTTGCTGGGGAATCACGTTGGCTGCCTGGCCCGCTTGTAAGGCGCCAACCGTTACCACTGCAGCTTCCTGGGCATTGATATTGCGCGACACCACCGTCTGCAGGGCCATGACCATACTGGCCGCCGCCACCAGCGGGTCCACCGTCAGATGCGGCATGGAGCCATGGCCGCCGACGCCTTCGAGGGTCACGGTCAGCAGGTCCTGGGACGCCATCATCGGCCCGGCCCGCAGGCCCAGGTGGCCGGCGGGCAGGCCCGGCATGTTGTGCATGCCGAACAGCGCATCGCAGGGAAAACGCTCCAGCAAACCGTCGGCGAGCATCGCTTCGGCGCCGCCTTGGCCTTCTTCGGCGGGCTGGAAAATCAGGTTCAGGGTGCCGTCGAACTGACGGGTCGCGGCCAGGTAACGAGCGGCGCCCAGCAGCATGGTGGTGTGGCCGTCGTGACCGCAGGCGTGCATGCAACCGCTGTGTTGGCTGCTGTAGGCGACGCCGGTGTTTTCGATGATCGGCAGCGCATCCATGTCGGCGCGAATCCCCAGTTTTCGCGAGCTGCTACCGTTGCGCAGCACACCGACCACGCCGGTCTGGCCGATACCGGTGTGGACATCAAAGCCCCAGTCTCTAAGGGATTGCGCTACGAGGGCCGAGGTGCGGTTTTCTTCAAAGCCCAATTCGGGGTGCGCGTGGATGTCCTGGCGCACGGCGTGCAGGTCGCTGGCGACATCGCTCAGCCAATCCAGAATGTGCTGGTGTGGGCTCATGGTGATTCTCCTCGCAGGCGGGTGTTCCCGTTCTTTTTCGCGGCGCGCAGCAGCGCGTTCGTGGCACACCGTCAGATAACCGCGATGGGCACGCGAGGACAATCAAAGGTGGTTCCACCCTGTGGAACATCAGGGTGTCAGTCGGCAACCCTGGCGTTCGTCCAGCCATTGGGCGCTGTGGGTGCGGCCCAGTCCGCTGACGATGACCAAGCGCTTTTCGGTGTTGTCGACGAAGGCGCTGGTGGGCACGTATTGCTTTACATAACCCTGGCAATACTCGGCCGGGTTGCCTTGCACATAACGGCAGGAGCAGTACTCCTTGGCGGTGTAGGCCGCAATGATGTCCGGGAAAGCTTGCAGGTTGGCCCGTTCGTGCCAAACCCAGCCCAACAGGGCCAGCATGAGCACGATCATCAGGCTACTGAACGGACGACGGCGGATCATGGTTGCACCTGTTGGGCCACGGCGGCGAGCACACGCTTGAGCAATTCGTTATGGCGATAGCTGCCGTCGCGGTCGTCGCCGTAGCGCACGATCACCAGGTGTTCGTCGGGCATCACGTACAGCGCCTGCCCCCAGTGACCCAGGGCCGCGAAGGTATCGGCGGGAGCATCTGGCCAAGGCCTCGCGGCGCCCTGGACTTCGCGATTGAGCCACCAATGACCACCAGGAACGGCTTCGTCCTGGCCGGGCGTGTACTTGTCAAAGGGCTGGCGGTTGAAGGCTACCCATTCCTGGGGCAGCAACTGGCGTTCACGCCAACGGCCGCCGCGCGCCATCAACAGGCCGATCCGCGCCAGGTCCCGTGCGGTGAGGTAGGCGTAGGACGAGGCGATAAAGGTTTCGTCAGCGTCGCTTTCCCAAGTGGCGTTGCGGATGCCCAAGGGATCGAACAGCGCGGTCCACGGGTAATCGACATAGGCTTTGTGGCCGAGCATGCCTTTTAATGCGGCGGACAGCAGGTTGCTGTCACCGCTGGAGTAACGGAAGGCCTGACCCGGCGCGCTGAAGGTACCGGTGTCGGCGGTGAACATCGCCATGTCGGCGCGGCCACGGGTGTAGAGCATCGCAACCACCGAGGATTTCAGCGGTGCGTACTCATAGTCTTCCTGCCAATTCAGGCCCGAGGCCCAGTGCAGCAGGTCGGCCATGGTCACAGCCGGATGCTGTTTCATCGGCGGGTAAAAACGCGCGGCCGGGTCGGTCAATTTGAAGCGGTTCTCGCCATAGGCCACGCCCAGCACTGTGGCCATCAGGCTTTTGCTGATGGACCAGGTCAGGTGCGGGGTCGTTGTCGTGGTGGGCGCTGCGTAACGTTCGTAGATCACTTCACCGTCACGAATGACCAGCAGCGCGTCGGTGCGGATGCCCTTGCGGGTGGTGTCGTCACGGGGAGGGAAGGCGTAGTCGTCGAGGGCCCGGGTGGCCGGGCCGGCAAGTTGTGGGCTTTGGGACCAGTCTTTGATAGGCCAGGTTTGGGCGTGAGCCGTGACGGCGAACAACAGGGCGGCGCACAACAGGCCTTTGAACATGGACGGGGACTCAGGGGGCATTCGAACCCGCGAGCCTAGCTGAGGTAAATGACGGTTTTGCGTCAGGCCGGGTGAGGGGTCCGTGTGTATATCCGTGCTGCGGTAATGGCTGCCTAAGGTTGCGCTCTTACAACGGCTCACTTTTAAAGAGCGCAAAAGTAAGCAAAACGCTCTTGCCCCACCACTTGGTGCCTCGCTGTGGCTCGGCATGCCTTCACTCCGGCATTGCCATCGTGGTTAACGGGGCGCCTTAGATCAAGATCAAGATCAAAAGCACGGCGGCCTGGTAGCCGACCTGAGTGGCGAAAAGCAAAAACGGATCTACTGCCCCTTGTTAACAATGACACGGGCATTTTGAATCACCTCGGAGCCCTCAGGTTCTTTGCGAGCAAGCTCGCTCATAGAAAAGCAGAAAGGACGTAACCCCAAGCCGCCGTTGCTGCAGCAACGGATATGTACTCATTCACATAGATACCAATGCTCCCGGCAGCCCCCCATCAGAATCGTGGCCAGAGCCCTGTCATCTAAGCGTCACCGTAACTTCATGGAGATGACACCGGGGGTACATAGCCTGACTTTGCACAACAAAGTCGACTGGCCGCAACCCTGGCCGGCACCTGGAGACTCGCCATGACTCAGATCGCCCGCATCAGCGACACCGGCAATGAACGCCGTCTGCAAGCCGAACGCCTGATCGGCGCCCAGGCGTTGCAGGAAGCCCAGGCCTTGCGTTTCAACGTGTTCAGCGGCGAGTTCAATGCCAAGCTCAAAGGCGCTGAACTGGGTCTGGACATGGATGACTATGATGTTCACTGCAGCCACATCGGCGTGCGGGATTTGAACAGCGGTCGACTGGTGGCCACTACTCGCCTGCTGGATCACCAGGCCGCCAGCACCTTGGGCCGGTTCTACAGTGAAGAAGAGTTCAGCCTCCACGGCCTGCGCCACTTGCAGGGGCCGATCCTGGAAATCGGGCGCACGTGTGTCGACCCGGCCTACCGCAACGGCGGCACCATCGCCGTGCTCTGGGGCGAGTTGGCCGAAGTCCTCAACCAGGGCGGCTACAGCTACCTGATGGGCTGCGCGAGCATTGCGATGCAAGACGGCGGCATCCAGGCTCACGCGATCATGCAGCGCCTGCGCGAGCGCTATCTGTGCAACGAGCACCTGCGGGCCGAGCCGAAAAAACCGCTACCAACCCTGGACTTACCGTCCAACGTCATCGCTGAAATGCCGCCATTGCTCAAGGCCTATATGCGCCTGGGAGCGAAGATTTGCGGCGAACCGTGCTGGGACGAGGACTTTCAGGTGGCCGACGTATTTATCCTGCTCAAGCGCGACGAGTTGTGCCCGCGTTATGCCCGCCACTTCAAGGCCGCCATGTGATGGGCCGGCTGCGGGTGTACGGGCGGATTGCCCGCGTGCTGCTGGTGGTGGCGCTGGGCTTGACGATGGCCAGCGTGTTTGGCCTGTTCGAGCGACTGGGGGTGGCCAACTCCATGGTTCGGCGTCAGCGCTGGTCGCGGTTTTTCATGGCGCGGCTGGGTAATGCCCTACCCTTTCGTGTCACCGTTCAGGGTGAGTTGCCGCAACAGCCGATGCTGTGGGTCAGCAACCATGTGTCCTGGACCGACATCCCGCTGCTGGGCATGGTGGCGCCGCTGTCGTTCCTGTCCAAGGCCGAAGTGCGCACCTGGCCGGTGGCTGGTTGGCTGGCGGCAAAAGCGGGCAGCCTGTTTATCCGCCGTGGTTCAGGCGACAGCCAGTTGGTTCGTAAACAGATGACCCGGCATCTGGAGCAAAAGCACCCGCTGCTGATGTTCCCGGAAGGCACCACCACCGACGGCCGCGCCCTGCGCACCTTTCATGGGCGGCTGCTGGCCAGTGCCATTGATGCCGACGTGGCACTGCAGCCAGTGGCGATTCGTTATCTGCGCGATGGGCATATCGATCCACTCGCCCCCTTTATTGGCGACGATGATTTGCTGTCGCACCTGATGCGCCTGTTCGGCAATGACCAGGGCGATGTGGAAATTCATCTGCTCAAGCCGATTGCCTGTGCCGGCCAGGAACGGGCAGCGCTGGCGTTCCAGGCGCAGCAGGCGGTGCAGAAGGCGTTGTTTGGCGAGGTGGTACAACCGGCCAAACCACGGCGAGCGGGGGAGTTGGTCGCTGCCTAAACAATGTGCTCTGCGGCAAACACCTGCAACTGGGGATAAAACACCCGGAAGTCCTCACTCAACGGCTCATACAACAGCCGTAACTCCTCCATGGCATGGCCCAGTTCCTCGGGCCGTGTCAGGCGCCGGGAAATCCCCCGAAGCACCGGCTCCATCACCGCAAATTCGCGGTAGGAGCCCAACCAGTCATCCGCCGCCATATACGGTGCAATTTGCGCCAGCCGCCCCGGCAATTGTGGTTCGGCGGCCAGTACCCGGTAAACCTCGGTGGTAAAGCGTTCCAGGGGTTGATCGGCGTACAACGCCCAATCCCGCGCCAGGCAGTGATCAAAAAACACGTCAAGGACGATGCCGGCGTAGCGCCGCCGGGTCAGGCTGAAGCGCGACAGCGCCGCCCCTATCTGCGGATGACTGTCGGTAAACCGGTCAATGCTGCGATGCAGTGCAATGGCCGACTCGACTTGCGGGCTGAACTGACCTTGCAGGCGCCCTTTGACGAAGTCGCCATAGAGGCTGCCCAGCAGTTGCGCAGGAAGTTGGCCGCCAAGGTGCAGATGTGCGAGATAATTCATACTGCGCAGTTTAGCACTGTCATCAACATATCGTTATAACCCGATATATCGATTTGGTCGTCTGTAAGACCAAAATCATATTGGTATATCGCAATATAACGATTTAAAGTTCGCCTAATCGCGATATAACGTTTTACAAAACCCGAGCACTGCCATGTCCATTGACCTCGACGAAATAATAAAAGCCCTGGCGCACCCAGTACGGCGAGACATTCTCAACTGGCTGAAAGACCCGAAAGTGCAGTTCCCCGAACAACTGCACAACCACGAGTACGGCATTTGCGCCGGGCAAATCGACCAGCGTTGCGGCCTCTCTCAGTCCACCGTCTCGGCGCACCTGGCCACCCTGCAACGGGCAGGACTGATCTCCAGCCAGAAAGCCGGCCAGTGGCACTTTTTCCGACGTAATGAAGACGTGATTCAAGCCGTCATCCAAGCCATCACCGAAGAACTCAGCCCACCGCTGTAACAGGACCCGACAATGCCTCTCTCGCTACTCATACTGGCCTTAAGCGCCTTCGCCATTGGCACCACCGAGTTCGTCATCATGGGCCTGCTGCCTGATGTAGCGGCCGACTTGGGTGTGTCGATTCCCGGCGCCGGCTGGCTAGTGACCGGTTACGCCCTGGGCGTGGCCATCGGCGCACCTTTCATGGCACTGGCTACCGCCAAGTTGCCACGCAAAGCCGCGCTGGTAGCGTTGATGGGCATTTTCATCATCGGCAACCTGCTCTGCGCCCTGGCCAGTGATTACAACGTGCTGATGTTTGCCCGTGTCGTGACCGCACTGTGCCACGGCGCCTTCTTTGGTATCGGTTCTGTAGTAGCGGCCAACCTGGTGCCAGCCAACAAACGTGCCTCGGCCGTGGCCCTGATGTTCACCGGCCTGACCCTGGCCAACGTCCTCGGCGTGCCGCTGGGTACCGCACTGGGCCAGGAAGCTGGCTGGCGTTCGACCTTCTTCGCCGTAACGGTAATTGGTGTGATCGCGCTGATCGGCCTGATCCGCTTTCTGCCAGCCAAGCGTGACGAGGAAAAACTCGACATGCGTGCTGAACTCAAGGCCCTCAAGGGCGCTGGCATCTGGTTGTCCCTGACCATGACCGCGCTGTTTTCGGCGTCGATGTTCACCCTCTTTACCTACGTCGCACCGCTGCTGGGTGATGTCACCGGGGTGTCACCCAAAGGCGTGACCTGGACCCTGCTGCTGATTGGCCTGGGGCTGACCGTGGGCAACATCATCGGCGGCAAGCTGGCGGACAAGCGCCTGGCAGCCACCCTGATCGGCGTGTTTATCAGCATGGCGGTGATCTCCACCGTACTGACCTGGACCAGCGTCGCGTTGATCCCGACTGAAATCACCCTGTTCCTCTGGGCCACCGCTTCGTTTGCCGCCGTGCCGGCGCTGCAGATCAACGTGGTGACCTTCGGCAAGGCCGCGCCAAACCTGGTATCGACCCTGAACATCGGCGCTTTCAACATCGGCAACGCCCTCGGCGCCTGGGTCGGCGGCAGCGTCATCGCCCATGGCTTTGGCCTGACCAGCGTGCCCTTGGCCGCAGCCGCCCTCGCGGTGCTGGCGCTGCTGGTAACGCTGATTACTTTCCGTCAGGGCGGCGATGCCGACCTGGCCCCTGCTACCAACTGATCACTAAAGAGAAGGGTGTATCCCATGACGACTATTTTCGATCCAATCAAACTGGGCGACCTGGAACTGTCCAACCGCATCATCATGGCGCCACTGACCCGCTGCCGTGCCGATGAAGGCCGCGTTCCCAATGCGCTGATGGCTGAATACTATGTGCAACGGGCCTCCGCCGGGCTGATCCTCAGCGAAGCCACCTCGGTGACGCCGATGGGCGTGGGTTACCCGGACACGCCGGGTATCTGGTCCAACGACCAGGTTCGCGGCTGGTCCAACATCACCAAGGCCGTTCACGGCGCAGGCGGCAAGATCTTCCTGCAACTGTGGCACGTCGGCCGGATCTCCCACGAGTCGTACCTGAACGGTGAAACCCCGGTCGCGCCAAGTGCGATCAAGCCAGAAGGTCACGTCAGCCTGGTGCGTCCGCTGGCCAATTACCCGACGCCACGCGCCCTGGAAACCGCTGAAATTGCCGATATCGTCGACGCCTATCGCGTCGGTGCCGAAAACGCCAAGGCCGCTGGCTTTGACGGCGTGGAAGTCCACGGCGCCAACGGCTACCTGCTCGACCAGTTCCTGCAAAGCAGCACCAACCAGCGCACCGACAACTACGGCGGCTCCCTGGAAAACCGTGCACGGCTGATGCTGGAAGTGACTGACGCCGTGATTGAAGTCTGGGGCGCCGGCCGTGTGGGGGTGCATTTGGCACCGCGTGCCGATTCCCATGATATGGGCGACGAGAACCTGTCACAGACCTTCACCTACGTGGCGAAGGAACTGGGCAAACGCGGCATCGCATTTATCTGCTCCCGTGAAAAAGAAGCCGGCGACAGCCTGGGCCCACAACTGAAAGCAGCGTTCGGCGGCCCGTACATCGCCAACGAACGCTTCACCAAAGACAGCGCCAACGCTTGGCTGGCTTCGGGCAAGGCAGACGCGGTGGCTTTCGGCGTACCGTTTATCGCCAACCCGGACCTGCCGGCTCGCCTGAAGGCCGATGCACCGCTAAACGAAGCGCATCCGGAAACCTTCTACGCCAAGGGCCCGGTCGGCTACATCGACTACCCGACTTTGGCGCTCTGATCCGCTAAAGCGCAAAAGCCCCGGCTTGTGAGAACCGGGGCTTTTCTGCACGTCCGTTATCGTTAACGACCTTCGCGAGCAAGCTCGCTCACAGAGCGGCGGGAAACATTCCTTCACAGCCTTGCAACAATATCGCTACAAAATACTTAGTCGACTTCCTATCAACCCTGCGCCAGCCCATATATAAAGTCATTCCACAAAATCAGGCAAAGAGACGATTGACCCACCCTGATCTTTACTGTTGACACAACTGGACGCAATTACGCATTTTGTCTTAATCGCGCAGGCTAGGGCTCAAACGCAGCATGTCCAACGCGATGTCGACCCAACGCTCTGCCTCCTGGTGCAACTGAAAGCTGTCAGGCACCAGCAGCCACTGGCCAAGGATTCCGTCGATATAGGCATGCATGCACACCGCGGCGCGTACGGTGTCGAGATTCTCCGGAAGTTGCCCGCGATGGACCGCGTTACGCAGGGCCAGGCCGATGCACAGGTTGCACTCCAGGCTGGCCGTCTGACGCTGACGGCGCAGATCACACATTTCATCGGTGAATTCGCACTTATGAAACAAAATCTCATTAATGCGCCGGGTCTTCGGGTCCAGGGCTACTTGATGGAACAGATGAATCAACAACTTGCGCATACAGCCCAGCGGGTCGACTTCATCCTCGCTCTCGCTGGCCCTGGCCATTTCATCCAGCGGCTCATGCAGGGTATCGAGCATCGCCTGCACCAGGTCGGCCTTGTTGCTAAAGTGCCAGTAGATGGCACCACGCGTCACGCCTGCCAGCGCCGCGATATCCGCCAGCGTGGTTCGCGCAACCCCGCGCTCGTAAAAAGCCTGCTCGGCGGCCTCAAGTATCTGGCTGCGCGTTTCCTGAGCTTCCTCTTTGGTACGACGAACCATGGCAGTAAAACCTCAATCAGGACACTTGGGGTGGTCGACAACGACCATCTGAATAATTATGGGACAACACCGTCATGGGTGCCGAACGTACTAGAATCTAGGCTTTCAACGGAGAGTTGTGACGAATCCGGGAAACCTGTCAAGAGTTTACAAACAACCATGAACGTAAGTATATTGCGTAGCAAGCTACTTATCCACTCAGTGCCTGTTTTTTACCCTTCCACACTTCTTGTGCGCATCCTGCGTACCTGACCCGAGGATCTTCATGCAACTTAAGCCAGCTGTTACCGCCCTGGTCACTGCCGTCGCCCTGGCATCGCTGCTCAGCGGATGTAAAAAGGAAGAGGCGGCTCCACCCGCTCAAACCCCTCAGGTCGGCGTGGTCACTATTCAACCGCAAGCCTTCACCCTGACGTCCGAACTACCGGGCCGCACCACGGCTTACCGCATCGCGGAAGTTCGGCCTCAGGTCAACGGCATCATTCTCAAGCGTCTGTTCAAGGAAGGCGCCGACGTCAAGGAAGGCCAGCAGCTCTATCAGATCGATCCGTCGGTCTATGAGGCCACCCTCAAAAGCGCCCAGGCCAGCCTGTCGCAGACCAAATCGATTGCCGACCGCTACAAGCTATTGGTCAACGAGCAGGCGGTCAGCCGCCAGGAGTACGACACTGCCGTTTCCAACCGCATGCAATCGGAAGCCAGCCTGCAAACGGCCCAGATCAACGTGCGCTACACCAAGGTATTTGCCCCGATCTCCGGGCGTATCGGTCGTTCTTCGGTCACCGAAGGCGCACTGGTCAGCAACGGCCAGACCGACGCCATGGCAGTGATCCAGCAACTGGACCCGATCTACGTCGACGTCACGCAATCCTCCACCGAACTGCTGAAACTGCGTCGCGACATGGAAAGCGGTCAGTTGGAGAAAGCCGGTGACAACGCTGCCAAGGTCAAGTTGACCCTGGAAGACGGCAGCAACTACGGCCTGGAAGGCAGACTGGAGTTCTCCGAAGTCTCGGTGGACGAAAGCACCGGTTCCGTGACCCTGCGCGCCGTGTTCCCCAACCCTGACCACACCCTGCTGCCGGGCATGTTTGTCCACGCACAACTGCAGGCCGGTGTGAACAGCAAGGCCATCCTGGCACCGCAGCAAGGCGTGACCCGTGACCTGCGGGGCATCCCGACCGCGCTGGTGGTCAACCAGGACAACAAGGTTGAACAGCGTGTACTGGTCGCCAACCGCACCACCGGCGCCTATTGGCTGGTGGAAAAAGGCTTGAATGCCGGTGACCGCGTGATCACCGAAGGCTTGCAGTTCATCAAGCCGGGCATCGAGGTCAAGGTCACAGACGCCAAAAACGCCACGGCCGCCGGTACTGCTGCTCCTGCTGCCGCTGCTGGCAAAGGGGAGTAATTCATGTCGAAATTTTTTATCGACCGCCCCATTTTCGCCTGGGTAATTGCCTTGGTGATCATGTTGGTCGGCGCTCTATCGATCCTCAAGCTGCCCATCAACCAGTACCCGGCCATCGCTCCAACAGCGATCGACATCCAGGTCACCTACCCAGGCGCTTCTGCACAAACCGTGCAGGACACCGTGGTGCAGGTCATCGAGCAACAGCTCAACGGTATCGACAACCTGCGCTATATCTCCTCGGACAGTAACTCCGACGGCAGCATGACCATCACCGCGACGTTCAACCAGGGTACCAACCCGGACATCGCCCAGGTTCAGGTGCAGAACAAGCTGAACCTGGCGACCCCATTGCTGCCACAAGAAGTGCAGCAACAGGGTATCCGCGTGACCAAGGCGGTGAAGAACTTCCTGATGATGATCGGTCTGGTGTCGGAAGACGGCAGCATGACCAAGGACGACCTCTCCAACTACATCGTTTCCAACATCCAGGACCCGATTTCCCGGACCTCTGGCGTGGGTGACTTCCAGGTCTTCGGCTCCCAGTACGCCATGCGTATCTGGCTGGACCCAGCCAAGCTGAACAACTTCAAGATGACTCCAGTGGATGTCAGCAACGCCGTCCAGGCGCAGAACGTACAGGTGGCCAGCGGTCAACTGGGCGGCCTGCCTGCCCTGCCCGGCACGCAACTGAACGCCACCATCATCGGCAAGACCCGTCTGCAAAGCGCCGAGCAGTTCGAAAAGATCCTGCTGCGCGTTAACTCCGACGGCTCCCAGGTTCGCCTGGGCGATGTTGCTCGTGTTGAACTGGGCGGCCAGAACTACAGCATCAGTGCGCAGTTCAACGGCAAGCCAGCTTCCGGCATAGCGATCAAACTGGCGTCCGGCGCTAACGCCCTGGACACCGCCAAGGCCATCCGCACCACGGTTGCATCCCTGGAACCGTTCTTCCCGCCAGGCATGAAAGCCGTGATCCCGTATGACACCACCCCAGTGGTGACCGAATCGATTTCCGGGGTAGTCAGTACCCTGGTCGAAGCGATCGTCCTAGTGTTCCTGGTGATGTTCCTGTTTCTGCAAAACTTCCGCGCCACCATCATCACCACGATGACGGTGCCGGTGGTATTGCTGGGTACCTTCGGGATCCTCGCGGCCTTCGGTTTCACCATCAACACCCTGACCATGTTCGGCATGATCCTGGCCATCGGTCTATTGGTGGACGATGCGATCGTGGTGGTGGAGAACGTTGAGCGGGTAATGGCCGAGGAGCACTTGTCGCCCAAGGAGGCGACGGTCAAGTCCATGGACCAGATCCAGGGCGCCCTGGTGGGTATTGCCCTGGTGCTGTCGGCGGTACTGCTGCCCATGGCCTTCTTTGGCGGCTCCACCGGTGTGATCTACAAACAGTTCTCCATCACCATTGTTTCGGCGATGGCGCTGTCGGTACTGGTTGCCCTGATCTTCACCCCGGCCCTGTGCGCCACCATGCTCAAGCCGATTGATCCGGAAAAACACGGCCAGCCCAAGAGCGGCTTCTTTGGCTGGTTCAACCGTACCTTCGACCGTGGCGTACTGAGCTACGAGCGCGGCGTCGGCAACATGATCAAGCACAAGTTTCCATCGTTTCTGGTCTACATTCTCATCCTCGCCGGCATGATCTGGCTGTTCACCCGTATTCCGAGCGCGTTCCTGCCCGAGGAAGACCAGGGTGTGATCTTTGCCCAGGTGCAGACGCCAGTCGGTTCTTCGGCCGAGCGTACCCAGACCGTCATCGACGAC
Organism: Pseudomonas sp. ANT_H4; assembly: GCF_008369295.1. Taxonomy (GTDB): domain Bacteria; phylum Pseudomonadota; class Gammaproteobacteria; order Pseudomonadales; family Pseudomonadaceae; genus Aquipseudomonas. Next base: position 3,533 of record NZ_VOBG01000029.1, on the reverse strand, counting down.
ATGCGTGCCTACCTGTTGCTCGACAAGGAAGGCGAACCTGGCGAAGGCAAGGCCGTGAAGTCGGTGTTCACCGTAAACGGCTTCAACTTTGCCGGTCGTGGCCAAAGCTCGGGCCTGGCGTTCGTCATGCTCAAGCCATGGGATGAGCGCGACTCATCGATGTCGGTGTTCGAAGTGGCCAAGCGTGCCCAAGGCTACTTCTCCCAAACCTTCAAGGACGCCATGGTGTTTGCCATCGTGCCACCGTCGGTACTGGAGTTGGGTAACGCCACCGGTTTCGACGTATTCCTGCAGGATCAGGGCGGCGTCGGCCACGACAAGTTGATGGCGGCACGCAACCAGTTCCTCGGCCTGGCCTCGCAAAGCAAGATTCTTGCAGGCGTACGTCCCAACGGTGTAAACGATGAGCCGCAGTATGAGCTGACCGTTGACGACGAGAAGGCCAGCGCCCAGGGCATCAGCCTGGCGAGCATCAACCAGACCCTTTCGATTGCCCTGGGTGGCAGCTACATCAACGACTTCATCGACCGTGGTCGGGTGAAGAAGGTCTATATCCAGGGTGAGGCCGCTGGCCGTATGTCCCCTGAAGACCTGAACAAATGGTACGTGCGCAGCGACTCCGGGAAGATGGTACCGTTGTCGGCCATTGCCTCGGGCCAATGGATTTTCGGCTCACCGAAACTCTCGCGCTATAACGGTGTAGCGGCGATGGAAATCCTCGGTACACCGGCACCGGGCTACAGTACCGGTGACGCGATGGCGGAAGTCGAACGTATCGCCAAGCAACTGCCGGCGGGTGTCGGCTATGCCTGGACCGGCCTGTCTTATGAAGAACGTCTATCCGGTTCCCAGGCGCCTGCGCTGTACGCCCTGTCGTTGCTGGTGGTGTTCCTCTGTCTGGCAGCACTGTACGAAAGTTGGTCGATCCCCATCGCAGTGGTGCTGGTAGTACCGCTGGGGGTTATCGGTGCACTGATGGCAACCAGCATGCGGGGGCTGTCCAACGACGTGTTCTTCCAGGTCGGACTATTGGTGACGGTGGGCCTGGCGGCGAAAAACGCCATCTTGATTGTCGAGTTTGCCAAAGAGCTCCACGAACAAGGCAAAGGCATCGTCGAGGCGGCTATCGAAGCCTCCCGGATGCGCCTGCGACCGATCATCATGACCTCCATGGCGTTCGTCCTCGGCGTACTGCCGCTGGCGATCTCCACGGGTGCCGGTTCAGGCAGCCAACACGCCATCGGTACCGGGGTAATTGGCGGTATGATCACCGCCACTGTCCTGGCGATCTTCTGGGTGCCACTGTTCTTCGTAACCGTGTCAGCCATCGGCAGTCGGAAAAAGACTGACACTACGCAAATTTCTAAAGAGGCTGGCCAATGAGCAAGTCGCTACTTTCCCTGGCAGTTACGGCATTCGTGCTCAGTGGCTGCTCGCTGATACCTGACTACCAGCGCCCCGAAGCGCCGGTGGCCGCACAGTTCCCGCAAGGGCCGGCGTATTCGTCGGCCCAGGCGCCGAGCCAGGCCGCTGCCGAACAGGGCTGGAAGCAGTTTTTCCATGATCCTGCCCTGCAACAGCTGATCCAGACCGCGCTGGTGAACAACCGTGACCTGCGTGTCGCGGCCCTGAACATCGACGCCTATGCCGCGCAGTACCGCATCCAACGCGCCGACCTGTTCCCGGCGGTTTCGGCCAATGGCAGCGGCAGCCGCCAGCGGGTTCCAGCACGGGCCTCGCAAACTGGCGAAGCGGGCATCACCAGTTCGTATTCGGCAACCCTGGGCATCAGTTCCTACGAGCTGGACCTGTTCGGTCGAGTTCGCAGCCTGAGCGAAGAAGCGCTGCAGAAGTACTTCGCCACCGAAGAAGCCCGTCGTACAACCCAGATCAGCCTGGTGGCCAGCGTGGCCAATGCCTACCTGACCTGGCAGGCCGACAAGGAACTGCTGAAACTGACCCAGGACACCCTGGGCGCGTTCGAGGAGAGCTACAAGCTCACCTCCCGCAGCAACGAAGTCGGTGTGGCTTCGGCCCTGGACCTGAGCCAGTCGCGCACCTCGGTGGAAAATGCCCGGGTACAACTGGCGCGCTACACCCGCCAGGTGGCTCAGGACGAAAATAGCCTGACCCTGCTGCTGGGCACCGGTCTGCCGGCGAACCTCGCCAGCAAGCCATTGGCTGACGACCTGTTGAGCGAAGTACCGGCAGGTCTGCCTTCTGACCTGCTGCAACGTCGTCCCGACATCCTGCAGGCCGAGTACAACCTCAAGGCCGCCAACGCCAACATCGGTGCGGCACGGGCTGCGTTCTTCCCGAGCATCAGCCTGACCGCCAATGCCGGCACCCTGAGCCCGGATCTCGGTGGCCTGTTCAAGGGCGGCTCGGGGACCTGGTCGTTCGCACCGCAGATCAACATTCCGATCTTCAACGCCGGCAGCCTGCGCGCCAGCCTGGACTACTCGAAAATCCAGAAAGAGATCAACGTCGCGAACTACGAGAAGTCGATCCAGACCGCGTTCCAGGAAGTCTCTGATGGCCTGGCGGCACGTGAAACCTACAACCAACAGTTGCAGGCCCAGCGTGACTTCGTCACCGCCAACCAGGACTACTACCGTCTGGCCGAGCGTCGCTACCGCATTGGTGTCGACAGCAACCTGACCTTCCTCGATGCCCAGCGCCAGCTGTTCAGTGCCCAGCAATCGCTGATCACCGACCGCCTGGCGCAGCTGACCAGCGAAGTGACGTTGTATAAGGCTCTCGGTGGCGGCTGGAGTGAACAAACGGCGAAGAGTGAGCCGTTGAAAGAAGAAGCGCCGAAGTTGAAGTTGTTCTGATAGCACCTAGCTAAAACGAAGCCCACCTTTTGGTGGGCTTTTTGCTTTGCGGTATGAAGCCATTGTGGACAAGCCACCCTAAAAACCATTCCAACGACTTCCGGTCGATCACCGCCCAAAACCCGCCCCTCCCGATTGAATCCCCCCACCGCTCCCCCGCACCATTGCCGGCACCTGCAAAACCAATAACAACAGATAGGCCACCATGACTGTCCGCTCCGGCTGATATCGCTCCACCGACTTTTCCCAGCGCGTTTTTTGTCTGCGACCCCAGGTTGCGGCGATGCCTTGCTTCATCCCTAACAATTAGAGAGACCCGACTTCATGAGCACCCTCCACGCCCGCAAACTACTGTTGGCCACCGCCGTCGCCAGCCTCGCCCTCCCGGCCCTGGCCGAAGAACACGGCTTTCTGGAAGACGCCAGCGCCAACCTCAACCTGCGTAATTTCTTCTTCAACCGTAACTTCACCAACCCGACCAAGGCCCAGGGCGGTGCGCAGGAGTGGACCCAGAGTTTCATCCTCGACGCCAAGTCCGGCTTCACCCAAGGCAGCGTGGGTTTGGGCGTTGGATTTGCCCCTACAAAACCGGACACCAACTCCCTGTTAAATTGGTGCTGCCGCCAAGCGCCTGAACTCCCTCGGTGAGCGATAGTTCAAAGCGCTGTGCGGATGCTGCTCGTTGTAATGTTCAAA
>NZ_VOBG01000028.1 GCF_008369295.1 Pseudomonas sp. ANT_H4 | reverse complement strand
CAAACCCCAGTCCGCAATCCACTTCCACCGCACTGGTGCGGTACACCCTTGTCCAGGCAAACGGCAGAAGCCCGTCCAGCTCACCGTCCGTGAGGGTCAGCAGTTCCTCACCGGTAACCATCGACACTGGGCAACCGTTAGTCGCCGTTTTATCGGCACTGGCCGCTGCATCGCCGTTAGGGTTTTTCGATTGCGCCGGTGCGTCGTCGTGAGGCTCCTGCTTGACCAGCGTCGTCCTCGGGGTCTTCTTGCCCCGCACCATAGGTGCCGGGTTCGGCACTTCAATCGGCTCCGCAAACGCAGGGGTAATCTTTAACGGCGCATTAGGCACAACCTTGATTGGCGCCGCCTGGGTATTAAGCAACATCGGCTTGAGCGCGTCGGCATGGGCGCTCAATGGCGGCCCGTCGAACGGTCTAGCCAGTTGCTCCAGCCACTGGCGCACCCGGGTGGACTTGATCTTGCCCAGCACCTGGGTGCTCATGCGTACCGCCAGGCCCATACCGCCGGTGACCCATGCCAGTAGAAGGTTGATCAGCACCTCGCTGCTGATCTCTCCCAGTAACTCGATCATGTACGGCGGCGGCAGCATCCGAACCCAACTGACAATCGCCGACAGGTAGATAAACAGCAGCGGCTCGTCGCTGAGTGCCAGCAACCCATTGGCAATCGCCTCGCTGCTCATCTTCAGCAGCTCATCAAGCTCGGTCTGGGTGAGGTACTGCAGCAGCTTTTCGCTGTTGGGCTTGAGATCCGCCAGCCATGCGTGCAGTTGCTGGATGTCGTCCCAGAGGTTGTGCAGGGCACCTTCAAAACCCCGCACATCCGCCTGGTGCAGCGATTGGTAGCGCTTGAGAAAGTTGGCCTCGGAGTAACTGTTCCATAGAGGTTCGAAGGCGCCAGTCCATTCACTGCGTAACCAGCCTTCCAGCGGGCCGATGACCGACTGATAGGAGGCATACAGCGCCTTGACGTGATCCCTGGAAACAGCGGGGTAGAAGGTGATCTGGTAACGCTGGCCCCGAATGCATTCGCTGACTTCAAGAATGCCGCTGGGGCCGATGGTCTTGTGAATGGCTTCGCCGATCGGGGCTCCATTCGGGGAGAGCGCTTGCAGCATCACCGGTGTATTGCCGATGGGCACAAAACGTGCGCTTTCAAACATATGCACCAGGGTCAGCGAACCGCTGGCCGAGCACATGGCGACGGTGCTGCTGGGGGCTTTGGACGCGGTCGGGACGACAAGGGCAACCTCATCCCCAACCTTGAAGACCTGCTCCACATCCAGGGCCAAAAAGCTCCAGAAGCTCTCCGCCCATTCTTCATAGGTATTCAGGCATTGCCTGAAGTCGTTAAGGACGGAGTCGACGTCTCGGGTCTTCGAATCGAGGGCAGCCAGCACCAGAAAGCCGATGGCTTTATTGGCCAGGGGATTCAAGAGGCCACCCGATGGGCCAGAACATTAGTCGGTTGCAACATCGGCGGTCCCTCGCGCTGTGTGATCAGGCGGGAGACTTTGGAGAGGTTTGTAAGAGAAAGAAGTCGGACTTATTCGTCAGTACTGATAGGACGTTTCGTCAAGTCATCGACTACATCTGCGCTTCAGCGTAGGAGTCAGCTGTCACCCTGGCGCAGACGCTTGTACAAGGTGTTGCGGCTCACGCCCAACTCACGGGCAAGATGGGAAATGTTGCCACCCAACGCTTTTAGCCGTTGGTTGAGGTCCAGGTTGTCATCCAGAACTTCATTGGCGGGGAGCGGCGCGGCTACGTTGAGATCTACAAAGAAATCATCCGGCAAGTGCTCCGGCCGGATTGGCTGATCTTCAGCCATGGCCAGCGCCACCTGCATCACGCTGCTGACCTGGCGCAAATTGCCCGGCCACGGATGTTGATCGAACAGCGCCAGTACTTCGGTGCTCAGCCCAGCCCATTGGGTCGGTTCACGGTGTTGTTGCCACAATTGCTTGAACAGCGCCTGCTTGTCACTGCGCTCGCGCAAGGGCGGCAGTTCCAGGGTCAGGCCGCCGATGCGGTAATAGAGGTCTTCGCGAAAGCGGCCGATCTGTACCTGTGCGCGCAACGAGCGGTTGGTGGCGGAGATGATCCGCAAGTCCACCGGGAACAACTCGCTGCTGCCCACTGGCTGCACGCAGCGTTCCTGCAATACCCGCAGCAGTCGAGCCTGGGTTGGTAGGGGCATGTCGCCGATCTCATCAAGAAACAGAGTGCCTTTGTCGGCCTTGCGGATCAGGCCGATGCTGCCTTTCTGATTGGCGCCGGTGAACGCGCCTTTTTCGTAGCCAAACAGCTCCGATTCCACCAGCTCGGCAGGAATCGCCGCACAGTTGACGGCGATAAATGCTTGTTGGCTGCGGGAGCTGGCCTGGTGCAGGGCTTTGACGAACACTTCTTTGCCGACGCCAGTTTCACCGTGGATCAGCAGCGGAATATCCTTTTCCAACAGCCGCTCGGCCTGGCGTACGGCCTTTTCCACACGGCTGTCGCCAAAGTGCAGGGTCTTGAGGCTGATAGGGGTGGCTACGGCGGGCGCTGGATCGCTAAACACGCGGGCCTGGATCGGCGTCTGTTTGGGCCGCTTCAACAGGCATTGGAAGCGGTTGCGCCCGGCGGCTTGCAGGGCGAAGGGCAAGCCTTCGGGTTGGTTGAGCAGTTCCAGCAGCGACACCTTGAACAGGCTGTCGATCATCACCCGCGACAGGCTGATACCCAGCAGGTTGTCGGCACGGCGGTTGGCCGATAGCACCTGGCCGCTTTCATCAAAAATCAGCAAACCGGCCCACTGGCTGTCGAGGTTGCTCAGGCCAGTATTGAAGGTTAGCTGGAAATGTTCGCCGCGAAACAGGTTGAGGATCAGCCGGTTTTCCACCGTCTGGCTCATCATCTTGACCATGCCCAGGGTGTGGGACGGCGGCAGGTAACTGTCGCTGGACACGTCCAGTACCGCGATGATCTCGCGCTTGGCGTCGAAGATCGGCGCCGCCGAGCCGGTCATGAAACGATTGGCCTTGAGGAAGTGTTCATCGTGCTCGATATGTACTGCCTGGGCACAGGCCAGGGCGGTGCCGATGGCGTTGGTGCCACTGGAGCGCTCCATCCAACTGGCGCCGGCGCTGAAGCCTCGGGCCAGTTTAGGCTCGATAAAACGTTGGGTGCCCCAGGAGGTCAGCACCTGGCCCTGGTTGTCGGCGAGCATGATCAGGCAGTTGGAGTTGCTGAGGATGTTCTCGTAATAGGGCAGGACTTCCTGGTGGGTGGTCTGCACCAGGGAATGCTGGCTTTCCAGCAGTTGACTGATGCCCTCGGCGGGCAGTTGATCGAAGCTCGGCGTGCTCTGATGATCCAGGCCAAAGGCGCGGCAGCGGCGCCAGGAGTCCTGGATGATGGTGTCGTGAGTCAGCAGTGGGGCAGGTGCGGCCATTTCTGTGACCTTCTTTTTATTGTTTTTTTATGGGGCTCATCTTGTAGGAGCGAGCAAGCGCGCTCCTACAGAGGCTCATTCAGTGTTGTTCAGAACTGTTCATTGTCAACCTGGAGGCTGTTCAATTGTTCAGTGCGGGATGTTCATTTCTGTTCAGCAGTGAACGCAGGGTTTGCCTTCCATTTACCCAACGCCTTTCTTATCAAGGACCTGCGCTGGCTATTGGCTTTTGGCACGAAACTCGCTCTGACATTTCGATAGAACAATTCCAATAATAAAAAGGTCGTGTCATGTCATTGACCCTGGAACATGTCACCCGCGTCGTCGAAGGCCAGGCCTGGATCGATGATGTCAATCTGCGCTTTGAAGCCGGCTCCTTCAACGTTCTGCTGGGCCGCACCCTGTCCGGCAAGACCAGCTTGATGCGTCTGATGGCCGGCCTGGACAAGCCCGTCAGCGGTCGCATCCTGATGAATGGTGTTGATGTCACCCAACAATCGGTGCGGTTGCGCAACGTGTCGATGGTCTACCAGCAGTTCATCAATTACCCGACCATGACCGTCTACGAGAACATCGCTTCGCCGTTGCGCCAGGCCGGTGTCTCGGCTGAGCAGATCCAGAGCAAGGTACTGGAAACCGCGAAGATGCTGCGCATCGAGAAATTTCTGCAACGCCATCCCTTGGAACTATCCGGTGGCCAGCAGCAGCGCACGGCCATGGCCCGAGCGCTGGTCAAGGACGCCGAGTTGATCCTGTTCGATGAGCCGCTGGTGAACCTGGACTACAAACTTCGGGAAGAACTGCGTCAGGAAATGCGCGAACTGTTCAAGGCGCGCCACACCATCGCCATTTACGCCACCACTGAACCCAACGAAGCCCTGGCCTTGGGCGGCACCACCACGATCCTCCACGAAGGCCGGGTGATCCAGAGCGGCAAGGCCGCTGAGGTGTACCACCAGCCGCGAACGGTTCTGGCTGCCGAATTGTTTTCCGAACCGCCGATCAATCTGATGCCGGGACGGATTAGTGGTAATGAAGTGAGTTTCGCCAACTTCGTGCATTTCCCGCTGAACGTCGACCTGCGGCCCATCGGTGAAGGTGAGTTCCGCTTTGGCGTGCGCCCCAGCCATATCAGCCTGGTGCCCAGCAATGATGATGACCTGGAGCTGGCGGTAACCGTGGAAGTCGCGGAAATCAGCGGCTCGGAAACGTTCCTGCATGTGCGCAGTGAACATTTTCTGCTGGTTTTGCATCTGCCAGGGGTTCACGAATACGACGTCGATGCGCCGATCCGGATCTATATCCCCACCCACAAATTGTTTGTGTTCGATGGTCAGGGACGGTTAGTCCAGGCCCCCGGTCGACGTGTCGCGAGGGTTGCCTGATGGCCGAAATCCATTTGCAGAACCTGGCTCATAGCTACAGTCCTACGCCAACAGGCCCTGAGGACTACGCCATTCGCGAAATGAACCACGTCTGGGAGCAGGGTGGCGCCTACGCGTTGCTTGGCCCCTCAGGCTGCGGCAAGTCCACCTTGCTCAATATCATCTCCGGCCTGCTCAGCCCGTCGGAAGGCCAAGTGATGTTCGACGGCAAGGTGGTCAACGAGCTGACCCCGGAAAAGCGCAACATCGCCCAGGTGTTCCAGTTTCCGGTGGTGTACGACACCATGACGGTGTTCGACAACCTGGCCTTTCCCTTGCGCAACCAGGGCATGGCACCCGCGAAAATTCACAGCAAGGTGCAGGAAATTGCCGAGGTCCTCGACCTGCAGGCCCTGTTGAGCAAGAAGGCTCGCAACCTCACTGCCGATGAAAAGCAAAAGGTCTCCATGGGCCGTGGGCTGGTGCGCGATGACGTGTCAGCGATCCTGTTCGACGAGCCGTTGACGGTGATCGACCCACACCTGAAATGGAAGCTACGGCGCAAGCTCAAGCAGATCCACGAGCAGTTCAACATCACCATGGTCTACGTCACTCACGACCAACTGGAAGCCTCGACCTTTGCCGACAAGATTGCGGTGATGTACGGCGGGCAGATCGTGCAATTCGGCACGCCACGGGAGTTGTTCGAGCGGCCCAGTCATACCTTTGTCGGTTATTTCATCGGCAGCCCTGGGATGAATCTGATCGAAGTGCAGGCGGACGCCGGTGGCGTGTGCTTTGCCGGGACGCACCTGGCGTTGTCCGAGGCGCTGCAACAGCGGATCGCGCAAATGGATTACAAAAAACTGCAGGTCGGCATTCGCCCGGAGTTTATCCATGTCTGGGATGAGCCCAACCCCGATGCGTTGCAGGCTGATGTGGTCCACGTCGAAGACCTAGGCACCTACAAGATCATGACCCTGAACCTCGATGGCGCGCCGCTGAAAGTGCGCCTGGCCGAGGACAAGCCGGTGCCAGAGGGCCGGGCGTCCATCAGCTTTCCCGCGCAATGGTTGATGGTCTATGCCGACGATTACCTGCTGGAGATGCAGCCATGAATAAGGTGCAGAACAATAAGGCCTGGTGGTTGGTGCTGCCGGTGTTTCTGTTGGTGGCCTTCAGCGCAGTGATTCCGATGATGACGGTGGTCAACTATTCGGTGCAGGACATTTTCGACCAGTCCAGCCGCTACTTTGTCGGCGCTGACTGGTACAAGCAGGTGCTGCTGGACCCGCGATTGCATGACTCGTTGCTGCGCCAGTTCATTTATTCCGCCTGCGTGCTGCTGATCGAGATTCCTTTGGGGATAGCCATTGCCTTGACCATGCCCACCAAGGGCCGCTGGTCGTCCCTGGTGCTGATCGTCATGGCGATTCCGTTGCTGATCCCGTGGAACGTGGTCGGTACTATTTGGCAGATCTTCGGCCGGGCCGATATCGGTTTGTTGGGCTCGACCCTCAATGCGATGGGCATCAGCTACAACTATGCCGCCAACACCATGGACGCCTGGGTCACGGTGCTGGTGATGGACGTCTGGCACTGGACTTCACTGGTAGCACTGCTGTGCTATTCGGGGCTGCGGGCGATCCCGGATGTGTATTACCAGGCGGCGCGTATTGATCGCGCATCAGCCTGGGCGGTATTCCGACATATCCAGTTGCCAAAGATGAAGAGCGTGCTGCTGATCGCGGTGATGCTGCGCTTCATGGACAGTTTCATGATCTACACCGAGCCGTTTGTGCTGACCGGTGGGGGTCCAGGCAATGCCACCACCTTCCTGAGCCAGACCTTGACCCAGATGGCCGTAGGGCAATTCGACCTGGGCCCGGCGGCGGCATTTTCCCTGGTGTATTTCCTGATCATCCTGTTGGTGTCCTGGCTGTTCTATACCGCCATGACCCACTCCGACGCCAATCGCTGAGGCCGCCATCATGAGCAAACGCAAGCTTGTGCCGCTGCTGATCTACATCCTGTTCCTGCTAGTGCCGATCTACTGGCTGCTGAACATGTCCTTCAAGAGCAACACCGAAATCCTCGGCGGCCTGACACTGTTTCCCCAGGATTTCACCCTGGCTAACTACAAGGTGATCTTCACCGACCCCAGTTGGTACACCGGCTATCTGAACTCGCTGTATTACGTCAGCCTGAATACGGTGATTTCCCTAAGCGTGGCGTTGCCGGCAGCCTATGCGTTTTCCCGCTACCGTTTCTTGGGGGATAAGCATCTGTTTTTCTGGCTGCTGACCAACCGTATGGCGCCGCCGGCAGTGTTTCTGCTGCCATTTTTCCAGCTGTATTCGTCTATCGGCCTGTTCGACACCCATATCGCCGTGGCCCTGGCTCATTGCCTGTTCAACGTGCCGCTGGCGGTGTGGATTCTTGAAGGCTTCATGTCCGGGGTGCCCAAGGAAATCGATGAAACCGCCTACATCGATGGCTACAGTTTTCCCAAGTTTTTTGTGAAGATTTTTATCCCCTTGATTGGTTCTGGGATCGGCGTGACGGCGTTTTTTTGCTTTATGTTTTCCTGGGTCGAACTGTTGCTGGCGCGCACGCTGACGTCGGTCAACGCCAAGCCTATCGCGGCGGTGATGACCCGTACGGTCTCGGCCTCCGGCATTGACTGGGGTGTACTGGCGGCGGCGGGAGTGTTGACCATTCTGCCGGGTATGCTGGTGATCTGGTTTGTTCGTAACCATGTGGCCAAGGGCTTTGCTCTGGGCCGGGTCTGAGGAGTCGATGATGGAATGGATGGCCTGGACCACCCCGACTGCGCTGTTCTTTGCGGCCATTGCCCTGCTGCTGGCGGGCATGACCACCTGGGAGTTGCGCTCGCCGAGTATCCCCCGGCGCGGCTTTTTACCGATCAGCACCACTCGTGGTGATCGTTTGTTTATTGGTCTTCTCGGGAGCGCCTACCTGCATTTGCTGGTGATTGGCGTGACCGGCTGGAGCATCTGGGTGGCGTCCGCGCTGTCCCTGGTGTGGCTGTTGGCTGTGATGCGCTGGGGCTAGTTGCCAGGTCTTGGCACCCCCACTCTGTACTTAACCAGGAGGTCTCTATGTTCGACAAAAACAATAAGCTGCGACATAGCATTTCATTGGCGGCCGTGCTGGCGCTCAGCGGGTTGAGCGCTGCAGCCTGGGCCGATGCCTACGAGGACGCGGCGAAAAAATGGATCGGCAGTGAGTTCAAACCGTCCACCCTGACCGAAGCCCAGCAGCTCGAAGAGTTGAAGTGGTTTATCAAGGCGGCCGAGCCGTTTCGTGGGATGAAGATCAACGTGGTGTCGGAAACCCTGACCACCCACGAGTATGAATCCAAGGTGCTGGCCAAGGCTTTCAGCGAAATCACCGGGATCAAGCTGACCCACGACCTGTTGCAGGAAGGCGACGTGGTGGAGAAGCTGCAAACCCAGATGCAGTCCGACAAGAACATCTATGACGGCTGGGTCAACGACTCGGATTTGATCGGTACGCACTTTCGCTACGGCAAGACTGAATCCATCACCGATCTTATGGCCAACGAAGGCAAGGACTTCACCTCGCCGACCCTGGACCTCAAGGACTTCATCGGCATTTCCTTCACCACCGCGCCGGACGGCAAGATCTACCAGTTGCCCGACCAGCAGTTCGCCAACCTGTATTGGTTCCGCGCCGACTGGTTCGAGCGTGCGGACCTGAAAGCCAAGTTCAAGGAAAAGTACGGCTATGAGTTGGGCGTGCCAGTGAACTGGTCGGCCTATGAAGACATCGCCAAGTTCTTCACCGAAGACGTCAAGGAAATCGACGGCAAGCGCGTCTACGGGCACATGGACTATGGCAAGAAAGACCCGTCTCTGGGCTGGCGTTTCACCGATGCCTGGTTCTCCATGGCTGGTGGTGGCGACAAAGGCTTGCCTAATGGCTTGCCGGTGGACGAATGGGGCATTCGCGTCGAGGATTGCCATCCGGTGGGCTCCAGCGTCACCCGGGGCGGCGACACCAATGGCCCGGCGGCGGTCTTTGCCACGCAGAAGTATGTCGACTGGATGCGCGCCTACGCGCCGCCGGAAGCAGCGGGCATGACCTTCTCCGAATCCGGGCCGGTGCCGTCCCAGGGCAACATCGCCCAGCAGATATTCTGGTACACCGCCTTTACTGCCGACATGACCAAACCCGGCCTGCCGGTGATGAATGCCGACGGCACGCCGAAGTGGCGCATGGCGCCATCGCCGCGTGGGCCGTATTGGGAGGAGGGCATGAAGCTGGGGTATCAGGACGTGGGTTCCTGGACCTTCCTCAAGTCGACACCGGAGAAACAGAAACTGGCGGCCTGGCTCTATGCCCAGTTTGTGACCTCGAAAACCGTGTCGCTGAAGAAAACCATCGTCGGCCTGACGCCGATCCGCGAGTCTGACATCAACTCCCAGGCCATGACCGACCTGGCACCGAAGCTTGGCGGGCTGGTGGAGTTCTATCGCAGCCCGGCCCGTGTGCAATGGACACCGACCGGGACCAACGTGCCGGATTATCCACGCCTGGCCCAACTGTGGTGGAGCCATATTTCGGAAGCCGCCAGCGGCGAGAAAACCCCGCAACAGGCGCTGGACGGTTTAGCCAAGGACCAGGACGCCATCATGACGCGTCTGGAACGCTCCAAGGTGCAGCCGATCTGCGGGCCGAAGATGAACCCGGAGCGCGATGCGCAATACTGGTTTGATCAGCCTGGGGCGCCGAAGCCGAAACTGGCGAACGAGAAGCCCAAGGGTGAAACGGTCAACTACAACGAGTTGCTCAAGTCGTGGGAGGCGGCGCGTAAGTAAGAGGGGGCGTTAGTAGAACGGCACCGTGAGGTGCCGTTTTTTGTGGTGTTTCTGCTACCGCTATCGCGATAGCAATAGACGTCGCGCGGCCCCTCTTGGATCTATTCCCAGAAACGCAAAACGGCACCCGAAGGTGCCGTTCTATTTACTGCAATCGCCTAAACGATCAACCCGCCATCACCGCATGCTGCACCAAGGTGAGCAACGGTTGTGGGTAGACGCCGAGGAAGAACGCCAACAAGGCGATCGCCAGCAGCATCACGCCGCCGGCTTTCTGTTCCCAGTGCAGTTCGGCGTCGACACGGCGCAGGTTTGGCTCGATCAGGTACAGCGTCACCATCACGCGCAGGTAGTAGAAAACGCCGATGGCGCTGCCCAATACCAGCGAAGCCACCAGCCACCATTCGTGCGCTTCAACACCGGTAGCCACAATGTAGAACTTGCCGATGAAGCCAGCGGTCAGTGGGATACCGGCCAGGGACAGCATCATCATGGTCAACACGGCAGTCAGGTACGGGCGGCGCCAGAACAGGCCGCGATACTCGTACAGGGCGTCGGCGTCGCGGCCTTTGTAAGGCGAGGACATCAGCGTGATCACGCCGAACGCGCCAAGGCTGGTGATCACGTAGGTGACCAGATAGACGCCGATGGCTTCCACCGCCAGGCCCTTGCTTGCCACCAGGGCGATCAACAGATAGCCGAAGTGAGCGATGGACGAATAACCCAGCAGGCGCTTGAGGTTGTTCTGGGTCAGGGCCAGTAGGTTACCGAACAGGATCGACGCGATGGCGATGATGGTCAGCACGTCGCTCAGTACACCGGTGTTGGCTGCAGGCGAGATCTGGAACAAACGCACCATCACTGCAAACACCGCGACTTTCGAGGCGGTAGCCAGGAAAGCAGCGACTGGCGCCGGGGCGCCTTCGTACACGTCCGGGGTCCACAGGTGGAACGGCACCAGCGACAGCTTGAACGCCAGGCCGATCAACATCATTGCCAGGCCCAACTGGGCAATTGGCGCAGGCATGCTGGTGGCGGCCAGGGCGTGACCGATACCGCTGAAGCTCAGGCTGCCAGCTTCGGCGTAGAGCAGCGCCATACCGAACAACAGGAACGCGGAACCAGCCGCCGACAGCACCATGTACTTGATGCCGGCTTCCAGGGAGCGCTTGTTGAAGAAGGCGTAGGCCACCAGGCCGTAGGTCGGGATCGACAGCAGTTCCAGGCCGATGAACAAGCCGGCCAGGTGTTGCGCGCTGACCAGGACGATACCGCCGGTGGCAGCCAGCAGGATCAGCAGATACAGCTCTTCGCGGTTGCCTGGGTAACCGGTGCCGCCTTCGCCGAGGTAGGCGTGGGCGAGGGTGACGCAGGCCAGAGTGGCGACGAGGATCAACGCGATGTACAGCAGCGCGAAGTCATCGACCATCAACAGCGGGGTGACCGCCAGTGGCGCGACCTTGAGTGCCGGGATGATCGACAGCAAAGCCACGTTCAGGCCCGCCACCGAAATCAGGAAGGTCTGCGAGTGGTTGCGGCGCCAGGCGATCGCCAGCATCACCGTTACAACGGTGAGGCTGGTGATCAGCAGCGGCGCAAGCGCGATAAAATGTTGGATCGTGAATTCCATAGCGCTCTTACCGGGCCGAAGCGAGTTGAGTGAAGGCGGTGCCGAACCATTGCTGCACGCCATGCATCGTTGCGGCAGAGGTATCGAGGAACGGCTGCGGGTACACGCCGATGTAGATCAGCAGCACTGCAAGGCCGAGCACCATGATCAGTTCGCGAGCATCCAGGCCATGCAACACGGCGTCCGACTTGGACGGACCGAAGTAGGCACGGTGGATCATGATCAGCGAGTAGACCGAACCGAACACCAGGCCGGAGGTAGCGATAGCACTGACCCACGGTGTATTGACGAACGCACCCATCAGGATAAGGAATTCGCCAATGAAGTTGCCGGTACCCGGCAAGCCCAGGGACGCGGCGGCGAAGAACAGGCTGATGGCCGGCAGGTAGGCGATACGCGACCACAGGCCGCCCATCTCACGCATGTCACGGGTGTGCAGACGCTCATACAACTGGCCACTGAGGATAAACAGTGCCGCCGCCGAAACGCCGTGAGCCAACATCTGGATCACTGCACCTTGCAACGCGACCTGGCTGCCGGAGTAGATGCCGATCAGTACGAAGCCCATGTGGGAAACGGACGAGAAGGCGATCAGACGCTTGATGTCGGTCTGGGCGAAGGCCAGGAACGCACCGTAGAAGATCCCGATCAGACCGAGGGTCATGGCGATCGGCGCAAACTCGGCCGAGGCATTCGGGAACAGCGGCAGGGCGAAACGCAGCAAGCCGTAGGCCGCGGTCTTCAACAGGATACCGGCCAGGTCCACGGAACCGGCGGTCGGCGCCTGGGCGTGAGCGTCAGGCAACCAGGAGTGGAACGGCACCACCGGCAGCTTCACCGCGAAGGCGATGAAGAAGCCCAGCATCAAGATGTACTCGGTGGTCAGGGACATCTTGGTTTTCAGTAGCGTGGCGTAATCAAAAGTGATTACCCCGGTGCTGTTGAAGTTGACCAGTACCAGGCCGAGGATCGCCACCAACATGATCAGGCCGGAAGCCTGGGTGAAGATGAAGAACTTGGTCGCCGCGTAGATCCGGGTTTTCTTGCCGTCCGAAGAACTGTGACCCCAGAGCGCGATGAGGAAGTACATCGGCACCAGCATCATTTCCCAGAAGAAGAAGAACATGAACAGGTCGAGGGCGAGGAACACGCCGACAACACCGCCCAAAATCCACATCAGGTTCAGGTGGAAGAAGCCCACGTGATGCTGAATCTCTTTCCAGGAGCAGAGTACCGAGAGGATACCCAGCAGGCCGGTCAGCAGGATCATCAACAGCGACAGGCCATCGAGGGCCAGGTGCACGTTGATGCCAAAGCGCGGGATCCAGATGTGCTTGAACTCAAGCGCCCAGGTGGGATCGGCGCCAGGCGCCGGAGCAAATGAATAGTCGCCATGGGCCCACAGCCAGAGGCCGAGAGCGAGTTCCAGGGACATGGTCAGCAACGCAATCCAGCGGGGCAGGGTAGCGCCGAAGCGCTCACCCATCCAGCAGAGCAGGCCGCCGATAAAGGGAATCAGGATTAGCCAGGGCAGAATCATGACGGGCTCGTTTCCTTTCGCAAGTTCGCAAAGTTCATATCAGACCGCTACCACAACGATGGCGCCGATCACCAGCACGGCACCGGCCGCCATGGAAGCTGCATACCAGCGCAACTGGCCAGTCTCGGTGCGGCTCAGGGCGGTGTGACCAGCCTTGGCAGCACGCGGGATCAAACCGATGGTCTGGTCGAACGGGTCTTTGCGCAGTACGTGGCTGATCGCAAGGTAAGGCTTGACGAACAGTTTGTCGTAGACCCAGTCGAAGCCCCAGGCAGCGAACCACCAGGCCGAAAGGAAGCGGCCAATGGCACTGTTGGCAACGGCGGTGACGAAGCGACGCTTGCCGAGGAACAGCAGTGCCGCCAGCAGGATACCGGCCAGGGCGATGGCGCCCGAGGCGATTTCCAGGCTGTGCTTGGCGTCGCCGCCGGCATGGCCGACGCTTTGTGGTAACACGCCAGCCAGTGGCGGGGTGATCATGGCGCCGACGAAGGTCGACAGGATGATCAGCACCGACAGTGGCAGCCAGTGGGAGATGCCATGGCCCGCGTGGGCTTCGGTCTTCGCTTCACCGTGGAACGCGATGAAGATCAGGCGGAAGGTGTACAACGAGGTCATGAACGCACCCACCAGGCCTGCATACAGCAGTCCCTGGTTACCGCTGGCAAAGGCTTCCCAAAGGATTTCGTCTTTGGAATAGAAGCCTGCGGTCACCAATGGCAAGGCCGACAAGGCCGCGCCGCCGACGATAAAGCTGGTGTAGGCCAGTGGCAGCTTCTTCCACAGGCCGCCCATCTTGAAGATGTTCTGCTCATGGTGGCAGGCAACAATCACCGCACCGGAGGCAAGGAACAGCAGGGCCTTGAAGAAGGCGTGGGTCATCAGGTGGAAGATCGCGCCTTCCCAGGCACCAATGCCCAGGGCCAGGAACATGTAGCCGATCTGGCTCATGGTCGAGTAGGCGAGGATGCGCTTGATGTCGGTCTGAACCAGTGCAGCGAAACCGGCGAGCACCAGGGTCACACCACCGACGATGCCGACAAGATGCAGGACGTCCGGCGCCAGGGTGAACAGGCCGTGGGTACGGGCGATCAAGTAGACACCGGCGGTTACCATCGTCGCGGCGTGGATCAGTGCCGAAACCGGAGTAGGACCGGCCATCGCGTCCGCCAGCCAGGTTTGCAGTGGCAGTTGCGCGGATTTACCGACAGCGCCGCCCAGCAGCATCAGGGTCGCCAGGGTGATCCAGAAGTCACCGACCTGGAATTTCTGCGGCGCGAGCACCAGCAGTTCCTGGATATTCAACGTACCCAACTGTTGGAACAGGATGAACAGGCCGATGGCCATGAACACGTCGCCGATACGGGTGACGATAAAGGCCTTGAGTGCCGCGTTACCGTTGTTGCGGTTGCTGTAGTAGAAACCGATCAACAGGTACGAGCACAGGCCCACACCTTCCCAGCCGAAGTACAGGAACAACAGGTTATCACCCAGCACCAGGAACAGCATGCTGGCGATAAACAGGTTGGTGTAGGCGAAGAAGCGCGAGTAACCGGCTTCACCGCGCATGTACCAGGAGGCGAACAGGTGGATCAGGAAACCCACGCCCACCACCACGCCAAGCATGGTGATCGACAGGCCGTCGACGTAGAGGGCGAAGTTGGGCTTGAAGCCCTCCACCGACATCCACTGCCACAGCACCAGGGTGTAGTGACCACCCTCGGGCGGCGCGACGTTGAATTGCCAGATGACGTAGGCGGCGACAATCGCCGACAAGCCAATGGACCCGACGCCGATCAGGGCCGAGAGATTTTCCGAGAGACGTCCACGGGAGAACGACAGCAGCAGAAAACCGATCAGGGGAAATACGAAAGTCAGAAAGATCATGTTCATCCGCGCATCTCACTGGCAGCGTCGATATCAAGCGTGTGGAAGCGACGATACAGTTGCAGCAGAATCGCCAGGCCAATACTGGCCTCGGCGGCTGCCAGGCTGATCACCAGGATGAACATGACTTGTCCATCCGGCTGGCCCCACCTTGCACCTGCCACGATGAACGCCAGTGCAGCGGCGTTCATCATGATTTCCAGGCTCATCAACACGAAGAGAATGTTGCGGCGCACCATCAGGCCGACCAGGCCAAGGCAGAACAGGATGCCGGCGACCGCCAGACCATGCTCCAAAGGGATAGCAGGCATCATCATTGCTCCTTGGCTTCGTTGCGGCCCAAGTGGAAGGCGGTGATGGCTGCGGCAAGCAGCAGCATCGAAGCCAGTTCGACCACCAGCAGGTACGGGCCGAACAGGCTGATGCCCACGGCCTTGGCGTCTACGGTGGTGTGGCCGATGGCGTGGCCGCTCTGGTGAGCGAACAGCACATACAGCAGCTCGCCAAGCAGCAGGGCTGCCAGGATCACCGGGCCGATCCAGATGCCGGGTTTGAGCCAGACGCGCTCCTGGGCGACCGAAGCCGGCCCCAGGTTGAGCATCATCACCACAAACACGAACAGCACCATGATGGCGCCAGCGTAGGCGATCACTTCCAGCACACCGGCGAACGGTGCGCCGAGGCTGAAAAAGGTCATGGCCACGGCGATCAGCGAAATGATCAGGTAGAGCAGGGCGTGCACGGGGTTCGTGTTGGTGATCACGCGAAGCGTGGCCACTACTGCAATACCCGATGCGAAATAGAAAGCGAATTCCATCTTTCTTCCTTAAGGCAGCAAGCTCTTCACGTTGATCGGCTCGGCTTCGTTTTGCGCGGAGCCTTTTGGCTTACCGGCAATGGCCATACCTGCAACACGATAGAAGTTGTAATCAGGGTTTTTACCGGGACCAGAGATCAGCAGATCTTCTTTCTCGTACACCAGGTCCTGACGTTTGAACTCGGCCATTTCGAAATCCGGTGTCAGCTGGATCGCGGTGGTCGGGCAGGCTTCCTCACAGAGACCGCAGAAAATGCAGCGCGAGAAGTTGATACGGAAAAACTCCGGGTACCAACGACCGTCTTCGGTTTCAGCTTTCTGCAGGGAGATGCAGCCCACCGGGCACGCCACGGCGCACAGGTTGCAGGCCACGCAGCGCTCTTCGCCGTCGGGGTCGCGGGTCAGGACGATACGGCCGCGATAGCGCGGCGGCAGGTACACCGCTTCTTCCGGGTATTGCAGGGTGTCGCGTTTGCGAAAGCCGTGACCGAACACCATCACCAGGCTTCGCAACTGGGTACCGGTACCCTTAACGATGTCGCCAATATATTTGAACATGGGTCAAATCCTCACTGAACCGCGCCCGCTGGCGTGTTCAACAACACAACGGCAGCAGTCACCAGCAAATTGATCAGGGTCAGCGGCAAGCAGAACCTCCAGCCGAAATCCATCACCTGGTCATACCGTGGACGCGGGATGGCAGCGCGCAGCAGGATGAACAGCATGATGAAGAACGAGGTCTTCAAGACGAACCAGAGGAAAGCCAGTTGCGGCAGGATGCCGAACGGACCGTGCCAGCCACCGAAGAACAAGGTCACCAGCAGCGCCGAGATCAAGATGATGCCGATGTACTCACCGACGAAGAACATGCCCCATTTCATGCCGGCGTATTCAATGTGATAACCGTCGGCCAGTTCCTGTTCCGCTTCCGGCTGGTCGAAGGGGTGACGGTGAGTCACGGCTACGCCTGCGATGAAGAAGGTACAGAAGCCGAAGAACTGCGGAATGATGAACCACAGGTTCTGCGCCTGGTACTCGACGATGTCGCGCATGTTGAACGAGCCGACCTGCACCACGATGCCCATCAGGGCCAGGCCCATGAACACTTCGTAGGACACGGTCTGGGCCGAGGCCCGCAAGGCGCCCAGCAGGGCGAACTTGTTGTTACTGGCCCAACCGGCGAACAGCACCGCATAGACCGACAGACCGGCCATGGCGAAGAAGAACAGCAAGCCGATGTTCAGGTCCGCCACGCCCCAGGTCGGGGTGATCGGGATGATTGCGAAGGCAATCAGCAAGGCGCTCATGGCCACGACCGGTGCCAGGGTGAAGATCACCTTGTCGGCAAACGGCGGGGTCCAGTCTTCCTTGAAGAACATTTTCAGCATGTCGGCGGCGATCTGGAACATGCCGAACGGGCCAACGCGGTTCGGACCGTAACGGTCCTGCCACCAGCCCAGCAGTCGACGTTCGACGAAGCTGAGCAGGGCGCCCGCGACCACCACGGCCAGCAGGATCACGATGGCCTTGACGACCGCAATGATCACGTCGATCACTTCAGGGGTGAACCAGGTCATTGCGCTGCCTCCTGCAGACCGTCAACGATAAAGCCTGCAATTGCCGGCGGGATACCGGCGATACCTGCTGGCAATGCCACCAGGCCGGCGCCCAGCTCTTCGTTGATGCGCAGCGGCAGACGCAGGGTCTGGCCGCCTACGTTCAAGCTGAGCAGGGCACCGTCGTTGACGCCCAGGCGATCGGCTTCCGACTTGGCCAAGGCTACATAAGCAGCCGGGATGCGCTCTTGAACCGGCGCGGCCTTGGAAGAGTTCTCTTCGCTGCCGAACAGGTGGAAGAACGGCACGACCTGCCATGTACCCTGGGCCGGGTTGAAGGCGCGTGGAACATTGGCGAACCAGTTCAGCGAGTCACCCTGGCTTTCGATCAAGCGGGTGCCTGGGTCGCCAGCGCGGATATGACCACCGACTTCGTCCTGGAACTTGTTCCAGGCTTGCGGCGAGTTCCAGCCCGGCGACCAGGCGAACGGCACCTGCTGGCGAGGCTCGACCGAGCCCGAGTAACCTTCCATGGAGAAGGCGAACGCGGTGTCGTTGTCTTGCGAAGTACGCGGTTCATGCACGCTGATGTCGGCGCGCATGGCGGTACGACCGGAATAACGCAACGGTTCACGGGCCAGTTTCATACCTTTGATGCGGAACGAGGCGGACGGTGCAGCGTCGACGATGCGGGCCAATTGCGGCGTGCTGGAAGCGCAGGCTGCGGTGACGTGGTCCAGTAGGGTCCAGTCGATTGGCTGGTTCAGCAAGGTGGCGCGCAGGGCATGCAGCCAGCGCCAGCCTTCGTGAACCAGGATGCTCGCGTCGAGGTACTTCGGATCGAACACTTGGAAGAAGCGCTGGGCGCGGCCTTCCTGGCTGACCAGAGTACCGTCGCCTTCAGCGAAGCTTGCCGCTGGCAGTACCAGGTGGGCACGGTCGCTGGTGGCGGTTTTCTGGTGGTCGGCAACGATCAGCACTTTGGCCGCGTTTAGCGCAGCGTCAACCTTGGCTGCGTCAGTGCGGGTGTACAGATCGTTTTCCAGCACCACGATGGCATCGCTGCTGCCGTCGATCACGGCTTGCAGGGCGGCGTCCAGGGACTCGCCACCCAGCATGGCCAGGCCGAGGCTGTTGGCTTCTGGCACGATCAGGCTGATGGAACCGTTCTTCTCGCGCAGCTTGAGGGCCTTGGCGATGTTGGCCGCGGCTTCGATCAGCGCCTTGGAACCCAGGGAGGTACCGGCGATGATCAGTGGGCGCTTGGCCGCCAGCAGGGCGTCGGCGATGCGCTTGGCCAGTTCCAGGGCTTCGGCGTCCAGGCCCTCAACGGCAGGCGCGCTGGCGTCGATGGCATGGGCCACGGCAAAACCGATGCGGGCGAGATCGTCAGGCGCGGCGTGAACGCACTCTTCGGCGATATCGTCGAGCTTGGTTTCAGCCAGGCTTGCGATAAACAGCGGGTTCAGCGCGTTCTGGCCGATGTTTTTCACCGCCGCGTCGAGCCATGGCTGGACGCGCAGGGCGTCGGCCATGTCTTCAGCCTTGCCCTTGACCGACTGGCGCAGGGCCAGGGCCATGCGGGCGGCGGTCTGGGTCAGGTCTTCACCGAGGACGAAGATCGCGTCATGGTCTTCGATGTCGCGCATGTTTGGCACAGGCAGCGGGCTGTCGTTCAGCACTTGCAGGACCAGGCGGATGCGTTCCAGTTCAGCGGCTTCGATACCCGAGTAGAAGTGCTCGGCGCCTACCAGTTCGCGCAACGCGTAGTTGCTTTCGAGGCTGGCGCGGGGCGAACCGATACCGACGATGTTGCGACCGCGCAGCAGGTCAGAGGCTTTATCCAGCGCCTGGTCCAGGCTCAGCTTGGCACCATCGGCCAGCAGCGGTTGGCGTGGACGGTCTTCGCGGTTGACGTAGCCATAGCCGAAACGGCCACGGTCGCACAGGAAGTACTGGTTGACCGAACCGTTGAAGCGGTTTTCGATACGACGCAGTTCACCATAGCGCTCGCCAGGGGAGATGTTGCAACCGCTGGAGCAGCCATGGCAGATGCTCGGCGAGAACTGCATGTCCCACTTGCGGTTGTAGCGCTCGGAGTGAGTCTTGTCGGTGAACACACCGGTTGGGCAGACCTCGGTGAGGTTGCCGGAGAACTCGCTTTCCAGCACGCCATCTTCAACGCGACCGAAGTACACGTTGTCGTGGGCGCCGAACACACCGAGGTCGGTGCCGCCGGCGTAGTCCTTGTAGAAGCGCACGCAGCGGTAGCAAGCGATGCAGCGGTTCATTTCGTGGGAAATGAACGGGCCCAGTTGCTGATTCTGGTGAGTACGCTTGGTGAAGCGATAACGGCGCTCGTTGTGGCCAGTCATCACGGTCATGTCTTGCAGGTGGCAGTGACCGCCTTCCTCGCAGACCGGGCAGTCGTGCGGGTGGTTGGTCATCAGCCATTCAACGACGCTGGCGCGAAACACTTTCGCTTCTTCGTCGTCGATGGAAATCCAGCTGCCGTCGGTGGCGGGGGTCATGCAGGACATGACGATCCGACCACGCTTGTCATTCTCGTCGGTGTACTGCTTGACCGCGCACTGGCGGCAAGCGCCAACGCTGCCAAGGGCGGGGTGCCAGCAGAAATAAGGGATATCGAGGCCTAGCGACAGACACGCCTGTAACAGGTTGTCTGCCCCATCGACTTCGAGCTCTTTGCCGTCTACGTGGATAGTGGCCATGGTTCAAAGTTCTTCGTTGGCCCGGTGTCAGCGGGCGTGGCTAATGGAATCTTGTTATTCATGTGAATCAACACAGCCTTAAAGGCGTCATCACATGAGAAAGCGAAGGGCACGGACCTTTCGCCTTGTTAAGCGTTACGCGCCGACTACGATCGGCCTCGCCAGAGGCGGGACGGCGGCGCTGGTGGGCGCGATGCCGGCTTCGAACTCCGAACGGAAGTATTTGATTGCGCTGCCCAATGGCTCCACGGCGCCCGGTGCGTGAGCACAGAAGGTCTTGCCAGGGCCGAGGAAGCCGACCAGACCCAACAGGGTCTCGATGTCACCGGGCTGACCTTCGCCTTTCTCGATGGCCATCAAGAGCTTGACGCTCCATGGCAAACCATCGCGGCAAGGCGTGCAGAAGCCGCAGGATTCGCGGGAGAAGAACTGCTCCATGTTGCGCAGCAAGGAGACCATGTTGACGCTGTCGTCCACCGCCATGGCCAGGCCGGTACCCATGCGGGTGCCCACCTTGGCGATGCCGCCGGCATACATTTGTGCGTCCAGGTGCTCGGGCAACAGGAAGCCGGTACCGGCGCCGCCTGGCTGCCAGGCCTTGAGGGTGTAACCGTCGCGCATGCCGCCGGCGTAGTCTTCGAACAACTCGCGACCGGTGATGCCGAATGGCAACTCCCACAAGCCAGGGTTCTTGACCTTGCCGGAGAAGCCCATGAGCTTGGTGCCCATGTCTTCACTGCCTTCGCGGGCCAACGATTTGTACCAGTCCACGCCGTCGGCAATGATCGCCGGCACGTTGCAGAGGGTTTCAACGTTGTTTACGCAAGTCGGCTTGCCCCACACACCGACGGCGGCAGGGAAGGGCGGCTTGGAGCGCGGGTTGGCGCGGCGGCCTTCGAGGGAGTTGATCAGTGCGGTTTCTTCACCGCAGATGTAACGCCCTGCGCCGGTGTGGACGATCAGCTCGAAATCAAAACCGCTGCCCAGGATGTTCTTGCCCAAAAGGCCGGCTGCCTTGGCTTCTTCCACTGCACGGTTCAAGTGCTTGGCGGCGGTGGTGTATTCGCCACGCAGAAAGATGTAGCCACGGTAGGTTTTCAGCGCTCGGGCACTGATCAGCATGCCTTCGATCAGCAGATGGGGCAGTTGCTCCATCAGCATGCGGTCTTTCCAGGTGTTGGGCTCCATTTCATCCGCGTTGCACAGCAGGTAGCGGATGTTGATGGATTCGTCCTTGGGCATCAGGCCCCACTTCACGCCCGTGGGGAAGCCTGCACCGCCGCGGCCTTTCAGGCCTGCGTCTTTCACGGTCTGGACGATGTCGTCCTGGGCCATGTCGGCAAAGGCTTTGCGCGCGGCAGCGTAACCGTTCTTGGCCTGGTACTCGTCGAGCCAAACGGCTTCGCCATCGTCACGCAGGCGCCAGGTCAGCGGGTGAGTCTCGGCCGAACGCTTGATGCGGTTGGCAGGACCGAAGGAAGTCAGGGTCATGGGTAGCCCTCGAGCAATTGGGCGACGCCAGCAGTTTGCACGTCACCGAATGTGTCGTCGTCGATCATCAACGCCGGCGCCTTGTCGCAGTTGCCCAGGCAGCACACCGGCAGCAGGGTAAACCGGCCGTCAGCGGTGGTCTCGCCCAGGCCGATGCCCAGCTTGCTCTGGATTGCGCCGACCACGGACTCGTGGCCGCCGATATAGCAGACCATGCTGTCGCACACGCGAATGATGTGGCGGCCCACCGGTTGGCGGAAGATCTGGCTGTAGAACGTAGCCACGCCTTCAACGTCGCTGGCGGGGATGCCGAGTATCTCGCCGATGGCGTAGATGGCACCGTCTGGCACCCAGCCACGTTCCTTCTGGACGATCTTCAAGGCTTCGATCGACGCCGCGCGCGGGTCTTCGTAGTGATGCAGCTCGTGCTCAATGGCCGAGCGTTCGGTTTCACTCAAGGTAAAACGGTCTGTCTGGATAAGCGTGCTGTTCATGCTTAGCGGTCCACGTCGGCCATAACGAAATCGATACTACCCAGGTACGCAATCAAGTCCGAGACCATGCTGCCTTTGATCACCGAAGGGATCTGCTGCAGGTGCGGGAAGCTTGGGGTGCGAATCCGGGTGCGGTAGCTCATGGTGCCGCCATCGCTCGTCAGGTAATAACTGTTGATACCCTTGGTCGCTTCAATCATCTGGAAGGACTCGTTGGCCGGCATTACCGGGCCCCACGAGACTTGCAGGAAGTGCGTGATCAGGGTTTCGATGTGCTGCAGGGTGCGCTCTTTAGGCGGCGGCGTGGTTAGCGGGTGATCCGCCTTGTACGGGCCTTCCGGCATGTTGCGCATGCACTGGTCGATGATTTTGATGCTCTGGCGCATCTCTTCGACGCGCACGATGCAACGGTCGTAGGCATCGCCATTGGCCGCCAGCGGGACTTCGAACTCGAAGTTCTCGTAGCCGGAGTACGGGCGTGCTTTACGCAGATCGAAATCACAACCGGTGGAACGCAGGCCGGCACCCGTGACGCCCCATTCCAGGGCCTCTTTGGTGTTATAGGCAGCGACGCCGATGGTCCGACCCTTGAGGATACTGTTGTCCAGGGCGGCTTTCTGGTACTCATCGAGGCGTTTTGGTAGCCACTCGACGAAGTCTTTCACCAGTTTTTCCCAGCCGCGCGGCAGGTCATGCGCAACGCCGCCGATGCGGTACCAGGCCGGGTGCAGACGGAAACCGGTGATAGCTTCGATCACCGTGTAAGCCTTCTGGCGGTCGGTGAAGGTGAAGAACACCGGCGTCATCGCACCAACGTCCTGGATATAGGTACCCAGGAACAGCAGGTGGCTGGTGATCCGGAAAAACTCGGCCATCATGATGCGGATGGTGTCGACTTTGTCCGGCACCTTGATGCCGGCCAGCTTCTCGACCGCGAGCACGTACGGCAGGTTGTTCATCACACCGCCGAGGTAATCGATACGGTCGGTGTACGGGATGAAGCTGTGCCAGGACTGGCGCTCGGCCATCTTCTCGGCACCACGGTGGTGGTAGCCAACGTCCGGCACGCAGTCGACGATTTCTTCGCCGTCCAGTTGCAGGATGATGCGGAAGGCACCGTGAGCCGAAGGGTGGTTCGGGCCCAGGTTGAGGAACATGTAGTCCTCGTTGGTGCCGGAGCGTTTCATGCCCCAGTCTTCCGGACGGAAGCGCGCGGCTTCTTCTTCAAGCTGCTGCTTGGCCAGGGTCAGGCTGTACGGATCGAATTCAGTGGCGCGGGCAGGGAAGTCCTTGCGCAGCGGGTGACCTTCCCAGGTCGGCGGCATCATGATGCGCGACAGGTGCGGGTGGCCGGGGAAATCGATGCCGAACATGTCCCACACTTCACGCTCGTACCAGTTGGCGTTTGGCCAGATACCGGTCACGGTCGGAATGCTCAAGTCGCTCTCGGAGAGGGCAACCTTGATCATCACGTCGCTGTTACGTTCCAGCGACATCAGGTGATAGAACACGGTGAAGTCGGCGCCGCTCGGCAGCCCCTGGCGCTTGGTACGCAGGCGTTCGTCCACGCCATGCAGGTCATAGAGCATGACGTACGGCTTGGGCAGGTTGCGCAGGAAGCTCAGGACTTCGACAAGCTTGGCACGCGCCACCCACAGCACCGGCATACCAGTACGCGTGGCCTGGGCGGTGAAGGCGTCAGGGCCAAAACGGTTATTGAGTTCGACGACCACATCCTGGTCGTCTGCCTTGTAAGGCGGGATGTACAGAGCACTGCCTGTAGTCATGGTTTTTTATCGCTTTCGGTCAACGTAAAGAATGAAGCCAGGTTTTCGTTCTATAAAAGAAGCGGCTCTGGATCAGACTTCGTCGGGGCTGCGCAGGTTGGTGACCTGAATACGCTGTTCGCGGCGCTGTTCCTTTTGTGACGGCATCTCGGCGCGGTATACGCCTTGATCTCCGACAACCCAGGAAAGTGGGCGACGCTCCTTGCCAATCGATTCCTGCAACAGCATCAAGCCTTGCAGAAATGCTTCAGGGCGGGGCGGGCAGCCAGGCACGTAGACGTCCACGGGCAGGAACTTGTCCACCCCCTGAACAACGGAGTAGATGTCGTACATGCCACCGGAGTTGGCGCACGAACCCATGGAGATAACCCACTTTGGTTCGAGCATTTGCTCGTAGAGACGCTGAATGATCGGCGCCATCTTGATAAAGCAGGTACCGGCGATAACCATGAAATCCGCCTGGCGCGGCGATGCCCGGATAACTTCGGCGCCAAAGCGCGCGATGTCGTGGGGCGCCGTGAAGGCGGTGGTCATTTCCACGTAGCAGCAGGAAAGGCCGAAGTTGTACGGCCACAGGGAGTTTTTACGCCCCCAGTTGACCGCGCCGTTCAGCACGTCTTCCAGCTTGCCCATGTAGATGTTTTTGTGGACTTGGTCTTCTAACGGATCGGAAACGGTTTCCCGCTCGCCGATGGGGTACTGCTCGTTAGGAGCATCCGGGTTGATCCTGGTGAGATTGTATTGCATCGCCAAAGCCTCATTGTTTCAGCTTCGCTTGCCGCTTGCGACGAGCTTCCGGAGCCCAGTCAAGGGCGCCCACTCGAAATAGGTAGACAAGGCCTGCCAACAGAATTGCTATGAAAACGAGAGCTTCGACGAATCCGGTCCAGCCACTTTCGCGGACGGACACAGACCAGGCAAAGAGAAAAAGGGCTTCGATATCGAAGATCACGAAGAGCATCGCGACCAGATAGAATTTGGCTGAGAACCGCAAGCGGGCGCCACCTGTAGGTAGCATGCCGGACTCGAACGGTTCGTTTTTGCTGCGACCCCAGGCTTTTGACCCCAGGAGGCTGGATACACCGAGCATGAAGGCGCAAAGGCCGACGACACCCAAAAGGAAAATGGCAAAGCCCCAGTTGTGGGCCATGAGTCCTGTCGCTTCGGGCATGCTGGTAATCCTTAACAGAGAGCAAGGGTCTCTGAGCTTGATAAAGAAATAAAGCAGTGACGATATGTCGCAGAGCAATCAATCGCGGTGATTTTATGGCTAAACACCGGGCAAGTAAAATTCCGAGAGCGAATTTATTCGATGGAATAAGGACATAGTGCACCTTTGTGGGGCTGCAGCCCATACGCTACGGGCATTAGCTTGATTTTCATCAATTATGTTTTGTTTAACGAGTAATGAAGTTTCTGCCCTCCAAATGATAATGACTATTGTTTGAGCGGATTTTAAACGGGTGTTGGGTGTGTTACGGGAGAAGTTGTTGTTACTTGCCCGTTTGGCCCAAGTTGGTAAAGGGGATCTTTTAACCGAATCTTCCGAAGCGAATACCGCTCTGGATCAATGTTCTGCGAAAATTCTGGCGCTGGGCGCATTTCCAGTGAGAGTCGGGCTTGTTGTGCCGAGTGGGCTTGTCGGATCACCGAACCGCCGCGTTGGAGCGCGGAGCACTCCCTGGCCGGCCACTGTGATTTATCAGAAAGACCGCAGTGATCTTACTGGGGCTACTGCGCAGCCCAGCGCGGGCAAGCCCGCTCGCCACAGGGAATTTACACATCAGCTAGCGCCCATCCGCTTTTGCTTTTCACCACTCAGGTCGGCTACCAGGCCGCCGTGCTTTTGCTTTTGATCTAAGGCGCCCCGTTAACCACGATGGCTGAACGCAGGCATTGATCCGTGGGTAAACCGGCAGGACGCCGGTTTAGCCGCGCTGGGCCAGGGATTGCCCATCGCGGCGGCCCACGGAGCAATGCCGCAGAGAGGGTATGCCGAGCCTAAGCGAGGCACCAAGTGGTGGGGCAAGAGCCTTTGGCTACTTTGGGCTTTTCAAAGTGACACGTCGTAAGGACGTAACCCTAATCCGCCCTGACCAAAATAACGGATATATACCCAGCCCAGCCCGCAACCCCAAAACCCTGCCGGCAAAGATGCGTAGATACCCATGCACCTATGAGGCAAGCCACACATTTGATCTTCGGTGTGCCAGGGAGATCTTCGCAGGCAAAAAAAACGCCCCGAACCAGTCGGGGCGTCAGATCGTGCGGCACTGCGGTTAGCTTTTTATCGGGTCCGCAATGGCCGTGTACTCAGGTTACTCAGTGGAACTGTTCTTCTTCGGTCGAGCCGGTCAGCGCGGTTACGGACGAGGAGCCGCCCTGAATTACGGTGGTCATGTCGTCGAAGTAGCCAGTGCCCACTTCCTGCTGGTGCGCCACGAAGGTGTAACCCTTGGAGGCATCAGCGAATTCCTGCTCCTGCAGTTTCACGTAGGCAGTCATGTCGTTGCGGGCGTAGTCGTGCGCCAGGTTGAACATGCTGTGCCACATGTTGTGAATGCCGGCCAGGGTGATGAACTGGTGCTTGTAGCCCATGGCGGACAGTTCGCGCTGGAACTTGGCGATGGTCGCGTCGTCCAGGTTTTTCTTCCAGTTGAAGGAAGGCGAGCAGTTGTAGGACAGCAGTTGGTCCGGGTATTCCTTCTTGATCGCTTCAGCAAAGCGACGAGCTTCGTCCAGATCTGGCTTGGCGGTTTCGCACCAGATCAGGTCGGCGTACGGTGCGTAGGCCAGGCCGCGAGCGATAGCCTGGTCAAGGCCGGCGCGTACTTTGTAGAAGCCTTCCTGGGTGCGTTCGCCAGTCACGAATGGCAGGTCGTACGGGTCGCAATCCGAAGTCAGCAGGTCTGCTGCGTTGGCGTCGGTACGGGCCAGGATGATGGTCGGTGTACCGGCAACGTCAGCCGCCAGACGGGCAGCGGTCAGCTTCTGTACGGCTTCCTGGGTAGGAACCAGTACCTTGCCGCCCATGTGGCCGCATTTCTTCACGGAAGCTAGTTGGTCTTCGAAGTGAACGCCGGCAGCGCCTGCCTCGATCATGCTCTTCATCAGCTCGTAGGCGTTCAGTACGCCGCCGAAGCCGGCTTCGGCGTCAGCCACGATTGGCGCGAAGTAGTCGATGTAGCCTTCATCGCCCGGGCCTTTACCGGCTTTCCACTGGATCTGGTCGGCGCGGCGGAACGAGTTGTTGATGCGCTTGACCACGGTTGGCACGGAGTCCACCGGGTACAGCGACTGATCTGGGTACATGGATTCTGCGGAGTTGTTGTCCGCAGCCACTTGCCAGCCAGACAGGTAGATCGCCTGGATACCGGCCTTGACTTGTTGCACAGCCTGGCCGCCGGTCAGGGCGCCCATGCAGTTGACGAAATCTTTATCGGGACGGAAGGACGGCTTGGCGCCCTGGGTCACCAGGTTCCACAGCTTCTCGGCGCCCAGTCTTGCAAAGGTGTGCTCAGGTTGAACCGAGCCGCGCAGGCGGACGACGTCAGCAGCGGAGTAAGCGCGTGTCACGCCTTTCCAGCGTGGGTTTTCAGCCCAATCTTTTTCGAGGGCTGCAATTTGCTGTTCGCGTGTCAGTGCCATGGAGATAAACCTCGTCGCATAGGTCTGGGTGGAAAAATCCTGTTGCCAGCCGCGCATTCAGTGCGTGGGCGTGGCTGCTCGCTGACCAGAGGCTTAGGCTTGGCGGGGACTGCGACGGGATGAACGATGAGCTCAAGGGGGAAGTGAGCAGGTAGAGGCGAACCGAGAACTGTCTTCGGGCATCGTGGGCCCTTGTACGATCCATCAGTGTATTGCCGGGTTACCTGGTTAGCTTCCGTCCCTCGGGACAACTTCGTTCCAGTCGCAACCTCGTCAAACACACCTTGTGGGCGGGTACAGACACGAATCGGCTCAAGTGGGTAGCTAAGAGCTGCGATCCGAAGGCCCTTGCCAGGGCCTCTGATTAGCGGGAGCGAGGCCATCATGCCCATGCTTTTTTGGATCGTCAAATGTTTTGTAGTGCTTTTTTTCAAGCACTACATCTTTAGTCTAAGACGACTAATCAGTCAGTTTTTGGTGCTTCAGTTCAATGTGTCGACTTTGACCCGCAAGGTCAGGTCATCCCTGCCCTGAGTCGAGTAGGTGCGGGTTGCGCCCTGTTTGTCGGCCTGGGTCTGACGATTGATCCCGGCCAGGGTGATCCATTCGCCCAGGCGGCCGCTGACGGTTGTGTCGGTACTTTGTACGTTCACTACATCGGGACGTTCCTGGCTCATGCGGTCACGATTGGTACTGATGCTCAGGTGGACGGTTTCGCCGGTGACGCTGGCAGTGACGTAGAAACCCTGGGTGACGTTGCGATATTGGGTCTGGTTTTGCGGGCGGCCGTAGGTGTCGGGTTGGGTTGTGGTGAGAGGTACGCTCTGGCCCACCTGGATCAGCGCCGGCACGCCTTCGCTGGCCTGGATCTGCTGGATGCCGCCGTCGCGGCTTTCAGTGCTGTAGGTAATGACTTGGTTGTTGGTTTGCTGATTGTTTTCATTAGTGTCGACGGTGATCAGCAGGCGCTTGGACGGTATGTCCAGTTGCGCGAGGAGGGCGCGCAAGCCCTGGATCTTGTCTGGCTCGGCGTTGACAATCAATTGATTGCCATAGGCGCTGACGGTGCCGTCCTTGCCGATAAAGTTCTGTGCCACTGGCAGCAGGTCGGCGCTGGTGCGATTACTCAGGGGCACGACTTCGGTGGCGGCCATCACCGAGAAGCTGGTGGTCAGGAGCAGGGCTGTGAGTAGGGTGCGTAGGGACATGTCCGTTATCTCTGCGAATAAATGAAGCCCCTAGGAGCTGTCGAGTAAAACGAGGCTGCGATGGGCCACCATAGCAAAATGCCCCGCTATCGACATGATAGCGGGGCATTTTGTGGTGTTGCTTATTGGGGCTTGGAGGCTTGGATCAGCCCTCACGCACCATATCAACATGAGGAATCCCTACTTCCAGGAACTCTTCGCTGACGATTTTAAAGCCCAGCCGCTCATAAAAAGGCGTCGCATGAACCTGGGCGCTAAGGATCTGTTTGGCCTGGCCGCGCTTCTGGGCCTCACCAATCACCGCATCCATCAGTGCATCGCCGACCTTCAGTCCGCGCCAGTCCTTGAGGACCGACACACGGCCGATCTCGCCGCTGGGCAGCAAGCGGGCGGTACCGACAGGAAAGTCGCCTTCCAGCGCGAGGAAATGCACCGCGCCAGCGTCGTCAGCATCCCATTCCAACTCAGGCGGAACTGATTGTTCGGCGATAAACACCGCTTCACGAATACGCCGAATCTCGGCGTTGTCCTTTAGCCAGTCCGCGACACGTACGCGAATCTTATTCATCGGCAAACCCCAGGCTTCCTTGCTTGACCAGTTCGCAGAGCAGATCACGGCCCTCTTCATCCGCCAACCAAGGACCGAGGTTGTCGACGTGCAGCGAATCGGCGGCGCAAACCATTTTCAACAGATCCCGCAGCTTGCCCGGCAACAGACGGCTATGGCCGCTGGCGAAGAGCAGCAGGTCGTCATCCACTTCCGACCATGCCAGGCGTGCGCTTGGGTTGCGAATCAGTACGGCGCCCTGTTCCAGGCTGCTCAGCAGGTCGTCTTCTTCCAGTTCCGGGCCTACTACCAGTTCGGGATAGCGCGGTTCGGTCATGAACTGTCCGAACCAGGTCAGCAGCATGCGCTCGTCGCTCATGTGCTCGGCCAACAGCCCCTTGAGGCGATCAAGGGCGTCGCTTTGGATCTGGTGCGGATCACTCACGGGCTGGGCGTCGGCGTCGGTGTAGCGCTCTTCATCCGGCAGGTACTGGCTGAGGAAGTCGGTGAAGTGGGTCAGCACTTCAGCGGCGCTCGGGGCGCGGAAGCCCACCGAGTAGGTCAGGCAGTCATCCACGGCAACACCGCAGTGGGCCAGGCGCGGTGGCAGGTAGAGCATGTCTCCCGGCTCCAGCACCCATTCTTCGGTGGCTTCGAAGTTGGCGAGGATGCGCAGGTCGGCGTGCTGCAGCAGCGGGCTTTCGGAGTCGCACATCTGGCCGATTTTCCAGTTGCGCTTGCCGGCGCCTTGCAGCAGGAACACATCGTAGTTGTCGAAGTGCGGGCCAACGCTACCGCCAGGGGCGGCATAGCTGATCATTACGTCGTCGATGCGCCAGCTCGGCAGGAAACGGAAGTTTTCCAGCAATTCGGCAACTTCCGGGACGAACTGGTCGACAGCCTGTACCAGCAGAGTCCAGTCACGCTCGGGCAAGGCGCTGAAGGCATCTTCGGCGAACGGGCCGCGACGCAGCTCCCACGGACGCTCGCCGTGCTCGATCACCAGGCGCGACTCGACTTCTTCTTCCAGGGCCAGGCCGGCCAATTCATCGGCATCGATCGGGCTTTCGAAATCGGGAATGGCCTGGCGGATCAGCAGCGGTTTCTTCTGCCAGTAGTCGCGCAGGAATTCCCGTGCAGTGATGCCGCCCAGAAGTTGAAGAGGAATATCAGGATTCATGTGTAACCTATTGAAAAAAAGCACTTTTAAGACGGGAATAAAAACGCCCGGCGCTGCCGGGCGTCTCAAGGGTCTTGCAGCAATCAGATGCGTTTGGCTTGTGCCACAGCGTTGCCGATGTAGTTGGCCGGGGTGAGCAGTTTCAGCTCAGCCTTGGCGGCGGCTGGCATGTCCAGACCGTCGATGAACGTTTGCAGTGCGTCGCAGGTGATGCCCTTGCCGCGAGTCAACTCTTTGAGCTTCTCGTAAGGGTTTGCGATGTTGTAACGACGCATCACGGTCTGGATCGGCTCGGCCAGGACTTCCCAGCAAGCGTCCAGCTCAGCGGCGATTTTCTGCGCGTTGAGTTCCAGCTTGCTGATGCCTTTGAGGCTGGCTTCGTACGCGATCACGCTATGAGCGAAGCCCACGCCGAGGTTGCGCAGTACGGTGGAGTCGGTCAGGTCGCGCTGCCAGCGGGAGATAGGCAACTTGCTGGCCAGGTGCTGGAACAGGGCGTTGGCGATACCGAGGTTGCCTTCGGAGTTTTCGAAGTCGATCGGGTTGACCTTGTGGGGCATGGTCGACGAACCGATTTCACCGGCAATGGTGCGCTGCTTGAAGTAGCCCAGGGAGATGTAGCCCCAGATATCGCGATCAAAGTCGATCAGGATGGTGTTGAAGCGCGCAATGGCGTCGAACAGCTCGGCGATGTAGTCGTGCGGCTCGATCTGCGTGGTGTAGGGGTTGAAGCCCAGGCCCAGCTCGTCTTCGATGAAGGCGCGGGCGTTTTCTTCCCAATCGATCTCAGGGTAGGCACAAATGTGCGCGTTATAGTTGCCGACGGCGCCGTTGATCTTGCCCAGCAGCGGTACGGCAGCGACTTGAGCGATTTGACGCTCCAGGCGGTATACCACGTTGGCCAGTTCTTTACCCAGGGTGGTCGGCGAGGCCGGTTGACCGTGAGTGCGCGACAGCATTGGCACGTCGGCAAAGCGGATAGCCAGCTCACGAATGGCCTCGCTGGTCTGGCGCATCAGAGGCAGCATGATGTCATCACGGCCTTCACGCAGCATCAGGGCGTGGGACAGGTTGTTGATGTCCTCGCTGGTGCAGGCAAAGTGGATGAATTCGCTGACCTGGGCCAGCTCTGGCAGTTTGGCCGCTTGTTCCTTGAGCAGGTACTCAATGGCTTTGACGTCGTGGTTGGTGGTGCGCTCGATCTCTTTGACACGCTCGGCGTGCTCCAGAGAGAAGTTTTCCGCCAGGGTGTTCAGTACAGCGTTGGCTTCGGCTGAAAACGCCGGCACTTCGCTGATGGCGGGGTGAGCAGCCAGGCGCTGGAGCCAGCGCACTTCAACCAGAACGCGTGCACGGATCAACCCGTATTCGCTGAAAATAGGGCGCAGGGCCTGGGTTTTGCCGGCGTAGCGGCCGTCAACAGGGGAAACCGCAGTGAGCGAAGAAAGCTGCATGGGGTGCTCTCGGACAGTCGGGCAACGAAATGGGGCGCGTATCATACATGAAAAAATTCGCCGGTCCGCTGCCAACTGACCGGCGTATTACGCGTAACGAGGTGATAAGGGGCCTGTATCTGCGACTTATTCGTTGCGCATCAACGGGTAAAGCTCTTTAAGTAATTTGCGACGGCTAATGACCAGCTGCCAACGATGACCGCCCAATTGCCGCCACAACCGCGCCGAACGAATACCAGCCAACAGCAGGGCACGGATTTTCGAGGCGTTGTTCGGTTGTTGCAGATTGCGCATGTCGCCGTGGACCTGGATGCGCTGGCGCAAGGTGCTCAAGGTGTCCTGGTACAGCGCGCCACAGGCTGCGATCACATTTTCGTGGGCCGGGCCGAAGTGCTCGACCTGAGACTGAATCTGCGGCAGGCGCTTGCCGATGGTTTCCAGCAGGTCGTCGCGCTTGGCCAGTTGCCGCTCCAGGCCGAGCATCGACAGGGCGTAGCGCAGTGGCTCGCGCTGCAGGGTGTTTGGGTCGCGCTCCAGGGCACCGATCAGGGCGCGATAACCTTCGCGCAGGGCCAGGTCGTCACCGCCGTAGACTTCCAGGGTGTCTTTTGGGTCGCGGATCAGCAGGCTGCCAAGCATGCAGGTTAGGCCCGCTTCGGTAACCTGGCCGGTCTTGGCGATTTTATCCACCAGCACGGCGGCAAGAAATACGCCGCCCAATGCCGTCAATTGCTCCTGGGTCGGGCTCATGCCTTGCTGCTCCAGGGTTCGGCGACTTCAATCACGCCGCCTCCCAGGCAAATCTCTGCGTCATAGAACACCACCGATTGCCCCGGTGTGACCGCGCGTTGCGGGTCGTCGAAGGTGGCGCGGTAGCCGTTGGCGGTTTTTTCCAGGGTGCACGGCTGGTCGCTCTGGCGATAGCGCACCTTGGCGGTCAGGCGGCGCGGCGTGCTCAGGTCCACCGGGTTGACCCAGTAGATGTCAGAGACGAGCAGGGCGCGGGAGAACAGGTACGGGTGGTCATTGCCCTGGCCAACGATCAGTTCGTTGTGCTCCAGGTCCTTGATCAACACGTACCACGGCTCGTCACTGGCGTCTTTCAGGCCGCCAATGCCCAGGCCCTGGCGCTGGCCGATAGTGTGGTACATCAGGCCGTGGTGCTGGCCGATGACTTCGCCTTCGGTGGTCTTGATCTCGCCCGGTTGCGCTGGCAGGTATTGTTTGAGGAAGTCACTGAAGCGGCGCTCGCCGATAAAGCAGATCCCAGTGGAGTCTTTCTTCTTGGCGGTCGCCAGTTCGTGTTTTTCGGCGATCTTGCGCACTTCGGGCTTTTCCAGTTCGCCGACCGGGAACAGCGTCTTGGCGATTTGTTCACCGCCAACAGCGTGCAAGAAGTAGCTCTGGTCCTTGTTTTGGTCCAGGCCCTTGAGCAGTTCGGTGCGGCCGTCTACATCGCGGCGACGCACGTAGTGGCCCGTCGCAATCAGGTCAGCGCCGAGGATCATGGCGTAGTCAAGGAACGCCTTGAACTTGATCTCGCGGTTACACAGGATGTCCGGGTTCGGCGTGCGACCGGCCTTGTATTCAGCCAGGAAGTGCTCGAACACGTTGTCCCAGTACTCGGCGGCAAAGTTGGCGGTGTGCAGCTTGATGCCGATCTTGTCGCAGACGGCCTGGGCATCGGCCAGATCGTCCATGGCGGTGCAATATTCCGTTCCATCGTCTTCTTCCCAGTTCTTCATGAACAGGCCTTCCACCTCATAACCCTGCTCCATCAGCAGGACGGCGGAAACGGAAGAATCCACGCCGCCGGACATACCGACGATGACGCGCTTCTTTTGTGTGTCAGAAGGGGCTGGATCACGCATAGGATTTCAACGGGTGTCTTTAAAAAGGACGCGATTCTAGCAGGCCCGAGCCTGCAAGGCTAAAGAGAAGGGCGGATCAATTTGAGACTGTGGTGAAAGCCTGCCAGATAATCATCGATGCAACGGATGATCAGCTCGCTGCGCCAGTTCTCGCGCAGCGCCATCAGCTCGTCACGGGTC
This sequence comes from Pseudomonas sp. ANT_H4, assembly GCF_008369295.1. Classification (GTDB taxonomy): domain Bacteria; phylum Pseudomonadota; class Gammaproteobacteria; order Pseudomonadales; family Pseudomonadaceae; genus Aquipseudomonas. The sequence goes on along the minus strand of NZ_VOBG01000028.1, from coordinate 31,716 downwards.
AGCCAGCAGGCGCGCACGATACCGTCGTCCAGTTGATAGTCCGGATGGTGTTTCAGGGCTTTGGCGATGAAGCAGACCCGCTGGTAGGTCACGCCGTTGCTGGGGGCGGTGTACAGGTAGATCCCGACGATGCCGGTAGCTTCGACGTCCCAGCCGGTCTCTTCGAGGGTTTCGCGCACGGCGGCCTCGATCAAGGTTTCATTCGGGTCGAGGTGGCCGGCGGGCTGGTTGAGCACGGCGCGGCCGCCCTTGAGTTCTTCGACCATCAGGAAGCGGCCATTGTCTTCGACGATGGTGGCGACGGTGATGTGGGGTTGCCAGGTCATAAAAAGGTCTCGAACGATCAGATTGACATGAGTGTTCTGCGTGGTACGTGCGACATCATACGGGGTGCCTGCCAGCGCTTGTTTAATTTGGGCGCCCGGCAGGCATCGGAACGTCGGGCTTGGACCGCTGCTCATTTCAAGTAGGGGGGGGCAGCTATTTAAGTGCGTTGGTAATGGCGTCAAAGGCGACCATGTCGTCAATGACCTCGCCGCCCGTGGCTTTGGTTTGCGCTTCCCACACTACGATCACGACGTTATGGGTTGGGTTGATGTAGAGGTACTGGCCAAAGATACCTGCAGCAGTAAAGGCTTTATCGGCCTTTGAAGCGGCAGTCCAGCCCGGCCACCACATGGAAGCAAAGTCACCGTACGCGGGGTCAGTGCCCGTGGTCGCGCTGGCGAAGCTCGTCCAGCCTTTGGGTAGCACCTGCTTGTCGCCAGCTTTGCCACCGCTGAGTACGAACTGTCCGAAACGCCCGTAATCCTCCAGGGTCGCACTGATGCCGCTGCCCCCCACTTCATTGCCATTGGGGCCGTCGAGCCACCAGTTTGCGTCGGCTTGCATGCCGTATGGCACCCAGATTTTCTCACTCAAATATTGTGCTAGCGGCTTGCCCACGGCAGCGCTGACCAGTTGCCCCAATACCTGTGTTTCACCCGTGCTGTAGTTGGTGTGGGTGCCAGGTGGCGCGATGCTGGGCAGGCTGGCCATGTACTTGAGGGCGGAGCCGGGAACTTGCTCTGTTTGCAGCTTGAGCATCACTCTGCGGTCTGACGTTGGGTCGGCATATTTCTCGCTCCATTTGACGCCGGATCGCATGGCCAGCACCTGGCGTACTGTCGCCTGCTCGTAACCGCTGCCGGCCAGTGACGGCAGGTAGCGGGTCACTTTGTCATCAAGGCTTTTGATCGCGCCGTCCTGCAGTGCGGCGCCTACGAGGGTCGAGGTGATTGATTTGGCCACTGACATGGACATCCATCGGGTATCGGGTGTGTTGCCTTTTTCGTAGCGTTCAGTAACGACTTGACCGTCCTTGAGCACCAGCAAGCCTGTTACGCGGTTGAGGGTGACGAAATCATCGAGGCTGTAGCGTTTGCCTTCGTAATCAAATGCAACCGGCCCCAGTTGCTGGCTGCTGCGTGGTAATGGAAAAGGGTGACCGCCTGCCTTGATGGTGCGCACGGGGAATAAGCGGTCGATATTGCGAAAGGTAGTGACGGCGGTTTCTGCGCTGAGTTTGCCGTCGTACATGGTCTGAACGTTGCCAATCGGCTCCTGAGTGTGGAGGTAGGCACTCGTGGGCCCTGAGTTGGCCGTGCAGGCGGTCAGCAGGGCCAGTACTGAAGAGCAGGCTAGTGCCTGGAAGATACCGGCCCTAACACGCCGTTCCGCGCTTGATGAATGATCAAGAGTTGTTGGCATAGAAGCTCCCTTCTTTATAGTTTTTGATGGCTGGAGCACAAATGCGCAGCAAGTACTGCGCCAATAGGTGTGCGCCAAGGTATGAGAGCGGTTAGCAGTTAATTTCCGAATAAAAGGCAAAAAAAATCCGGAGTCCTTGTGGGACTCCGGATTTTCCTGCTGCTTGAGGATTAGTCAGCAATCCATCAGGGGCAGCGTCGCGGCACAAGGTCGCGTTTATATCTTTACACCAGCGCAGCAATCGCCGCGTTGAAGGTGTTGCTTGGGCGCATGGTCTTGCTGATCAGGTCGGTATTGGCGTGGTAGTAACCGCCGATGTCCACCGGCTTGCCCTGTACGGCGTTGAGTTCGGCAACGATAGTTGCCTCGTTCGCGGCCAGGGTCTTGGCCAGTTCGCTGAACTGCGCTTGCAGTGCGCTGTCTTCGGTCTGGGCAGTCAGGGCCTGAGCCCAGTACAGCGCCAGGTAGAAGTGGCTGCCGCGGTTGTCGATGTTGCCGACTTTGCGCGATGGCGACTTGTTGTTGTCGAGGAACTGGCCGGTGGCCTGGTCCAGGGTCTTGGCCAGTACCAGGGCTTTCGGGTTGTTGTAGTTCACACCCAAATGCTCAAGGGAGGCGGCCAGGGCCAGGAACTCGCCCAGGGAATCCCAGCGCAAGAAGTTTTCTTCCAGCAGCTGTTGCACGTGCTTTGGTGCCGAACCGCCAGCGCCGGTTTCGAACAGGCCGCCACCGTTCATCAGCGGCACGATCGACAGCATCTTGGCGCTGGTGCCCAGTTCCATGATCGGGAACAGGTCAGTCAGGTAGTCGCGCAGTACGTTGCCGGTCACCGAGATGGTGTCCTTGCCTTCGCGGGTGCGGTCCAGGGTGAACTTCATCGCGTCAACAGGCGCCATGATGCGGATGTCCAGGCCGCTGGTGTCGTGATCCTTCAGGTAAGCCTGAACTTTCTCGACCACTACGCCGTCGTGGGCGCGCAGTGGGTCCAGCCAGAAGATCGCCGGGGTGTTACTGGCGCGGGCACGATTGACGGCCAGCTTGACCCAATCCTGGATTGGCGCGTCCTTGGTCTGGCACATGCGGAAGATATCGCCGGCTTCGACGGTCTGTTCCATCAGCAGGTTGCCCTTGCTGTCGGTGACGCGAACTACGCCGTCAGCCTTGATCTGGAAGGTCTTGTCGTGGGAGCCGTACTCTTCGGCTTTTTTCGCCATCAGGCCAACGTTTGGCACGCTGCCCATGGTGGTTGGATCGAAGGCGCCGTGTTGCTTGCAGTCTTCGATCACCGCCTGGTAGATGGTGGCGTAGCAGCGATCCGGGATCACGGCCTTGGTGTCGTGCAGTTGACCGTCAGTGCCCCACATCTTGCCGGAGTCACGGATCATCGCAGGCATCGAGGCGTCGACGATAACGTCGCTCGGTACGTGCAGGTTGGTAATGCCTTTGTCCGAGTTGACCATGGCCAGGGACGGACGAGCGGCGTACACCGCCTGGATGTCGGCTTCGATCTGCGCTTGCTGATAGGCCGGCAGGGCCTTGATGCGGGCGTACAGGTCAGCGATGCCGTTGTTCAGATTGAAGCCAATCTGCGCCAGCACATCAGCGTGCTTGGTCAGGGCGTCTTTATAGAACTCGGCAACGATCTGGCCGAACATGACTGGGTCGGAAACCTTCATCATGGTGGCTTTCAGGTGAATCGACAGCAACACGCCTTGTTTCTTGGCGTCTTCGATTTCAGCGGCGATGAAGCTACGCAGGGCGTTTTTGCTCAGTACGCCGCAATCGAGGATCTCACCAGCCAGGGCGGTGGTTTTTTCTTTCAATACGGTGGTGGTGCCGTCTTTGGCGATCAACTCGATTTTGACAGCGTCAGCCGCTTCGATCTGTACGGCTTTTTCGCTGCCGTAGAAGTCGCCGGTGCTCATGTGGGCAACGTGGGACTTGGAGTCCGCAGCCCAGGCGCCCATTTTGTGCGGGTGCTTGCGTGCATAGTTCTTGACCGACAGCGGTGCGCGGCGGTCCGAGTTGCCTTCGCGCAGTACCGGGTTCACGGCGCTGCCCTTGATCTTGTCGTAACGTGCACGGGTTTCTTTTTCCGCGTCGGTGGTTACGGTTTCCGGGTAGTCCGGCAGGTCGAAGCCCTTGGCTTGCAGCTCCTTGATCGCGGCCTGCAACTGAGGCGTCGAGGCGCTGATGTTCGGCAACTTGATGATGTTGGCTTCAGGGGTGACAGCCAGGGCGCCCAGTTCGGCGAGGTGGTCCGGCACGGCCTTGGCGCCCAGTTGCTCGGGGAAGCTTGCGAGGATGCGCCCTGCGAGGGAGATGTCGCGGGTTTCCACGGCAATATCAGCGGAAGCGGTGAAGGCCTCTACGATAGGCAGCAGTGAATAGGTGGCGAGGGCTGGGGCTTCGTCGGTGAAGGTATAGATGATCTTCGAGCGGGTGGGCATATTCGGATTAACTCTCTTCTTTACTGAAAGCGTGCGCGGAAACTCGAGATGCGCCGGGTAAAGCGCGTTCGTTCAAAGTCATCCATGAGCCGAATGTCGATGTTTCTTCGCGATGATGTTGGGTTGCATCAGTCGAGCGTCAAGCGGGTGGACTGCTGTGGCAGCCCGGCTTTTGGGCGGAAAGTCTCGTAATAGAGAGGCCAGCCGTCGTGACTCTGTGGTCAGCGGCGGCATTATACATAGGTCGCTATGCTTACGCCGAGCCTTCATACAAAAGGTGTCTCGTCCATTGGTCTAAAGGTCGCAGGTACCGGGCTACGCCTAAAGTCGCACGTTGTGCTCAAGTTTGGCGTTTTTCCCTTTGATTTCAAGCTTGTAGGCGGCTAAATGTGCTGTTTTCGCAGCGAATGGGCAGGGGCTGAGGTTCCCGTTGCCAGGCAACTGGAGTACGCTCGAGCGCAGCCAGATGTTCAATCCACAAACGGAGTTCAGCATGGGATACAAGAAGATTCAGGTTCCGGCAGTCGGCGACAAAATCACCGTCAATGCAGACCATTCTCTCAATGTTCCTAACAACCCGATCATTCCCTTCATTGAAGGTGACGGTATTGGTGTCGACATCAGCCCGGTGATGATCAAGGTTGTCGATGCAGCTGTTAACAAGGCCTACGGCGGCAAGCGCAAAATTTCCTGGATGGAGGTTTATGCCGGCGAGAAGGCAACTCAAGTTTACGACCAGGATACCTGGTTGCCCCAGGAAACCCTGGACGCGGTCAAGGATTACGTGGTTTCCATCAAGGGCCCGCTGACCACTCCGGTCGGTGGCGGCATCCGTTCGTTGAACGTGGCCATGCGCCAACAGCTCGATTTGTATGTGTGCCTGCGCCCGGTGCGCTGGTTCGAAGGTGTGCCAAGCCCGGTCAAGAAGCCTGGCGATGTCGACATGACCATCTTCCGTGAAAACTCCGAGGACATTTACGCGGGTATCGAGTGGAAAGCCGGTTCCCCGGAAGCGATCAAGGTCATCAAGTTTCTGAAAGAGGAAATGGGTGTCACCAAGATCCGCTTCGACCAAAACTGCGGTATTGGCATCAAGCCGGTATCTCTGGAAGGCACCAAGCGCCTGGCGCGCAAGGCCCTGCAGTATGTGGTCGACAATGACCGCGACTCGCTGACCATCGTGCACAAAGGCAACATCATGAAGTTCACCGAAGGTGCCTTCAAGGAATGGGCCTACGAAGTGGCCGCCGAAGAGTTCGGCGCGACCCTGCTTGACGGTGGTCCGTGGATGCAATTCAAGAATCCGCGCACCGGCAAGAATGTCGTGGTCAAGGACGCCATCGCCGACGCCATGCTTCAGCAAATTCTGCTGCGCCCAGCCGAATACGATGTGATCGCTACCCTGAACCTCAACGGTGACTACCTTTCTGATGCCCTGGCGGCAGAAGTGGGCGGTATCGGCATTGCACCGGGCGCCAACCTGTCCGACACCATCGCGATGTTCGAAGCCACCCACGGTACCGCGCCGAAATACGCCGGTAAGGACCAGGTCAACCCGGGTTCGCTGATCCTTTCGGCAGAAATGATGCTGCGTCACATGGGCTGGACCGAAGCGGCCGACTTGATCATCAAGGGCACCAACGGCGCGATCTCGGCCAAGACTGTGACCTATGACTTCCATCGCTTGATGGAGGGTGCCAAGTTGCTGTCTTCGTCGGCGTTTGGTGATGCGTTGATTTCTCATATGTAAGCCGACAACCCGAAAAGAAAAAACCGACCCTCCCAAGTCATTGGGGGGTCGGTTTTTTTATCGTGGAGCGTTTACTCAGCGGCGAATCAAGCCGTTTGTTTTTTTGATTTTTGAGTCATGGGTCTTTCGATTGCGGTTGCGCTCAGATCGGGGGTTTCGGTCTGTGTGCTGGTACTCTCCGTGACATGCGCACGAATTTCCACCGCGTGCAGCCCCTTTGGCCCTTGAATGATTTCAAAGATTACAGGTTGTCCGGCCTTGAGCGTTTTATAGCCATCCATGCTGATGGCCGAAAAGTGCGCAAAAAGGTCTTCATCCTTGCCGTCTTCATTAATGAAGCCGTACCCCTTGGCATTGTTGAACCACTTGACCTTACCGCTAGCCATGCCCATATCCCTCTGCACCAGACTCCATCACTGGAGTATCATCCAGTTTATCCGTCCTAACCCGAACAAATAAGGTTGACTGCGCGGACCTTTTTTACCCACTGTGGGTTCTATTGGTTGTAACACCGATTTGCCGATAGTCAAGGCGACCAGTCGGTCAGAGATTGAAAATCTGACAGGCCGCCCCCATCACTGTATTTGCACAACTGACGAACCTTTCTTTCCATGCATGCAATCAGCCAGATTCGACTAACATTCAATCAGGACCGCCCGACTCTCCATAAGGATCATCCGGATGGTCACGAGGACGACGACGGTTCTGCAGGTATTGCTGTCCAGGAGGCCAAGCCTGCTTTACAGGCGCCGCCGATGTACAAGGTGGTTTTGTTTAATGATGACTACACGCCGATGGATTTCGTCGTCGAAATACTCGAGGTGTTTTTTAGCCTGAACCGCGAGTTGGCGACCAAGGTAATGCTGGCCGTTCACACAGAAGGACGGGCAGTATGTGGAGTGTTTACCCGCGACATCGCCGAGACGAAGGCCATGCAGGTCAACCAGTACGCCAGGGAAAGCCAGCATCCGCTACTCTGTGAAATCGAGAAGGACGGTTAACTCCGACCACTTGGGTATGAGGTGAAGCTATGTTAAACCGCGAGCTCGAAGTCACCCTCAATCTTGCCTTCAAGGAGGCCCGTTCGAAGCGTCATGAATTCATGACCGTCGAACACCTGCTGCTGGCACTTTTGGATAACGAAGCTGCCGCCACCGTTTTGCGTGCGTGCGGCGCCAACCTCGACAAGCTCAAGCATGATCTACAGGAGTTTATCGACTCCACCACACCACTGATCCCCGTTCACGACGAGGACCGCGAAACCCAGCCAACCCTGGGCTTCCAGCGGGTGCTTCAGCGTGCCGTCTTCCACGTACAGAGCTCCGGGAAGCGCGAAGTCACTGGTGCCAACGTGCTGGTCGCCATCTTCAGCGAACAGGAAAGCCAGGCGGTGTTTCTGCTCAAGCAGCAGAGCGTTGCCCGGATCGATGTCGTCAACTACATCGCCCACGGCATCTCGAAAGTGCCTGGGCATGGCGATCACTCCGAGGGTGAACAGGATATGCAGGACGACGAGGGCGGTGAGTCTTCTTCTTCAAGCAACCCACTGGATGCCTATGCCAGTAACCTCAACGAGCTGGCGCGCCAAGGGCGGATCGATCCGCTGGTGGGGCGTGAGCTGGAAGTCGAGCGCGTCGCGCAGATCCTGGCTCGTCGTCGCAAGAACAATCCGCTGCTGGTAGGCGAGGCGGGCGTGGGTAAAACCGCAATTGCCGAAGGCCTGGCCAAACGTATCGTTGATAATCAGGTTCCCGATCTGCTGGCCAACAGCGTCGTCTACTCCCTTGATCTGGGTGCGTTGCTCGCCGGGACCAAGTACCGTGGCGATTTCGAGAAGCGCTTCAAGGCGTTGCTCGGCGAGCTGAAAAAACGCCCGCAGGCGATCCTGTTTATCGATGAAATTCACACCATCATCGGTGCCGGTGCAGCCTCCGGTGGCGTGATGGATGCCGCGAACCTGCTCAAGCCGCTGCTGTCATCGGGCGATATCCGTTGTATAGGTTCGACCACGTTCCAGGAGTTCCGCGGGATCTTCGAAAAAGACCGTGCCCTTGCACGTCGCTTCCAGAAGGTCGACGTGTCCGAGCCTTCGGTCGAAGACACCATTGGCATTCTGCGCGGTCTCAGGGGGCGTTTCGAAGCGCACCATGGCATCGAATACAGCGATGAAGCCCTGCGCGCGGCTGCTGAGCTCGCGTCGCGCTATATCAATGACCGGCATATGCCGGACAAGGCCATCGACGTCATCGACGAAGCAGGGGCCTATCAGCGCCTGCAACCGATCGAGAAGCGTGTGAAGCGCATTGAGGTGCCTCAGGTCGAGGATATCGTGGCGAAAATCGCACGAATTCCGCCAAAACACGTCACCAGTTCCGACAAGGAGCTGCTGCGTAACCTGGAACGCGACCTCAAGCTGACGGTGTTTGGTCAGGATGCGGCGATCGATTCGCTGTCGACTGCGATCAAGCTGTCCCGGGCGGGCCTCAAGTCGCCGGACAAGCCAGTCGGTTCGTTCCTGTTCGCAGGGCCTACCGGTGTCGGCAAGACCGAGGCGGCACGTCAGTTGGCCAAGGCCATGGGCATCGAGCTGGTTCGTTTCGACATGTCCGAGTACATGGAGCGGCACACTGTGTCGCGCCTGATCGGTGCGCCTCCGGGCTATGTCGGGTTCGACCAGGGCGGGCTGTTGACCGAAGCGATCACCAAGCAGCCGCATTGCGTGTTACTGCTCGATGAAATCGAGAAGGCCCACCCGGAAGTCTTCAACCTGCTGCTGCAGGTCATGGACCATGGGACCCTGACCGACAACAACGGGCGCAAGGCGGACTTCCGTAACGTGATCGTGATCATGACCACCAACGCCGGTGCCGAAACGGCCGCGCGGGCTTCCATTGGCTTTACTCATCAGGATCACTCTTCCGATGCGATGGAAGTGGTCAAGAAGAGCTTTACGCCAGAGTTTCGCAACCGTCTGGACACCATTATCCAGTTTGGTCGCCTCAGTCATGAGGTCATCAAGAACGTGGTGGACAAGTTCCTTACCGAGCTTCAGGCGCAGTTGGAAGACAAACGCGTGCAGCTGGAAGTTACGGACGCGGCACGCAGCTGGCTGGCAGCGGGTGGCTACGACGCGGCAATGGGTGCGCGGCCGATGGCGCGGTTGATCCAGGACAAGATCAAGCGTCCACTGGCCGAAGAGATCCTGTTTGGCGAACTGGCTGACCATGGTGGCGTGGTGCACATCGATCTGAAGGATGATGAACTGACCTTCGAGTTTGAAACCACGGCTGAAATGGCCTGATAGCTGACTGCAATAAAGCAAAAAGGCGCCGAGAGGCGCCTTTTTACTGTGTGCAGGAGTGAGCTTGCTCGCGAAAAACGAAAGGGCGCCCTTGGTTGCCAGGTGCCCTGCGTTATTGTTAACCACCTTAGCGAGCAAGCTCGCTCACAGTGACTCAATGGTGTTGCTAAAAACTGCGCGCACAAAAACGCCCGGTATAACCGGGCGTTTTGTATTGACTTGATTAACGAGCGCGGTAAGTGATGCGCCCTTTGCTCAAATCATAGGGCGTCAGCTCGACGCGCACTTTGTCGCCGGTAAGAATACGAATGTAGTTCTTGCGCATCTTGCCGGAAATATGCGCGGTTACGACGTGCCCATTTTCCAACTCCACGCGAAACATGGTGTTGGGCAGGGTGTCGACGACAGTGCCTTCCATTTCGAAGCTGTCTTCTTTCGACATGCAGTAAAGCCCTCGGTATCCAATGAATGGCCCGGTGCAACTGCTCCAGGCAAAAGCGGCGTGCATTGTGCCCGAAAAATGGGGTTTAAGCCAAGGGGTTCTAGTTCAGAGTGACCCATCTTTGATTAATTAGCAGCTCAATGGGCCGATATTGGGTCTTGTAGTTCATTTTTTTGCAGTTCTTGATCCAGTATCCGAGGTATACCGCTTCCAATTCCAGCCTCAACGCTTCGCCGATTTGCCAGAGGATTGCAAAGCGTCCTAGGCTGCGGCGTTCTTCGGTAGGTTCGTAAAAGGTGTAGACCGCAGACAGGCCGTTGGGCAGCAGGTCCGTGACGGCAACGGCCACCAGCCGTCCCTCAAGGCGAAACTCGTAGAAGCGTGAGAACGGCAGCTCGCGCACCAGAAACGTGGAGAACTGGTCGCGGCTGGGAGGGAACATGTCGCCATCGGCGTGGCGTTGTTCGATGTAGCGCTGGTAGAGATCAAAATATTCTTCGCTGAAGCCTGGTTTGGCCGGTGTCACCGTCAGGTCGGCATTGCGCTTGAGAATGCGTTTCTGATTACGATCTGGCAAAAATTGCGCCACGGGAATGCGTGCCGGCACACAAGCATTGCAGTTCTGGCAGTGGGGCCGGTACAGGTGGTCGCCGCTGCGCCGAAAACCCATCTCTGACAGGTCGGCATAGACGTGCACGTCCATTGGCTGGCTGGGGTCGAGGAACAGCGTGGTGGCCTGCTCATCGGGCAGATAGCTGCAAGAGTGGGGTTGAGTGGCATAAAACTTCAAGCGCGCCAACTCGGTCATGATCAACCCTCGGATAAGCTTTGAAATAAGTGTAAGCCAGGTGCGACGAAGTCGCCTAGGAAACCCACGGTGCGGCGCTGGGTTGGTCCAGATGGTCGCGCAGGTAACCGGCAAAGTCGCTGCGGGGTATGGCGCGGGCGCCGAGGCTGTGCAGGTGATCGGTGGGCATCTGGCAGTCAATCAGCACAAACCCCCAGGCCTGTAATTGCTTGACCAGGGTAGCAAAACCGAATTTCGAGGCGTTGTCGGCGCGGCTGAACATCGACTCACCGAAAAATAACTGGCCCATCGCAAGGCCGTAGAGGCCGCCGACCAGTTCGCCCTGGTCCCAGACTTCCACTGAGTGGGCATAACCGCGTTGATGCAACTGCAGGTAGGCGCTCTGCATGGCGTCGGTGATCCAGGTGCCATCGGCGTAGCTTCGGGGGGCGGCGCAGGCCTGGATGACTGCGGCGAAGTCCTTGTCGAAGGTCACCTCATAGCGTTGCTGACGCAGCAGTTTACCCAGGCTGCGGGATACGTGCAGTTCGGCGGGAAATAGCACGGTGCGTGGGTCGGGCGACCACCAGAGAATCGGCTGGCCTTCCGAAAACCAGGGAAAGCAGCCGTGGCGATAGGCCTTGATCAGGCGGTCGGCAGACAGGTCGCCACCGGCCGCAAGCAGGCCATTGGGTTCGTGCATGGCTTTTACCAGCGGCGGAAAAGTCAGGGTGTTGCGTTGCAGCCAGGTCAGCATGGTATTCAGACTTAGGGGAGGGGAGGGCGGTGACAGGTCTAGGCCCGCCGCATCAGGCAGTGATTATTGTCGACGGGACGCAGCTCGGCTACCCCGAACGCGCAATCAGTGCCTGGATGCATAAGCGAGTGTTTCTGCAACTCTAAGGCAGAGGTGTGGTCGTAATCGGGTTCAGTGATGATCCGCTGGGCGGATGGCGCAGGATGATCGTTTTCAATGCTTGTCCAGTCTGATAACAACAGCTCATAAGCCTTTGTCAGCAAAGACAATGCATGCTCAAATTGAATTGCATGAAAATTGCCGTTGGCTAGACTGTATTGGTGAGCCAACTGCGTGGCAACGGGCACACAAACCCGTACAATGCGGCGCTATATCCTTGTGTTCAGGCGTTATCGCCGTTTCATGATCCCGTCACAGAGTGTTAAAAGAAGTATCAACGACGCGGGTTCACTTTTTACCTGTCCGGATTGGGCAGTGTTTTTGTAGTCATTCAACAGTTGGACGCGCTACAGGCGCAGGAAAAGACCAGTTTTGAAGAAATCCACCGTAACACCTAAAACAGCAGTAGTTCCGGCCTGGCGTCAGCATCTGCACTATCGGCTCAAGGAAGGTGCGCTGATTGCCATCGGCGCTTTATGCCTGTTCCTGATGATGGCCTTGTTGACCTATGGCAAGGATGATCCGGGCTGGAGCCATAACAGCAAGATCGACGACGTGCAGAACTTCGGTGGTCCTGCCGGCTCCTACAGCGCCGATATCCTGTTCATGATCCTGGGATATTTCGCTTATATCTTCCCGTTGTTGCTGGCGATCAAGACCTGGCAGATTTTCCGGCAGCGTCATGAACCCTGGCAGTGGAGCGGCTGGCTGTTTTCCTGGCGCTTGATCGGCCTGGTGTTCCTGGTGTTGTCGGGCGCGGCCTTGGCGCATATACATTTTCACGCACCTACCGGCTTGCCGGCTGGAGCGGGCGGCGCCTTGGGCGAAAGTCTCGGTGACCTGGCCCGCAAGAGCCTGAACATCCAGGGCAGCACCCTTATGTTCATCGCCTTGTTCCTGTTTGGCTTGACGGTATTTACCGATCTGTCCTGGTTCAAGGTCATGGACGTGACAGGCAAGATCACCCTGGACCTGCTCGAACTGTTCCAGAGCGCCGCCAACCGCTGGTGGTCAGCTCGCGTGGATCGCAAGCGCATGGTCGCGCAGTTGCGTGAGGTCGACACCCGCGTCAGCGAAGTGGTTGCCCCCAGCACGCCGGACCGGCGTGAACAGGCCAAGGTCAAGGAGCGGCTGATCGAGCGCGAGCAGGCCCTGACCAAGCACATGTCTGACCGCGAGAAGCAAGTACCGCCGGTGATTGCCCCCGCGCCGACCATGGCTGCGGAGCAGAGCAAGCGCGTGCAGAAAGAGAAACAGGCTCCATTATTTGTCGACAGCGCCGTGGAAGGGACCTTGCCGCCGATCTCGATTCTTGATCCAGCCGAGAAGAAAAAACTCAACTATTCCCCTGAGTCCCTAGCGGCCGTTGGCCATTTGCTGGAAATCAAACTCAAGGAGTTCGGCGTCGAAGTCTCGGTGGACTCGATTCACCCAGGCCCCGTGATCACTCGTTACGAAATCCAGCCTGCCGCCGGTGTGAAGGTCAGCCGCATTTCCAACCTCGCTAAAGACTTGGCGCGTTCCCTGGCTGTGACCAGTGTGCGGGTGGTGGAAGTGATTCCGGGCAAGACTACCGTCGGTATCGAGATTCCCAACGAAGACCGGCAGATCGTGCGCTTCTCCGAAGTGCTGTCGACACCGGAGTATGACAACTTCAAGTCGCCGGTCACCTTGGCCCTGGGCCATGACATTGGTGGCCGGCCGGTCATCACTGACCTGGCGAAAATGCCTCACCTGCTGGTAGCCGGCACCACTGGTTCAGGTAAGTCGGTGGGTGTGAACGCGATGATCCTGTCGATCCTGTTCAAGTCTGGCCCAGAAGACGCCAAACTGATCATGATCGACCCAAAAATGCTTGAACTGTCAATCTACGAAGGCATTCCGCACCTGTTGTGCCCGGTGGTAACCGACATGAAGGACGCCGCCAACGCCCTGCGCTGGAGCGTCGCCGAGATGGAACGGCGCTACAAGTTGATGGCGAAGATGGGCGTGCGTAACCTCTCTGGCTTCAACGCCAAGGTCAAGGAAGCCCAGGACGCCGGCACGCCGCTGACCGATCCGCTGTACAAGCGCGAAAGTATTCACGACGAAGCACCATTGCTGATCAAGCTGCCGACCATCGTGGTGGTGGTCGACGAATTTGCCGACATGATGATGATCGTTGGCAAGAAGGTCGAAGAGCTGATCGCTCGTATTGCCCAGAAGGCTCGTGCTGCCGGTATTCACTTGATTCTGGCGACCCAGCGGCCGTCGGTGGATGTTATCACCGGTCTGATCAAGGCCAACATCCCGACCCGCATGGCGTTCCAGGTGTCGAGCAAGATCGACTCGCGGACCATCATCGACCAGGGTGGCGCTGAACAGTTGTTGGGCCACGGTGACATGCTCTACATGCCGCCAGGCACGAGCCTGCCGATCCGGGTCCACGGTGCGTTCGTCTCCGATGATGAGGTACACCGTGTGGTAGAAGCCTGGAAACTGCGCGGCGCCCCGGAATACAACGACGACATCCTCGCAGGCGTCGAAGAGGCCGGCAGCGGCTTCGACGGAGGCAGTGGTGGCGACGATGATGCCGAAACCGATGCGCTCTATGACGAAGCCGTACAGTTCGTCCTGGAAAGTCGTCGCGCCTCGATCTCTGCTGTTCAGCGCAAGCTGAAGATCGGCTATAACCGCGCCGCCCGCATGATCGAATCCATGGAAATGGCTGGTGTGGTGACGTCCATGAACACCAACGGTTCCCGCGAAGTTCTTGCGCCGGGGCCGGTGCGCGACTGATATGTGCCGCGTGACCACGCGCGGCTCGCCTTTCAACCGAAATCTATGAGGACTCCCATGCGTCTTATCCGCATGCTGTTGTTGCCGGCGCTGGCTTTGACCGCTCTTTCTGCTCACGCTGATCCGGCCTCCGTTGCGAGCCTGACCAACTTGCTGGAAAAATCCAAGACACTGACCGCACGCTTTTCCCAGTTGACCCTGGATGGTGGTGGTACCCAGCTGCAGGAAACCGCTGGCGAAATGGCAGTGCAGCGTCCAGGGCTTTTCTACTGGCATACCGACGCACCCGCCGAGCAAACCATTGTCTCTGATGGCAAGAAGGTGACGCTGTGGGATCCGGATCTGGAGCAGGCGACCATCAAGACACTTGATCCACGCCTGAGCCAGACCCCTGCCTTGCTGCTGTCTGGCAATGTGTCGCAAATCAGTGAGAGCTTTGATATTACGTCCAAGCAGGCCAGCGGTGTGATCGACTTCACCCTCAAGCCGAAATCCAAGGACACGCTGTTTGACAGCCTGCGCCTGTCGTTTCGCAATGGCATGATTAACGACATGCAGTTGATCGACAGCGTCGGCCAGCGCACCAATATCCTGTTCACTGGGGTCAAGGCCAATGAGCCTGTCGCCGCTTCCAAGTTCAAGTTCGACATCCCCAAGGGTGCCGACGTGATCCAGGAATAAACTGCCTAGAGGTTACAAACGCTGCCCATGGACCTGTTTCGAAGTGACCCGATTGCTCAACCTTTGGCGGCGCGCCTGCGCTCGACCAACCTGGACGAGTACGTCGGGCAGGAACACCTGCTCGCTCGCGGCAAGCCCTTGCGCGAAGCCCTGGAGCAGGGTGCCCTGCACTCGATGATTTTCTGGGGGCCGCCGGGCGTGGGTAAAACCACTTTGGCGCGGCTGCTGGCAAAAGTCTCGGACGCACACTTCGAAACGGTCTCGGCGGTACTGGCCGGGGTCAAGGAAATCCGCCAGGCTGTGGAAATCGCCAAACAGCAGGCCGGTCAATACGGCAAGCGCACCATCTTGTTTGTCGACGAAGTGCACCGCTTCAACAAGTCGCAACAGGATGCGTTCCTGCCCTATGTCGAAGACGGCACGCTGATTTTTATTGGTGCCACCACCGAAAACCCCTCCTTTGAGCTGAACAACGCCTTGTTGTCTCGGGCGCGGGTCTATGTGCTCAAAAGCCTCGACGAAGCAGCCATGAAAAAGCTGCTGCAGAGAGCGTTGAGTGAAGACAAGGGCCTGGGCAAGCGCCAGCTGAGTCTCAGTGAAGAAGGCTTCAAGATTCTGCTAAGTGCCGCTGACGGAGACGGGCGACGTTTTCTCAACTTGTTGGAGAACGCTTCCGACCTGGCTGAAGATGCTAGTGAAATCGGTGTCGACCTGCTGCAAAGCCTCTTGGGCGATACCCGCCGCCGTTTCGACAAGGGCGGCGAAGCGTTTTACGACCAGATATCGGCGCTGCACAAGTCGGTGCGAGGCTCCAACCCCGACGGCGCGCTGTACTGGTTCGCCCGCATGATCGACGGTGGTTGCGACCCACTGTATCTGGCTCGGCGTGTGGTACGCATGGCCAGCGAAGACATTGGCAACGCCGACCCGCGCGCCCTGAGCCTGTGCCTCGCCGCCTGGGAAGTGCAGGAGCGCCTCGGCAGCCCGGAAGGCGAGTTGGCGGTGGCCCAGGCCATTACCTACCTGGCCTGTGCGCCGAAAAGCAACGCGGTTTATATGGGGTTCAAGTCCGCATTGCGCGCTGCCGCCGAGCACGGTTCGCTGGAGGTGCCGCTGCACCTGCGCAATGCGCCGACCAAACTGATGAAACAGCTGGGTTATGGCGACGAATACCGTTACGCCCATGATGAGCCGGATGCCTATGCGGCCGGCGAAGACTATTTTCCCGACGAGCTTGAGCCTCAGCCGTTCTACCAACCGGTGCCTCGTGGCCTGGAGCTGAAGATCGGTGAGAAACTCAATCACCTTGCCCAACTCGACCGACTTAGCCCGAAACAGCGGAGAAAGTAGTGCTTAGAACGATTCTTGCCGTGTCCGTGGCCGGCATCGCTGGTACATTATTGCGTTTCGCCGCAAGCAGCTGGGTGAGTGCCAACTGGCCGCGACATTTTTATGCGGCGACCCTGGCCGTCAACTTGGTGGGGTGTTTGATCATTGGCGTGTTGTACGGGCTGTTTTTGTTGCGCCCGGAAGTGCCAATTGAAATTCGCGCCGGTTTGATTGTCGGCTTTGTAGGCGGTCTGACGACCTTTTCATCCTTTTCTCTGGATACGTTGCGCCTGCTGGAAAGCGGGCAGGCACCGGTCGCCTTCGGGTACCTGGCCATCAGCGTGTTCGGCGGGCTGCTCGCCACCTGGGCTGGCCTGTCCTTGACCAAACTTTGATAAACGAGAGACCGACATGCTCGATTCCAAACTGTTACGTAGCAACCTTCAGGACGTAGCGGACCGCCTGGCATCCCGTGGCTTTGCCCTGGATGTTGCGCGCATCGAAGCGCTGGAAGAACAGCGCAAGACCGTCCAGACCCGCACCGAAGCACTGCAGGCTGAGCGTAATGCGCGTTCCAAATCCATCGGTCAGGCCAAGCAGCGTGGCGAAGACATCGCGCCGTTGATGGCAGATGTCGAGCGCATGGCGGGTGAACTGGCCAGCGGTAAAGTGGAGCTGGACGCGATCCAGACTGAGCTGGATTCGATCCTGCTGGGCATCCCTAACCTGCCGCACGAGTCGGTGCCGGTCGGTGCCGACGAAGACGGCAACGTCGAAGTGCGCCGCTGGGGCACACCGAAGGCCTTTGATTTCGAGGTCAAGGACCACGTCGCCCTCGGCGAACTGAGTGGCGGCCTGGATTTCGAAACCGCCGCCAAGCTGTCCGGCGCCCGTTTTGCCTTGCTGCGTGGCCCGATTGCCCGTATGCACCGTGCCCTGGCGCAGTTCATGGTCAACCTGCACACCGGCGAACACGGCTACGAAGAGGCCTACACGCCTTACCTGGTACAGGCGCCGGCGTTGGTTGGTACCAGCCAGTTGCCCAAGTTCGAGGAAGACCTGTTCAAGATCAGCCGCGAAGGCGAAGCCGATCTGTACCTGATCCCTACCGCCGAAGTGTCGCTGACCAACATCGTCGCCGGGGAAATCCTCGACGCCAAGCAGTTGCCATTGAAGTTCGTCGCCCACACGCCGTGCTTTCGTAGCGAGGCCGGTGCATCCGGTCGCGATACTCGCGGCATGATCCGCCAGCACCAGTTCGACAAGGTAGAGATGGTACAGATCGTCGAGCCGTCGACCTCCATGCAAGCGCTGGAAGGCCTGACTGCCAACGCCGAGCGTGTCCTGCAATTGCTGGAACTGCCGTATCGAGTGCTGGCGCTATGCACCGGCGACATGGGTTTCAGCGCGGTCAAGACTTACGACCTGGAAGTCTGGGTACCGAGCCAGGACAAGTACCGCGAGATTTCGTCGTGCTCCAACTGCGGTGATTTCCAGGCCCGTCGCATGCAGGCGCGTTTCCGCAATCCGGAAACCGGCAAGCCGGAACTGGTCCACACCTTGAACGGTTCTGGTCTGGCAGTGGGTCGGACCTTGGTCGCGGTGCTGGAAAACTACCAGCAAGCCGACGGTTCGATTCGTGTGCCAGAGGTGCTCAAGCCGTACATGGCGGGCATTGAGGTCATCGGCTAAATGGAATTTCTGCCGCTGTTTCATAACCTGCGCGGCAGTCGTGTGTTGGTCGTCGGTGGCGGGGAGATTGCCTTGCGCAAATCCCGGCTGCTGGCCGACGCCGGCGCGTTGTTGCGGGTGGTTGCTCCCCAGATTGAAGACCAGTTGCGTGAACTGGTGCACGGCAGTGGCGGTGAACTGATTGTGCGCGGTTATCAGGAAGTGGACCTTGATGGTTGCACCCTGATCATCGCGGCTACGGATGACGAGCCGCTGAACGCGCAAGTATCCAGTGATGCCCGGCGCCGTTGTGTGCCGGTCAATGTGGTGGATGCACCTGCCTTGTGCAGCGTGATCTTCCCGGCGATTGTCGATCGTTCACCTTTGGTGATTGCGGTCTCCAGTGGCGGCGATGCGCCAGTGCTGGCGAGGTTGATCCGAGCCAAGCTGGAAACCTGGATTCCGTCGACTTATGGCCAGTTGGCCGGGTTGGCTGCGCGCTTTCGCACCCAGGTCAAAGGCTTGTTTGCGGACGTGCAGCAACGTCGGGCGTTCTGGGAGGAAGTCTTTCAGGGGCCAATTGCTGATCGGCAGTTGGCCGGGCAGGGTGACGAAGCTGAGCGGCTGCTGGTGGACAAGATCAACGGTGCGCCGCCTCATGCGCCGGGCGAGGTTTATCTGGTGGGCGCAGGCCCTGGTGATCCGGACCTGCTGACCTTCCGTGCCCTGCGCTTGATGCAGCAGGCCGATGTGGTGCTGTACGACCGTCTGGTGGCGCCGGCGATTCTTGAGCTGTGTCGCCGTGATGCCGAGCGGGTTTACGTTGGCAAGCGTCGCGCCGATCACGCTGTGCCTCAGGATCAGATCAACCAGCAACTGGTGGACCTGGCCAAGCAGGGCAAGCGTGTATTGCGACTCAAGGGTGGCGATCCGTTCATCTTCGGCCGTGGTGGCGAAGAGATCGAAGAGCTGGCGGCCCATGGCATCCCGTTCCAGGTCGTGCCAGGTATTACTGCGGCCAGTGGTTGTGCTGCGTATGCCGGTATTCCGCTGACCCACCGCGACTATGCGCAATCGGTTCGCTTCATTACCGGGCACTTGAAGGACGGTACGTCGGACCTGCCCTGGAGTGATCTGGTGGGGCCATCACAGACCCTGGTGTTCTACATGGGCTTGATTGGTTTGCCGATCATCTGCGAACAACTGATCCAGCATGGGCGTTCGGCGGATACGCCGGCGGCGTTGATCCAGCAGGGCACTACGTCCAACCAGCGGGTGTTCACGGGTACGCTGGCTGACCTGCCACGCATGGTGGCGGAGCATGAGGTTCATGCGCCGACACTGGTGATTGTTGGGGAAGTGGTGCTGCTGCGTGAGAAGCTGAAGTGGTTTGAAGGCGCTCAGTCGCAAGTCTGATGGACGCCTGGCTTATTGTGGCGAGCGGGCAAGTCCGCGCGCCACAATCTGGTAAAAAAGCCTCTGCCTCGGATCAGTTCCAAACCCCTTTTGCGCTCAATCTCTCCCGATCATGCTTCGCATCAAACGCCTGCAACGGCCCCTTCGGTACAATCCCCGTCGGATTAATCGTCCGGTGACTGGCGTAGTAGTGACCCTTGATGTGGGCAAAATCCACCGTCTCGGCAACCCCCGGCCACTGATACAGCTCTCTTAGCCAATTCGACAAATTCGGATAATCGGCAATCCGCCGAAGGTTGCATTTGAAGTGGCTGTAGTACACCGCATCAAACCGAATCATCGTGGTGAACAGGCGCACATCAGCTTCGGTGAGGTATTCGCCGGCGAGGTAGCGATTCTCACCCAGGTGCTGCTCCAGTCGATCCAGCTCGGCAAACACATCGTCGAAAGCCGCTTCATAGGCCTTTTGCGACGTGGCAAAGCCTGCGCGGTAGACGCCATTGTTCACGGCGGGATAGATCCGATCGTTCAGTGCATCGATGGTTGAGCGCAGCGCCTCGGGATAGAAGTCCAGCTCGTTACCCGTCAGCCCATTAAACGCACTGTTGAACATGCGGATGATCTCCGCTGATTCATTGCTGACAATCTGCTTCAGCTTCTTGTCCCACAGTACTGGCACGGTGACGCGCCCGGTGTAACTGGCCGTATCGGCGGTGTAGCGCTGATGCATGTAGGTGAAAACGTCGAGCTTGTCGCCGCTGGAGCCATGAGCCTTGTCGAAGGTCCAGCCGTTCTCCAGCATCAGCCAACTGACCACCGACACGTCGATCAGGCTTTCCAGGCCTTTGAGGTTACGCAGGATCAGTGTGCGGTGTGCCCAGGGGCAGGCAAGGGAAACGTACAAGTGGTAGCGGCCCGCTTCGGCAGCGAAGCCACCGTCGCCGGTAGGGCCGGCCTTTCCGTCGGCGGTTACCCAGTTGCGGCGTTGCGCCTGTTCCCGTTGGAAGGCGCCATCTGCGCTACTTTCGTACCACTGGTCATGCCAGCGTCCTTCGATCAGCAAACCCATGACTGACTCCTTGGCTAATAAGCGTTGGAGTCCAGTCTAAAGGTCTGAGTTCGAACAAATAGCGCAAAGGCTGGGGGTTAATGATCGACTAAATCGATTTGTCCCGGGCGTCCCAGTATTGCTGGGCCAGCTCGAACGCCTGCTCCCGTGGGTGGCCAAGGCCGCGCAACGCCAGAGCCATGGTGGCGATTAGGGCCAGTTGCGGATAGCTGTCCTCTACATCGCCACACCACAGCGCCTTCAGATGCTTGGGGTCGAGGGTCGCCGGCTTGACGTGGCGCTGGGCGGAGAGGGCGGGCCACTCTTCATCCCAGTTTTCGCCGCCGGTGGTGCCGTACAAGTGGCTGATGGTGTCCGGGTTGATCTCGATCTCGCCGCCATCGCCCTTGATCACGATGGTATTGTCGCCGAGCAGGCCGCTGGCATCGCGATGCACACCCTGATAGCCGGGATGGAAGATGCTTTGCAGGCCGCAGCGAGCGTTCAATGGATTGAGGATGCGCGCCAGGGAGTGGATAGGCGAGCGCAGGCCCAGCGTGTTGCGTAGATCGATCATGCGCTGCAGCTGCGGCGCCCAGTCGCCCAGGGGCATAAAGGCCAGGTTGCCCTGTTCAAGGGCGGTCTCGACTTGCTGCCAAGTGCGGCACAGCGGGATCTGCAAGCCTTCCAGCAACTGCTCGGTGTAGAGCCGACCCGCTGTATGAGCGCCGCCGCCATGCATAAAAATGCCCACGCCGTTTTGTGCCAGGCACTTGGCCGCCAGCAGGTACCAGGGCAGGTGGCGTTTTTTCCCGGCATAGGTAGGCCAGTCGACATCTACTTGTAAGGCAGGGGCGTTGAGTCGTTCGCGTACCGCTTCGGTAAAGCCGGCGAGCTCTTCCGGGCTTTCTTCCTTGTGCCGCAACAGCATCAGGAACGCACCGAGCTGGGTGTCTTCGACTTTTTCATCGAGCAGCATACCCATGGCTTCCCGCGCTTCTTCGTGGGTCAGGCTGCGGGCGCCACGTTTGCCCTTGCCCAGGATGCGCACGAACGGCGCAAACGGATGCTCGGCAGGCGTTTCGGTGATCAGCGGGGAAAAATCGGTCATAAGCAATTCGTCGGCCTGGGCAGGCCCGCCAGCTTGGCGGCGAGTTTGGCGGGAGTGCCTTTAAACAGTCGGTTAAGGTGCAGGCTGTTGCCTTTTTCCGGGCCCAGCTTCAAGGCGGTGTACCTGATCAGCGGGCGGGTGGCGGGCGACAGCTGGAACTCTTGATAAAAACCACGCAGCACGTTGAGGATTTCCCAGTGTTCAGGGGTCAACTCAAGCGCTTCGGCGGCGGCCAGAGTGTTGGCCACCTCGATTGACCAATCGCTCAGGTCAACCAGGTAGCCGTCCTTGTCCAGCTCAAGGGTGTGTTCGCCCACGGTTAGGGTGTTCATAGCCAGGTGTTGACCTTGTCATGGTCGATCGACAGTTGGACAAAAGCCGGATAATCGACACTCTTGGCCCAGTCTGGTACGGGTAGGCCGCGAGCCTGGCTGTCTTCGACGAGGACAAACACCTTCAGCGCCTTGGCTTGCAGGGCCTCAAAGGGCGCGCTGCCGGCCTGCAGGGCATAGGCTGCGTCACCGCACAGCAGGATCGCGTCCTGGCCGCCACAAAGGCGCAGGCAGCTGTCCAGGCGACTATCGGTAAAAGGGGAGTGGGATACTACATGTAAGGTCGACATCAGAGGGTAATCACCTGACTATAACGGTCAATCATCCGGGAAATCTCTTCGTTGCTCAGCGGCTGCGCGCTGCCGGCAGTCAGTCCACGTTCGGCAAGGCTCTGGCTGCACGCGAACACCTCATCAATGCCAAACAGCGACAGCGCTTGCAGGTTGGCGCTGAGGTCTTTCTGCTGCACGGCTTTGGCGTCCTGGCCCGTTGCCAGTTGAAACACTCCGTCATCCAGAAACAACAGGCCAATCGGCAAATCAAACGCGCCACCGGCCAGAACAATATCCAGCGCTTCCCGCGCGCTCGGCCCGGACCACGGCGCCTGACGGCTGATAACCAGCAAGGATTTAGACATCTTATGGGCCTCCAAAACAGATCAGGCGGTCGGCGTCCTGCACGGCGTCGTGCAACTGCCCAAGGCCCGATAATGCCCAAGGTGCATCCAGACTCACAGCGCTACGTTGATAGCGTAAAGCCTCTTCGGCGTTCAGCACCCCACGACGCAAAGCTGCGGCGATGCACACCACGCCATCCAATTGGTGTTCACTGACAAACGCCCGCCATTGCTGGGGGATGTCCTGCTCATCCTGCGGTGTCACAACCGAGTTGGACGCGCTGTAGACGCCATCCTGATAAAAAAACAGCCGCACAATCTCATGCCCACCAGCCAGCGCCGCTTGGGCGAACAGCAGGGCGCGGCGCGAGGAGGGCGCATGGGCGGCGGAGAAAAGCGCAATCGCGAACTTCATGGAACACTCTTTATGGAACAGACTGTCGGCAAACCTGGGCCAATGATAAAGCCGCAGACAACAAAAAGCCCGCCGAAGCGGGCTTTTTGCATGAGGCTACGATCAGTCGTCGCGGCTCATGATGCCGAAGATCTGCAACAGGCTGATAAACAGGTTGTAGATCGATACATACAGGCTGATGGTCGCCATGATGTAGTTACGCTCGCCGCCATGGATGATGGCGCTGGTCTGGAACAGAATGCAGACCGAGGAAAACAGCACAAAACCCGCGCTGATTGCCAATTGCAGGCCGCTGATCTGGAAGAACATGCTCGCCAGCACCGCCGCCAGCAACACGAAGAAGCCAGCAGTGATGAAACCACCGAGGAAACTCATGTCCTTGCGTGTAATCAGCACATAGGCCGACAGACCACCAAACACCAGTGCGGTCATGGCAAACGCCGAGCTGACCACTTCCGCGCCGCCCTGCATGCCAAGGTAGCGGTTAAGGATCGGGCCCAGCAGGAAACCCATGAAACCGGTCAAGGCAAACGCCGACACCAGGCCCCAGGCCGAGTCACGCAGCTTGTTGGTCAGGAAAAATAGACCATAGAAGCCGATCAGTACCACAAAGATATTCGGGTAGCCGACGCGCATTTGCTGGGCCACGAACGCCATCACGCCGCTAAACGCGAGGGTGAGAGCGAGCAAGCCGTATGTGTTGCGCAGGACGCGGCTAACCTCTAGCTGCTCAGCCTGCACGTTGCTATTAACTGCGTAATCCTGTTCGCGCATGGCGACACTCCTTCAGTTTTGAAACGTTCAGTCGCAAAGATCATAACAGACGCCCTGTAACAAGCTACGCAGAGAGTTTGACAGTGTGTTTCATTCGGGTATTATGGCGCCCGCTGAGACAGGATGGACTACTATAATCCTGTGTTGCATAAGGGAAATTGGCAGAGTGGTTGAATGCACCGGTCTTGAAAACCGGCGAACGTTAATAGCGTTCCCAGGGTTCGAATCCCTGGTTTCCCGCCAAATTTAACGAAAAGCCTCGATTATTCGGGGCTTTTTCGTGTCTGGGGTTTGGGTAAGAAAAGGCGTCTTTTGGTAGGGGTTCCGAAACTTTCGGGTAGGCGTTCCGAAACTAACGCTATTTGGAGGGCTTGGCGGTCGCTCCGATACTTCTGTAGACCCGCTTAGTGATCTCCTGTTTGGTGTGCCCAAGCAGCAGACTCGCATCGCCGATATCGACGATTTCCGAGGCCGCCTTCGGCCGGATGTCACGGAACTGAAACCCTCCAATCTTTGCCGCGAGCATCGGGTCGCCTTGTTCGATGGCTTTCTGTTGTGCTTTTTCCCGCGCCTTGTCCCAACGCAAGCGCAACATCCCCTTCGTCATCCTTTTCCCATGTTTGCTGATCAGCAGGTACTTGGAAGGGTGGCAGGCGTTCCTTTCTGCAATCTCCCTCACCAACGCTGGGTGACGATTCATCGCCTGGATACGGACGAAGATCGAGAGAGGGAGGAGGTGATGGGGCTGCTGTCCGAAACGGATGACCTCGACATCACGCTCGATGACGACGGCGCGGTGACAGTGAGGTGGAAGGCCCAGGCAGGCGAAGACTCGCCTGTGGGTGTCGCGGACTTTGAGGAAGAGGCAGAGTTGGCGCCTTTCTGACGAGCATGAAAAAGCCCGCACGCGGCGGGCTTTTGGCAGTCGATTACGCAGCTAACTTAGAAGCGCTTAAGCTCTTCTTCAGCGATGCTTTCAGAACCAGCATCTGTTCGCCAAGCTCATCGAGCTTCGCCTTCCCAAGAAGTTTTTTGGCCTGAGGGAACATCTCTGTTTCCTCTTCCTTGATGTGGTGCTCCAGCAGCTCTTTAACCACTTTCAAGCGGCCGGCGAACTCTGGGCTGGCTGGGTCAGTTACTTTTAGGTCTGGCAGGACGAGGGAGTCAACTGTCCGATGTTCCTCCTTTGCCTCGTAGTACATCTCGTCTTGCTCCTTACCGCCAGCTTCCTTGAACGCAGGGTAAAGAATCTGTTCTTCGAGCTGGGTATGGATGGAGATCTCCATCTCAAGCTTGTCCAGCAAATCGGTGCGCTTTTTCACTGCCCGATCTGTTGATTCGCTCAGCTGGGTCAGGATAACTTTTACTTTTTCGTGATCGGTTTTCAGAAGATCGATGGCGTTCATTTTTGTTTCCTCATTAGCACGGATGGAAAACTGCCGATCTTGGTCGGCGCTTCATTAATGTCCTAATGGGTGTCGCATTTGCCGTGCCACTTCGTAGGATTTTTAAAGTGTCTTGCTTTCAATGAGTTGAGCAACAATATGGCGTATAGGCTTCATGCACCCTGCACGAGTATTACTTTAGGACGATGCATATAGCGGGATTCGCATAGAAAATGAGGGCCATCCCGCACCCATAGAAAAACCCGCATTTCCGGGCAAAAAACCGAGCGTAGGTGAATAAGTTGCAAGCCATGGAGAGTGAAGCCCAGGAGAGGCGAGCATCAAGGAGGGGAAAGGGTAGAGCAAGGGTCCCGTTTTGGCGGGCTCTTTATCCGAAAAGGCGAGTCGCCTGTCGCGACATCACCATTTCCTCCAAGATCTCGCGGGCCAACTTATTGATGCCAGCCTCGCCTTGGTAGTGGCGACGGTCTATGTTGACGATCGTGAACTGGTCCGAGCCCGGCCCCGTCACATCCACTGACAGGGTGTTGTCAGCGCTGAGCGTGCAGGAAATTATGCAGTTCGGCAGGCGGCTGGAGAGGACCGCTTCGATCTCCAGTCTGTTCAAGGCGTCCATTATCCTCTCCCAACTCAAAAACGTGAGCTTGTAGCTTAGACGTGCTGGGCGGACTGTAAATGATGGAAAAATGGTCTCAGGTTTAGCTCAAGTACCAAAAACCTGCCAGAAGCAAGGAGCCAGGCTCTAGGCCAGTATCAACGGTTGTATCACTCACTGTTTCAGTATTTTCCCTTGGTTGATGTCACTATGCCATCATTGTTCGGTGGCGCCTTGTTTTGGTGAGCGCTACCAAGGGGGAGTAATGAGAGCAGCGAAAAAAGCTCTGAACATGGCTGTTTGGTACAAGCTCATGGCTTTGCCCGAAAGCATTATCAACGCAGAGGTTAAGTACTTCAGGTTGCTCAAGGCGGCTGACGACATGGAGCGCGCCAACCTCATCAGCGGTGGTGAGTGGCGAAAGCTTGTTCAGCAGGCTGGAACATCTCTTGCCAGCACTGCGGAGTGCATGGGTGGAGCGGGGTAGGGCAGAATCGAGTAGGAGGCGGATTTACATCCGCCGTCCTCTCACACCACCGTACGTACGGTTCCGTATACGGCGGTTCAGGTTATGCGACTAAGCCGGTTGATCGTATCCAGTATCGAGACCAGTCCAAGCTGATCCCATAGTTTCTTCGGCAACGCCTGATTCATATGTGACGCTCCGGAGTTCCACCATGGGCCTCGGCCATTGAACGCTGATGTGCAGGCGCGCCCTTCGTCGAGTCCCAAACGCATCAGGTTGCGCGCCCTCGTCGAGGGCTGCTTCCATTGGCGCCAGATGACGCAGCGGAGTTTGTGACGCACCCAGCCATCAAGTATCTCCAGCGCTCGTTTGCCCTGAGTCAACTTGAAGTAGCCAGCCCAACCGCGGAGTACGGGGTTTATCCGCTCGATTATATTCGCCATCTTGCGGCCCCGCGCTCTGCGCAGCAGGTCTCTGAGTCGGTCGCGCAAGCGACCTAGACTCATCGTCGCCACCCTCAGTCTCGGCTGCTGATGCCAGCTCATCCCGTAACCCAAGTAATCACATATCCAAGACCCGGCTACTCGGCTACTCGGCTCTTGTCTCGGTTCAGCGTCAGTTTCAGGCGCTGATTCAGGAAGCACTCAACACGCCTCATCACTCGCATGCCCGCACGAGGACTGCGCACATAAATGTTCGCATCGTCGGCATACCAAGAGCATGATCATGGGCATGCGCATTCCGAGTTAGAAGGCCTGGAGTTGTGAATTGATGGCCATCAGGACGCGCATGAGCGTGCCCATGCCAACGATATCCGTAAGCGCTTCACCAATCGAGAGGTCACCACGGGCCAGATCGTCATGTTCGGCCTGACGGGCGGTCTGATTCCTTGTCCGGCTGCCATCACCGTTCTGTTGCTATCTCTTCAGGTTAAAGAAGTCGCGCTGGGAGGCATGCTCGTCCTGTGTTTCAGCATCGGATTAGCGCTCACCTTGGTCACTGTCGGTGCTGCGGCAGCTATTGGTGCTAAACAGGCTTCCAACCGTTGGCCATGGCTGGGCACCGTTGCTCGTCGTGCGCCGTACCTGTCCAGTGTCTTGACCATCGGTGTTGGTCTGTACGTGGGCTTCCATGGCTGGATCGGCCTGAACGCTTGAGGCGACTCTTTAGTGTTTGAACTCACGAGCTACGTTGGTCTGTTCGTGGCGGCATTTGCTGCCGCCACGTTATTGCCAATGCAGTCTGAGGCTGTGTTGGTCGGGATGTTGCACTCCGCCCAATACGTGGCTTCTACGCTCTTGGCGGTCGCCACCTTCGGCAACGTTCTTGGCTCCGCACTGACCTGGGTGCTGGGCCGTTCCGTTGAACGATTCCGTCACAAGCGATAGTTCCCAGTGAGCGAGAGCAAGCTCGAAAACGCCCAGCAGTCCTATCTGCGCTACGGGTGCTGGTCATTACTGCTGAGTTGGGTGCCGATCATTGGTGAACCTCTGACTGTCGTCGCCGGAGTCATGCGCGAGCCATTCTGGACTTTTCTGCTGATCGTCACCCTGGCCAAGGGCGTGCGTTATCTAGTGCTGAGCACCGTTACACTGGGGTGGGCATATCCAACCGTTCAACCG
This sequence comes from Pseudomonas sp. ANT_H4, assembly GCF_008369295.1. GTDB lineage: Bacteria > Pseudomonadota > Gammaproteobacteria > Pseudomonadales > Pseudomonadaceae > Aquipseudomonas. The sequence goes on along the minus strand of NZ_VOBG01000028.1, from coordinate 4,061 downwards.
TTACTCGTTTCTAGTCATTAGCTCTTAACGGATTTTTCTTCCGACACTGAAACTGTGGGAGCTTCGGCACCCAGAGCGCGATACATATTTATTTCGCGTTGCTCAGTCGTTGAGCAGCGGAAAGGCCTGGAGAGATCAAGAGTTCGAGACTCAGGCCGATACAGCTAACAACAGCACCCCGGATCCTATCAACCGCCTGGGCTGTGACGAGGTGTTACTACGAGTCAGGGAGGATTCTTTTACCCGCCACTTTAGATATCTGCATGTAGTCTCATGTGCTGGCCCGTATTCACTGCACCGCCAGGAAGAGCCAAATGAAAAACAAGCAGAGTGATCCTCTTCTGAAGGTACAAACCTCCCATCTAACGCTTACCCGTATTGTCCTGATGGGCTTCTCTGGCTTATTGCTAACGATATTCTTGCTGACCAGCGTTTTGATTGTTTACATCGCCTCTAAGCAAGACCATGAAGCGGAGGCCCAAAGCTATTTTTATGCTGGAAAGGCCGTGCAATCCTTGGAGAAGTCGATACTTCTGACGATCAAGGACTATGCGTTTTGGGGTGATGCTTATGATCATCTTCATCGAAGGGTGGATACCGATTGGGCGTTCGTCCGCCAGAACGTCGGCTCTACCTTATATGACGATTTTGGATTTCAGGGCTTGTTTGTTATCGATCCGACCGGTCGAACGGCGTACTCGGTCATTGACGGGCAACTGCAATCGGTTGCGGCTGAAGACTGGTTGAAACAACCAATCACCGCGCTAATTGAGCGTGCCCGTGCGGGGGTGGAAAATGAAACGCCAATCGCCACGTACCTCGATGTCGATGGCGTTCCGGTGCTGGTCGCGGCCGCCCCGTTGACGCCTGGCACCGCCCCTCAGACCGAAGCTGATGACAGGCCTTCCTCAGTGCTGTTGTTTGTCATCAAGCTGGATGCCGTCAGATTGAGCGTCTTGGGCAGTGATTTCGGAATAGACCAATTGCGCATTGTCTCAAGCTATAGCCCTGCGCTCGGCCCGTCGTTTTTACGTCTGGGGGAAACCGGGGTCGCGGGAGCCTTGCAGTGGACGCCAACGCGTCCGGGACATCAGCTAATGATCCTAGTTTTGCCGTTGATCGGTATTGCGGGACTGATCATTGGGCTGATGACCTGGATTCTTCGGCGGCGCACTACGGCTGCGGCGATGGTTATGGATGCGAACTACAGCTCCCTGCATGCCAGCCAGACTGCCCTGGCGACCAGTGAGGCAAGATTTCGGGATGTCGCCGAAGCGTCTTCGGACTGGATTTGGGAAATTGATTCTGAGTTGCGTTTCACATATCTGTCAGAGCGCTTCGAAACAGTGACAGGGCTGTGCAGAGCCCTGTGTATTGGTCGACCTATCGATGACTTGCTGGTGTCTGATCAAGGGCCGCTCTCACAGTGGCTGAAAGACCACTCGCGGCGGGTCAATGCCATCTTGCAATGCAGTTATCAAGCAGCTGACGGTCAGGTCAGAATAAGCCGCCTTTCTGTGCGAGAAATGGAAGGGTTGGGTTATCGAGGCACTGCGAGCGATATAACCGAAGAAGTGGCGGCCCGCCGACGTATTGAATACCTGTCGCAACACGATGCGCTAACTGGCTTGGCAAACCGCGCTCGTATGCAGGAATTCCTGGATGGAAAACTTAAGGCGGCGCCGACACTGGACGATCCGTTAGTCATGCTCAGCATCGACCTTGATCGCTTCAAGTCGGTGAACGATTTGCTGGGGCATGCCGCAGGCGATCAAGTGCTCAACGAGGTCTCCAAAAGGCTGGGGCAATGCTTGCGCTCCGATGACTTGGTTGCGCGAATTGGTGGCGATGAGTTTGTGTTGGTGGTGGCGAATATGGTGTCTCAGGATGAGGTTGAGCACCTGTGTAAGCGTTTGATCGACTGCATCGAAGAGCCGTTCCAGATTGAAGATCATGAAGTGTTTATCAGTGCCAGCATTGGCATAGCCATGGCACCTGCCGACGCCACCCTGGCCGACGAGTTACTGCGCTATGCCGACATCGCGTTATATGAAGCCAAGGACGCAGGGCGTAATACCTGGCGTTTTTACGCAGGCGAGATGAACACTCGAATTCTTGATCGTCGTCAGTTGGAAAGCGATCTTCGCCACGCGATCAAACATGATGAGTTGCGTCTTCACTTTCAGCCGCGCTACCAGATTACAGGCCGAGTCATGGCTGGTGCCGAGGCACTGGTACGCTGGCAGCATCCGGTGCGTGGACTGTTGGCGCCCGATCTTTTCATACCTATCGCGGAAGAAACCGGGTTGATTCTGCCGTTAAGCAACTGGGTACTGCACGCCGCTTGCGAGGCCGCATCGGCCTGGCCTGAAGAACTCTTTGTTTCGGTGAACCTGTCGCCGACAGAGTTTCAGCGCGGGCAGTTGGTGGTCCGAGTGCAGGCGGTGCTGTCGCAGACCGGTTTAAATCCGGCCAGGCTGGAGTTGGAATTGACTGAGACCGTGATGCTGGAAGACGCCAAGGGAGCGCTGCAGATCATGCACGAGTTGAAAGCGTTGGGCGTTCGCTTGGCGATGGACGATTTTGGCACAGGGTATTCGTCGTTAAGCTACCTGCGGTCGTTTCCCTTCGATGGATTAAAGATTGATCGAAGTTTTATTTCCGGAATGCAGCCAGGCGGTGACGATCTTTCGATCATTGAGGCCATCATCGGGTTGGGGCGAGCACTGTCGCTGACGGTCACGGCAGAAGGGGTCGAGACCATTGAACAGCTCCAGGTGTTGCAGGATGCACGGTGCGATGAGGTTCAAGGGTATTTCCTGAGTATGCCTCTAAGCACACAAGCGATTGCTGACCTGATTGATGTTGAATCTGGCAATTCGGGGCTGCGGGTTTTTTCGGGACTTACGTCTGGCGGAAAGGCGGTTGAGCCTTCATAAGAGAGAATTTCAGAAAACAGCTTTTGGCGCATCGTGACCTCGCGCGGAGAAACTATGACTGCGAGCCGCCAATCTTAGTCTTCGCACAGGCATTCGAGGACTTCTCTTGCCATTTCATTGGGCGCTTGCCGGATCGTGGATGGCTGTTCGGAAGTCCTCGTAGGCTTCCGCACCCATCGTTTCGGGGGAAGCACCATATGAACTATTGGGGTCTGCCAGGATTGCTTGCTCCGGTTTCTCGGGTTGACCGAAGAAGAACCAGTGCCACCACTTTGCAGCGAACCGCGCGTCGCTGCGTTCAAGAGCCTCAATGATTGGCACGTCGTCCAGTATGCCGAGATGGGTATCAGCGCAAACATCGAGGTGCCTAGAATAGCCCATCATTTCAATCTGCCGCGAGGAGTCGTTATCGTCAGCATCGGAATCGGCCCATCTCAAAACCGCTGCTGATCTGGCTCTATATGACGCGAAGCATGGGAGCGTCATCGTGTTGTCACAAACTGTCCTGCGAGATAGCTGCCAGCGCCAGGTGATGATAAGTGTTCGCCATCCGGGGTGGCGGCTGAGCCCTTAGGGCTACTGAGCCGACTCCGGTCGTTTGGCCGCCGGTATAGGAGCGTTTTTCTTATGGTGTATTGGATATCCGAAAGGCTTGCCGGAAATCGGGATACCGGCTGGACTGCCTGTTTTGCTTGGGCATATCGAACAAGCTGGAGGTACGTGTATTTAGTCGAAAAGAGCGCTTTTGTGGGCTCTCGTAGTCAGGTGCGTCTATTTGCCGCAGCGCGAACATTTGTTGTGATGACCCGCAACCAGAACATCTTCTTCGACCTGATACTGCCGGCCTGACGCTGCATGTGTCCCTGGCCTCGCCGGTGCTCGTCACATCTTCATAGTCGCGTACTGGCAGCGGGTGATGTCTCTACCGATGGCAGTGAAACCACAAGCTAAATAGACCCCCATTACCCGTTTAGCGAGTAACTCCACGCCGTTTGTGGATTTGCCCCTACAAAACCGGACACCAACTCCCTGTTAAATTGGTGCTGCCGCCAAGCGCCTGAACTCCCTCGGTGAGCGATAGTTCAAAGCGCTGTGCGGATGCTGCTCGTTGTAATGTTCAAA
>NZ_VOBG01000027.1 GCF_008369295.1 Pseudomonas sp. ANT_H4 | reverse complement strand
CGGCGCCGCCGCTCCTGACCCAAAAGCTCACCACTCTTATCGTTGCTATTAGTCATAAACATAACCGTTTGCCTATCCCTTATCGTAAGGGGGAAACGGTGTCCTGTCTTTCATGGGGCTCGTTCAAGGGAGGACGACTGGGTCATCGGAGAGAACGCTCACCTGACCTCCAACGGCGCCACGCTGAGGCAGTCCAAGGTCACGGCTGGCAAACTGACCCTTAATACGGGCACCACCGCGCAGGACATTCATGCCGCGCGGGGTTCGCAAGTCACTCTGAACGGCACGACAGTCGTGGCGAGAAGCTCGGCTGCATCTGCTATCAACCTGCAAGGCAGTCAAGCTGATATTCATGGTAGTACGATCACTCACACCAACGGCATAGGCATTTCTGCTGCGCGTAACTTCCTCACCAATGATGGCTCTACTGTCAATGTCTTCGACAGCATCATCAAAGGATCTACCCGAGGGGCGTTTGCCACAGCGTTCAGCCAGCTCAACTTCACCGACTCGCAGGTTATCGGTACCGATGAGGATGGTGTCGGCATATTGCTGTGGGGCGCCGAAGCCAACGCAATCAACAGCCATATCATCGGCGGCGAAAATGGCGTACGCCTGAGTTATGAAAGTGACGATCTGAATACCAGCACCCTGGTGCTGGACCGCACCAGTGTTGAAGGTCGTAACGGCGCCGCTCTGCTGGTTGAAGGTGACGCCTATGGAAGCACTGAGGCAAACATTCAGGTGCGCAATGGTTCGACCCTGACCGGCGGCAACGGCAATATTCTGGAAGTCATCGGTGGTTCCACTGCCAATATGAACGTCGACAACAGCTCGCTGGTGGGCGACGTTGAGGTTGAAGAAGGCAGTACCGCCAAGCTACAGCTTAACAATGGTTTCTGGCTGACCGGCCAACTGAAGAATGTTGCCGAGCTGAGCGTCAACGAGGCTTCTCATTGGGTGCTGGTAGGCAACAGTGAAGTAGGCGACCTGAAAATGGGCGGCGGTACCGTGCACTTCGGCGGGGCGGATGAGTTTTATCAACTGGACGTCAAAAGCCTGTCCGGTGACGGCACTTACATCATGCACACCGACTTCTCCAACGGCCAAACCGACTTCCTCAACGTCGAAGGCCAGGCCGAAGGCCGCCACAGCCTACTGCTGGCCGCCACCGGCTCGGAGTTGTCCAACGCCCAACCGGTTCACGTGGTGCACACCGAAGGCGGCGCTGGCAAGTTCTCCTTGGTCGGCGGCACCGTTGACGTGGGTGCCTTTGCCTATGGGCTGAAACAGGAAGGCACCGACTGGTTCCTCGACCCTACCCGCAAGGGCACCAGCACCAGCGCCCACTCGGTGCTGGCCTTGTTTAACACCGCACCCACCGTGTTGTACGGAGAAATGACCAACTTGCGTACCCGTATGGGCGAGTTGCGCTTCAGTGACGGCAAGAGCAACGGCCTGTGGATGCGCAGCTACGGCAACAAATATGACGTGGCGGCTAACAAGAATGGCGCGGGCTACTCGCAAACCCAGAAGGGCTTCACCATCGGTGCAGATGCTCCATTGTCCGGCGGTGACGGCCAATGGCTGGCCGGTGTGATGGCCGGTCACAGTACCTCTGACCTGAGCCTGACTCGTGGCAGCAGCGGCGAGGTCAAGAGCTACTACGTCGGTACATATGCCACCTGGATTGATGCCGAAAGTGGCCTGTACTTCGACGGTGTGGTCAAGCTCAACCGCTTGCACACTGACAACAACGTGACCATGAGCGATGGCAAGAAAGCCAAGGGCAACTACGCGCAAAACGCCGTGGGTGCTTCTGCCGAGTTCGGTCGCCACATCAAGCTGGCCGATGATTTCTTCGTTGAGCCCTATGCGCAGTTGGCGACGGTAATCACTCAGGCCCAGAGCTATGACCTGGACAACGGTCTGCACGCCAAAGGCGATCGCTCAAGTTCAGTGATTGGCAAGGTGGGTGTGACGGCGGGCAAGAATATCCAGTTGGACAGCGGCAGTGTGTTGCAGCCGTATCTGCGTACCGCGTTGGCCCATGAGTTCGACCAGAGCAACAAGGTGTTCATCAACGGCCAGAGCTTCAACAACGACCTCTCGGGTTCGCGGGTTGAGCTGGCTGCGGGTATGGCGGTATCAATGTCGAAAAACCTCAAGCTGCATGCCGACTTCGAGCACAGCAAAGGCAAGGCCATCGACCAGCCGTGGGGTGTCAACGTCGGTATTCGTTACGACTTCTAAAATACTCAGCTAAATAAAAAAGGAAGCTTCGGCTTCCTTTTTTGTGGGCGTGAGTTGGCTTACACCAGCACACTCAGCCAAGTAGAGCCGAGCAGCCTCAACTGAACAACCCCGCCGCGATATTGATCGAGAAGCCCAGGATCGCCGTATTGAATAGAAACCCGATCAACGATTGCCCCAGCACCACCTTGCGCATGCCACGGGTGGCCACGCCAACGTCGGAAGTCTGCACCGCCACGCCGATAGTGAAAGAGAAATACAGAAAGTCCCAGTAATTGGGGTTGATCGGGCCTTCGGCAAAACGCAACGCCGGTTCCTTGCCCTCACAGGTGTAATACAGCCGTGCGTAGTGAACGCTGAAGATTACGCCGATCAGCAACCACGACCCGATCACCGTCAGACCGGTAAAGCCGTAATGCAGCAGGCGTGCAGCGGTGTCCAGCTCCTTGCTGCCCGCCAGCCCGAAGGCGATTGTCGCCAGGCTCGCGATGGCCGCGATACAGACCATGAACAGCACCAGTCCGGCGTTTTCATCCTCGACCTCGGCAATGCGCTTCACATCCTCGGCCTTGGCGCGGATCGTTAGCCACAGCATCAGCACCAGATAAGTCCAGACGCCGGCGTTCCAGCCCATAAGGACTTTGCTGAGGATTGAATCGGTGGGAGCCAGGATGCCAACCGCCAGGCCCAGGACGGCGGCGGCAGAAAGGCGAGGGTGGGTGCGGGCGAGGAAGGGCATGGTGCTCACAAATTCGGGATTTATGAGCACCATAGCAGCAGAGCCAGCTTCAAGCTGTAAGGGGGTTGGCGATTTCTTGCTGCTTGAAGCTTATGGCTTGTCGCTGCGCTTGCGCACCAACCTCATCACCACCACAAAGAACACCGGCACGAACACCACGGCGAGCGTCGCGGTAATCATCCCGCCAATCACCCCGGTGCCGATGGCTTGTTGGCTTGCCGAACTGGCGCCGGTGGCGATGGCCAACGGCACCACGCCGAGGATGAACGCCAGGGACGTCATGATGATCGGCCGTAGACGCAGGCGCGCGGCCTTGAGGGTGGCGTCGATCAGGTCTTCGCCCTGGTCATACAGGTCCTTGGCGAACTCGATGATCAGGATCGCGTTTTTCGCCGACAGACCGATGATGGTGATAAGCCCGACCTTGAAGAACACGTCATTGGGCATCCCGCGCAAGCTCACCGCCAACACCGCACCGAGCACACCCAACGGCACCACCAGCAGCACCGAAGTCGGAATCGACCAGCTTTCATACAGCGCTGCCAGGCACAGGAAAACAATCAGCAGCGACAGGCCTAGCAACAGTGGTGCCTGGGAACTGGACAACCGTTCCTGTAACGACAACCCCGTCCACTCCTGGCCCAGGCCGGCCGGTAATTGGCTCACCAGCCGCTGGATTTCCTCCATGGCCTCGCCGGTACTGTGCCCAGGCGATGCTTCGCCAGAAATGGCAATGGTCGGGTAGCCGTTGTAACGGGTTAACTGCGCCGGCCCCTGAATCCAGCGGGCCTCGACGAAGGCCGACAGCGGCACCATCTTCCCGGCGTTGTTGCGCACATGGATCTTCATCAGGTCAGCCACCTGGCTGCGCTGATCGCCTTCGGCTTGCACCACCACCCGCTGCATGCGGCCCTGGTTGGGGAAGTCGTTGATATAGGCCGAGCCGATGGCCGAAGACAGGATATTGCCCACATCGGCAAAGGAAACCCCCAGCGCATTGGCCCGCTTGCGGTCTACTTCCAGTTGTACCTGAGGCGCTTCGGCCAGGGCGCTTTCGCGCACATTGGCCAGGATCGGGCTTTTCTCGGCGGCGTCCAGCAACTCGGTACGTGCTGCCATCAGTGCGGCATGGCCGACGCCGCCACGGTCCTGCAAGCGGAACTCAAAACCACTTGAGGTGCCCAGACCATCCACCGGCGGCGGCAGGATCGAATAGGCAATCGCATCCTTGAACTCGGTAAAGGCCATAGTCGCCCGGTCGGCAATAGCGGCGGCGGAATCGTCGCTGCTGCGCTCAGACCAGTCCTTCAACGTGGTAAACGCCAGCGCTGCGTTCTGCCCGGAGCCGGAGAAGCTGAAGCCCATGATCATCGTCGTGTCGCCGACACCCGGCTCACTGGCGTTGTGCGCCTCGATCTGCTCGACCACCTGCACCGTGCGGTTCTTGCTGGCCCCCGGCGGCAACTGGATATCGGTGATGGTGTAGCCCTGGTCTTCCACCGGCAAGAAGGAGGAGGGCAGGCGACTGAACAACAGTCCCAGGCCCACCAGCAGCACCAGGTAAATCAACAGATAACGCCCTGTGCGCTTGACGGCATAGGCCACCCAGCCTTCATAGCGGTCGGTCAGTTGTTCGAAGCGCTTGTTGAACCAGCCGAAGAAGCCGCCCTTGGCGTGGTGATCACCCTTGGCAATCGGCTTGAGCAAGGTGGCGCACAGGGCCGGGGTCAAGGTCAGGGCCAGAAACGCCGAGAACAGGATAGAGGTGGCCATGGACAGCGAGAACTGCTGGTAAATGACGCCTACGGAGCCGGGCATGAACGCCATTGGCAGGAACACCGCCACCAGCACCAGGGTGATACCGACAATCGCGCCGGTAATCTGGCCCATGGCCTTGCGCGTCGCCTCCTTGGGCGACAGGCCTTCGGTGACCATGATCCGCTCGACGTTCTCCACCACCACAATGGCATCGTCCACCAGGATGCCGATGGCCAGTACCATGCCAAACATGGTCAGCACATTGATCGAGAAGCCCAGCAACAACATGGTGGCGAAGGTGCCCATCAGCGCAATTGGCACCACCAGCGTCGGGATCAGGGTGTAGCGGATGTTTTGCAGGAACAGGAACATCACCGCAAACACCAGCAACATCGCTTCCCCCAGGGTGTACACCACCTTGGTGATGGACACTTTGACAAATGGCGAGGTGTCGTAGGGAATCTTGTATTCCACATTGGCTGGGAAGTAGCGCGACAGCTCATCCATCTTCGCCCGCACCAGGGTCGCGGTGCTCAGGGCATTGGCCCCTGGCGACAACTGCACGCTGACGGCGGTGGACGGCTTGCCGTTCAGGCGCGTGGAGAGCTGATATTCCTGGCTGCCGATTTCGACCCGCGCTACATCGCCGATGCGCACGGTGGAGCCGTCCGGATTGGCCTTGAGGACAATGTCGGCAAATTCGGCAGGCGTCGACAACTGGCCCTTGACCAGGATCGATGCGGTAATTTCCTGGGTTGCAGGGCCTGGCAAATCGCCGATGCTGCCCGCCGATACCTGGGCGTTTTGCGCGGTAATCGCAGCGTTGACATCAGCGGGCGTCAGGTTGAAGCCGATCAGCTTCTGCGGGTCGATCCAGATGCGCATGGCACGCTCGGCGCCATATAACTGGGCCTTGCCGACGCCGTCCAGGCGCTTGAGCTCGTTCATTACGTTGCGTGCGAGGTAATCGCTGAGCGCCACGTCATCAAGCTTGCCGTCGCTGGAGGTCAGGGTTACCAGCAGCAGGAAACCAGCGGAGACTTTCTCCACCTGCAAGCCTTGTTGGGTGACCGCCTGCGGCAGGCGCGGCTCTACGGCCTTGAGCCGGTTTTGCACATCCACCTGGGCCATTTCCGGGTCGGTGCCCGGCTGGAAGGTGGCGGTGATGGTGGCAGCGCCCAGGCTGCTCTGGGATTCGAAATACAGCAGGTGGTCGGCGCCGTTAAGCTCCTGCTCGATCAGGCTGACCACGCTTTCGTCCAGGGTCTGGGCGGACGCGCCTGGGTACACCGCGTAGATCTCCACTTGCGGCGGTGCGACGTTGGGATACTGGGCCACCGGCAACTGCGGGATGGCGAGGGCGCCAGCCAGCAGGATAAACAGCGCGACCACCCAGGCGAAGATCGGGCGATCAATAAAGAACTGCGGCATTATTTGTTATCCCTAATCTTTACTGGTCAAAAGCCTGGCCAGAAGCGTGGGCAAGTGGCTCGGGGCTGTCGTCGACCTGGACTTTCTCGCCGGGTTTGGCGTGTTGCAGGCCTTCAACGACGATGCGGTCTCCGGGCTTGAGGCCGCTGCTGACAATCCAGCGATCATTGATCACTGAGCCCAGTTCCACCGGCTGCAGGCTGACGTTGTGCTCGTCGTCCAGCAGCAACACCATGGCGATGCCGGCACTGTCGCGGGTGATGGCCCGTTGCGGCACGCTGATGCCTTGCTGGTCTACGGCTTGTTCCAGGCGTACACGTATGAAACTGCCGGGCAACAGGTCCAGGTCAGGGTTGGGGAATTCGCTGCGCAGGATGATCTGGCCGGTGCCTGGGTCGACGGAAATCTCCGCGAACAGCAGCTCGCCCGGCAGCGGGTAAAGGCTGCCGTCATCCTCGATCAGTGTGGCCTTGGCCTGGTCCTGGCCGACCTGCTTCAAGTGCCCGGCGCGGAAAGCGCGGCGCAGGTCATTGAGTTCGCGGGTGGATTGGGTGAGGTCGGCGTGGATCGGGTCCAGTTGCTGGATTACGGCCATCGGTGTGGCTTCGTTCTGGCCCACCAGCGCGCCCTCGGTCACCAATGCGCGGCCAATGCGTCCGGAAATCGGCGCGGTAACCGTGGCGTAACCCAGGTTCAACTTGGCCCGCTGCACCGCAGCCTGATTGGCGGCTACATCGGCGGCGGTTTGCCGGGCGGCAGCGCGAGCGTTGTCGTATTCCTGGCCGCTGATGGCATTGCCTTCCACCAACTGGCTGTAACGCTGCTCTTGCAGGCGCGCCTGGAATGCGTTGGCCTCGGCCTTGCGCAGGCTGGCCTGGGCGCTGTCCAGATCGGCCTTGAATGGCGCCGGATCAATACGGAACAACACGTCGCCCTGTTTGACGTCATGGCCTTCCTTGAATACCCGCTGTAGCACCACGCCGGCGACTCGTGCGCGCACTTCGGCAATGCGCGGTGCGGCAATCCGACCACTCAGCTCGCTGGTGATGGACAGGGGCTTGGCTTCAAGGGTTTCGATCCGTACCTTGGCCAACGGCATTTGCGGGGTGCTGCTTGCGGACTTGTCGCAAGCACTCAAGGCCAGTGTCAGTGCCAACAGGCAAAAAGGCGCAAACAGATTCTTCGACATGCTTATATCCCAATATTGACTGGCGCATCCTACGGGCGCCTCCGCCACAGTGCTGTGAAGCTGTGTAGGTGGTGTGTGAAGAAATGTAAGGTGCAATGCACGTGATGCGCGTGGGTGTATATCCTTCACGGCTAGCAAGCCTGGGGAGTCGGGCTTGCCCGCGATGCAGGCGACTCGGTATATCTGAAAAACCGCGGTGATGCTATCGCAGGCAAGCCAGCTCCTACAGAAACCGTAATCTCTGGAAACACCTTCAATGCCCAACATCCTCCTGGTCGAAGATGACGCTGCACTCTCCGAGCTGATTGCCAGTTACCTGGAACGCAATGGCTATCACGTCAGCGTCATCAGCCGTGGCGACCACGTGCGCGAGCGCGCCAGGCTCAATCCGCCGGACCTGGTGATCCTCGACCTGATGCTGCCGGGCCTGGATGGCCTGCAAGTCTGCCGCCTGTTGCGGGCCGACTCGGCGAGCTTGCCGATTCTGATGCTCACCGCCCGCGACGACAGCCACGACCAGGTCCTGGGCCTGGAAATGGGCGCCGACGACTACGTGACCAAACCCTGCGAGCCACGGGTGTTGCTGGCCCGCGTGCGCACCCTGCTGCGCCGCAGCAGCCTCACCGAGCCCCAAGTTGCCAATGACCAGATCCTGATGGGCAACCTGTGCATCGACCTGTCCGAGCGTTCGGTCACCTGGCGCGATCAGGCCGTGGAGTTGTCTAGCGGCGAATACAACCTGCTGGTAGTCCTGGCCCGTCACGCCGGTGAAGTGCTCAGTCGCGACCAGATCCTGCAACGCCTGCGGGGTATCGAGTTCAACGGTACCGACCGCTCGGTGGACGTGGCGATCTCCAAGCTGCGGCGCAAGTTCGACGACCATGCCGGCGAAGCGCGCAAGATCAAGACCGTATGGGGCAAGGGCTATCTGTTCAGTCGCTCCGAGTGGGAATGCTGACACCATGCTCCGGGTTCTGATCCGCCTCTACCTGCTGACCATCGTCACCTATAGCGCGGCGATCTACTTGATTCCAAAAGGCATCATCGAGGTCTTCCACACCCGCTACATGAGCTACAACATCGAGCAGTCCCGGGGCTTGCAAAGCCTCATCGTCAGGCAGTACCACGCCGTGCCGGTAGAACACTGGTCCCATGTCACCGAACAGCTGGGGCGCGACTTCGCGCCGTTGAAAGTGCAGTTGCTGCACCGCCAGGACGCCAGCTATACCCCGGCCGAAGAACAGTTGCTGGAGCAAGGTAAACCGGTCATCCGCCTGGGGGAGTGGGGCTGGATGGAGCAGATCAGCTCGCCGCTCAACCAGCAGTTGGCAGTCAAACTGACCATCCCGCCAGACCCGCTGGACATGAACCTGTTGTACTGGACCATGAACGTATTGATCGGTGCAGCATTGCTGGCCTGCCTGCTGTTCTGGCTGCGCCCGCACTGGCGAGACCTGGAGCGGCTGAAAACGACGGCGGCGCAACTGGGCAAGGGCAACCTCGGTGAACGCACGCAGATCCCCCCCAGTTCCAACATCGGCAGCCTGGCCGCCGTGTTCGACACCATGGCCAGCGACATCGAACACCTGCTCAACCAGCAGCGTGACTTGCTCAACGCGGTCTCCCACGAACTGCGCACACCGCTCACCCGCCTGGACTTCGGCCTGGCGCTGGCGCTCTCCGATGACTTGCCGGCCCCCAACCGCGAGCGCTTGCAGGGCCTGGTGGCACACATCCGTGAACTGGATGAACTGGTGCTGGAATTGCTTTCCTACAGCCGACTGCAAAACCCGGCACACCTGCCGGAGCAGGTGGAGGTGGTGCTCGACGAGTTTATCGACAGCATCCTGGGCAGCGTCGACGATGAACTGGAAAACCCCGAGATCGTCATTGATGTGGCGCTCGATTGCGCCGTAGAACGCTTCACCCTCGACCCGCGCCTCACCGCCCGCGCCCTGCAAAACCTGCTGCGTAATGCCATGCGCTATTGCGAGCAGCGAATTCAGGTGGGGGTCAAGGTGTGTCCCAAGGGCTGTGAAATCTGGGTGGATGACGACGGCATAGGTATTCCCGAAGATCAACGCGAACGAATCTTCGAGCCATTTTACCGGTTGGATCGCAGCCGTGACCGTGCAACCGGTGGTTTTGGGCTGGGGCTGGCAATCAGCAGGCGGGCGCTGGAAGCGCAGGGTGGGACGTTGCGGGCCCAGGCATCGCCGTTGGGCGGAGCGCGGTTCAGGTTGTGGTTACCCACTGTGTAGTCCCGCTTTTGGCCGATGCACAGCCTTACCCCCCATCACACAGCCTTGTTATAGTTCGGCCCTTATCTCAGCCGCCAGTCAAGGATCACTGCCATGTCCGAATACCAAGCCTTTGTTGTCGAACTCAACGACAACATTGCCCATGTGCAGATCAACCGTCCGGAGAAGATCAACGCCATGAACGCGGCGTTCTGGACCGAAATCATTGACATTTTTCAATGGGTCGAAGACACCGACGCCGTGCGCGTGGTGGTGCTCAGCGGTGCCGGCAAGCATTTTTCCTCCGGCATCGACCTGATGATGCTGGCCTCGGTGGCCAATGAGTTTGGCAAGGACGTCGGCCGCAACGCGCGCCTGCTGCGGCGCAAGATCCTGCAACTGCAAGCCTCGTTCAACGCCGTCGACAACTGCCGCAAGCCGGTACTGGCAGCGATTCAGGGCTACTGCATTGGCGGTGCCATCGATCTGATCAGCGCCTGCGATATGCGCTACGCCGCCGACGATGTGCAATTTTCCATCAAGGAAATCGACATCGGCATGGCTGCCGACGTCGGCACCCTGCAACGTCTGCCACGGATCATCGGCGACGGCATGCTTCGTGAACTGGCCTACACCGGCCGCACCTTCGGCGCCGAGGAAGCGCGCAGTATTGGCCTGGTCAATCGCACCTACAACGATCAACAGAGCCTGCTGGCCGGGGTGATGGACATTGCTCGGGAAATCGCCGCCAAATCGCCGATTGCCGTGACCGGCACCAAGGCGATGATCAGCTATATGCGTGATCACACCATCAATGACGGCCTGGAATACGTTGCCACCTGGAACGCAGCTATGCTGCAATCGAACGACCTGCGCGTGGCCATCGCGGCCCATATGAGCAAGCAGAAACCCGAATTCGTGGATTGACTGAACATGACCCCAGGCTGGATTACCACAACGTTGCTGGACAATGACACGCCTGGCGGCTGGGCCGTAGCCCGTAGTCGCGAGGGTTTCCTGCGCGATGACAACGGGCCGCTGTTCCCCAGGGAATGGCTCACGCGCCAGGATTTGTCAGTGTTTGCCGAACACGGCATCGGTCATCTGAATGGCGAGCCTGTGTACCTGCTGGAACTCAACAGCCCCAGCGACGTGCAAGGCTGCAGTTGGCAGGGCTTGCGCGCCTTTATGCTGCAAGGCGACCACACCCTGTACAAAGTCCTGGGTTATGCCGCGCAAATCGGCACATGGGCCCGTGAACACCGCTTCTGCGGCAGTTGCGGCCAGGCTATGGCCCAGGTTCCACATGAGCGGGCGATGTATTGCCAGGCTTGCGACCTGCGCAGTTACCCGCGTATTTCGCCGAGCATGATCGTATTGGTGACCCGTGGTGACGAGATCCTGCTGGCCCGTTCGCCGCGCTTCGTCACGGGCGTCTACAGCACCCTGGCCGGGTTCGCCGAGCCTGGGGAATCGGCCGAAGACTGCCTGATCCGCGAAGTGCGCGAAGAAGTGCAGGTAGAGGTAAAGAATATCCAGTACGTGGGCAGTCAGTGCTGGCCGTTCCCGCACTCGATGATGCTGGGGTTTCACGCCGAATACGCGGGTGGCGATATCGTGCCCCAGGCCGATGAGATCGAGGACGCGCAGTGGTTCAACATCCGCGAGCTGCCGCCGTTGCCAGCATCCCGCTCGATTGCCCGCTACCTGATTGACCTCTACCTGGCCCAGCGTTTAGGCCACGCTGAACCAGTGCTGCCAGGCTAGGCGCACGGTAAGGCCCAGGACCACGGTGATAAACACCGGGCGAATGAATTTGGCGCCGCCGCTGATGGCACTGCGGGCGCCAAAGAACGCGCCCACCATCACCGAGAAGCCCATGCTCAGGCCGACAACCCAGTCCACCGAGCCGTTGAAGATAAACACCGACAAGGCCGCCGCGTTACTGACGAAGTTCATGCTGCGGGCCACGCCGCTGGCCTTCACCAGGTCAACGGGATACATCAGCAGGGTGCTGACGGTCCAGAACGCGCCCGTACCCGGCCCGGCCACACCATCGTAGAACCCCAGGCCGAAGCCCTGGGTCGACTGCCATTTCTTCTTGATCGGCGCATCAGCGTCCAGCGGCGCCTTGGGTGTGCCGCCGAACAACAGGTACACGCCGCAGCCGAAGACAATCACCGGCAACATCTTGTTCAGCCATTCGGCCGGCAGGTAGTGGGCAACGACGGCCCCAACCAAGGCGCCGATCAAGGTGCCGACGATGGCGTGTACCCACTGGCGTGGATGAAACAGCTTGCGGCGGTAGAAGGTGAAGCTGGCGGTGGCCGAGCCGAAGGTCGAACTCAACTTGTTGGTGCCCAGCACCATATGAGGTGGCATGCCTGCAGTGAGCAGTGCGGGGGTGGTTAACAGACCGCCACCCCCGGCAATGGCATCGATAAAACCGGCGACAAAAGCAACAACGACCAAAATGGCCAGGGTGGTGAGGTCAACGCTGAGTTCGAAAGGCATGGAGGCGACTTATTTTCGGCAAGGCGCAGAAAAGGGCTGCGCGAAAGGCCGATATCTTACCTATAACCTATTCCTGCGGCGACTGTTCCAGGCTTGCCCGTGATATGCATGGGTATCTACACAGTTCTTAAGGTTGCTGATAACGCTCTAGGGGGCGATCAGGCCAGATCCACCAACACAATCTCGCTGTCCTCCAGCGCCGTAACCCGCAGCACCTGCTCGTCCTCAACCGCGACACCGTCCCGAGCGTGTGCACGCAAGCCATTGACTTCAATTATCCCGGTAGCCGGCACCAAATACGCCCGGCGCCCGCTGTCCAGCCGGTACTCGGCACTTTCCCCGGCTTTCAGGTTGGCCGCCACCAGACGAGCGTCGGCACGAATACGCAGGCTTTCACTGTCGCCGGCCTTGCCGCTGGCCAAGGTCACAAATCCTTCGCGATTTCCCTTTGGAAACGGCTTGGCACCCCAGGAAGGCGGGGAGCCAGCCTCATTGGGGATGATCCATATCTGGAATATCTTGGTGGGCGTGGCTTCCTGGTTGTATTCGCTGTGGGCGATGCCGGTGCCTGCACTCATTACCTGCACGTCGCCGGCTTCGGTGCGGCCGCGGTTACCCAGGTTGTCTTCGTGGCTGATGGCGCCTTCACGCACATAGGTGATGATTTCCATGTCCCGGTGAGGGTGTTTCGGGAAGCCGGTGCCAGGGGCAATGATGTCGTCGTTCCACACCCGCAGATTGCCCCAGTGCATACGCTCGGGGTCATGGTACTCAGCGAACGAAAAGTGGTGATGGGCATCGAGCCAACCGTGGTTGGCGCCGCCCAGGGAGCTGAAAGGTCGAAGTTCAAGCATGATCGTCTCCTGTTGATACCGGCAATCATCCACCTACTCACAATCGATAAAAAGCGTAAAAAGTGCCTGAATTCGATCGATTATTTCGATGTTTGTACCGGGTTATGACTTATGGCTGAAGCTTCACTTCATCGCCTAACTGCATGAGCACAAAGCAATTGACTAGAACTGATAGCGGATTCCGGCGACCATAGGCTTCCCGTCCGTATCAAGCCGTCGCAGGAGTCCGCGTGCCGCAACACACCCCCGATCTTCCTCCCGAACTGCGGCCCCTGGCCGAAATGCCCCTGTTGAAACGCCTTGCCGCACGCTTGTTCGGTCACGGCCTGACACGCCTGCGCGCCCAGCACCGCTTCTCCTGGTTGCACGGTCAGGCAGACGGCTTTCGCAGCGGTCACACGGCGGGCGTGGAGTACGGCTATCAGGAAGGCAAGCTCGACGGCATCGAGGAAGGCCGGCAGGTCTTGCTGATACGTGACTTTCGCCCCGACGAGCATCGTGCTCCAGGCGTCGACGACAGCCTGTTCGACGATTGGCGGCTGCCTCTGACGGCGGAACTGAAAAAACGCATCAAGGCTGACGTTGCACGATTACTGCCGCCTCACGCCCAGCCGAGCCTCGCCCAGTGGAAGATGATTTTCAGCGATACGCCGTCCACGTCGGTGATTGCCGGAGCGGGCGCGGGTAAATCAACCTCGCTGGTGTTGCGTATCTTGCTGTTGACCCATTACCTGGGCTTTGAGCTCAGTTCAATGACGGTGGTGACCTTCACCCGTGAGTCACGCAAGGACTTCATCAGCAAACTCATGGACGTTCTCAGCCTTTGGGGCCAAGCCATTGGAATCAAAGAGGCCCAAGCGGTGGTGCGCACCTTTCACTCGCGCATCCTGCCGATGGTTCGCAGTCTGCCGGGCTTTGAGCGACTGCAAGCGTTTGAAAATCTCAATGCGCGCATAGAGGCGGGTTTTGATGAGGTAGACAGCAACCCCTTTGAACTGCGCATCAACGACACCCAGCGTCAACAGCTGAACGCCTGCTATCACGGGCTTTACGGGAGACACGAGCGCTTTCGCGAGCTGATCGCACCACTGGCTCGCCATGCCCTGCAACTCAAGGAACTGGAGCGAGACCACCCCGACGTGCAAAAGCGCGTGGCGGTGACGGAACTGGCGGCCAAGCGCGACGAAGAACTGTGCGATGTGATTGAAGACCTGTGGTTCCGGGCTGGCGCCTGGCCGATCAAGGGTATTGAACCGAATCGCCAAGTGGTTGAAATCAACGGCGCGCAGTTCCATTGCCATGGCTACGTTGCCGAGTTGGACGCCTGGGTGGTGCTGGGCTTCGATCCTCGGGAGAATGCCCAGGTCAGCCGTCCAGGCGCCAAGTTGTCGGTACGAGCGGAGTGGGCGGTGAAGCGCACTCTGTTTCAAGCTTTCTGTCGTAAGCCATTGATATGGCTTGAAAGTTATGAATCATCAAAGCGTCTTTTAAGCAGCCTTGCCGGGGATGCTACTGCCGGCCCGGGCTTCGATTACAAGGTCAAGGGCGAACTGGCATCGGCACCGCTGCTGGACAGTTTTGTCACCGCCGCCGGGTTTATCGAGAACCTGGGCCTGGATGTGCCCACCGCCGTAGGCCAGATGAGTTTTGCCAAGGACGACCCGGATCGCTTCTTCTTCGAAGCCCTGAGTGTTTTCTGGAAAGCCCTGGAAGACCACCTGCTGGACCAGTCGCCGCCGGTCATGACCTATAACCGGATGTTCTCGCTGTTTGGCGAAAACACCCCGGAAAACCTCAAGTTGCTCAGCGACGGGCTGCTGCGGCCGATGTCGCACCTGATGATCGACGAGTTCCAGGACGTCTCGCCGCAGATCGTCTCGTGGGTCCGTGCCAGCCTGCGAGAAATTCGCAGTCGCGGCCCTGCGATGCATGTCGGCCGCGGTGCCCAGCACTCCTCGTTGCTGTGTGTGGGGGACGACTGGCAGTCGATCTATGGCTGGCGCGGCAGTTCGCCCAAGTATTTCATGGAGTTCAGCAAGGAATTTCCGTCGCCCAGTACGACGCGGGTGATGCTGGGGGAAAACTACCGCAGCCATCAGCACATCATCGATGCCGCCGAGTACATCGTTAAAGCTGCGCCAGCCATCAGTGGCAAGAAGGCCAAGGCCAGCGGCACGCCCAAGCCACTGGTGCCAGTAACGGTGCGTGAGCGGGATGATGCCAGCCTGGCAAGGCAGCTATCGGCGCACTATCAGAAGGGCGATTCTGTATTAATGCTGTATCGAAAAAGTAGCGATAAGTTATTGATTCAAGAGCACATTCAGTCTGTAGTTAATCTTGATTCTAGCTTGCCGCCAGCGGCGCGGCGGCTTAAGCAACTGACCTATCACAGCGCCAAGGGATTGCAGGCAGATGCGGTTTTCCTGTTGGGGGATTGCCAGCATTTGACCCGTTCGCCTTACAAGAACCAGGTCTATCGCATGGCGGGTTTGGGCAAGGATGGCGATATGGAGGCCTATGACACCGCGCAAAAGGATGAGGTGCTGCGCCTTGCCTATGTCGGGATTACCCGGGCGGTGAGCCATTGCTATTGGTACATCGAGGGGCAGGACAGCCAAGGGGCGAATGTGCCCAAGGCATCGGATCGGGTTGCTGGAGACAAGCCGTTTTTTGATGATCAGCGCGGATAAAAAGCATAGGAGCGAGCTTGCTCGCCCCTGAAATATCGGTGGAGTTCAGGCCCGCAGAGACGCCGACGGCACAAACGACTCCAACTCGTCCTCGATCGCTTCGATGATGCGCTCGACATCCGCCGCATTCATTACCGTGGCGCAGGGCAGGCCGGCGATGGCGATCAGGGTTTCGCCGCTTTCCCGGTTGAACAGACGGGCGATCATGCTTGCCGGGGCGTCCATACTCCCTTCAAAGCCCAGTGGGTGAAAATGCCAGCGCATCAGCTGGCAGGCGTTGGGGAACGTCACTTTATTCATGTTGCCCACCTTGTTCATTGAGCGCTTCCTTTAGCTCGCGACAGGGGCGCCAGGTCCTTCTATGGTCCTGACCATTGAGAGTTAAAAATAGCACTCACTCGCAACACCGAGGCAGTTTTTTGTGCCCGTTCGGCAGTTGTTTTCCATTATTTTGACGTAGGTCATGTTTCACAAAAATTTAGGCAAAAGGCCATTAGTCGGAACCACCCGTTTGCCATTGAAGGCGCCTGTAACGTTGGGCAAGCTCCAGGCTTTACCTGCATTAGAGCGTTGTATGCCCGACACCGTCCCGGACGATACCCACCAACAGACGCAAGCCACCGGCGAGATCGTCCTGCGTCATCACCTGTGCTGGAAACGGCGGGACCTGGATGGCGTGATGGCGCACTATCACCCGGATATCCAATACAACGACTTCTTCCAGAACCGCGTGGTTGGGTTTGCTGAGCTGCGTGAGTACTTGCGCGCGAGCATGCCCCGCGACCAGGCCATGCGCCCGACAGTCAGCCGGCTGGGTTTATCGCCCCAACAGTTGAGCTACCTGGCCAACGATTTGCAGCAGTACTTCCAGCACCAGCAACCTTATCTCGACCCCGAGCTGGACCTGCAGCGGGTGGCCAAGGAGTGCGGCTACAGCCGCAACCAGATTTCCTATCTGTTGAACCAGGTGCTGGGCCAGAGCTTTTACCGCTACGTCAACCAGACGCGTTTGCAGCATTTGCTGGCAACCCTGGATAAAGCCACACCGCCGATTCGTATCGACGAGTTGGCCTTTGCCGCCGGCTTCAATTCCCTGTCGGCTTTCTACAGCTGTTTCCGCCAACACACCGGCTTGTCGCCCAAGGCCTACGTCAAGCAAATTTCTTTGCGTGCACGCGCGCAAGACGCTCCCTGATATCAGGCACTAGGATCACGCCATCGACGTTTGGTGGTGGAGTTCGGCATGCCGGCATGGCGCAATATCAGTTTATGGATGGACCAGTTGGCAGAACCGCTGGTGGCACGCCCGTTCCTGGAACAGGATCTGGACGTCGACGTGGCCATCATCGGCGCTGGTTATACCGGACTGTGGACCGCCTATTACCTCAAGCTCCATGCGCAAGGCCTCACCGACGACGACTATCGCTGGCTGAGCCCTGAGCAACTGGCCGAGCAGATTCGCATCGCCAAGCCCTACGGCGGCATCTATGCACCCCATGTCGCGACCATTCAACCGGCCAAACTGGTGCGGGGGTTGGCGCGGGTCGTCGAGCACATGGGAGTCCAGATCTACGAAAACAGCCCGGTGACCCATTGGCAGTCCGGTAGCTTACGTACCGACAAGGCTCAGGTTCGCGGCTCCTGGATAGTGCCGGCGGTTGAGGGTTATGCCACCACGCTGGCGCCATTGGGCCGCTATCAACTGCCCGTGCAAAGCCTGATCGTCGCGACCGAACCGCTACCGGCCAGCACCTGGGATGAAATTGGCCTGAACCGTGGCCAGGCCTTTGGCGAAAGCAGCCGCCAGGTGACCTACGGCCAGCGCACCGCCGACAACCGCCTGGTATTCGGCGCCCGCGGCGGTTATCAGTTTGCCGGCAAGTTGCGGCACAACTTCGACCTTACCGACAATGAAGTGGAACTGCGCCGCTACTTGTTCGGCGAACTCTTTCCCCAACTCAAGAAGGTGCGCATCAGCCACGCCTGGGGCGGCAACCTGGGCATGTCGCGGCGTTTCAAGCCGCACATGCTCTGCGATCAGCAGACCGGCATCGCCTTGTCCGGCGGTTACGGCGGTGAAGGGGTAGGGGCCAGCAATCTCGGCGGCCGCACCCTGGCGGACCTGATCCTGGGCCACGACACGCCGCTGGTCCATCAGCCCTGGGTTCTCAAACAAGGCGGCCTCAATGCTCTCAAGGCCTGGGTGCCCGAACCCTGCCGCTGGCTGGGCTATAACGCGATCATTCGCAGCTTTGTCCACGAAGACCAGACCTTGGCCAACCCCAATACCGCGCCCTGGCGGCGCAAGCTGGCCAGCAGCGTCGCCGGGTTCATGGAAGGGTTTATGCACTAAGCCGTTTTAATCACCACAGGTATGACCATGAGCAAAACCTACGTGCTGATTCTGTAACCCTTTGATCTTTGATCGCCTGCCATAAAAACATCCCTATAACTGCCAGGAAATCGAACCATGAGACCCAGAGACCCTCGATGGCAAGTTGATGACCGGTAACTCCGGCTACGACGTGGTGTTCCCGTCCAACCACTTCATGGCCCGTCAGATTCAGGGCAAGGCGTTGAAGAAGCTCGACAAGAGCCAGTTGCCCAACTGGAAGAACCTCAACCCGGTGCTGCTCAAGGCCCTGCAAACCAACGATCCGGGCAACGAGTACGGCTTCCCGTACCTGTGGGGCAGCACCGGCATTGGCTACAGCATCGACAAGGTCAAGGCGATCCTGGGGGGCGACGCACCAGTGAATTCCTGGGATCTGATTTTCAAGCCTGAGTACATGGAAAAACTCAGCAAGTGCGGGGTGGCAATCCTGGACAACGGTCCGGAACTGCTGCCCATTGCCCTCAACTACCTGGGCTTGCCCCATCACAGCAAGAACCCCGAGGACTATAAGAAAGCCGAAGCGCTGCTGATGAAAGTGCGGCCCTACATCGCCTACTTCCACTCCTCGAAATACACCAGGCGACCTGGCCAACGGTGACATCTGCGTGGCGGTCGGCTTCTCCGGCGACGTCCTGCAGGCCGAAAGCCGTGCCAAGGAAGCCAAGAACGGCGTGAACATTGGCTACAACATTCCCAAGGAAGGCGCCGCCATCTGGTTCGACATGGTCGCCATGCCTGCCGACGCCCCGGACGAGAAGGCCGGCTACGCGTTCATGAACTACCTGCTGCGCTCGCAAGTGATGGCCGACATCACCAACTTCGTGCATTACGCCAACGGCAACGCGGCGTCCGACAGCCTGGTGGACCCGGCGATCAAGAGTGACACCAAGGTGTATCCGAGCGAGGAGATGACGGGCAAATTGTTTGCGCTGCAAGCGATGCCGCTGAACATCGACCGGATACGCACGCGCACCTGGAACAAGATTCGTACCGGGAGTTGATTGGCAGTTGATCGTTCCCACGCAGTGGGAACGATCAGGGCGCCGCCTACGGATTCTCCAGGTCATGCCCCAACGACTGGATAAACAACGAAAACAACTCCGGCTGCGATGAGATATCGAGCTTGGCATACAAGTGCCGGCGATGAACCTTGACCGTGTCCGGTGAGATGCTCAGGCGTTCGGCCATGGCCTTGGAGGAGAACCCGCGCAATACCAGGCGGGCGATTTCCAGTTCGCGCTCCGAGAGCACGCCGCTGCCAAAATGGCTCAACGCATCGCGAATCTGGCTGGCCATGGCTGTGGAGGCTGGCGCCCGCTGGGTGCTTTGTTGCCAATGCTGCTGCATCAACGGCAAAACCCAGGCTGCCAGAGTGGTCATCAGGCCCGTTTCTTCGCCAGTAAACAGCCGCTGCATCCCCAATGACAGGGACAATGTTCCCGTACCCGGCAGCTGCAGAATGAACTGCACCTCATCCTCCAGCACGTTGTCGTGGAAGTAATTGAGGAAGTATTCGCTCTGGCGAAAATGATCGGGCGCTACTTTCTCAAGACGGTACACACCGCTGGCATAGCCCTCACGGCAGGCCTGGAAAAACGGGTCGAGCAAGTACAGGCCATTGAGGTAAACCAGCATCGACGCCGGTTTGCTGCTGGGCTGTGCGTCGTATTCCTCCAGCGCCTCGGGCGGGCCCTCCAGCGGGTAGAAGATCGCCAGGGCGTTATCGAACGGCACGCACTGGTGCAGCAACAACACCAACTGTTTCCAGAAATTGTCGCTGCCGATCCGTGAAAGGGTGCGGCCCAGGCCGGCGTGCATGCCGACTTCCCTGAATAGGCTCATGTGCGCTGCTCTATATAGAAATACCGCGCAAGGGTTCGGCTTTTTGCCAGGCCCCGTCAAGGGGGAGTACTCCAATAGGGGAATTGGCCGTCTGCTGCACAGCCTTTACATTCCCAGGCAGTCAGTGGGAAATATATCCCGCGTCGGCATCCCGTTTTCGTTTCTGCCTCAAACCAGCTCTCCAATAACAAGAATAAACACGAGGATAACGATATGAGTGCTTCCCCTGCGCCCGATGGCGTACTGAAACCAACCTTGAGTGTGTTCGATGTCGTGGCCATTACCGTCTGCGCAGTAACCCCGGCCAGTTCGGTGTTCGTCATCCGCGAGCATCCTTAGCGCATGCCGCTGTGGCCGGTGCCGGCGATCCTGGTGCTATTGGGTGCCGGTTATCTATTGTTCAACCTGATCCTTGAGGCATCGGGTCGGGACATCATGGTCATCATCGGCCTGCTGGCGGTGTCGGTGATTTTGTATTGTGTCAGTGGCCGGTCGAGTCCGGCTTTTCAGAAACTGTAAGGAGTGGTTATGCGCGCACGTCAATTGGGCATCAAGCTGGGGTTGGGCACGCCCGGCGAGTTGAATGCCATTACCGACGTTCCCGGTGTCCGGGTTGGCCACAGCACTGTCAAGACCCAGGTCAACGGCAAACAGGTCCGCACTGGCGTCACGGTGATCCAGCCCCGAGCCGGGGCGGCCCGGCAACAGCCATGCTTTGCCGGCTACCACGTGCTCAACGGCAATGGTGACGCCACCGGGCTGGAGTGGATTGGCGAGTCAGGATTGCTGACCACGCCGTTGGCGATCACCAATACCCATAGCATTGGCATTGTGCGGGACACGCTGATTGCCCTGGAGCGAGAGACACTTGCGGACCCTGCGGTGTACTGGTGTATGCCGGTGGTGATGGAAACCTACGACGGCCTGCTCAACGATATCTGGGGCCAGTACATCGGCCCGCAGCACGTGCGCGAGGCCCTGGCCGACGCCGAGCCGGGCCCGGTGCAAGAGGGCGCGGTAGGTGGCGGCACCGGGATGATTTGTCATGAGTTCAAGGGCGGGATCGGCACGGCATCGCGCAAGTTGTCGACGGAGCAGGGCGGCTGGACTGTTGGCGCGCTGGTGCAGGCCAACCATGGCAAACGCCAGGAGTTACGCGTCGACGGCTACCCGGTTGGCCGGTATTTGCTGGAGATCCCGTCGCCGTTTGCCGACCGTGGAACACCGGGAATGGGGTCGATCGTGGTCATCCTGGCCACCGATGCGCCGTTGCTGCCGCACCAGTGCCAGCGCCTGGCACAGCGAGCGTCTATCGGCATCGCCCGCACCGGGGGTGGCACCGAGGATTCCAGTGGCGATCTGTTCCTGGCCTTTGCTACCGGCAACCAGGATTTACCGTCGGCGGATTATGGGCGCAAGGATTTGCCGTTGAGTACGCCGTTGGCCATGGTCAATAACGATCATATTTCGCCCTTGTTCAGCGCGGCGGCAGAGGCAGTAGAAGAGGCGATCATCAATGCGCTGCTGGCCGGGGAAGACATGACCACCGAGGATGGCGTGCGGGTGCCGGGGCTGGATGCGCAAACGCTGCTTGAGGCGTTGCGCACTACCGGCTGGCATGCTCGGTAAAAAGGGTTCTGTGCCGTCCCTGTCATTGGGGACGCACTGTCAATATTATTAAAGGTAGTGGCTCTTTAATGTTGCCAATGACACGGTGACACTTTCTTAGTGCACCCATGGCAATATATTTGATCCGGTCGAAATACTCAAAAGTGTGAGCTGCTCAACAAATAACGATTTAGTAGTATTTAATATTTAAATATCGGGCTTGGCCTCTCAAGGCCAATCAAAATAAATATTAAGACATATTGCCCATTGTTTGCAGGCGTTATTCGCCCATTGCACTTTTATCACAAAAAAAGTGCTGGACGACTGATTTCCAATTGTGTCAGTTTTCTTTCGCCTTCATAAGAGGCGAGTGATAGGACAATCTCGCCAGAGAGGGTCCTGTCGGACAAAAACTGTTCCAGTTGCAAACAAGGAAGTACGTTTATGTCGAAAGTTAAAGACAAGGCTATTGTATCGGCGGCCCAAGCAAGTACTGCTTATACGCAAATCGATAGCTTCAGCCATTTGTATGACCGCGGCGGCAATCTCACGGTCAATGGCAAACCGTCCTACACCGTCGACCAGGCAGCCACCCAGCTGCTTCGAGATGGCGCTGCGTACCGGGATTTTGACGGTAACAGCAAGATTGACCTGACCTACACCTTCCTCACCTCGGCCTCTTCGAGCACCATGAACAAGCATGGTATCTCCGGGTTCAGCCAGTTCAGCACCCTGCAAAAAGGTCAGGCAGTATGGGCCATGCAGTCCTGGGCGGACGTGGCCAACGTCAATTTCACCGAGAAGGCCAGCGGCGGCGACGGGCATATGACCTTCGGCAATTACAGCGGCGGCCAGGACGGCGCGGCAGCCTTTGCCTATCTGCCAGGTACCGGCACCGGTTATGACGGTACGTCGTGGTACCTGATCAACAACAGCTACACGCCAAACAAGACTCCGGGCCTGAGCAACTATGGCCGCCAGACGCTGACCCACGAGATCGGCCACACTCTGGGCCTGGCCCACCCTGGCGACTACAACGCGGGGAGTGGCAACCCAACCTACAACGATGCCACCTACGGCCAGGACACTCGCGGCTACAGCCTCATGAGTTACTGGAGCGAGAGCAACACCAATCAGAACTTCAGCAAAGGCGGTGTGGAAGCCTACGCGTCCGGCCCGCTGATCGACGACATCGCTGCGATCCAGAAGCTCTACGGCGCCAACTTCAATACCCGCGCCAGCGACACCACCTACGGCTTCAACTCCAACACTGGGCGTGATTTTCTCAGCGCTTCCTCGAATGCCGACAAGCTGCTGTTCTCGGTGTGGGACGGTGGCGGCAACGACACGTTGGACTTCTCCGGCTTTACCCAGAACCAGAAAATCAACCTCAATGAGACCTCGTTCTCCGACGTTGGCGGCCTGGTGGGTAACGTGTCCATTGCCAAGGGCGTGACCGTGGAAAACGCCCTGGGCGGTTCCGGCAATGACCTGCTGATCGGCAACGCAGCAGCCAACACCCTCAAGGGTGGGGCCGGCAACGACCTGATCTACGGCGGCGCAGGTGCCGACAAGCTGTGGGGCGGCGCAGGTTCGGACACCTTTGTGTTCGGTGCCAGCTCTGATTCCAGGCCGGGCGCAGCCGATCAGATCCTCGACTTCACCTCGGGGTCGGACAAGATCGACTTGACCGGCATCACCAACGGCGCGGGCCTGCACTTTGTTAACGCGTTCACTGGTGCAGCCGGCGACGCGGTGCTCAGCTATACCTCGGGTACCAACCTGGGCACGCTGGCTGTGGACTTTTCCGGGCACGGTGTAGCGGATTTCATCGTCACCACCGTAGGCCAGGCAGCGTTCAGCGACGTCGTGGCCTGATTCAGGCGTAAGGATGCATGTGTAAAGGGGAGTGGCGCTCAGGCGCTGCTCTTTCCTTGCAACAGCCCCGCAAACGGGTAATGGTGATGAACATATATCGCAATGCAGTCGCCTGGTTCATACAGGCGGTGCTCGTGTCGGCAGGAGCCAACGCAATGGCAAGCAGTCTTGTTTTACCCACCACCGCGCAGTTGGCTGGCCACTGGGAGTTACACCAGCAGGAGCAGGTTTGCGCGCTGGACTTGATTGAAAACGCCAGCGCCCTGGGCGGCGACGTAGCCTGCGCCGAACAATGGCTGGGGGATAACCTGCGGAGTTGGTCGCCGACACCCGATGGCATTTGGCTGATGAATGCCGAGGGCACAGGTATTACCCATTTGAATCGCCAGAAAGAGGGCGAATATCAAGGCCGTTCCAAGTCAGGAACCGTACTCGTATTGAAGCGGGCACCTTAATAGCGCAAGTTGTCGGTTATATCCTTATAACTATCAGTCCATAGCCTGGGTTGATAAGGCGTTGTGATTTAACGCAAGTGCATTCGCTCGCCTGTCACTTTTAACGATGTCCATATTTTTGAAGTTTTGCCCGTCCGTTAGTTGGGCGCCCGGCAAACTATTGTGCGTATTTCAGCTCAGGGAAGATCAAGCAACATGGCGAAGACCACTCCCGTTGCACCACTGTTCAAAGCGCTTGGCGATTATAAAAGCATCCTGATCAGCGTCGGCTGCTTCACTGCACTGATCAATGTGCTGATGTTGGTGCCGTCCATCTACATGCTGCAAGTCTACGACCGTGTCCTGTCGTCGCAGAACGAAACCACTCTGGTGATGTTGACGCTGATGGTGGTGGGCTTCTTCGCCTTTATCGGTGTGCTGGAAGTGGTGCGCAGCTTTATCGTGATCCGCATCGGCAGCCAGTTGGAGCGGCGCTTCAACTTGCAGGTGTACAAGGCCGCCTTCGAGCGCAACCTGCAGCGGGGCGAGGGTCATGCCGGGCAATCCCTGGGGGATTTGACCCACATTCGCCAGTTCATTACGGGGCCGGCGCTGTTCGCTTTTTTTGATGCGCCGTGGTTTCCGATCTACCTGCTGGTGATCTTCCTGTTCAACGTCTGGCTCGGCGTGCTGGCCAGTGCCGGCGCGGTGTTACTGATCGCCCTGGCGTGCCTTAACGAATACCTGACCAAAAAACCACTGAGGGAGGCCAGCGGCTACTCCCAGCAGTCCACCCAACTGGCCACCAGTCACCTGCACAACGCCGAAACCATCCAGGCCATGGGCATGCTCAGCGCGCTGCGCAAGCGTTGGTTCCAGGTGCATTCGCGGTTTCTTGGCTTGCAGAACAAGGCCAGCGACACCGGTTCGGTGATCAGTTCCCTGAGCAAGTCCTTGCGCCTGTGCCTGCAATCGTTGGTGCTGGGTTTGGGCGCGCTGCTGGTGATCAAGGGCGATATGACGCCGGGGATGATGATTGCCGGCACCATCCTGATGGGCCGGGTGCTGAGCCCCATCGACCAGTTGATTGCGGTGTGGAAGCAGTGGAGCTCGGCCAAGCTGGCCTATCAGCGCCTGGACGGCCTGCTGCGAGAGTTCCCCCCGCAGGCTGAACACATGGCGCTGCCGGCGCCCAAGGGCCAGGTGAGTTTCGAACAGGTCAGCGCTGGGCCGCCGGGGCGGCGGGTGGCGACCTTGCAGCAAGTCAACTTCAGCCTGGCGGCCGGCGAAGTGCTCGGCGTGCTGGGCGCCTCCGGCTCCGGCAAATCCACTCTGGCGCGAGTGCTGGTCGGGGTGTGGCCAACCCTGGCCGGTACCGTGCGCCTGGACGGTGCCGATATCCATCGCTGGGACCGCGACGACCTCGGCCCGCACATCGGTTATCTGCCCCAGGACATCGAGCTGTTCAGCGGCAGCATCGCCGACAACATCGCGCGCTTTCGTGAAGCCGACCCCGATCTGGTGGTGCGGGCCGCTCAACAAGCCGGCGTACACGAACTGATCCTGCGTTTACCCCAAGGCTACGACACCGTATTGGGCGACGACGGTAGCGGCCTGTCCGGTGGCCAGAAACAACGGGTGGCCCTGGCTCGCGCGCTGTACGGCGGGCCGCGATTGATCGTTCTCGACGAGCCCAACTCCAACCTCGACACCGTCGGTGAAGCGGCGCTGGCCAGCGCCATCATGCAAATGAAAGCCCAGGGCAGCAGCGTGATCCTGGTGACCCATCGCTCCTCGGCCCTGGCCCAGGCCGACAAGCTGCTGGTGCTTAACGAAGGTCGTTTGCAAGCGTTCGGCCCCAGCCAGGAAGTGCTCAGGGCATTGTCAGGCCAGCCACCCCGTGAAAAGGCCGAAGTCACCTGTAGGAGCGAGCTTGCTCGCGATAGTCGTTAACGATGACGCGAGGAGTCTGGTTCAACGCGGCGCCCACAGGTTTTTCGCGAGCAGGTTCGCTCCTACAGTAGTTTTTTATCAAGCCAGGGAATCCAGGCGCATGAGCATCGACAACAGCACCCAAATCAACCACGACTACGAACAGACCCACCCCGAACGCGGCGCAGGGTTCTTCTCCCGCATGGGTTGGGTGTTGACAGTGGTCGGCGCCGGCGGATTTTTTCTCTGGGCCAGCCTTGCGCCCCTGGATCAGGGCATTCCGGTGCAGGGCACGGTGGTGGTCTCGGGTAAACGCAAGGCCGTACAAACCCTCAGCCCCGGTGTGGTCAGCCGGATACTGGTGCGCGAGGGCGAAGTGGTGAAACAAGGCCAACCGCTGTTTCGCCTCGACCAGACGCAAAACCAGGCCGACGTCCATTCCTTGCAAGCCCAGTACCGCATGGCCTGGGCCAGCGTCGCCCGTTGGCAGAGCGAGCGCGACAGCCTGCCTGGCATCACCTTCCCGGCCGAGCTGAGCGCCAGTCCCGATCCGGCCCTGGCCCTGGTGCTTGAAGGTCAGCGCCAACTGTTCAGCAGCCGCCGCGAAGCCTTAGCCCGTGAGCAGGCCGGCATTCGCGCCAACATCGAAGGCGCCACTGCGCAATTGAATGGCATGCGCCGTGCGCGCAGCGACCTGAGCGCCCAGGCGCAATCCCTGCGCGACCAACTGAGCAACCTGCAACCCTTGGCCGACAACGGCTACATCCCGCGCAACCGGCTGATGGAGTACCAGCGCCAACTGTCCCAGGTGCAACAGGACCTGGCGCAGAACACCGGGGAAAGCGGTCGCGTTGAACAAGGCATTCTTGAATCGCGCCTGAAATTGCAGCAGCACAGCGAGGAATACCAAAAGGAAGTCCGCAGCCAACTGGCCGACGCACAGCTGCGCAGCCTGACCCTGGAGCAACAGCTGACCTCCGCCGGTTTCGACTTGCAGCACAGCGAAATCAACGCCCCGGCCGATGGCATCGCGGTCAACCTTGGCGTGCACACCGAAGGCGCGGTGGTGCGCGCCGGTGAAACCCTGCTGGAAATCGTGCCCCAGGGCACGCGTCTGGAAGTGGAAGGGCACCTGCCGGTCAATCTGGTGGACAAGGTCGGCACGCACCTGCCGGTGGACATTCTCTTCACCGCCTTCAACCAGAGTCGCACGCCCCGAGTGCCGGGGGAGGTGAGCCTGATTTCCGCCGATCAAATGCTCGATGAAAAAACCGGCGCGCCGTATTACGTGCTGCGCACCACGGTCAGCGACGATGCCCTGGAAAAACTCCACGGCCTGGTGATCAAGCCGGGCATGCCGGCCGAGATGTTTGTGCGTACTGGTGAGCGCTCGTTGCTCAACTACCTGTTCAAGCCGCTGCTGGATCGCGCCGGCTCAGCGTTGACCGAGCAATGAGCATGAAGCCGGTGTGCCTCGCCCTTTTACTCGCGTGCAGCAGCGCCCAGGCGGCGATGGGGCCGTTTGATATTTACGAACAGGCGCTGCGCAACGATCCAATATTCCTCGGCGCCCTCAAGGAGCGCGACGCTGGCCTGGAAAACCGCACCATCGGCCGCGCTGGGCTGTTGCCCAAGCTGTCCTATAACTACAACAAGGGCCGCAATAATTCCCAGGCCACCTTGCCCGATGGGCGTGGCGGCAATTATCACGACGACCGCAACTACAACAGCTTCGGCTCCACCTTCACCCTGCAACAACCGTTGTTCGACTACGAAGCCTATGCCAACTACCGCAAGGGCGTGGCCCAGGCGCTGTTTGCCGATGAGAGCTTTCGCGACAAGAGCCAGGCGTTGCTGGTGCGGGTGCTCAGCTATTACACCCAGGCACTGTTTGCCCAGGACCAGATCGACATCGCCCGGGCGAAGAAGAAAGCGTTTGAGCAACAGTTCGAGCAAAACCAGCACCTGTTCAAGCAGGGCGAGGGCACTCGCACCGACATTCTGGAGGCCGAATCGCGCTACGAGCTGGCCACCGCCGAAGAGATCGAGGCCCTCGATGAGCAAGACGCTTCGCTGCGCGAGCTTGGCGCGCTGATCGGCGTGCAGAGCGTCAACATCACCGACCTTGCACCGCTGAGCGAAGGCTTTGCCGCGTTTACCCTGGCCCCGGCCAATTACGACACCTGGCATGAGCTGGCGATCACCAACAACCCGACCCTGGCCTCCCAGCGCCAATCCCTGGAAGTGGCCCGTTATGAAGTGGAGCGCAACCGCGCCGGGCACTTACCTCGCGTCACCGCCTATGCCAGTTCCCGGCAGCAGGAATCCGACAGCGGCAACACCTACAACCAGCGCTATGACACCAACACCATTGGCGTCGAAATCAGCATGGCGCTGTATGCCGGTGGCGGTGTTTCAGCGTCCACCCGCCAGGCCAGCCGTGCCATGGAGCAGGCCGAGTACGAACTGGAAGGCAAGACCCGGGAAACCCTGATCGAACTGCGCCGCCAGTTCAGCGCCTGCCTGTCGGGGGTGAGCAAGCTGCGCGCCTACCAGAAGGCGCTGGTATCGGCCGAGGCTTTGGTGGTCTCGACCAAGCAAAGCATCCTCGGCGGCGAGCGGGTCAATCTCGATGCCCTCAATGCCGAGCAACAGCTCTACAGCACCCGCCGCGACCTGGCCCAGGCCCGTTACGACTACCTGATGGCCTGGACCAAATTGCATTACTACGCCGGCAACCTGCGCGATACCGACCTGGCCAAGGTGGATGAGGCATTTGGCCGTTAGTTTTTTTGTAGGGGCGGATAACAATAAAAGGAAGTTTTGCATGAGCACTAATCCACGATTCACCACCGGCTCCTTGCTGCTGTTGACCGCGGCACTGCCGGCCACGGCCCACGCGCTGTACAGCGAAACCGGCCAACGTGACGACCCCGCCAGCTGGCGCTCTGGCGAATACCAGAGCGACTGGGGCCTGGACCGCATGAAAGCCAATGAGGCCTACGCCGCCGGCATCAGCGGCAGCGGCGTAAAAATCGGCGCGCTGGACTCGGGCTTTGATCCCAACCACCCCGAAGCGTCGAAGGATCGCTTTCACCCGGTCACTGCCAGTGGCGTCACTGGCGCGCTCAACCCCAACAACGACTCCCATGGCACCCACGTCACCGGCACCATGGGCGCTGCCCGTGATGGCGTGGGCATGCACGGCGTGGCATACAACGCGCAAATATACGTTGGCAATACCAACGCCAACGACAGTTTCCTGTTTGGCCCGACCCCAGACCCGAAATACTTCAAGGCGGTCTACAGCGCGATGGTGGATGCCGGCGTGCGGGCGATCAACAACAGCTGGGGCAGCCAGCCCAAGGACGTCAGTTACAAGAGCCTTGGCGACCTGCATGCGGCCTACGCCCAGCACTACAACCAGAACACCTGGCTGGATGCCGCCGCCGATGTGGCCAGGGCTGGAGTGATCAACGTGTTCAGCGCCGGCAACAGCGGCTATGCCAACGCCAGCGTGCGTTCGGCCTTGCCGTACTTTCAGCCGGAACTGGAAGGTCACTGGCTGTCGGTGTCGGGCCTGGACAAGGCCAATAACCAGAAATACAACCAGTGCGGCATCGCCAAATACTGGTGTATTGCCACGCCGGGCGCGCTGATCAACAGCACCATTCCCGACGGCGGCTACGGGGTGAAGTCCGGCACGTCGATGTCGGCGCCCCATGCCACCGGCGCTCTGGCGTTGGTGATGGAGCGTTACCCGTACATGAACAACGAGCAGTCCTTGCAGGTGCTGCTGACCACCGCCACGCAACTGGATGGCTCGATCACCGATGCACCCACCAGCAAGGGTGGCTGGGGCGTGCCGGACCTGGGCAGGGCGATGCACGGGCCGGGGCAATTGCTCGGGCCGATGGGCGTGAGCCTGGCCGCCGGGCAGGGCGATGTGTGGAGCAATGCCATCTCCGACAAGGCGCTGATCCAGCGCCAAACCGAAGACAGCGTCGAGCACGCGGCCTGGCAGCAAACCTTGCAGGACAAGGGCTGGGAAAACGGCCTAAGCGCCACGGCCAGCCAGCAGGACCAGACCGACTACGCCGTCGGCACGGCCCGTGATGCTGCGGCGGCCCAACGCGTGTATGAAGGCAGCCTGGTCAAGTCCGGCGCTGACAGCCTGGTCTTGACGGGGGATAACACCTATCGCGGTGCGACCACCGTCAACGGCGGCTTGCTGGCGGTCAACGGTTCGCTGACGTCCGCCGTCACGGTCAATGACCGAGGCACCTTCGGAGGTTCCGGCCGTATTGCTGCGTTACTGGTGAAAAACGGCGGTACCGTCGCACCGGGCAATTCGGTGGGCACCTTGCAGGTGGCGGGTGATGTTGCGCTGCAAGCCGGCTCCACCTATGCGGTGGAACTGACGCCCACCCGCAGCGACCAGATTGTTGCGGGCGGCAAAGCCGTGTTGGGCGGCGGCACCGTCACCCTGGCCCTGGAAAACAGCCCGACGCTGCTTAGCCAGAGTGAGGTCCAAAGCCTGATTGGCCGGCAATACAACATCCTCCAGGCTGTTGGCGGGATTGAGGGGCAGTTTGGTGCGGTCTTGCCCAATTACCTGTTCCTTGGCGGCACCCTCGACTACGCCGCCAATGCCGTGCAACTGAATATCGCCCGCAGCGACGCCAGCTTTGCCAGCGTCGGCGCCACCCGTAACCAGCGCTCTGTCGCGGCCGCTGCCGAACAACTGGGCGCGGGCAATCGCGTGTATGAAAGCGTACTGCGTTCGGACTCCCTGGCCTCGGCGCAACAGGCGTTCCAGCAGTTGTCAGGGGAAATCTACCCGGCGATTGGCGCGACGCTGATCAATGACAGCCGTCACCTGCGCGATGCTGTCGGCGAGCGCCTGCGCCAGGTGCCGGTCACCGGCGAAAGCAACGTCTGGGTCAAGGCCCTCGGCGCGTGGGGCAAGGCTGACAGCCGCCGCGAAACCGCCGGCTACACCCGTTCCATCGGCGGGATGTTGGCGGGTGTGGACGGTGCGCTGGATGAGGAAACCCGCCTGGGGCTGGTGGCCGGCTACAGCGACAGCTCGCTGAGCATGGGCAGCGGCACTCACTCTTCGGCATCCATCGACAGTTACCACTTTGGTGCCTATGCCGGGCATGAACTGGGTGACTGGCGCCTGAGTGCCGGCGCGGCCTACAGCTGGCATCGCGGCGACGTCAAGCGTGACTTGCAATACGGCGAAGTCAGCGGCAAGCAGAAAGCCAAGGTCGATGCCCGCAGCGTTCAGGTCTTCACCGAGGCCGCTTACCGCTTGAACCTGCAAGCCCTGGCCCTGGAGCCTTTCGCCAATCTGGCCTATGTGCATCTGGACAGTGACCGCTTCCACGAAAAAGGCGATGCCGCCGCGCTGGAGCGTGGCAGTGATCGTCGTGATGCAGTGCTGAGCACCTTGGGTCTGCGGGCCTTGAAAACCATCAACCTTAATGACCAGCAGCAACTGGACCTTTCCGGCTCGTTGGGCTGGCAGCACAGCCTGAGCGCCATTGAATCCGAAGAGCACCTGGCGTTTGTCGCCGGTGGGCCGTCGTTTGCGGTGCAGAGTTCGCCGCTGCTGCGCGATGCCGCACTGGTGGGCGTACAGGCCAGCCTGGCGTTGAGCAAAACCACGCGGGTCAACCTGGACTACAACGGCCAATTGGGTGGCCGGGAGAAAAGTCAGGGCGTTGGTTTAAGCCTGAACTGGCAGTTCTGAACTTGAGTACGCAGCCTCGCTACTGGGGGATCGAAACAGAAGTGATTCAACACGTGCAATAAAAACTAAGGAAAGTCACCGTGAAACTAAAAAACCGTGGGTTACACACCGCCATCCCAACAGGCCCGGGCTACCCGCTCAAGGCCCTGAGCTGCGTGCCATACGGCGCGCTGCTGTGTTGCCTGGCCAGCCTGGGTACCGCCCAGGCCGCACCCTACGTGGAAACCGGCAAGCTGGGGGATGCTGCCAGTTGGCGCAGCAATGAGTTCAAGGCCGACTGGGGCCTGGGCGCCGTGCATGCCGATGCGGCCTACGCCGCTGGCTACACCGGCAAGGGCGTGAAGCTGGGGATCTTCGATCAGCCGGTCTACGCCCTGCATCCAGAGTTCGCCAGCCCCGGTAAGGTGGTGACGATTGTCACCGAGGGCATTCGCCAATACACCGACCCGTATATTCCGGTGAAGGCCGGCGATACCTTTCGCTACGACGGCACGCCGTCCCTGGGCTCCAACGGTAAGCTGGGCAATCACGGCACCCACGTCGGCGGCATTGCAGCAGGTAACCGTGATGGCGGGCCAATGCACGGCGTGGCGTTTGACGCGCAAATCATTACCGCCGAAAACGGCGACCCCGGCCCCGAAGACGGCATTATCCTCGGCAACGACGGCGCGGTGTACAAGGCCGGCTGGGACGCCCTGGTGGCCGGTGGCGCGCGGATTATCAACAACAGCTGGGGCATCGGTATCGGTGATCAGTATGCCAAGGGCGGTCGCGATCCAGCGTTTCCCAATTTCACCGTCAACGAGGCCCAGGCGCAGTTCGATAACATCCGGCCGATCCTCGGAACTGTCGCTGGCGGCGCCTATCAAGGCGCCATCGACGCTGCCCGCAGCGGCGTGCTGACCATCTTCGCCGCCGGCAACGACTACAACCGCAATAACCCGGATGCCATCTCGGGCCTGGCGTACTTCGTGCCAGAGATCGCCCCCAATTGGCTGTCGGTGGCGGCCTTGCAGCAGAACCCCAACACTGCCAGCCCTGATCCGTACGTGATCAGTACCTTTTCCTCACGGTGCGGTTACGCCGCCAGCTTCTGTGTCTCGGCGCCCGGCACCAAGATCTACAGCTCGGTGATCAACGGCACCACCCTGGAAAACCTGACCACCGACTACGCCAACTTCAACGGCACGTCCATGGCCGCGCCCCATGTGGCGGGCAGTGCGGCGGTGTTGATGGAGCGTTTCCCATACATGAGCGGCGATCAGATCTCCACGCTGCTGAAAACCACCGCCACCGACCTTGGCGCCCCCGGCATCGACTCGCTGTACGGCTGGGGCATGATCAACCTGGGCAAGGCGGTGAACGGGCCAGGGATGTTTATCACCGCCGAGGATATCCCGGCTGAGTTTCGTATCGATGGTGCTTATGGCAGCGGCCAGTTTGTCGCGGACTTGCCAGGGATTGGCGCCGTGGTGGACGCCGGCAAGCCGACCCAACGGCTGTGCACGGATGTGCATTGCGGGCTGGATGTATGGAGCAACAACATCTCGGGTCACGGCGGGTTGACCAAACAAGGCATCGGCGCGCTGCTGCTCACCGGCAGCAATACCTACAGCGGTCCGACCCTGGTCAATCAAGGCCTGCTGGCGATCAATGGCTCAGTCACCTCCGATGTCACCGTCAGCAACAGCGGCGTGCTGGGTGGTTCCGGGCGCGTCGGTTCACTGACGGCGAAAAGCGGCGGCACTGTGGCACCGGGCAACTCCATCGGCACTTTAAACGTGGCGGGTGATGTCAGCTTCGACGCCGGTTCCACCTACGCGGTGGAACTGTCGAACACCAGCAGCGACCAGATCGTGGCCGGCGGCAAGGCCACCCTCAACGGCGGTACGGTGACCCTGGCCCTGGAAAACAGTCCGACCTTGCTCAGCCAGACCGAGGCCCAAAGCCTGATCGGTCGCCAGTACAACATCCTCCAGGCAGCGGGTGGTATCACCGGCAGCTTCGGCGCCGTGTTGCCGAACTACCTGTTTGTCGGCGGTAGCTTGAACTACGCCGCCAATGGCGTGCAACTGGATGTCGCGCGCAACGCCAACAGCTTTGCCAGTGTTGCCACCACCGACAACCAGCGCTCAGTAGCCGTTGCCGCCGAGCAATTGGGCGCCGGTAATGGTGTCTATGAAAGCCTGCTGTTGGCGCCCAATGCCGCGTCGGCCCAAGGGGCGTTCCAGCAGTTGTCCGGGGAAATCTACCCGGCGCTGCAAACCGCGCTGATCAATGACAACCGTTACCTGCGCGAAGCGGTTGGCGAGCGTTTGCAACAAGGGGGAATGGGCGCTGCCAGCCAGACCGTCGACAGCCGTGGCAACGTCTGGGTCAAGGCCCTCGGTGCTTGGGGCAAGACCGATAGCCGCAGCGACACGGCGGGCTACACCACCTCCATCGGCGGCATGCTCGCAGGTGTCGACGGTGCGCTGGATGAGGATACACGCCTGGGCCTGGTAGCCGGTTACAGCGACACGTCGCTGAACATGGGCAGTGACACCCACTCTCGGGCGTCGGTGGACAGCTACCACCTCGGTGCCTATGCCGGTAAGGAAATCGGCGCCTGGCGCCTGAGTGGCGGGGCGACCTACAGCTGGCATCGCGCCGATGTGAAGCGTGAGCTGCAATACGGTGAAGTGGCCGGCAAACAGAAAGCCAAGGTCGATGCCCGCAGCACCCAGCTATTTACCGAATCAGCCTACCGCTTGAACCTGCAACCACTGGCTCTGGAGCCGTTCGCGAACCTGGCTTACGTGCATCTGGATACCGACGGTTTTACCGAGAAGGGTGACGCTGCGGCGCTGAAAAGTGGTGATGACAATCGCGACCTGGTGCTGAGCACCCTGGGTGTGCGGGCGTTGAAGACATTCAACGTGACCGATCACCAGCAACTGGACGTGTCCGGCACCCTGGGCTGGCAGCACAACCTCAGCGGCACCGAGTCCGAGCAACACCTGGTGTTTGCTTCAGGCAGCACACCGTTCTCGGTGGAGAGCTCGCCGATGGTGCGGGATGCGGCGTTGGTGGGCGCGCGGGTCAGCCTGGCGTTGAGCAAGGATGCGCGGGTCAATCTTGACTACAACGGCCTGCTGGCCAGCAAGGAGAAAGTCCACGGGGTGGGGTTGAGCCTGGATTGGGCGTTCTGAATCGTTGACCGATCGTTCTCATGCCCTGCGTGGGAACGATCATCTGCGTGTGTTTCAGCTTGCTCGACAATTCCAACAAAAGAGAGGCAATACCATGGGTGTCTTTGACTATAAAAACCTCGAAGCCGTGGACTCCAAGGCGCTGTTCGCCGATGCCATGGCGATCACGCTGTATTCCTACCACAACCTGGATAACGGCTTTGCCGTGGGCTACCAGCACAATGGCTTGGGTCTGGGATTGCCGGCGACCCTGGTGGGCGCTTTGCTCGGCAGCACCAATTCCCAAGGTGTAATCCCCGGCATTCCCTGGAACCCTGATTCGGAAAAAGCCGCCCTGGACGCCGTACAAAAAGCCGGCTGGACGCCCATCAGCGCCAGTACCCTGGGCTATGGTGGCAAGGTCGACGCCCGAGGCACGTTCTTTGGCGAAAAAGCCGGCTACACCACTGCCCAAGTGGAAGTGCTGGGCAAGTACGATGACACCGGCAAATTGCTGGAAGTCGGCATTGCTTTTCGCGGCACGTCGGGGCCGCGGGAAAGCCTGGTCAGCGATTCTCTCGGCGACCTGATCAGCGATTTGCTGGCGGCCCTGGGCCCGAAGGACTACGCAAAAAACTACGTCGGCGAAGCGTTCGGCACTTTGCTCAAGGACGTCGCCAGTTACGCCAGCACCCAAGGCCTGACGGGCAAGGACGTGCTGGTCAGCGGCCATAGCCTGGGCGGCCTGGCGGTCAACAGCATGGCCGACTTGAGCACTAATAAATGGGCGGGTTTCTACAAGGAGGCCAACTACCTGGCGTTTGCTTCACCGACCCAGGGTGGCGGCGATAAAGTACTGAACATCGGCTATGAAAACGACCCGGTGTTCCGTGCCCTCGACGGTTCATCGACCAACCTGTCATCCCTGGGCGTGCACGACAAACCCCATGACTCGACCACCGACAACATCGTCAGCTTCAACGATCATTACGCCTCGACGCTGTGGAATGTCTTGCCGTTTTCCATCGTCAACCTGCCAACCTGGGTTTCTCATTTGCCAACTGGCTACGGCGATGGCATGAGCCGTATCCTCGACTCGACGTTCTATGACCTGATGACCCGCGACTCGACGATTATTGTCGCCAACCTGTCGGACCCGGCCCGTGCCAATACCTGGGTGCAAGACCTCAACCGCAATGCCAACCCCCATAAGGGCGATACCTTTATCATCGGCAGCGACGGCGACGATCTGATTCGGGGCGCAGCCGGCAGAGATTTCCTGGAAGGTGGCGCGGGCAACGATACCCTGCGCGACAGCAGCGGCCACAACACTTTTGCGTTCAGCGGGCACTTTGGCCAGGATCGAATTATCGGTTATCAGGCGACTGACACGTTGGTGTTCAGCGGGGTGGAGGGGGCGTCAGATTATCGTGAGCATGCCAAGGCAGTGGGCAGCGATACGGTGCTCAGCTTTGGGGCGGATTCGGTGACGTTGGTGGGAGTGGGGCTCAATAGCTTGTCGGCGGACGGAATCGTCATCACCTGAGTAAAGGCAGGAACCAGCCCCCTGTAGCGGCCTCGTTCTATTCGACAGCTGCTACGAAAGGGGGTAGGCACGCCACAGCTGAATCAGTCTTCCTTGCGCACCGTCGCTACATCATCAGCCTTGACCCGCACATGTTTGCCGGCAATGTCGACGAACTCGTAGAAGCCATCGGCGGTCTTGGTTTTTGGGATGTCCTTGGTCAAGTACTGGGTGCCGTTCTGCAAGGTCACGACGGTCTGCGTCGAGCAACCGGCCAATACCAGAAAAGTGAGTACAACCAGCGGCAGACCCAAGTTTTTCATGTTCATAACCCTTACCTTCATCCTTTAAAAGTCCCGTGCCAAGGGGCTGCGGGCAACAAATGTTACGCGCAACCACCCCCATCTGATCACTTTTGTGCAAAAAGTTGCGTGCGCCACTGATCTATTACTGATTGCAACGGCTGGCGGGGGACGGCACTCTGTATGCATAACCAGTGTTTTCTCAAGTGCCCGTAATGTCCAACCCCCTGGAAGACCCGTTCTACTATCTGCATAACTTGCGCCAAGTCCTCGACTGGCTTGGGCAGCGTTATGCCGATTTGCTGGACCACGACGAACAGCATTTCATTGCGCAATTCGACAGCTTGCCGCAAGCCTCCCAGGCGCTGCTGGTGCGCATGATCATGCGTAAAGGTGTGCACTTTCGGGCGAGCAAGCTCAACTATGCCGAGATCGGCCCGGTGCACGCAGCAGTCTTGCCCCTGATAGAGCGGGGTTGGGTAGATGAGCAAAGCCTGCTGCCGTTTGAACAGGTGTTCGCGCTGTTGCAAAAAGGCGAGATTCTGGGGGCCTTCAAACCCTGGATCGATCAACCCAAGGGAAAAAAATCTGACTGGCTACCGGTGTTGTCGGCGCAGTTTGCCGAAACCCGCCGCTTCCAGCACTGGTGCCCGGAAGTGGACGACCGGCTCTACAGACTCACCGTCATGGACCTGTGCGACCGGCTGCGGCTGATGTTCTTCGGCAACCTGTACCAGGACTGGTCGGAGTTTGTGCTGGCGGACCTGGGAATCTACACCTACGAAAAAGTCCCGTTCTGCGCCGAATCCCGTGGGCTGCGCAGCCGGGACGATGTTCACGGGTTTCTATTTCTGCACCAATGCCAGCAGGCCTTTGAAGCAGGAGAGGCCTTGGGGACTGTGCTGGAACAGATCGTCACCTTGAGCACCGACAACCCCTGGCTGGAAAAACGTCGGGCCAAGCTGTTGTTTCAAGTGGGCCAGCACTGTGAGCGAGTCGCCGAACTGGCGCTGGCCGAAACGATCTACCGCAGTTGTGCCTATCCCGGTGCGCGGGCACGGTTGATCCGGGTGCTGGAGCGCCAGGAAGATTTTGCCCAGGCCATGAGCCTGGCTCAGCTCGCACAGCAGTTACCGGAAAGCGCCGCCGAACAGCAGCACCTGCTGCGAGTGTTGCCACGGCTGCGGCGCAAGCTCGGTGAGCCAGCCTTGCCCAAGCCAAGGCCACGGGAAGTCCTGCGCCTGGACCTTGAACTGCCTGCGGACCCGATGATGTCGGTAGAGCACTGCGTTCAGGCGCATTTGAGCGATGTCGCCGCACCGGTGCATTACGTCGAGAACAGCCTGATCAATTCCCTGTTTGGCCTGCTGTGCTGGCCGGCGATTTTCGCGCCGCTGCCAGGGTCGTTTTTCCACCCGTTCCAGCGTGGGCCGGTGGATTTGCACAGCGAGGACTTCCACCAGCGCCGTGTCGAGTTGTTTGCCGGGTGCCTGGATGAGCTGAGCGACGGGCGCTACAAAACCACCCTGCGCCAACGCTACGCCGAAAAGTGGGGCATACAGTCACCATTCGTGTTCTGGAGCGTGCTCAGCGAAGAGTTGCTTGAACAGGCCCTCGACTGCCTACCCGCCGAGCATCTGCGTCACTGGTTCGAGCGCCTGCTGCTGGACATCCGCGCCAACCGCGCCGGCATGCCGGACCTGATCCAGTTTTGGCCCGCACAGAAAACCTACCGCATGATCGAAGTCAAAGGCCCCGGCGACCGCTTGCAGGACAACCAATTGCGCTGGTTGGAGTTCTGCGGCGAGCACCAGATGCCGGTGACGGTTTGCTACGTGCGCTGGGCGGAGCAGGGCGCTTGAGCTACACGGTTGCCGTGCGGGCGCTGTGCGAGTTCACCGCCAAGGTCGGTGACCTCGACCTGCGCTTTACCCCGTCCCCAAGTGCCCAGGAAGGTATCGTCGGCCACCGCACCGTCGCTTCGCGGCGCAGCGCCCACTACCAGAGCGAGGTGACGCTGGAGGGTGAGTACCAACAGTTGAAAGTCAGCGGCAGGGCGGACGGCTACGACCCGGACCACAATCGTTTGGAGGAAGTGAAGACCTACCGTGGCGACCTCGACGCCCAGCCGGCCAACCACCGGCAATTGCACTGGGCGCAGGTCAAGATTTACGGCTGGCTTCTGTGCCAGAAGCTGGGGCTTGCGGAGATTATCCTGGCCCTGGTGTATTTCGATATTGTCGGTGAACAGGAAACGGTATTGAGCCACAGTTTCCAGGCGGCGGACCTGGAACAGTTCTTCAATCAGCAGTGCGCGCTGTTTCTTGGCTGGGCCGAGCAGGAGATGCACCAGCGCGAAGCCCGTAACACTGCCGCCCAGTCCCTGGCCTTTCCCCATGCCGACTTTCGTCCCGGCCAGCGCTCCCTGGCCGAATCGGTATACAAGGCTGTCAGCACCGGCCGCTGCCTGATGGCCCAGGCACCGACCGGCATCGGCAAGACCGTTGGCACGATCTTCCCGATGCTCAAGGCCCTGGCGCCCCAGCAGTTGGACAAGGTGTTTTTCCTCACGGCGAAAACTCCCGGCCGCAAACTGGCCCTGGATGCAGCGCAGGTGCTGTATGACGCAAACCCGAACCTGGCGCTGCGAGTGCTGGAGCTGGTGGCCAGGGACAAGGCCTGTGAACACCCGGACAAGGCCTGCCACGGCGATTCCTGCCCACTGGCCAAGGGTTTTTATGATCGCCTGCCTGGCGCCCGCGAAGCCGCCGCCAAGGTCCGTTTGCTGGACCAGCGCAACCTGCGGGATGTGGCCCTGGCCCATGAGGTATGCCCCTACTACTTGAG
The DNA here is from genome assembly GCF_008369295.1 of Pseudomonas sp. ANT_H4. Lineage (GTDB taxonomy): Bacteria > Pseudomonadota > Gammaproteobacteria > Pseudomonadales > Pseudomonadaceae > Aquipseudomonas. Next base: position 26,127 of record NZ_VOBG01000027.1, on the reverse strand, counting down.
CCAGGAAATGGCCCGCTGGACCGATGTCGTGGTCGCCGACTACAACTACTATTTTGACTTTGGCGCGATGCTGTTCGGCCTGGCCCAGCTCAACCAGTGGCGTGTTGCCGTGCTGGTGGACGAAGCCCATAACCTGGTGGAGCGGGGCCGCTCGATGTACAGCGCTGACCTTGATCAGTACGCCCTCAAGACCCTGCGCCATACGGCCCCCGAACCGCTGAAGAAACCCTTGCAGCGCCTGAACCGCGAGTGGAACGCCCTGCACAAGGAACAGATCGCCCCGTACCAGGCCTATGGGCAAAAGCCGGACAAACTCCTGCAAGCCTTATCCCTGTGCACCAGCGCCATGGGGCAGTATTTCAACGACCACCCGCAAGCGCTCAGTGGTGAACTGCAAACCTTCTACTTCGACGCCCTGCAATTTTCCAGGGTGGCGGAGCTATTCAACGAGCATTTTATCTTCGACATCAGCAAGCGCGAACTGGCTGGCAAGCGCAGTTCATCAAGACTGTGCCTGCGCAACGTGGTGCCTGCCGAGTTTATCCGCCCACGGCTGACCGCCGCCCGTAGCAGCGTGCTGTTTTCCGCGACCCTGAACCCTCGGCATTACTACACCGACTTGCTCGGGTTGCCGGCCGATACGGCGTGGATCGACGTCGAATCACCGTTCAAGGCCGAGCAGTTGCAGGTGCGCATTGTTGATCGGATCTCCACCCGCTTTGTCCATCGCCAGGCGTCGCTGGAGCCGATCGTGGCGTTGATCGCCGAACAGTTCGCGCTGCAGCCTGGCAACTACCTGGCGTTTTTCAGCAGCTTTGATTACCTGCAACAGGTGGCGCAATTGCTGGCCGAGCGGCACCCGCATATCCCGTTGTGGCATCAATCGCGGGGCATGGCGGAGGCCGAGCGCCAGGTTTTTCTCGACCAGTTCACCCAGCACAGCCAGGGCATAGGGTTTGCCGTATTGGGGGGTGCCTTTGGTGAAGGTATCGACCTGCCGGGCACTCGCCTGATCGGGGCCTTTATCGCCACCCTTGGCCTGGCGCAATTGAACCCAGTCAACGAGCAAATGAAGCTGCGCATGGGGGCCATTTTTGGCTCCGGCTATGACTACACCTACCTGTATCCCGGTATCCAGAAGGTAGTGCAGGCGGCGGGCAGGGTGATCCGCAGCCAGCAGGACCAGGGCGTGGTGATGTTGATAGATGATCGCTTTGCCGAATCGCGTATCAGGCAGTTGTTGCCCCGTTGGTGGTCGGTGGCCTGAGCATCACTGCGGCGGGTAAACCGCATCGCGCAACTGTCGGGTAAACAGGCCGGACATGCCTTCATAGGCGGTGTTGGTCAGTGCTACGACAGTGAGTTTTTGCTGCGGGTCGACAAACCAGCTGTGGCCGTAGGCGCCGCCCCATTGCAACGTGCCTTTGGACTGGGGCGTATCGGCCAAGGCGCAGTCATCCAGTACCGCCCAGCCATAACCAAAACCCCAGCCAGGGCCTTGGGTTTGTGCGTGTGGGCCGACCGAGTCGGCCATCATCAACTGCACGCTGCGGCTTGTCAGAATGGGCGCGCCGCCCTGGCGGATAACTTCCAGAAAACGCGCAATATCTCCCGCTGTCCCGGCCATGCCGGCACCACCGGACGGGTAGGCGCGGGGATCGAGGATACGCCGCACATCAAACAGCGCGGTGCTGTTGCCACTGGTGATGGTGGCTTGATCAACCATGCGCAGCGGCTGCGGCGAGCCGTCCTGATAGGCGGCGGACAGACGTGACAGATCAGTGACGGCAAATCCGGTATCACGCAAGCCCAACGGATCGGTGACCGACTCCTTGAGCAGTACCTGCAGGCTGCTGCCGGAAGCTTTTTCCAGCACGGCGCCCAGCACGTCAGTGGCCATCGAATACTGCCAGCCGGTGCCTGGCGTATAGCTTAAGGGCACGCTGGCGATGCGCGTAAGGTTCTCCACCAGGCTTATCTGCGGCTCATCCAGCCCATCTGAAACGCCAGCGGTGCGATACGGGCCGCGAGGGTTTTCCAGAAAACCGTAACTAAGGCCAGCCGTGTGATTGAGTAGTTGGTTGACGGTGATCACCGGGACGGTGCCATCTGCAAGCCTTGGGCTAAAGGTGGGAAGCCAGCGGGTGACCGGGTCGTCCAGACGCAACTTGCCTTGCTCTACCAGGCGCAGCGCGGCGGCCGATACCAGCGGTTTGGTGACAGAGGCCAGGCGGAAAATGGTCTCTTCGGTCATTGGCCGACCGGCTTCTCGATCTGCCAACCCCGCTGCCCGGTGGTACACCAACTGCCCGTCGCGCAGCACCAGCACCACCGTGCCTACCAGGCGTTTATCGGTGATGGCGCTGTCGATTACTGCGTCCATTCGCTGTGTCAACACCGGGTCCGGGCTGTCGGCGCAGGCGAAGGCGGCACACAGGGAGGCGGTCAGGGCGACCAGACTTTTGGCGCGTAGTTGCATGGTTCAGGCTCGCTCAATGGCAATGACTGTCAGCCAATATGACCGGCTCGGCGTTGCAAGACCACCACCCTGGGCATTGATGACGTCAATGATGCTGGTGCAAACCCGGTCGTTGCAGCAGTCTTCCTTGAGCCCTGTCCATACAAGGAACCCAGTGATGAGCGCCATCGAGCAGCAGACCGTCAAGGTCAACGGCATTGACTTGAGCCTGCACATCGCAGGCCCCAAGAGCGGTCCGCCAGTGTGGTTGCTCCATGGTTTTCCCGAGTGCTGGCACTCCTGGCGCCTGCAAATTCCGGTGCTGGCGGCGGCGGGGTTTCGAGTGTTTGTGCCCCAGATGCGCGGGTATGGAAAGAGCAGTGCACCCTCTGATATCGCTGACTATGACGTGCTGACGTTGTGCGCCGACATACAGGGCGCCATGGACCTGTTTGGTCACCAGCAGGTCTGCATGGTCGGCCACGACTGGGGGGCGGTGGTGGCCTGGCACCTGGCGTTGCTGGAGCCTGCGCGCGTTACCTCCCTGGTGACGATGTCTGTACCGTTCGCCGGGCGCGCGAGGCGGCCGGTGATCGAGATCATGCGCGAGCTGTACGCCGACCGTTTTAACTACATCCTGTACTTCCAGGAACCCGGCGTGGCAGAGCGCGAGCTGGATGCCGATATCGAGCGCACCTTGCGGCTGTTCATGCAGGACCAGGATGTGTTTTTGCAGAAAAAACCGGCCACAGCCAAATTGCTGGAAGGTGTCGCGCTGCCTGGCGCGTTACCGGACTGGTGCAGCCAGCACGACCTGGATATTTACGTGCAAACCTTCGTCGACGGCTTTCGCGGCCCGTTGAACTGGTACCGCAACTTTGAGCGCAATTGGCAACGCAGCGAGTTTCTCGCCGGCAAACAGGTGCGGCAACCGACGTTATTCCTGATTGGCGACCGCGACCCGGTGGGCGTATTTGAAGCCCATACCCTCAAGCGCATGCCCGATGTGGTACCGAACCTGCAGCAGCATGTACTGCCCAATTGCGGGCACTGGATTCAGAACGAGCAGGGACAAAGGGTCAACGAACTGCTGCTCGACTTTCTAAGGCAAACAAACTCCCTCGGCTGATCAGCCCTTGGCCTTGGCCAGATACGGCGCCAGGCGCCGTCCCATCTCGTCACCCAAGGCCTGCAAGCCACTCAGCGGGCGAATCATTACTTCAAACTCGATGATCTGCCCTTGTTCGTTGAAGCGAATCAGGTCGATGCCCTTGAGTTGTTTGTCACCGACCCGGGCGCTGAACTCTAGGACTACGCTGTTGCCATCCGCTGTCGCCAGCTCGCGGTGGTAAACAAAATCTTCAAAGACCTTGAACACAGTATTGAGAATCATCGACACCACCGGCGCGCCGGGGTAGGGCGTGTGGGCCATGGGTGAGCGGAACACGGCGTCCGGAGCCAGCAGTTCGGGCAGGGCCTTCAAGTCGGCGGCAGCCAGCATGGCGTGCCAGCGTTGCAGCGTGTGGGCGGCCTCGGCGGACAATTTCAAATCGTCGGACATGTTCTGCACCTGTTCTTATGATTGGAAGGGCGTTGCACCCGACCAACCTTAAGAGCAGCACCGAGGCGGGATCAATGATCCAAATTGACAGTTATATGCCTTGAATAAACAGCGCTGCGTGTGACCATATTGGCTGAATAAAACCACTTGCTGTCCCGATTCCGGCTGCATCGGGCCAGGCTTGCCCAAGGCAGGTGCGGGTTTTGTATCGCCGATGCGCCAAGACGGTGCATTGAACTCACTTGAACTTTGTACAACAGCGCTTCTTCTAAATGGATTAAACCCCACGAGACTGCTGCTTGTGCCCAGAATAATTTTTCCGCAAACCCCGGAATCAGTCCTCACCGAGCAGGCGGCCAAGATATTTGGCTCGCCCAAGGACCGCCTGGATTTTTACCGACGAGAGATCCAGTACGAAACCACCATTCTCGCCAACCGCACTGACGCTTATCTAACGGCGCAGTCGTTCCTGGTGATCGCCTTTGTGTCTTGCATGAGCAACCTCAACCCGGAGTGGGGCAAGCTGTTCACTCTGGTGGTGCCGGCGTTCCTGGCGTTGCTGGGGGTACTCAGCTCATTGAATGCCTGGCCCGGCATTCGTGCGGCCTACGACATCATTGACCACTGGCACTTCAAGCAAAGCGAACTGCTGCGCAGCGAACCGGTGATGGGGCTGTCCTATGACGAATCGCCGCTGTTTTGCGAGACGGAGTCGTCCCACAAGGGCTATCGCAAGGCCTTGCTGTTTTCGGTGCGCACGCCCTGGCTGTTCATGGTGTTCTGGATGCTGCTGGGGGCTTTTGCGTTCTACATCCAGGTGGACAATCCCGGCTCCTGACCACTGATCAGTCGTGGTCAACTTGAATGAACTTCATTGCCCCTGGCAGACCCTTAACGTTAAGCACATGTGTTTGTAAGTGATCTGTAAGAGGTAGCTATGAACGATCAGTCCGAAACCCCGCTCTACGGTGAAGACCCGCAAGTGAGTGGCAGAAACGATCCTGCCATTGACGGTGGCTTGAACGAAGCGCCGGCTTCTGAATCGACGACCAAAGCGCCCAAGGACCCGCAACCCGCCAGTGATCCTGTGGCCAAGGACAATGAGTTCAGCCCGGACTTCAAGTCCGAGCAGGAGCCCAAGCCCGAGACCGACGCTGATATTGACACCCCGGGCGGCTAGAGGAAAAAACCATGTCATGTGAAACCGAAGAACCCATCAACGACCCTGGCAACGAAGATCCAGGCTCCCTGATGGATGATGCTCAAGTACCCCTCATTGACCCGGCTGACGCGGCGGATGCAGGTAATGCCGAGCGTCAAGACTGACGATGGAGTCGCCTCACCACAACGACCTGTTTTAGCTGTAAACGACACCTGTGAAATTTACCGTTGAACGAGTGTTCAGTTTCAATTATGTTGGCTGCACCCCCCGGCTGGCGACAGCCGGGCTTGCGCTTTTTCTGATTGAACGAGAGGCACTGGCATGCGGTTTTCACCCTTTGTTGAGCGAATTGCAGGGCAGGGCGTGGCAGCCTGGGATATCCACCATGCAGCCTTCCAGGCAAGCAGCAAAGGCGAAGACATCATTATCCTCAGCGTCGGCGACCCGGATTTTTCCACGCCGGCCTTTATCACAGACACCGCCATTAACGCCCTGCGCCAGGGTGATACCCACTACACCGAAATTCCCGGCCGCCCGGCACTGCGGGACGCCATCGCCGCCCGCTACAGCCAATCCCTCGCACGGCCTGTGAGCGCTGAAAACGTCATCACCGTCGCCGGGGCGCAAAACGCCTTGTTTGTCACCTCCCTGTGCCTGTTGCAGCCTGGTGATGAAGTGGTCGTCCTTGACCCGATGTACGTCACCTACGAGGCCACCCTCAAGGCCAGCGGCGCGACACTGGTGCGGGTGCCATGCTCGGCCGAGACAGGCTTTCGCCTCGATGCCCAATTGCTGGCCGCCGCAATAACCCCGCGTACTCGGGCGATCTTTTTCTCCAACCCCAATAACCCCACCGGTGTAGTCCTCAACCGCGACGAACTGCAATCCATTGCTGATCTGGCGATCAAACATGACCTGTGGGTGGTGGTGGACGAGGTTTACGAAAGCCTGGTGTTCGAGGGCGAGTACCACAGCCTCGCCGCCGTAAAGGGCATGGCCGAGCGTTGCATTGTGATTGGCAGCCTGTCCAAGTCCCACGCCATGACCGGCTGGCGCATCGGCTGGATAATCGCCGAACCGACCATGGTCGCCCACGCCGAAACCCTGGTGCTGAGCATGTTCTACGGCTTGCCGGGCTTTGTCATGGAAGCGGCCACTGCGGCGGTGTTGGCCCACGACGAAGTGACCGGTGGCATGCGCGAAATCTACCTTCGTCGTCGTGACCTAGTGGTGGCCGGGCTCAGCGGTTGCCCAGGCATCAAGGTGCAGACACCACAGGCCGGGATGTTTGTGCTGGTAGATGTGCGCGACACCGGCCTCAGCTCCCTGGATTTTGCCTGGCGGCTGTTCCGTGAAGCGGGGGTATCGGTGCTGGATGCCGCCGCGTTCGGCGAACCGGCCCAGGGCTTTGTGCGGCTGTCGTTCACCCTGGGTGAAGTGCGCTTGGCCGAGGCCTGCGTGCGCATCTCTGGCTTTGTTGCCAAGTTGGCGCAAGAGCCGCGCGTGGTCCCGGTTGCCAGGATCATTACCGTGCAGCCCGCCGAAGCCAAAAAGATGATCGAGGTGCTCAACCTGCACAAACGCTTCGGCAATATCGAGGTGCTCAAGGGCATTTCCCTGACCGCCCACGAAGGCGAGGTGATCTCGCTGATCGGCGCCAGCGGTTCGGGTAAAAGCACCTTGCTGCGCTGCATCAACATGCTTGAAGTGCCGGACCAGGGCAGCATCCACGTCGATGGCGAAAGCATCAAACTCAATTACGGGCGTCCCGGCGCGCCGCTGGTGGCCGACGCCAAACAACTGGTGCGGATTCGCTCGACCCTGGGCATGGTGTTCCAGAACTTCAACCTGTGGCCCCATCGCACGGTGCTGGAAAATCTCATCGAAGCACCGACCCAGGTCCTGCGCGAAAGCCGCGCCGAGACTATCGAACGCGCCGAAGCCTTGCTCGACCGCGTGGGCCTGGCGGCCAAGCGCAACGAGTACCCGGCCTTTCTCTCCGGTGGCCAGCAACAGCGGGTAGCTATTGCCCGCGCCCTGGCCATGCGCCCCAAAGTCATGCTGTTCGACGAACCCACCTCGGCCCTCGACCCGGAACTGGTGGGTGAAGTGCTGCGGGTGATTCGATCGCTCGCAGAGGAGGGCCGCACCATGATCCTGGTCACCCATGAAATGGCCTTCGCCCGGGATGTTTCCAGCAAAGTTGCTTTTCTGCACCAAGGCTTGATCGAGGAAACCGGCACGCCGGACTCGGTGTTTATCGACCCACGCAGTGAGCGTTGCCGGCAGTTCGTCAATGCGCATCAAACTCGCTAACTCCATAATAAGACGGGGCAAGATCATGCAATCCAATCGACTGGCAAAGTGGTTGAGCAGTGCGGTGTTGATGCTGGCGGCAGGTACGCTGCTGGCGGCGGAAAAACCCATCGTGTTTGCAGTGGCGGCGGAACCCTATCCACCGTTCACCGTCAAGGGCGGCAACGGGCAATGGTCAGGCTTTGAGGTGGACCTGATCCATAAACTCTGCACAGGCATGAACGCGCAATGCCAGATCAAAGAAGTGGCCTGGGACGGCATTATTCCGTCGCTGCTGGCCAAGAAGATCGACGTGATTTTCTCCTCGATGTCCATCACCGATGAGCGTGAAAAACAGATCGCTTTCAGTCGCGCCTATTACGACTCGTTGCTGGGCGTCGCCGGGCCCAAGGGCAGCGAAGTGGAAATCTCCCCGGCGGGCCTCAAGGGCAAGCTGATCGGTGTGCAGATATCCACGGTCAGCGCCAACTACCTGAAGAAGTACTACGAAAACATCGCCGAGCTTAAGTACTACGACACTCAGGAATCCGCCAACGCCGACCTGATTGCTGGGCGCATTGACTACATGATGGCCGACGACACTGCCATCGCCATGATGGTTAAAACCCCTGAAGCCAAGGACCTGGCCCATATTGCCAGCGTGCCCTATGACCCGATTATCGGCCGTGGCGTCGGTGCCGGCCTGCGCAAGGAGGACACCGAACTCAAAGCCAGGCTGGACAAGGCCATAGGCGAATTGCTGGTGAGCAAGGACTACGCCGACCTGTCTCAACAGTATTTCGGCTTGTCCGTCAGCCCGTGCAAAAGGGCCGACACCGAGGCGTTCGAGAGCAAAGTCTGCGACAGCCCCTACGCCAAGTAAGGAGGCCTGAAATGCCGGCGATGTTCGATCTACTCGGCTTCAGCGAACAGGGTTGGGGCCATGCGCTGCTGAAAGGGTTATGGATGACCCTGCAGATCTCGGCCGGGTCCTTTGTGGTCGGGCTGCTGATCGGCCTGGTGGTGGCCTGCGCCAAGCTCAGTGCGCCCCGGCCGATTGCCCTGGTAATGCGCGGCTATACCACCGTATTTCGCGCGGTGCCTGAGTTGCTGCTGATCCTGCTGCTGTATTACGCAGGCTCCATGGGCCTCAACGCGCTGATGCTATGGATGGGATTTGAGCAGGTCAATATCAGCGGGCCGCTGGTGGCGATTCTGGTGCTGGGGCTGGTGCAGGGCGCGTATGCCTCGGAGATCTTCCGGGCGGCGATCCTGGCCATTCCCCACGGCCAGATTGAAGCGGCGCGAGCCTTTGGCTTGAGCGGCTTTGGCCTGTTCCGCCGGGTGACGTTGCCGATCATGGCGCCTTACGCCTTGGCGGGCATGTCTAACCTGTGGATCAACCTGATCAAGGACAGCGCGCTGATCAGCGTGGTCGGCACCAACGAGTTGCTGTACACCGCCAAGCAGGCGGCGGGTTCGACCCGGCACTACCTGTTGTTCTACCTCACGGCCGCTGCCTTGTATTACCTGGTGACTCTGGCCTCCAACTACCTGTCCGGGCGCCTGGAGCGACGTATTCGTCGCTGGATGCCTGTGGTCGAGTGAACAGCTTATGCCTGAGTGGATATTTTATTACGCAGGACTGATCGGCAAAGGCTTGCAAACGACCCTGTCGCTGTTGGCGATCTCGGCCGTGCTGGGTTTTACCCTGGCGGTGCTGGTGGCGTTGGCGCGGTTGTCGCGGCGCAAGTGGCTGGCCCGTTGCGCCATGGCCTACACCAGTGTGCTGCGGGGCACGCCGCTGCTGATTCAGATCTACATTTTCTACTATGGCCTGGGCAGCCTGTTCGCCCAGTTTCCGATGGTGCGCGGCAGCTTTCTGTGGCCGTTCCTGCGCGATGGTTACTGGTACATCGTCTTTGCCCTGGTGCTGTCGGTGGGTGCCTATGTCGGCGAAGTGATTCGCGGCGGCCTGCTGGCGGTGCCCAAGGGTGAAATGGAAGCGGCCTCGGCGTTTGGCATGACCCCACGCCAAGCGCTGCTGCGGGTGCGTTTGCCACGGGCGATGCGCCTGCTGTTGCCGACCCTGGCGGGGGAGACGGTGATGCTGCTCAAGTCCACCGCCCTGGCCTCGACCATTGCCGTGGTCGACCTGCTGGGTGCGGCCAACGTGGTGCGTGCGCAGACCTTGCAAATCTACCAGCCGCTGCTGTTGGTGGCTGGTGTCTACCTGTGCCTGACCTTTTTGATCGAAGGGGTGTATGCCATTGCCGAGCGGCGTGGCACGCCGTTGCGCAGGTCCGTCGGATGAAAAACGATCGCTCCCTGCAAGGCATCGCCCTGTGCTCGTTGGCTTACGCTTTTCTGGCCTTGCAGGACGCGGTGATCAAATGGCTGGTGGCCGACTATTCGGTGTTCACCATTCTGTTCTGGCGCAGCCTGGTGGTGGTCGCCGCGTGCGTGATCGCCGGTCGTCTGGGCCTGTTGCGCCGGGCCTGGCACTCGGTCAGCCGCAAGCTGCTGATCATTCGTGGGTTGCTGTCGTTGTTGGCCTGGTTGCTGTACTACACCGCCGCCCGTGACCTGACCCTGGCAGAAATGACCACGCTGTATTTTTCTGCGCCAATCATGGTTACGTTGCTGGCGGCGTTGATCCTCAAGGAGCGTGCCAGTCGCGGCCAGTGGATCGCACTGATCATTGGGTTTGTCGGCGTGGTAATCGCCTGTCGGCCCAGTAGCATGGTCGACCCGGTGCCGATTGCCCTGACGTTGGCGGCGGCGTTGTGTTGGGCCTTTACCTACATCCAGTTGCGGCAGGTAGACGACAGTACCTCGGTGTTGGAGCAGATGCTGATCACCAACGTGGTGTTTGTGATGTGCATGGCGGTGACTTTGCCCTGGACCCATACGCCCTCACCGACGCCAGCGTGGCTGGGCATGTTGGCGTCGGGCCTGGTGGGCGGCATCGGCCAGTTCCTGCTGTTTGCCAGCTTTCGCCGGGCTACGGCGACGTTGCTGGCGCCGTTCGAGTACACCGGGCTGATCTGGGCGTTCCTGTTGTCCAGCCTGATCTGGGGCACGTTGATGGACGTGTCGCTGATCATCGGCGCCGCACTGATCGCCGTCAGCGGCACGCTGGCCATGCTCAGCGCCCGGCCTCCGGTGTCACAGGATGTGGTCGGCGCCGAATGCTCCGTGACCCAGCCCCTGTACCCGGCAGAGACCGATGTGCAACCCGTTGGCGAGGAAACCCAGAGATGACAACAGACCTTTCATGGCATGTCCCCGGCGACTCAGGAAACACGCTGCACATCGGCGCCTGGCGCATTGAAGGCGACGGCAGCGGCCCCAGGGTGCACCTGCAAGCCGGCGTGCATGCCGATGAAATCGCCGGGATGCTGGTGCTGCATCAACTGCTGCCCAGGTTGCAGGCGTGTGCGGATCAGGGCCGGCTCAAGGGCAGCGTTACCGTGGTGCCCCAGGCCAATCCGTTCGGCATCGGCCAGTTTCGCCAGGGGCGGCAGCTGGGGCGGTTTCATGAGGCCACCGGGCAGAATTTCAACCGTGGGTTTGATCACTCCCTGGCCCTGGATCGACCCGCCAGCAACCTGGCCCAATGGCAAAAAAGCCTGGTGCAACTGGCCGCCGAGGCTGAGTTGGTGCTAGACCTGCACACCGATGATGAAGCCGTGCCGTACCTCTACATCCACCGCAGTTTCTGGCCTCAAGGCCAGGCATTGGCGGCTGCGCTGAAAGTGGATCTGGCCATTCTCTGGGATGACGGCGGCGATGGTTCATTTGAAGAAACCATTATTGCCCATGCAGGCCCACGACTGGCAGCGACCATCGAGCTGCGAGGGCAGGGCGATGTCAGTGATCAACTGGCCCAACAGGATGGCGACGGGATTTGGGCCTGGCTCTGTGCAAGCGGCGTGATCGACGAGCCTGCGGTAATCGGCGATTGGCAGGGCCAGGCGGTGGATATGGGCTGTATGGAAACGATCCTAGCGCCGTGTCCCGGAGTATTGGTATTTGAAAAGGGCCTGGGCGATGAGGTCGAGGAAGGCCAGCGTTTTGCCAGGATTATCGGGCGACCGGGGCAACCCGATTCCGAAGTGGTGCTGCGAGCCGCACAAACCGGGCGCATGGTGACCCGGCACCGGGAGCGGTTGGTGGCCCAGGGCTCGGTGGTGGCCAAGTTTACCGGCAGCAGGGTTTCAGAGAGCTGGAGTGGCGGGGTGTTGGACCCCTAGGTATAGCTATCTACTTGTCCCAACGGCGGCAACCGCCGTTTCACCGGGGTTTTCTTGACGATGGCGGTGTTTGTCTCGGCATAGACATTGAGCCGGTCAAGGAGTGTGTCCAGTTGATCCATGGTGCGTACATGCAGCCGGGCGATAAAGCAGTCTTCACCGGTCACCTTGTCGCACTCGGTGAACTGCGCGATTGCCTGGATTTGCCGTTCCACTTCCTGCAAACGTCCGGGCAAGGGGCGAATGCGCACGATGGCTTGTAGCAGATAGCCGAAGTGTTTGGGGTCGATGTCCACCGTGTAGCCTTTGAGTACGCCGCGTTCTTCCAGCCGTCGCAGCCGTTCGCCGACGCTGGGGGAGGACAGCCCAGTGATCCCGGCCAGAGCCTTGAGGGAGCGCCGAGAGTCTTCCATCAAGGCGGCGATCAGTTGTTGGTCGATGTGGTCTATCACGGTTTTCTCCTGAAGTGGTTTGTCGAGTTTGCCTAATAAGAATAGGTAGAAATGGTTTTTCGCCTTTTTTAGGTTCTGGAGCAGGTGACGTTCAGCTTGCCATAATTGAGCCTCACTTGAGGAGCAGAGTCATGGACAAATCCATACGTCGCGGGTCGTGGGAAATGGTTGGTGCTATGCTGATTTCCGGCACTATCGGCTGGTTCGTACTGGCGGCAGGCGTGCCGGTGATCGAGGTGGTGTTCTGGCGCTGTGTGATCGGCGCCTTGACCCTGGTGGCGGTCTGCGGGCTGCTGGGTTATCTGCGTCTTGACCTGCTGAGCTACTCGACACTCGCGTTGGCCATGCTCAGCGGAGTGGCCATCGTCGGCAATTGGTTGCTGCTGTTTGCCTCCTACGCCAAGGCTTCAATTGCCATCAGTACGGCGGTCTATAACGTCCAGCCCTTTATGCTGGTGATGCTTGCGGCGGTGTTCCTGGGTGAAAAAATCACCGTGCCGAAGCTGGCCTGGCTGGGCGTGGCATTCCTGGGGATGTTGGCGATTGTCACCGCTCATGGGGACCAGCAGAACAATGGCGAGGACTACCTGGTCGGCGTGGCGTTGGCGATAGGCGCTGCGTTTCTGTATGCAGTTGCGGCGCTGATTATCAAACGCCTGAAGGATGTTCCGCCGCATCTGATGGCCTTGATTCAAGTGACCACTGGGGCTTTGCTGTTGGCGCCATTGATGCAGTGGCAGAGCGTGTCCGCTTCACTGGACTCCTGGGCGGCATTGCTGACACTGGGCGTGGTGCATACCGGTTTGATGTACGTGTTGCTCTATGGCGCGATCCAGAAGTTGCCCACCGCACTCACCGGTGCGCTGTCCTTCATCTACCCCATCGCCGCGATTTTTGTCGACTGGATCGCCTTTGGCCATCGTTTGGGATGGACGCAATGGCTTGGCGTGGCCGCGATTCTGTTGGCCGCGGCGGGGTTGCAGCGGGGCTGGTGGTGGCGGTCCAACGTTGCGCTGCAACTGTGAAAATGGGCGAGCACGGCACCGTAGCGGTGTGCTCGCCTTCTTGCTCAGTGTGGAGCGCGAGGGATGGTCTTGAGCAGGTCGGCAGGGCTGATATGGCCGACGACCTGTTGCACGCTGCTGCCCGGTAGCGGCAGGCCAAGGATATGCCCCTTGATCTTGCCCATCACGTGCATCTCGCACGGCTTGCAGTCGAACTTCAGTGTCAGCACCTCATCACCATGCACCAACTGCATTGGCGCGACTTTGGTGCGCACGCCGGTAACGCCTTTGGCCTGCTTGGGGCAGAGGTTGAACGAGAAGCGCAGGCAATGCTTGGTGATCATCACCGGCACCTCACCGGTTTCCTCGTGGGCCTCGTAGGCTGCGTCGATCAGTTTGACGCCGTGACGGTGATAGAAATCGCGGGCCTTCTGGTTGTAGACGTTGGCGAGAAACGACAGGTGCGCCTCCGGGTACACCGGTGGTGGCGTGGCCTCGGCTTTGCGCCCGCCCCGAGGGTGAGCGTTGATACGGGCAGCCGTCAGCGCTTCGATGACTTCACGGCGCAAGGCCTTGAGCTGCGAGTTGGGAATGAACCAGGCCTGCGGTGCATCCAGCTCGATGGCGGTGGCGTGGTACTGGGTGGTACCCAGTTGGCCAAGCAGGTCGTGCAGTTGCTCCAGCGCCTGTTCCGGTTTGTTGGCAATACCAAATGGGCCGGGTAGGGTGACGCTGGCGCTGATGCCTTCTTCGCTGGTGGCTATCAGTTCCAGGCGGTCTTCACGCAAGCGAGCGACCCAGCAAAGCCCGATCCGGCGCTCAGCAGACGTCTTGAGCAGGGCCTGCTGCCAGTTATGGTCCAGGTTGCGGTTCAACGGGTGGTTGGGTTTGAGGTTGTACAGCCCGCCCGGCATCTCGTTGGGTTCGACGCGATAGCGGTAGCGCTTGGCGCCGTCTTCTTCAAACTCACCCTTGGCCTCGGCGATGTTGGCGCGAAAGCCGACGACTTCACGCTTGACCAGCACATTGAGGCCATCGCCATTGGACAGTGGCTCGTGGGTAATTACCTGCAGGTCACGCTTGCCGACTTTTTCCACCACACCCACCGGCAGCCCCGTGAAGGTTGGGGTGTCGAAGGCGCCGATGTCGATCTTGCGATCGCTGACGAAGTAGTCGGTGCTGCCACGGTGGAAGGTCTTTTCCGGATCGGGCACGAAGAAGTGCGCGGTACGGCCACTGGACGCGCGGGCCAGGTCCGGGCGGTCTTCAAGGATTTCGTCCAGGCGCTGGCGGTAATAGGCGGTGATGTTCTTCACATAACCCATGTCCTTGTAGCGACCCTCGATCTTGAACGAGCGCACGCCGGCATCTACCAGGTCGCGCAGGTTGGCGCTCTGGTTGTTGTCTTTCATCGACAGCAGGTGTTTTTCAAAGGCAACCACACGACCCTGGTCATCCTTGAGGGTGTAAGGCAGACGGCACGCCTGGGAGCAATCGCCACGGTTGGCACTGCGCCCGTTCTGCGCGTGGGAGATATTGCACTGACCGGAGAACGCCACACACAGCGCGCCGTGGATGAAAAATTCGACCGCCGCATCAGTCTCGCTGGCGATGGCGCGGATCTCTTGAAGATTCAGCTCGCGAGCCAGTACCAGTTGGGAGAACCCCGCCTGGTCGAGAAACTTCGCCCGCGCCAGGGTGCGGATGTCGGTCTGGGTGCTGGCGTGCAGCTCGATGGGAGGGATGTCGAGCTCCATCACGCCCAGATCCTGGACGATCAACGCGTCAACGCCGGCATCGTACAACTGGTGGATCAGCTTGCGTGCCGGCTCCAGCTCGTTGTCGTGCAGGATCGTATTGAGGGTGGTGAATACCCGCGCGTGGTAACGACGGGCGAACTCCACCAACTGGGCGATATCGCTTACGTCGTTGCTGGCGTTATGGCGAGCGCCGAAACTTGGGCCACCGATGTACACGGCATCGGCGCCATGCAGGATGGCTTCGCGAGCAATGGCCACGTCGCGGGCAGGGCTGAGCAGCTCCAGGTGATGCTTGGGTAAGGACATATTTTTTAGTCAGGCTTGTCACGGTCGAGGGACGCATTGTAGCCGTGAAATGCCTGACCGACATCTCACATCAGGCCTTGGCCGCCATCGCGGTGACTTCCACACGCATTCCTTTGACTGCCAGTGCTGCAACGCCAATTGCGGCGCGGACCGGCCAGGGTTTGGCGAAGAAGCGTTTGTAGACTTCATTGAAGGCGGCGCGGTCGGCCATGTCAGTAAGGTAGATGGTCAGGTGCATGACCCGGTCGATGGAGCTGCCGGCGCGCTCAAGAGCAACCTTGAGGGCTTGCAGGGTGCATTCGCTTTGCAGGGTGATGTCACCCAGTTCCAGGCTGCCGTCGGCGCGGGTGGGGATCTGCGTGGAGACCAGAATGCCGTTGAAACCGATCACGTCGCTGGAAATGGAATCGGCGTCAGGGTCGGGGGTGAAGCTGAGGTCGTGGTTTGCCATTGGGATCTCTGTGGGAGAAAGCGAGGGGGCAGAGTATCAACCGAGCGCAGGACTGACGGCAAGGCTGGGCGAAGGGCCCGCGACCCTGGGGTGGAGCCAAAGGTTGCGGACCTGGGCCCACGAAACAAATTACACCCTCCACATTACCCAAAGGGCTTGACCTTCCCACCTCGGGAAGCTTTAGGCTTTCTTCAACAGCAACATTCAAGGGGTAGTTCAATGGCTTCCGTTTCCCACCCACAAGGCTCCAATCCATCCAAGTCCCTGGACACTCGTCTGAGCCTGCCGGTGGAAGGAATGACATGCGCATCGTGCGTCGGCCGTGTCGAACGCGCGCTCAAAGCAGTCCCTGGTGTGCAAACGGCCGCAGTCAACCTTGCCACCGAGCGCGCCGACATCACCTTCACCGGCATGGCCGACCCGCAGGCGGCTGTCCGCGCCATTGAGAGCGCCGGCTACTCTGTGCGTGAAGAGACCACTGAGCTTGCGATCGAAGACATGACCTGCGCGTCATGTGTGGGTCGGGTTGAGAAGGCGCTCGCCAAAGTCCCGGGCGTGCTTGAAGCCAATGTCAACCTGGCGACCGAGCGTGCGCGGGTGCGCCACCTTGCCGGAGTTGTCTCCACGGCCGACCTTGAAGCGGCGGTCAAACAGGCCGGTTACAAGGCCCGCCGCTTGTCCGCCGAAACGGCAAATGCGAGCGATCAGGACGCCGAGCGTCGTGACAGCGAGGCGCGGGCGCTGCAGCGCTCCATGTTGATTGCAGCCATCCTCACCTTGCCAGTCTTCATCCTTGAGATGGGCTCGCACCTTATTCCCGCCATGCATCATTGGGTGATGGCGGTTATGGGGCAGCAGACGAACTGGTATGTACAGTTTGCGTTCACCACCCTTGTCCTGTTTGGTCCGGGTCTGCGTTTCTTGCGCAAGGGCGTGCCGGCATTGCTGCGCGGTGCTCCCGACATGAACTCGCTGGTCTCGGTCGGCACGGCGGCGGCTTATGGCTACTCGATCGTCGCAACCTTTATCCCCGAAGTGCTACCGCAGGGCACCGCCAACGTCTATTTTGAAGCCGCCGCGGTCATTGTTACCTTGATCCTGCTCGGCCGCACGCTGGAGGCGCGCGCCAAGGGGCGCACCTCGCAGGCGATCAAGCGGCTCGTTGGCCTTCAGGCCAAGACCGCGCGCGTTGAGCGCAACGGCGAGGCTGTCGAGGTTGCGCTTGATCAGGTGACAACCGGTGACATCGTGCAGGTTCGTCCGGGCGAGAAAGTTGCAGTCGACGGCGAGGTCGTCGAGGGCGCCTCTTATGTTGACGAGAGCATGATCAGCGGCGAGCCCGTGCCCGTGTCGAAAGGGGTAGGCGCCGAAGTCATCGGTGGCACGATCAACAAGACGGGCGCTTTCAGCTTTCGCGTCACCAAGATCGGCGCGAATACGGTGCTCGCGCAGATCATCCGCCTGGTCGAGCAAGCGCAGGGTTCCAAGCTGCCTATCCAGGGGCTGGTCGACAAGGTGACCATGTGGTTTGTGCCGGCGGTGATGGCGGCGGCCACGGTGACCTTCCTGGTCTGGCTGATCTTCGGTCCGGCCCCGGCGCTGACCTTCGCGCTGGTTAATGCGGTCGCGGTTCTTATTATTGCCTGCCCGTGCGCCATGGGGCTGGCTACGCCAACCTCGATCATGGTCGGTACGGGCCGCGCGGCCGAGCTGGGCGTGCTCTTTCGCAAGGGCGAAGCCCTGCAGGCGCTGCGCGATGTGAGCGTTATCGCGCTCGACAAGACCGGCACGCTGACCAAAGGGCGTCCCGAGTTGACCGACCTGGTTCCCGCCGAAGGTTTTGAATACAACGACGTGCTGGCGCTCGTTGCGGCGGTCGAGACCCGCTCCGAGCACCCGATCGCCGAAGCCATCGTCATGGCCGCAAAGCAGCGGGACATCACCCTCGCACCCATCGAGAGCTTCGATGCAACACCGGGCTACGGTGTGTCGGCCAAGGTCGCCGGCCGAACCGTCGCCGTCGGCGCGGACCGCTTTATGACGCAGCTCGGTCTTGATGTGGCAAGCTTTCTGTCGACGGCCCAGCGCCTCGGCGAGCAAGGTAAAAGCCCGCTCTATGCCGCGATCGATGGCCGGTTGGCGGCGGTGATCGCAGTCGCCGATCCGATCAGGGAGACGACGCCCGAGGCGATCAGGGCGCTGCACGCGCTCGGACTCAAGGTCGTGATGATCACCGGCGACAATGCGGCTACAGCCACGGCGATCGCCAAGCAGCTGGGCATCGATGAAGTCGCGGCCGAGGTGTTGCCCGACGGCAAGGTCACGGCGCTGAAGAAGTTCCGGATCAATGGCGCGAAGGTCGCCTTCGTGGGCGACGGCATCAACGACGCCCCGGCGCTCGCCGAAGCCGACGTCGGGCTCGCCATCGGCACGGGAACCGATGTGGCGATCGAGGCGGCTGACGTGGTGCTGATGTCGGGCGACCTGCGTGGCGTGCCGAATGCCATCGCGCTCAGCCATGCGACGATCCGCAACATCAAGCAGAACCTGTTCTGGGCCTTCGCCTACAACGCCGTGCTGATCCCGGTCGCGGCGGGCGCGCTCTACCCGGTGAACGGCACGTTGCTTTCGCCGATCTTCGCCGCGGCCGCGATGGCGCTCTCCAGTATCTTCGTGCTCGGCAATGCGTTGCGGCTCAAGCGCTTTCGGGCGCCTATGACGGTCGAGTCCCGCAACGACGACCTTCGGATCACATGACGCCCTCGGGGCCGTTTCCACAAGGCTCCCTGCGACCGGCCCGCGTTGCTCGACTCAGACCCTGAGCCAGGTTCTGAGTCAGACAGTCACCACAACCTTTCCGATCTGTCCGTTCGATTCTAGAAAACGGTGGGCTGCTTGAATTTGATCGAGAGGAAACGTCCTGGCGATCAAAGGCGACAGTTCTCCTGAACTCAGCCCTTCAAGGATGAAGGCTTTGGCGCGTTCCAATACCGCGTCATCAGTAACAACTTCGGTATAGAGAAACCCCTTGAGGGTGAGGCTTTTGCCCAGCACGGTGAACAACGGGAAGGGTGTCGGCTCAGCGCTGAGCGCACCGTACTCAAGCAAAATTCCGCCACGAGCCATACTTTGTGTAAGCGCTTCGAAAGAGGGGCCTCCAATGGGATCAAACACCACACGAGCACCAAGACCTTCGGTGAGTTTCAGCACTTCGTCAGCCAAGTCCTGTTCCTCGCTGGCAATCACATGATCCGCACCGGCCTCGATCAAGGCTTGGCGCTTGGCGCTGGTACGTGTCACTGCAATGCTGGTAGCACCCACCTTGCGCGCGAGTTGGATGGCTGCCAAGCCGACGCTACTTGAAGCGGCAGTCACGATAATGAAATCGCCCTTGGTGAGCTTCGCCTGTTCTATCAATGCGCCATAAGCCGTTACGTATTGCATCCAGACTGCAGCAGCCTGCTCGAAGGACAGCGATGGCGGGTGCTTGACGGTGAGCCTTGCTGGAATGTTTGCCACTTCTGCATAGGTACCCCAGCGTGCAATATCGAGCGGGGGAATCAGGCTGACTACGTCGCCGGCCTTGAAGTTTTTAACATCACTGCCCACGGCTCGCACGATGCCAGAGGCTTCGTAACCCAAGCGACTTGGAAAATTGGCCTCTTGAAGGTAGGCATGATTGCGGAACATCACTTCTGCGCGATTTAAGCCAATAGCTTTGACATCAATCTGAACTTCGTCGGCTGCAGGTGCCGGTACGGGTACTTCCTCCAGCGTCAGGACGCTGGCGTCGCCATAAGTGTGAATACGGACAGTACGAGCCATGTGGTTTCTCCCAATGAAAGGTTCAAAGCCGAATGCCCACGCATTTGGCTGACGGTTTTACAAGTCCAGGCCTTCAACAATTTAGACTCAGTCAGCGCCACGCGGGTTATCAATCACGAATTTCCAGGTGCCATCTGGCTGCCGGCGAACGACCTCTACGTTCTTGCCCTCAACCTTCAACGGGTTGCCTTGGGGGTCCCTGGCAATCGCTGACCAGCTACCACGCAACAGAGCAAGATCCTGTTCAGCATTGAGAAAGGTCGTGAGCTCAGAGGTGAACGTGGGCTCTTCCAGGTCCATCCAACCTCGCAAGGTTTCACGAATCGCAGCCTGGCCTACCACGGCTTCGCCGGAGTCGATGATGAAGGTTGCGTTGTCTTCATAGAGAGCAACAGCAGCTTCGAGATCCTTGTCTCTGATAGCTTGGAAGATGAGCAGATCGCAGTCTTCAGGTTTAAGCGCGGCCATGATTTTGCCCTAAGTGTTGATGAGCTGAGAGCGCTTGTCTTGGTGACAGGCGAGGATATGCAAGCGCTCTAAATTAGGGATTGGGGCCGTCGAAATAAATGGTTAGGATGGCTCCACACTCCAAACAGAAAGTTTCCAATGGATCGCTTCACCACGATGGCAACGTTCGTCAAAGCTGTGGAACTGGGCTCGTTCAGTGCTGCGGCGGATGACCTGAATCTGTCCCCTCAGTTAGTGGGCAAGCAGGTCAAGGCTCTTGAGCAGCACCTGGGTGTACGGCTGCTGACCCGCACGACTCGCAAACAAAGCCTGACTGACTTTGGCCAGCAATTTTACGAACGTGCCAAGGTCATTTTGGCCGAAGTTGAAGAGGCTGAAGGTCTGGCAGCTGAGACTCGCGCGGTCCCAAGTGGCAGGTTGCGCATAAATGCTTCAGTTGCTTTTGGAGAGCGAACGCTGGCGCCACGCTTGCTGGAGTACATGGCCAAGTACCCTGGCGTATCGGTAAACCTCACGCTTTCCAACCGACTGGCTGATCTGGTTGATGAAGGTTACGACGTAGTGTTTCGCATCGGCGAACTGGGCGACAGCGGACTCAAGGCGCGCTACCTGGGGCCGTACGAATTGATACTTTGTGCATCACCTCAGTACCTGGCTGCTCGTGGCCCCATTTCCTCCCCGTGGGATTTACAGCAACATGAGTGCTTGGGCTTTGCGTACTCAGATGGGCGTAACGAATGGAGTTTCGACGGGCCTGAGGGGCGTGTCGATGTGCCTATTACCAGCCGACTCATGGTCAATCAAAGTGAACCGTTACTGCGTGCTGCGCTGGCGGGATTTGGATTGATACTTCAGCCCTCGGAACTGGTCGAGGAGGCATTGACTCAAGGCACGCTCATACGAGTGCTCACCGACTATCGAACACCATCACCACCGATCAACATGTTGTACGCCCCTGATCGGCGCATCACACCAAAGCTGCGCAGTTTCCTGGATTTTTGTGTAGAGGCATTTGGTCGATAAGGTGTGCGGTTGCACCCTGCAGGTCTTGCACCTCCAATGAAGTGCCGCTTATCCAGCACTTTGCGCCAGCGAGCGCCCCTGACGTCCAGCAACTGAACCGCTGGCCAGCAATCCCAGTTCGAACAGCACCCACATTGGCACCGCCAGCATGGTCTGCGAGAACACGTCAGGAGGAGTCAGTAGCATGCCGACGACAAAGCAGCCGACGATCACGTACGGACGGCTCTTTCTCAGGGTCTGCACGTCTGTCACCTTGGCCCAGACCAAAAGGAAAGTGGCGATCGGGATCTGGAACGCCAGGCCGAACGCCAATAGCAGCGCAAGGATGAAGTCCAGGTACAGGCCGATGTCGGTCATCATTGCGACGCCGTCGGGCGTGACGCTGGTGAAGAAGCTGAACATCATCGGGAAGACCAGGAAAAACGCGAAGGCCATGCCGCCATAAAACAACATGATACTGGCGCTCAGCAGCCATGCGCCGATCCGCCGTTGCTGGCGATAAACCACCGGCGCGATCATGCCCCAGACCTGATGCAGCAGCGCTGGCATGCTGATAAACAAGGCAATCATCAAGGTCAGTTTGAGCGGTGCGAGGAATGGGGAGGTCACGCCGGTAGCGATCATTGTCGCGCCTTCGGGGAGATAGTCGCGCAGCGGATCGGAGACGAAGGTGTGGAGTGCCCAGGGGCTGCAAGTGCAGGGGTGTCGATGTGCGCCGCCACAGTGGGCTCAAGTTGGATGCCCTCACGCAGGCACTGTTCGAGTTGACGCAGTGGTTGGCTGTAGAACTCGGATTGGGCCAGGCAGGCAGTGATCAGAGCAGCCAGCAGGACACGAGAGGACAGTGTGAAACGAGCTATGGAATCTCCATTTTTATCGTTATGACTAGACTGGTATTGAGCTTAAAACTCGTCTCAGCGGTTTGGATAATCGTCAAGCGACAAAAACCATGCAAGGCATTCGACCCCGTTCTTTCCCTGGTCATGGATGTAGTTTCCCAGGCTGGGAAACTACTTGCACCAGAATGGGAGCGGGTAGAGGGGCAGGGCGACAAAAGGCGGCAGTGGCGAGCTTGCACGCGCCACGGGATCTTCAACGCATCTACGCGATAATGCCCTTCTCAGTCGCTTCCTTGATCCAGGATGGGAACTCTTCCATCAGCTTGTCGTAGAGTTCCTCTTCAGAGATATCGTTCAGGTCATCCAGTGCGAAGAAACCACAGTTATCAATGGCCCTTCCGGACATATCGTCTAACCGCTCAAGGATCCCGTAGTTCCGCCCTCCGACACCCACGAACTGCCAGAAGCAGGGAAGTGCGGCTGCCTCAGTAATCAACTTCGTTATGGCTCGGTCTTCATGGATCCCACCATCGCTGATGAATAGGACGTAGACGGGAGTCTTGTCGCTAGATTTGGCGTAGAAGTCGATCACCTGGCGAATAACCTTGGGTTCGTCATTGATCCGCTGGCCGACACCCCATTTTTTCCAGCCGCCATCCTCGCTGTTCACGTAGTCCGAGTAGTTGGCCATGCTCACTTCAGACAACTTGCAGGGCTTGGCCCCGAACGCCCAGCAGTCGAGCGCGCCATCGTCGTCGAATGCAACCGCCAGAGGCAGTAGTCGATTGATGACTTCTTGAACTTTTCCGCGGGAGTATTGGCCGTTCATCGAGCCACTGGCATCGAGCACCAGTGCCACGCGCGCTTTCAGCTCAGTGAGTTTGACCTTTTCCAGACTGATCTGCGCTTTCTTGGCCAGGCTCACCAAGAGGGGCGCACCTGCAGCAATTTTTTTCTCAAAAGAAATCTTGGAGGGTGAGGGTGGCGGGGCTTCTGATACCGGTGCTGGCGCAGTAGTTTGCTCAGCCACCTCGCCACCAAAGTGGCGAACCAGGGCATCCAGACCGTCATTGAAGCCTTGCAAGTTGGACTGGAGCCGCCACACACCGTCCTTTCGATAGATGTCGGCAACCATGATTGCCTTTTCCCCAGCGAAGTCTCCACCCGAGAAGTTGCACGTAGCGCGCTGATGACCATCAAACTGGTGAATTGCGAAGAAGCTGGCCGTGATGTCCTTCATCGCGCCATTGCCATCGATTGATGCCGTGAAAACCAAACGGTCAATGGTTGCGGGCAGCGTCCCAAGGTTCAATTTGAAATCGCCACCGCTCAGCAGGGTCACGCTATTACAGGGCGTAGCAGGCTGATTAAAAAAGATCATGTAACGGTCATCAGACAATTTGCCGCTGACATCAAGGCCGAAGCATACGAAGTCGATGACATTGGGGGACTTGATCGCGACGGACAGCGTCAGTTGGTCACCTTGGATGATGCTCGACAGGGGCAATCGTTGCCCTTGGGTAATCTGCATGCCACGTCCTTTTGATCGTCAATGAAAGGGATTTATCTTACAAGCTTGCTAAGAATTGATCATTGCCTGTGATCCCTGTTTTCAGGATAACGGGCAGCTGTTCATACCGCTGGGTAGGGCGTCGGATGTGCCCTTCAGCAACGCTCGCTCAAAGTCTATATAATGCGCGTCTGTTCGTGTCAGGGCCCTGCGGCTCTGATGCAGGACTTATCTTCCGGCCATTGCCGCCGGCCATTGCTGCAAGTACCGGCTCAACGTGCTAGCGCACGCTTTGCCTTAGACCTGGGACGCCCTTTGCGTTCCGTCTCTTGCCAGCCTTCACGATGACAACCCAGCGGACCGCTGTCCGATGCCACCTGCCTGTCAGGAACCCCGGGTTGTTTTGCGCCTGCCGATTTCGGTCTTTCATTACGTCTGTGATGACTGTGGCGCGCATAAAGGAGAAAGGAATGTTCCAACTTTCCACCCCCACCGTCTTGCTGCTTCTGTTCTGCTTCTATGGCTTGACCTTTTTAGTGTCGTTGCGCGTGGGTCGCAAGGATGAAAACGTCGATGGCTATATGGTTTCCAATAACTCAATTGGTTTTGGCATGGCGGCTGCCAGCATGACCGCTACCTGGATCTGGGCCGCTTCGTTCTACGCGGCTGCCACCGCCGGCTACAAGTTCGGCATCTCTGGCGCGCTGCATTACGGCTTCTGGGGCGCGTTGATGATTTTGTTTATCTACCCCTTTGGCCGGCGTTTTCGCGCACTGGCGCCCAAGGCCCACACCCTGGCAGAGATCATGCACGCCCGCCACGGGCGTTCCAGCCAGATGATTTTGGCGGGCTCGAATATCGTCGGCAGCATGATTAGCTTGATGGTCAACTTTACCGCTGCTGGTGCGCTGGTTGCCGTGTTGTCCCCGCTGAGCTTTATTCAGGGGGTGTTGATCGCCGGTTTCGGGATTTTGAGTTACACCCTCTGGTCAGGCTTTCGCTCTTCAGTGCTGACGGACTTTGGCCAGCTGATCGCTATGATCTTCGCCGCCGTGGTGATTATCCCCATTATTTTCTTCCAGCTTGGCGGTCCGGAACTCTTCGCCCAAGGCATGCCGAACATTTCCGCGGAGCAAGCCAGCTTCTATTCGAGAACCGCCATTCTGGAGCAGGGCGCACCGTATTTTGTTGCGGTATTGGCTTACGCCATTGGTAACCAAACGATTGCCCAGCGATTGTTTGCGGTGCGTGAAGACTTGATGAAGTCGACCTTTATCACGGCCACCATTGGTTATGCATCGATTGTGATTGGCCTGGGCATGCTGGGTTTCCTGGCCTTGCTGGCCGGTGTGCAACCGGTGGATGGCGACTTGAATAACCTGATCCCGCAAATGGCCTCGACGTACTTGCCGCCGTTTGCAATCGGGCTATTTTTCATCATGGTAATCGGTTCGCTGTCGTCGACCGCCGATTCGGATTTATCGGCGCTGTCCGCGCTGGTGATGACTGATGTATATGGCAAGAACCTGGCCAAAGGTAAGCCAAACCCCAAAATCATGTTGTTCGTCGGGCGCTTGACCATGGTCGTTGCGACGATGCTCGCCGTGGTATTCGCCAGCCTCAAGCTGGACATCCTGACCATGCTTATCTTCGTGGGCGCGTTATGGGGCGCTATCGTATTTCCGGTAATAGCCAGTCTGTACTGGGGGCGAATCACCAATGCCGCCTTTACCAGTGCGGCCGTCACAGGTTTTCTGATGTTTATCGTCGCGCGCTTCGAACTGCTTGAGTTGCAAGGTGCAGTGGCACTGTTCTTCGAGTTGTTTGCATCAATCGGTGGTGGGGTGGTGATTGGCTTGATGGCCTTCGGCTTCTTCGGCCGCAAGGTCGGGTTTACGTTTGGCGGGCTCGCTTTTTTGATTCTGGCGCCGTTTGCGTTCGGCTTTTTGCGTGATTACACGGTATTGCTCAGCTCACTCACTGCCTACGGCGTCAGCACTGTGGTTTGTGTAGTGGTGAGCTTGATGTCCAACGAAGATTTCGACTTTGATTGCATCAACGAACGTGTCGTGGCCTTCCACTACGGCGCCAATGGCGCCACTGAAGACAAAGGAGTTTCCCCATGTCCGGTTTTGCGTTAACCCTGTATGTATTGATCTGGCCCGTCATTGCGGCGGCCGTGATGATCACCTTGTGCGTCAGCTTGTACCGAGACATGCGCAAGGCAAAACGTGAAGGTACTGATCTGGTGTAACCCGATCCGAGGTGCGGGCAAGCGACAGGTGCTTGTCCGTACCCATTTCAGTCTCATTTCAACCTTCACTTTGCATCCAATGCGGCAGCGATCCCATGTGCTGAGCTGACAATCATCAATCGGTATTTGAAGAATGAATCGTCCGCTGTTTGTTTCTCTAGATGGGCCCAAGGGAACCGGCAAAACCACACTGTTGGAGGCCGTTACGAAAGTACTGAGGGCAGACAACAAAAAGGTGATCCGACTTTGCGAGAAAAAAAGCGATCCCTATAGGGGTGAAACAATGGCCCTCGTTAACAAGCTCGTCAGAAATCCCTCCCGAGATTTGGAGTTGGAGGTTTGTGAGCGCTTTGCTGATAGCCGTACCTGGATTTCCCTGTCAATCAGCGTCCAATAGTTTCCAGGTAACAGCGTCCAAAACTTTCCAGTTGGCTACGCGATTTTCATCTGTTTCTTGCGCTGTTTGAAGCGGAACGAATCATTGCCGGTTTCTAGAATTTCGC
>NZ_VOBG01000026.1 GCF_008369295.1 Pseudomonas sp. ANT_H4 | reverse complement strand
CTTTAAGGATGCAACCTAACCTGAAAAGGCTTGATTTGGCGCTCCGCCAACTCTAACTCCCTTACGCGTTCCCATAGCTGTAGATTTTGTGTGAGGACCCGGTCGCGCTGCGCACGAACAGTTGCTAATTCAGTCGCCAAGGCATCAAGCTTATCTTCCAAACTGTCAATTTTTTTAGTGTTTGAATGACTGCCCCCCCGATTTGCCTCTGCACGAAAAGCCTCAATCCTGGCTAATATGGGCAAATGTGCGTTACGAGATTTCTTGAGGTAGCCACGATCAAATCCGGCTTCGAAACTTACAATGCTCGCGGTGATTTTCGAACGAGATAAGCCTACATGCTCCGCCACAACTGGCCTGCCTTCGAGAAGGCGCTGCAACGCCTCTTCACACTCAAGCAAACCACGACCAACTACTTTATTAGAACGCATAGCTACACATCCTTATCAATAAAGCGCGCCTTAAAGCTCAGGAGTCGTTCAAGATCCCCATTGGCTACTTGATATTCTCCCGAACCATAAGAATATAGCGTTAACTCTTCAGTCATAGCCTCAATGGCATGGCCAACTTTTTCAGGCTGTATTATTGCGCCTTCACATATCAAACATTCTGTGAAATCACCAAGCAAAAAATAATCACATCGACCAACCTTAGAACAACCACCTAAAAAAGTTGGCCGATAGCTAATCTCGCAATTCTTCACACGAATCAAAGTGTCTGCCCTAACATCCTCAATGCATACTTCACCATTCTTCAAACGAGCTTTCTGTTTCTCAATATAAGACCCCGTGCCTCCGAACAATGGTGCTTCCCTGAACAGCACATCGGACAGCAGTTGATTCGCAACAGCCATCGGCATCCCCATCTGAAACTCCAACGCAACATGCGAGTTGGGCAAGACAAAGCCATTACTTTTCGGATCGTAGTATCCAAAAATAGTCTTTAGATTTTGAAACCCATTACTGTAATAGCGAGCCATTTCGAGAGTCACTTGTTTGTATTGCGACTTCAAACTGGGCAACGAAATAAATCCACTATTGCTACCATAGAAAGCTAATGAGGCTCTTCGCATTTAAGGGTGTAGAAAAAATCTGACCGGCTGGAAAAGGAGTCGAGGATCTTAGAAAATGTAAGCTCTCACACCAACAAAAACTAAGCCCCCGACGTGAACAATCTTACCTTTTCTAGCCCTGATCTTTCCAGCTTTTGCCAACTGAATAACCTCGGCCTGACTGCCACTGGACAACATCTTTGTGCAGAGCGCGCCGTCATCGAATGTCGTTTAACCAAAGCACCCGAGCCATGCCCCAAGTGCGGGGCTGCTGGTGTTTCACGCGGTACTGTCGATAGGCATCTTGCTCACACACCTTACGGACAACGACCAACCAGATTGCTGCTGCGTATCCGTCGCTGGCGTTGTGCTTGCGGCTGTTTCTGGCATGAAGATACAAACAGTGCAGCACCTCCACGTTCAAAGCTTTCATATGGGGCGATACGCTGGGCATTAGCTGCCATCGTGCTGGATCATCTGTCGGTATCTCGTGTTGCGAGCCAGCTTGATGTTGCATGGCACACCGCTAATAATGCCATTATCAACGAAGGACGGCGCCTGCTTTTTAATGACTCGACACGTTTTGACGGTGTGACCGTGCTGGGCGTGGATGAGCATGTTTGGCGACATACACGCTGTGGTGACAAGTACGTCACCATCGTGGTTGACCTTACGCCCGTGCGTAACAAAAACGGGCCGGCCCGCTTGCTCGATGTGCTGGAAGGCCGCTCCAAACAAGCCTTTAAGCAATGGCTACAGAGTCGCCCCAAATCGTGGCGTGACCAGATCGAAAGCATTGCCATGGACGGTTTTACGGGGTTTAAATCTGCAGCGCAAGAAGCCCTGCCTCAAGCCCAAACCGTGCTGGATCCTTTCCATGTCGTGCGCTGGGCAAGCAACATGCTGGATGAATGCCGCCGGCGTGTGCAACACGACATCCTGGGCCGCAGAGGGCGTAAAAATGACCCGCTCTACAAAAGCCGTCGAACGCTACTGACTCGGATCAGCTACCTGTCTGACGCCAACAAAAAGCAACTGTTCCAGCTGTTTGCAGATGAGCACCACCTCGAAGTGGATTGCACCTGGAGCATGTACCAACGGGTGGTCAGCGCCTACAACGAGCCGGATCGAAAACGTGGTAAAAAACTCATGGAAGAGGTCATAAATATCATTACAGCCAGCGACTTGCCCAAAGCGCTCATCGAGGTGAAAGGCTTGGGGGAAACGCTGAAAAAATACGCTGAGAGCATCCTTGCCTACTTCGACCGGCCAGGAACCAGCAACGGTCCAACAGAAGCTATCAACGGGCGACTTGAGCACTTACGAGGTACCGCCTTGGGCTTTAGAAATTTAACCAATTACATAGCCAGGTGCTTGCTGAAGTCAGGAGGGTTTAGAAATCAGCTACACCCTTAAATGCGAAGAGCCGCTAATGAACGGCGAAACTGGTGACCTGTCAGCGGCCAAGAACGACCTACCGCAAACTCTGGCTCACTGTAAAAGTCACGCTTCGTATCAGTTTGCGCCAACTCCTGTATGTCAGAAAGCTCAATCCTGATACCTTCTATTAGAGGAATTTTATTATAAAAATTCCCTAACTTCCCCACACCAACATCGGTATTGCGTTTTCGAAGGACTGCGGGATTTAGAAATAATGGACAGTCATTATCCACATCAATTTTATAGATACTTGCTAGTCCTCGACAAATTGCCTGCGCAATTTTTACAGCCTTGACAACTTCGCTCGGCGCGAACCACGATTCTGATTTTTTGTACCCTGTAAATTTTGTGGTCGTCGACAGAACTGAGACTGATCTCGCCAAGTCGCGAGTCACTCCATTATCATCAACGACCTCCTTTAAATAGATCTCATCAGACAAACAATCATACTGCATGCGCAGCACCTCTTGCTCTCTCATGCCTGTGTATAAGTGAATTACGTTTTTTACAATGTATTGCATTTTCAATAGCGCAGGGCTCAACCCTCTTTTATGAGAACAAGAAAAAACTCCAGAAAAAACCTCATTCAGACAATGAGCCTGAAGCACCTCAGTCATAATTGGTCTGTAATTAGCCTTTCCGCCAGGCAACAGACTTTTCTGAACATCATGAGCGAGCCCATAGAATTCATCGCAAAACTTAGATACAAAGCACTCCAGGCTTTCTACGCCTCGGTGAATCTGATCAAGCATATCTTGGAGAACGTTTATTAGCTCCAAATAGATCCTAGTTGGAATAACCGGATGTTGATTAGGCTCATGTCGACGCAATTCAATATCACGCGAACTAATAACGCGATAACCCAATCGATCATCACCAACAGAAATTAAATTGGCAAGCAAAGCTGATAGCATTTGCGGAAAATGTGGCTGCGCCCTCTCAGCAATAAACGCTGCCAAATAGACCGGGGTACTGAAAAGTTGTTGCAAGGACAACACACCAACTAAAGGCTTTTGGATTTGCTCATAACAAAACAACACCGCGCTCCGCAAAACCACCCAGCGCTGCTCTAATGTCTTTGCACTCAACCGCCCCAGACGACCACCTCCTGCGAAATATGCAAGACAATAGATAATGTATTTCACCTCATCGATCAATGCTTTGTTTTCGGGACCAATCGCCTTGAAAATCTTATCAAATCTAAATTTCGTGACCCTCGTCGCTCCAAGTCGATATGGATTAAAGTCCCACATCCACTCTTTATATATTGCCGTTGGCGTACCATGTTTATTTCGACACAGAACAAACTTAGATGAGGGTTTAAAGTTTATATCCAGCATTGCAGCATCAGGAGCAACGGCACCCAAATTACCCATGGCGGC
The DNA here is from genome assembly GCF_008369295.1 of Pseudomonas sp. ANT_H4. GTDB lineage: Bacteria > Pseudomonadota > Gammaproteobacteria > Pseudomonadales > Pseudomonadaceae > Aquipseudomonas. The sequence goes on along the minus strand of NZ_VOBG01000026.1, from coordinate 63,123 downwards.
ATATAAACCACTTACCGCAGAGGCACTCAAAATACAACCCCCATTGCTTCATAGCGTTGCAGGCGTCGCTCCCAAAATGGCGTTAGCACCCCAAGATTAAATACTTTATTCCTCATGGCAGATACTAACTGCGAAACAGACTCCGAGCGATTTGCAATTGCCTCTAAGATAAACTCGACCCGAATGGATAAGTCCTTATAGAGTACTTCTGCGTGACCACTATCCTGAGCAGTATTGCGTACAGCGTTAACCACATAATGGAGACTTAATAACTTATGAATATCATCTTCATCGGCGTGACAGAAATAATGAGTGCAATACAAACAGCCGTACTGATTACGACAATTCGGCTGAATCACCGGTGCTTCGGTATCGCTGACGGGAACTGGAAACCTGAACGAGTCACAATGACCAACGGCAATTGAGTCAAGTTTATCTGACGCTGTAACACTTCGCTCACGTACCATTTGAGCAGCTTTACGCACTGAATCCCAGTAAGTACCAAACTCACTTTCCTGCTGTTCAACAGTGGCTTCTGAGTACGACGAAATATTCACCCCACTGGAATGATTTAACGCCCGCGCAACTGTTTCCAGGGAGTACTTAGCCGCGTGATGAGCGGAACTTTTATGCTTACGCGCCTTGTTATAGGTTATTTTTGGATATTTGCCATCTACAAAAACGCCCGAAATCGATGAGTAAAACCTAGTTGCCGCAGCCCCGGCATCAAGATCAGAAAATGATAGACAAACAGCGCCTTTAGAAATCTTTATCTTGAAAAACAATCTATCAACATATTCTCCATTGAGAATCCAATCACGCAACTTAAAATACTCTCGAAGCAGTGTTAACCCTTTTTTTCGCCCTAAGACATATCCGGTCATCTTTCCTCTAGCACGAAATTTTACAGCCGTTAATTCTTTCTTCAATACTGACTTATCAATCCCCAGAGCATCCTCATAACTAAACTGTTCCAGTTCAGTAGGTGATGCACCTGTCATCAACATAAAAAGAGAAATATATGCTTTTACAGCAAAGGCGGCCATTTGCAACCGGACATAATTACGAGATTCAGAATTAGAAAATTCTACGCTAGCCTGCGCATCTGCTATAGCACGCTCTGCTTCACAAAGCCTAATTGTCTGACCTCTTCCAGCATACTTGGACATGTATTCTTCGACTGTTGCAACACGTCTTTCTGCCACATTATAACAATCATACCCCTGTCGAAAAGGACTATTCATTCCACCATTAGAAGGAAACTTAACAACTTCATAATTTCTTATCCGGACTACGCATGGAAATGGCTCTTGCTCAAGAATAAAATTACTGTAATCACGCGCAATGGCAATACATACGTCCGTAAAAAAGTGTACATCGGATTCTCTAGGCGGCTTTATTGCTTTTCTTTGCCTAGCAATTGGCACGGCACTACGAACTACATAATCCACTACTGATGAAAACTGGAGTCCAATTATGAACTGTAAGGTCTTCTGACATTTAGCGGCATGCTGAGGAGCAAAATCCCCTTTTCTGATTGAATCATTAAGATAAGATGTGTAGTCAGCGTATGCTCTAGATGCACAACTCACATCAGTAAAAACCTCCACATAACCATTGGCATTTAACCAATTCACGACAATGTGCAACACTCTAAACTGGGTTACTATCGAATTATCGCGCAAACCTATTAGAGAATCGAGGAGCTTCACCACTAGCTCACGCCTACTTTCCACAAGAGATGACTCGACAACCGATATAGTACCGGCATTGTCAAACTCCCTCGATCTAGCTTCGCCTCGCGTTGCATATGCGATACTCCCAATATCGATAGGCGACTTATACCCCTTTGCATTGGCAAGCTTTAGACGCAAGCGCTCCGGAAACACATGCTCCTCACTGATTTCATCTACCGTGATGACTTTTGTTTCACGAAATGACCAATCAACATGACTATTCATCTTGAGCACTCAGTATAAAACTTGAATAATTACCTGAAAATAGACTAGCCTCAAACTTTTCCTGCGCGACGGTTTTCTGAGGAAGCATCTTGAACAGTTGAAGGTAATGCTCTGTCATCTCTCGTGTGGCGTGGTGCATTCGCTCCATTATAAAATCAATATCATCTCCTGGACGCATAAGCCCCACAACAATAAGGGCCTGCAATCTTTGATAGAGCTGAAACCCAAAAGTCGCACGCAACCAGTGATACGAAAAGTCCTGAGGGTACTTATCAGATGTCTTTTGCAATATTTTTCGCTTTATTGTGTCTGTGACTTGGCCAGTGGGTCTAGATTTGACAATAGGGTAGCGCGGATCATCTTTTGCCATGTAATAACACCCTCCCTGATCAGATAAAAAAACGTACATATCCTCGTCTTTTATCTGTATATTTGGGTAATATAAAGACAGAGCGGCTCTAAACTTAACTCGCCGCTGCCTCATCATCGGACTATCTCCAAGCACCCGTAACTCCTTAGCAAGTTGCTTTGGCACGTGCAAACGTTGGCTACGGTCTTTCTTGGTATCCATCCCTGTGCCTGGACCGGCATGTAACAGATAGGTGCCATCTGCCTGCAGCCTTTCTGAAATGAACCCTTTTAGATGCTTTAACCGCATCGTAAGCACGGTCTGCTTACGGGCGCCAGTCATCAAAGCCGTCAACAGTATAAGACGTTCTAGTGCTGACCACTCCTCACCTTCAATAACCTTCAAAAACTCAGCCAGCTCAACATTAGACAAAGGACGAAGATCTTCGTTGTCCTCTCGCACATACCCTATTGATACCAGCCTTCCTGGAACCGTTGATTTAGTTTGACTACGCTTTTCAGCCGTAATCACCCTAGCGGCCCCGTAAGCATTTTTAATTAAAAATTTTACCTCCTTGACTGTATCTACTCGCTGCAAGTCAATGTCATGCCAATTGGCACAAATAAATCTATAGAAATCAAATACCACGCCTGTGTATTGATTTACGACTGCCGAACTACGCCCACTATGATTTATCAAATGAGCAAAATACTTATATGTAGGTCTCAACACAGGGCGACGCCCCGAAAAGTCGAGCCAGTTAAGTCCTTCGCTTTCACAGTAGATCAAGTAGTCTAATAATTTGCTGGCTCGACGGCGCAGATCATCGGTAGGCCTATTGCTTAACGTTTTATTTTCAATCAAGGATAAAAGGTATGAATTGGCTTCATGCCAAGGCTCACCTTCCTTATGAAACAGAAACGGGAGATTGTAGATATCTCCCGAGGTAAACGAAGAGCCGATTTCCTCAACCTGGTAGAGCTGTTTGGTTTCAGCCCCTTCAAGTACCGATTTAATTGAGTCAACGGGCTGGATACCGACATGCAGGGTCGCGAAGGCGCTCTGCGCGTGAGGGATGAGAACGAGGCGACCTTCGTAACGCCGATTTGAGTAGGACATGACTCACCCTCAAAGGACTGAGTCAACCCTAGATGTTAAGCGCTAAAAATCAAGGCTTCTTGTCAATGTCTTTCTTGTTAAGCGATTCGACCCAAGGGTCTAACTTCATCGTTTTCTACACCTAATGCCTGTCCAGTTAGTGTCAAAATGCTTTGTTTTATTGTTTTAAATCAGCGCGTTAGACGCCAACTGACAAATCAGATACAGGAAGGCGGTGCATAGATTTTCGAAAGGACCTATGCCTAGTTATCAATGTTCATATGAAGACAAGCACGGATCGTAGAGATAACATCCATCGGATAGAATTTTTTTCAGGGCATTGCCCCAGGTACGCAGCCCTTTAATTTTTGAGAGGCCATCATGGCAGTAGAAGTACTTTACCGAAGCACTCGAGATTTGGAGAAGGTTTTTTTGGATCGAAAACTAGCCGATGCACATGATCAAATGCTTGAATTGGCAGAAATTTTAACTTCCGTTCTCATTAAAAATGTACCAGGTCTTGACGAAAAACAAGCGGAGGACGCAAGCATTTTTATGGCGAAAAATAGAGCAATCTTTGCGTCGGCGTTTAAGAGTGGTGCTAATGCGTTGGATCAGTTGACAGGGAAAGACGATAGCGCCAACTGAGATGGTGTCACAACACATAGCCAACCCATTTGATGCATGGCGGAATCAGCATGCTTGAACGTCCCGCTTTCGGCTCCATAATCGCCCTTGATAATGGATAGCTATGGACGGGACGGTGCTTAAACTACTGAGCCTAGAAGTCCGATCGAATGCCCGATGCATCGAGAGTTTCATGGTCTTCGGATGTACTCGCCGCAGAGTCGATCCAATCCTCCTCTTGATCGTGCCAGTCGCCCGTGTCTACCATCAAAGAGTCTTCGACGAACTCTAGCGCCTCAGGATTTGGATTTGCCGCTTCGCAGGTCAATTCGCAGGTGTAATCGAACGACTCATCCAATTCGGCTCCATCGCCTCTTCTGAGATCAGAGTTAGATCCCCACTGCAGTGTTACCCCTATGCTACCGCTTACCTGCAGACGCCCAGCCCTAAGGCAGCTTTCGACCCACAGCGGTCGTTGTCGACCGGCCGCTTCATAGGTCGATTACGCTCAGTCGCCACCTGCTGCGACCCAGGTTACCCATGACTAGAACGGCAGCAACCGAGATGCCAGCCTAGGTCTCAACACTGGTCAATGCGCTTGATTGGCCCGAATTGCTTGAACGTACACTGCAGGCGCATCGCTCGCGGTACAAACGGATCGTGGAACACTGCGGTGGCAAGGTCGACATTCACAGCGAGCAAAACCTGGGCAACCAGATTCAACTGACTTTTCTGCTCTCCAATTGAATATTGCAGCTGATACGAGCGAGTATTTCAATCGCACTTCGAGCATTCAGAGGCCGGAGTACGTGCTTCCGGCCAAGGGCTTGCAAGGGGCAGTGAAGTCTAGGGCTGAGCGATACGAGGATGTCTGGACGCTCATCATCCCGAGCACCGTGTGGAACAGGTTGTCATGGCTCAATGGCGAGTTTGTCTGGGCTTTCAAGCAGCCCATATTCAGCCGTTCGCTCTTCGCGATAGAGTCAGACATCCAGAGCACCATTGGCACCTTGGTTTGCTCGTCCGGGGCCATCGCATAGGGCAGCCCATGTAGGTAGAGGCCACCCTCTCCCAGTGACTCCCCATGATCCGAGACGTACATGAGCGCAGTGTCGAATTTGGTGTTCGCAGCCAGGATGTCGATCAGCCCGGCCGTTACGTAGTCGGTGTAGAGGATCGAGTTGTCGTAGGCATTGATCACCTCCTGCTGCTTACATTTGTCGAGCTCATTGGTCTCGCAGACCGGCTCGAATTTCTTGAACTGCGAGGGATATCGCTTGTAGTAGGCTGGGCCGTGGCTGCCTTTGTAGTGGAGCACCAGGACAGCATCGCCTTCCTGACGGTTGATGAAGTCCTCCATTTCCGAGAGCAGCACCCCGTCCTTGCACTCGTCGCTGGTGCACAGCTGAGCATCCGCATGTTGGGTAGCCTTGTGGTTAGGCACCCGGTCACAGACCCCTTTACAGCCCGAATTGTTGTCAGTCCACATTACGCTGATGCCTGCGCGCTGAAGCACATCGAGTAGCCCTTCTCGGCTCTTGGCCTCGGCGTGGCCAACTGACGTTTCAGGTAGCCATGACTGGCCGCAAACAGGTTGGTGGGAACCAGAATGAGCCGAATCTCCCGGTTGTTGCGCAGCAAGGACGCATAAGACTGGTATTGGCTCAGCACAATGCCGGCAAGGGTGACTAGGGCAAGCGAAAGGACAATGAGTCTACTGGCCAACGCTTTGATCCAGGGCTTACGTCGGAGCGGCACCTGACTGATCAGGTAAACGGGCAATCCCCCTACCATTGCCACCCAGAGGCCGAGCTTCCAGTTCAGTAGCTCGGAGACCTCACTGACGTCGGTCTCCACGACGTTGGTGAACATGGTGTAATCAATGACGATGCCGTAAGCATTCATGAAGTAGCTGGCGAAAGCCGCACTGATCAGGATCAGGCACAGTAGCGGTTTGGCGAGCCGTGCCCATGACAGCAGACTGAGTATGGTAAACACCCAAGCAAACACAACAACTGGCAGGCTACTCGCGAGCAGCCAATTAACTTCATCGGCATTGAAAATCAGCCGCGTAAGAACACGCCAAAGCTCAGCGTTCGTAAATAGCAACAACCAAAGAGTTACCAGCCCGATGAGCAGATTGGTGCTGATGCCTTTTTGTCGAGTACTGCGAATAGCAAAGATCAATCTACTGAACAGGGTGTGAACAATGGATTTCGAAGGTGTCATTATCAAACTCTAGGAGGCTGCTGATCCATGACGCATGGCTATGGAATCCTCGGTAGCTACCAGGCAAACCATCGACAGATACTGTGCGAAGGTGGGCGTGCGGAGCGCCAGAGACCCCGAGCCCTATGGCTTAAGGGCGCTTAGGATGTTTGAGGCAAAAGAATTGAATGAGAAGTAAACTCTCGCTAGGCGCATTATTTCCGGAACACGATAACGACACGATGACCTCGTGATTACAATGCTGTCAGAATCGCAGCAATGGCTTTTTTGATTGTGATCGACCAGGCTATGATAAAAAATCGGACACGTTCGACTGCTGTGTGGTTAGTGCCACCCAGCGAATTAAATTAAATTTCATAAACAAAATGGGCTTGTTTTGTCGTACGCTCATTTTGAACTTTTACTTCAATTTAGAAGTCTTTCTCGCGAGCAGAACACTTCCTTAACTTTTGCCCGTGCTTATGTCACTTATCAATGAGGGACGAACACCATGAGCTTTTTCAAGAACATCTTGGGCGGCCACCACGGCCGGGGAAACCACGGCGGTGGTAAGCACCACAGTGGTGGGCACGGGAGCGATCGGCATGACCGCTATGACCAGCAGCAGAGCTGCGACGGCAATGACCGGGTAATTGACAGTGGGCGGGCAATATCCCAAGCCCCAATCACTGATCTGCAGCCTTGCAGGCAGTGCCGGACCGCTAACGCCCCATCTGCGCGCTTTTGTCTAAACTGCGGAACACCACTATCGAGTGGCTGCAAGGCCTGCGGCTCCTCGCTGACGTCAGGAGCGAAATTCTGCAGCCAGTGCGGCCAAGCCACGCCTTAGCGCCTGGCCACCCTGGTAAGCCAACGCGACCACCCCCCTGCGCAAGGAGAAATACGTGGGATCGAATCATGATCATGGCAGTGCAGCAGTACGTGAGGGACATCAGAAGAAGCTAGTCATGGCATTGGCCCTGACTGGCAGCTTTATGATTGCTGAAGTAATCGGTGCATGGATAACCGGCAGCTTGGCGCTGCTGTCGGATGCATCTCACATGTTCACTGACACCGCCGCCTTGGCGATATCGCTGATTGCGCTCCAGATAGCCAAGCGGCCGGCGGATCAAAAACGAACCTTTGGCTATGCGCGGTTGGAGATCCTGGCCTCCACGCTCAACGCAGTCCTGCTCTTCCTGGTGGCAATGTACATCTTGTACGAAGCCTACCAACGCTTCTTCATGCCGACGGAGATCGCCACTGGCGCGATGATGTGGATCGCGATCGCTGGCCTGATCATCAACCTTATTTCGATGCGTCTTCTGGCATCTGCCAGCAACGAGAGCCTCAATGTCAAAGGGGCTTACCTCGAAGTTTGGAGCGACATGCTCGGATCGTTGGGCGTAATCATCGCGGCTCTCATTATCCGCTTCACTGGCTGGACCTGGGTCGACACGATTGTCGCTGTTGCAATCGGCCTCTGGGTACTGCCGCGGACATGGCAGCTGCTTCGCGAGAGCCTGGGCATCCTCATGGAGGGTGTCCCAAGGGGGCTTGACGTCGCGGCAATCGAGACCACCATCCGCAACGTTGATGGCGTCACTGATGTACACGATTTGCACGTTTGGGCCGTCAGTAGCGGCAGCAACGTGATGACTTCGCACGTAGTAGTGGGTGACACAGCAGATGGAGATGCCGTGCTGGCGGGCGTCGTGGAAGCGGTCAGCGATGCGTTCGAAATCCACCACTGCACCATTCAGATCGAGCGCGCAGCTTTCCACCAGAGCATGCCGTTACCGTCGCACTGATCGGTTGGTAACCACCTGGTCAACGCACCACTCTTCAAACAGAGAGAGTGGTGTCGTAAAGGAAAGATCGGGAATGATAGGCGTCAAAACGGCAGGAGCACTTCGTGAGCGCCTTGGGAAGATTCCGACAGACTCTCTCGAGTGCCCGTAGGAGGTTCAGCAATGGCTTGGATCATCACGAAGTACTTAGTCACTGCCGGAATAGTGATTCTAGTATCAGAGCTGGCAAAACGTAGCGACAAGCTGGGTGGCCTAGTTGCCGCTCTGCCTCTGGTCACGGTCATGACGCTGATCTGGCTGTACTTGGAAAACCAGAGTATGGAAAAGATAGCTAATCATGCCTGGTATACGTTCTGGTACGTCCTTCCAACCCTGCCAATGTTTATCACTTTTCCGGTGCTGCTGCCCAAACTGGACTTTTGGCCGACGCTTATCATCAGCATCATCATCACCATGGTAAGTTTTGGGGGCTTTGCTCTGCTGCTACGTCGTTTTGGCATCGAGTTGCTGTGAGCTAAGCGCCGGGGGCAGCAAGTGGGTGGCCGCTCACCGACTATTAACGCACTCGCCTTTCACCAGGTAGCGAACCATGTGCAATTCGCCCTTCGAGTCCTCGTAGGCCATCATGCTTTTCACGTTGCCGCAGTACCGCACGTTGGGCGACACGTACACCAACTTCCCAACGTCCAGATTCATGCCATAGGTGTAGTCTTCAAGCTCTGGCATGGGCTTCTTCACGCTCTGTGCATAGCGCCCTGTAGCCTGCCGAGCAGACTGCTCAAGATCCTCATTGATCTGCACGCTACTTAGAGCATCTGTCGACAGCACAGAGAAGAGCATGAATACGGCAATTGCAGATCTAGTGGTTTTCATGAGAAGTCCATTAATAAAAAAGCGCCCACGGCGGGCGCTAAAATTCACCTTACCAAAGGAGCGTATGGTTCCAAGGTGAATGCATTGGCGTGAGCAGGGTTTCGTTACTCCCGCCATGCTGCTCCGGATGAGACGACTCCAAAGCAGCGCTGCCTGTGTGCTGTACTAAAACTAGCAGAGGCGGCTAACGACAAGATGATTGTGAAATTACAATTTGGACATGTAATAGATTGTAAAGTAATTATCTGCACTTTCGACGGATCAAGAAATCATAGCCGCGCGCAGCGCAGCGCATCCTGCGATGCCACTGATCGGTGGTTGGCAACGAGCTCTTGGTAGCTCCCCAAGGAATTTTCCTGGCAAAACAGAACGGCTTGGCAGAAATGCCGCCTTTTACGACCGAATTCACATGCCAGCTACTGAGTGCTCAACCGGCTGAAGGCCGCTGAATCCGCTAAGCTCAAAGGGTATGCCGGTATGACTGTCAGCAATCTTACGGCTACATTACAAATTTGTAGGATTTCGCCACGGCCAGCTTCTTCGCGTTAAGATTCAAGCGTCCTCAGGTGACCACGGCGTATGGACAGAGGTAGCGACTACCGCATGCCATGCACTCAGCCGAACCTTTAAACAGCCTGCAAACCTCTTGGCGGATTGGCCAATTCCTTCTTCACACCTTGAGATAAGTCATGCGCGTTCTAGTTGTCGAAGACGAAATTAAAACTGCGGAATATCTTCAGCAGGGCCTATCCGAAAGCGGGTATGTCGTAGACATTGTGCACAACGGTGTTGATGCCCTTCACCTATTCAACGTCAATGTCTATTCGTTGGTTCTCCTCGATGTGAACCTCCCAGGTATCGACGGATGGGATCTGCTGGAAACCATCAGGAAATCCAGCCGGGTCCGCATCATCATGCTCACAGCCCGTGGTCGCATCAACGACAAGCTCAAGGGATTGGATGGCGGCGCGGATGACTACTTGGTGAAGCCCTTCGAGTTTCCCGAGCTGCTTGCTCGCATCCGTTCTCTCCAGAGACGTGGCGATGAACTCGTCGAGAAGAGCTCGCTGAAGATTGCCGATCTGGAACTCGACTCCGTGCGCCATCGAGTTTTCCGTGGTGGCACACGCATCGATCTCACCACAAAAGAATTTGCGCTCCTGCACCTGCTCATGAGCAGGACGGGTGAAGCGCTGACTCGTTCCCAGATCATCTCTCTGGTCTGGGACATGAATTTTGACTGCGACACCAACGTCATCGATGTTGCGATCCGGCGATTGCGCTCAAAGATCGATGACCCGTTTGAAACCAAGCTCATTCATACGCTTCGTGGCGTTGGGTACGTTTTCGAGGAACGCGCATGAGTCCGTTCAGCCTGGCTGCAAAGCTAGGGTTCAAAGTCGGGTTGATGAGCGCAGCATTACTGCTTCTGTTCGCGACCTTTGGCTACTTGATGGTGGGTCAAGCGCTGGAAAGAAATGCCAGAGCAGACCTAGAAGTGAAGATGGCAGGCATGGCTCACAACCTGTCCACTATCAACGATATCTCCGGCGTCAACGCGGATGCGCACCAGCTAGTTGATTTGGTCATGGGCCATAACAACCTGTACGTGAGCATATTCGATACATCAACAAAGCAGGTACCTTTGCTCTCGATAGGCTCAAAGCAGGTCAATCTGGAGGTGCACAAGTTCCAGCCGGCTGCGCAGCCTAAAGAGCATGAATGGCGTGATACCCAGGACCGCCCACTGTTGAGCGCTTCTCGTATCATGCGCTTAGCCGATGGAACCGAAGTCAGCGTCTACATGACCATGGACCAGTCATCCAGTGAGGCCCTGCTCGATGCATTGCTGACCTGGGCCCTGATGATGTCGCCCGTCATCCTCGCATTGATCTTGGCCATCGCTTGGTGGACCGTGCGCCGCGGACTGCTACCTCTGACCAAGTTCTTGAAAGTTGCCTCGAAAATCTCCACCGAGAGCCTGGACCATCGCCTGCCAACGGATGGAATGCCCTCAGAGCTTAAAGAGCTCGCTGACGGCATTAACATCATGCTGGCTCGCCTAGATGACGGTGTGCAGCAGCTTTCTCAATTCTCTGACGATCTTGCTCACGAGTTGCGTGCACCGCTTTCCAACCTGATGGGTAAGGCCCAGGTTGCCTTGACCAGAGAACGATCGCTTCAAGAGTACCGGGAAGTGCTGGAATCGTGCACAGAAGAGCTGGACCGCATGAGCCGGATGGTTTCCGACATGCTGTTCCTGGCTCAGGTCAGTCACCCAGCATCCATGGTGGAGTTTGAACCCGTGTCGCTGGTCGACGAGGTTGAGCGTGTATGCGATCTCTTCAGCATTTCGGCAGAAGAAGGCGAGATCCAGCTGCAAATCTCTGGCAATGAGGACGTAGTGCGCGGTAATCGTCTCATGATTCAACGGGCCGTCTCGAACCTGGTGTCAAATGCTATTCGCTACTGCCCACGCGGCCGCACGGTCTACGTGAAGGTGCAACACGGTACGAGCGGTACGACATTGAGTGTCGGCAACCCGGGCCGGGGGATCGCGAGGGAACACCATGCGCATTTGTTTGAACGTTTCTATCGAGTGGACAAGAGCCGAGCACGGAGTGAGGGCGGTACCGGTCTAGGCTTAGCCATCGTTCAGTCGATTATGAGCTTGCATCAGGGCTCGGCGAGCGTGGAAGTAACCGAAGAGAACTTCACGTGGTTCCACCTTCACTTTCCCGAAGCCCAGTTTAAAGAACCTGTAATGGCTGCTGCTTAACCAGCGCAGACATGCATAAGCCCGTCAATTGACGGGCTTTTTTGTGTGCAAGCATCAGTGCCTGAGGACCACAGGCTCCATGGGCGATCGCAAAATCACCGACTTTATGATCCTCTGCTCCTCTGGATTGGCATTCCTCCACAGTTGGGTGAAATACTGCGCGTTCACCCTTTCCTGAGCGCTTACGCTGGCAGCAGTGTCTATAAAACGCATCGTCGTGTAGACACTGATCAACCCCAGGATGAAGAACGCTGTTGCCACGACCATCACATAACGTTTGGCCAAAACCGGGGCACGCTTGAGCTCCAGAATGGAGATATTGGCAGCCTTAGTCGCTGTAGAAAGCTCCGCGATTAGCGGTTTAATGGCCGTGTCGACTCCCCGACACGCGGCGGAATATGCCTCTGCCGCAGCTCGCAAAGCGACCTCTTCGGCATTCGACCAAGCTTTCTCGGCCTTCCGCACCTCATCTTGTATCTGCCGGCCGACAGTATCGACCTGCTCCACAAGGTCGTTCGACTTCTCCAGCACGGCGCTGCAGGTACGTGTCTGAGCGGTCAGCTCATCAATTTGGACAGTGAGCTTTTCAGTGCTTCGACGAAAATCACCGATCGCAACCGCCCAGGGCTCTATGTCATTCATGGCTATCTCCGAGAGCGGCCGAAAGCCGCACTGATTATTTAAGTAGATATCAAAATTGTAATTTTAGGGAAAATTTAACATCGCCCTCAGCAATGCCGAGATAGACATGATCCTTCCAGATTTGCAGATTTAACGCATCATCCCGGCCGCCAAAATTACGGAATTGTAATTATTGACTCACCTTGTCGTTAGCTTCGCGTTCCTAAACTACAAACCAACAAAGGCCGCTAATCAGGCGGACCTAGTAAAAACCGAGGCTCACAATGAAATTTGTCAAATCGATCGCTATTGGCAGCCTGCTGCTTGGTCTCACGGGTGTCGCTTATGCCGAAGGCGGCTACGAGAGAGCGAAACAGTTCAATGAAAACTTTCGAACTGAACAGGCTCGCCTATGGAGCGATGACTCTTCGGATCAGAACAAACAGCAAGTCGCTCAAGAGCAAAAGAAAGAAAGCAAGGATGGTAAGGAACAAGCCGATAATTAATCGGCGGTTAAACAGGACTCTAAATGACGAAAGCAATTTACAAAAAAGCCAGGGTACAACCTGGCTTTTTTGTGTCTGGAATTTAGCCTTCGTCCGTACGAGACGCTCCCGCATCAATTTCTCCAGCCAATCCGTTGTTACTTTGCTGAGCGTCCTTCCAACGACACAGCATTAGCTGGCTGGCGTTTACTTCGGTGATCTTGACGCAGCTCAGGTTGACAGGCAGTTCAGCGTTGCTGTCACGCAGGCGCCTGGATAGGTAGAACGAGCTATCACGTGGCCACTTAGCAGGATCCTGAATGTTCTCTGACTTCCCGCTGCTGTAGAACTCCGACGAATACGAGCGACGGCCAGGGTAGATCAGCGGAGCCGACTGAGCTGACTGCAAATCACTCCAGGCTTCAACCACATCTCGCTGGTTCTGAGGTCGCTGCTCCATTACCCCTGCAATGATGATCCCCGCACCTACGATTGGGAGTACTACAGCGCTCGTAGCGGCAGCCCAAGTGGTCTTCGGGCCTGCATCGCAGATCCGTCCAGACAACAACATGGCCCAGGCTGGTAGAGATGGAAGCAGGTAGGTCCACAGAATGTTACCGGCGAATGTAAAGAATATGGGAGTTGCCAGCGCCCAGAGCCAGAGGTAGGCCTCGAATCGCTGCATTGATCCGCGCTTGCGAATCAGCAGAGGAAGAAAGAAAGCCCATGGCAATAGCGACAAACCGAGCTGAATCCAGATGGTGCCGTATGGCTTGGCATGAGCGCTGCCATAGAGGTCTCCAGCCCAGTTGCTGACGACGTAACGACTCCAGTGTTCACCAACGAAAAAGTATTGCATGAACCCCGGCGTTTTCATTTCGGCCGCGATATACCAGGGCAAGGATATACCGAGCATTAGGACAAGGCCGCCGATCCAGGGAAGTATCAGCACTCGCCCCCACTCTTTATAGAGAACCACCCACACGAATGCTGGCGTGCCCATAAGCACCAAAATGAGCGGACCTTTAGCCAGTAGGCCCAGGCCCAGCCCGGCGAACATCAGGTAGGCATCCGCGTTGCTGGAGCACTTCATCCAACGCCAGAATCCATAGCTGGAGAGCAAAATCGAGAACGACAGAACAGGGTCAGTCAGCACGACTCCGCTGGAGACTAGGCCAAGTGTCGTACTAGAGAAGATGATGGCGGCCCAGATTCCAGCATTACGCGAGATCTGCTGAGTACCGAGCTTGATGATGATGAAACAGCTGCCCAGATGCAGCAGCCAGGCCGGGAATCGAGCAGCGAACTCATTCACCCCGAAAACCGTCATGCTCGCAGCCTGGGTCCAGAAGGATAGCGGCGGCTTACCCCAGAACGGTACCCCGTAGTCGAACATCGGCGTGATCCAATCGTTTAACTCGACCATCTTGCGTGCCATTTCGGCATAGCGTGCCTCCGATGTGTCCATCAGTGGGTAGACGCCCAAACCCAACAAGCGCAATACCAGAATTGAACCCAGGATCCACCACAGGGGCCGCTCTTTTCTCAGATTCAGCATTTCTTACCCTCGATCAAAGGCACCGAAGCATGGAGCGACACGGGATCTGCCTTGCTGTTGCTCTTCAGGAAATAGCGAGGCCGGCGTTTGACTTCTGCGAGTGCCACGCCTAGGTACTCCCCCACCATGGCAACTCCGATGCACAGAAATGAAGCCATTCCGACGAGCAGGTGATGGACGTCGAAGCTGCCTGCTACGAGCGATGCAAGCATGTAGCAGATGCTGGAGACGAATAGACCGAAGCTGATTAGACTGAATATGCGTAGCGGTTTGCGAGAGAAACTGACGATGCTCTCAATGGCCAAATTGAAGAGGCCAGCGGCGTTCCACTTGGTGCTACCGGCATGGCGCACAGTACGATCGTAAGGCAGCTCGACGGTGCGAAAACCTACCCAGCCGATCATCCCCTTGAGTATTCTGGAACGCTCATCCAGCGCTCGAAGTGCCGCCAGTGGAGCAGGTCCGATCAGGCGGAAATCGCTGACATCGGCGGGCAGATCAACCTTTTCAACCAGGCGCTGCATGACCCAGTAGTAAGCCCGGGCACTCACACGCTTGAACCATGAATCACCGGTTCTAAGGTTGCGCTGCATGTTTACTACATCGTAGCCACGCTGCCAGAAATCCACCATGGCCGGGATGAGCTCAGGTGGGTCCTGCAGGTCGACGTCAATGAAGATTAATGCGCTGCCACGGGCATGATCTATCCCGGCGCTCAGTGCTGCCTCTTTGCCGAAGTTGCGGCTGAGGAACAGACTACGAACAGCCGATCCATCCTGATAATCGCGTAGCAAATTTGCAGTTCGATCGTTGCTTCCATCATCAATGTAGAGAATCTCACAAGAGACAGGTAGGCGCTTTACGACGCGGGTGATGCGCTGATGGAACTCTGGAATGCTCTCCTCTTCCTGAAAGCATGGAACGACTATGGTTAATAAGGGATCAGGGCGCTCGGGAAAGCGATGTAATGTCTGCATGATTGAATGTCCAGAAACGGTGTGCAATGAATCCAAGTGCAGTGAGCGTCACAGTCACTAGGCTCTGTACGTAAACCCAAGAAATACGATTTTCTGTAAAATACACCGCCATTAAAGCCAGGAGGCCAAGATGGCAAAGCGGTATGAACTCCCCGACGCAGCCTGGGATCTGGTTGCAGATATCTTCACCAAAAATCAGCGCACCGGGCGCCCTCGGGCCGATGATCGCCTGATGCTAAACGGTATTCTCTGGGTGCTTTGCTCTGGCGCAGCCTGGCGAGACATGCCCGAACGATTCGGCCCTTGGTCAACGATCTATCAACGGTTCCGGGGATGGCGTGATTGCGGAGCTTTTGATCAGATGCTCAAGCGTCTTCATATCCGATTGAATGAGCAGGGTTTGATTGACTTGGAAACATGGATGATCGACTCCACTGCCGTACGAGCAACCCGGGCCTCATCAGGTGCCGGGAAAAAAGGGGATTTGAAGAACCGCAAGACCACGCGTGCGGATTCCACGCGCATTTGGACACCCATTCCACGAACACTTGGACAGCGATTCCACGCTGACTTGGACACTCATTCCACGGCCACTTGGACACTGATTCCACGAGCACTTGGACAGTGATTTCTCACTGATCCGACCCACGCTCAGGCAGGCGGCAACGCAGGACTATTCACTACCATCGGCCTCTTTTATCGAAGCGAAGAGGTCGTCGTGGAGCGTATATCCATGCGTAAAATCCGAGAGGTACTACGCCTAAAGTTCGACGCCGGCCTGTCCGTGCGCAAGATCGCCGCCAGCCTGCGCATCAGCAGCGGCAGTGCCGGCAATTACCTGCACCGTTTCAACGCTTGCGGGCTGACTTGGCCGACATCATTGTCGGACGCCGAGCTGGAGCGATGCCTGTTTCCACCAGCACCAACAGCTCCCAGCGATCAAAGGCCGATGCCTGATTGGGCTTGGGCGCATGCCGAGCTGCGCCGCCCCGGCGTGACTCTGGCTCTGCTCTGGCAAGAGTACCGACTCGCCCATCCGCAAGGCTTTCAATACAGCTGGTTCTGCGAGCACTACCGGCTCTGGGCCGCCAAGGTCGACGTGGTCATGCGCCAGGAACATCGCGCCGGCGAAAAGCTGTTCGTCGATTACGCGGGTCAGACCGTCCCGATCATCGACCGGCGAACCGGAGAGATCCGCCAGGCCCAGATCTTCGTCGCCGTCCTCGGCGCCTCCAGCTACACCTTCGCCGAGGCGACCTGGTCGCAGAAACTGCCCGACTGGCTGGGCTCGCATGCCCGCTGTTTTGCTTTTTTCGGCGGCACCGCACAGATCCTGGTGCCCGACAATCTGCGCAGTGGCGTGACCAAGGCGCACCGTTACGAGCCCGATATCAACCCCAGCTACCGCGATCTGGCCGAGCACTACGGCGTCGCCGTATTGCCCGCTCGCTCACGAAAACCCAAGGACAAAGCCAAGGTCGAAGTCGGTGTTCAAGTGGTCGAGCGCTGGATCCTGGCGGTGCTGCGCAATCGGCAGTTCTTTTCGCTGGGTGAACTCAACACCGCCATCGGACTGCTGCTGGATCGCCTCAACCAAAGGCCCTTCAAAAAGCTGCCCGGCTCACGCCGTTCGGCCTTCGCGACCATCGACCAACCGGCGTTGCAACCGCTACCGGAACACCCTTACATCTACGCCGAGTGGAAAAAGGTGCGGGTGCACATCGACTACCACGTCGAGGTCGACGGTCACTTCTACTCGGTGCCATACCAACTGGTGAAGCACCAACTCGAAGTGCGGCTCACGGCCCAGACCGTCGAGTGCTTCCACGCCAACCAGCGTGTGGCCAGCCACCTGCGCTCGCCGCACAAAGGCCGCCACACTACCCACACCGAGCACATGCCCAAAAGTCACCGCGAGCACGCCGAATGGACACCGCAACGGCTGATCCGCTGGGCAGAGCAAACCGGGCCGAACACGGCTGGCGTTATCGCCTACATCCTCGAACGCCGAATCCATCCGCAACACGGCTTCCGCGCCTGCCTGGGGATCCTGCGCCTGAGCAAACAGCACGGCGAAGCGCGGCTGGAAGCCGCGTGCCAGCGTGCGCTGGCACTGGGCGCATGCAGTTACAAGAGCCTGGAATCGATCCTGCGCCAAGGGCTGGAACGCCTGCCGCTGGCTCAGCAAACCCTGCCGCTGCTGCCCGACGAGCACATCAACCTGCGTGGCCCCGGCTACTACCACTGACCTGAAAAAGGAGCACGAACATGCTGCCCAACCCGACCCTCGACAAGCTACAAACCCTGCGCCTGCACGGCATGATCAAGGCGCTCAGCGAGCAACACGCAACGCCCGACATCAACGATCTCAGCTTCGACGAGCGCTTGGGACTGATGGTCGACCGCGAGCTGACCGAGCGCGAAGACGCCCGCCTGACGACTCGCCTCAAAGCCGCCCGACTACGCCACAACGCGTGCCTGGAAGACATCGACTACCGCAGCCCTCGTGGCCTGGACAAGGCGCTGATCCTGCAACTGGGTAGCGGCCAGTGGCTGCGCGATGGCCTGAACCTGATCATCGGCGGCCCGACTGGCGTAGGCAAAACCTGGCTCGCCTGCGCGCTGGCGCACAAGGCCTGCCGCGACGGTTATAGCGTGCGTTATCTGCGCCTGCCGCGCTTGATGGAAGAGCTGGGCCTGGCCCACGGCGATGGCCGCTTCGCCAAACTGATGGCCGGATACGCCAAGACTGACCTGCTGATCCTGGATGATTGGGGACTGGCACCGTTTACCGCTGTGCAACGCCGCGACATGCTCGAACTGCTGGACGACCGATACGGCAACCGCTCGACGCTGGTGACCAGCCAGATGCCGGTGGACAAATGGCATGCACTGATCGGCGATCCGACCCTGGGCGATGCGATCCTCGACCGGCTGGTGCATAACGCTTATCGGATCGAACTGAAGGGCGAATCGATGCGCAGACGCGCAACGAAATTGACGACGGCAGGGACTTCAGACTAACAATGCAAAACTGCGTCGCTGCGCTCCGACTGCCTGTCCAAGTGGACGTGGATCAGATGTCCAAGTGAGCGTGGAACGAGTGTCCAAATGATCGTGGGCTGAGTGTCCAAGTGTCGTGGAATCCGCAACCACGCGCTCGGGCGCAGCCGGGGTGGCCTGACGACCAAGATTCACATGCTGTGCGACGCCAATGGTGTGCCTCTGCGTTTCCTGTTGTCAGGCGGACAAGCCAGCGATATAGCCTATGCCCAACCGCTACTCGATCAGGCTTGCATACCCAGCCTGCGCGGTCGCCCACGCAAGCGTTGCCGCTGGTTGCTGGCTGACAAGGGTTACGACGCTGAAGCGCTGCGCCAGTATTGTGATCGTTATCGCATGCAGCCAGTCATTCCGTTGCGAAGCATGAAGCGCAAAACCAAGCCAGGATTGCCTCGACTTTTTGATCGCCCCAAATATCGGCAGCGCAACATCATCGAACGCATGTTTGGCTGGCTGAAGGAGAACCGTCGCATCGTGACGCGCTTCGACAAGCTCGCAACAAGTTTTGCGGCGATGGTCTCATTGGCCTGCGCTATGCGGTGCTTGCGACAATACTTTACGTACAGAGCCTAGGACCTGGGAGATGAGCGGTGACAGATTCGACTTGATGAGCAACCACATACCCACGCCGTTGCCGATGTTTGTTGCTAGCGCGACCAGTGCAAACCGAAGAGGCTGAAATTTCCGAAAGCCATCCGCCTTAAAACAGTACGCCCTATTACCTATGAAGCTTGCAATAGCGCCTACCAGGCCGCCGAAAATACTGGCTAGAAATGGCGTAGACATCTCTGTAGCTACCAGCAACAGGAACACAAAATAATGGATTGCAGTGGCTATGAATCCGATCCCTAGATAACGAATCAGTAACCTATAAAGAGGTGGGCTTTTATTTTCCATGTCCGAAGCCTATGGAGGCAAAGGTGAAAAAATGGTGAATCAAATGTAAAAGCACCGCTACCTAAACACACATGTTTCGAGGAACAAAAAAACGGGATGCTAGGCTAGCAGGCTATAATATCAGCAGGATTGCTTGAAAATTACGCTTTGGCAATGAAGGGCCTCCAATAACGCACGCATGACCTACACATTACAATGTTGACAATATAAGGAATGCCGGGCGGCGTTGAGATAAATTCCCCGCATCTATGAATTCATTAATTATTCTATTCAAAGCGCTCACTACTTATTGTTGATGCATTGCGAGTACATGGAGTAGCGAACCGTTTTGAGCGTACCCTGGGAGTCCTCGAAGCTCATCAACCGTGGGTAGACCTGGCAGGTGCGGGGGTCTTGAGATTGGCGCACGAATTTCGCCACATCGATTTTCATGCCGTATTTGTAATCTTGAATTTCCGGCATCGGCTTGCCATTTTTCTCGGCATACTTCGCCACAGCGGTCTGGTGGTCGTTGATATATTGCAGCTGCTTGCTTTCTGAGAAAGTGTTGGCCTGCGAAGCCATCGAGAAAACAACAAGTGCAGCAGCAATAATTAGCTTTTTCATAATAACCTCTCAAATTCAAATCTTCTCGGGCGTAACTTTAGCAACGCATAGGCATCACTGGCATGACGAGAAACTTACAATTTTGAAAGGTAAGTGCATCTGGCTCATATAAAACAAAAAAGCCCACAACGTGTGTTGTGGGCTTCTCTTTAGTGGCTATCAGCTAACCACTTCGGCCTCATCACCGTCTTCATCCTTGCGGTGTGCCCATTGATACAGGGCAGGGAGCACCAACAAAGTCAGCGCGGTGGAGGACAGGATCCCGCCAATCACCACTGTCGCCAGTGGCCGCTGAACCTCTGCACCGGTACCGGTTGCCAAGGCCATCGGGATGAAGCCCAGGGACGCCACCAGGGCTGTCATCAGCACAGGTCGCAGTCGGGTCAACGCGCCTTCGTCGACGGCCTGCCTAAGCGTTCGTCCCTCCTCTCGCAATCCGCGGATGAAGGCAATCATCACCAGGCCGTTCAGTACCGCGACGCCGGACAGTGCAATGAAGCCAACCCCAGCCGAGATCGACAGCGGGATGTCCCGCAGCCACAGCGCCACGACGCCACCGGTGAGTGCGAATGGAATACCGGTGAACACCAGCATGCCGTCTTTCAGGTTGTTGAACATCAGGAACAGCAGGGTCATGACCAGCAGCAAGGCCACCGGAACCACGATCTGCAGACGCTTGGCCGCCGATTGGAGCTGCTCGAACTGGCCACCCCAGGTGGTCCAGTAACCAGCAGGAATCTGCACCTTGGCATCCAGCGAAGCGGTTGCCTCTTGAACGAACGACCCCAGGTCGCGGCCCCGGACGTTGGCGCTGACGATCACCAGACGCTTGCCGTTCTCGCGGCTGATCTGGTTCGGACCCAGCTGCAGGTCCAGGTTAGCGACCTGCGACAGCGGGATGAAGCCGATCTGATTGGCACCTTGAGATGCATTGGCCGGTACAGGGATCAGAAGGCTGGACATACCTGCTACGTCGGTACGTACGGTCTCAGGCAGGCGCACCACCATGTCGAAGCGACGGTCGCCTTCATACAACGTGCCGGCCGTACGACCGCCGACAGCGATGGCGATCGAGTTCTGTACATCCGCGATGTTCAGGCCGTAGCGTGCGGCTTTCTCGCGGTCGATGTTGATGGTCAGCACCGGCAGGCCGGTGGTCTGTTCAACCTTGACCTCCGAAGAGCCCGGTACCGCTTTGAGCGCTGCAGCGATCTTGTTGGCCGTGTTGTTGAGCACGTCCATGTCATCGCCGAACACCTTCACTGCGACGTCACTCCGTACGCCCGAGATCAGCTCGTTGAAACGCAACTGGATGGGCTGGGACAGCTCATAGTTGCTGCCTGGGACACCGGCTGCGGCTTTCTGCACTTCAGCAATCAGCTCATCGCGAGGCTTCTTAGGGTCGGGCCACTGATCCTGAGGCTTGA
Source organism: Pseudomonas sp. ANT_H4 (assembly GCF_008369295.1). Lineage (GTDB taxonomy): Bacteria > Pseudomonadota > Gammaproteobacteria > Pseudomonadales > Pseudomonadaceae > Aquipseudomonas. Next base: position 41,783 of record NZ_VOBG01000026.1, on the reverse strand, counting down.
GCATGATGTAGGCGTCGGAGGCGTTAGGCGGCATCGGGTCGGATGCGATTTCGGCTGTACCCGAGCGCGCAAACATCCGCTCTACTTCCGGGACCTGCTCAATCACAGCCTTTTCAAGGCGTTGCTGCATTTCTACGGATTGGGTCAGGCTCGTACCTGGCACGCGCATGGCCTGCATCGCAAAGTCACCTTCACTGAGGCTTGGAATGAACTCGCTACCCATACGACTTGCAAGCACACCACTGAGCACGACCAGGACTACAGCGGCCGAGAACGCGATGTTCCGATGCCCAAGGACCCACTTCAAAATCGGCTCATAACGCAGCCGCGCAGTGCGCATCACCACGCCTTCCTCTTCCTTGACCTTGCCAGTGACGAACATGGCGATGGCTGCCGGAACGAAGGTGACGGAGAGGATCATTGCACCCAGCAGCGCCATCACAACGGTGAAGGCCATGGGGTGGAACATTTTGCCCTCGACGCCGGTCAGGGCGAAGATCGGCAGGTACACCACCATGATGATCAACTGACCGAAGATCAGTGGCCGGCGAGCTTCACCCGCAGCAGCGAAGACCTCATGGAAGCGCTCAGCTTTGGTGAGCATACGGCCATGCTTGTGTTGCGCATGAGCCAGTCGACGGATCGCGTTTTCTACAATTACCACGGCACCGTCGACGATGATTCCGAAGTCGAGTGCGCCTAAGCTCATTAGGTTGGCGCTGACCTTGTTGTTGAACATACCGGTGAAGGTGAACAGCATGGACAACGGGATCACCATCGCGGTGATGAGTGCAGCACGGATGTTACCGAGGAACAGGAACAAAATGGCGATTACTAGAATCGCGCCTTCCACCAAGTTCTTCTTCACAGTTGCAATAGCTTTTTCAACCAGGTTGGTGCGGTCGTAGACCGTCACGGCAACCACACCTTCTGGAAGGGTACGGTTGATGTCAGCCAGTTTGGCGGCAACAGCCTGAGACACGGTACGGCTATTTTCACCGATCAGCATGAACACGGTGCCGAGTACGACTTCGCGACCGTTCTCGGTGGCAGCCCCCGTCCGGAGCTCTTTGCCAATGCTAACGTCAGCGACGTTGCTGATTCGAATCAGTGCGCCATCGACACTGGTGATCACAATGTTGGCGATGTCTTCGATGTTACCGACCTGCCCTGGCGCACGGATGAGGAGCTGCTCACCATTACGCTCGATGTAACCGGCGCCGACGTTGGCGTTGTTGCTTTCCAACGCTGCGACCAGATCATTGAGGGTCAGTTTGTATGTAGCTAGGCGCTTCGGATCCGGCGCGACCAGGAACTGCTTGGCGTAACCACCGATGGTGTTGATCTCGGCCACACCTGGGACGTTCCGCAGCTGCGGCTTGATGATCCAGTCCTGGATCACACGCAGGTCGGTTGGGGTGTACGGTGTACCGTCTTCCTTGACCGCACCATCCTCAGCTTCAACGGTCCACAAGAAAATTTCACCAAGCCCAGTGGATACCGGACCCATGACAGCCTCAACGCCCTCTGGCAACTGCTCCTTCGCAACTTGCAGCCGCTCGTTGATCAACTGGCGGGCAAAGAAGATGTCAGTGCCATCCTTGAAGATCACGGTGACCTGAGACAGGCCAGAGCGAGACAAGGAACGGGTCTGTTGAAGGCCCGGGAGACCGGCCATGGCCGTTTCAACTGGAAACGTGATCCGCTGTTCAGTTTCCAATGGCGAATAGCCAGGCGCAGCAGCGTTGATCTGCACCTGGACGTTAGTGATGTCGGGTACCGCATCGATGGGCAGCTTCTGATAGCTGTAGATACCGATGCCGGCCATGATCAGAACAGCGATCATTACAACGATGCGCTGCTCAATGGCGAATCTGATGATACGTTCAAACATGAGAAATCATCCTGTCAGTTCGCATCAGTGACCGTGTTCGGCAGACGCTTTGCCGAGCTCAGACTTGAGTGTAAAGCTGCCACTGGCTGCTACTTGGGCGCCGGCTTGGATGCCGTCGATGATTTCCACGTATCCATTGTCACGGCGGCCCGTTTTTACCGGCCGAGTGTCAAAGCCTTCCCTGGTGCGCACAAATACCGAGGGTTTGTCTTCAACGGTCTGCACGGCGCCTTCAGGAACGGCCACAGCCACTCGATCGGTCTGAGAAGTGACGGCGATGTTCACGAACAGACCTGGACGCCAGGCGCCGTCAGGGTTGGTCAAGGTAACGCGAACGGTCGCTGCACGGTTTTGCTCACCCAGCAGGCTGCCTACATAACCCACCTTGCCGTCGACCTCGACGTTCATGTCGGGCGATGAAACTTTTACCGCACGGCCCGTCACCACCTTGCCCAGTTCAGTGGGAGGGACAGCGAAGGTGGCCCACACCTGATTCAGGTCGGACAAGATGAAAGCGTTAGTCGCCTCGCTGACGACTTCACCCATGGTCAGGTGCTTCTCTACCACCACGGCGTCAAAGGGTGCCCGAAGCTCGTAACGATTGCCGCCTACGGAATTGACCGAAGCGCCGATGGCACCGACCTTCTGCTTGGCATTGGCCAGAGATATCTCTGCTTCTTGCAGCGCTTGGCGTGCCTGCAGGTAATCCTGCTCGGCGGAGATCTTGTCCTGCCACAGTTGCTTCTCACGGTCGAAGGTAACGCGGGCCAGCTCTACGCGTCGCTGTGCGGCTTGTTGTTCGCTGCGCAGGTCAGAAATCTGTTGGCTGGCAATCACTGCGAGGACTTGGCCTTTCTTAACGGCTTCGCCCAAGTCGGCCTGGACACTTTCAACAACGCCAGGGACCCGAGGGACAACATGTGCAGTCCGGTCTTCGTCGAAACGAATCTCCCCCGGGAAAGTCACAACGGTGCCGAGGTCACGGGGGGCCGCAGACTCCAGGACTACCCCAGCTGCCTTGATCTGTTCAGCGCTCAGGGTCAGCTTGCCCTCTTCCTCACCACCCTCTTCGCTATGGCCTTCTGCACCATGACCCTCATCACCCTCCTCTTTGGCGGCTGATGCGGTCGTCTTCTCATCGCCATGGCCATCGTTAGCGCCGTGCTCGACGGTACTGGCGGCCTGCTCTCCGGAACTGTTGTTCCAGGCAAGGCTGCCAAATCCAAGGGCTGCCACAGCGGCGACCGCGAGGGCGATCTTGCGTTTGTTATCCATTGCTACTCCTGCTGATCATAGGCACCGACGTGTTATGCCGAGCGCCGAAGAAAATTTCTGGCCCGTTCAACGAACGCCGGCAGTCGAACCGACATCGCCATAAACCCTTTCCACCTGCGCACGCGCATTGGTCGCTGTTGCCAACGAATCGAGGTATTGGCCACGAGCGACGATCAAGGTGCGCTGGGCATCCAGCACTTCGATGAAGCCGAATTTGCCCATCTCGAAACCGCGAGTTGCGGTCTCCACAGCCTGCTGTGCGGACGGCAGAATGGTCTTGTCGTAGGACTCGACCTCCTGCATGGCGGTCGCCCACTGGTTTACTGCGGTTTGGGTTTCGCTACGCAGCCTCAGCTCAACTGCGTTGCGCTGGTCTCGGGCTTGATCTGCGCGTCGAGAAGCGGAAAGAATGTTGCCCTGATTACGATCAAACAGCGGCAATGGCATGGACAGTCCTACAGTGTTGACCCGTTCACGTACGGAGCGGTCGTACTGGCTACCCACGCTTACAGTGAGGTCTGGGATTCGCTGAGCTTTCTCTGAGCCGAGGGACGCATCGCTTTTGTCGATCTGCACCACGGCCTGACGCATTTCCGCAGTTTGATCGAGCCTCGACAACAGCTCTTCAGCGTCCGGAGGCAAACCTGGGGAGAGGGTCGGCGAATCCAGGCGATCGAATACTGTGACCGAGCTCCCCGTAATTTGAGCTAGCTGCTGGTAAGCGGTCGCTTTCTCCGTTTCGGCGCGTCTGACCTGCAGCTTGGCTTCGGCCAACTGTACTTGAGCACGAGTAGCCTCTACTGGGGAGGATTTACCTGCGCGAACGCGGCCGTCGACAATGCGCAGACCACGCTCAGTCAGCTCCAGAGATTGCTTGGCTAGATCTAGGCCAGTCTGCGCTCGCAATGCTGCGTAGAAGGCTTGAACGACCTCGGCGCGCAGAGCGTTCACTCGACGGTCCAACTCCAGCTGTGCAGCAGTCTGGCCATAGGTGGCGACGTCAACACGTGCGCCCCGCTTTCCGCCCAGCTCCAGGGTCTGGCTGAGCGTCACAGTTGTCTGGCTAGTGCTGCGACGGGTGTCTTCTACGTCGTACGAGATTGTTGGGTTGGGGATAAGCCCTGCCTGCTTGCGTGCCCCATCTGCGATCCCAATCTCCTGACGGGCGGCGGCCATGTCAGGGTTGGCATCCATCGCCGTCGAAAGCGCTTGAGGCAAGCTGATGCTTTGGGCAAATGCAGCAGGTGCCATCAGCCCGGAGATGACCGCACAGAGTGCGGCTATCTTCCAGGGTGAGATTGAGGTCTTAGGAAAGACATTGCGGATATACCGGGGCACTTTAATGGTCCTCGTGCACAAACTTCGATAAAGCTTGGCGAGAACGCCGAAACAGCTGCCAAGCCCCACTGGATTAGGTGATGGCACTCTAAAGAGCGGTAGCTATCAGAGGGGTGGCTAGAAAATTACAATTTCGTAAGAAAAGTGGGTAATGCCCGTAAACACTGAGAAATTCAGTCGAACCCAGGATTTGATTACAACCGAGAGAGATGGCTAACACACGGTGCTAGGCACCCGGATAACCTGTAGATGACGAAATTGTAATTATCCTATCACCCTCCCGTTATCTTCGGCCCGCAAATATGAGCTCGGCGCTCTTCATAGGCGCGCCGCCGGGTCAGAACATATAAAGACACCCGCGTCGGTACACATAATAAAAACTGCCGTAAATCAAAGGAGCATCAGATGAAAATCAAAGTACCACTGTATTTGGCGGCAGTTTCTGCGCTGTCTGGAAGCTATGCAATTTCTGCTCAAGCTGAAGACAAACCAGAAGGTTTCATTGAGGGCAGCAGCCTTACAGTGCTCAACCGCAACTTCTACTTCAATCGTGATAATCGCGACAGTTCGGCTCCCACTTACAACAGTGGTAAGGGCAACACCAACGGCTACTCCGAAGCCTGGGCGCACGCGCTCATTTCCAAATTCAACTCTGGTTTTACCCAGGGTACCGTCGGTTTTGGTGTTGATGCCTTTGCAATGATCGGCCTCAAGCTTGATACCGGCGACGGTCGCAACGGCGGCCGTAGCTCCTTCGACGTGCTGCCCGTTGATAACAAGGGTGAGGCGCGTGATGAATACACCAAGGTTGGCGGAGCGGCCAAAATCCGCTTGTTCGATACCGTGGTGAAAGTGGGTGATGTATTCCCATCGACGCCGGTCGTCGCAGCGGGCGACTCGCGCCTCCTGCCAGAAAGCTTCCGCGGCGTGACCGTTGAGAACAGCAGCATCCAGGGCCTCACCCTGCAAGGTGGTCGACTGCATGCAATGAGCCAACCGGTTTCCAGTAACCTGAACGACAATTTCGTTACCTTCTATGGCGGCCCGGTCAACTCGCCTTGGATCGGCTACGGCGGCGGTGACTACTCGATCAACGACAATTGGACCGTGAGTGTCTACGGCAGCCAGTTGAAAGATGTCTGGAACCAGTACTACGCCGGTACCAGCTTCGCCTACCCACTGAGCGATGACCTCGCGCTGATTGGTGGGTTCAACTACTACAAAGCCGTGGATGAAGGTAAACGCCGACTGGGCGAGTTCGACAACAATATCTGGAGTGCCAAGGTCGGTGTTCGCTACGGCGCCCACACCTTGGCCCTGTCACACCAGCGCAACAATGGCGATGACGATTTTGATTACCTGCGTCAGTCGGACTCAATCTTCGTAGACAACTCGATCCAGTACAGCGACTTCAACTCGCCGAAAGAACGCTCCTGGATGATGCGTTATGACCTTAACTTCACCAGCTACGGTATTCCTGGTCTGACGTTCATGACCCGCTACGCAAGGGGTTCGGGCGCAGACTACTCGAACGCCAACCAGTTCTACATGCGTACCGACGACAACGGCAATCCGCTCACCGATCAAAAACGTTGGGAGCGTGACGTCGAGGTGAAATATGTCGTTCAAACCGGCCCGGCTAAAGACTTGTCCTTCCGGTTGCGCCAAGCTACCACGCGTGCCACTGCTTTCGAATCGGACCTTGATGAAACTCGCGTGATCATTGAATACCCGCTTTCTATTCTGTAATTCTCTGATCGGATCAGTTTTCCATGAACTGGCCCCTCAGAAAAACGTGCATTACGCATTCACCTTGAGTGGCTTAAGTGCTCCTTTGGTAAAAGGTGAATATTTGGCGCCCTTTGGGCGCCTTTTTTTATCTAAAATTCGAGCAGTTGTTCGAGTTCATGCATCGCATGTCGATGCAGCTCATGGCTACACCAATGTCCAGCCTCCTCAATGAGGGGAACTTCGCCGTCATCTGAACGGAATGAAACCAGAACAAAGAATAGAATAACCCAGTACTTCATAAGGTCAAATCACCTATTGGAGAGAGGGCTCGCATCTGTCAAACCCAAACCGCGACAAGATATAACGCCAGACTATCAAATATATTACCTAGAAATTACAAATCCGTAATTTAGCCCCCAGACAACTCTTTTTGATTTACCATTCATTTCAATAACGCCGGCGCGCGTGCGCGGTTAATTGCTCAGTGATGTCGAGACAAAATCCCATGCGAATTCTGGTAATTGAGGATGAAGTAAAAACTGCGGAGTATGTGCGTCAAGGCCTTACTGAATGCGGTTATGTTGTAGATTGCGTCCATACCGGTTCAGATGGATTATTCCTGGCCAAGCAGCACGAATATGAGTTGATCATCCTTGATATCAATCTGCCGGAGATGGATGGGTGGCAGGTGCTTGAACTGTTGCGACGTAAAAACTGCCCTTCTCGTATCATGATGCTGACGGCTAGAAGTCGCCTAGCAGATAAGGTTCGGGGCCTGGAGAACGGTGCAGATGACTACCTAATCAAGCCATTTGAGTTCCCAGAACTGCTGGCCCGGGTCCGCGCCTTGATGCGCAGGTCTGACCACCCTGCATCCGTCGAGATAATTCGTGTAGCTGACCTCGAACTCGACCAGAGCCGTCACAGAGCCTTCAGGGATGGCCAGCGCATCGATTTGACTACAAAAGAGTTTGCACTGTTGCACTACCTGATGCGCAACACGGGGGTGGTACTGAGCCGTACGCAGATCATCTCACAGGTTTGGGACATGAACTTTGACTGCGATACAAACGTTGTAGAGGTGTCGATTCGAAGGCTCAGAGCCAAGATCGATGATCCTTTCGAGACGAAGCTTATCCACACGCTCCGAGGCGTGGGCTATGTTCTTGAGAAGCGGTAAGCGACCAACCGCCTAGCCTTGGAAACAGCTCGACTGATTATCCAGCGCCTACTACATTGACAGTTAAATTTTAATTCCAACAGCACTTATCTTCGCAATAAGCATGTCAAACCAACAAGCACCACCCATTGACCCGGAGTCAAGGAGACCAGACCACGAGAAATTTAGTGATACGCAATCCACTCAGAGTACTGATAGGACGGTCGTGGCGGAACGGGGCAACGAAAGCCAACAATCCAGCCATTAATCGCAAAAATCGCTCTGGGTTGCCGATTGGAAAACTACCAATCAGACAGTGGAATCTAGAGATCCACCACATAAAACGCAATTCCCACCAGTACGATCTAGCTCTCCGGGGCCAACAGGTTTTACCATCAAGATACTAATATCAATCGAGTGACTTAGCATTGCCTCGATAAGGTCAATGTATTGAACTCGAATCGCTTCATACATAGTCCGCACCATAACAACTTCACGCTGAAGCTTATGATTCTTTTCTTGAAGATTCCTGTATTTAGCATCGCCATCATGATTAATCTTTGAAACTAGACAAGACCGCAAGCAAGCGTCAATTTCAGATTGATATTTCCTGATTGTCTCTCTAGAAACTCCTGCGTATTTAGAAAATTCTTTTTGGCTATAAACATATCCTCCAATTTCTTTTTGGCGAACACTTATCAATTCCAAAATCTTAGAATTGAGATACCCCTTTAGACGCTCACCTCTGAGCTGCATAAGCCCCCCGATATATTAATTCTTTTTAAAAATCTCATTCAACAGAAAATCAGCCGACAGTTCAATATTTTTGAAATGTTGGTATTGCGGACTCAACTCCCCTCCAGCAGTTAAGATATGATTCTTTATTAAGTTAGCGTCTCGGCTCAATCTTTCAATTTCCAGACGCTGCGCATCATCTTGAACGTTCACTATTAAATCCTCGCAAGGCTTGCCATTTGTCCCCTTCGCCAAACATGACAGACTGTGCTGGCATGGTTTCAACGCAAGGTTGTGAGCGCACGCTCCATGTGGCATTGGATTAACCACACGAATGGCTGCTGAAAGATATTCCTCTGCGGCTTGACGATTTTCAATTCTAAGTTTATTGAAAGTTGTTTGAATAACCCCCACAGCTCTATCTTGCCTAACACTTTCAATCATATCCTGCAGAATCAATGATCTGCTTAAAGCTGGTGTATGATCATAAACCTGAGCCTGCGTGAGGTCTGAACGTCCTAGGATCAGGTTCACCTGAACATCAGATAAACCTCCCTGCTTATAGACAGTATTGAGCCAATGCCTAATATCATGCCAGTAAAACTCAGCCACTTCACCGGTACGAGGATCGAGGACATTAAATTTCTTAAATAATGACTCTTCAGTTCTTGATGTACCATCAAGCCACCCTTGAAACATACCAACCGAAACCTTCCTAAATTCCCTATCACTCTTAGCATTAGAAAATGTCAACAAATTCCGCGGGATAATGAATAATGAATTTTCCGGCTCTAGAATTGCCACACCATTCTTTTGGATCGTAGGCAGAATTTTTCGAGCAAAGTTTAATTCGAACTCAAAATCAGGCTGAAATGGAAAAGTTTTATTCTCAAGCTGACACAACAAAGCCTCATCAAGGATATCGTCAACAATCTCACGCATCCATGATGGATTGAAGGTAACTTCACAAAATGCCTCAAGACGCTGCAACGATATAGCATGAGGGTGGCGCCTCAACCTGCTTCGCCACTTATATACATTTGAAGTCAAAGGCAAATATTCATTCCAAGCTTTCTCATACATAAATATCTTAGAATTCATAGCTTTCTGACATTGAAGCAACTTGACAACTGTTCGTGTAGAGGCACCCAGAAATGCCGCGACCTCAGACACACGCCCGAGGCGTCCAACCAACTGAATTACATCTACAAATTGCCCTGTAGATTGATAATAAACCCCTCGCGGCGTATACAAATCGAATTCGCTCACCCATTTCGCGACAAACTTACGCGCATAATATTTCAAACTAATAGGCGTTTTTTTTACTTCCTTCCAATTCACCCCTGGATTCAATCTCATTTTCTTAACAATACGACGCCCTTCCGCAGTATGTTCAGTGATAAATTCTACCGCTGCGCGTACTGCTGGGTATAAATCTTGCGGAAATGGTCGGAAGTACAATCGCCCTCCCTTTTCGGGAAATATTTTTATAACCCATTTCCCCTCTTGCTGTATCAAGCAATCTACAGGAAGACATGCCAGCTCATTGATTCTACCGCCCACAGCTGCGTTAATCACTAGCGCACTAATATAAAATCTATCCCGAAAAGAAAGTTCTGGATGAGTGGCCAATCCGAATAAATCTCTAATCACCTCTGTAGGTAGGAACTTTCGCTCTCTTCCCTCTTCACTTCCATGCCGGCCATACTTACATCTGCCTTTTGGAGCATCATAGATTACCCTTAAACCAATTCGCTTCTGCATCCATTTAGCAAAGCCCTGAAGTGTTGTTAAAGTTGAAATCTTCCCGGTCACCCCGCGCTCTGCGTAGGTCCTTTCAACCGCTTTAAAATCCAATAGATTCAATCGTGAGATTTCTTTACTACCCATTTCCAAATCAAGCCTAACTAATGCCTCGATGGAGGCGAATGCACCATCAGCGGTTACACCCGCTTGGACTCGCTTTGCTGCTATATACACTTTAGCAACTAATCTAAGCTCGTCATTTCTAATACGGCAAAATCTCAAATTGTATTGCGACAGATTTCCAGGGCGTTCAACCCAGTCGAGAATATTCCATTCATCACAAAAAAAATCGACTGAAGGCTTTAACCCCTCAACAAGTGATGCTGCCAAATTTATCAAAGGCTCTGGGAGGCCATGACCACGCAACTTTGAGTGAATATCCATCTTCGTCATTCCCCACTATTGATCCTAGCCATAACATCGTTAACCGCTTGGTATACGCGCTCCAGCTCTTTCAGTATCTTACTCCTTTCCTTTCCACCCTCAGCTCTACCCCATCTTTCTAATTCAGACTCTAGGTAATCTAAAGATTTTTTATGGTCTGCGTTGCGCCAGGCAATGAAATACCTACAACCATTGTAACAATTAAAAAATGGATGATGCCCACAAGATCCGGACTTGCCACATTCCCCTACTATAGCTGGCTGATTTACGACCGGTATCAATATAGGCATCCCCGAACTCTTATGCCCAAGCTGACCGGCGAAAAATAAACCATTTAACTCTGAGAATATCCCACCTAATTTTCTGTTTGCTCGCTCCAACAACGGGCAAAACTCAGAAGCCAAACAGTCAATGTAAGCATCAGCTGCATGCACGGAGTCATGCTCAAGTACATATTGTATCTCGTCCCTAGACGCGCCTTGGGCGGCCATCTGTGTAGCTCCGCTATGTCGGATTCTATAGGGTGTCAAGATTAGAGGCCTATTCGTACGCGGACTGATCAGCTTTAATCTGCTACACCAGCCAGTTATCGCCCGTCCAAAATTTGATGATTCTCCCTCCCTTGAACTCACTAACAACCTCCCAGTCCTTTCCTGTAACGCCTTAACCTTAGGAGATGAGGAGTACTCGAGAATGGCATTAGCAAGTTGAGTAGTTATGGGCCAAAGCTCTGACGCCTGTCCTGTTTGATATTTTGCCTTAGGCATTCTAAGGAAATATTGGCCCCCTTCTGCCATCGAATCGGGTACCCACAATGCATCACGGAACATTTCATGCAACTGGATAGGTCTCTTTAATGTTTCGAACGAGATCCAAGTAAACAGCCTTGAGGTGAAATCCGCCGTGGATTCCCCCTCTGCAGAAATGATCATTGCTTTTCGAACCACTTCAATTTCGGAGCTTGTTAGCGCCCCGCGCGTCTCGTGCCATTCCAGTATCCTTAAAGTTGGGTGAGGCTTTTTAAGCCTTATAGCCTCTAACTCCAATGCATGAATCTCGTCCGCACCTGCCAACCCCTGAAAAGCAGCGTAAATGTAGAACCTTCGAAACTCGGTCGCCTCCGCATGGGATGATGTCATAACGCTCAACAATTTCCCGAGAGACATATCTGAAAAGTCCTTCCATGAAGGTTGCCAGTGCCTTTCCAAGCAAGAGATCCCCGCGTGCACTGAGCTCAGGATTCTAGGGCAAACCGACTCAAGCTTGTGCACTAGGTACTTTTTGACCACCTCAATAATTACTACTGGGAGCTGGTATCTGCTTAGATCAATAGAATATCTAGCCCTTCTCCACACCGCTTCAACATAATCTGTCGTCACATCAATGAAAAATGGACTACTCGGATCAGCATTACATCTTACATATAGCCGCCCGACTTCATCTTCAAATTCACCAGAATCATTGACTTCAATACCCATTGCTTACCCCTCAAAATTTAACCTCATCAACTCCCTTCTTGCCTTATCCCGAATCGCGCGCCGAGCATAACCTTTTAATGAGTCAGGACTACTCCATCCTCCCATGTAAACTACGTGATCTATTTCCGTAGAATTGTTCTCTAGCAAACTTGCAGCTTCGTAAAGCCTATTGAACACAGCGTGGCGTACGAGATGCCAATGAAAAGCTTTGACACACTCATTGCTAATCATGCAAGCGACTTTATTTGCCGCTGAACAGGATAGTGGATTACCCAGCGAGGCGTTACCGTGAGAGATCAACAGGAATTCGTGGTCTAGATAAGCTGTAAACCCTCCTTTTATTTTTCTTTTAACTCTATATGTATCTACATACTCCTCAATGGCTCTAATCATCCCCTCATCACCAGGACTAAAATAAAGCCGCCTACCAAAAGTTTTAACAAGTGGATTATTGGGAGCTCGCGGATCAGAATAATCTGCCCCTCTATCCTCTATGCGGATAATTTCCAAAAAAGGATATAAACCAGTCAGATCAATATCCACTAGGCGTAATGCTAACAACTCGCCTAGCCTTAATCCAAACCTTCTAACTAAGCGCCACATGATGTAGTTTCTTAGATTCAAGCCGCGAGTCACGTTCGCACTTGAAAGCTGCCCTACTAAAAACCCCTCTATTTTTTTCAATTCATCGTCCGTCAGGTCATGCGCGATTAGCTCTTTTCTGCCGCTCACCATTACACTAGACCAAACTTTCTTATGGCTTTCAATTAAACGAATATAGCTAACATTGACGTCAATACCGGTAGCAAACAAAGGTGTATAGTTCTCAACAAACCAAATTGAGAAAGTGCTGCAGCTTTGTAAGATCTTACAAACATATTTGTTTATCTGGGTCCCATCAACCGGCGGCGATATAATCTTCTCAAGCCAATTGGCAAATTTTCTTACACATCTAAAATCTAGTCCTTTCCCCTCAAGCAGCATGCGCTCGATATCGAGCCCAGTTATGTTTCCCCATGTGAATAAAAAGGCAACGTGGTAGAGCACTGTACGAATACTCGCCTTATAGCGACGATTACCCATTGAATACGCTACTTCGTACAGACTAGCGCTAAGACAAGGTACAAACGTTTCTACTGCCACCAACTGGTACCTAGCTACGTGTTGATGTGAAAACTTAAGAACCTTGTACTCTAACCCTACAGTCCTAACTGATTTAGTTCTTCTAGTTAGTCCAGGCATGAGACATCTCCTTCAGCATCAGTTGCAGAAGTTGTCTTCGAATGAATTTTATCAGCCTGCGACCAAAGCGACTTTAATAAGCCATCCCCAATCGAGTAGTTTGATCTTAACTTAAGACAGCTAGTTGACTTATAATCAACTAGCACGGACAGCAATTGATAACCGGTGAGAATTTCAAACAAAAAACGTATAAATATATTTTTGCCGCCCATATATCCGCACCTTGACATTAGTTTATGTCTTAAAGGTACAGATGCTGGGCCGCGGATAACTCCGTCGTCTGCCAACTATCTAACAACCTACGGTGCTACATTGGCACATTTTTAACGTAAACCAGTTGACTGGACTAATCAAGACCTTACGTCGCAGGTCTGACGGGACGCGGGGCTGCGGAGCTCTCATCCCCCCGCTATCTAGGCACTTTGAGGTCAGATAAATATGGAATACACCCGATAACGCCCGGAATATACCGTCCACACGCTCTGCGAAGAACTTGGAGCGAGCCAGCAATAAGTCGTTCAGGGTGGAACGAACCGTCGTATCTTCAAAGTCCGGCAGTGGGTGCACCTCCCATTCATCCAGCGACTCATTGTTATGTCGACGAGATGACGCCTTCTTGCCCATGGGATTGCGGATCTGTTCTTGCCACTCGGAACGGCGTTTTTGAGGCATGCACTCATAGACGTCGGTGAGCGACAGGGCTTTGCCCCAGTAGGATGCATTGAGCGTGGCAATGGCGGGTTCGAGCTGCATCAAGCGCGCGATATCGGTGGTGTAGTAGCGGCCTTGATCACTCGTATTCCCTTCCATGAAGTACCAGAGGGCGCCGCTGAATCCCCCGCCAGTCATCATTTCATGCAGTTGTTCGATACGGCCACGCTCAGAGAGATAGCCGCCAATCAGACCGTCCACCAAGTCAGCGGAAGCGGGCGCGAAGAACTCGGAAGCGTCCTCTACGATATCGCCAATTTTGGCGTGGGATAGGTCTGTCATGGGGGTGATCTCGTACAGTTTTCGATACTGCCGAACCCCCCAATCAAGGAGGTGCGTTTAGACGGAGCGGCAGCCGCTTAATGTGATGGACTCATCGATAGTTTTACAACCCGTGATGTACTGCACTGCTTAATGTTCAGCTGTTGCATAACGTGCGAATGCAACCTCTGTTCGCGAGGGCCAGATCTCTGCCTAGCTCACATAACCGCTATTGAAACCATCGTGCTCACCAGAACCCAAATTCTGATGGGAGTTGCATAGGGATTAGGAGAGCTCTTGGTGCTTATTGCATTCGTTCCTAGGCTCTGTACGTAAACCCAAGAAATACGATTTTCTGTAAAATACACCGCCATTAAAGCCAGGAGGCCAAGATGGCAAAGCGGTATGAACTCCCCGACGCAGCCTGGGATCTGGTTGCAGATATCTTCACCAAAAATCAGCGCACCGGGCGCCCTCGGGCCGATGATCGCCTGATGCTAAACGGTATTCTCTGGGTGCTTTGCTCTGGCGCAGCCTGGCGAGACATGCCCGAACGATTCGGCCCTTGGTCAACGATCTATCAACGGTTCCGGGGATGGCGTGATTGCGGAGCTTTTGATCAGATGCTCAAGCGTCTTCATATCCGATTGAATGAGCAGGGTTTGATTGACTTGGAAACATGGATGATCGACTCCACTGCCGTACGAGCAACCCGGGCCTCATCAGGTGCCGGGAAAAAAGGGGATTTGAAGAACCGCAAGACCACGCGCTCGGGCGCAGCCGGGGTGGCCTGACGACCAAGATTCACATGCTGTGCGACGCCAATGGTGTGCCTCTGCGTTTCCTGTTGTCAGGCGGACAAGCCAGCGATATAGCCTATGCCCAACCGCTACTCGATCAGGCTTGCATACCCAGCCTGCGCGGTCGCCCACGCAAGCGTTGCCGCTGGTTGCTGGCTGACAAGGGTTACGACGCTGAAGCGCTGCGCCAGTATTGTGATCGTTATCGCATGCAGCCAGTCATTCCGTTGCGAAGCATGAAGCGCAAAACCAAGCCAGGATTGCCTCGACTTTTTGATCGCCCCAAATATCGGCAGCGCAACATCATCGAACGCATGTTTGGCTGGCTGAAGGAGAACCGTCGCATCGTGACGCGCTTCGACAAGCTCGCAACAAGTTTTGCGGCGATGGTCTCATTGGCCTGCGCTATGCGGTGCTTGCGACAATACTTTACGTACAGAGCCTAGTGTCTCACCACTTTTCAGAATGCAAGTGGTTCGAACGCGACACAAGGCGCTACGGCAAGGCGTACTTGGGAAGGGTAAACGTAGAGGCATCGAGTATTCGTTGAGGGATCCGGATGGACGGTGAGAGCGTCGTTCGCCCACTCCCTTGCCGATGCCTTGATGATGACTAGTTGAGGTTGTAACCGTGCGACCTGGTCAATAGGATTTCCTTCCAGTGGCTCTCGCGGGCATCTATTTCCCCTGGCATCGCATGCAGGTCTGCGATCTCCAGCAATGAGAATCGCAGATCTTTTTCGCGTTCGGGTGGAGCATCAATACCAAACTCCCGCTTGAGCGCCACGTTATGACCATGGTTGGTTGTCGAATACGTACACCAGCGCCCCCAAATACCTGTCGCCCCGTCGGCCTTGCCCACGTAAAGCTTACCGGTATGGGTATCAGTGATGAGGTAAATGCCCTTGACGCTCGTCAGGGCCGAGCGCCAGGAATCAACGTTCTGCTGCACCACCACATCAAGCTGGCTTTTGGTCAGGTTGACCTTTTTGAACCCTGGAAACTGACCGATGCTGAGGCGTTCGGCCAGCAGTTCAGTTACTGCCAAGTCGCCTGCCAGGGTTTCACCGTACGGGTAGGAGTTGCGTTTGGTGTAGTTGCTGCTCAGATACAGCCGCCCCACCCACTCTTCGGCCGCCGGCACACGTTGCAGGGTATAGATGTAGTCGGGCTTGGGGCCGACTCTTTCGACACACTCCACCGTCCGAAACAGACCAGCAAACAACCAGCGGGTTGGACTGCCAGCCTGAATAAGCGAAACAACGTAGGGCAGCTTAAAGTTGCGGTTGCTTTGTCGGCTCTGCCACTTGTCGAAGCCTCCCTGTATGAACACGTCGAGTGGATGATCCTCGCCGTTGTACCTGGCCAAGTGGACCTTTGCTTTTTCCGGCGAAAATGCAGGCTCCCACAGCTTCAACAGATCAAACAGATTCAATACTGCGCCCCCCAAACATTCAGGATCGCGAGTGTATTCCTTGCAAGCTGGGAGTGCATCGACGAAAAGTTCCTAAGGTCATAAGGCCGGATGGGATGCTTTACAGGGTTTTAAGACAACACCACCAAGACCGCCGACAGATGGTGGCCGAGAAGGCGGGGGTGGCCCAGGCGAATCGCTTAGACATGACTAAGACCAAATTAGAACGAGATCGCGGCATGCCGACGCCTGAGCCCCACAAGCTAAAGCCGCTGACAGATGCCCAAGTGACAGGTGTGAGCCTCGCAGCTTTCTACCCTCACGTGCCGGAAATAAACTTGACACTCACAAAAACAGCGTGCGACATTTGTCCACGTTTTATGGAACGTGGACAAAGACAGGGCGAGCTATTTTGAAAGGTCAAGACATTTTACTGCTATACAAAATGGCGAGCCTACACGCGCAGGAAGAGGTGTCGCCGTCAGGTCGCGAAACTGTGGCCTGGGGCGGCATGTCCTTGATTGACCTACTGCCCGATGATTATAGCCCCGAACCAAAATTCATCACTTCCCCTCCGCGCGACGAATCCACCATCGACATAGTAGATGTCGTCTCGCGCTTCATCGACGCGGAATCTTTTAAGTGGCAAGGCTGGGACTACGATGACACTAGCCCAAAAAGGACTGTCGCAAAATGGGACGACCGCTACACCTTAAGGGCACTCGCTGATTCCTTAGGACTGAGCAAAAGTGAAATCTCAAACTCAATCGTTCGGTGTCGAGAGGCTGGGCTTGTAACAAACGACTACGAAACCTCCCTGCCCAAGGTGAATCGCCCCGCTCTTTTGAAGATCACTGAGCACGCCCTAAAATACTTTTTCCCAGTCAAGCCTGGCGCCCTGGTGAGGGGTATTCCAACCGGGTTTGCATCTCCTGTGCTTACCAAGCACCTCAAAAGCGCTGGAGAAATTATCCATGTCTGGCCCGACCCTCAAGGAAAGGAGCGTGGCCAAGCAATCGAGCCGATCTACAAGACCGTTCCAGAAGCTGTAAAGAACGATCGCACCCTGTACCACTACTTAGCCCTAGTAGACTCCATCAGGCTGGGCGGGCCACGAGAAACCAGCGTTGCAATTCAACTCCTAAAGAAAGGTATGGGCCTTTGAGCATCGCCTCAGATCACAACTATGAGATGTTGAGCGCCGTCGCGGAAGGATTAGGCGACGAGCTATTGAATGCGGTCGCCTTCGTCGGAGGCTCTACAACCTGGCTTCTTTGCACTGACGATATTGTGCTGGACGACATCCGCAGCACTTATGACGTTGACCTGGTGATCGAGCTAGCAGGCATTGCTGACTGGCAAAGACTTACAGAGCGCTTGGCGGCACAGGGCTTCAAGATTACCGCTGAGGACAGCGATGTGACATGCAGGTTCAAGTTCAACGACGTCATTGTCGACGTGATGCCTTCAGTAAAGGAGATCCTCGGGTATGAAAATCGATGGTTTGTGGATGGTTTATCGAACGCAGAAACCATTACCCTTCCCAGCGGGATTGCGATCAAAATTTTCAAACCGACGTATTTTATCGCTACAAAGCTCGAAGCATTCAAAGGTCGCGGCGGAGGCGATTCCTACCATAAAGATGTCGAAGATATCGTTCTGGTGGTGGACGGCCGAGAGAGTTTGCTTGAGGAGGTTACACAGGCAGATCAAGAGTTGCGAACGTATATCGCGGCTGGTATTGCCGGGCTGCTGGCGCTCAACTACCTTCAAAACGTGATCGAAAGTTCGCATTCAGTCAGCGCGAACCCAGGTAGAGGCCAGATCATTTTTCAGCGTCTAAAACAGTTGAGCAACGTCAAATGATCCGGTACTCAACAAGGACCGTTAAGGGGCAGGATCGCGACGAGAATCGAGATTGCGTAGGGGCGGCATTTGATGGCGTTCGGGGAATTTTTGTCGTCGTCGATGGCACCTCCAAGCCCGGCAGCGGGCAATTGGCCCAGGCATTGGTCGAACAGATTTTCACGGGTTATCAGACACGAATCGAAAATGGCGTTTCTGACTCGGGTCATGACCAAGTCGAATCACTGCTAAGGGATATACTCCAGGAGGCACATTCCTCACTCTTCTCGGGCGGAGTCACAGGATCGGCAAGTTATCTCGTCGCAGTGGTTTCCGGTGAACTCATTACCGTTGCATATGAAGGTGACTGTAGCGCAGGCGTAACGTCCCACTCTGACCCCATCGCTTGGTTCACTGCACCACACTGCCTTGCCAACTGGAGGCGTGATCGCAGTCATAGACAACTGGCAACAGACAAAGGTCGGCACCAAATTAGCCGTAGTTTCAAAGCACGGAAAAAACCAGATCCAGAGTTCATCACAAGAGTTGCCATCGCGGGTGAAACGCTAGTAGTTGCAACTGACGGTTTCTGGGCTGATTTAAGCGATGCAGCACAAACGCTGCTGCTTGGACCCTACTCGCCCGATCCTACCCATGTCGATGACGACGTCACCTGGATAGTGGTACATCTATGAAATATTCGAAAACGCTACCAGGCACAGCGAACAGTTCCATACCGACGGAAACGTTGCTCCAGTACGCCAAGTACTTGGCTAGTGAGATCATAACAGTAACCCATGGAAGTCGATCTTATGCAGCCAGTATCATCGAGAACTGGGAGTATTCGGATGGAAATTTCGAGTTCACATTTCCCGAGGAGGCCCTTGATTACCTTCAGACGACTGATGATCCACGGGGGAAAATCGTCAAGGTGCTGTTCACTGAGATTGGATCTTAATAGCGCAACAAACGCTACACACATTAAATGCTATAAAAATCATTTCCGCACATAGAAAAGCCCTCGCATTCAGATATGCGGGGGCTTAGCGATTAGAGCTAACTTGTTAGTGCCCTACTTGGAAACGGTAACCTGGATACCATCGTGACGATCTTCAGCACGTTTTGGGTTAGGCACAAGTTTGCCGTCTTTCCAAACGTAGCGAGCCACAGCTTCCTTGGTAGGGTGGCCTGCGTCGTTCTTTGGGTTACCGCTGCCATTACCGCCATTACCGCCATTACCTGCATTGGCGCTGGTTGCAGCGAACAGAGCGACGATTGCGAAACCCAATACAGTTTTCTTAATACCCATCATTACATCTCCTTGCGGCACTACGGCCAAATATTCATTAAGTTTTGCAAAGTCATATTTGCTTTGCTTGCGAAACTAAATTAACCCCCAAGCGCCGACATGCAACCCCATAAAAATTGTTTTTTATGAAAAAAATTACTAATTCAATGTTCTAAACGGACATTGATAGTTCTTAAAAGTTATTCTGAATATCGCTCACAATTGACGGGCATCGAAATCACCTAATACTAGAAAAGTAAATCAGGATTTATCACCCACGTGCGACCTTTACTAATAACGGCCGGCGGCCTCTTGTGAAGGGCATAGACAAAATGACGAGTGGTGATTTTCCCACTTAGATAATGTGCCAGAGCGCTAATCACATACCGCATTTATCCCTCCTTTTGACCTCATACAGCACGAGGCCACGAGGTTGGTGAGCTGGCTTAAAAAGATTCTTTTGGCACGAGGAATTGAACCTCATCACCTAACCTTGACCGAGCAGATGCTGCGTCGCTCCCATCAAAAGCGAGTTGCATCGACGCCCCAGCAAATCGGCAAGGATTTCAGCATCATTCGCCGCATCCACACTGTCACGATCCAGCGCAGATTTGAGGGCGCTTTTGAGCCAATCGCTTACCGCCGGCGATTCAAACAATTGGGTATGGGCTGACTCTACAAAGACAGGACCTTCAACCCTGCCATCTCCCTGCCAACGTTGATTGTCCAAAGCGGATTTCAAGAGAATGCAGCGCTGCTTCTGTTGCTCGCTCTCCTCCTCGGCCTGAATTCGGAGCTCATGAGGTGTCAGGCCAGTTGTTCGCTGCAGGGTAACCACGATGTCGCCACCGCCTGGGTACATCGCACTTTCAAAACTGAGTTGAATGTAATTCTCAGGGTTACTCTCATACAACTGCTGCCCTAGCAGTTCTGAAAGAAGGTGCGCGGCTCCGCCTGCCACCGTAGTAATCGGATTCCCGTAGGTTCGAACAAACTCAACCATCTGGCACACATTTACCATCTGTTGGCCAAGAAGTGTTCGAAGCTGAATGGTCTCCGCAAGCAAATCCTTGTACGAGGGCAGATTGGCGTCGCTGGGTGGATAGATGGCCGGTATGGAGTCACTGGTAGGCATAGGGAAACCTCTTCAGGTGGAAGAATGAGGCTATCCCCTACCGCCCTCCTGCCAGTTCTGTATTAGCCCCAGAATAGGGGCATGATTTAGACGGACCAGAATAGTTTTCCAGAAAGGTGTAATTTATTTCCTGGTACTCGGCCTGACCCGAGCCTTCAGAAAACCAGCAAGAAAAGCCCGCACTTGGAGAGTTGGCTTGTTTGCGGGTGATCAACGAGCGAACTGAACTTCAACCCCAACCTACAAGATCGAGAGCGCCGTCATGGCCACGTTCACTCCTGATGAAGTCGCCTCCGCCCACCGGCGACGTGGAGACGGTACAGACCATCCTCGGTCATGCCTGCCTTGATCACAGCAAGCCGTATCTAACTGCTGACATCGAGGTTATCCGTCATGCTTTCGAGCTTGCACTGGCATAGTGATATCGGTAACTCTTTCCGCTAGTCAGCATTGATATTGAAATGTCCGCCCAGGGGTGAGGTTTTTGCCCCCGAGAACTTGAGGAAATCAACAATGGCTAGGCTCACACTGACCGATTTTGACGAATGGCTCGATGGCGCTGTGCAGACGGACGTAGAGGACGTGTACGCCCTCCATGAAGCCGTTGACGGTGAAACAGAGTTCGCTCAATACAAAGCCGAGCGCGCACCAAATGGACAGCTCTTGGTCTCGTATGGCGACGATAGCCCTTGGTTGAGGCTGTCCACGGAGGAAGCTAAGCAGGGTTTTCTTCGTCGTCTTGGCGGCCGTTACGTTGGGGAAGGTTGTATGGACATCGGTGCGTGGTATGTCATGCACATGGGATTAGCGTCCGATTAAAGGAAATGCCTTTGTCCTTTCGCTCGCCCTGTGCGGGCTTCGGCAGTAGGAGAGGCGCGGTTTTCGCGTCCGCGAAACAGAGAAGGAATTAGGAGTTGGCAGCAAACAACATAGTTCGACACAAGACAACTTAGTGCGACACTCGTCATTATAGATTGACACAAACACGCTGCCGAATCGCCCTCTGGAGCAGAGCAACAGGCTGCAGCCCCGGAATCACTGGTAGGTTGTGTCAAACTATGATGTCGTTGCTTTCCGAGGTTGATACGCGTGTGGTCAGTGGCTTAGGGGCCTTGTGTCAATCTATGTTGTTGCCACCCACATCGTGCCTCTCCGACGTTTTCGCGGACGCGAAAATGGCGTCCTTCTACGGCCTCGGCCCAGCGCGGGGGCTGGGCTTGGGCGTTGCTGTTTTCCTAACTGTTTTGAGCAGCTCGTAATGCCGCCTTCAAGGTGGTGCGTCGGGTAGTAGACCGGCTGGATTTCTGCGCCTTCTCGATGATGCTGCGCAGGCCCGCTTTGGCCGCAATCAGATTTGCAGCGTCACCAGATGAAGCCTCAAGGATCGCGCTTAGGTAACTGGCAGCATCGTGCAGCGCTTCCAGTTCTTGGGCAGAGACACACGATCCTTTCATGGCTCGTTTCCCTTACGCCTGGGGTGGAATGGTGGGGCTGGCTTTCCAGCCGAATTCGGTTTGACGCCAGATGTAGCCGAGCTTCCGGCCAACTCGCAGGTAATGAGCTGCCCCTTCGCGAGTAAGCCAAGCTGCGTGACCATCGGCATCAATCAAACGGGAATTGCTTCGAGTATTCATGGCGTTTTCCTCGAACAGTTACTGTTGATCGCCCATGACTGAGCACACGTAGATGAACCACGTCAGGCCATCAGTCACCACAAAGAACCCGAGCCACAACTTCCAGAAAGATGCAGCTTGCGAACTGAGCCATCCAAAAAAAACAGCGAGAAAGGCTGAGAAAAAAATTGCTTCACTGATGCTCATGTCATTTCCCCTTAACTGGTGTGGTGTTCGATGCAGGCTGCTTTGCTCTCGAAAACCTGCTCGCTGCCGGTCAGATCCAACGCGAGGCGAAGCTGCCCCGCGAGGCGCACGAATGCGTTGTCCTGGCCGTTGATGAGCATGTGCCCGGCGCACTGCATATCCGTCTTCTTGTGGCAGACGAACGAGTCTGCGGCCAGGATTTCAGTCGCTCGATCCTTGCCCAGCCACCCTTGCAAGGTGTCCTTGCGAAACGGGCAGTCCCGGCACGGCTTCTTTATGTGGGGTAGCTTGGACATGGCTCTACGTTTTCCTTGAAGGCCCCGGCGTACCGGGGCAGGTTGATTACCAGCCGCGATTTCCTACGCGGAGTGATTGAAGGCGCGAACATGGCCTTTCTTCATCTGATAGCGAGCGAGGTCGCTAGCATGGTCAACCTTTTCTGCATGGCCAGCCCCCGTAGCCAGACGCTCAGCAGCAGCCAGGGCATCAGCCTCATTTGCGAAATCATTCTGGTAAGCCGGGATGCCGTTGCTGATCATCTGTACTCGTACATTGCTCATGCTGTTTTCCTGAGAGCAAAGCCACTCCGCGCCCATATGCCGCCAATCCAGAAGGCTCTCAATGTCACCGGCAAAGTTGACCCCGAGCAAAGCCCGTTCTTTCGCGTAATTCAATTCCACTTCCAGCGTTGCTGTATGACGCATGGTCGCGGTGCGGGTTGGGATCTTTGCTTGAGTGCCAGTAGTCATTTCAGCCTTCCTCAGTGATTCGCTTCAACGAGGTCGATTCTATATCAAACTATGGAATAAACAAGATATTTCCATATCTAAATATAGAATTTCTTCACTACACAGATGAACGCGTGCTTGTCCTGAATACCCTTAAGCCGGTTATAGAACTGACTTGGCGTGACGCCATGCTTATCGGTCGCTTCCTTGGCGCTTAGGCCATGAACAAGGTGATCGCGCAATGCGGCAATTACCTTTTCGCCACTGGTCTTGGTGTCGCTCAACAGAAGCTCAAAATGTTCTGCATCGACTCCTCCTGGCGTTAGAACCGGAACATCAGTCCCCATCGGTAAAACTCCGCAACAGAATCAATATTCCACAGTTTACTATGGATTTACGCGCCTCGACTACAACGGCTTACCAGCTCACAACGCGACTTCAAAAGCCCGCCGAATCTTTTCCTATCAATTCACAGTCGCGGCAAGGCGTGAGAACGTCAGCGCCTCTCAGGATTCGTAGACCGTCACATCGCACTCACGCGGCATACCCCATTGCCCGTCATTAGGCAGCCGTCCCTCCTCCGTAGTGGTCAGCTCGTTTTCGTAGAACACCCACTACCCGGCTGGATCGAGGCCGCACCAGTTCGCCCAGGAGGGCTATGATTGAACTGGTGGAGCAATGTTGGTGCGCGTGTTCATCTGACATTCCTGGGTTAAATCAGTACGGTAGTGAAGCACGTGGGAACACCTGATTTTGAGCCAAGCGAGTCAGTTCGAATTTGTGGCGGCAACCCAATAGGTCTTGTAAGACAGCCCATCAACGCGAACTCACATAGATAAGGGCCTGCACTGACCACGTCTTCTGCCCCTGCGGCAATATCGGCCCATCGGTAAACCGAAAATCTTCGAACCCCTGCAATACGGCCTGGTCGACGGCGTTATCGTTTGAACTGTTCACGATGGACAGCCGGGGCACGAGAGAACCCAGAATATATTCCAGTTTCACTGTGACCTCCTTTCCCACCGGCCCAGGCTTGAGGGCCCCTGACACACTTTCCTGAACACGCGATATTTTGCTCTGAATCCTGCCCTCCGTCGTCCCAATCCAGATCTTGTTGTAGCGCTGTTCTTGTTCTGCGGTTAGTTTGACTCCTCGGCCGAGAAGCCGCTGAATTCCGTCCCATTCGTCACCAAAACTGGCACGGGTTGCCTTCAAGTAAAGCGTCATGGCGCCCTCGAGATCCTGCTGACCGCCCTTGCCTTCTTCCATCAGCTTGGCCAATCTGGCCTCAGCACTGTTGCTGTTACCACCGGCGGCTGCACGCAGGTATAACCGCCTGGCCTTCTGATAATCCGGGGGCCCGTCGAGACCACTCTCGGCAAGCTTGCCGAGGAGGACATAGGCCCGCTCATCGACATCAGCCGCTGACTGGTAAAGGGTCTTTGCCTTCGCAATGTCTTGGGGGACACTACGACCGTTTTCATAAAGGTCGCCGAGCAGCATCTTGCACATCGAGTCTCCACTCTCGCTGAGGGCCAGGATGTATTCGAGTTGCTCGCGCGTCACTGAGCCATCATTTGGAGAGACCCAGCAACGCAAGCCGAAGAGGGGATCATCCTGGGGGATGCCTGCGGGAACGTTGACGCTCGGTACTGGCTCTGCTGAACAGGCGGTTAGTAATACGTAACACAATGATAAAAACACAATTCGCATGATTGCTTCCTCCGTCACTACTCGATCATAAACACAGGCACATCCATCGCGTCGGCAATCATCAGGGTCGATCAGCACCGCAGGGGCAAAGGGCTCGCTCACGGTATTTTCCCTTAACTAAACGCTTGCCAGAACTCGTCCAATACAACGAGCTTTCGCCCTGGTTTCTTGCCTTTAAAAAAACGGCCACGGGGAAGGCGATCACCACGGTTCAGCTTTTGCCTCCACTCTTCGAAAGCGGCAGTCTTGCGACGATATGCTTCGAAGCGCTCCATATCGGGCAGTGTCTGTGTAACCGTGACAAACCGTGTGCCGTACTTCGGCGTGACGTCTGGCAGGAAGCTTTTGCCTTTGCCGGTACCGGCGTTTTCGGCCAAAACCACTTGGGTTTCTTCGCCGGTCGAACTGGTGACTTCCATCGGGTTTTCCTCGAACAGTTACTGTTGATCGGCCATGACTGAACACACGTAGATGAACCACGTCAGGCCATCAGTCACCACAAAGAACCCGAGCCACAACTTCCAGAAAGATGCAGCTTGCGAGCTGAGCCATCCAAAAAAAACAACGAGAAATGCTGAGAAATAAATTGCTCCACTGATGCTCATGTCGTTTTCCCTTACAAATCGAAGGCCGACACAATGAGGGCATCAACTTCGCAGTAGTCCTCAAATGACAGCGACTTACCGGCGCACAAACCTTGCAGGAACCCCCGCAGACGGGGCACGTCTGAATGGCTATTGGCAGCGTCTTCTTCGTAGGCCTCAAGCGTTTCGAGAGCGAGCGGCTGATCTTTCAGGCATCGCGATACCTGGGCGAATACAGCCCGCAACGCCGCAGCTTCAGCGGCACGCTGGGCAGGCGGCTTGACCAGCAACGAGAGCAAATCTTCATACAACTTCCCGCGCTCGATGTTCACCTGCTGCATTGCAGCCTGCTGGTCCGGTGTCGTTGGCTCCGACACGCGCTCACTTGCGTCAGTGACGTTGGCCAACACATCAAGCGCGGAACCAACCGCAGTAATGCGCGGGAGCAACGATTGGATATCAATAACCACAGCCATTTGCTTTGCCCTCCTGGGCGTTGTCCTGCTCGATCCGAGGGCCGAAAGTGGCCTGTTTCTAAGTCCTCGGCCCTGGCTTTGAGGGCCAGGGCTTGGGTACAGCGGCGGTTTCCTATCAATAGTCCTGCAAATCGTAAGTCCCGCCAGAACGTGCCAGTAGCTTACGAATTTGTTCCTCGGTAGCAGGCTCATCAGGGCCGACTGTCCACTCCCAATACTCGCTCAGAACCACCCAACTGTCCCCGATGACCCAAGTTATCGGCCACTTGCCGTTTGGATCAATAAGGCGATACCCAGCCTCTGTTAGTAGATCTTCAAACCCATCAGCCATGACCGTTTTCCTACAAGTCAGCAGGTTGTTCAAAGAGGGCGACGTGATCGCCTGCCTCTGCCAGCGGGTCGCGGCTGATGATGGCGCCGGACGTAGTGCGAAATTTCATTTCCATGCGTTGTTTTCCTTGAAGGCCCCGGCGTACCGGGGCAGGTTGATTACCAGCCGCGCATTCCGTGACGGTGCATCAGAACCGACGCTGCGGTACGCTGCGGCTCAACCATGTAATCCAACAGGTGTTCGGCTTGGTCGTCCGTGACTTCTGCGAAAGCTTTTTCGGAGCTGATCCCGTAGTGAACCGCGATGGATTCAAGAATTTCAGCCTTTGTACCGCCGTCGATGACAGCCAGAAATTGCGCGTTACGGTTGGTCATTTGCCTGTCCTCAGTGATTCGCCTCAATGAGGATATGTTAACCGTATTCGGTTAACTAAACAATAGATTGTTAACCGTTATCGGTAAAATATTGATACCTCCCTGGCAATGTCGCTGACCTCGTTCAAATCGGCCACCTTTCTAGAAAGCAACGGAGGCTTAACATTGAATTCACGACAGACATCGGCCTGCTTGCGACCTTCGACAAAATGACCGCGCAACGCTGCAACAACTGACTCGCCATGAATGCCGGTGAAGCGCAAAAGCCCCGCCAAATGGGCAGGGTCAACCTCACCTGGAACCAGTTTGTTTTTCTCAGACACCGCCAAACCTCAGATAGAAACGTTCACCTAATTCGGTTAACTATCTCATGAAAGAGCGCTTGTGAAAACAAGCCTATAGCGCAATCTCAAAAGCCCGCCGAATGACAGCGGGATCAACGCTTAAATAGGGCTTAGTGTGATCAATACAGGAATGCCCCAAAATCATCTGAACCGTTTCGACGTCACCAGTCGCGGCCAGTACCTTTGCCGCGAGTGAGCGCCGTCCGCTGTGCGATGAACCCCGCTTTATCCCCGCCTGACGGTAAAGCCTGCTGATGGCCTGTTGCAGGGAATCACACGCCCTGTATACCTCTGGCCCGCTATCCAACTGGCGGTGTTTGAATGCAAGTTCGAAGGCTTGCCCCTTGTGACTCAGAACCAGCTTCGAACCTGGGCGCATGCCTCGATACTCATCGGCGCCGGTATAACCCCAACGGCGAGCCATACGCACCTCAAACCAGCGCTCAAGGGCTTCAAGGCATTTCGGGTGTGTGAGGTAAATGTTCCGGGCACGACAGCCCTTCGTGATGGACGACGACAGATACACCTCTGGTCGCACCGCTCCACTTGGATAAAGCACGTCTGAAATTTCGACCTGGGCGAGTTCGGTGACACGGATACCAGTCGTGTGCGTGACCCATAGCAGCATCACGTCACGCTCAGGATTTCGCCCGGTAACTGATGCAACGCGAATGAGGTGTTTGAATTGGTTTGGCGAAGGGATGTTGCGCGGCGAATATCGGTCATAGGGCTCTCTGTCAGGATTGAACGCGGATCGAGGTCGATCCTGAGAGAGTTGGTGGTAGGCCTCCAGCGAAGCCTAACACCAATGTTTTCGGCATGTTCACGGAAAATTCGAGAACGCCAATATCAGATGACGCAATGTGAGACTACTACGACCATTCTTTCCAACCATCGTGATTCAGGATTGTGTCGAAGGCCCGGCCTACCGACTCCGCACTACCCGCTACCATTGGTTCCAATTGGACGGTACAGGCTCCAGATGCAGCGTCAATTTCAACATCTTCAATTTTCGGCCGATCGCTTCGGTGCCACGCAGAATCGTCTATGCGATAGCCTAACTGCGGTGGGACCTCGGACACGATTTCCTTCGCGACGTCTTTTGCTACTAAGCCTGCCTCATCAGAATGGAAGTAGATGCGCCGAACTGCTGTGTATTTCATTTGAAAGCCTTATTTGGACGGTGGCCGAGATCCCTGTGATCTCGCTGACGGACAATCATAGGCCCACTACAGCAATTCTGTCAGTGCGCTCGAGGAGACGCTCAGTACTCGTGCTATTCGCACGCGACAAAGGTCACGGAAAATCACATGGCAACGGTCATCCGGTCAGCCGGGTACTGTCGGATGAACTCCATGCTATCCCCGGCAGGGGCTTTCAACCAGTCGCCATACAGCCCTCGGGGCAAGATCACCAGCATGCGTTTCTCATCCTGGGGCTTGTGGTAGTTGCGCATGAATGGGTGATCGTCCGCGTTGATGGTCAACATCGTGTAACTGTGCAGGATCTTCCCTGTATCAGGATCGCGCCATTGTTCCCAAAGACCCGCGATGCCCATCAACTCGCCGTCCGCACGGGCGATGCGCGTAGCAATCGACTTCCTCGATCGCCAGTCAGGCTCGTATATGGCCGCAGCAGGGATGATGCAGTGCTGTGCCTTTCGCCAAGCTGTGCGGAACGACGGCTTTTGGCTGGCCGTCTCCCATCGGCAGTTATAGGTGTGCCTAACAATTTTTGTGTCTTTGCTCCAGTGCGGAATCAGGCCAAACGAGCCTGACAACACTTCCACCGGCGCCAGCGTCTCAGCATCAAGGTCGAAATGTTCCGTGCGACGGATAAAAGGTCCGGTGTAGCCTGGATACAGTTCCAACTTGCCCTGCTCGTAAGGATCAATGCCGAATGTGTCGGCGAGCTGCTGCGGCGTCGGCGCTTCATAATGACTGCACATACAGACCCCCCCTCAGAATGTTTCCGCCTCAATTGGCGTTTACCGTCCATAACTGGTCAAGCCTGGTGGTGTAGCTCTGGCTCATCAACTCACGACGCATCGCCCAGGCCGGCGCTGCTGGCACCGCGGCGGAGCGTAGCGTACCGCGCCCCCACCGGTTGTTGATCTCATCGAGCACATTCATCACCTTGTCCGCGGCCGCCGGCTGCGTATGCGCAAAAAGATCGTCGGTGAATTCACCTGGTTGTCGCAGATCCATCAGCAACACCTCGGCCTTGCTGTACCGGAACCCTTGACGGAACAGGCGCTCCACTGCTTGCGTAGCTGCTTTTGTGATCAAGCGCAAGTCATTGGTGGGATAGGGAAGCTCCACTAGAACGCCGTTGGCGTAACGCGCTTCGCCTGGGTTAAACATTCCAGTACGAATGCTCACGCGGATCTTTTTGCACAAAGAATGCTGGGCGCGCAGCTTCTCCGACGCCCGTTGTGCATAGGTGGCCACCGCTTCCTTGATCGGTTCGATCGTCTCCAGTCGCACTCCAAACATTCTGCTGCAACAGATCTCCTGCTTGGACGGAGCTGCGTCCTCCAGCGCCAGACAAGAAGTGCCGGCAAGCTCGCGTATGGTTTTCTCCAAAACGACGCTGAATTTGCGGCCGAGCAAGAACGGGTCGGCCTTGGCCAAGTCCATTGCCGTGCGAATGCCCAAGGCCTGCATGTGAGTTGTCATGCGTCGACCAATGCCCCACACCTCTTCAACGGCCGTGTTACGCAACACCCAGTCGCGTTTGAAAGGATCGCGCAGGTC
Source organism: Pseudomonas sp. ANT_H4 (assembly GCF_008369295.1). Lineage (GTDB taxonomy): Bacteria > Pseudomonadota > Gammaproteobacteria > Pseudomonadales > Pseudomonadaceae > Aquipseudomonas. Next base: position 12,162 of record NZ_VOBG01000026.1, on the reverse strand, counting down.
CACCACGCCGCCAGTCTGCGCTTGCAGTCGTTTTGCTGTGTGATTGGCCAGTTTCGCTAGGGTTTTTGTATGGGCGATGCCAACGCCCACCGGAATTCCGGTGTGTTTCAACACCCTGGCGCGGATCTTCCGCCCAAGTTCTGTGAGGTTGCCGGGCATACCGGTCAGGTCACAGAAAATCTCATCGATGTAAAGGAAAGATGTCAACCCATGGACATCGGTTTGAATGAATATTTGACAGGGTTTAGATCAGGTGTCCGATGTCCATAGACCACACGCATTTTTCACAGAAATGGATCAAGTGGTGTCCATGGCAAATACGCGAATTTTGTGGCGACGAAAGCTAGCGTGACCAAGATGAGCCCGCTCCAATAGTCCAAAGCTCATCCAGCCTGGTTGTATAACTGGGGCTCTTAAGCTCTCTCCTCATACCCCATTCAGGTGATACAGGGACGCTGGCAGTCCGCAATGTACCTCGCCCCCACTGGGCATTTATCTCATCCAAAACATTCATCACTCACCCGCTTGCCTCTGGCTGTGATGTCGCGAATAGGTCGCCGGTGAATTCGTTAGGCTGCCGCAGATCCATCAGCAGTATCTCCGCCTTGCTGAATTTGAACCCCTCCTGGAACAGCTCGTTTATTCCATGTCGCGTAGGTCATTAGCGTATCAAAGGTAAGCCTCAGGCGTCGTTCTATGGTTTGATGCATCCATCCGAACCAGACTCACACTTGCATGAAAACGCTTGATCTAAAAATTCGTCTGCGCTGCGGCGACGACATCGCTATCGGGCCTGGCAAAGCTGATCTTCTCGCGGCGATTCAAGAGGCGGGCTCAATAAGTGGTGCCGCCCGTCTCCTAGGGATGTCCTATCGACGTGCCTGGCTACTGGTGGAAACCATGAACCGCTGCTTTCGGGAGCCTTTGGTGTCGACGTCAGCCGGTGGTCGTCATGGCGGGGGAACCCAATTGACCGCTACTGGCGAGCAAGTGCTTAAGTCTTACCGCGACCTCTGTGTTCGCGCCTTGGCTGAAATCGAAAGCCATATGGGCGAAATTACGGCCTTGCTGGTCACCTAAAACTCCTACAAAGCATAAATTTCTCGCTGAGATGTGGACTGAGGATCGTTGTATATGGAAGGATACGGCGCTTTGTATACAATCCGTCACTCATTTGGAGTTGAGAATGCCGATCCTCACACGCATAAGAAAATGGACATTGGGCCTCTCATTGGTTTTAGCCGCGCCAGTGCTGGCCTTCGCCGATGTCACACCCACCGTGGCTGCCGCTGCCGACTTGAAATTCGCGTTGGAAGAAGTAAATACCCAGTTCAAGGCTGACACTGGCAAAGAGATACGTCTGGTATTTGGTTCGTCGGGTAACTTCTTTCGTCAGATCAGCGAGGGCGCTCCCTTCCAGTTATATCTTTCCGCCGACGAGGGATATGTTCAGCAGCTGAACACAGCAGGTAAGACGGTCGATGAGGGCACTCTGTACGCACTGGGCAGGATCGTGTTGATGGTGCCTCACGGCTCAACCCTGAAAGCCGATGTTCAGCTCAAGGATTTGCGGGCTGCATTGGCCGACGGTCGAATCAAAAAATTCGCCATCGCCAACCCTGAACATGCCCCCTACGGCCTGCGTGCTGAGGAGGCGTTGAAACATGCCGGTCTTTGGGATGCAGTAAAGGACAAGCTGGTACTGGGTGAGAATGTTGTACAGGCCGCTCAGTTTGCCACCTCGGGCAATGCTCAGGGCGGCATTATTGCCTATTCCCTGGCGCTCGCACCTGACGTCAGTAAGCTCGGCGAATATGCCCTGATCCCTGCTGAATGGCACGAGCCGCTGCGTCAACGTATGGTACTACTCAAGGGCGCCGATGAAACGACGCAGGCGTTCTACCGCTATGTCCAAGAGCCCGCTGCACGCAACATTATGCGCAAGTACGGCTTTGTTTTGCCGAATGAAGAGAAGGCTCAGTAAGCCATGGATTGGTCAGCATTGTGGCTGTCTCTCAAGCTGTCCTTCTGGACAATGCTGATCCTCCTGCCCGTCGGTATATGGGCAGGTCGTAAACTGGCCTGGTCGTCATTTCGTGGAAAAAGCCTAACGGAAGCGTTATTGGCGTTGCCACTGGTATTGCCACCGACTGTGCTCGGCTTCTACCTGCTGATGTCGATGGGAAGACGCTCGCCTGTTGGCCAGGGCTACGAGTCACTGTTTGGTCACCAGCTGACATTTTCTTTCGAAGGTCTGTTGGTGGCCTCAATAGTGTTCAACCTACCATTCGCTATACAACCCATGCAGCGGGCCTTTGAAGGTGTCGGTCAGGATATTCGAGAAGCGGCTCGCTGCTGTGGTCTTTCATCCTGGCGCATATTGTTGCGGATCGAGCTGCCCCTGGCATGGCCCGGCATTCTGTCGGCGCTGGTGATGACATTCGCCCATACACTGGGTGAGTTCGGCGTGGTGCTAATGGTCGGGGGTAGTATTCCCGGTGAAACCCGCACCATCGCCATCTCCATTTATGACAGCGTTCAGTCCTTTAACGACCGCGCAGCGGCCCTCATGTCGTTGGTGCTTTTGCTGGTTTCACTGGGCGCTATCAGCCTGTCCTACTTTGCTACTTCGCGTTTAAATCGGAGCGCTCGCCATGGTTGAGCGCAAACAAGGCCTCTACCTTAAGGTGCAGCAGGACGGCCCCATCGCGCTGGATGCCGAACTGGCATGTGAGCCCGGCGAAGTGCTTGCGCTGGTCGGCCCCTCAGGCAGTGGCAAGTCCACGCTGCTGCGCTGCATTGCCGGGCTGTACTCCCCTGAGCAAGGTCGAATTCAGTGCGATGGTGAAAGCTGGTTTGATAGTCACACTCGGCACTTTGTCCCGACTGCGAAACGGCGCATCGGCATGGTGTTTCAACATTACGCCCTGTTTCCGCACCTCAATGCGCTGGAAAACATCATGGAGGCCATGCGCGAGCTTCCACCAGAGCAGAGACGTAACCGGGCCCATGCTTTGATTGAACGCGTGCACTTGAACGGTTTAGCGCAACGCCGCCCTCATGAACTGTCTGGTGGTCAGCAGCAGCGTGTCGCCGTGGCGCGAGCGCTAGCCCGCGAGCCTAAGGTGCTGCTGCTCGACGAACCTTTCTCAGCCGTGGATCGTGCGACCCGTGAGTCGTTGTACAACGAGCTGGCCGAACTACGTCGTGAATTGCGCATGCCGGTGGTGCTTGTTACCCATGACTTGGATGAGGCGACATTGCTGGCTGATCGGATGTGCATTCTTGCAGCGGGTCGCACCTTGCAAGAGGGCCCGCCTGACCAGTTGATGCAAGCGCCTGCAACTACCGAGGTCGCCAGATTGGTAGGGATGCGCAATGTGTTTGCTGGCCGAGTTATTGAGCATACGACGGCTTATAGTCTTCTTGATTGGCGTGGGCAGGTACTGAAAGTAAGTGCGCAACCACAGTGGCCAGTCGGACAGGTTGTAGGTTGGGGTTTGCCAACCTCTGACGTGCTGCTGATGCCGCAAAAGCATGAGCCTGGGGAGATGGACAACACTGTTCTGGTTGAAATCGAGCGCCTGTTGTCCTTGGGCGAACACATACGTGCTCTGCTGCGCTCGGGTGATGATCTGATTGCGATGCACGTACCGCGACACCTTGCGCAACGATACGAACTGGCGGAGGGGCAGCAGATCAGAATCCGCTTACGCGGAGAGACCATACATCTGATGTCCCAAACCGCGACCAGCAAACAGGAACCTCTGGACGCGTAAACGTAAAGGCGAAATGTTTTTATCGGCTCCTTCGAATCGGTCTTTTACGCATTCAGGTCTTACACCTTCGATACCTAAGGACGAATGTCTAGCGATGACTTCAGATCGAGAAAACAAAAAAATAACTGTATTTGGTAGCGGTACGGTCATTGGTGCATTAGGTGGCCTGATCGGGTTGGGGGGCGCAGAGTTCAGACTTCCACTTCTTATTGGCTTGTTTGGCTTTGGAGCGCTGGAGGCAATCATCCTCAATAAGGCAATGAGCCTCGTTGTCGTAGCCACAGCCTTACCATTCCGAGCATTCAGTGTTCCCTACACGGCAGTCTTTGAACGATGGGACATTATTGTCACGCTTCTCGCTGGAAGCCTTGCAGGCGCCTGGTTCGGTGCAGGATGGGCGACGAAGCTTAAAAGTAAAACCCTGTACCGTATTTTGGCAGTGCTGCTCGTAGGTATTGCCGGCGCTCTGTTGTTTGGGCACGAGACAAGTTCTACCGGTGTGGCCCTGTTTCACGGCGTGCTACTGGCTATTGTCGGAATAGTGGTCGGCTTCGGTATCGGAGTGGTTGCGGCTCTGATGGGTGTCGCCGGCGGCGAGCTGCTGATCCCGACAATCGTTCTTCTGTTCGGAGCTGACATCAAGCTCGCTGGTAGCCTGTCGCTAGCTGTAAGCCTGCCCACCATGATTGTGGGCTTCACGCGCTACAGCCGCGACCAGAGCTTTTCTATCATTCGCGCTCAACGGCCCTTCATCTTGGTCATGGCAACAGGCTCCATTATTGGGACATTCATCGGTGGGCAACTGTTAGGTCTGATCCCAACGACATACCTGCTCCCGTTGCTTGCCGCCATCCTCCTGATCTCATCGGTCAAAGTATGGCGGCATAGTTGAAGACCACTCTGTCTCTAAGTCCGTGCGCGAGTCCGAACGACCGGACGTTCAAATGAATAGGCATGAAGGGCTGCTTTTGGCAGATAGCTGCCTGTTTCCATCGGCGGATCGCAGCCAGTAGCCAGGAAGCATCTAGCCCGGAGCTGCCGGCTGAGACTCATCAATCTAGCAGAGCGCTCAGTTCCTTCCGCTCGCCGCGTCAAGGTTGAGCAGCAGAGTGGTCGGAATAGGCCAGTCCCTACACCCAGGCGACTAGCTGCATACGCGCTGTTATCTCAAAGCTTTCTCGGCCCGCGAGGATCCAACGAAATTATATTTGACGCAGGCAACTGCCGCTCAAGCTCAGCGATACGGTCATACAGCTCAATGATTTTCGTATCCGCTTCGCTCAATAAACTTGCGAGTTGGTCGCGCTGCCGGGCTACTTCCTCAATCCGATCACGCAGGGCGCGGCTTTTCTGGCGGGCGAGAAGATTTACCTGGTTCAACGAAGGAGGTCGCTCCTCCGCATTTTGTTCCACGTAGGTTTTTATCTCAGCGATGAGACTCGGGAAACGAGATTTCTTAAGCGCCGACGGATCGCTCCCGGCCTCTTTGGCCACGTTGTTCTGAGTGACCGGTGTCCCCTTCGGTAGAAGCTGTGGCCTATTGAGTTTCAGGCGCTCAAAAGCATCACGATATTGATCAGCCGCGCTGCGGCGAGCAGGGAGTTCAACGTCCATTTGCGCTCCCTACGACACGACGAAAGCTTGCTACGCTTCGCTGTTGAGCCATCAAAGATTCCATTAGCGGACTTCCATCCTGAGCAGTAACAAGCCGCTCTTTGAGTACGTGTTCAAGATCATCTACCGCACCCAATCGTTCTGAGTCATACAGCACATCAGGGCAAGGTTTTGCATCCACTGAATCACCACCCCCGCAATGGGCAATGTTGTCAATTCCGCCGTACGGACAAGGTTCACGACTCGAACAAACGCCGAGAATTATCGGGCGACAGGCGACCGCGCCTTTCTTTGCCAAACCAATCATCTTCTTCGCATCCTCTGGCGAAATCAGCCGAACGATCTCAGCCTTTCGTTTGTCTCCATGGGGACTGACAAAACGCTCACTCGTAAGCTGCTGTAACTCTCTTCCAAGCGTCTCGTACATTGTGCGAACGTACAGAGTGTGAGCCTTTTCCTCTAGACGCATCCGCGAGTGATTTTGTCCGTAGTAAAGGCTCATCGCTCGTGTGACGTGCTTGAGCTGGTACTGAAGCGAAGCATCACTTACGAGCCCGGAAGCTTGCATGTTCACTGCCCCAGTTCTACGCAACTGATGCCAAGCCAACGGCCATACAGCGCCCGCTTGATACTCCTCCGGCAATGAAGGGGTAGCTAGCCGGGCCAATTTCAAATCCTCAGGCGTGATACGCAAACGTTCTAAGTCAAAGAGCTTCCCGTACCGCCCCAAAAAGTCGGAATATGACTGGATGCTCGGCCTCAGTGAGTGGTTACCTTTATTGCGCAACGAACTCCAGGGTTCGAAAGAAAAATCGGTCAAGTAACGCCCGGCGAGAACTCTCTCGGCTTCGTGAGGTGCGTGTAGTGAGCGAAACAGAGAAATAACCTCCATCGCCTTCACGGCGACCGCCACAGATGGGGATGTGACCCAAATGGCGTCCCTATCAGAGAGCGTTTTTGTCGTCTGCCCGCGTAACAAAAAAATGTCACCGAAGCTCTTGTCGTGCTCGATGTCAAGGCACCCGGCTCGAAGATTCCATGCTTCCTCGACCCGCATGAGACTGAAGTTAAGGATGTAAGCCAATCCCGCGCCGTTGACCAGTTTCAGATAGCTAGTCAGCGCTCTTACTTGCAAGTCACCACTGCGCCCTACCCAACGTTCAAGTAGCTCAAAGATGCCGAAGCGTTTCGCGGTATCCGCAAACGCGCCGAGAAAACGAAGCCCCGTTTTAGCGCCTGATAATTGCATCTTATGGCCGCAAAAAGGCGGGGCGTTTGAGCACGCTGTTCTCTCCGAAACCCTCTGGTTATGTTCGTAAGCCGCGAAACAGAACCGATAACAAGCTTCAACCTGTTCTCGATGGGATAGGAAGTCATCAAGGCACTCTCGCAGCCTAGTAACTTGATAGCGCCAAATACGTGGCGGGATGTACGGTGTTTGAGAGGTGTGGTGAGTGGGAAAAAGCGCAGCTAGACGGGTTAGAGAGCCTGAATCCAGCAACGTAAACCCCACGGCCTCTCTGGACGCGTAAAGCTCATGCATTAACGTCAGAAACTCGGTTTTTCTCGAGGTCTGAAGAAAGGCAGGGATCCGTTCGCATACGCGTGGAAAGTGGCTTAATTCGCTGGCAAGTATTCCTGCCTCTTCGCAAAGAACAAAGAGCCGTCGCATCTGATCGAAACGCGTTTTAAGGGATCTGTAGCCACGAGCGCCGTACGGCCCGTATAGCCACCAGCCAGTGATGATTCGAAGTAAATTTGCGTTCTTTGAGCTAATTGGCGCCGCTGATTTTTTAACTGGCCCATCACCAAAATTCAGCGTCAGTGCCTTCTTGGCCCATGGATCAAGCCTCCAAATTGGATCGCCCCAACGGCTTATTACTTTGCCCTGTGCATCAATTACGACCGGCCAATCAGGTGGCGGAGGCCAGCTCTCTGGACGGAAATTCGATGCCCCAGGAACGGCGAGAGGCGACTCGATAGAAAGCCCTAACGTCGTGAGCATATTCATAGGGAAGGCCCCGCTGTAACTTCCGCAAGCCGAATAAATCCGTCCCAAGCTGGGTGATAGTCCTCCTCAGTTATGCGAGCCAGTGCCTCTTCAACCCAAAGCCGACGCACCTCGCTACTTTCTTGAAAGAACCGTAACTTCGCACTCAGACGCTCGACCGCAAGCATCGCTGGATGGTCAGCCTCGTCAGATCTATCCGTGCAAGCTGGGCGATATCTAACTAGCTCCAAGCTCTTTAGCACTCGCAAACTACTCAGAGACCAGACGTGATCCTCGCTTTCAATATCCCGATGATTGACGCAGAAAAGGCAACCCGCAGCGTTGATACAATCGGGATCAGGAGCATTAGTCGGAGCATCCACGACCGATTCTGGTATCGGCGCCACACAAGTACCTGGAGCAGGTGAGCAAACGACGGGATCTGCTTGCCGGTGAAATCGAGTGATTTCAATCATCGCAATTTGCGGATTGGGCTCGGCGTACACACGAATCAAAGTTTCAGCGGTATGCTGTGCGATTTCCGCCACCAGTTCGGGGCGTTGCGACTCACGTAACAGCCAATTAATACGCGCCCCCCGGAGCTTACGAGGTCGAACGAATCGAACACTGGAATCGGTGCAGACGCGCGCAATAGCCGTGAACTGAGGAGCTTCTAAAACGAGACGTCCCCCAGGGCGGACGAGAGGGAAAAGAAGTCCCTCTAGATCGTCAGGAAACCACGTGTTACGCCACTCAATGTAGCGTTCGAACCACTGCTTGTAGCTTGAGAAAACGTCAAACAGCACTTCACCCTGACGGCGATTTTTGTAAGACCTCACTTGGTAACCATCAAAATGACTCGTGTAATGGTATTGGTCGATCCGAAGCTGATGCGCCTGCGACAAATTCATGCCGGTTTGTGCGATGAACATGAGCAGCTCGGCTTCGATTCGCAGATTCACTGCCGGGTATCGAGTCTCGATTGAAACGTCAGCGCTCCGAAGTTCGCGGTTTCTAAGGATGGCCGCAATCTGGAATTTGGTTTGAGGTCGAATCCGTCGTGACGCTTCCTTCTCTGTATCGCGCAGGCCGCACCAGATAGGTAGCGTCGAACCCGACCGCAACTCCACGAGGATGGGAAGTGGCCCCGCCACAGCTTCATAGGTAAGGGACGTACAGACGTCGGCAATGAACTGCCCGAATGAAAAGCTCTCTTCTAAACTTTGCTTATCAGCGCCCCCATTACTGGCCTTTCCGTTGCCTCTAGGCTTGCGGATTCGGGTGCTGTACAGAAGCGTCGAGCTTCGGCCTAGAACTCGGTCGAGCATCGTCGCAGTTAAACTTGCCGCGTCGTATAATGATCCGGCAGTTAGATATCCTTCCACGCGATGACGCTGTAGAAGATGTTCCGCCCACCCCAAGTATTCCTCCGCGACCGTATCAATGCTCAACGGACGCTCGCACTGATCCACCCACTGAAAAAACTTCCTCAACGCACCAATCTTGTTATTTGCCGAAAAGCGGCTCCTCCCGCCGACAAGGTCGTCGGTCAAACAGTCATGGAGCCCCTTCACAAGCTCTACCCGCTCCAGCAAAGGATCACCCAAAGCACCTGATGTGATTTCACTGCGTACAGTCTTCACTTTTGCCTTAGCACCACCGCTGTATAAAAGTGGTGCCAGATCCCAGGGCGTCTCATTTTTCGCGTACTCAAGCATTGGAAACGTTAGGTCTGAAAACGTCAGATTATTCATTGCTTGCTCCCTGCATCGAAGCAATCCCTGTAAACGCAGTCATGAAGCTGTTCGCAATGGCCTGCTTGGCGGGTGCGGCTTGCACAAATTTGATGTATTTGAAGGTGGTAGCCTCCGAATTTCGACCGTGAAGCAATGCATTGCTGACAGTCGCAATCACTATCGCCACATCAGTGCAATTTGCTAAAGCGAGCCTAGCTAACTCAGTTCCAAAGGTGCATCGGGATTGGTGGAAGCGAAACTTCCTGAGCGCTTTGATGCCCGACGCGATGCCTAATTTTCTAAGCGATGACATCTCAACGTTTATGGCCGAAGACTGATCACTGTTGCGACGTCCGAAAGGGTTTCCGAAACGTGTCAAGAACACTAAGTCTTGATGCTCGCCAGCAGCAGATGCCTCGCGAGTCAACCTGCGAAGACCCTTGGCGTACTCCAAGACTTCTGAACACAAAGCTTCGGGAATCCATACCTGGCCAGTTACCGCAAATTTGGTATGCACGGGCGGGGACGCACCTGGCCCTACGGATATCAGAAGCAGACCTTTAGCAGACGGATCATGTAGGGCACGCTCCAACGTGTCGATGCGAAGGTCACAGATCGTTCCCAGTCGCATACCCGTAAAGAAACCTAGAGCCAACATCAGGTAAAGCTCGGGTGAGGCGCTCTGTTTTGCGAAATCAAGAATGGCGTCGCGATCAACCGCAGACACTGGAAGTAGCCCACCTTCCAAAGTGACCCCAATGCGTTTTCGGTTTGGAATACCCAGATCGGTGGTGGTGCCAGCTAGCGTTCGCTCGAAGCCGACCTGATCAAAGTATTTGATGAAATAGCGCTTGTCTTTCCACAGCGGCAATAGCGGGTTTAGAAGGCCACGCCTCCTAATCCACCTGTAGAAACTGATGCAGTTACGCATGTACTCGGAAGCCGTGGCAGGACTGATATGACCAGCATCACGAGCCTTGATAAGCGCCCCACGGTACTGAACAAGACATCGATCAGCCTTTCGAGACGGAAACTCAAACCAATGAAGCCCGCGACTCTCCAAAAACTTCGCGTAGTTCAACAGCCCGTTCAGATTGCTAGAAACGGTCTTAAGGAGTGCCTCACCATTGGTGACTCTTTCCATAGCCCAGAGATTGGCTTCTCTCCAGGGCAAGCCGTCTTCCCAGAATATTTGTGGTAGTCCTTCGATCACTACACGGGAGCTATTCAGCGAGTAGGTGAACGAGCCCCATGAAAGACAGGACACCGTTTCCCCCTTACGATAAGGGATAGGCAAACGGTTATGTTTATGACTAACAGCAACGATAAGAGTGGGGAGCTTTTGGGCCAGGAGCGGCGACGCCGCTGGAGCCCGGAGCAAAAACTGGCCATGGTTCGCGAGAGCCTTGAGCCAGGGCAAAGTGTGTCGGTCGTCGCTCGGCGCAACGGCATCAATGCCAACCAGTTATTCCTGTGGCGCAAGCTGTATCAGGACGGCAGCCTGTCGGCGGTCAGTGCTGGCGAAGCCGTGGTGCCGGCCTCCGAGCTGAGCGATGCGCTCAAGCAGATCCGTGAACTGCAACGGATGCTGGGCAAGAAAACGATGGAAGCCGAAATCCTCAAAGAGGCCGTGGAGATCGCCCGGTCGCGAAAATGGATTGCGCACTCACCCTTGTTGCCGGGGGACGACCAGTGAAGCTGGTCAGCGAATGTCTCGGTGTGGCGCGCTCGCAATTAACGGTTCGAATCAAACAATCGGTATCGCCCAAGACACGGCGAAGCAGACCTGTGGACGACGCTGAGTTGGTGGTTGAAATCCAACAGCAGGTCAGCGAGTTGCCCAGCTATGGCTACCGTCGTGTCTGGGGATTACTGCGTCGGGAACGTGAAACCCATTCGCTGCCGGCGATCAATGTGAAGCGGGTTTACCGGGTCATGCGTGATCACAACTTGCTGCTGGAGCGTCGACTCAAACAGCCCGGCGTGCCGCGTCGGCACGAAGGCCGTATTGCCGTGAAAACCAGCGATACGCGTTGGTGCTCGGACGGCTTTGAGTTCCGCTGCGAGGATGGCGCCAAACTGAGCGTGACCTTCGCCCTCGATTGCTGTGATCGCGAAGCCATCGGCTGGGTGGCAAGCCCGACCGGGTACAGCGGCGATGATATCCGCGACTTGATGCTGGAAAGCGTGGAGAAGCGCTTCGGTGATCAATTGCCCACCACGCCGGTGCAATGGCTAAGCGACAACGGCTCGGCGTATACCGCCGAACAGACACGCCTGTTTGCTCGACAGATCGGCTTGCAGCCGGTGACCACGCCAGTTCGCAGCCCGCAGAGCAACGGGATGGCGGAGAGCTTCGTGAAGACGATCAAGCGTGATTACGTGGCGCACATGCCCAAGCCGGATCGGGAAACGGCGTTGCGTAACCTGGCAATTGCCTTCGAACATTACAACGAGCAGCATCCGCACAGCGCTTTGAACTATCGCTCGCCGAGGGAGTTCAGGCGCTTGGCGGCAGCATCAATTTAACAGGGAGTTGGTGTCCGGTTTTGTAGGGGCAAGTCCAGTAGGTAATCAGGCGGTCTTTGACAGAAAGGTCATGCGGACTGAAGTGAATGTGTTCGACGGTAGGCAAGTGAAATCTCTGTAAGAACAAGCGTCAATGTCCATGGGGACACCATCTAACTTTGGGCGTCCACAGTATGCAACTTATTCTTATCGATGGAGTAGACCTCGCTGTCACACACCATCGACTCGATTAAAGTCATGACTCGTTCAGACATTTGGCCGTACAACGCGTAATTGCTACTGAACGCCACAATTCCGTGTCGACGTAAGGTGTCCTTAATCTGGAAATAGGGTGCGCCCATTTTGACGAATGGCTTGGCATCGTAGCTGCGCGCAATGACGCAGCCATCGTTGTATCTGAATGACTCTAACAGTTAGTAGATTGTAACATACTGTTTTATAAGCATTTTACAAGACTAACAATTTTTCAATTTTTCGAGGCCTCTTGAAACCCTTCACGACCACTGTTCGAACG
>NZ_VOBG01000025.1 GCF_008369295.1 Pseudomonas sp. ANT_H4 | reverse complement strand
GCTGAAGCCTTGGGCATGACTGATTTGAATGGTGGCGCGCTCTTCAACGCTGAGTTCGGTATAAGACATAGGGGCAGCACCGTACCGGAAAGGTCAGGTGTTGCACTCAGTTTTTGCCGCCGCCCAGTTATTTACCGAGTTATCATGGATAAATCCTATGTGGGCGGGAGAAAAATACCATCCCCGCTGTCGTAGGGTCTTTATCGGAGGTTTTCTATGAAGTGGAGTGTATTGGTTCTGGCCTTGGCGATAGGTGGGTGTGCTTCGGTTTCAGACATCAAGCAAACACCGCCAACCTTGGCGGTCATCTCCGGCAAGAAACCGCAGGAGTATGCGGCATGTGTTGTACAGAAACTGTCATCGACCCGCAGACCGTCACAGATCGAACCCCACAAGGAAGGTGTTCGGGTGATCGTGCCGCAGAAGTTTTCAGCTGATCCGTCTGCCATTTTTGAAATCGAAGACCGCTCCAGCGGCAGCAGTATCAAGCTCTACGAGAGTATGTCGAATGTCCCGATTCGTCCGGGTGATGTGAAGAAAGCTGCGGAAGAATGCATTTCCGGTTGAGCCTGCAAGGCCGCCTATACCCTATCGAATCCGATTTGAAGAGCCTGACCTGCTGATGCAGTGTCAGGTTTTTTTTGTCTGTTGTTTGTAGGTCGTTTCTACTGATTATCGATTTACGATTACTTTTCCTGCCGCTTGAGGTGTTGTGGCGGTTAGCTCATTGACCTACCATTTGTTGGCTTATGCCTTATGGGCCTAAGCATATAACTATAAAAATGGAGTCGTGATGATGTCTCTGGATAGAGTTCTGATGGGTAGCGCGTTGCTATTGATGCTGGGCAGCGCCCACGCGCTGGAAGGTAAGAAGGTCTTTGCCGGGGGCGGCGTGCAGCCTGGCGCGGCGGCTTGCATGGCCTGTCATGGTGCCGATGGGTTGGGCTTGGCGGCGGCGGGCTTCCCGCGCTTGGCGGGTTTGCCGGCGGCGTATTTGCGCAAGCAACTGGATGATTTCAGAAGTGGCGCGCGTAGCAGCCCGGTGATGTAGTCGCTGGCCAAGGCACTTACTGAAGAAGAAATTGCAGCGGTGACCCAAACGCTGGCGGCGATGCCGACGCCCGCCGTTGCCACTGCCCATCGAAGTGCCACACCTGGCAGCCCCGCAGAAAAACTCGCGCTGCAAGGCGCCTGGGATCGGCAGATTCCCGCCTGTGTCAGCTGCCATGGGCCGTCAGGTGTTGGTGTCGGGGAGGCTTTTCCACCATTGGCAGGCCAGTCTGCGGCTTACTTGGCTGGACAGTTGAATGCCTGGCAGAGCGGGGCGCGGCACAACGATCCCAATGACCTGATGGGGCACATCGCCAAATCCCTTACGGCTGAAGAAGTGCAAGGCGTGGCCACTTACTTCGCTTCGCTGAGCGGTCAGGAGGTCAAGCCATGAAGATCTTTTCGTTTGTATCCCTGCTGGGTTCTTTGGTCAGCTTGCCCGCGCTGGCTGCCACCGTCGTCATGGAAGATCAATCGCAACTGCAGGTGCCGGCGGCGTCGCATCCGACCATCACCCAGTTCCAGCCACCCCAGGAAAGCGAGTTGCCAGATAATGCCTACGGCAAGCTGGTGATGCAGGGGTATGCGTTGTTTGTCGACACCAAGCGCCTGGCGCCGCAGTTTGTCGGTAATGGCCTCAATTGCAGCAACTGCCACCTGGACCAGGGCCGTTGGCCAATTCGGCGCCGTTATGGGGCGCTTACCCGCTGTACCCGGCCTATCGAAAAAAGAACGACAAGGTGAATACCTTTGCCGAGCGCCTGCAGGGTTGCTTCCAGTTCAGCATGAATGGCGGCAAGCCGCCTGCTTCGGACAGCCCGGAGATTACTGCGCTGTCGGTCTATTCCTATTGGTTGGCAAGCAAGGCGCCATTGGGCGTCGAGTTGCCGGGGCGAGGTTATCCTGATGTGCCGCAACCGGCCAAGGGATATGACCTGGCCGGGGGCGCCGAGGTATACAAGGGCCAGTGTGCGGTGTGTCATGGTACTGAGGGGGAGGGTCAGAAAGTTGGTGACAGTTATGTGATGCCGCCGTTGTGGGGTAAGGACTCCTACAACTGGGGCGCCGGTATGCACCGGATCAACACCGCGGCTTCTTTTATCAAACACAATATGCCCTTGGGCAAGGGTGGCAGCTTGACCGATCAACAGGCGTGGGACGTGGCAGCGTACGTCAACCGCCATGAACGGCCCCAGGACCCGCGCCTGGTGGAGGGTTCCGTGGAGAAGACCCGGGTCAAGTTCCACGCCAATGATGGGGTCAACCTGTATGGGCAAACGGTCGACGGCGTGTTGATTGGCCAAGGCATCCGTTAAACTGTCGGTAACCCACAAAAAATGCCGCTGAGGCCTGAGGTTTTAGCGGCATTGTTTTTTCGGAAATAAGATATGAAACGCGAGCAAGTCAGAGAGCGGCATGCAGAGAATCACATCTCGGCGACCCATGTGATTCAAAATCCGGCCGATCCAGGGGAATGGATTGTATTTTTCAAGAAAAGCGCCGGGCGTAGCTTTTTCCTGGTGGATGATCAGGACGAGGTCGAATCTTTTGCGCACCTGGACGACCTGATCGACACCATTCGTGGCCTGGGTATCAAGTTCGCCGAAATTCACATGTAATCGGCAAGCTTACTTGCAGACCACCACCACGCTGCGGCCTTTGAAGTTGCCGACATCCGCGCCCAAGGTCTTGTCGCTTTCCTTCAGGGACGGCGTGCCCTCGGTGCCGACGATACGGTAGCCGGTGCCCGCGCAAGAAGCTTCGGCTTTTTCGTAGCAACTGGCCCAGGAATTGGCTTCGCCGGAGCAGTCGATGGTCAGCCCTTGTTCGCCGTTGTTCAGGTAAGTGTCGGAGGCGGTGGTGCAGCCGGTGAGCGCCAGTACCGCAATCAGTGCCAGAATCTTGTTCATGTGAGAGTCGTCGTCAAAAGGTGTTGAAGGGGGGCGCTGACACTGTCGTGGGGCGTTTCGAGGGAGATTATAGCGAACGGCCATCAAGGTACAGGCAAACACAAAAAAGCCCCGTTCACCGGGGCTTGATGCGCAGGGCGGCAGGCTTACTTGCCCTTCGGTCTTTTGCTCGACGCGTGGCCAGCTTCATCCACAAACACTTCGGCTACCGCAATGGCTTCGCGTTCGGTCGCAAATGTTCCGGCGACGCTGTCACCGTGGAAGTTGATCAAGTGCCAGCCATCCGCTCGCTGTGTGATCAGGTAGCCGTTCACGCCTTTTGGTTCTGACATCTATCAATCTCGTTGTTTGGTTCAAGGGTGCAATGATAGCGCCAAACGCGATGGGGTCGCGCAAGTTGTTGCAGGTCAGTGCCGATATCCCCCAAAGCATGCTAAAAAGGTTGCAGACCTTTGAAATAACGAGGTGCAGCCGATTTTGATGGTGCCATTGGTGAGGCTTGTTGGAAGATGAGCGGAACTAACGCCGACATTTTTTCTCTATGTTGACATCGCAACGCCAGCAGCACCCATTGTAAGGTGACTGCGGCCTGATTAGACTGCGCCGAATTTCGTACGCACAGCCCTTTTAAGGACTCATATGATCAAGAAATGCTTGTTCCCAGCAGCCGGTTACGGTACTCGCTTCCTGCCAGCGACTAAAGCCATGCCCAAAGAGATGCTGCCGGTGGTAAACAAGCCACTGATCCAGTACGGCGTCGAAGAGGCACTGGATGCCGGTTTGAATGAAATCTCCATTGTGACCGGCCGTGGCAAGCGCGCCCTGGAAGACCACTTCGACATCAGCTACGAGTTGGAAAACCAGATCAAGGGCACCGACAAGGAAAAGTACCTGGTCGGTATCCGTAAACTGCTCGACGAGTGCTCGTTCTCCTACACTCGCCAGACCCAAATGAAGGGCCTCGGCCACGCGATTCTGACCGGTCGCCCGCTGATCGGTGATGAACCTTTCGCCGTGGTGCTGGCGGATGACTTGTGCGTTAACCTGGACGGCGACGGTGTGTTGACTCAGATGGTCAACCTGTACAAGAAATACCGTTGCACCATTATTGCCGTTCAAGAAGTCGATCCTCAGGAAACCAACAAGTACGGTGTGATCGCTGGCGATGACATCGGTGATGGCCTGATCCGCGTGCGTGACATGGTCGAGAAGCCAGCTCCGGAAGATGCGCCATCGAACCTGGCGATCATCGGTCGCTACATCCTGACTCCGGACATCTTCAAGCTGATTGAAGAGACCGAGCCAGGCAAGGGCGGCGAAATCCAGATCACTGATGCGCTGATGAAGCAAGCCAAAGACGGCTGCGTGATTGCCTACAAGTTCAAAGGTCGACGCTTTGACTGCGGCGGCGCTGAAGGCTACATCGAAGCGACCAACTTCTGCTTCGAACACTTCTACAAAACCGGCAAGGCTTACTGATTCACGGTTGCCTGCTTGATCTCAAGAAAGCCACCTTCGGGTGGCTTTCTTTTTTTCCGGGTCCGTATTTCGGGTCATGTATTGCCTAGTGAATGGCAGCAGGTATGCTGATGTCCTGCCGAGGAGAGTGAAATGGCCTACGATTTTGATCTTTATGTAATTGGCGCCGGTTCTGGCGGTGTGCGGGCTGCGCGGTTTGCTGCCGGGTTTGGAGCCAAGGTGGCCGTGGCGGAAAGCCGCTACCTGGGTGGCACCTGCGTCAACGTTGGTTGCGTGCCAAAAAAGCTGCTGGTGTATGGCGCGCACTTCGCCGAAGACTTCGAGCAAGCCAGTGGTTTCGGCTGGTCCCTTGGGGAGGCGAATTTTGATTGGGCGACCTTGATTGCCAATAAGGATCGCGAGATCAATCGCCTCAATGGCATTTATCGCAACCTGCTGGTCAACAGTGGCGTGACCTTGCATGAGGGGCATGCGCGGCTGGTGGATCCGCATCAGGTGGAAATCAACGGTGAACGCTTCACCGCCAAACATATTCTGATTGCCACCGGTGGCTGGCCGCAGATCCCGGAAATTCCGGGGGGCGAGCATGCCATTGGCTCCAATGAGGCCTTCTTCCTTAAAGAGCTGCCCAAGCGCGTGCTGGTGGTGGGCGGTGGTTACATCGCGGTGGAGTTCGCCGGGATTTTCCATGGCCTGGGTGCCCAGACTACCTTGCTGTATCGCGGCGACCTGTTTCTGCGCGGTTTTGATGGCGCGGTACGCAAGCATTTGCAGGAAGAGCTAACCAAGCGTGGTCTGGACCTGCAATTTAATGCCGATATCGAGCGCATCGACAAGCAGGCCGATGGCAGCCTCAAGGCCACCTTGAAAGACGGTCGCGTGCTGGAGGCTGATTGCGTGTTCTACGCTACCGGCCGGCGGCCGATGCTCGACAACCTGGGGTTGGAAAACACCAAGGTCAAGCTGGACAAGCGCGGTTTCGTCGAAGTCGATGATCTGTACCAGACTGCCGAATCGTCGATCCTGGCCATTGGCGATGTCATCGGGCGTGTGCAGCTGACGCCTGTAGCATTGGCTGAAGGCATGGCTGTGGCTCGCCGCCTGTTCAAGCCTGAACAGTATCGCCCGGTGGATTACGCGATGATTCCGACGGCGGTGTTCAGCTTGCCGAATATCGGCACTGTCGGCTTGAGCGAAGAGCAGGCAAAGGCTGACGGTCATAAGGTGCAGATATTCGAAAGCCGTTTCCGGCCGATGAAGCTGACCCTGACCGACTGCCAGGAACGTACGTTGATGAAGCTGGTGGTGGACGCCGAGACCGACAAGGTCCTGGGTTGCCACATGGTCGGGCCGGATTCCGGCGAGATCATCCAGGGCCTGGCGATCGCCCTCAAGGCGGGTGCGACCAAGCAACATTTCGATGAAACCATCGGCGTGCACCCGACGGCCGCGGAAGAGTTCGTCACCATGCGCACGCCTGTGGCTGGCTAATCAGTCCTTGGCAGTTGCCTCTGGCGCCGTCGCAACGACGGCCGCCAGGCGCAACGTTTCGATACTGGCCTGGGCTTTGGCCAGATTCAGTTCCAGAGTCTTGTTGGTCTGCTGGTGTTCGGTCAGCGCCTCCTGGCGTGACTGAGTTTCCAGCAGGGCGACGCGCAGGCGTTCCTGGAGAAGCGTGCGCTCGCTATCGATCAGGCTGACCTGTTCGCTCAGTTGGCGCTGTTGCTCACGGTCCTTGCGGGACTGCTCTTGCAGTGTGCCCAGCTCCTTTATGGTAACGCGATGCTCAATCAGCAGCCGCTCGTTATCGCGGTGCAATTGGGTGATCTCGTCCTGGCGCACCATTGCGCTCTGCTGCGCCTGACGCAGTTCTGCCTGCACCTGCTGCAACTGACCCTCATGACGCCGCTGCTCCTGCTCGCGCTGATCCTTGATCGCGTTGCGGTAATGCTCCAGTGCATCTCGCGCATGCAGGTGCTTTTCTTCCAGTGAGCGAACCTGCTCGTCCTTGTCGTTGATCCGTAGTTCGTAATCACTGCAGGCCTGGCTCAGGCCTGCATTGCGGGTTTGTTCGGTCTGCAGGCTAGAGCGGGTGCTCTGCAGTTTGGCGCTTTCATCGGCCAGTGCTGCGGCTTGTATATCGCACTGCTGCTTGAGTTGCCCGTGAGTCAGTCCCAGTTCTTCAAGCTGGGCGAGCAGGGCGCTCTTCTGCTGTTCGAATTGCGCCAGGGCATGATCAATGGGTTCCTGGGCTTTGTCCTTGAGGCGCTGGGCCAGCTGCGCCACCAGCTCTGCCAGCTCGTCATCGATAGGCGCCTGGGTAATGGTTTGCCGGGAGTCGCTTTCGTCCAGTTCTTTCAAATAGCGGTGAATCGTGGTTTTCGAGCCGGTATTGCCCATTTCGATGCGTACCGCGTCGATGCTGGGGTTTTCGCCGCGGGCGATGATCGCCAGGCGGGCCGTTTGAACGACTGCTTTGTTAATGCCACCACGAGCCATGGAGTCTCCGTCGATTTCGTACTGTGTTACGTAGTATGTATATACATACTGTATCACGATAAGATATTCATTTAAATTGGTGATTTAACAGCTGGGATATTGGCGTATTATCCCGTGTCATAAGCATTTTTGAAGGGTTCTCACCCAATGGCCGTACACATAAGGTCTTCGCCGTGAGCGAGCTGGATCGCTATCTAAACGCGGCCACCCGCGACAACACCCGTCGCAGCTACCGCGCGGCCATCGAACACTTTGAGGTGAGCTGGGGTGGCTTCCTGCCGGCCACCAGCGACAGCGTGGCGCGCTATCTGGTGGCGCACGCTGGCGTGTTGTCGGTCAACACCCTGAAGCTGCGTCTTTCTGCCTTGGCGCAGTGGCACACCAGCCAGGGGTTTCCCGATCCGACCAAGGCCCCGGTAGTGCGCAAGGTATTGAAGGGCATTCGCGCCTTGCACCCGGCCCAGGAAAAACAGGCGCAACCCTTGCAGCTCCAGCATCTGGAACAGGTTGTTGAGTGGCTTGAACGCGAAGGCAATGAGGCAAGAAGCGTTGATGATCAGCCAGGATGGCTGCGCGCCAAGCGCGATGCGGCCCTGATCCTGCTGGGTTTCTGGCGTGGCTTTCGCAGTGATGAACTGTGCCGAGTTACTATCGAGCACGTGCAAGCGGTGCCCGGCTCGGGGATCAGCCTGTATTTGCCTCGCAGCAAAAGCGACCGGGAAAACCTCGGTAAGACTTACCAAACCCCAGCCTTGCTGCGCTTGTGCCCAGTCCAGGCCTACAGCGAATGGCTCAGCGCGTCGGCCCTGGTGCGTGGCCCGGTGTTTCGCGGCATCGATCGCTGGGGCAACTTGAGTGAGGAGGGCTTGCATCCCAACAGCGTGATCCCGTTGTTGCGCCAGGCTCTGGAGCGTGCAGGGATTGCCGCCGAGCAGTACACCAGCCACTCGCTGCGACGCGGCTTTGCCACATGGGCCCATCGCAGTGGTTGGGATTTGAAGTCGTTGATGAGTTACGTCGGCTGGAAGGACATGAAATCCGCCATGCGCTATGTTGAAGCAACGCCTTTTCTCGGCATGACCGTGACCAATGACAAGCTGATTTGAAATTTCTTCTATTAATACAGTCCGTTGATAGCGAAAACCAATCGTCAGCATCAGGTTTGCCAATGAGCCATCGACCGCGAGACTGGGTAGGATTCATCTCATCAACTTCTTAACCCCTGACGGAGAGTCAACGATGCCTATCATCAACAGCCAAGTAAAACCGTTTAAAGCCACCGCTTACAAAAACGGCAACTTCGTAGACGTGTCGGACGCTGACCTGAAAGGCAAGTGGTCTGTCGTATTCTTCTACCCAGCCGACTTCACCTTCGTCTGCCCAACCGAACTGGAAGATCTGGCTGACAACTACGCCGAATTCCAGAAACTGGGCGTCGAAATCTACAGCGTGTCCACCGACACCCATTTTGCCCACGCGGCCTGGCACAACACTTCGCCAGCCATCAGCAAAATCCAGTACACCATGATCGGCGATCCAACCCTGACCATCTCCCGCAACTTCGATGTACTGATTGAAGAAGCTGGCCTGGCGGATCGCGGCACTTTTGTGATCAACCCAGAAGGTCAGATCAAAATCGTTGAACTGAACGACGGCGGCGTTGGCCGTGACGCTTCCGAGCTGCTGCGCAAAATCAAGGCCGCTCAGTACGTTGCTGCTCACCCAGGTGAAGTCTGCCCAGCCAAGTGGAAAGAAGGCGAGGCCACTCTGGCTCCTTCCCTGGACCTGGTCGGCAAGATCTAAACCTGTGAAACGCTACAGGGCGGGTTTTACCGCACCCAAGTAAGCTGTACCGCCCTCAAAAACGCCCGGGCGAGATTCGCTCGGGCGTTTTTTTTCGACCGTAATAAATGAATTAATAGGAAATCGCCCGTATGTTGGACGCCAATCTTAAAGCTCAGTTGAAGTCATACCTGGAACGGGTCACCCAGCCGATCGAGATCATCGCCTCCCTCGACGACGGTGCGAAATCCCAGGAAATGCTTGCCATGTTGCAGGACGTCAGCAGCCTCTCGACGCTGATTACCCTGCACAGCGATGGTACCGATGCGCGTAAGCCATCGTTCTCCATCAACCGTCCGGGTGCCAATATCAACCTGCGTTTTGCCGGCATCCCCATGGGTCATGAATTCACTTCGTTGGTGTTGGCACTGCTGCAAGTCGGCGGCCACCCTTCGAAAGCCAGTGTCGAAGTGATTGAACAGATCCGCGCCCTGAAAGGCGAGTTCAGCTTCGAGACTTACTTCTCGCTGTCGTGCCAGAACTGCCCGGACGTGGTCCAGGCACTGAACCTGATGGCCGTGCTCAACCCGAACATCCGCCACGTTGCTATCGACGGCGCGCTGTTCCAGGCCGAAGTCGATGATCGTCAGGTCATGGCCGTGCCGAGCGTCTACTTGAATGGTGTGAACTTCGGCCAGGGCCGCATGGGTCTGGAAGAAATCCTCGCCAAGCTCGACACCAGCGGTATCGAAAAACAGGCCGAAAAAATCAGCGCCAAGGCAGCCTTTGACGTACTGGTGGTCGGCGGTGGCCCAGCTGGTGCGGCGGCGGCGATCTACGCCGCTCGTAAGGGTATTCGTACCGGTGTTGCCGCCGAGCGTTTCGGCGGTCAGGTGTTGGACACCATGGCCATCGAGAACTTCATCTCGGTCCAGGAAACCGAAGGGCCGAAGCTGGCCAGTGCCCTGGAAGAACACGTCAAGCAGTACGACGTCGACATCATGAACCTGCAACGTGCCAGCGCACTGATTCCGGCGAAGAATGCCGGTGAGTTGCACGAAATTCGTTTCGAAAGCGGTGCCAGCCTCAAATCCAAGACCGTGATCCTGGCGACCGGTGCAAGGTGGCGTGAAATGGGCGTGCCGGGCGAGCAGCAATACAAGGCTAAAGGTGTGTGCTTCTGCCCGCACTGTGATGGCCCGCTGTTCAAAGGCAAACGTGTTGCCGTGATTGGCGGCGGTAACTCCGGCGTTGAGGCGGCGATTGACCTGGCGGGTATCGTCAGCCACGTCACCTTGCTGGAATTCGACAGCAAGCTGCGCGCTGATGCGGTATTGCAGCGCAAGCTGTACAGCCTGCCCAACGTTGACGTGATCACCAATGCGCTGACCAGTGAAGTCAAAGGTGATGGCCAGAAAGTCATCGGCCTGGTGTACAAGGACCGCAACTCGGACGACTTCAAGACCGTCGACCTGGATGGTATCTTTGTGCAGATCGGCTTGCTGCCCAATACCGACTGGCTAAAGGGTACCGTTGAGCTGTCGCCCCGTGGCGAGATCATTGTTGACGCCCGTGGCGAGACTTCACTGCCTGGCATATTTGCTGCCGGCGACGTCACCACCGTGCCGTACAAGCAGATCGTGATTGCGGTAGGCGAGGGCGCCAAAGCGTCCCTGAGCGCTTTCGATTACCTGATTCGCAGCTCTGCTCCGGAATAACGGCTGGCCTGAAAATAAAAAACCCCATGAGCAATCATGGGGTTTTTTATGGCCGGCAGTATTTACATCGGCGCGGGCTGGATGATTTCGACCCAGTACGCATCCGGGTCCTTGATGAACGCCAGGCTTTTCATGCGGCCGTCAGTCAGGCGCTTCTGGAAGTCGCAGCCCAGCGCTTCGAAGCGCTCGCATGCAGTGACGATGTCCGGCACCGAGATGCAGATATGGCCAAAGCCGCGCGGGTCGGTGTTACCGTTGTGATAGGCGAAGTCGGCATCGTTTTCAGTGCCGTGGTTGTGTGTCAGTTCGAGAATTCCCGGAATCGACTTCATCCACTGGGTGCGTTCGGCAGCGTCGGCGGGGATCTGGGATTTTTCCACCAGGGCCAGGAAGTACAGGCTGAATTCAGCCTCTGGGAAATCGCGTTTTTCCACCAAGGAGAAGCCGAGGACGCGGGTGTAGAAGTCCAGCGACTTGGTGATGTCCTTGACCCGCAGCATGGTGTGGTTGAACACGAAGTTCGAGGTGGCGGTGTCCGGTTGGGCGGTGACGCCCGGGAAGGTGTTCAGTTCGTGCAGGCTCATGGGCCCTCCAGAAAAAATGGGGCAAACGCGACTCAAGACATGAGCGGTCCCTTGGTGTGCGGTTGCCAGGCGTCCGTGCAGCGGGTCCATGATACGCAGGCCCCGTCTGCCGCGCCAAATGAAAAAGGTCGCGCGGGCCTTGCGGCTAGCGTGCGCTGGGGCTCAAACTTTGTCCCTTGGCCAGCGAGTGTTTTTCACAATGACCCGATTCCGCAAATCGCTGTTGAGTATCCTGTGCCTGTTGCTCGGCAGCACTGCTGTGTTGGCTGCCGACCCGCAAATTCACTGGCCCAGTGGCTGGCAGGTGGAAGAGGTCGTACCCGACGATGAGGCGCCTACCCAGCCCTCGACGGTTTCCCGTCAGCGTGCGATAAAAAACGATGAAAACGGTACGACGCTAATGGTCATGGAATTGACGGGCACCCCCATTGCGGCCGGGCATAAAGTCAATTTGCAGGGTGTGCTACTGGAGATGCGCAAGACCATCCAGAAGGATTTCGCTCGCACGGGTTATCAAAGCGTCTGCAGCAAGATTCATCCGACAACATTAAGCCGTTTTGAGGCTCTGGAAACTACCTGCGTCATCACCGAAAACGGCCGGCATGTGTTGTCACAAACATTGGTGGGGGCTGTTGATACCGATAAGGCTTATGTTCTTTCATACGCCGGGCAGGCCGAGGCTTATGCCGCGAGCAAGGATGAAGTCAATTCTGTGCGCGACAGCCTGAAACTTTGATCCCTCAGACTAGAGCGTCAGATTTTTCCAATGATAGCCAGCGGGTGCAACTTAGTGGCTATATCGTGGCGTTGCGGGTGAGTGGTGTTATTGGTATTTTTACAAAATGAAATGTTTTTTAAAGTTGATTATCGAAAGCGCCAAGCAACGGCTTTTTCTTCGAAAGCGAGTACCCCAAAACAAAAAAGCCCTGCAGGTGCAGGGCTTTCATTAGTACCTTTGTACTAGCCGCGAAGCCAGGAATCTACAGTGGCTGCGCCGTACTGTTCTTTCCAGGCCTTCAGGCCGCGGTGGTTGCCGCCTTTGGTCTCAATCAACTCGCCGGTGTGCGGGTTGTGATAGACCTTGACCACGCGTGCGCGGCGCTGTTTTGGTGCGGTCGCCACTTTAATGCCAGACTTGCCCAGGTTTGGATCAAGGATGGCGATGATGTCACGCAGGCTCTTGCCGTAGGTTTTCATCAGGCCTTGAAGCTTTTCTTCGAATTCGATTTCTTTCTTCAGGCCGGCGTCGTTCTTCAGGGATTCCAGCTGGGCGAGCTGCTCTTGAAGGGCTTTTTCTGCTGCGCGAAATTCGGCGAGTCTGGACAAAATCTGTACTCCAATAGTGTATTTGGCTGATACCAACTGCATACAAAGCTATAAGCCAAGAGCCTTAAGGTGACTCAACGAAAGTGACCCTCCTGTCAGTTTTGCACAGGCAGGAAAAATTGTAGTAGTTAATTCGTTAAGAGTAAATCATGACGTTTGTATAAATAACGATATTTCATTCAGAGGGTAGATGGCTATCAATGGCTGTGCAGGCTTTGAATAAACTCAGCACACGGCATGGGTCGCCCAAACAGATAACCCTGCAAAAAATCCACACCCTGCGCTGCAAGATACTGGCATTGTTCGTCTGTTTCGACCCCTTCGGCGACGATGCCCAGCTCAAGCTTGGCGGACAGTTCAATGATGCTGTCGAGTATATGCCGCGATAGAGCATCGGCCCCGATCATCGCCACAAAGCTTTGGTCGATCTTCAAGTAGTCGACGTTGAAGTTGCGCAAATAGCCCAGGCTGGAATGGCCGGTACCGAAGTCGTCAATGGCAATCATGACTCCCAGGTTGTGCAGGGCTTCGAACAGTTGGCGAGTGATGTCGGTGGGCTCGATCAGCTCCCGTTCGGTCAACTCCAGCACCAGCGTGACCTGGCCCGGAGGGAAGGCGGCGAGAAATTCCCGGCAGTCCTCTACCAGCTCCAGGTCGTGGCAATGGCTGGCGGTGATATTGATGCCCACATGGAAGCCGGCAATCAATGAATCGGCGTGTGGCGCCAACTGCGCGGCGGTCTGGCGCATCAATGCACGGGTCATCGGGACGATTAGCCCCGAATGTTCGGCCAAGGGGATAAACAGGTCAGGACGCACCAGGCCTTCCTTGGGGTGCTTCCAGCGCATCAGTACTTCACAGCCGGCCCATTGGCGTGTATCGCCGCGAACGACCGGCTGGAAGTAAGGCACAAACTCGTTGGCTCCCAACGCTCGTTGCAGCTCGCGGGTAGGGGAGGATGAGCGCTTTTGCAACCAGTGCGCGAGGATGCCCGCCAGTACGCCGAAGAACACCACCAGGCTGAACAGCGCCGGATATCGGGCCTCCATGTAGCGCCACACCTCACCTTCGGGCATGCCGGCTTCGATGCTGTAGACGTACCGTTTGGAGTCAAGTTGATAATGGGCCACGGCAAACACAGGGGGGGTCGTGTCATGGACTTTTCCGTCGGACGCCAGCCAGTTGGGCCCGACCTGCAGCAGCAGGTCCGCGTAGCGGCTGATCAGGCGCAAAGCGTTCGTCAGGTGGTAGCCGTCGATGGAGGCAAAGGCGCCCTGATCGCCTTGCGTGAGCCGGTACACCAGCAACGCCGTGTCGGGTGTCACCGGATTGCCATTCATCAACCACAGGCGGCCGTTGACGTAGTCGTCCGGATTGACCGGTGACACGTAATTGCCGCCGAACAATGAGCTGCAATAAATGCTCTTTTGCCACGACAAGGTGGTAGCGCGCACGAAGGGGCGGCGGGTGACCTGTTCGCGCAGGGCCAACTGCGTCTGGTTGTCACATTCATGACCGGCCAGCGGCAGCAGTTCCTGGGCGGCAAGGGCGGTGTTGTCGAGCATCAGGTCGAACTGGCGCACCGCTTCCCCAGCAGTTTCGGCGGTGCTTTGTTCCAGCGTGCGCTCGGCCTGCAAGTACAGGATCACTACGCCGAACACAATTGGCAACACTCCACTGAGCAGGGTGATCAGGTGGCGGGTGGTGCTTTTTCGTGGGCCTTTGACGGTCAGTGGCATTGGCGCGGACCTGTAGCGGGTAGCGGCGATAGGGCTCTCAAAGGCGGGCGGGACAACAGGAGCCGTGCAAAAAAGAGTGTGGGTCAGGGCCATGATAGATGGCGCCGCGCATCTGCGCCTGCTCAGTCAGCATTGATACGTGTGGCCAGTCGGATAAAAGCCAGCGTCGCCGGCGACGACTGTCGTTGATCCAACACCGCCAGCCCAACCTGTCGCTTGACTGCCGGCTTGAGGGGCTTTTTCAGGTAGCCCGGTTGTGGCGTATCGGGCAGCGACAGCTCGGCGACCAGGGTCACCCCGTCGCCACGGCGCACGGTGTCCAGGGTGCTGAGCAACTGCGGGCAGCGATAGCGGATATCCGGCTTGAGTCCGGCGCCGACGAACAAACGCGATACCAGTTGCGAAGAGCCAGCCTCGGTCAGGATAAACGGGTCGTCGCACAAGGCCCGAAGGCTGATGCTTGCAACCACCACCCTTGTGACGGGCAGGCTGACGGTTGAAGCGCTGGGCGCCATTCATCTGCCACAACTGCTGAGCCTGCTGTACCTCGGCGTGTTGGGATCGGCCCTGGCCTACATTGGTTACTACGATGGCATCCGGCGCATCGGCGCCACCCGCTCTGGGGTGTTTATTGCCCTTAATCCGCTGACGGCAGTGATTTGTGGTGCGCTGTTGCTGGGGGAACAACTGACTGCGCCAATGTATCTGGGAGGCGCAGTGATCCTGGTGGGGATTTATCTGTGCAATAAACCCCTTGCACCTGCCAGGGCATAGGGTTTTGATAGGGAATACGGACAAACTTGGTTACGCTGTGTAGAATCGGTTTACGCATACAAGAATAAGTGCTTGCATTCACGCAAGCCTCGTCCGTCAGAGACGCCCGTAAGAGAATGATCCAACCATGAAGCTACTCGGGTCCCCACTCATCTATGGTGACTTCCTCGCCCGCAGCGTGCGGGGCATCTCCTGTGCACCACCTGCCGCCCTCATCCTTGCTGGCAACTAACGATATCCGTTAATTCTAAGAAGATGATGAGGCGCCAAACCATGGCAGATTTATACGAAAACCCAATGGGCCTGATGGGCTTTGAATTCATCGAATTCGCATCGCCGACCCCTGGCACCCTTGAGCCGATCTTCGAGATCATGGGCTTTTCCAAAGTCGCGACCCACCGTTCGAAAAACGTGCACCTGTACCGTCAGGGCGAGATCAATCTGATCCTCAACAACGAACCCAACAGCGTAGCCTCCTACTTCGCCACCGAGCATGGCCCGTCGGTGTGCGGCATGGCGTTCCGGGTCAAGAACGCCCAACAGGCCTACGCCCGCGCCCTGGAACTTGGCGCCCAGCCGATCCATATCGAAACCGGCCCGATGGAATTGAACCTGCCAGCCATCAAAGGCATTGGTGGTGCGCCGCTGTACCTGATCGACCGTTTCGGCGAGGGCAGTTCGATCTATGACATCGACTTCGTCTACCTGGAAGGCGTTGATCGCAACCCACCGGGCGCCGGCCTGAAAGTCATCGATCACCTGACCCACAACGTCTATCGCGGGCGCATGGCCTACTGGGCCAACTTCTACGAGAAGCTGTTCAACTTCCGTGAAGCTCGCTACTTCGATATCAAGGGTGAGTACACCGGCCTGACCTCCAAGGCCATGAGCGCCCCGGATGGCATGATCCGCATCCCGCTCAACGAAGAATCGTCCAAGGGCGCCGGGCAGATCGAAGAGTTCCTGATGCAGTTCAACGGCGAAGGTATCCAGCACGTGGCCTTCCTCACTGACGACCTGGTCAAGACCTGGGATCAGTTGAAGAAGATCGGTATGCGCTTCATGACCGCGCCGCCGCAGACCTACTACGAAATGCTCGAAGGTCGCCTGCCAAACCACGGCGAACCTGTGGATCAACTGCAAGCGCGGGGCATCCTGCTGGACGGTTCGTCGGTTGCAGGCGACAGGCGCCTGCTGCTGCAAATCTTCTCGGAAACCCTGATGGGGCCGGTGTTCTTCGAATTTATCCAGCGCAAGGGTGATGACGGGTTCGGTGAAGGCAACTTCAAGGCACTGTTCGAATCCATCGAGCGTGATCAGGTGCGTCGTGGTGTATTGACCGCTGACTGATCGATGACAAGGCTGTAAAAAAGCCCGGTCGAGGACTTCCTCGGCCGGGCTTTGTTTTGCCTGTTATCAGGCTTTGCGTTGTCGCACCAAATGCTTGAACCCTTCAAACACCAGCACCACCACCGCCAGCCAGATCGGGATATACGTCAACCATTCTCCCGGCCCGATGCTTTCCCCCAGTAACAGGGCCACCCCCAGCAACAGCACCGGTTCCACATAACTGAGCAATCCAAACAGGCTGAACGCCAACAAGCGGCTGGCAATGATATAGCTCACCAGCGCTGCTGCACTGATCAGCCCCAGCATGGGAATCAACGCGTACAGCCCCTTGTGGGTACCCAGCACCGCAAAGCCCTGTTCGCCGCTTTGCACAAACCACAGCGCCACCGGCAGCATCAGCGCCATATCGAGCCACAGCCCGCCCAAATGGTCGGTAGCCAGCCGTTTACGTAGAACAAAGTAGGTTGGGTAACCAATGATCACCAACAGTGTCGCCCAGGAAAAACCACCCACCTGGTACAGTTCGTTGAGTACGCCTGCGGCGGCAAAAAATACCGCAATCTGTTGCAGGCGTGACAGCCGTTCGCCATACACCAGGCGACCGGTCAGGACCATGGTCAACGGCAGCAGGAAGTAACCGAGGGACACATCCAGGCTGCGGCCGTTGAGCGGCGCCCACATGAACAGCCACAGCTGCACCCCAAGCAATACCGAAGACAACAAAATCCCTCCGATCAGCCGAGGTTTGCCCGCCAGCAGTCGGACCAACTCCAGCACCCGTCGCCATTCGCCGCTGACTGCCATGAACACGGTCATGCACGGCACTGTCAGCAGCATCCGCCAACCAAAAATCTCCAGGCCACTCAAGGGTGTGAGCAAGGATGTGAAGTAATACATCACGGCAAACAACACCGAGGCCAATACCGATAGAGCAACACCTTTAGACACGCTGTCCTCGCGAAGACGATTCATACAAGAGAGGGGGGAAATCAAGGTGGGAATATATTGCTTTTGCTGTGAGACGTTTGCTCTGTTTTGCGGCATCTTATGAGAAATTTTCTCACCCCAAGGTCTGCCCTGATGCCCGTCAACCTACAACCACCCCTCGATGCCTTCGACCTGGCGATCCTCAAGCACCTGCAGCATGACAACACCACGGCTCTGCGGGTGATTGGCGAGCAGGTCAGCCTGTCTACCGCTGCGGTGCAACGGCGGATCAAGCGCATGGAGCAGAGCGGGGCGATCACTGCCAATACGGCAGTGGTGAATCAGGAGGCGGTGGGCAAGCCCATCACCATCCTGGTGGAGGTGCATGCCGAACGAACCCACATCGAAGACCTCGACGTGCTCAAGGCGCAGATGTCGATCCCTCAAGTGCAGCAGTGCTATTACGTCACTGGCGACGCCGACTTCATGCTGGTGGTTGTGGTGGAAACCATGAAGGCCTACGAAACCCTGGCGCGACAGTTGTTCTATGAGAACCGCAACATCAAATGGTTTCGCAGCATCGTGGTGATGGACCGGGTGAAGGTGAGCCTGGACGTGCCGCTCGATTAACTGACAATACAAATCAAAATGTGGGAGCTATCGCAGCCTCGCCAAGGCTCGACAGCTCCCACGGGGTTTAGGGTGCTCATCAAGGATGAGCAATCCGCCCCGACACAAAATGCCCTACATCATTGAACCCTGGCGTCGAGGCATGCCCTGGCGTCACCAGCGAATCAATGAATGCCTCATCCTCGGCACTGATCTTCACCGCTAGCGCCTGGGTATAGGCATCCCACTGCGCCTCGGTGCGCGGCCCAACAATGGCCGAACTGACCGCCGTGTTGTTCAGCACCCAGGCAATCGCAAACTCGACAATCCCGACACCCCGGCCCTGGGTGTACTGCTGGATCTGCTGAGCAATGCGCAGGGACTCGACCCGCCATTCGGTTTCCAGGATGCGCTTGTCCTGGCGCCCGGCACGGCTGCCGACGTCGGGTGTGACATCCGGCGCGTACTTGCCGCTCAGTACGCCACGAGCCAATGGGCTGTAGGGAACAACGCCAAGGCCGTAGGCAGCAGCAGCGGTAATCTGTTCCACCTCGGCCTGGCGATTGACGATGTTGTACAGCGGCTGGCTGATGACAGGCTTGTCTACCCCCAGGCGCTCGGCCACGCGGATCACCTCGGCGATGCGCCAGCCTCGATAGTTGGACAGGCCCCAATAGCGGATCTTGCCCTCGCGGATCAAGTCGCCAATGGCTGACACCGTCACCTCCAGTGGGGTGTGGTGGTCTTCGCGATGCAGGTAGTAGATGTCCAGGTAATCAGTGTCGAGGCGGCTGAGGCTGGCATCCAGGGCATTGAACATTCGCTTGCGGCTCAAGCCGCTGCGGTTGGGCGGGCCGTCAGCCGGACCGAAGCCAACCTTGGACGCCACCACCCAATCCTGGCGATGACGGGCAATGGCTTCACCGACGATTTCTTCGGAACGCCCACCGGTATAGACGTCGGCGGTGTCGATGAAATTGATACCCTGATCCCAGGCCTTGTCGATGATGCGCAAGGAGTCCTCGGCGCTGGTCTGCTCGCCAAACATCATACTGCCCAGGGTCAGCGCGCTGACCTTGAGCCCGGACTGGCCCAGTGTGCGGTAAATCATGGTGAACTCCTCATAAGGGATGACGTGGGCTATGCAATACCAGAGAGCGAGGCTCTGGAACAAGCCCAGCGGCTGTGTTCACGTGAATCTTCATTTGCGAGCAAGCCCGCACCGAGCGCGTTACACCTTCAGCGTGCGCGTCATCCGCAACGCCAACACACTACCTGCCACGATCACCGCCGCCAGCAGATACAGCGCCATATCGGTAGACCCGGTGGCGTCCTTCACAAACCCGACCAAATACGGACTGAGGAAACCCGCCATCTGCCCCATGGAGTTGATCAACGCCAAACCACCGGCTGCGGCGCCGGCACTGAGCATGGCCGTCGGCACCGGCCAGAACATTGGCAAGCCGGTGAGGGCGCCCATGGTGGCGATGGTCAGGCCGAGGATGGCAATGGCCGGAGTCGTAGCGAAGTTCACCGCGATTATCAGGCCGATGGCACCCATCAGCATCGGTACTACAAGATGCCAGCGCCGCTCTTTGCGCAGGTCAGCGGAACGGCCCACCAGCAACATGAAGACGGCGGCCAGCAGGTAAGGGATTGCACTGAGCCAGCCAATCACCAGATTATCCGAGAACCCCATGTTCTTGATGATCGACGGCAGCCAGAAGTTGATGGCGTATACGCCGCTCTGAATGCAGAAGTAAATCAGGCCAAACGCCCAGATCGCTGGGTTCTTGAATACTTCCAGCAGGGAGTCACTGGTGGTTTTCGGTTTGTTGGCCAAGTCCGTCGCCTGGTCGGCTTCCAGCACTGAGCGCTCATGCGGGGTGAGCCACTTGGCGTTGGCAAAGCTGTCGCTGAGCAGGAAGTACGCCAGGGCGCCAAGGATGATCGTTGGAATGCCTTGCAGCAGGAACATCCACTGCCAGCCCGCAAGCCCGCCTTGGCCAACGGCGAAGTGGTTGAGGATCCAGCCGGAAAACGGGCCGCCCAGCAGGCCGGAGACCGGGATCGCCGACATGAACAGCGCCATGATCCGCCCACGGCGGAAGGTCGGGAACCACTGCGAGAGGTACAGCACCACGCCAGGGAAGAACCCGGCTTCGGCGGCACCGGTAAACAGGCGCAGGGTATAGAAGTGAGTGGGTGTCGTGACGAACAGCAGGCACGTCGACAGGGTGCCCCAGACGATCATCATCAGCGCAATCCAGCGCCGTGGACCAAACTTGGTCAACGCCAGGTTGCTCGGCACGCCGCACAGCACGTAACCGATAAAGAAGATCCCGGCGCCGAGGCCGTATACCGTCTCACTGAACTTCAAGGCGTCGAGCATCTGCAGCTTGGCAAAGCCGACGTTGACGCGGTCCAGATAATTGAATAGGTAGCAGATGAAAATGAAGGGAATCAAGCGCAGGGTGATGCGCTTGTAGACGGCGTTTTTGTCGTCATCGTTGGCCAGGGTAGCGGTGGCGCTCTGTGACATAGCGTTCTCTCTTTATTATGATTTTTTGCAATGCGGGGGTAACGTTGATCGCCCCCAGAGTGTCGGCCACCCCATCGTGGGTGTCTTTGTGCCCGCGCACAGCAATTAATCGTTTGCGCTGTGCCTTTGAACAACCGCTCAAAGAAACCGCTTTCCAAGGAATTTAGCCCCATGTTCGAACTGGATCATGACCTGGCGCAAGATATTGTCGATCGGACGATGGCCATTTTGCCCTATAACGTCAACGTCATGGACAGCCAGGGCCTGATCCTCGGCAGCGGTGAACCGGAGCGCATCAACACCCGCCATGAAGGCGCACAACTGGTGCTGGCCAACGGTCGGGTGGTGGAGATCGACGGGCAGACCGCCAAGCACCTCAAGGGCGTGCAGCCGGGGATCAACCTGCCGCTGCTGCATGATCAGCGCTTGATCGGCGTGCTGGGCATTACCGGCGAACCGGAGCTGTTGCGCACCTACGCCGAACTGGTGCGCATGACCGCTGAAATGCTGGTCAGCCAGCGCCACCAGCAGGCCGAGCAACAATGGCGGCGCCAGCGTTGTGATGATTTGCTCGCCCTGTTGCTGGCCGAGCGCGGCGACTCGCCGCGTCTGGTGGACGAAGCGCAGCAACTGGGTCTCAAGCCGCAACTGGCCCGCACGCCGTATTTGTTTGAGCTGGGCCCTGGGCAGACGGCCGACGCCTTGAGCGCCTGGCTGGCGTCGCGCTACCCGGACAGCTGGTGCGTCAGCTCAGCGCAGTTCTCTTTACTGTGGTGCCGGCCGGCGTCAGTGCTGGTGGACAACCCGCGCCTGCTGGAAAAACTTGAAGGCCTGGGCTGGAACATCCTGCGGGTTGCTGTGGGCGGACAGGCCGATGGGCTGTCTGGATTGCGCCGCTGTTATAGACGGGTGGGCGATCTACTCGCCTACGGGCGTGATGTGCTGCCTCAGTCGAGGCTGCTGACCCTCACGCGCTACCGCTTGCCAGTAATGCTCTGGCGCCATCGCAACGATGATGCCCTCGACGAGCTGCTCAACCCCCTGCGCAAGGTACTGGCCAAGGACAACAACGGCCAATTGCTGGCGACGCTGCGTAGTTGGTGCGAACACGATGGCCAGAGCCAGGCCTGCGCCGATGCCCTGGGCATTCACCGCAACAGCCTGCGCTACCGCATGGAGCGCATCGCCGAGCTGAGTGGCGTCGATCCGTTGACCCTGGATGGAATGCTGGCGTTGTACCTGGGCGTACAGTTGCTCCCCCAGCCTGTGTAGGAGCGGTTTTGTAGAAATGAACAACAAACCTCACCGGAACTTGTGCAAAGGACCGGCGTTATTGCCTGTGTCAACTGGCAGCATGGGCGTCATAAACACCGGAGAAAGCCCATGAAGATCATCATCGCCCCCGACTCGTTCAAGGACAGCCTGAGTGCCGAAGGCGTTGCCGAGGCCATTGCCCAAGGTCTGGCACAGGTCTGGCCTGACGCGCAGTTGATCAAATGCCCGATGGCGGATGGCGGTGAAGGCACAGTGGAGTCGGTGCTCGCGGCCTGCGAGGGTGAGTTGCGTAGCAATCGGGTGCAAGATCCGTTGGGTGGCACGGTAGAGGCACGTTGGGGCTGGTTGGCCGCAAGCCACACCGCAATTATCGAAATGGCCGAAGCCAGCGGCTTGCAACTGGTGGCGCCGGGCAAGCGCGATGCCTGTTCCAGTAGCACCTTTGGCACCGGCGAATTGATCCGTGCCGCTCTGGATGCCGGAGCCCAACGCATCATCCTGGCGATTGGCGGCAGCGCCACCAATGATGGTGGCGCTGGGGCGATGCAGGCGCTCGGTGTGCAACTGCGTGATGCCAGCGGCGAGCTTCTGGCCCGTGGCGGCCTGGCGCTGGCGAAGTTGGCGTATATCGACCTGGAGCAACTGGACCCGCGCCTGGCCCAGGTACGCTTTGAAATCGCCGCTGACGTCAACAATCCCCTGTGCGGTCCTCACGGCGCTTCGGCAATTTTTGGCCCGCAAAAAGGCGCCAACCCCCAGCAAGTCGAACAGTTGGACAAAGCCCTCGGCCACTTTGCCGATCACTGCGCCCAGGTCCTGCCCAAGGATGTACGCGACGAACCCGGCAGCGGCGCAGCAGGCGGCCTGGGCTTCGCCGCCAAGGCCTTCCTCGGCGCGCAGTTTCGTGCAGGCGTTGAAGTGGTCGCCGAACTGGTAGGCCTGGAAGCCGCCGTGCGCGGCGCCGACATGGTGATCACCGGAGAAGGCCGTTTCGACGCACAGACCCTGCGCGGTAAAACGCCGTTTGGTGTGGCCCGCATCGCCAAGCAGCACAACGTCCCGGTGATCGTCATCGCAGGTACCCTGGGCGATGGCTACGAGCAGATGTACGCCCACGGTGTGGATGCGGCGTTTGCCTTGCCGTCTGCGCCGATGACCCTGGAACAAGCCTGCAGCGACGCGCCGCGACTGTTGCGTGAGCGCGCGGCGGATATTGCGCGGGTGTGGCGCCTGGCGGCCCAGCGTTCCAACTGACGGCAGCGTTGGGCTCGCCTTCCTGTGAGCATGCCCTCTACACTGGTCGGCCATTTGTTTTTCAAAGGATGAAACACAATGCACGCCCCCGAACCCCAGATCGTCATTCAGCGCTTTACCGAAGCCCATCTTGAAGGCGTCGCCGCGCTCTACAACGACCCGGCCGTATGCCGTCAGGTGCTGCAAATGCCTTTCCAGTCCGTCGAGGCCTGGCGCAAACGCCTGGTGATGGATAACGAGCGGCGGCTACAGTTGGTGGCGCTGCATGCCGGTGAGGTGATCGGCCAACTCGGGATGGAACAGTACTTGCGCGTTCGCCAAAGCCATGTTGGCTCACTCGGCATGGGCGTTGCGGTGGCCTGGCAAGGCAAGGGCGTAGGCTCCAAACTACTGGGCGCAGCGCTGGAGGTGGCCGACAACTGGATGAACCTGCACCGGGTGGAACTAACGGTGTACGGCGACAACGAAGCCGCCCAGCGCCTGTATCACACGTTCGGCTTCGAGACCGAAGGCCGGTTGCGCGATTACGCCCTGCGTGACGGCGTTTTTGTCGATGCCCTGACCATGGCGCGGCTGCGCAAGTCAGCCTAGTCCTCCAAGGCAAACGCCACCGCAGCCTGCGCATGCAGCTCGGTGGTGTCCAGCAGCGGCAGGTCGCAATGCTCGGGCTTGATCAGCAGGCCGATTTCCGTGCAACCGAGGATGATGGCCTGGGCGCCGCGAGCTGCCAGGGATTTGATCACCTGTTGATAGACCTGGCGTGACGCCTCGCTGATCACCCCGACACACAACTCCTCATAGATGATCCGGTGCACTGCCTGGCGTTCTTGCGCGTCTGGCACTAGCACGGTCAAGCCTTGGGCCGCCAGGCGTGCCTTGAGAAAGTCCTGTTCCATGGTAAACGCGGTGCCCAGCAGGCCGACGGTCAGGGTGTTTTCTTGCACCGCCGCGGCACCAGCGGCGTCGGCAATATGCAGAAACGGTATCGACACCGCCGCCTCAATTCGTGGCGCCACCCGATGCATGGTGTTGGTACACAGCACGATGCACTCGGCGCCACCGGCCTGCAGACGGCGGGCCGCATCTTCCAGGATCAGTGCCGCGTCATCCCAGCGCCCGGCGTGCTGGGCCTGTTCCACAGGGCCGAAGTCGACGCTGTACATCAACAGTTGCGCCGAGCGCAGCGGGCCGAGTTGATCGCGCACGCGCTGGTTGATGATCCGGTAATACTCGGCGCTGGACTCCCAGCTCATGCCGCCGATTAGGCCAATGGTACGCATGCAAAGCTCCTGAAACAGGTGGGCGAGTTACCCACCTTACCCAATGGCCACGCTTTAGTCATACGCCCGCTGCCGGCATCTGCCATGATTCAGGCTCGCAACATGGGTCACCCAAGGAACACCGCAATGGACGATGTACAGCAACTGGGCGAGATGCTTCGTCATTACGCCGATAGCGAAGCGCACAAGCAGCAGCAATTTGAGGTGCAATCGGCCCATTGGACGCAAAAGATCGGCGAGTTGTTCGACCAGATCCAGCAGTGGCTGGAGCCAGTGAAAACCGTCGGTTTGCTGGAAGTGCAGCGTGAAGCGTATGTGGCGTTCAGCCCGGCTGTTCTCGCTGAAGTATCGACCTTCAAGACCGAGAAGCTGACCATCCACATCGCCGGCAAACCGGTGGAGTTCGTGCCGGATGTGATGGGCGCCGGCGGCCTGATTTCCCTATCAGTGATGGGCTTGACCGCCGCCCGCTACGGCAGTATTTCCCTGGTGCTGCTGCCGGGTAAAAACGACTGGCTGTGGAAGAAAACCAACGGCCTGAAAGACCCGGACACCTTCGCCTTCGATGCCAACTTCCTGGCCTTGCAGTTGCAGAGCCTGATCCCCCGCGAGCGCGGTTGATCGTGCAGGAGCGAGCAAGAACTAGGCGTCCCCTCGCTCCTACAAAAATCTAAAGCTCGACATTGCCCCAGCCTGGTTTCGCCTCTTGCGGCGCCACCGCCTTGACCTGCTACCGGTCGCCAGCTCCACGCGCCGTGCCACCTATGGGTCATTGGCAAACGGAATCAGGCTGGCCTCATCCAGCGCCTCCCGCGACTGGCCACGCAGGCAGTATTCAACGGCGCCGTAGAGGCACACCACCGCCAGCAGATTCAGCGCTATGTCCCACATGCCCAATGCCTCCTTCAGGCGATCTGCGCATTAAGTTGCGCGACCTTCAAGTCCGCCACCCGCACCACAAATCCCGGATGGCTGGCCTGCAAGGCTTCGACAAACGAATAGGTGAGGGTGCCGTCGTCGTTGATCGCCCGCCACATCAGGCCCTGAGTAATGCCGTTGACCCACATCGAGGCGATGTACAACACCGTGCCGATGGTCGCTAGCCAGAAGTGCAGGTTGATCAACGGGATGCTGTGCATCTGCGCGCGGCCGTAAATTTTCGGGATCATGTGGGACAGCGAGCCGAAGGTGATCATCGCGACCCAACTTGGCGCCAGCAGGATCAGCGACATCGCCATGCCCAACGACTGCACCCAGTCCGGCAGCGCCGTGTAGTGCAAGTGATGGGGCCCGGCCCAGATGTACAGGGTGATCAACGCCCAGAAATGCACGATGGACAGGCGATAGGAATACACCGGCCGACCGACCTGTTTCGGTACGAAGTAATACATCATCCCCAGAAAACCCGTGGTGAGGAAAAAGCCCACGGCGTTATGCCCATACCACCACTGCACCATGGCATCGGTGGCGCCGCAATACACCGGGTAGGACTTGAACCAGTCCACCGGAATCGACAGGTGGTTGACCACGTGCAACATGGCAATCACCACGATAAACGCGCCGAAGAACCAGTTGCCGACATAGATGTGTTTGGTCTTGCGCTGCACCACGGTGGTGAAAAATACAATGGCGTAAGCCACCCACACCACGGTCATCCACACCGCGCCGGAGAACTCGATCTCCGCGTATTCCTTGGTGGTGGTGTAGCCCAGGGGCAGGGTGATGAACATGATCACGATCACCGACTGCCAACCCCAGAAGGTAAAGGCTGCCAAGGTGTCGCAATACAGCCGTACCTGGCAGGTCCGCTGCACCGCGTAATAGCTGGCGGCGAATTGCGCGCTGCCGGCAAAGCCGAAAATCACCAGGCTGGTGTGCAAGGGCCGCAAGCGGCCAAAGGTGGTCCAGGGCAAGTCCAGGTTCATCTCTGGCCACACCAGTTGCGAGGCGATCCACACCCCCATGGCCATGCCGATGACACCCCATACCACGGTTGCGATAACGAATTGGCGGACGACTTTGTCGCGCCAAACCGATCCCGGCCAGGCAGTTCGCCCAGGCCCAGCGCGCAGCTGACCAGGTGATGTCGGGCTCGGTACCAGATCCAACTGGCGGGGCCACGCACTACTACGCGACCACCATGCCAAAGCCGCCGACCTGGGCGAAAGGTGCCAAGCAGACGCTGAAACTCGGGCACCACGTATTTTTCAAGGATGTGCCATGAGTTCCGCGGCGTGGCGGCTTGCAGGTATTGGCCTGGCGGTGCTCCTGTTGTTGGCCGTTGGTGCGGCCGGCGGTGCGCGGCTTGCCGCCGGTCACTACCGCCCACTGCTCGATACCGCGAACAGTGATCTGTCCACGGCCAAAAACGGCCGCGACAACTTGGAAGTGCTGGCCGGTGAGCAGGGCAAGAAACTGGGCGAGCTAGTGCAGGCGGGGGAGTTGCGGGAGCGAAGCGGCGGCGATCCAGTCCAAGCGGCAGAGTCGATCATTGATCAGGCGTTGGGGCTATGAGGTGGCTGGTGATGGGGGCGATGCTGGTGCTGGCTGAATGCGCGACCTGGGAGTCGGAGGTCCGCGCTGTGCGGGTCGAGGTGCCGGTGCTGGTGCTGTGCAAAACGCAGGAGGTGGCGGTGCCGCCCTGGGCCGCCGCTGGCTTGAAGATGTCCGACAGCCTAGAAGTGAAGGTCCGGGCTTTGCTGGCAGAGCGTCGGCAGCGGATCGGGTATGAGCGGCAGTTGGTCGCGCCGCAATGGTGCTTGCCGACGTGCTCAAGCGCGCTGATGAAAGAGCGGGAGAGATGGCGGTTGCGTATGACAGAGCCCGAATAGCCGGGCTGACTTGCGAGAGGAGTTATGAAAGCCTCAGGTTTAGAGGCTAATGAAAAAGCCCGCACATGGCGGGCCGAAGTCGAGCATCTAGGGGGAGTGGTAGCTCGATTGGTGGAGTGTAGACCAAGTAAAGTCTGGCGCCATTCGGCGAGTAGATCGATCCCCGCGGATGCTCAACGAATTGTCGCCATCACCGATAGCGGCAACCAAGTCAGGCGTATGTGAGGGCTATTGCCATTAAATAATAATTTTAGGAATGGTCTCATATATCTGCCCATCTTTGAGTGATAAAAAGTCCACAACAGGGCGGTTTTTGGATTTTTGATCATGGACTTACGGTGGCTTGCATTAACAGCTGTGTTAGCAATTTTCTGGGCCATATTCTTAGACTTACTCGTCAAGAAGCTATGGTCGGCAGGTTGATCGCTCTGCGACCTGAAGGCGTACGTCAGGAGTATTGCGCGCTGACCGACTGTCGAAATCCCCTACAGAGAAATTGACCGCAAGCGCCCTACAAAGTTAACTGTATGTTCGTACAGTTCTTGTGAAGGGCCGCGTCATGAGCTTTACCATTTTAGGTCCTATATCCGAGGGCGGCACGAAGCTGCCTTTCTGCTCTTTTCGGGTGCCTGCGGGCTTTCCATCGCCGGCTCTTGTTTTATAATGGGGAACATATGTCGACTATGAAAGCTCAAGGCTTGAGTGGTGGTTGTATGCAGCGCTCATATGTTTAGATGTGTAAATTTAAGTCAATAAATGTCTAGTCAACATATTTCGGTAGGTTTGCTCTGATCAGAAACTTGTCTATTGTTCAAACCTAAAACCGGCTTGCAGGACGCGACTTGGCTGATGATTTTCTAACGGTTGAGCTTGGTACAAAACTAGAGATTGGAAATTGCATGCTAATTGACCACCACATTTGCATTCGATTTGACCACCTTCAGCTGATTAGTTTTGATCTATAAGAAAACGTCATGGCAACACAATCCGCCCAGTTGTCGCCTAAGCTCTGCTACCAATACATACGCATTGAAGGGATTGCGCATAGGGGCTCATCATCAAATGGCCTGCTAGCCTTTACGCCTCTATAACGATGGCACATTACGGAAATTGGCAATGGCGATAGACCAAACGAAGAGGTTGATCAGCACTCGCAGCGAGGAAAACGCCAACCAGTTGCTGAGGGCAGGATGGACGCTGTTGTTGGTGGCTGATCGTAAAGAAGGAAAGCACCAGTGGCTGGTCTATCAGCTAGCGTGGCAGCGCGAAAGTGACCCCGTTGAGATCACCTTCACTGGTGTAGAGCCGGGGCCAGACCCGTTTTAAACTCACGGAGCGTCGTTGCTATCTGCGGCATTAATCTCTCGATTTATCGTTTAAAAAAATTATTTGCACGGCAGTTGACCACTACACCCCCCACTGCACCGGTATCTGCTCAGACGTTTCCGTCGTCCAGCACTTCAAGTGCTCAAGTCGAATGCAGCCTTGTTGATGCTGATAGTGCCTGCCGCTTGGCTGACTGTCACCTTGGTGATGGGGGGCAGGCGCTATTGGTGCTGGCGCGATAGGGGCGTGCAGATCATGAGGTGCTAGTCCTGTATGAGGACTGGAAACTGCAATGCCAGGCCGCCGGCATCATCCGGAAGCGGTTCAAGGAAGTGCGTGATGCTTTGGTCAATCGAGGATCGGCCAAGAGTATCCGATCGAAGTGCGGCCACACAGTGCTGGTGGCAGCTGTCAGTGCCAAACGAATGCTGATGCGCTACAACAATACATAGAACTCTGGGGTCCTCACAGGAAGCGAGCGAATGTGAATGAAATACAAACTCTGCGTCGTCAGGTTGGTTCGGTTCGCATCCGCTTCGCTCATCATAGTAGCCCCGGTGCAGTCGCAGAGGATCTCGAACCCAGGTCCTACGCCAATACGCCGGTCGGTATCAATTTCCTGCTCATGGGCTACAGCGATCTCAACGGCAGCGTGACGGCCCACCCCTCAATCCCGCTCCAAGATGCCAAGCTCAATATAAAGACTGTCGTGCTTGCTTTTGCCAAATCTCTGGACGTCTGGGGCCGCTCCGGGAAGTTCGATATCGTGGTGCCTGAGGCAAGATTGACGGGCTCTGCTCGCCGGTGAACCCAAGGATCGTAATGTTACAGGGTTGATCGATCCAAGATTCCGCTTCTCGGTCAACTTATATGGCGCCCCGGCGATGTCCCTGACGGAGTTCCCCAGCTATCAACAGGATGTGATAATCGGCGCCAGCCTGGCGATCACGGCGCCGCTCGGCCAATACGACGCTAGCAGGCTGGTAAATCTCGGCAACAATCGCTGGTCATTCAAGCCTGAACTTGGGTGTTTGCGCCGATGCCGAATTGACCCACGTGCCGAGATTTTACTGAGCCCCTCTGAATTCTTGCGAACCAATGCCAGTGCTGCATTTCGTTAGATTGGACTTGGGTCAGTCTTTAGTCGGCGCGTGGATCAATTCGGCATCGGCGCCAACACCATCTTGCTCTGGAACAGCGCCATGGGCATGGCGCGCAGTCTTTGGCAGAGACGCAGACGAACCTGGCCGTAAGCGAACGGGAGCGTGCCCTGCTGACGGAACATTTAACCCGAGCTAAAACCCAACTGACCGAGTTGACCACAGACAAGCAGCTCCTCCTGCAAGATAACGCGGTGCTCTCCAGTCAACTTTCGGAGTCAAAGGCCAAGTGAGAGATATGCCTAGATAAGGGGGGTCATTCGATTCGTCAATAACCTACTGTTATTTATTAATTTCTTATTTTTTACGGTCAAAAATAATTGGTGATGAGCTCCTCAGGAAGCCCGCCGTTGAACTCTTTCAAGATCGCTATTTGTCAACAGCCCTCGTCGGCTATGCATTAAACCGGACTCGGTATCGACGCCAATGTGCGCTTTCATCCCGAAGAAATACATATTCTCCTTCTTCATCTGATGCCTTTCCGGATCGCGCTTGCCGTCCTTGTTCTTGGTCGAGCTCGGGCTCGGGCATGACTGATCGTCGCATCGACCACGGTGCCTTGGCGCCGTATCAAGCCACGATCGTCCAGATAACCGTTGATGATCTGCAAAATCCTGCCCGCCAGTTCATGTTTTTCTAGCAGGCGGCGGAAGTTCAGGATCGTGGTTTCATCGGGAATTCGATCCAGATGTAGGCCGGAAAACTGGCGCAGGATCGTGGTCTCATACAGTGCCTCTTCCATCGCCGGATCGCTGGAGCCGAACCAGTTCGGCATCAGATGAACCCGCAGCATCGCCAT
Organism: Pseudomonas sp. ANT_H4; assembly: GCF_008369295.1. GTDB lineage: Bacteria > Pseudomonadota > Gammaproteobacteria > Pseudomonadales > Pseudomonadaceae > Aquipseudomonas. The sequence goes on along the minus strand of NZ_VOBG01000025.1, from coordinate 38,165 downwards.
CAACGGATACGCTGGATGACCGACTTCGCCCTTCGGATAATGCGGTTCGATCAAGGCAATCAAGCCCTTCTAGGTCACGACCTGATCCATTTCAATCAGGAAGCGCTCGCGGCGGGTCTGCTTACGTTTGCCGGCGTACTAGGCATCAGCGAAGGACATCTGTTTCATGGGGTAAAACCGTCATGTTCGTTATTTCACCAGAGCTGGAAGTCTTTTTCAGAGTTCTCTTAAGTATGCCATTAACGGAGCAAAGACCTTGCCTGACAGACATGTAATGTTAACGGCAGCTTTCTGACAGGTATCATTAGCTACTATCTAGTCACCAGTGAATTAGAGCTCGTAGAATCATGAAAACATTGAATGCAGTCATCGCTATTTCGATATTGGTAGTTTCATCCTTTGCCATGGCTGAAGGCGGAGGAGATCGTGTTTATGGTCGGATGATGCAAGAAAATCAACAGGCGATGGAGCAATACGCTCTCAAAAATAGTAAAGCCATACCTGAGATTGTTCATTATGAATATGGTATGAACCTGGATGTTCAGAAGGTAGTTAGTGTCACCCAAGCCAACAAATCCTGTGACGTTGCGCCTTCGCGCATGACCTATGAGGACTCTGCTGGCAAACTCAATACCTTGGAGTACATAGTTATGGGTACCAAATGCCAGCACGGAGGCTAGTCCAAAGGAGCCATGTCTGCGTCATATTATTTGGTTTGATTGTTTAATCGCGCTTACGGCTAGCTGACATAAAAGTAATTTTCAGGCCGCACTTGAGTTATCTTTTGTATGGAGTCATGTCTGCCGGCGCGTAGAAGAAACTCTCACGTGCCGGAGGGTTTTTATAACGATAAAATATTTCATAAAGAAACTCTGCCAAGCTATAGCCTGGAGTGTTACATGAATAATAAAAACTTTTATGGTCTTCCCCTCATTGCCCTTGGCATGAGTATGGGGCAGTTTGCAGTGGCCGTTGAGCAAAAACCAGAGGGGTTCATTGAAGGGAGCAACTTTAACATTCTCAACCGCAATCTCTACTTCAATCGCGACTTTCGCAACGGTCAGTCCAGTCGAACTATCTTTGCATATTGTGTTGAAAGTAGAGCTTTTCGTCGCCATACCGAGATGCCACGATCTTGGAATTTAGAACCAGCTGGCCTAAAAGTTTAGCCTGCTCGACCGTCTCGCCTTTATCCAAGGCGTAAACGTCGTACAGCACCTCTCCGACAGGGAAGTCAGTCAGCTTTATCCGAAAGTCATCCTGCATTGTCACCCCGTTGAAGCGAGCAACAGCTGCCGGCCGTGGCTTAAAAATAAGTTGATAAGGCGCCCTTGGCGCAGCCACTTTAGAGCCATCGATGTTAATGCCGGCCAGGTGCTCAACGGTCAAGTGACCAGGATCTGAATCTCTAGCCCCAAAACGTATGGCTGCCCATTCAAAGAAACCGGCTAGTAAGCGCGTCGCAAAAGAGGTTGCGGGTGGAATGATGTTGCTGAAAGTCTTTTCGAAGAAGTTGTATCCCTCTTGGCCGTCGATGGAGTTCATAACCTGTAGATTGACCGACGGGTGATTATCGTCAATGAAAAACTTCAAAGCTAAGGCCGGCACAGAGTGCGTATCCGTCGGCTTAGTCGCCACCGAAAGACGGCCGATCACGCAGTCGGCGCCACTTTGGAAGATGCCGGTATAGCGACTCGCCACTCCACGGTTTGCCACAAACCGGAAGCGCGCCTCTGCACCAAATGCATGCACCAATTTGCGCCGCCCTTGCTCCAGCTCATCGCCTTGCGCAGTCAGCGACTTAACCGTAAAACTCGGCATTGCCAAGGTTAAGGTATCGCCGATGCCTGGCGCAGTCAGCGCTGGGAGTTCAGAGCCGTAGAGGGAAGGCACAATCTTGTTTTTCCAGATGAAGTCCTCCTTTTGACACGCCGATTGAGGTCGCGCTACGGCATCCCCAGTGATTGATAATGGCTGAACGCTGGGGGGTTGGCAGCCCGTCGTCGTGAATGCAAAAAAGGCGGATAAGAGCGTACTTGCTTTGATCAACGGCATCGTCTGACTCCGAGTATTCCCTACCGATGTATGCACAATAACCACGATCTCCGTATAGCGCGGCAGATTGGGGTCTTCGGTTCTGCTTCATCGAGCAGCGCCGGTACCTCGGCCCCTCGATATAGCCGTATACGGTGCCATCGCGCCGCCAGCCACCTGACGCTTGATCTCGAGAAAGTCTGCTCCGGCACGGTAAGCGCTCGTAGCCGACCCGCGGCGAAGGCTGTGGCTGTGCTCATCTCCCGTAGCCTTGCCTCTCAGGCTCGTGTCGCCTGGGTGGTATTAACGCTATCCCCATGCAGCGCAGCATTACCGACTAAATCCCTACTGCTAATGAGCAGAAATAAAGGTCGCTGCTCAGTCCGAGCTGCCTCTCACCAGCACGTAATGTCGTGGGCTGCTATCAGTGTATGGCCGAAGCAGACCGTTCTTCGAGATTAACTTATCAGCGATAGTTGTCCTTGAGGGCGTTGTGTATCGCGGTCGCCGCAGTCGCCGCATGGGCGACTCCAACACTCATCTGATTGAGCGCGTTGACTACATCGCCCGCCGCGTACAACCCTAGGACTGACGTGCGCTGGTCGGTGTCCACCACCAACTCGCCATCGCTCTCAAAAGTTACGCCGAGGCTTTTGGCCAATTCGGTCCGTGCGTTGGAGCCAAGCATCGGGTATAGGGTGTCGAAACTGAGTTCGTCGCCGTTAGCCAAGCGTAGCGCCACACGATGCCCTTTGATCTTGCGGATTTGCTCGATCGGTTCCTCGATGAGACGGACGCCTGCCTGTGCAATTTTGAGACGTTCGTCGTTGTCTAGTTCTCTGCCGCCCGGTTGCACAATAAGTGTGAGCTGGCGGGTGTAGGTACGGAGAAATAGCGCATGCTTGAAACCTTCCTCGGCGGAGGCGAGAAGAGCAATGTCCTGGTCGATGACATCGTATCCGTCGCAAATCGGGCACCAACGCACATAGCCACCGAGAGTGGCCTCACGTAGATTGGGTATCTCAGGAGGCTTATCAATAACGCCGGTGGCAAGAATCACAGTTGACGCAACAACGCGGTCATCGTCGATGTCGGCGATGAAGTCGTCTCCTCGCTTTGATAGTGCTTTCACGGTGGCTCGTCGGACATAAACATTGTAGCGCTCTGCCTGATTGCGCAGCCGAGCCAACAACTCGGCGCCCGAAACACCTTGAGGAAAACCGGGATAGTTGTGCGTGATCGGGATCAGCTCCGCACGGCTCTGGCCGGCATCAACCAGGAGAACCTGTCGGCGATAGCGCGCCAAATAGATAGCCGCCGTCAGCCCGGCAGGGCCTGCACCGACGATAAGGCAATCCACCACATGATATTGAGCCTGCTTGCTTGTCATCCGGCTTTCCTTCTATTGCCGACGCTGCCGGAGCCAGAGTCATTTGGCAGTGAATTGAGGCGCCCAGTTCTAACTCCAAAAACTACTGTTTCAGGCGGTCAGACCACCGGCCAACTTGGTATCTATCATTCATTTACCGAGCTGAAACGCTGTCTAAGTCACTGCGTAGCGTTGTCCGAAACTGATAATTAACGGTGTTGGCCTCGGCAGACGCAAGCATCTCGCCGTCTCGCGCCACGACCACGAACGGGTCGCCGGACGACTGTAAAACCGTCGTTTCCGGCAACCGATTAGTCATTTTTGACCGCGTACGATCACTTTGGCGTAAGCGCAGCCTCGGTCCCTCTAAAGTTGGCCATTTTCGAGACGCCCAGCCAGCGTACTTGCGCGGCGCCCCGATCAGACCGTATCTGGCGGTACCAAAGCGCGGAGCGGTCATATCCAACACATTGCACGGGGTATAATCGCTCCGCCGACCACGCGGCTCATCCGCGCCACGAGCAGGACAATACCGGCCATCATGCAGTTATCGAAATTAGCTCGAACAGAACGCTTTGGCCCATGTTCTGGTCTCGCAATGTCTCTACTGCTCTCAAACGATTTTGCTTCTCAACGCGCAGTGACAGAGGAAGAAGATCATCTCGGACTCAAATAGTGCCTTTGCTTGCAGGTCTTTGGCCTATCTCGAATGGTTTTGGAAATCCATGGACCAAGCGCAGCATAGTTTTCGTCCAGTACCAGTTCACCGTGATATGCGCCGGCAGCGAATTACCGTCCAAACCGGCGCGGTTATTTCCTTCAAAGATACGGCGCACAGATCGACTTCGGCATCACCATAGTCATGGCTTTTTATTCGCTTTAATCCACTGATCGAATACGGCGATTTCCTTCTTCTGTGCGGCAATTATGTCCTTGGCCATACGGAGCATCTCTGGATTTTTTCCGTTCTGGAGTTCGGCTTGCGCCATCTCGACTGCCATTTGGTGGTGCATGCGCATGTTGGCCGCGAAGTCATAATCCACGTCACCAGTCATGGACATGCCGCCCATTTGTTTCATCATCTTCGAATGATCCTTCTGCTCGGAAGGCATCTGCATCGCTTCGCTTTTCGTGGGTTCTGCGGCATTAGTCCACGTCGGCGCTGCTGCCATTACCGCGACAGCCATCGCTACCACCCTCATCGACAAAGTGAACCGGCTAGAGCTGTTGTGCTTGATATGCTGTGACATTGTGAATCTCCTATTAGCGCCGAAGGGTTGGCACATGCATGCCATGGCCCCCGAACACGGAAATTGCTATTTCTGTACTGCATGGGGCTTGACTAACTCTGTTCGCCAGCCATTTTTCGGCAGATCTCTGCGCATTCACGGCAGGCCCTGACGCAATCTTCCATACCACCGACCTGTTCGCAGCTCTTCACGCAAGCATCACAGATCTCGGCGCAAACCCCACAAACGTGGTGGTGAAAGGTGGAACCACTCAACAAGAAATTGGCCGACGTCTGACAGATCTCGGCGCAGTTGATCATTAGGCGAAAATGTTCGGCCTCAAGGTGTTTACCCCCCGCCTCAAGGCAATGGGTCATCGCTGTATTCAGACAGGTTTTGTGGCAGTCGCTACACGCCTCAACGCAAGGCCGCAGGTATTGGTGAGTGTTTCTGTGAGAGGTAACCGGGGTGTCGCTCATAGCTATGTTCTCCATTGCATCCAAGGAAAGACAACACTAGCAGTGGTGCTGAGACCAGCGGCATTCGATAATTTCTATTAAAAACAACTGATCATTTCAGACTGATCGCGGATGAGTGATACTGCAGACAAGCACCAAGCGTAACGCGAGCAAGATGCTGTTAAATAGCATTCAAGTAAGTGCATACCCAAGGGCCAAGGGCTCATATTTCACCCTAGACCACGCTCGGCGGACAGTCGACTGAAATTAAAATTACATTTCTGTCAGCTCTTGGTTGGTTAACACTTCGTTGCGAATTGAGTTTAGTACCGAACGTCACCTAATAACGGTCGAAACACAAATTATAGGCGCGCTGTTAAGCATGCCATTAATTGAGTAAAGACCTTGCCTGACAGATATGTAATGTTAACGGCAGCTTTCTGACAGGTATCATTAGCTACTCTCTAACCATCAGTGAATTAGAGTTAGGAGAGGGTCATGAAATCATTGAAGGCAGTCATCGCTATTGCGGTATTGGCAGTTTCGTCCTTTGCCATAGCTGAGGGTGGAGGGGATCGCGTCTTTGGTCGGATGATGCAAGAAAATCAGCAGGCGATGGAGCAATATGCCATCAAAAATGGTAAGGCCATACCTGAGGTTGTTCATTACCAGTATGGTTTGAACCTTGATATCGCAAAAGTTATCAGTATGACCCCAACCACAGGATCTAGATACTGTGGGTTGGCCCCTTCGCGTATGACCTACGAAGACTCGAGTGGCAAGTTGAATACCCTCGAGTACCAAGTGCTGGTCAGTAATTGCCCTCATGGTGGCTGATCGCTTACGGTCCAAGTGCATTAGAGAAACTAAGGTTTATTTATGGAGCACCAAGTGGATAATTACATTCCGCTGACAAAAAAGTAATTTTTAGGTCATGCTAGCGTTATTTTAGATGTGAAACTATGCTGCTGCACGCAGGGTGTTCACCTGCATGCTTATAATCATAAATATTTCACATTAAAACTCTGCCAAGCAAAAGCCTGGGGTATTACATGAATAATAATAATAACTTTTATGGTCTTTCCCTCATTGCCCTTGGCATGAGTCTGGGGCAGGTTGCAGTGGCCGTTGAGCAAAAGCCAGAGGGGTTCATTGAGGGGAGCAGTTTTAACATTCTCAACCGAAATCTCTACTTCAATCGCGACTTTCGCAACGGTCAGTCCAGTCGAACGGGGAACGGTTACTCCGAAGAGTGGGCTCACGGAATTATCGGACGTTTTGAGTCAGGCTTCACACAGGGCACTGTGGGCTTCGGCATTGATGCATTCGCAATGCAGGGGATCAAGCTTGACTCGGGTGATGGCCGTTCTGGAGCCGGTGGCACAGTAGACATCATGCCCTACAACAGCAAGGGTCAGCCTGAGGATACCTATTCAAAAGTCGGTGGAGCAGCCAAGCTTCGCTTGCTAGATACGGTCGTCAAGGTTGGGGACGTATTTCCTTCCACGCCTGTTGTGGCGTATGGGGACTCACGACTGCTGCCTGAGAGCTTTCGTGGCGCCACGTTTGCCAACACCAGCATTGAAGGCCTGACCTTGCAGGGTGGTCGCCTGCATGCGATGAGCCAACCGAATTCAAGCAGCATGCGCGATGGTTTCGCTACGTTCTATGCAGGATCTGTAGACGCGCCTTGGATCGCCTACTTGGGTGGCGATTACACCGTTAACGAACATATCGGTGTGAGTCTCTATACCAGCCGCTTCAAAGATGTGTGGAACCAGTATTACGCTGGCACCACGTTAAGCTACCCACTTTCCGAGACTGTCGCGCTGATTGGTGGCCTGAACTACTACCGAGCAGTCGACGAGGGAAAAAAACTGCTGGGCAGCTTCGATAACAACATCTGGAGCGGTAAGACCGGTATCCAGTTTGGTGCCCACACGCTGACCGTTGGCTACCAGCGCAGCAATGGGGATGACGATTTTGATTACCTGCGCCAATCTGATTCTATTTTCCTGGATAACTCTATCCAATACAGCGACTTCAACTCCCCGAAAGAGCAATCCTTGCAGCTACGCTATGACTTGAATATGCAGTCCTTTGGCATTCCTGGCCTGAGCTTCATGACTCGTTACGCGAAGGGCTGGGATGCTGACTACTCGAATGCGAACAGCGTCTATATGCGCCGAGGAGCTGATGGCGCTCCACTGCAGGACCAGAAGCGTTGGGAGCGAGACATCGAGGCTAAGTACATCATTCAAGCCGGCTCCCTGAAAGACATGTCCTTCCGTGTGCGCCAAGCGACGACTCGGGCTACCGCCTTCGAATCAGATTTGGATGAGATTCGTCTGATTGTGGAGTACCCGCTGCAAATTCTCTAAATCGAGCATTAGCTACCTAGCTCACCAGGTACAACCCGTCTCTTTGTTACTCCTTTGGTTGGGAGGCGGCTTAGGCGCCCTTGTGGCGCCTTTTTTTATGGTGCGCCAGGCATGGCGCGTTGCGCGCAAGCGCAACCAGTTTGGCTGTGGTGGCCACACTGGTGACTTGGAGGTGAAAGTCCTCTACACACCCGGCAAGGGGAAGTGTTAGCCAGAGGCAAGGGTGTCGCGGGTGACCGCGAATCTGAAGGAAGCCCGAGGCAAAATGCTGGCCTGACGAACAGGAAGCGGATTAGGCGGCACAGCGGGGTAAGGTAGCCATAATTGCCCAAGCCCAATACTTGCACGGAGCGCTGTGACGTAAATCCGACAGGCATAAGCAGGAAGGTCGCGCGAATTACCCTGGGAGATCTGTTTAGCCTGCCATGTGCTACCGGCATCGCGAGATGACGGGATGGGCGACAGAAGTCAACAGAGGCCGTAGTAGCTGCTCGAAACCGGAGCAATGAAGGGCTGAACCTGCCATGAGTGGATAGTCGGGTGTGATCTCTGCAGAGCGTAAAGCAGAAACTCCGCGTAGCGGGGGTCGAGACCATCAGGAGGTAGGAGCCGGAAGCTCCGAGGGCCGGTCTGGGCGCTTAGATACCGCAGGCGACACATCAACGGAACCAAACTCGCTGACGCTGTTTGTCAGTAGGCAGGAAGCGTTGTGCACCAGCCGATCCAAAATGGCATCGGCCAAGGTCGGATCGACGATAAGCTCATGCCATTTGTCCACCGGCATAGAGCGGTCATCCAGCAACTCCAGCATGTCGCGCCGTTGCTCGGCGGTAAGCGGCACAAGCCCCCAGTCGAGGATCAGCAGATCGGTCTTGGCGTAGCTGTCCATCAGTTTCGCGAAGAGGTCTTCCAGCAGGTGTGGCAGGCGCAGGTAGCGCACTCTGTAGCCGTTGTACCCACGCCCTTGGAGTCGCCATGATCAGGTTCAGCCCAACGCACTGCCACCAGCGTCGATCTCTATCAGCCGTGTTTTGACGCAGTTCCGATAGAGTTCGATCACCGATTGATTATAAAGGTCGCCCCCTGCCAGACCAAAAAATCAGACTGCTGGATGACGTTGCACAAACAATCATGGGGCGTGCAGTGGCGGACACAATCACTTCATGGCCTGCTTCCTTCCGAGGGTATGGATTCAACCGCGAGGCGTCGTCGGCGCATCAATCGGTAAGCTGCCGGGATGACAAATAGGGACAGTAAGGGCGCGGTAACCATACCACCGACCATGGGCGCAGCGATGCGGCTCATTATTTCGCTACCGGAACCGCTGCCCAATAGGATCGGTAATAGGCCAGCAATGATGACCGCCACCGTCATGGCCTTGGGTCGAACCCGCTGCACGGCTCCTTCGCTAATTGCTGCTATTAGCCCTCGCTCGGTACTGTCGCCGGCCTCTACACGTTCGGCCCAGGCGTTTTTCAAGTAGAGCAGCATGATCACGCCGAATTCGGCAGACACACCCGCCAGAGCAATGAATCCGACGCCGGTAGCCACCGACAGGCTAAAGCCGAGTAGGTAGAGGAACCATGCCCCACCAGTAAGGGCGAACGGCAAGGTGGCCATGATCAGCAAAGCCTCGTCGAATCGGGAAAACGTCAGGTACAGCAGCACGAAAATGATCATCAGCGTGGCCGGCACTACCAGCTTGAGCCGTGCGTTGGCTCGTTCAAGAAACTCGAACTGCCCCGAGTAACTCAGGCTCATGCCTGGCTGCAGCTTGACCTGCTCATTGACAACACGACGCAGATCGGCAACCACTGAGGCAATGTCCCGGCCACGTACGTCGATATACACCCACCCGGAAGGTCGGGCGTTCTCGCTCTTGAGCATCGGCGGGCCTTCACTGACCTTGACCTTCGCCACCGTGCCAAGGGTGATCTGGCTCCCTAGCGGAGTGTAGATCGGCAGTTGCTCTAGGGCGCCAAGCGAATCACGCCACTCTCGGGGATAGCGCACATTGATCGGAAAACGGGCGAGCCCTTCAATGGTCTCGCCAACATTCTCACCACCAATAGCACCGGCGACGATCGACTGCACATCAGCGATATTCAACCCGTAGCGGGCAGCGGCTTTGCGGTCGATATCCACATCGATGTAGCGGCCGCCCGTCAATCGTTCAGCCAGAGCCGAACTGACCCCGGGCACGTTTTTGGCTACGCGCTCGACCGCCTGAGTCGCCGCGTCGATTTCCGTCAAGTTTGTGCCGGCAATTTTCACTCCAATCGGACTCTTGATCCCAGTGGCGAGCATGTCCATGCGGTTGCGGATCGGTGGTATCCAAATATTAGTCAGCCCAGGGACGCGCACCACTCGATCCAACTCTTCCACCAATTTTTCCTGGGTCATACCAGGACGCCACTGTTCGCGTGGTTTGAACTGGATAGTGGTCTCGAACATCTCCAGCGGCGCCGGGTCGGTAGCGGTTTCGGCACGACCAGCCTTACCAAAAACGTGTTCGACTTCGGGTACCGTCTTGATCAAGCGGTCGGTCTGTTGCAGCAGCTGCGCCGCTTTCTGTGCCGACAACCCCGGCAGAGCCGAAGGCATATAGAGCAAATCGCCCTCGTCCATTGCAGGAAGGAACTCGCCACCCAAACGAGAGATCGGCCACAACGCGCTGAGGAAAACCATTAACGCGATTAATAGGGTGACTTTGGGTCGATGTAACACCGCATCAAGGGCCGGCTGATAGATCCTGATCAACCAGCGGTTTAGCGGGTTCTGGTCCTCTTTGGGGATCCGACCACGAATCCAGTAACCCATCAGTACCGGCACCAGGGTTACCGAGAGTCCGGCCGCCGCCGCCATGGCATAGGTCTTGGTGAAGGCCAATGGACCAAACAGACGACCCTCTTGAGCCTCCAGGGTGAACACCGGGATGAACGATAGGGTGATGATCAGCAGGCAGAAAAACAGCGCCGGCCCCACCTCCGCCGCCGCTTCGGTTATCACATGCCAGTGACGTTCGCCCTTCAACTCCTCCCCAGGATGGGCCACATGCCAAGCCTCGATCTTCTTGTGAGCGTTCTCGATCATTACCACGGCGGCGTCGACCATGGCGCCGATGGCAATAGCAATCCCGCCAAGGGACATGATGTTGGCGTTGATTCCTTGATGCCGCATGACGATGAAGGCAATGAGCACCCCCACCGGCAAAGAGATAATGGCCACTAGGGATGAACGTAGGTGCCAGAGAAATATCCCACAGACCAACGCGACGACGATGAACTCCTCAAGCAGTTTGTAGCTGAGGTTTTCCACTGCGCGGTCGATCAGTTTGCTGCGGTCGTAGGTGGTGACGATTTCCACCCCGGTCGGCAGACTGCTTTTCAGGTCGTCCAGTTTGGCCTTGACCGCCGCAATGGTTTCGCGAGCGTTCTTGCCGCTGCGCAGAATCACCACGCCGCCGACGGTTTCGCCTTCGCCGTCGAGTTCAGTGATGCCGCGGCGCATCTCCGGCCCCAGCTGGATCGTCGCCACGTCGCCTAGGGACACTGGCACCCCGCCAGCACCGAGCTTGAGCGGAATGGCACGAAAGTCATTCAGCGTCTTCAGGTATCCGGAGGCGCGCACCATGAACTCGGTCTCCGCCATCTCCAGCAACGCACCACCGGTTTCCTGATTGGCCTTGCCAATAGCGTCGGTTACCTCAGCCTGAGTGATACCGAGGCTGGCCAGCTTGAGTGGATCGAGTTGGACCTGATACTGCTTGACCATGCCACCCACGGTGGCCACCTCCGCAACGTTGGGCAGGGTCTTGAGTTCGAACTTGAGGAACCAGTCCTGCAAGGCGCGCAGTTGCGCCAGGTCGTGTCCGCCACTGCGGTCCACTAGTGCGTACTGATAGATCCAGCCCACGCCTGTGGCGTCTGGCCCCAAGGACGGTTTGGCGGAAGTCGGCAGTCGGCTTTGGACCTGACTCAAGTATTCCAGCACCCGGGAGCGGGCCCAATACAAATCGGTACCGTCTTCGAACAGCACGTAAACGAAGCTGTCGCCGAAAAAGGAATAGCCGCGTACGGTCTTGGCCCCTGGCACCGAGAGCATGGTGGTGGCCAACGGGTAGGTCACCTGGTTCTCAACGATCTGCGGCGCTTGTCCCGCATAAGGGGTGCGGATGATTACCTGAGCATCGGAGAGATCCGGAAGTGCATCGATCGGCGTGCTCTGAACCGACCAGACGCCCCAGACCGTGACGAAGATCGTCGCCAGCAGCACTAGAAATCGGTTGGCCACTGACCAGCGAATCAGGGCGGCGATCATGGCTGACCCCTTAGTTTTTCCAGGCGTTCAATGCGTAAACCATCATCGGTTTGGCTAACCGATACCCTAACCTTGTCTCCCGTCTTGAGACCTTGAACGAGAGCAGGGTCAGTCAATGGGAAGGTCATGGTCATACCAGGCATGCCCAGCGTCTTGAACGGACCAAGGGCGATTGTTACGTCTTGGTTATTGATCTCGACGATCTGCCCATCCGCCTCATGAAAGCTGGAGGCTGCTGCGCTGGGTGGTGACATTTCCAGCGTGCTCGCAACAATGCCCTTGAGACTGGCCTCAGAGTCGAGCAGGAACTGTCCAGAGCTGACTACCTGCTGACCTTCTTCCAACCCCTTCAATACCACCGTTTTGCCTTCGTTTTCCTGCCCGAGTTGCACTTCTAGGGGGCGGTAGCGACCCGCGTCTTCGGCGAGCATCACCAGGACGCGTCGGCCGGTGCGAATGATTGCCTCGCTCGGCACCCACAGCACGCTTTGTTCGGTAGAGCGTTTTAGGTGCACCTGGGCCGTCATGCCCGGCCTGAGTCGCCCATCAGGGTTGGGCAGTTCGACCCGGACACGCACAGTTCGGCTGTCGGGGTTGGTTTCGGGCAGAATCGCACTGACTGTGCCCTTGAGCACTGTTCCCGGAAAGGCTGGCAAACGTGCTTCTACCGCTTGCCCCATGATGATCGATCCAGTCTCCGACTCTGGTACGGCCACTGCCAGCCAGACGCTGCTCAATCCATTGACTCGAGCCAGAGTCTCGCCGGCCGCCACGGTCATACCCGAGCGTACATCCAACTCTTGCAGTACACCGCTAATGGGGCTGGTGAGCGTCAGGACCGGCTGGGTCTTGCCGCTTCGCTCCACTTGAGCAATCAGCGGTGCTGGCATCCCGGTCAAGCGCAAGCGCTGGCGTGCTGCCGCCAGCAAGTCGGCATCGCCACTGCGTTTGAGTGCGAGAAACTCTTCCTGAGCAGCGGCCCATTCCGGTACCAGGATATCGGCCAAAGCCGCATGGGCTTTGAGCACATCGCCTGGAGCACGGGCGTACACTCGCTCCACAAAGCCAGCAGTACGCGATTGAATCACTGCAACATCCCGCTCGTTGAATGCCAACACACCGACCACGTCCAAGTTGGAAGTAAGCACGCCGCGAGTGACTGTGGCCACTCGCAAACCGAGATTCTGGGTCAGGCTGGGGTCGATACTGATGGCCGCACTGTCCGCTGCAGCATCCGCGTAGCGGGGCTTCAACTCCATATCCATAAAGGGAGACTTGCCTGGTTTATCGAACTTCTGCTGCGGGGACATCGGGTCGTACCAATACAGTACTTTGCGTTCGTCTTGGGCTTTAGGGGCCTGTTCGGCTGCGCTATCAGGCATGCGCTGTTGAGCGAACCAGTAACCGCCGGCAGCGCCCAAGGTAATCGAGAGACCTGCCAGCAAAGCCCCTTTCCAGATTCGAGTACTCATTGATTGGTGTCCCCATAGGCGAAATACAGGCGAGCACTGGTGAGGGCTCGCTGTTCTTCGAAGTCGATCTGTTTGAGGCGGGCCTCGATGAGTTCACGTCGGGCAGTGATGACAGGTGCCAGGTCGCTTTTACCGGCCCGGTAGCTGGCCATGGTCATCCCGACTTTTTCCTTGGCCAGGGGTAACAGACTGTCCTGGCTGCGGTACACGGCACGGTTCAGACGCTCGTATTCGGCCAGATCGTCCTCCAGTTGCTGGGTGTGTTCACGTACGAGAGCTTCGCGCTCGGCCTCCAACTGATTCAGTTCAGCGTGTTTGGCGGCGATCTTCGGGTTCTGTCGGGACTCGGGGAACAGTGGCAAGTCGAACGTGAACTGCACGCTGACCATGTCGCCGAACTGACGGTTGCGGCGCTGGTAATCAAGCTCCCAACTCCAGTCGGACTGCTTTTCGGACTCTGCTTCACGGACCTTGGCCTGCGCTTCGCGAGTCATTGGCGCGTATGCCGCCAATGCGGGGTGATATTGCAGCTTATGGGAATAACCTGAGGTATCGATGGGCCACTCGGGCAAGCTGCCGACGGGCTGGTCATTGGCCGCTGGGCCAATCCAGCGTTTGAGGGCCGCTCGGGCTTGCGCACGCAGGCGAATTAACTCGTCCTGTTGTTCCGCCAACTGAGCCGCCTCCTGTTTCGGCGTTACTGCATCGGCAGGTTGGGCACGACCACCGGCGATCTGCGCCCGGACGGTATCGGCCAACAGACGGTTCTCCCGGTAAAAATCCTGAAACAGCACCTCTTTACGCTCGACGGAGTAGCTGCTGATCCAGGCCAATGCCGTGGCCTGACGAACGTTCAGCCGCTCGACACGGCCTTCGGCCGCGGCTCGATCTACGGCCGCCTCGGCAACTTCGATACGCGCCCTACGCTTGTCACGATTGGGCACCTCCTGCATGACGCCGACCATCTGCATGGTCATACCGTCCTGCTCGAGGCGCCAGCGGTCAGGGCCACCGATGGGATAGTCTTGTATGCCCAGCAGGAGCTTCGGGTCGGGTAGTTCTCCAGCTGGAATGGCGGCGCTGCTGGCCGCTTGCAGTTTGGCCGCTTGGGCGGTCAGCGATGGTGCATTGTTTTCAGCCAACCGTAAGGCTTCGTCGAGTGTCAGGGGTGCAGCAAGGCTTGGCAATGCCAGCACGCTTGCCGCCAGGGCAGCCACGAGGGGCCAACCGGTGCAGTAGCACTTGGGATTCATGTTCACGATTCCTGTGATGATCCACTGCGCGTGTCTTGGGCTCGCGCGCAGATATGCCATCCCGCGCCAGGGCGGGATGAGGCTCAGTGGGGTACAGGAATCAAGCGCGAGGCGGTCGCCACACCCCGGAGGGAGCCTGAGTAGACAGGGAGTCGCTGAAGATTGTTAGTATTTGCGGACTGGACAAACGGGTGGCAGGTTTCCCCAACAACACTTGTAGCAGACTGGCGCTCCTGCATTCCTGACCAGGTTTGCAGGGTTTGCCATGATCGGCGGAGCTGCTCATATCACCGCAACAGTCCTGGTTCATATCATCCATCATGGTCATACCCGTCGTGTTCGTCGGGCAAGGTTCTGTCGGTGACTGAATGCCCGCCATCCCGCTCAGGGGAAGCGCCAAGCTGATCAGAAAAATGAGGAACAACCGCAGATAGCGTTTCATGCGAGGAAGTTTAGTCGCTGGCGACGGGCGATACCATTACGAATCTGTCAGGTAGAACCAGCAGCAACGGCGCTCCTTAATTTAGCGGCCTGTCTATACGCATGCTGATAGGTCAGGCTTCGTAAATGATTGTCTCGTGAGTCGGTAATGCCACGATAAGGATCACCGAAATGGGTAGAACCAGTGGACCGTGCCGAGAACAGCGCTCAACAACAGATAGATACCCGCCAAACACCTACTATCCTACCGCCTATAAGTTTGTTGAGCAGATAGCTCAATATGAGCTCGCCGCAACAGAATCACTGGACGCTGTAGATACACTTGCGGACGACAGCCAAGGAAACTGGAATATGTCCGAGACAATAGCTACACATAGCATTCCCCGTACGGTCTGGGCGCTAGGTTTCGTCAGCCTGTTCATGGACTTTTCTTCAGAAATGGTTCATAGCTTGCTGCCTATCTTTCTGGTGGGCACTCTAGGCATCAGCATAATCACTCTGGGTCTGATCGAGGGCATTGCGGAGGCGACGGCCCTGATAGTGAAAGTGTTTTCAGGGGCGATCAGCGACTACGTCGGTCGTCTCAAGGGCTTGCTGCTGGTTGGCTAGGGTCTTGCGGCACTCACCAAGCCGCTCTTTCCATTGGCTCACTCTGCAGAAATGGTGTTCACCGCACGCTTTCTGGATCGGATCGGCAAAGGTATTCGCCGCGCTCCACGTGATGCCCTGGTCGCTGATGTATCGCCACCGCATATCCGTCGCTTGCTTCGGCTTACGTCAATCCATGGATACGATAGGGGCCTTCCTCGGGCCAGCAGTAGCCATCCGCCTGATGTATGCCTTCAGTGAAAACATTCCACTGGTGTTATGGATCGCGGTGATACCGGCGTTGGTAGCGGTCAGTCTGATTTTTATTGGCGTCGATGAGTCCGAACACGAGCATTCAGCTCAGCGCTTTCGTTCACCCTGGCACGTTTTAGTGAGGCCTTCCTGGGCTTGCGCGCTCAGCAAGCAGGGTTGTCTGCAACCTGGGTGCCGATAGTAATGGTGGTGATGGCCTTGTTCTACACGCTCTCGGCCTACCCTGTGGGGAAGCTCTCTGACCGTGTAAGTCGCACAAGTCTCCTCAGGGTCGGGTTGATATTGCTGATCTTGTCCGATCTGGTTCTAGCCAGTGCCGAGTCCGTCTCAATGTTGATACTCGGCGTCGCCCTATGGGGACTTCATATGGGATTTAGTCAGGGGCTACTGGCTGCGCTTGTCGCTGACACGACACCGGCAGAATTGAAAGGAACCGCTTTCGGGATTTTCAACCTGGTGAGTGGTGTATCCATGTTGCTGGCAAGCGGGATTGCGGGGTTATTTTGGCAAACGTATGGCTCAGCAATGACATTTTATGCCGGCGCGGTTTTTTCTGCGATAGCGCTCATACTGCTGATAGCACAACGTAGCAAGAGCACACATCGCTTGCATGATCACGGGCAGTGATCATGCAAGAATCAAGGAAAGTTTGAAACTTAGTTTGCCATGTACTCGGCAATCACTTGGTCAGTACCTGCTTTGCTCAGGCCGATGACCTGATAAACATCCTGCTTCCCACCGACCTCCATGCCAGGCGAGCCTGCCGGCATGCCCGGCACAGCTATCCCGATAAGGTCGTCGCGTTTGCTCAAAGCAACTATTTGCTCGGCAGGCACGTGGCCTTCAACAAACTTGCCGTTGATCACCGCGGTGTGGCATGACGAGAGACGCGGAGCAACACCCAGGCCCTGCTTGACCGCGCTCATGTTGGTTTCTACATGATCAACGACGGTGAAGCCGTTAGCTTCAAGGTGCTGCATCCACTTCTTGCAGCATCCACAGTTAGCGTCACGATGGACGTCGATCGTCATCGATTCTGCTGCATGACCAGCGGAACTGATAAACAGAGCCGCGAATGCAGCGAGGCGAAGTGCCCGGCCAGGACGAAGAAAGTTATTTCGCATGGGTATGCTCCTTCCCATCAGCATGGGTATGAGTTTTTGGCTGATCCGCAGGAGCATCTGCACCCTCAGTATGAGCATGCTCAGTACTTTCATCCTGAGAGGGTGCTGCGTCTTCATCATGAAGATGCGCACTATTTTTGTCGTCATGATGATCGTCGGACTCAGCTACTTCTTCAGCGCCGCCTGCATCATGATGTCCAGCGGCAGCCTCTTTTTGACCGTCATGCTGTCCTTCATGGTTATGCATTTTGGTCTCGCCGCCACCGTGTTGGTGGCCATCGCTGCTTGCTGTCAGGGCCTTATATTGCTCTGCATCCAAGGCGGGAAGCTGCTGAAGAAAAGCAACCATCCCCCAGATGTAGGGGTCGGCCATGCTTTTGCCCCAGGCTGGCATGCCTGTGGACTTGATACCGTGCTTGATGATCCAGAAGGCGGCAGCTGGATTTCCATCAACGCCCAGTTTTGAAAGATTTGGAGGTGCCGGGTAAAGGCTTTTACTCAACTCGGTTCCAGCGACACTCGGAGCGAGGTGGCAGCCAATGCACATTGAGTTGTAATTGCCTGCACCTGCACGAATGAGAGCTTCATCGCTTAGGCTCTGTACGTAAACCCAAGAAATACGATTTTCTGTAAAATACACCGCCATTAAAGCCAGGAGGCCAAGATGGCAAAGCGGTATGAACTCCCCGACGCAGCCTGGGATCTGGTTGCAGATATCTTCACCAAAAATCAGCGCACCGGGCGCCCTCGGGCCGATGATCGCCTGATGCTAAACGGTATTCTCTGGGTGCTTTGCTCTGGCGCAGCCTGGCGAGACATGCCCGAACGATTCGGCCCTTGGTCAACGATCTATCAACGGTTCCGAGGATGGCGTGATTGCGGAGCTTTTGATCAGATGCTCAAGCGTCTTCATATCCGATTGAATGAGCAGGGTTTGATTGACTTGGAAACATGGATGATCGACTCCACTGCCGTACGAGCAACCCGGGCCTCATCAGGTGCCGGGAAAAAAGGGGATTTGAAGAACCGCAAGACCACGCGCTCGGGCGCAGCCGGGGTGGCCTGACGACCAAGATTCACATGCTGTGCGACGCCAATGGTGTGCCTCTGCGTTTCCTGTTGTCAGGCGGACAAGCCAGCGATATAGCCTATGCCCAACCGCTACTCGATCAGGCTTGCATACCCAGCCTGCGCGGTCGCCCACGCAAGCGTTGCCGCTGGTTGCTGGCTGACAAGGGTTACGACGCTGAAGCGCTGCGCCAGTATTGTGATCGTTATCGCATGCAGCCAGTCATTCCGTTGCGAAGCATGAAGCGCAAAACCAAGCCAGGATTGCCTCGACTTTTTGATCGCCCCAAATATCGGCAGCGCAACATCATCGAACGCATGTTTGGCTGGCTGAAGGAGAACCGTCGCATCGTGACGCACTTCGACAAGCTCGCAACAAGTTTTGCGGCGATGGTCTCATTGGCCTGCGCTATGCGGTGCTTGCGACAATACTTTACGTACAGAGCCTAGGTCGGGGACTTTAATGTCGCGTGAACGCACTGCAATCGAGCGATCCCGAGCAGTGGACAGAAGTGCGTAAACGGGATCGGAGTGGGGTTCATCGGCCCCAACGTTGAACACACCAAAATGCACGACGCCGGCCCCCATGATGACTGCAACCACACCGGCAGCAGCCAACGTTTTTATTGTTCTTTTCATATAAGGTTCTCAAAACCACATCCGAATACCTACGACAAATCGCGCCTCGTTCGTATCCTCTCCTTCATCGCTAGCGAGGTCTGCGGTCTTGCCATAGGAGCGACTCCAGGTAACGCCGATGTAGGGGGCAAACTCGCGGACAAGCTCGTAGCGCAACCGCAAACCTACTTCGGTATTGGCCAAACCAGAACCAATGCCGCGTTGCGGGTCGTTTTTCCCGTAAAAATTCATTTCGGCTGTGGGCTGCAAGATCAAGCGATTGGTAAGCAGAATGTCGTAATCGCCCTCTAACCGAGCCGCGGTCTGCCCGTTCTCACCAATGAATGCGGTGGCTTCCGCTTCAAAGTTGTAGAGAGCCATCCCTTGGATACCCAAAGCGCCCCAAGTCTGTGGCGAGCCTGGTTTAAAATCTTGACGCACCCCGGTAACAACGTCCCACCACGGACTGATCGAGTGCCCCCACAGTGCTGTGAGTTCGGCGCTCTCGGTTACACCGTTGGTACGTTCACCTTCCGAACGCAGCCACAGACGATCAACGTCCCCACCGATCCATCCCGTAGCGTCCCAGCTCAGGGCACTGCCGTTGTCAGCGTCCTGATACTCGAACTGATCGAGGAGAAAGAACGTGTTGAGGCTTTTGTCAGAGAGGCCATGACCAGCCACCGGAGGAAAGGCGGCTTCACGATCAGCGTCGGTCAGTACCGGAATAGGGGTTCGGCTCGTGGTAGTCGCCCTTGCATCCATACTCATTTTGCTGTGGTCCATGCCTTCCATCTGGCCTTGATCCATTTGCCCATGATTCATTTTGCTATGGTCCATCGGCTTTTCTTGGCCTTGGCCCATGTTCATTTTACTGTGGTCCATAGGCTCCATCGAACCATGATCCATCTTGGAATGGTCCATCTGGCTGTCTTTGGCGGGGATCGACTTTTGAACCCCCGAGGGTTTCGAGTCCGAACTCGAGGGCATGGTCATCGACGGATCCATTGCCTCAGCGGCGTTCGCCAAGCCAAAAAAAGCGGGGCTGATGGAGACGGTCAGTGCCAGCAGGGTTGGGCGTAAAAAATTACTGGTCATGATCTCAATCCGCTTTTTTAGTTTTTTGGTCATGATCCATCGACTCATCGCTCATTTTGCTGTGATCCATCGAGCCATGGTCCATGGAACTGTGATCGGTTTTGGATTCATTGGTCTTGGGTTTTTGGGTTGACTCTGGCTTGTCCGTTGATGATGCAGGAGTTGGATGGGAATGATCGCCACCGCTTTCTCCTGCCAGTGCAACGGGCACTCCCCCTAATAGGCCAATGACGAGGGCGCAACCGATCAGCGACTTACGATTCAGATATGTGTTCATAACCCGTCTCCTTTACTCATCAACCCGTACTTCACGGAACATGCCCATTTCCATATGGAATAGCAGGTGGCAGTGATAGGCCCAGCGACCCAACGCATCAGCGGTGACTCGATAGCTGCGTTTGGTTCCTGGTGGCATGTCGATCGTGTGTTTGCGCACCATGAATTTCCCGTTCTCATCCTCAAGGTCACTCCACATACCGTGGAGGTGGATGGGGTGAGTCATCATGGTGTCGTTCACCAGCGTAATGCGCAGACGCTCGCCATACTTGAGGCGCAATGGTTCGGCGTCAGAGAATTTGATGCCGTTGAATGACCAGGCGAACTTTTCCATATGACCGGTCAGGTGCAGCTCAATGGTGCGATTGGGCTCGCGGCCATCCGGATCCTGGAAAGTGCTCTTAAGGTCAGAGTAGGTAAGCACGCGACGGCCATTGTTGCGCAAGCCAATACCCGGATCGTTGAGCTTCGGCGTAGGGGTCATGGCTTGCATGTCAACCAGGGGGTTATTGGTTTCGGAGGCGGGGTGAGTCTGCATCTCTCCGCCCATGCCGCCCATGCCGCCCATACCTGCCATACCGGACATGTCACCCTGGTCCATACCTGCCATATTGCTGTGGTCCATACCGGTCATATTGGACATGTCATCCTGGCCCATGCCGGTCATTTTGCTGTGATCCATGCCGGCCATACCGGACATGCCACCTTGCTTCGTAGCGCCGCCATCCATGCCCGCCATGCTGCCATGGTCCATACCGGCCATACCGCCCATCCCCATGTCATCCATGGTCACAAGAGGGCGAGGATCAATCGCCGGTATCGGCGCCTTCAATCCTTCGCGCACGGCCAAGGTTCCGCGCGCATAACCGGTTCGATCCATGGACTGGGCAAAAATGGTATACGCCTCTTGACTGGCAGGCTCGACGATCACGTCATAGGTCTCTGCCACGGCGATGCGGAATTCGTCGACGCTGACCGGGTTGACGTGCTGGCCGTCGGCGGCCACAACGGTCATTTTCAAGCCTGGGATACGGACGTCGAAATAGCTCATACCCGAGCCGTTAATGAAGCGTAGGCGCAGCTTCTCTCCCGGCTTAAAAATACCTGTCCAGTTACCGTTGGGGGCCTGGCCGTTCATGAGGTAGGTGTAAGTATCCCCACTGACGTCCGCGAGATCGGTGGGGTTCATTTTCATTTCGGCCCACATCTTCCGATCCGCCACTGTCGCGGACCAGCCTTTCTCGCTGACATCGTCGATGAAGTCGCCCACGGTACGCTTGTGGTGGTTGTAGTAGTCCGATTGTTTCTTGAGCTTGGCCATGACGCGAGCAGGATCTTCATCGGTCCAGTCGGTCAGCATCACCACGTAATCGCGGTCGTACTGAAAAGGCTCCGGCTCTTTTGAATCGATCACGATGGGGCCATATACGCCAGCTTGTTCCTGAAAGCCCGAGTGGCTGTGGTACCAGTACGTACCGTTCTGATGCACCTTGAATTTATACTCGTACATGCCATCGGGGGCGATGCCGTGGAAACTCAAGCCCGGCACTCCATCCATGTTGGCCGGCAAGATGATCCCGTGCCAATGGATTGAAGTGTCCTGATCCAGGCGGTTTTTTACCCGCAGCGTGACCGTTTCCCCTTCGCGCCAGCGCAGCAATGGTCCCGGCAAGGAGCCATTGATGGTCATGGCCGTGCGTGGCGAGCCGGTGATGTTTACCGGGGTTTCACCAATAAACAGATCAAATTCGTTGCCGGTGAGTACGCTCGGCAGACCAGGACTGGTCACTGCCCATACAGGAGTGCGCCAAAGGCCAAAGCCGCCGAGAATGCCACCAGCGGCCAAGCCTTTAACGAATGTCCGCCTAGAGGTTTTGGAATGCATGCCGTTTATATCCAGTCAGTCGAAAGGGAAACCGTGTGAAACACGCTGTGGATTATGCTTATAGGTTAGCGGGCTCTCAGGAGCTCGTCTCGAATCTCTATGAACCTTGCCCGCCGCCGCAAAGGACTAAACTCATAGGGCAGGCGAGCTCAGAAATTGCCACATTTTAACCACCGAGGTGATTACATTTCTGTCAGCTTGGGAGTGCATCGAGCCGTTCAATATTTGGCTTGGTCGACAGCGTTGGCTTTGCTCTCGGCTACTGGGGGTTGAGTGCCTTGCTTTTGGGCAATTTGGTACGCGTCCATTGACCTCTTCATTGCAGCCTCCATGCGCGCGAACGTCCGGTCACCGCCACCTTCGGCCATCGCCAGAGAAGAGACGGTCAAAGCGGCTATGACAAACAGGGTTTTAATGGATTTCATGGGGGTATCCTCGAATAAGTTTTGGTCATCCCGTTGAATCCACATTGAAAAATGATTCTTGGGGGCTGAGCTCAAGGCTCGATATAACTTTAGGACTCATCCCCTGTCAGAAACCTTAGGTGAATATTACAGTTGTGTCAGGCTGCCACTTTTCTATTGAATAGCAGGCGGATTAATTCGTAAGCTCTCACTCATCCAAGTAACACTGCATCGTATTTAACCGATTAAAATTTATATATGACAATTTTGTAAGCTTCCTGTCATTTTTAAAGAGATTCGACGGTTTTTGAACAGCTGAACAGGATCTGAAATTCGCCGACGCTGATGCATTGTATTTAACCTTGAGTGTTCGATATGCGTATTGCGTCGGGACTGGTAATTCCACAAAGGTGATTAGACGTGAGTATTAATTTTGAAAAAGCCGTTGGTTCTGCGGAAAGAGCGTTAATTTATCGCAGCCAAAGAGCGGAGGTGCTGAGCAATAATATAGCTAACGCCGATACGCCAAATTTCAAGGCCCGCGACTTGGACTTTCCTGCCTTGCTTGCAAGCCAGTCAAAGCGAATGACGGATGCTCAGTTTTCTTTACAAACAACAAACCTAAAGCACATTGCTGGGAACGGATCAGCAGCCGAAATTGATGAGAGAGCTTTACTTTACAGAATTCCAAATCAACCGTCCCTGGACCAAAATACCGTGGATCAGCAAGTCGAGCTTGCGAAGTATACGGAAAATGAAATTCATTTCGAGGCAGCGTTCACCCGACTCAATGGTTCATTTAAAGGCCTGATTAAGGCTCTTCGTGGGGAGTAATTGCCAAAAAACAAGTACTTGCACTATAGAACAGGCCGGTTATCTCTGCCCTGGTTGCCCTAAAGTCAATGTCAGCAGACTTCGACCCATTGCCTACCACATTGTGCTCATTGAACCATTGAGGCGGGCTGGATAGGTGCTGAAGCTATTACTCCAGGAAAGCGCTAAGAAGACTTTGATCAGCTTATCTCGGCCCTGGGCTCATATCTGAAATGAGCCCAGGGAGAGCCTGTATATGGGAGCGTTAAAGCTGGAGCGGATCAGCACCATCAGGCGCTGATTTTGGAAGGAAAACCCAATGTTTCCACAGCTGCGCGGACTCGCTCAGGGTTTTCGCTACTTTCAACGTTGACCTTGCCGGCAGCACGATCCACCAAAACCCTTGCCTCGCTATCCAACGCGTGAATAGCTTTGGTGATTTTGCTAATGCAGCTGCCGCAACCAATGCCGGACACATCTAAGACGAACATAGTTATTCCTCTCGTATTGAGCGGCTTCTTTAGCCGCAAACACAGCATAAACGTTGACATGATGGCAAGGTCAAGTCTTGCCTGCACCCTGGTTTGGGGAGATCGCAAAAAAAGGAGTTCCGCACACTAAGCGACAACCGACCGGCTTCAGCCTTTGTGACACGGCCTATGTCCGGTTGGAGCAGGGGTCATGCCGAGATAAGGGAAAATTAGGACATTTGCTTCGCATGCGGTTGTTCTATAAAGGCTTGCGTGCAATCCACCTCAAGTCCTCCTGAATGGCTGGCGACTTCGGACAATCCGCGCACGCCTATCGCGTTGTCTGGGGTGCATAGAGAAAACGGAAAAAATCGTACGATAAGCCCCTGCTGACAGTCTGTAAGCCCTTGCGTTGTGCAGTCTGTGTCCGAATGGAGTACGCCTCAACCCGGCGTCAGGCCGGACGACGGAGGTACGTCAAGGTAGGGTCTATTTCGGCTTTTCCTGACGTTTCCCTACAAACCTCTATGAGCTCAACCTGACAGGCCACCGCCTCGGGTTGTTTGGTTGTCATAGGACTTCTCAAAACTTGAAGAAGTGGCGGGCTGTCGCTATTAGTTAAGGTTCACTCAACACAAGGACGCGAAGATGATCCAGAGATTCGTTGTTGTTCCTGCGATCCCCACCGAAACAGGATCGGTTCGCAATGGAGCTCGCTTTCACTCCACTACAGTTCCGGCTGGTTTTGATATTTATGACAATCAAGGTAAGCAGCGATTGCAGTTCACCTACTCGACACGGATAGAAGCAGATGCGGAATGCGAAAGACTGAACATGGAGTGCGATCAAACCACCATAACAACACCTACCCGCATCAGCTCACCATGATCTGTACGAACGCAATTTACTGGTCATCTGTTCAGCGATGCGGACTGAAAACAAAAAAACCGTCATGACTGACGGGATTTTTGTTGATGGGAGCTGATCCTTCAGCTCCCATCATTGTAGTTAAGAAATGAGGAGGCATGCGTTTTGAGATCCCTGTTGGTCGGCCTGACGCCGGGTTGAGGCGTACTTCAACCGGACGCAACAGTGCCGAACAATGCTTGCAGCAGAGCAGCATGGCTTAGCGTACAAACATCTCCGTTTTCTGCGATTACCCCCTTCGGCCTGACCCTCCACACTTGAAGCATCGCTTTCCAGCAAGGCACTGCGGGCGGCCTCTCCGTCATACGACGCTTGCATAGGGGTACTAGGTATGCCTATCATGCGACTTGCATAGGTAGGAGGGGTATACCATGGGTCACACAGCTTCAAACAAAGACGCTCTTCTCAAACGAGTTAAACGCATCGCAGGACAAATCCAGGCAGTTGAACGTGCTTTGGAATCGGATCTCGATTGCGCAAAAACATTGCATCTTGTCGCCGCCACACGCGGGGCCATCAATGGATTAATGGACGAAATTATTGAGGACCACGCCAGGGAGCATGTAGCGAACCCAGCGCTCAGCGATGAAGAGCGCAACAAGGGTGTCGAAGAACTTATTGAAGCCATTCGCCGCTATTCAAAGTGAAGAAACCAGGTACAAGTTCATGAGTAGCAGCACCAATATCGAAATTAATCACATACACGACCACGTATTCCTTGGGTCAGCGCACGAAGAAAATGCCAAACGTACCCTTTGGGTCGTGGCGCTTACGGTGGTGATGATGGTTGGCGAAATCACCGCCGGTTATATCACTGGCTCGATGGCTTTACTTGCCGATGGTTTTCACATGGCGACCCATGCGGGCGCTTTGGGCATCGCAGCGGCTGCTTACGGATACGCAAAACGCCACGCGTCCAGTAATCGTTACAGCTTCGGTACCGGTAAGGTTGGAGATCTGGGTGGGTTTGCATCGGCGCTCATACTCGGCATGGTGTCCCTGGTAATCGGCGTAGAGTCAGTAATGCGCCTCCTCCAGCCAACGGAGGTTCAATTCGGGACCGCTACGCTCATTGCGATTGTTGGCTTGATCGTAAACATTGTGAGCGCGCTTCTGCTTGGCCACGGCCACAGTCATGATCATGATCATGGACATCACGGGGATAACAACCTGAAATCAGCGTACGTCCATGTAATAGCGGACGCACTGACCTCCGTGCTGGCAATTGCTGCATTGCTCGCTGGCCGGTATCTCGGGTGGGTATGGCTGGATCCGGTAATGGGTATTGTTGGTGCCATCGTTATCGCGCGTTGGGCGTGGAGCTTGATGGGTGTGACCTCTGCTGTACTGCTAGATCAAACTGATGAGCACGTTGCAGAGGAAATCCGTGAGCTGGTTGAGAAGCCAGGCGATGCAACCATTACAGACTTGCATGTCTGGCGGGTTGGACCAGAAGCGCATGCGGCTATCGTAAGCGTCCTTGGCGAAGCCACTGCGAACGCCGAAATCATTCGTGAACGTCTCAAGCCTGTTCACGAGGTCAGCCATCTGACTGTCGAATTTCGACCTGTCTGATTCAGTCTGATTCCTCTGGTAAGGGGCTCTAATTGAGCCCCTTCGCTAACTCGCTTTGTTGAACCCGCCCGTTGCAGGGCGCCCCCCATCTATTGCCTCCAAAGGAGCCCGCAATGCCCTTAGGCAAACGTGAACTTGCGCGGATCGAACGCGGTTTAATTGCAACTCTCACCGAAGCTTGCGAAACGGCAAAATCTGAAATCAAAGGCTTTTCCTGGCTCACCCACGAAGCTGACTTAAACGCGCTTCCTGAAACTCTAAAAGTGATCTGGGTTTTCGAAACGTTAGCAGACAAAAAGCTTGCCCAGTCTAGCGCGCAGAAGGTGCGCATCTTTGAGCTGACTGCCATGGCGCTGAACGGCGCAAACATTGATCTGCGCCCATCAGACCACAATGTACGGTTCGACTCTGAGGAGGAGTGCCAACGAAGTCATGGTGGCGATTGGCAGAAGCGGTTGGCGCAATCACGCGTGACAAAGGGTTATTGACGATGGCTAAAGAAATCGAAAGTCCATGCATTTCAGTTTGCCAGCTAAGTGGCGATCTTTGTGTGAGCTGCGGGCGAAGCAAGGAAGACATTAGGAAATGGAAACGAATGAAGCGGCCCGAAAAGATGGCTGCTGTCCAAAGGGCGAACATGCGTCTGAAAGGATTGAAGAAAACACAGGGATAGCTGGGATTGTTCCCGACATTCGATGAAAGGCTCGCTAAAAGCAGAATTCACGGATTGCCGTCAACATACAGGCCGAACAGGATGTTATGGCATAACAATTAAAATCAGTGAGTGATGCCGTCTTCGGTGTTCCACAGCACAATCGCGGCGGTTACCAGGCTGAGGCCGCTGGCCCGGTAGCGCTGTGGAACACCGTCTACCTGGAGCGCGCAACCCAAGGGCTGACTGAGGCCGGAAAGCCGACAGGATCGTCATTTCACACAAACAAAACGCAAGATTCGAATCCTTCTGAAAAAAGCTAAGTGAATCATTCAGTTACAGGTCTAATGTCCTAATTTTCCCTTATCTCGGCATGACCCCGAGCACACCTCAATCAGGCGTCACCCGTCAGGGTCGGGGATCGTACGCATGCTAGACCTTGCACTGGGTACGCAGGTACCCGATTCACTTCGTGAGCGATCGCTATGTGTCGAACATGACGAGGTTCTGAAACAGCAGGCTAAACGCCTGCTCGCAGGCGTCGTTGCAGGCTTCGCGGATTTTTTCCAGGGCTTGGGTCTCGCTCCCTGGGCTGCACGCGACGGTCAAACCGTCAAGGCGTCACGCTGATGCCGTTGGGGGCCTTGCCGACCGGTACGGTCTTCGTGACCTTGCGGTCCTTCACGTCGAGCACGGAGACCGAGTTGGCGTAGGTGTTGGTAACGTATGCGTACCGTCCGTCACGGTCGACGACCACGCCATGAGCACCGGCGCCAGTCACGACTGTCTTGGCGACCTTGAAACTCTCCAGGTCGATCAGGCTGACGGTTTTGCCAGGCTTCTTCGGCGTGCCCTGGTTGGCCACCAGCAGCGTGCGCGAATCCGGCGTGACGTACAGCTGGATAGGCACCGTTCCGACGGCAACCTTGCGAATCACCTGGCGCGTGGCCGGGTCTATCACGGCGACGGCGTTTTCTTCCGACAGCGACACCAAGACAAGACGACCGTCCGGCGTGAAGCCGACTTGAGCCGGACCCTTGCCTACCTGCACCTGCGCGATCTCCTTTTGGCTGGCGGTATCAATGACCGACACCGTGCCGCCCTTGAGGTTGGCGACGTAGGCCTGCTTGCCGTCCGGACTGATGCGAAGACCGTGGGGGAACTTACCGACAGGAATCGTGGCGACAACACGCTGCTCCGATGTGTCAATCACACTCACCATGTCGTCGCCGCCGTTGGTGACGTAGGCAAGGCGGCCATCTGGCGACACCACCACATGGGCCGGGTGCATGCCGACCGGCACCTTGGCGATTACCGCGTCACTACTGGTATCAATGGCCCAAACGGCTCCTACCGTCGCCATCGTGCTGTGTTCACCTTTGGCCATTTCCTTATGCGCAGAGCCAGCCGCCTGATCAGGCTCGCCGTTATTGGTCACCCATACGACCTTTCCGTCAGGCGATACCTGCACGTTGTGCGGTGTCTTGCCGACGCGCACGCTTGCCAGTGTCTTGAACGACGCGGCATCGAGCACGCTGACCGTGTCAGCGCCCTCATTGGCCACATACACCTTGTCAGCGGCCCATGTAGTGCCGGACCAGGCCAGCAGCCCGACCTGTATTGCCGTTAAAAACCACTTACCTTTACTTGTCATCATGATTAATCCTTATTGAGAAAATAAAACTTCTATCGTCAGGCCTCAGCCTGCGGCGGCCCGTCTTGGATGCCATTACCGGCCACGTCGCCTCGAATCTTGTGATTCACCTCCTTAACCGTGACAGCCGCCGCCGTCGATACCACCAAAACAGCGGAGTCATACGCGTCTGTTTCGCAGCCGCAAAGCGTTGCCGATCACCGACACCGAACTCAAGCTCATGGCCAGCGCGGCAATCAGCGGCGACAGCAGCCAGCCGGTCAGCGGATACAGCACGCCGGCCGCAATCGGGATGCCCAGCGCGTTGTACAAAAAGGCAAACATCAGGTTTTGCTTCATGTTGCCCACCGTGGCTTCCGACAATGCGCGCGCAATCGCAATCCCGCGTAGATCGCCCTTGACCAGCGTGATCTGGGCGCTGTTCATCGCCACGTCGGTTCCGGTGCCCATGGCCACGCCGACATCGGCCTTGGCCAGCGCCGGCGCGTCGTTGATGCCATCGCCCGCCATGGCCACCACGCGGCCTTCCTTTTGCAACCTTTCCACCAGCAGCAGCTTGTCGGCCGGCTTGACCTCGCCATGCACCTCGTCGATGCCCAGGCGGGCTGCAACAGCCTTGGCCGTGGTCAGGCCGTCGCCGGTCGCCATCACGATGCGCAGCCCCGAAGCCTTGAGCGTCGCCAAGGCTTCCGGCGTGCTGGCTTTGATCGGGTCGGACACGGCCAGCAGGCCCATAAGTTGGCCATCGACTGCCAGGTGCATCACACTGGCGCCTTCTGCACGCAAGGCCTCGGCCTGCGGCACCAGGGCAGCGACCGAGACGCCGATCTGCTCCATCAGCGTGGTGTTGCCCAGCGCCAGTTGACGCCCTGCCACCTGCCCACGCACGCCGATGCCCGAGCCGGACTCGAAATTCTCGGGCTTGTCGAACAGCATGCCGCGCTCGCGGGCGGCGCGCACGATGGTTTCGGCCAGCGGGTGCTCGCTGCCCTGGTCCAGGCTGGCGGCCAGGCGCAGCACCTCGTCGGCATCAAAGCCGGGCGCAGGCACGGCGCGCTCGAACGTCGGACGCCCCTCGGTCAGGGTGCCGGTCTTGTCGATGATGAGGGTGTCGATTTTGCGCATGTTTTCGATCGCTGCAGCATCACGGAACAGCACGCCGTGCGTTGCACCGCGACCGGTGGCGACCATGATGGACATCGGCGTGGCCAGGCCCAGCGCGCAGGGGCAGGCAATGATCAGCACCGACACCGCGTTGATCAGGCCGAACACCCAACGCGGCTCGGGACCGAACAGGCCCCAGCCGAGGAAGGCCAGCAGGGCGATCCCCATCACGGTGACGACAAAGTAGCCCGCCACGACGTCGGCCATGCGCTGCATCGGCGCACGGGAACGCTGGGCCTGCGCCACCATTTGCACGATCTGGGCCAGCATTGTGGTCGCGCCTACATGTTCAGAGCGCATCACCAGTGCGCCGCTGGTGTTGAGCGTGGCGCCGATCACTTTGTCGCCCACGCGCTTGGTGACCGGTATCGGCTCGCCCGTGAGCATGGATTCATCGACCGAGCTGCCGCCTTCAGTCACCACGCCGTCCACTGGCACCTTCTCCCCAGGGCGAACGCGCAGTAAGTCGCCCACATGTACATGGTTCAGCGGGATATCCTCTTCGGTGCCGTCCTCCCGGATGCGGCGGGCGGTCTTGGGCGCCAGGCCCAGCAGCGACTTGATGGCCGCCGAGGTCTGCGACCGGGCCTTGAGTTCGAGCACCTGGCCCAGCAACGTGAGCGAGATGATCACGGCGGCCGCTTCAAAGTACACAGCGACGCGGCCCATGGAGATGAACGAGGCCGGGAACACCTGCGGCGTGACCGTGGCGACCACGCTATAGACGAAAGCCGCACCGGTGCCCAGACTAATCAAGGTCCACATGTTCGGACTGAGGTTCTCCACGGACTGCCACCCGCGCGTAAAGAACGGCCATCCGGCCCATAGGACGATGGGGATCGACAGCACCAGTTCGACCCAGCTCTGCACGGTCATGTCCATCCACTGGAAACGGTGGCCGAACATGGCGAGAACAAAGACCATGCCTGTCAGCGGCAAGGTCCACCAGAAGCGGCGCTGAAAATCGCGCAATTCGGGGTTCTCATCGTCGTCGAGTTCCGGCAGCAAGGGCTCCAGCGACATGCCGCATTTGGGGCAGTTGCCCGGATGGTCCTGACGTATCTCGGGGTGCATCGGGCAGGTGTAGATGGTGCCGACGGCCGCTGGCGCGGTCTCCGCCGGTGGTGCCGGCGTGAGGTATTGCAGCGGATTTGCCGCAAACTTGCCCTGACACTTGGCGCTGCAGAAGTAATAAGGCCGGCCCTCGTGCGTTAACTTGTGAACAGACTGCTCCGTGACGGTCATGCCGCACACCAGATCACGTAGACCTTCACCTTGGGGGTTTAATGGATGGGAGTGACTATGGTCGTGGTGGCTCGTGTTGGTGGCCATGATTATTTTCCGTCCTCATTCTTGTTGGTTTCTGCCTGATCAGCATTTCGACCATGCCCTCCATGGCCATGTCCAAAAAAATGCATCAAAGGACAGATCAACAGGATCAGATAGGGTAAATAAGGCGAAACATGGCTGAAGTGCTCCCGAACCAGGTAAAAGACACCAATCGCAACCAGCATGATCAGTACAACGCCCGTTTTGCTCCTCCAGAAAGACGAAGGAGCGTTTTCAACCGAATGATGATGGTTAGTCATGATGTAGTCCCCACTGTCCTCGCAAAAGTTGCGGTGACGTCTGCGACTGAGAGTAGTCAACGCTCGCTTTGAGGCGGTGATATCGATCAAGCCACGTTTACTTCACTTCAAACTGACCAACCATTCCTGATTGGTAATGACCAGGTACGTTGCAGGCAAACTCCAGCCCCGTGCTCTTGGCGAACGTCCAGATGAGCTCTTTGGTTGCGCCAGGTTCGATCAAGACGCTGTTCGGATCGTTGTGCTCCATCCCGACCATCTTCATTTCCCCCATGCTATGCCCCATATTGCTCATGGCTTGCCCGGACCCAATAGGCGTGAGCGTGCCGTTCTGGAACATGGCTGCCATCTCTTTTTGGTGAGCAGCATGTGCAGCTGCGTTACCAATATTGAATTCATGCAGCAGCGAACCTTCGTTGCGCAGGACGAATCGAACCGTCTCTCCGGGTTTGACATTGATGTTTTTGGACGCGAAGAAAATGTCGCCCATTTTCACCTCAACGGTGCGGGTAACCTCGGCAGCGGTTCCAGGTTGACCAATGTCATCTTTGCCATGCCCCACACTAGCCATGGCTGTAGCACCGAAAAATAGAGCCATTGTCGCGATAACAGGGGTAAAAAATTTAGCGTTCATAGTGACCTCAAGGATGAGCGAGAAAAACACTCGCTATATTAAAGTGACTGAGCTACCAGTTAACTGACCTGAGCACTACATTTCTGTCAGTTTTTAAAATAAACAACGGCGTCTAAGCGACGTCGTTTGTAATCGCAATTAATTGCGAAAAGCCTTGAAAGCAGGATATTTACTGATGGTTTTCTGAAAGCATTAGTTTGTGTTCGCGTTGCATTTGGTTCAAAACGTCATCGACGATTTTGTCGTGCTTCTCCATCCAGGCGAGATGCTGTTGGGGCGACATTGATGCATCGGGATGGTCTTGATGGAGTTGGCTCATGATCTCGCCAAGCATTTTCATGTGCTCTGCCATGTGCACATGGCGTTGGCCTGCAGGGGCTTTTTCGGCTTGAATCAGAACGGTTTCCGCTTTATTACGCATACTTTCCATGCGCTCCATCACTCGGTCTCCGCCGCCCTCAGCCCATGCCGAGGCCGAGAGCAGGATCGAGCCAGCCAGAAACACGGTTTTGAGATAGCTCATGGGGCAGCTCCTTGATAGGAATGGTGTCCGACTCCTGAGGGTTTTTCTCTCTGGAGAGTCGGATGAGCACTTGACGGTGTTCATGGGCAAACCCTAGACAACGCTTGCTGACATCAACCTGAAGCCAGAATTACATTTCTGTCAGTTTCTGGTTGGCTGAGCTAATTCGTTGCAAACTCAGCCCCATCATCACTTTGAGAGCCACTCCCATGAGACTGTTGGTTGCGGAAGACGAACCGAAAATAGGTATCTACTTGCAACAGGGCCTTACTGAGGCTGGGTTCAACGTTGATCGTTTCACCAATGGTACTGAGGCCCTGCAACACGCCTTGAGCGAAGCGTATGACCTGCTGATTCTGGACGTCATGATGCCCGGTCTGGATGGGTGGGAAGTGCTTCAGAAGGTGCGTTTGGCAGGGAAAGATGTACCGGTGTTATTTCTGACTGCGCGAGACCGTGTTGAAGATCGCGTTAAGGGGCTTGAGCTCGGAGCGGATGATTACCTGATCAAGCCCTTCGCATTTTCTGAATTGCTGGCCCGCGTCAGAACACTGCTGCGTCGCGGTAATGGCGCACCCTCGCCAACCAATTTGAAACTGGCCGACCTAGAGGTTGACCTGCTCAAACGCAGGGCCATTCGGGGGGGGAAACGCATAGGCCTGACGGCCAAAGAGTTTGCGCTGCTGGAGTTGCTGCTCCGTCGCCGGGGCGAAGTGCTGCCGAAGTCGCTCATCGCCTCGCAAGTTTGGGACATGAATTTCGACAGCGATACCAACGTAATCGAGGTTGCGGTGCGCAGGCTCAGGGCGAAGATTGATGACAGCTTTGAGGTCAAGCTGATCCACACCGCACGTGGTATGGGCTACATGCTTGATGCACCGGATTCGGAGTCAAAATGAACCGTCTGTCCCTGACTACACGCATGAGTCTGATGTTCATGCTTGCGGTAACAGCTGTGCTCACCGTCGCCGGAGTCAGCTTTAACCACCTCAGCCAGCATCATTTCAAAATGTTGGATCAAGAGGCTCTAAACGAAAAACTCCACTCGACCCAGAGAATCCTGGGGGAGCTGAAGAGCACCGATCAATTCGGCGAGTTAAAGCCCGAGTTACAGGCTCTGCTCGGGGCTCACCGTAATTTGACAGCCGTCATCCTAGGCGATGACGGGAGGCTACTTTTCGCTGACCCAGGGCCAGTCAATGTTCCGGAGGAGTTCCTCACGACCACCAACAATAATTTTTGGGAATGGCAGAACCAAGAGCAGATGTTCCGTGGTTTGACTGCTCAAGCGATGGTGACCGGTCGGGACAAGCCGCTGACCGTGATCTTGGTTTTTGATGTTACTGAGCACATGTTTTTCTTCGAGACGCTCCAGCGATGGTTCTGGATAGGGCTGGTGATCAGCGCGCTCGTCAGTGTGGGGCTGGGTTGGTTGGTTGCCCGCAGTGGCATGCGTCCGATTCGGCAGGTGACCATGGTCGCTGCGTCGATGTCGGCCAAATCACTTAAAGAGCGCATTCCATTAGCGTCTGTTCCAAAAGAGCTTCAACAGATGGTGTCGTCGTTCAACGCGATGTTGTCACGTCTGGATGATGCTTTTGTCCGGTTATCAAATTTCTCTGCGGACATTGCTCACGAACTGCGCACACCGGTCAGTAATCTGATGATCCATACCGAAGTGGTGCTCTCTAGAAAAAGGGATATTGAGGACTACGAAGACAATCTGTATTCGAATCTGGATGACTTGAAGCGTATGTCTCGGATGATCGACGACATGCTCTTTCTGGCTAAATCTGACAACGGCCTGATCCCCCATGAGAACAAACCGATAGACCTATTGGAGGTCGTGGAGAAACTGCTCGAATACTACCGCCTGCTGGCAGATGAGCGCGGCATCAACCTGACGGTTTCAGGGGGAGGGAGTGTTCGGGGCGACGTACTAATGCTGCACAGAGCTGTCTCGAATCTGCTTTCTAATGCGCTGCGGTACACCCCGGAGGGGAGGACCATCAATGTCGATATCCAACAGAGAAATACCTCGACATTTGTGGTCGTGGAAAATCCAGGAGAAACCATTGCACCCGAGCACCTTGAAAAGCTCTTCGATCGATTTTATCGCGCGGATCCGGCACGGCGTGAAGGGAGCCCCAGCAATGCTGGACTGGGGCTCTCAATTACGCGGTCGATCGTAGAAGCCCATGAAGGCAAGATCTGGTGTACCTCATCCAATCGAAAAACAGCCTTCCATATGGAATTTCCTAATGCCGGATCGAAACGGGCCTAGCCTCGCTGAGGCGCCGTCTTGGAGCAAGGGGCGCGGCCTTTGCTCCAAGACGGATTGACCGACAGGCTTCAGAGAGAAAGCCAATGTAGTGCACATCGGGAAAATAAAAAGCCACGACGACAACCCTCAATTATGGACCAGAGGGCATGCGTAAAGCTTACTGAAATGTAATCGAATGGTCGGCAGTCATGTGGCATCGTGTCCTAGCTCTATAACGCGGATCATTCTGATCCAGAACCTGGGTTAAGTACGCGGCATACGCTTGGTATTTGCCTGTGGTTTTAATCGGAATTGAGAAGTAAAAACTAGATCTCCCCAACCCAACCTCGAACCAACAGCTTATGCTGTGAGGAGTCTTGCATGTCATTCTTTAAAACTACTACCGTAGCTGTTGCACTTACCGTCGGTTTGCTCGTGAGCGCTATCGCCCAGGCGCATCCAAAACTGGTGTCTTCTACCCCAGTGGAAGGCTCGACGTCTGCGGCACCTTCCAAGATCGAGCTGCACTTCTCGGAGAACCTCACGACTCAGTTCTCGGGAGCGAAACTGATCATGACTGACATGCCGGGTATGCCGAATTCACCTATGGGTGTTAAGGCTGGTGTCGCCGGCGGCGACGATCCGAAAATGATGGTTATCACGCCCGCCGCTCCGCTAACCACAGGTACTTATAAGGTCGAATGGCGGGCAGTCTCTTCCGACACTCATCCCATTACCGGCAATTTTTCTTTTAAAGTGAAATGATCCATGAGCGACTCAATCAACATCGCCGTTCGTTTCGCTCTTTATATGGACCTCATGCTGCTGTTTGGATTGGCCATTTTTGGTTTGTATAGCCTACGGGGGAAAGAGCGAGTGTCCGGCGCTGTCTTAAACTTTGAGTCGCTCCTTTTCGGCACCGCAGTTGTTGGTGTACTTCTGTCTCTTGCCGCTATGTTGTTACTTGCGAAAGCAATGAGCGGCGTTTCAGAATTTATGGAGCTTCACCATCACATCTTCGAAATGGTTCTAACTGGTACCGACGTCGGGCTCACCTGGATGGTCCGAATAGCAGCCCTGGTGCTGGCAGGTATCGCCATCACACTTAACAAGCGCCTCCCAACCCTCAGTCTTTGGGCGGTTACCGTCTTCGGTGCTATTGCTCTCGCTACCCTAGCGTGGACAGGGCATGGCGCAATGGACGAAGGCAATCGTCGTTATATACATTTCATTAGCGATATTCTTCACCTTCTGGCAGCCGGCGGTTGGATGGGAGCTCTGGCCGCATTCGCTTTACTGCTGCGTGCGAAAAGACTAAATGGCGGACAAGAAATACGGGTTCTCTCCCGAGTCCTGACTGGGTTTGAATCAGCTGGCGCGCTAATTGTTGTGACTTTAAGCATTACTGGCGTAGTGAATTATCTCTTTATCGTGGGCCCAACCCTGGACGAAGTGATGATGACTACTTATGGCACTCTGCTATTTTTGAAAGTCTTGCTCTTCGCAGGGATGATTATATTAGCGACGCTAAATCGATTCCATTTGAGTCCACTGTTAGAACGCTCAATCAAGGAAGGGGACCATGCCGTCGCCGTCAATGCTTTACGACGTAGTATGATCCTTGAATTCTCCGTTGCAGTAGTCATAGTATGCCTTGTCGCTTGGCTAGGAACCCTGAGCCCGGGGATGGATATGAGCACGGTGCAGCATTAATAATCCGCATAATGTCCACAGCTACCTGGAGCGCCTACGCTCCAAACGCAAATTTTGTGAGCGTTGAGCCAAACGTCCATGTTGTCGTAACGCTACGGTTCTCAAGCCACAACTCGTTTGTCACCAGCATGTTGACTCCGGGGGGTAAAATCCGCACCCTTGCCGCTAATAGTCAGGAGCAAGTGCTACCAAAGGAGCCAAGTGTTTAGAGCCTGTTTGCAAGCAAAAACATAAGGCAGAAATATCCCCTTGAAGGGCGATCGCCTTCTCCCAAATACTGTCAACATCAGCGGTAGCTACGGCGAGAGGGGAGCCTTCCAATATCGTCATGGCCATGGCATGTAGATGTAAAAAGTCGTCCTTAATGCAGCCGATCCCACCAATTTCAGCAAGACAGGCATCTAGCCGGTCCACCAAGTTAAGTAATTGAGAGATGTCGTAGCTCGCGCGCAGAGAATCGAGTGCCTTGGCATCGACGTCCCCATAGGGTGTCACTCGAAACGAAACCGGCGGGATGTGCATTAGTTCGCCTCCTCAACTTTGCTATTGGGCATCTGTTTCGCACGCATTGGAGCTCAGACTCTGAGAGCGAATAGCTCTGATGAAGCTCTTTCGACGACAGATTCGCCGGCAGCTTCGGATAGGCTGTCCGCTCCAGAGAGGCCATGGAGTTCGTCCCTCAAGGAAAAGCAAAACCTTCAGCATAGACGGCTAAACTTGGGACGAGGAAAGGAAACGCAGAAAAAATTTAAATCATAGCAATATCATAATATTACAGAGCGAATGTCCTGATTTTCCTTTATCTCGGCATAACCCCGTGGAGAGATGATCTGAGCCGTGCAACCGGGTCGGAAACAAGAAGTCCTCACTGCGGAGGAGGGCCTGATGCATCCAAGCCTCCAGAACCGTTCGGGTTTGCTCAGTGATTTCAAACTGGACTGGGTGCTGAGTTTTCTGCTGCATCACGATGGCCCGTGACGACACATGTTCCCCATGGGCTATGTCTCGTACTCGCAGCTTGGTTAAGTCACAGGCGCGCAGCTTGCTGTCGATGGCCAAGTTGAAGAGGGCCAGATCCCGTGTCTTCTCCGCGAGCTGGAGCCTGCCAGATATCTCTGACTCGGAGCGGGGCTTTCTGCCCGACAAGCTTACCCTTGTTCCAAGGCTGATGGCTGTATGGTAACCGTCCGGCCAGCACCCTCTCCTGACAGCCCTCCAAATTAGCCAAGATAGTGGACACCATTTTTTAGTGGACACTATCTTGGATACCGTTGCCCTAGCCCGTCGAACCGGCCGCCGCCCCAACTTCCCGCTGGCGTTCAAACGCCAAGTCGTCGAGGCGACCCTCCAGCCTGGCGCCTCCGTGTCGTTGATCGCTCGTGAGCATGACGTCAATGCCAACCTAGTGTTTCGCTGGCGGCATCAATATCAGGAAGGGGTATTCGGCGCCGTCAGCCAGAGCGCAACGCTTTTGCCCGTCCAGGTGATGGAGGCGCCAATCGATCTGCCGCACGTCGTCCAGCCACAGGCGGAGTGTCATTCCGAGATCGCAGTTGAGGTCGGAAAAGCCAAGTTGCGTATCATGGGCGCACCCGATCCGCAGACGCTGCAATTCGTCTTGCAGCAGTTGCTGCGATGATTGCCCCGCCCGCTGGAACCCGTATCTGGATCGCCGCCGGCGTCACGGATATGCGCCGTGGCTTCGATGGTTTAGCGGCACTGGTGCAGACACAGTTGGAAGCCGACCCGTTTTCCGGTCAGATATTTGCCTTTCGCGGACGGCGCGGTGACCGGATCAAGCTGTTGTGGTGGGATGGCGACGGCTTGTGTCTGTTTTGCAAACGGTTGGAACAAGGGCGCTTCGTCTGGCCGCAAGCAACCAGCGGCAGCGTGTCGC
>NZ_VOBG01000024.1 GCF_008369295.1 Pseudomonas sp. ANT_H4 | reverse complement strand
GGCTGAAGCCTTGGGCATGACTGATTTGAATGGTGGCGCGCTCTTCAACGCTGAGTTCGGTATAAGACATAGGGGCAGCACCGTACCGGAAAGGTCAGGTGTTGCACTCAGTTTTTGCCGCCGCCCTGCCTATGGTGGATTCTCTTGTCTTTCCACAGGTAGCGCCGAGAAAATTCAAGCACCAGCGAATTCAGTTGATTATATATTTGTAGATCCGCCGTTTGGGGCGAACATTATGTACTCTGAGCTTAATTCGCTATGGGAAGCTTGGTTAAAGGTTACAACAAATGCGGCGTCTGAGGCTGTTGAAAATAAATCACAGGGTAAGGCTTTGGATGACTATCGTCGTGTAATGGCGAGGTGTTTTGGAGAGGCCTTTCGTATTTTAAAACCAGGACGGTGGATGACTGTTGAGTTCTCTAATACTCAGGCTGCTGTATGGAATGCGATACAAACTTCTTTGCAAGAGGCAGGTTTCGTAGTCGCGAATGTTGCCGCTCTTGAAAAGTCCCATAAAGGGTATCGAGCTGTAACAACGACTACCGCAGTAAAGCAGGATCTTGTGATCTCTGCTTATAAGCCGAATGGTGGGCTTGAACAGCGGTTCTCAAAAAATGGTGGGACTGAAGACTCTGCTTGGGACTTCGTAAGGACGCATCTCAACTATCTTCCTACCGTAAAAATAAAAGATGGTAATCTGGACTTTATCGCTGAGCGCGATCCGAGGATCATTTTTGACCGCATGATCGCGTGGTTTGTTCGGCATAACACCCCTGTTCCAATGTCCTCCCATGAGTTTCAAGCTGGTCTCGGTAATCGCTTTGCTGAAAGAGATGGAATGGTATTTCTCCATGATCAAGTCGCAGAGTACGATAAGAAGCGTATGCAGGTTGCTGTCGCTCCCCAGATGGACCTGTTTGTTTCGGATGAGCGTAGTGCTATCGACTGGCTGAGTGATTTTTTGAAGCGTCGTCCCTCAACTTATCAAGAAATTAACTCCGATTTTATGAGCCAGCTCGGTGCTGGTTGGAAGAAGCATGAAGCTAGACCCGAATTAATGGATCTGCTGGAAGACAATTTTATTCAGTACGATGGCAAGGGTGAAGTGCCGAGCCAAATCCACAGCTATCTTTCTACTAATCACAAGGATCTGCGCGGTTTAGATAAGAATGATTCTGAGTTGGTTCGGAAGGCCAAGGATCGCTGGTATGTACCTGATCCGAACAAAGCTCAAGATTTGGAGAAAAAACGCGAGAAGGCCCTACTCAAAGAATTCGAGACTTATCGAGGTTTTACGGGCCGTAAACTCAAGGAGTTTCGTCTTGAAGTGCTGCGTACTGGTTTTCGCAATGCTTGGGTTAATAAAGACTATCAGTCGATCATAGCCATCGCGGCAAAGCTTCCAGATGCAGCCCTTCAAGAAGATGAGAAGTTGCTCACGCTTTATGACATGGCAATGACTCGTACTGAGGACGTTCTGTGATGAGCATATCTGTGAGAGCTTACGTGTGAATCAGGACGACCTACTTGCTCGGCTAAACGGTATTGAATGGAACGATTTCGAATGCAAGCGGGCGCTGAAAGGTGTTCCGGATGACGCTTACAAGACGGTTTCTGCCTTTGCCAATACGGCAGGCGGTTGGCTGGTATTCGGGGTCAGTGAACAAAACGGGCAACTGGTTGTTACAGGGGTAGAGGAGCCGGATAAAGTTCAG
Organism: Pseudomonas sp. ANT_H4; assembly: GCF_008369295.1. Lineage (GTDB taxonomy): Bacteria > Pseudomonadota > Gammaproteobacteria > Pseudomonadales > Pseudomonadaceae > Aquipseudomonas. Next base: position 68,521 of record NZ_VOBG01000024.1, on the reverse strand, counting down.
AACGATTTTCTGACCACGTTGCGTGGTGGGCAGAAATTAAGTCGTGCTATCGCAGTAGAGGCGCATCGATTTGAGATTGATGGAAAACAGGTTTTTGCTTTCCATGTTCCTGCGCTTCCGCGCCTGGAAAAGCCGGCATATCTCAAGGGCGATCCTCGTCAAAGTTATATTCGACGTGGAGCCGGCGACGAGCAGTGTACGCAGACTGAGCTGGAGCGTTTTCTGAGGGACGCGGCGCAGGAGCGTTACGATGGTGCTGTGTTGCCTGGCATTCCTATTGATCTTTGCTTCGATGAGGCGACGGTCAAGTGGTATCAGACCCAGTTTGTAAGGCGTAATCCAGAGCACGTCGAAATCATTGATCCTATCGAGTTCTTGCTTAACTGGAACTTCGTTATTGAGCAAGGTCACGATTTGCTACCCACACGAGCCGCTGTGCTGTTATTTGGCAAGGGACGCTATGTCCGTCAGGTGCTGCCTCGCCCAGTACTGGATTATCAACGCATTGATGCGCCTTTCGACCAGTGGTTAGCCGAAGAGCGTTGGCATGATCGCTATGTTTTCGAGGAAAACATTTTTCAGACTTGGCAAGGACTTGTCGGACGGTATATGCGTATTGCTGAACATCCGTTTTCGATTGATCCTGCTACTTTGCGCCGCAACGATGACCCGCCTGATTATGTCGCCTTTCGCGAAGCTGCCATCAACCTGCTGATTCACCAGGATTATGGCGACCACGGGCGCAAGCCATCGATCAAACTATTTGTCGACCGAACGATATTCTGGAACCCAGGCGATGCCTTTGTAACTGAAGCTGAACTTCTGGATCCCACTGAAAAGGAAGTGCGCAACCCGGCGATCGTGAAGGCTTTTCGACGCATCGGGTTGTCAGATCAGGCCGGTACCGGGATACGAGCTATTTTTCGGAACTGGCACGAACTCGGGCGTGTTCCTCCGCTGCTTAGGAATGACCGTGCGCGCAAAGAGTTTGAACTGGCATTGATAAACAAGCCTTTGGTAACTGATGCAATGCGGCGCTTTCGCCAAACCATTGGCGTGAACCTGACGCGTGAACAGGCCGATGTGTTGGCCTTCGCTTTGGAGCAAGCTGAGGACCAGCAAATTAGTCTGACCGACATCCGCGGTCTGGGTATCTCTACCACGCAGCAGGCAAAGCAGGCTGCCGACTACCTAGTGCGTCAGCAATTACTTGATCCAATCAGCGAAACCTTGTTTCAGGTCCGTGAGACGTTAAAGCAGCGCTTTTTGCATACGACTGGACAATCTACCCCACAAGCTACCCCTCATGTAGCCCCCCAAGTGTTGGCTATGCTTGTGCGGGTCTCGGGTGAGATGACTCGACAAGAGTTAATGGAGTCTCTTGGGCTGAAAGATCGGAAGCATTTTTCCGACGCCTATCAGCAGCCTGCTCTGAATGAGGGGATGTTAGAGATGACAATACCGGACAAGCCGCAAAGCAGTAAGCAGCGATATCGTTTGACCGAGCTTGGACATGCGGTTGTTAAAAGCGCGATTAAGACAGCGGAGTGATCGAAGTGTTTATGCTACGTATCGGAGATTGGTGCTGGCACACTCGACAGGCCACACCCTGTCGAGTAGTCGACTGTCAGCAAATGTGGGGCGAAATTAGCTACCGCATTTGGCTGCCATCCCGTAATGCGGTGGTTCGCGCGCGCGCAGCAGACCTGAAATCATTGACGGAGATTATGCCGTCATTGGCACATATTCAGCACACCGCAGCGGCAGCAAAGCTGCATGATGCATTAGAAGACAATTTGTTGCTGGCCCCGATCCAGTCCAGCGTAGTGCCATTACCGCACCAGCTGTATGCGCTCAATCGCGCGGTGAGTCGTGATCGCATTCGCTACCTACTAGCCGATGAAGTGGGACTCGGCAAGACTGTCGAGGCTGGACTGGTGTTGCGCGAACTGAAACTTCGTGGCCACATCAAACGTATTCTAGTTGTAGCCCCCAAAGGTCTGATTCGACAATGGCAAGCGGAAATGCGCCTGCACTTTGGTGAACCTTTTAAGTTTATTGAGCCGGCCGAGCTGGCAGCTTTTCGTCAGTGGTGTAATGACGATGACAGTCTGTGGCGGCAGCACGATCAAGTGATCTGCTCGCTTGACTCAGTCAAGCCGCTCGAGGCACGCAAGGGCTGGAGCTTGGAGCAATTGCGTAATTATAACCGAGAGCGCTTTGAGGACCTGATCTCGGCTAATTGGGATCTTGTGATCATTGATGAAGCGCACCGGATGGGTGGCAGTACCGAACAGGTCGCTCGCTACAAGCTCGGTGCAGCACTGGCTGAAGCCTCGCCTTACCTGTTATTGCTCTCTGCCACGCCACACCAAGGCAAGACCGATCAGTTTATGCGTCTGATGCAGCTGCTTGATAGGGAGGCCTTTCCTAATGAAGGTAGTGTCACTCGCGAGCGCGTAAAGCCGTTTGTAATTCGTACTGAAAAACGTTTATCGATTAATGCTGAAGGTTTACCACTCTTCAAGCCGCGCATGACTCGGTTGCAGCCTGTCGCTTGGGAGTCACGCCATATTGCTCAGTACCGACTGTATGAGGCAGTAACCGAATATGTAAAGCACGGATATAACCAAGCGATGGCCGCTAAGCAGCGGCATATCGGTTTTCTGATGATCCTCATGCAGCGTTTGGTGACATCCAGTACGGCCGCCATTCGTACCACACTGGAACGGCGGCTGCTGGCATTGGATACACCGCAACACCAACCATCGCTATTCGAGGCGATAGATGAAGAGGATTGGACGGATCTTGATGGTCAGGCTCAGGTCGATCTAGCGGTACACGTCGGAGCAGACACCCGCGACGCTTTGGAACGTGAGCGTTCTGAAGTTGGTGCGCTTCTGGAGTTGGCTAAGGAGACCGAGGCGGCAGGCGGTGATGCCAAGGCTGAGGCGCTGTTGGAATTGATCTACAAGCTACAGCAAGAGGAAAACGATCCCCAGTTGAAGGTGCTGATTTTTACCGAGTTCGTACCGACTCAGGCAATGCTTAGCGAGTTTCTCGATAGTCGTGGTTTCAGCGTGGCTCAGCTCAACGGCGGCATGGATCTGGACGCTCGTACACGAGCGCAGCAAGCCTTTGCCAGTGAGATGCGGGTACTGGTCTCCACTGATGCGGGGGGCGAGGGTCTGAATCTGCAGTTCTGCCATGTCATCGTCAACTTCGACATGCCATGGAATCCTATGCGCATCGAACAGCGTATTGGCCGGGTGGATCGTATTGGACAGCCTTACGTGGTGCGGGCAATTAACTTCGTGCTGGAAGACACCGTCGAGCATCGGGTGCGTGAAGTGCTTGAAGAGAAACTGGCAAAAATTGCTGAGGAGTTTGGTGTTGACAAGGCCGCCGACGTGATGGATTCCGCCGAAGTCGAGCCGTTTTTTGACGAGTTGTTCGTCCAGGGGTTGCTGGATCCCAGCCGCATCGAGCAAGAGTGCGATGCCGTGGTGTTGCAGGTACGCGAGAAGATCGTCGAGAGTCGTCAGAGTACTGACCTATTGAGCGGCGATCACGCACTGGATGCCGACGAAGCACGCAAGTGGCGAGATCACCCGGCGCAGTATTGGTTAGAGCAAGCGATCATCAACGGTTTGCCATCGCGTGGCGGTGCCGCCGAAAAAAACGGCGATGCCTGGCGTATTCGCTGGGTTGATGGCAGCGAGTCGGTACGGGGGTGTTTTGACGCGCGCATTGCTGAAGCTAACCCTGACTGGGAGTGGATTACTCTGGAAGACCCGCGTGCTAGGGCGCTGATCAGCGAGATGCCGCGTTGCGTATCAGGGCAGCCACTTCCGTTGCTGCGGATTAACAGCTTGCCGGATAGCGTGAAAGGCGTTTGGTCGCTGTGGGAAATTGGTTTGGCAACGCTGGCTGAGTTTACCGCCCTGAACAGCCGGCCACGCCGAAGATTTCTGCCGGTTTTTGTTACCGATGACGGGCGCAGTTTCGCGCCAACAGCCAAGCGCATTTGGGATCTGCTTTTGACTGAGCCGCTGGAGTTATTGCGAGTGGATGAGGCTGTTGATTCGATTGATAGCTTTAGTAGGGTGGAAACTGCCGCTTACCAGCAAGGCGAACCTCTATTCAGTGAGTTGAAGGAGGATTACCACACGCGACTGCGAGAAGAGCGCGAGCGTGCGCTCTATGCCTACAGCGCGCGTCTACAAGCGATCGGGCGCATAGGGCTACCTGCCGTGCGTGAACACCGACGCAAGCGTCTGGATCAAGAACATCAAGCGCGGATGGAGCTACTGGATGAAGCGCAGGCCTGTGTGCCTGAGTTGAATGCGGTGATGCTGTTACGGGTAAATGGTTGAGAAAAGGAGTCCAGCTTTGAATACATGGATTGAGCGGATTCTCAAAGAGTTTCCTGAAGATGTGGCGCGCCTGTGGGTTGCCGCTGATCCAGATGATGTCCTACTCGATGAGCAGGTGCTAATGGAGTTACGCGAGCGAGGGTTCGATCTGCTGCCGTTCGAGGACTCGGTGATGTTCCGTACCGAGTTCGAATCGCGTTACCGCGAAGCTTGGGATCGTGGAGAGCAAGGTCCGGCCAAGGCCTTGATCCTGCACCTGGCTAGTTCTGAAAGCGGTGAGTTGCCATGGGATTACCTCAATCAGGCGAAGACCGTACGCTTGACTCTGGCTGAACTGTTTCCACGGCTTAGCTACAACGTAGTGCGTTATCTGGCTACCGAGCATCTTCAGGTGTTATTTGCTGCCCAAGACAGGTTTGCCAAGCAGACACTGGGGGAGAGTGCGACCAGGGACTTTTTACTGACCCATATTTACAAGATCAGCCCGCATTTGTTGTCTGGTCTTGAGGATCTTTGGGTCAAACTATTGAATCTGCACTATGGCGAAATTGAGCTGCCGGAGGATCTGGCGTTGCATATGGCGCATATCCTGACACAGGAGCCGGAATTCCGTCACTTGCCACTGACTGAGTTGTTTAGTTCGCGCAGCTATTTTCTGCGGGTATTACAGGATGCGTGGTATCGCTATCTGCGTGATTTAGGAGTGATCGACATGCGTGTGGCTGAAGCGCCCGCGCAACGTGAGCGAGCCATCAGTGTTCCCTTCGATCGTCCGCAGATACGGGCTGTGATCGATTCGTTGTTTCTGGATGGCTCCCTGCACCCATTGGAGGTCAGCGGTGGGGTTAGCGGGGTCCCTGAGTGGGCACTAATTGGTATGGTGAAAGACCCCTTCGCCATGCGCAACCTGATTGTCGATGGCGCGAAGAACTTGGAGGAAGGCCTGCCGGCGCCAGATGCTAGCTATCGGGACTGGGGTCAGTTTGCACGACGCTTTGGCGAGTTGTTGGCTCGTTTCCATGGATTGGAAATTGAACACGCCAACGATATTCGCTATCAGATTGAAGAGCTTCAGCGACTGATTGATCAACGTTTATTGGTTTGGGTCAAACAGCATTTTGCCGACTTGCCGTCTTTGCCTGCCGTAAAGGGGCCGGTCATGGTTCACCATGTTCCACATTACTTGGCCAGGCGTAGGAATGATGGCGAGGCACGTGTAGCACTATTGGTATTCGATGGCTTGGCCGTCGATCAGTGGGTGCATATCCGTGAGCACCTAGCCAAGTGCGCACCCCATCTTGCCTACGACGAGAGCACTAGCTTCGCCTGGCTACCGACGCTGACCTCAGTATCGCGTCAGGCGCTGTTCTCTGGGTTGCGGCCTCGTGAATTTGAAGGGTCGATTGAGCACACCAGTAAAGAGCCTACGCTCTGGAATACTTTCTGGCAGGGCGAAAATCTGCGGGTAAACGAGGTGCTTTATCGCAAGAGCATCAAGCGGGTGGACGACTTGCCGGAGCTGGCTGATAAGCTCTCAAACTCAATAATCAAGGTCGCGGGTTTGGTGATTGATACTGTGGATGAAATCGTGCATGGCGCGGTACTGGGCAAGCGTGGTATCGCTAGCCAGATCACAAACTGGTGTGAGACAGGCTTTGTTGAGCAACTGCTCGAAATATTGTTGAGCCATGGCTACCACGTTTACCTGACAGCGGATCACGGTAACGTCGAGGCTGTGGGTGCTGGTCGCCTCAATGAAGGGGCCTTGCCTGACCTGCGTGGCGAGCGGGCACGAGCTTATCGCAATGGAACTCTTCGCGACCAGGCATTAGCTACCTGCTCGACTGCAGTTGAGCTTAAAATACCGGGCCTACCAGAAAGCTTCCTGCCTATATTTGCTGCCGAACGCACAGCGTTTGTCTCTCAGGGGGAGCAACTGGTTGTTCACGGCGGCATTTCGGTGGAGGAACTGATCGTGCCTTTTGTAAAAATCTTTCGTGCAAGTTGAGCTCCATGACCACGCCTGCACCACTCATTGGTTTTGACCGCTACATCCGGCTCGAATGGGCTGCGGCCGCCTTGAAGGCTCGTGCTGGCTTGGCAAGTGTCGATGAACTTGATGCCTTCCTAGCCACTGCTAACTTGGGAAAGGAGGCTCTGGGTAAAACACGAACCAAGCTGAATGGCCTGTGGCTTGCTCCCAGAGCGGAGCTTCTTGACTTTGCAGATCGTGGTGCCGCGATTCTAAAGACTGCTCCTGGCGTGTCAGCAGTTGCGCTGACATGGGGGATGGCGTTGGCTAGCTATCCGTTTTTCGCCAAACTCGCTGAACAGGTCGGCCGACTGACAGCTTTGCAGGATGACTGCTCAGCTGCGGAGGTTCATCGTCGGATGAACGAAGTATATGGTGAACGTGAAATCACCCGGCGTGCCGGTCAAGCTGTACTGCAAACCCAAGAGGATTGGGGCGTCATTGAGCGTATTGAAAAAGGGCGACGTCTGCTGCGCCGACCGGCAATCCTTGTTGATGATCCGCATCTGGTCACCTGGTTGATCGAGGCAGTCTTGCGTTGCCTCGGAAAACCTCTTGCTCTGAGTTCTGTGCAAACGACGCCTGTGTTGTTCCCATTTAACCTTGAAGGTTCCCTGGCTTTTCTGGCATCTGGCAGCTCTCATATTGAACTGCGCACCGAAGGTCCGCATAGCCAGTTCATTGCCTTGCGTGAAGGAGCTTGACGCTCTGACCTACAGCCAATGTTCTGGCACTTCAATCCCGTAGTTTTTTGCTACGGTTGTCAGCGTAGCGATGATCTCAATATGCCGAGCAAGCTCGGCAGCTTGCCAGTTGGCACGGCGCGGCAGCAGGGTTTTCAGCTCTGCCAGATTGTACATGCCCAGACGGTGGAAATTGCCCCAGCTGGGGATGCCAAATAGGTTGTATATGACCACGGTGGCATCACGCTCGCTAGCAAGACGCTTTTCGCCGGTCAGCTTTTCGGCAGCCTCTTTGGCATTGTCACGGTCGTCGTAGGTGTTGAGGAGTTTCATGGGGGAGTCTTTTCTATGGTTTCGGCCAAATTGTACCCGAGGTTGGGTCATGTTCGGTTTGGCGAGTAATAGTGAGCAGAGACTTGCGCTGGTAACACCTCCGACGACTGCGGCATAAAAACTGCCAATGCCACGCTTACGTACCGCCAGCCAGTCTCACGAGGCCACTCTCTGGTGTAGATGGTACGTAAGGTTGTCGAGCGTTAGCGGGTATATATCTTTAGTGCTTGAGTTTCCATGGTGTTTTCCAGTCGAGCATAAAAACGTCCTGTCAGCAGAAGCTGCCTGGACGTTCTATTTGCAGAGGGAGTCTGTCAGGCGACGAATTGAAGTGCTTTTTCGAGAGCACGTTGTTTTATAGCGGCTCCTTGGCCAAACCAGGCCGAGTCCATTCGGTATTCCGTGCTTCTAGCGCGTCGCTCGTGGTCGACGTATTCCGTCACGGCGTTGAGCAGGCCCCAGGCCGTTCCACGAGCAGACTCCAAAGTCGCTCCACGACCTTCTCCTTCATACAGAATTTGCACCTTGCGAAGGGCTCGTTCATTCGGTAGGACGTCGGGTGTAGGGCTATTGTGCTGTGTGTCGCACAGCACATTTCGGAAGAAGCCCATTGCCTCATGCTCCTGGACATTTCGCTCGGCCAGCATACGCATTCTGTGCATGAACTCGTCCCATTGCGAGACTGCGATACCCAGCTGCTTCTTCACGGATGTTGGATCGAAGCGGGTGTTATGCGGAACCTTAATTGCGCGGGTGGTGCTGTCCAAAGCGATGGTTAGTGTGTTGTTGCAGACCACGCGGACGGAGGTAGGAGTGGCTGTGGTGGCCAGCGATCCGTCGCAGGACGTGGCCAGCAGTAGATAGCCATCAACCTGATCGTTGCCTTTCAAGGTGGTCGTCTGGCCGGTCTTGGCCAAGGCCCAGAACTTACGTCCGCCCTTCAGTACGCCAGCGGTCTCCAACTCGAAACCCGACACTTCGGTGAGGTCCCGGTAAAACTCTAACACTTCACGTGGTTGTACGATTTGGTAGCGCTGAGATACAACAGACAGCGGGATCTTGGTGTCGGAGCGATAGAGTACCTTCTGTTCTGGGAAGGAGTGAATGGTTCCGACATTGCCGATGGCGTCTGCCTTGAAATAGACGGGGCTTTCCTGAATCTGCCAGTTCATACCGGCTTCGCGCTCCCAGGTTTCCAGCGGTTGATTGGGGGAGAGCTGACTGCCCAGGCCATGCCAGGGAGTAGCGCCAACGTAAGCCATTTGCTCAATGAAGTGGGCCATGGTGATTCCTGCTTAATAATGGATGGTGGCGCCGTTCTGGTGCGGAACAGCGCCCGGCATTTGTTACTTAGTTTTTGGTACTGAACGTGTAACCGCAGTGCAGGCACTGGTAGTTATCCAAGACCTTTTCATCAACTTGTTCGCCAATCGCCGCCCCAGCAATGCCGCCTGCGGCTCCGCCAAACAGTCCGCCGAAAATAGCTCCAGCAATGCTTCCGATGGCGATGCCAACGGGCCCACCGGCGATACCAAGGGTCGCGCCTACTTCTGCGCCTGATAAGGCTCCAGCGGCTCCACTAGCCGCGCCACTCACAGAGCCGATGACTCCCCCCGCTTTTCTTCCAATATTTTTTGTGACCACTCGGTCGGAGTTGCAGTTAGGGCATAGGTTGGACATACAGAAGTTCCTTTTTGATTTCACGCGCAAACGATTAATGATTCGCTCATGGTTGAGCGTTCATGTAGGTGATATAGGTCTGAAAATATTTTGAGTGGTTTTTTAGTTGCGAGGCTTGAACCATGCTTTATATCGAGTCTGCGGGGCTGTATCGAAGTGTTACGCCATCCACGTTTTAGCAAGTATTGGGTATTAAATTGTGACCCTGTAACACAAGCACAATGCTCTGCGCTTTGAACTCACTCAGGCATAAAGTGGAGAGCACTTCTGGTCCTGGAGATGATGCGTTACGGTAACGGAGGGAGAATATTTCAGGAGGAGGCGTTCAGAGTTTCCTGCTATTTCTGCTACGAGTAGCAAAAATAGCAGTAGCGTGACGAGCATCCGTCACTGTTTCCGCTCTTAGCGTCGGTCTCGGTCCTGCCAGATAGGGGCGTTACGCCACCCTGTCACGCTCAGCTTCCTCGGTCCCTAAATACTGCCGAAAGGCCCACTATAACGGGGCTTGCGTCAGGTTTGTGTCCGTAGCCAGCTCCTAACGTTAGCAATCGTTACGCTAACGGAGTTCAGTTTTTTTGGTTCGTTTCCTAGGATGAGCGCCAGTCAATCCTAAGGAGTACAAACAGATGCTCACTCAACTTCCCCCCGTCCTGGTTATGCTTCGCTTGAAGCAAGTGATCGAACGTACGGGACTGTCCCGTTCCACCATTTACGGCAAACTTGATTCAAAATCGACACAGTACGATCCGAACTTTCCAACTCAAGTTCCCCTTGGTAATGGGGCGGTGCGTTGGGTTGATGCAGAAATAAATGCATGGCTTGAACAATGCGTGAATTCGTCTCGCTCTAATAGCCCTGACTTGTTTGTGAAAGTTAGCCGCAAGGTAGGTAAGCGTAATGCTTCAGTAGCGTAGAGCGCCATAATGAACTTTGATATAAACTTTAACCATCAGTCGGCTGTGGATGTATTATCTCAGTCGTTTCATATGCCACTGCCTCTACTGCAATCGGCAGTCGATGAGGCTCAAAACAATATAATGGCTCCTCGTGCGCTCATTTTCATGAGTGCGCTGACAGCGATTGCTGTTGTGGTACAGGGACTGATTGATGTCCGTAAACCCAATGGTCAAGTAGTGCCCACCTCATTGATGTTACTGGCTATAGCCAACTCGGGGGAGCGCAAATCCACGGTGGAAAATGTTTTTCTAGGTCCGGTGCGCGACTTCCAACAACAGCAAAGCCTCATTTACCAAAGCCAAGTGCAGCAGTGGCAAGTTCAGCACGATATCTGGTCGACTCGACGTAAGGCAATTCTGAAAGGCATCAACAAAAAGGCTGGACAAGGACAGCCGACCCAAGACGATGAGCAGCAGTTATTGGTGCACCAAGCAAATCAACCCGTTGAGCCTAAGGCATTTAAACTCCTTTATGAAGACTCCACTTCTGAAGCCCTGTTTCTGGGGCTACACGAAAATCTGCCAACGGCTGGGTTGACATCCAGCGAAGGCGGTGGGGTTCTGGGTGGACGGGCATTTAACGATCTATCAAAGATGAACTCCATCTGGAGTGGTGACTCCATTACTGTTGACCGTAAGACTGCCAAGAGCTTTGTACTGAACGGGGCACGCCTGACGGTCTCGATCATGGCGCAAGAGAGTGCTGTCAGCGATTACATTAAGCGTCGCGGCGAAGCATCCCGTGGCGTTGGGTTGTGGGCCCGCTTCTTGGTCTGTCATCCGCAGTCGACACAGGGCTACCGCGTGCGCCTCAATGGAACGCAGTCATGGGAGCATCGTGGCTATTTCGTCGAGCGTATGACCGAACTGCTTCAGCAGAATGTAGTTTTACTGCAAGAGCCCGCACGAGAAAAGCAGGTAATAAAGTTCACCTCAGAAGCCGCTGACCGCTGGCATAAACTTTTTAATGACATTGAGCAGGCAATTCGTCCAGGTGGCCAATTTGAAGGTGCGGGTGATCACGCGTCAAAGCTGGCCGACAACATCGCCAGAGTAGCCGCCTTGCTTCATTGCTTCGAGAAACTCGACGGAGATATCGCATTAAACACGCTGGATACCGCTATTGATTTTTGTCGTTCGAGTTCGAATGATTTTCTCAAACTTTTCATGCCTCCTCCGCAAGAGTGCTTGGATGCAGATGAGTTGGATAACTGGTTGGACCGTGTCCGGAACACCGGTGAACGTTTAGTCCGTAAAAACTATATTCGTCAGCACTGTCCGAATAAACTGCGTGAGAAGAATCGCTTAGATCGTGCTTTGGAGGTTCTTTGCAGAAATGGGCGCATTTCATTCTGTGACGTCGGGCGTTCTGCATGTGTGGATGTGATGCCATGGTTTCTGCACCACCAGCCACTACCAAATATGCCGCAATATAATAAGATTTAGTCTTGAATGTTCGTTGATGTTTTTGACTACTAACTTATTTTAAATGTAACGGTGTGTTTTGCGGAATTTTGTGGTCAATCCTGGCGTTATAGATTGTTTTTCAAATTGGTTAGTTATGTAGTCTTATTTAATTATAAAGAGAGATAGATTGTAAGGGCTGTTATTGAGTGAAAGGTTGGTGGGCTACAATACAGGATTATAGGTAGGGTTGCGAAAGTGGATATGGTTGTCTTGATAGTACTTAACTATCACTGTGTTTTCGGTAAATCTGTTGGAGGCACTGGGTTGCAATAGGTGTGACTTTATCTTGCTGTTGGTAGTAGCTGAGGTTAGGGTGATGTATTCGGATGACTTAGATGATTACTCTCCAGACTCATCTGGAGAGATTGTATACGAGGTGTTGACAGAGGAGCAAACCTTACTCGAAAAGCTAAAGCAGATTGAGCCAGTTGTAGTACAAGTGCTGAGTAGTAGAGAACAACTATTCTCTTCTGTTGTGCATAAGCGCAGTGGTCTTGCGTTCCAGGCAACACCTTTGGGTAAGCAGTTGTTGATGGCTTTAAAAAATGGGTCAGGGGAGTTTCATTGTTATTTTCCTCTGTGTGACCTGAATCCTTATGTGGCAATACTATTTGAGTGTGCTGAAAAATTCGATAGTCTGTTACTACTTTCATCTACCGCTAAGATTTCACCTTCGGAGGTTCCGAAGGAGGTGTCAGTTATGAACTGCTTGGTCGAAGACCTTAGGAAGGAGGCTGCCGGTAGTGAGTTTAAAAAAATAGTAAAGAAATTTGTTAACGCTGAAAATAAACGAGCTAGGAGTATTGAACAGTATATTGACGCTTTGTTTGCAAAGCATTCTAGGATGGTGGTTATCCGCTTGGATCTGTGGTACGAGACTGGGTTTTTTAGAGAGCGTAAAGATTTGAAGAAGTATCTGACTCAGGTAAGGGAGGACTGGGCCAAGCTACAGGGGGACTTGCACAAAGGTAGTCCGATAAAGGGAATGCTGGGGTTTGCTTGTAAGCTGGAGTACGGGCACCTCAAGGGGTTTCACTTCCATCTGTTAGTTTTTTATAACGGAGCAGATTATCGCGAGGACATCATTTTAGCCAAGTTGATTGGAGAACATTGGCGGCAGGAAATAACGAAAGGGAAAGGGCGATATTTCAATTGCAATAATAAGAAAGGGTCGTACCGGTTTCTAGGGATAGGGGTGATGAACTGGTTTGATAAAAATCTTGTTTCAAATTTGAAAGCTGTGGTTGTAATGTATCTGGTGAAGACTGATTATTGGTTGAGGTTTTCGTCAGGTTGTGGCAGGTCTTTCTTTAGAGGGAATATGCCAAAAGCTAAGGGCGTGAAGCGAGGGAGGCCAAGAAGTGTAGTCGTGTAGGGACAAGACTTAACTAGGTTGGACGTCCATTATCCTCAAGATATTTTCTACATGGCCCCGGTCTGGGGCTCTCATTTCTCTTTGTCGGGCCGAATTATTGTTGCTGCGGCATTAGCGAGCTTGACTGAAAATTTCCAATCATCCTTAAGTTCGTCCTTGATGGTATTTCTCTTTGGATATTTCTTATGTGCGCTTGATTGCTTTATTTGCCAGCACGTTTCGGCTTTTTCATTGATGAGTATTAGGGCTGTGGACGCATAGCGGTTGTATTTGAGCTTCACGAGCTCGCTGACTGTATCTCGATGTGGTGAGTGCTTGTAGAGGCTGTCAGGCAATATGACGTTCACGGCTTGATCTAATAAATCATCGCCTCCTTTCGGCCATTTATGAACAAACCATTTTCTGATTTCATCACGTAGTTTTGATTTCTCAACGTTGCTCAATTCACCTGATATGAAATGAGTGGACGCTTTGTTCAGTTGCGCCAACATTGTTGATATCCAGTCCTCTGTCTCGAGCTTTTCGAAAGAAGGTGGTTTGTTGTTCAATTCTTTCAAAATTGCTTGGAAATTTTCGGTGCTGATAAATATGTCGTCAAACCTAATGATGATTGATTTTTCCGGTGCGGGCGATGCTTGGTTGCTAGCGTTAGTTACGTTCTGTGGAATGCGTGTGAAAAAAGAACCAAGAAGGTAGGGAGTGACCTCTTTGGCCATCAAATACTGCTGTGCATAACTAATTGAGCTTAAGTGGATAACGCCCGCGTTCTTATTGAACCTAGCGACACCTAAAAATTCCTTTTTTCGAAGTGCTCCTGTTTGAAGGATTGAGTCGCAATCAGATGCTGTAAGGCACAGCAACTCTATCTCTGGGCTGATTATTACAGACTCGTCATTAGCTCGGGGGAAGCTGCATTTCGTTGGTCCGAGGAAATCGGCCGCTAGGCGCCTTGGTTTAGGCCAAGTCAGATGGACTTCTGTGTTGTCGGGGATCTCTATTAAGAAGATGCATTTCAGCTTCGAGGCAAGATCAACCAAGGTCTGTGGGGCAATGCCAAGTTCATCGACGACCTGTGCGGCAGAGTGAATTTTTCGGTTGTTATCGTTAATGGTTTTCATGCGAAAGGTCGGCTCGTTCTGTTCTATTACTTTCCGTAATTGGATGCTGCGAGGCATTTTTCTGCAGCTCACCACGGCCAATAGAGAAGTGATCTAGCCCAGCTCACGGGCGGTTCATTGGCTTATCCCCCGGTCTGGACGGCAAGCTCGCGCCACTCGTAGCCATTGTACTTTTCCCACACACACCCATTCTCGAAGTGCAGATACACCCTCCATTCCTCTGCATCAACCAGGATCTCGCCCCCAATACGCGCGTGACTACCGATCCGTGCACGCAGATGCGATTCAAGTTGCGAGAAAAAACCATCAGGTAGTTTCGAACTACCAGCCAGGTAGCATGAATTCCCGTTATTGTACAACGCGCAAGGTTGAACGCTCGACCAAAGCGTAGCGGTATCCTGCTGCGGATGGGCCGCGCTCCAATTATGTGCAAACTCATGGATAAGGCCGTGCCAATTCCCATCGGCATATTCCCCCTCGATCCCCCACATATCGATGGCTAAAAACAGGGATGGTTTTTTTGACCGTTTTGCAGTTGGGTAGAAAGAATTGTCCATATGTCTGTATCTCCTTAATGAGCCAAAGGGCCTGCAGCCCTCTCGATAGGTCTAGATGATGGCATTTGGCTTCTGCCTCGTAAACTGTCAACAAAGCGCACGTAACGGTTGCCATTTTCCGTGTCTGGCGCACCTTTTTCAGGTTTTATCATCTTTACCTGCTCCAAAACTTGACCTGTACATCCGCCCACTATTCCCATGTCGTATTTAGCGACATATCGTCTGCCAATACGCACATATGGCCTTTCCTGTAGGACGCCCTGTATCAAGATTTTGATTCAGACAGGCCATTGCCGTTGGTCATCGCTACGCGTCGTTTCGGCGCATCAACCAGCGTGCGCCCAACAGCGGGATTTGGGCAAGTTCAGGTTCTGAAGTCACAGATCACGACGCTGTTATCCCTGAAGTATTCGACTTACAGTACTGGCATTTTGGCATTCAGCGCCTTTGGCGCGGCATTTCTAAATTTGAAGGAGTGATTTCATGCAGGACGCTGACGTGTTGAAACCCGGCTTCATGATTATCCACAGTAACCGACTTGATGATTTGCGTGCCCTAGCCGTGAGCTGGATGCAACGTTATCCACTGGCTCCCCTGGAAAACGAGGTGGTGCTGGTACATAGCAACGGCATCGCGCAATGGCTCAAGCTGGCCTTAGCCGAAGACACTCAAGCGGGCGGTTGCGGAATTGCCGCTGCGCTGGATGTGCAGTTGCCGGCAAGCTTTTTGTGGCAAGCCTATCGTTCAGTGCTGGGCGCTGATTCCACACCCGAGAACTCTCCGCTCGACAAGACACCGCTGAATTGGCGTCTGATGCGGTTGCTGCCTGATCTGCTAGCCAAGCCAAACTTCCAAAGCCTGCAGCGTTTCCTGGAGCAGGACGATGACCTGCGCAAGCGTCATCAACTGGCGGAGCGTCTGGCCGATCTGTTCGATCAATACCAGGTCTACCGCGCCGACTGGTTGGAGGACTGGGCGGCCGGTCGTGATCAGCTCCGGCAGATCAATGGTGCGCCACGCCCTCTGAATACCGACAACCTCTGGCAGGCCGAACTATGGCGGGAGTTACTGGCTGACGTGGGCGAGGGGGCTCTCGAACAAAGCCGCGCGGGAGTGCACAAACGCTTTATTTCCCGTTCGCAGGTCGTTGGGCAAGCCCCTGTGGGATTACCGCGTAGGGTAGTGATATTCGGTATTTCGTCGATGCCCGCACAAGTCCTTGAAGCCTTGGCCATGCTCTCGCGCTTCAGCCAGGTCTTGCTCTGCGTCCACAACCCTTGTCGTCATCACTGGATCGATATCGTCGCGGACAAGGACTTGTTAGTTCACCAGTACAAGCGTCAGCAGCACAAGGTCTCCGGCTCTGTCTCGGGTACCGATCCGCTTCATCAGCAGAGTCAGCCTTTATTGGCGGCCTGGGGCAAGCAGGGGCGTGACTACATTAACCTGCTCGACAGCTACGATGACCCCTCCAGCTACAGGCACCTGTTTGACGATGTTAACGGTGGGCGAATCGATCTGTTCAGTGAAGAGGAAGCGCCCACTCTGCTGGCGCAGCTGCAAGACGATATTCTCGAGCTTCGTTCCCTCGGTGAATCCCGGGAGAATTGGGCACAGGTGCTGCCCGAAACCGATCGCTCCATCCGGTTCCATGTCGCCCACAGCGCTCAGCGTGAAGTGGAAATTCTCCATGATCAGCTCCTCGCGCGCTTCAGTGCCAACCCAGAGCTCAGCCCGCGTGACGTGATTATCATGGTGCCGGACATCAATGCCTATGCACCGCATATCGAAGCGGTCTTTGGCCAGATGCCGTACCAGGATCCACGCTATATTCCGTTCACGTTAGCCGACCAGGGGCAGCGCGGTCGCGAGCCATTGCTGATCGCCTTGGAGCATCTGCTCAAGCTGCCGCAAAGCCGTTTTGCCGTCAGCGATATTCTCGATTTGCTGGATGTCCCGGCGCTTCGGGCTCGTTTCGGGGTGGCCGAGGCTGATCTGCCGATTCTGCATCGCTGGATTGAAGGCTCCGGCATCCGCTGGGGATTGGACGGCGCTCAGCGCGAAAGTCTGGACATGCCCGCTGGGCTTGAACAGAACACCTGGCGTTTCGGCCTGCGGCGCATGCTGCTGGGCTATGCGGCTGGCAAAGGTCCTGCTCTCGATGGGATCGAACCCTATGACGAGGTCTCCGGTCTGGAGGCAGCACTGGCAGGGCCGCTGCTGACACTGCTCGATCATCTGGAAATTGCCCGGATCGACCTGCAACAGCCCGCCCCGCCCAAGCTCTGGGTCGAGCGGCTGCAATCGCTACTCAAGGTTTTCTTTCTGCCTGTGGATGAGGCGGACGAATTGCTCGTCAATCAGTTGTTGAGGTTGCTCGAGGACTGGTTGAAAACCTGTGATCAGGCTCAGTTCGATGAGCCAGTGCCGCTGAGTGTCGTCCACGAAACCTGGTTGGTGGGCATGGATCAAGGCGGCCTGTCCCAGCGCTTTCTGGCAGGTGCCGTGAATTTTTGCACGTTGATGCCTATGCGGGCGATCCCCTTCAAGGTGGTCTGCCTGTTGGGTATGAACGACGGTGATTACCCCCGCCAACAGTCGCATGTCGACTTCGACTTGATGCGTCACGATTATCGTCCCGGCGACCGCTCACGACGGGAGGATGATCGCTACCTGTTGCTAGAGGCTGTGTTGTCGGCCAGAGAGCAGCTGTACGTCAGCTGGGTGGGGCGCAATATTCGCGATAACAGCGAGCGGGTGCCATCGGTGCTGATCGGGCAGTTGCGTGATCATCTGTCTGCTGGCTGGAGGTTGAACGGCAACCCGGATGATTCGCGAGCGTTGAACAAAGCCTTAACGCTGGACCACCCGCTGCAGCCGTTCAGCCCTTCTTACTTCGCCCACTTACCTGGCCCTGACGGCCTATTTACCTATTCTCACGAGTGGCGCGAGGTTCATGCCGTCGCTGATGACGCTCAGGCGACGATCGAGCTTACGCCGTTGCAGCAGGACATTGCGCTGAGCCTGCGACAGTTGTCAGGTTTCCTGCGTGATCCGGTAGCGGCCTTCTTCCAGCAGCGCCTTAAAGTGCACTTCGATAGTGATGAACTGACGAGCCGTGACGAAGAACCGTTCGAGCTCGATGCGCTGGAAAACTGGCAGCATCAGGATGCATTGAGCCAGGCGCTTAAGCGTTGGGTGGAAGAAAAGTACCAGCCTGAGCAGACGATCACTGAACTGGATCATCACGTTCAACGCCTGCAGCGGGAGGGTAAGTTACCTCTGGCAGGATTCGGATCGCTGAGCGCGGCCAAACTGTCCGACCCGCTTCCAGACCTGCTCGCTCGTTACCACGCTAGGCTCCAGGAGTGGAGTCAGTTAGAGCCTGGGCAAGTCGAGATGAAGTGCGAGCCGACGGACACGTCTCCGGGGTTTACCGACTGGCTGGGTGGCATGCGCCGAAACGCTCAAGGACAGCTGGCGTATGTGCAACTGGATAGCAAAAAGCTGTGCACTGATGACAGTTATCGATGGCACAACCTTGTTCGACCGTGGGTACGGCACTTGGCTTTGCAGCTGGGCGCTGAGCCTTGCACCACGATTCTGGTCAGTCTCAACGGTGATGTTGTTTTTCCCGCGCTGGAAAAGTCCACAGCTCAAGAGCATTTGCAGACCTTACTGCAGCTGTGGGGCGAAGGTATGTGCCAACCCTTGCCGGTAGGTTGCAAGACCGCTTTCGCCTGGTTAACCAAAGCGAACGGTGACGAGGCTAAAGCCTTGGAAGAGGCTCGCGGAGCCTTCGAGGGCGGCTATATGAGCACTGGTGAGGTGGAGAGTTCCGCGGCCTTGCGTCGTGCTTATTCGGACTTCGATGCACTGTCCGCCGACGGGCGATTCACTGTTTTTGCCGAGCGGCTCTATGGCCCGCTGTTCAGACACCTTCCATCTTCTAACGCAGGGAGCGACCAATGACCCCGTTAAACCTTGAAGCCCTGACCTTCCCTCTGCATGGTAGCCGACTGATTGAAGCCAGTGCCGGTACCGGCAAGACGTTCACCATCGCTTTGTTATATGTGCGCCTGGTGCTGGGGCACGGTGGCGAGAGCGCATTCCAGCGCCCGCTCAATCCGCCGGAAATTCTGGTGGTGACCTTCACTGATGCCGCTACGCAAGAGCTGCGCGATCGTATTCGGTTGCGCCTCAGCGAGGCGGCGCACTGCTTCGGCGAACCGCTGAAAAAGCACGATTCATTGCTTGAACTATTGCGGGCTGACTATCCGGCGGATCAATGGCCGGAGTGCGCTCGTCGCTTGCAACTCGCCGGTGAGTGGATGGACGAAGCTGCTGTTTCGACCATCCATGGCTGGTGTTATCGGATGTTGCGTGAGCATGCGTTCGACAGCGGAAGCCTATTCACCCAGACCCTGGAAACCAATCAGAGCGAATTGTTGGCCGAGGTAGTGAGGGACTATTGGCGGCGACATTTCTACGGCTTATCGATCAGCGAGGCGAAGGTCATCGCGGAGTATTTCAAAGGGCCGAAGACGCTGGGTGAGGCGCTGTCATCCTTGCTGGCGCGGCGCGATGCGAACTTTATGCATGGTGGTAAAGATCTACCAGCTCCGGGAGCCTTGGGAGTTCTTCTCAAGGCCCCTGCCGACTGGAATGCTAGCGCTAGTACCCTGGAGCATGCGGCTCGCAGTGCCTGGCGCAAGGATCGGCAGGCGATCGAAACGCTGTTGCAGGGTATGCGAGGTAAGTTCAATGGGAACAGTTACCGTAAGGTCAAAGAAGATCCAGTGTTCAATGGCTGGCTGGCGGCTCTCGAGCACTGGAGCTTGGGGCAGGAGGCACCGAAAAATCTGAGCAAGTTCGGCCAGACCCGCTTCGTGCTGACAGGCGGAGCACAACCTTCTCAGCATGAAGCGTTTCAGGCAATCGACGCTCTGATCGACCACCAGGCGGCCAAGCAGAACATCCGTGCCCAATTGCTGCTGCACGCGTTGGCTGAAATCAGCGAGCGCTTCGATACCGAAAAACTACGCCGTGCCGAAATAGGATTCGATGACCTTCTCAACAGGCTTGACGCGGCTCTTCAGGGCCCTTCGGGTGAGCGTCTAGCGACGATCATTCGCGAGCAGTACCCGATTGCACTGATCGACGAATTCCAAGATACCGACCCAGTTCAGTACCGGATTTTTGAGACCGTCTACCGCATCTCTGAAAGTGCTGAAGACAGTGGATTGTTCATGATCGGTGATCCGAAACAGGCGATTTATGCGTTTCGTGGTGCGGACATCTACACCTATCTGCGCGCTCGCGAAGCGACCTCCGGACGTCATTACACTCTGGGTACCAACTACCGTTCCACCGAGGCGATGGTTACGGCAACCAACCGTTGCTTCGAGTTTGCTGAGGGGCATGAGCGCGCAGCTTTCCGCTTCGCAAAAAAGGGCCTATCGAATCCTGTGCCGTTTCATCGCGTAGATGCCAAAGGTCGAGAAGACTATCTGGAAGTCGGCGAACAACGGCAAACGGCATTGACGCTGTGGAGCCTGGCGGGTGAGGGCGATATGGTCAATGCCGACACCTATCGCCGCGGGATGGCCGACGCCGCTGCCTCGGCAATTCAAGCCTGGCTTGAGCCGAGCGGTCCGCAGCAGGCAGGATTGCGTCAGTCCGATGGTCGTTTCACGTCATTGCGCCCTGCCGATATTGCCATCCTGGTGCGCAACCGAACCGAAGCCGAAGTCATCCGCAAGTCGCTGGCCCAGCGTAATTTGGCCAGCGTATATCTATCTGATCGCGACTCGGTGTTCGACAGCGAGGAAGCGCGCGACCTGCTCTACGTTTTACGTGCTTGCGCGGAACCTTCGGTTGATCGCTTGCTGCGTGCCGCGTTGGCGACGCGCAGCATAGGCCTGGATTGGCAAGCCCTGGAGCAGCTCAATCACAATGAGCTGCACTGGGAAGAGCAAGTACAGAGTTTTCGTGAGTATCGCCAGCTTTGGCAACAACAAGGTGTGCTGCCGATGCTTCGCAGGCTGTTGGCGGACTTCAAGGTTCCAGCACGTCTGCTGCGGGAAACCGGTGGTGAGCGCAGCCTGACTAACTTGCTGCACTTGGCTGAATGGCTACAACGCAGCGCCACTGAGTTGGACGGTGAGAACGCACTTATCCGTCATTTGGCCGAGCAACTGCAAGCGTCCAATGAAGAAGAGATCCTGCGCCTTGAAAGCGATGCTGATCTTATCAAGGTCGTCACTGTGCACAAGTCCAAAGGCCTGGAGTACCCACTGGTGTTGCTGCCCTTCATCTGCAGTGCGACGGAACTCAGTGGTCGCAGCAAGTCGCCGCCGATGTTTCACGCTGAGGATGACGGCGAGCTGTGCATCGACCTGGGTAAATCCGATGTGGCCGAGGAGGCCTATGAAAAGGCGAACGACGAGCGTCTGAGTGAAGAAATGCGCTTGCTTTACGTCGCATTGACTCGGGCCCGATATGCCACCTGGCTGGGGATCGCCCCTTTGGGGCGGTCAAATGGTAAGAAGACTGATCTCTCCAAGGGAGGGCTCGGCTATCTGCTGTCCGGTGGAGATGAAATCACCGCCGCGCAATTGGATTCACTGTTGCAAGCCCTCAAAGGCACTTGCGAACACATCGTCTGCGAAGGCTCACCCGAAGTGACTATGGCGTGCTACCAACCGCCGCAAAAACCAGATCTCGGCCCAGCGCTGCAGCCTCTCCACAAACCGGCCTCAAACTGGTGGATCGCTAGTTACTCGGCCTTGTCCATTGCGGATGGCAACCAGTTGATGGGCGCGGAATCGGGGCCGTGGCTAGAACCCGCCACAGCAATCGAAGCTAATCTCAAGGAAGAGGGGCAGGCCATCAACGATTCAATCGATGTCTTACCGGCGGGCCCTGGTATTCACGGCTTTCCTCGTGGCGCCGGCCCCGGCACATTCCTTCATGGGCTGTTTGAATGGGCCGGCAAGGAAGGCTTCGCCAAGGTCTTGAACAAACCCGAAACGATCCAAAGCACCGTCGCTCGCCGCTGCAATTTGCGCGACTGGGAAATCTGGATCGAGCCGCTTTCAGGGTGGCTTACTTCCTACTTGCAGACACCACTGCGCTTTGACGGCAATACCGTTAGCCTCGCGGAATTGAGCACCTATCAGGTGGAGATGGAGTTCTGGTTTTCCAGCCAGTTGGTCAATGTCCGGCAACTCGACAAGTTGGTGTGCGAGTACACATTAAATGGTCAGCCGCGACCTGTACTGGCGCCGGGGCAACTGAACGGTATGTTCAAAGGCTTTATCGACCTGACTTTCGAACATCAGGGTCGCTACTACGTAGCTGACTACAAATCCAACTGGTTGGGCCGCAGCGATGAAAACTACAACCCCGACTCAATGGTCGAGACCATGCTTGGCAAACGTTACGACTTGCAGTCATGTCTCTATCTGCTGGCGCTGCACCGCCAACTCAAACTACGTTTGCGTGGCTATGACTACGACCGACATATGGGCGGTGCGGTTTACCTGTTCGTCCGCGGGCATCAGTCCGAGACCCAGGGCGTGCACTTCGAACGGCCTCCGCGCGAACTGATCGAGCAGATGGACCAACTTTTCATGGGCCAGCACACGGAGGTGGCAGTATGAGCGTGACCCTCAAACAACTCAGCGACAGCCAGCGCGGTACTGACGCACCTGCCATTAGTGTGGTGCAGGCCAGTAGCAGTGATCTGCTGCGACAATTGGAATCATGGGTCGGCCGCGGCTGGCTGCGAGCCCTGGACCGCTCATTCGCGGCCTTCGTGCTGGAGCAGGATCCACAGGCTCAACCCAGTGTTTTGCTGGCCGCCGCCATGACCAGCCATCAGCTGGGACGGGGACACTCCTGCCTCGATTTGGTAGCCACACTGCAAGCGCCGGATTTCGTTCTGTCGCTGCCGCCGGAGGGTGAGGAGGGCGGCCAGTTACCCTCGCAGTGGCTGAGCGGCATTGATGCCACCCATTGGCGTGCGGCCTTGGCGGGTAGCGCGTTGGTGGAAGATCGCGACACTTCGTTGCGTTATCCCGAGCGTCCTCTGGTGCTGGCCGGTCAGCGTCTGTACCTGCGCCGCTATTGGAACTACGAACAACATATCGCCAAAGCCCTTTGCCTTCGTTTAACTCAGGCGCCAATCACTCCTGACAACTTGTCCAAACGGCTCGACGAGTTGTTTCCACAGCCCTTCGAGATCAACGGCAAGCGTTTTACTGACTGGCAAAAACTGGCCTGTGCTCTGGCCGCCCGCGGTAATTTCAGTGTGATCACTGGCGGTCCCGGTACCGGCAAGACCACTTCGGTGGTACGTCTTTTGGGGCTGCTACAAACCCCGGCTGTTCATGCAGGCAAGCCCTTGCGTATCCGACTGGCCGCGCCTACAGGCAAGGCTGCTGCGCGTTTGTCAGAGTCGATCGGCAAGGCCGTTATCGAGCTGCAGGTGACCGATGACGTGCGTCAGGCGATTCCCATCGAAGTGTCTACGTTGCATCGCCTGCTGGGCAGCCGGCCCGACTCGCGTAACTTCATTCATCACCAGGACAATCTCCTGGCGCTGGACGTGCTGGTGGTCGATGAAGCCTCGATGATCGATCTGGAAATGATGGCGTGCCTGCTCGACGCACTACCGCTGCAAGCGCGGCTCATTATGCTCGGTGACAAAGACCAACTGGCCTCAGTGGATGCTGGCGCTGTCCTCGGCGATCTTTGCAGAGATGCTGAAGCCGGTCGTTATACCTCTGAAACCAGCACCTGGCTCAGCACCAACACCGGCGAGACAGTTGATGCCCCAGGATTGAAAGCTGAGGAGGCACCAGGCGATCCGCTCGCTCAGCAAACCGTCATGCTGCGCTATTCGCGGCGCTTCGATGCCAACCAAGGTATCGGCCGCCTGGCGCGACTGGTCAACGAAAAGAATGCGGGCGAAGCCCGAAAGCTGCTAGAGCAACCGCCCGAGCAACTCTTCAACCTCAAACTGCGTGGCGAGCAGGACAGTTCGTTAACGCGACTGATCGTAGAAGGTCATCCTGGCGGGGATAAAGCGCCACCGGGCTATCGCCACTATCTAGAACAGCTTCGCAGCCAGCGGCCTGTACCCGGGACCGCTTGGGACAGTGACGTGTGGGAACTCTGGGCCGGCAAGATTCTGGTCGCGTTCGACGAATTCCGTCTGCTCTGCGCGTTACGCCGTGGCCCATGGGGCGTCGAAGGATTGAATCAGCGGGTTGCAGGCGAGCTCAAGCTTCAAGGCCTGATCACCAACGACCATGGTTGGTATGAAGGTCGACCGGTGCTGGTCACCCGCAACGACTACAGCCTGGGATTGATGAACGGCGACATTGGTATCGCGCTCAGCCTGCCAACACCAGACGCCAGTGACCCCGGCAGTACTCACCTGCGAGTCGCGTTCCCGCGCAATGATGGCACTGGCGGAGTGCGCTTCGTATTACCTAGCCGTCTGGTTGAAGTCGAGACGGTCTACGCCATGACGGTACACAAATCCCAGGGCTCGGAGTTCAACCACACCGCCTTGGTGTTGCCTGATGCGCTTAACCCTGTGCTGACGAAGGAGTTGCTATACACCGGTATCACTCGCGCTAAAAAATGGTTCAGCCTGGTCGAGGCCAGTGCAGGCGTATTTGAAGGGGCGGTTAGCAGGAACGTGCAGCGCCTGAGTGGGCTGGCGCTGCACTTGAAGGCTGAGTTGGCCAAAGGGATCCAGTGATGACGAGCACGTCGGGACTACCTCGTGATCCCGCTCAAGTGCAAGCAATGCTACAGGCGCACCTTGAAGAGCATCGGCAGCTCCCGGAGAGTTCTCGGCTCCGGGATCTGGGGTCGGAAAAAGCGGTCGTGCAGGACTATTCGGGTCGGGTCGTCTACGAGCTATTGCAGAACGCCCTTGATCGTGCGACCGGGAACATTCTGATTCGTTGGGATCAGGAGCAACGGGTACTGGAGGTTGCCAACGATGGCAGGGCGGTCACGACGCAAGGTCTGGAGGGGCGGCGTTCCGACTTTCAGGCATTGCTGAGTATGCACTCAAGCAGCAAGTCGGCCGCGCAAAGCATCGGGAATAAAGGCGTCGGTTTTCGCTCAGTGTTCGGGGCGGGATGCCAGGTTGAGGTGTGGAGCCGTGCTGAAAACGGCGGCTGGTGGGGTATGTATTTGCAACATCCCGCTCGGTTCGATGCTGCCGTGGATGGCTGGATTAACCAGGATGCGGCCAGTTTTTACGTGCCGTTGATGCTGTCCGCCGAGCCGCAGTTCCATTTGGAGCATGTCACGCTGATCCGGTTGCAGGGCATCAGCAAGCCTGAGGTCATTGCCAGCATCGAGGAGTCCATCGCGGAGTTGTGTCGTGGACCGCTCGCCTTTCTGCAGCAACGAGCAGTACCTGGCTTGCGGATTACCCTGAGTGTCGCGGGGCAGGACATCACCCACGTCATTGGGGATAAAGACTACCTGGCAATGGCTCAGCGGCAGATGGCGTTTCCCGACGAGGTGCGCGTGAGCACTGGGTTGGATCTGGACGTCGCAGACTTACGGGTGCTGGCGCCCAATGACCCTAACCACTCTAGATATTGGTCCTACCTGCCCACCGAGCAGCCTGCTGGTTTTGGTGTTCAGATTCATGGTGATTTTTACCTCAGCAATTCTCGCCGTCACCTGACGCTGCGAAAGCTGGATGGCTCGCTCCCAGCGACTGATCCGGCTGGGTGGAATGCCACGTTGGTTCGACTGGCCGCTGAGTGCATTGTCGAGCTCTGGCAAACGCCACAGGTCTGTCTGGCCGAAACATTCTGGGAGTATGCCAATCCGCATGCTTGTACTTGCCCCCACTTGAAACGTGAAGTGGCTTCGCTGTTCTGGAAAGGAAATGGCGAGGTGTTTGAAGCGATGGTTCGTTTGAGCTTCCCATCGCAGCGGACATGGCCCGTCGGGCGTTATCGGCAGCTGTTCGAAGCGCTCGAAGCCTGGGCTGATTACGCCTACCGAAACTTGGGTCGCGGTCAGCTTTCAAAGCATCGTTTGTACTTGATAGAACGGATTCAAGCCAGCGGCGCCGGGGTCATTCCGATTGTCAGCGAAGAGTTGGCGGCGACGGTATCCGTCTCCCGGGCGCAACCTTTGGTTCCTGGCGCACAAGGGCAGCGGCGCGGCCATGATGCCGATCGCATCTACTACCGTAGTTCTGGCCGTGAAACCCAAAACGAATTGGCGCCAGCGATTATGCGCCAACGTACGTTTGTCACGACGTTCACCCCTGGACTGGATATGTCTCTGGCGCAGCAGGGTCTGATTGAGTTTGAGAGACCGGAGATAATCGCGCACCTGCGTCCTGGTGAGAGCGAAGACGACCATGTCGCGCTAATTAGCGCCGCCGTAGGCTTGGCCAGCCATGAAGGCACAGGCGGTGTCGGCTCCCTGCTGCGCCGTGCGAAAGAGCGCGGTGTCGGCGCGGCCTGGCGCTTTGTGGGCAAGGAAACTTCGGTCAACCCAGGGGAGAGTCTGGCCGGCCTTATGGTAAAAGTTTTGGACGGAAGTTGGCACGCAGCGAAAACTTGTGCACGAACCAACGGCCCATGGCCGCAACTAGATGAACGCTGGCTAGCCGAGGTAGTGAGTGACATAGAGTCATTGCCCTCGGTCGATGATGTCTGTCTGCTGCTAGGGATCGGGCCTATTCCTTTATCTGACCCTCAAACGGTCGTGCTACCCGATGAGTTGTCAGTCGAGACGATGACGGATCTCATCGCTTGCTGGCCATTGTTTTCCGGCTTCCTGGTACATGAAGAAGGGCGCCATCTATTGGCGGCCCTTGAGCGATGCCGTTGGCTGCAGTGCAGTGACAGTATCTTGATCCACGATGGCGTGACAGGTCATGGTCCGTATGCGCCGTTGGATTTATGGCGCCAACTGGCCAGTCGCGGTTTCACGACCAGGCTTTTGCCGCGACTGGAGGCGGATCGAGCCTGTGACGCGACCTGGTACATGCAGTTGGGGATTGCCAATGCGCTGGAAGCCAATAGCGCTGAGCGTGTGCGCGCCGCTTTTGAACGTTTGGAGGGCATTGAACCGCACACCCTTGACTCGATGGCGAACCGCGACTTATGCGAGTTGTATCGGAACCTGGTTGATCTGTCCTTCAAGCACGAAAACCTGACGCCACCTTTACTCTATCGGGTCATTGGCGAAGCGGGGCGTCAACAGGGCCTAGCATGGGGTTCTGCGGCGGCCGGTATCTGGCACGACACCGGCGAAAACCCTACAGCGTTGTTGTCGTTCAACGACATCAAGTTATGGGTTGTCAGAAAATTGAGCAAACAGAAGGCCACCGACTATGGTTTGAAAAACTTCACTCCGGTTACCACAAAAGTCAGCAAGCAGGGCGATAGCAATGACTATCTGGCCTCGATGCTTCGCAGCAGGTTGCACCTAGCCATACCGGATCTAATGGCGGCTGCCAGCGCGGCGTATAACGATTTCGATGCCAGCAAGGCATTGGAGAACTTTGCCAGGCTGATTATCACGCACCACGACGACGTATGGATCGAGTGGTCCTTTGATGGGAAGATCGGGTGTCTGGGCAAAGATTCGGTCGGTGATGTCTTTGAATACGTCGCTCCGGAGGGGGCGCACGAACTCTGGTTCGATGGTTCCCATCTACCCCTCATCGAATGCGCACACCCCCTGAGTCAGTTGTTATCAGAAAAGCGGGCTTTCGGAGCACTGTTCAAGGATGGACTGCACGCCTGGAGCAGTGCTTCGGGTTCGGTTGACGAAGATGGGCGCGTGTCGGGAGCGGTCCAGCGCTTCCGGCGTGAATACGGTATTTCCGACCAGGAAGTTGCCGAACTTAAACTGCGACTCGACGCCTTGGTGCTGACCGCCGAGGAGCGGTTACGGTGGGTCGCTTCCGTTCGTGAAGTATTGGAACGCATAGGGACGCTGCAGCACGACCCATTTCCTGGCATGGTGGTCAAGCCTCAGACTTTTTTGAGTGCCAGAAGTATTTCGGAGGATGACGTAACGGCGGCATTGGGCGGGATAACTAAACTCTGTCCCATTGTGGATTTTGCTGGCGCCAATGCGATAAAGCTGGATATGGCCGATCGCTTGTCAGCACTGGCTGCCGCGGCTGAGAAGCACCGCGAGCAATGGACAGAGGGGTTGCTGGAGCGATTGAGCGAACAGATCAAAATTGCGCGTCCAGATGAGGTCGAACATCTGAAAATGATGGATTTCGATCCCCAGGTAATCTTGCATCGTCGGTTGGATATTGAGCCCCAGGACCAGGCGCCCTCAGAGGATGCTCTGGCATTTGCGAGCGGGAAGTTGGTCCTGAGTGCGCTGCCCAAAGCTCTTGATAAGTTGGGCTTGAAATCGTTCAGTGCAACGAGCGTCAGTATGATTGCCCGCGATGGACCTCAGGATGAGGATCATTTCATTCGTGATGCCCGGCGCAAAGCGACAGGTGGATTACGGGCCGAGGAGGCCGTTCTGGACCATTGCGTACCTGAAGCCATGCGCTGGCTCAAAGAGGACCCGGAAGGCTTTCACCAGGCATTGGCGGTGTCTCTGCTCTTTCTTGGGGATGAAGGTCAGCGGCGCGCGACACAGATAACCCGCGAAGAGCAAATGCGCAGCTTGCTTCACGTCGCCGATTACGTCGGTAACGCCGGATTCGATGTGCTGGTTCCACGTGACAGACGCTTTCTGCAGGTCGAGGTCAAACGAGTCGCTCAATTGAAGAGCGGCAGGTTCTTCGTGTCTGACAATGAAAGACGGCGCGCGTTGGAATATCGCCAGAGAGACCTCGGTTGGCGACTTTGGCTGGTCTCAAGTGATGGAAAATCAAGGGATGTCACCGAGGTGATGGATACCTTTGATAAGCACAGCGACGCGTTGCAAACACTAGCGAACGATGGATTACGTCCAGGTGAATGGATGTTTGTGCTCAAGGAATGATACTGAGCCAGCCCACGACCCCGTGTGCTGGTTTTCTCAGCGCACCTGCACCGGACTGTTGGGACATTTATAGCCGGGGTATTGGGCTTCAGCCGTCACCTTAGCCATGGCCGAGGTGATGGCTTGCACTGTGATGGTGAAGTTGGCCGCTGGACCTGCGTTAGGCGTGACACGTTGCATGAAGGCTTTGTAGGTTTTCATCGTCAAGACTCCTTGGATTTGGTAAGAAAAGAGTCTTTACGCAACGTGCGACACGCTATGTCGTATTCTAATTATTTCAAATAAAGCGCCGTCATTTTTTGTGCGGTGGCTGCCATTTTCTCGCGCAGGATAGACGGTTCGACCACTTCAAGATTGTCACCTTGGCTGAGAAGCCAAAGTTCTAGGCCTTGGCTTAGGTGGGTGCTGCCTACCATCGTACGGCAGCCATTTTCATCGAGCAGTTGTTGATCTTCTGTGAGTGGGTTTTCCGCTAGTCGCTCATACATCTCTTGGCTTAAAAGCAGACGTAGCGGTACCGGTTCATCCGACGCAAGGCTGATCAGGCTACGCTGTGCGCTAACCGAGTTGATATCGTAGTTATCAGGGGCCGCTATTGTTTCTGGAATTGTTGTGACTGAAATGAACCGATGTAGTGGCAAGGCCACTGGCAGGGCGTCTATTTGATTCGCAAATACGCAGGAGAGGTAAATGTTGGAATCTTGATAGGACAATCCGAGCGGTAGAAGACGATAGGACTTAGCTTCGGGTGCGCCGCGCTTGAGGTATTGAGCTTCAACAGCGTAGTCATCAAGTAGCGCCTTTTGAAGGGTTTCGAGCACTTGAGGGTCTACTTTGCCTGGTCTTAAAGTGATGAAGCGGGTGTTGCTGATGACTTTCTTAGACCAGTCCTGAGACGGCCTGGCTTCACGCATCAAAGACCGGGCATATTCATGCAGTGCCGAAAGATTGGTGACTTGGGCCGCCATACCAAACCGACTGGCGTGGTCCATGATCATCACTAGGCTCATCGCATCGGTCGGTAGCAGGCTTAGGCGAGAAAGTGATCTGTCTGCCCACCAGATCCTAGCTTTGGCTTTAGGTGATTTAGGTTTACTTTTTACATGAGGGAAGCGTTTCTCCAACTCGCGTAGATGACGTTGTAGGGTGCGTAGGTCGACAGATATTCCTTGATTTTCGAGGCGTTCATGGATGGTTTTTGTGTCGATGGCGCTTTCCATGCGGGGTAGCAAACCTAGCAGCACTTCCTGACGAAAGAGTTGTTCCACTGCGATATCCCTGCCTTTCAATTATTTGGATTGCTATGCGACACGGGTTGTCGCGCCTGTCTGGAGAGTGGTCGGGCCAATAAGTTCGCCTATCAGGACATGAGCATGACTAAAGACGCCCTGGTGTTCAATCTGTTGGAGGGTATATTGCCCATGGTCAATAGCGTCCGGTTTTTCGAGCCGGACGACGTGCTGGCCCTTTAGGCCGGCATCGGTATTCCTTCACTACGAATTTTTGAGATCAGCCAAGCCAACGGTTTTTGCCTGGCGACTTACTATCAAATCAAGGCCGCCATTCCGCTTCGCGGCATGGTCGAACCTGGCAAGTTACGAGTCCACTATGAATCTCTGCGTGGTGATGCGATGGCTTCACACCCTGATGCTCTGAATGACCTGGGCTGGCTATGGCTCAATGGCAGTCCTCATCCATCGTACGCAGAATGACCGGCGCGATGTCGGGCTGCCCGTCGACGTTCGTAGCTAACAGGTCAGCGTTCAGCGACCATAGTTTGGTGCTGTGATTTACAGTGAATACCCCAAGATTTTCGAGAATCGCCGCCAACTTGCTGGTGTCGGGGATGTTGCCATGTCCGTTTGTAGCGTGGTGGTATGCGGTTCCGATCCCTTCGGCGCTATCACCGTTGCGTACGTTATCGGCCTTGTTGGCTAACGGGAAAGGCTGGATGCCGAACGTTTTCTGGAGGTTGCCCAAGGTTTTGTTTACGACCCCGATAGGGAAGTATGGACCTCCTTCAACGCTGAAACCTTCATCGGTGAGCTTGTAACGGAAGGGCTTGCGGCGAGTGGGTGTGCAGCAATCGATCCATGAGAGATCCTGCTCGAACTGTTGAGTTGATCCTTGGTCTTCCTCTGGATAATTCCAAAGATCATACCCGATCATAAATAAAGCGGCCTCCAGGCGGCGGAGTGGATCAACGTTGGTTCCGTCATTGGCTAGGAATGCGCTCGCAGCAGCGTTTGGATGGGCAACTACACTGCTGAGAATCCAGCTTGCTTTCATGTTCCATTCCGCATGGTGGGAACCAGCTTTCAGGCGGGGGAAACGAAACTTTCCTTCGGATGGGTTTCGGGATTTCACGAAATGCTTACCGGTTTCCTTCGCAGGTGCCCATGGGAAAGTCAAAGTTTCCGGAACAGTCTTCAGTTGTCGAGCTTTGCAGTACATCACTACGCCCCAGCCAAGCGCTGCTGCAACACGGCTGTCATAAATGACAAAGTCCTTGCAGACCAGCGAGTAGACCTTGGTCATGCCTGCGTTGAATCGGAGGTCTTTGGCCTGAAGGATGGGGACGTCGGTTACGCCAGCGTCGATGGCGTAACGGGTGGCTGATAGGGTAGCTGCCAGGCCGCGCACGTTCATATTGAGCCAGGTAACGTTATTGCTCTGTACACCGCCCCATATCATCACGTCGATAGCAGCTTGGCAGCACGCTCCATCGTTGACCGCTGAGGCGAGTGCCAACGCCTTCTGTAGTTCGGCCTTTAGGGCGCTGAGAGCTACATCGTTGCTCACTGCGGTTTTACCCGCCGGAACCTGCAGGCGCTTGATTGCAGGATGTTGCCATTGGTATACCGAGTAAGCGTCGGCAAGGTTGTCGCAATACCACAAGGTCTTACTCTGTCGATTCAGGTACTGATGACGAATCGTGGCGTTGTCCAGGTTGCCGCTGAGCCACTCGATGAAATCTTTTACGGTCGGATTAGTAAGGTAGTCATTGCGCGTCATGAGAGGCCCCGGTGATCGGTTTTTTGCGGTGAGGTTCCATTATCGCCAAGCTTGCGACAACTCCTGTCGTGACATTTTTCCTCTGAGTGAAAAGGCGCTGACCGTGCGATTGCTCCGGTTATTCGCTGAGCTGCCTGAGTTTGGCCCCAATCTATGCAACGGATTGGACTGTCATTCGCTTCGGTGTCGATCCCAGTTACGCTCCGTTCGAGTCGAAGGCTCCCGACGGTAATCTAGTGGGGCTCGACATCGATATCGGCAGCGCCATCTGTGCCCAGCTCAAGGTCAAATGCGTATCGATGGAAAGTCCCAGGGGCAGCCTCATCCTGGGGCTGAAAGCGAGGAAGTTCGACGGCATTCTTTCGTAGATGAGTGTGACGGAAAGGCTTGATGTGATTCCCGAGCGTGGACCGGCTGCGACATCCGGAACCTAAAGCGAGTTCAAGCAAGCATCCTCATTCATCCAATGCAGCAAACTCAAGAAGCATGACTTCGTGTCGATACGTCTCTCATCGGTAACGCCCTTGGCGCAACTGGCGCTGCCCTCTGTTGACCCTTAAAGGAACAACCTATGTCGTTAAACCGGACCCAGATAGAGGCCCTGGAGCACTCCATCCATACCTATAGCTTCCCTTTGGACTACTACGATCACGCATTGCCGAAACACCAGAACCCTCAGGTAGCGAGCAGTATTCAACAACTGGAGTCGATCATTCAGACCCAACTGCGGTCGACGGTGCCTACCGATATCGAGCAAGGCCTGGGCAACATCATTTATTGGGGAAACGCGACGGCCGGCTACAGAGATAGCCGATTCGCAAAATTTAACTCACTGATTGGCTCGTTTGCTCCTTACGCCTCGTTCAATGGCCTGGTTAGCACAGGTACCCCCTCGTTGGCTGCGCTCAAGCGACTCGGGTTTCCCAGCTACTCAAATATCTCTTTCGTGTCCAAGATTCTGATGTTCCTGAACCCGCAGGAGTATTGCGTGCTGGATTTGCAAATCAGTAAGCTGAAGAAACAGACGAGGCCAATCAGTAGGGCTTTGGATCGACTGACCCTATATCCGACAAGCATTCCAATTACCCAAGCCAACGAGCAGGTGTACGATCTGTGGCGCTCTGAGTGTCGTTGCATCAGTTTGACTTACTACGGTGGGACATACCGGGTGGCGGATGTGGAGCGTGGGTTTTTCCAGCTAATCAAGAACGACCTCGCCCAGGCCCACTCGATTTACGACGACTTCTGACGCGTTCGGCCCCTGAGTATTGCGCTGCAATGCGCAAGTTCAGGGAACGCGCTGCCTGGAATGGAGGTGTATCCCTGACTCCCTCAGTCATACAACCAGGGTTTCAACTCCTTCAGGTTCCCCACCACTATCTGTTGCGCCTCCGGCTTTGGGTCTAGATTCTTGGGATCGATCTGATACCGCTGCAACACATACTTCACTAACGCTTGGCGACTGGGAATCTCTAGCTGCCCATCCACCATACCGAAATCAGTCTGGATGATCGCCTTCTGCGCTGGCGTCAGGCGCTCGTCGGGCTTGATGATCACCGCCACCTCGGTGTTCCAGACATCATCTCCATCGATGCCATTTTCGGTTTCATCATCCCGCACGTCAGGCACACCGCGTAGTCGACTCAGAACAAAATCGCGGTATTCACGGTTTTTCTCGCAGTAGGCGCGAACGTGCCAGCGCATGCCGGTGTACACCAGGGTGTGCGGCGCGATCGTGCGACCCTCGGGGTCAGGGCTATTCAGCGACACGTAGTCTATGTCCAGGCGCAGGTGGTCGCGGCAGGCCTTGAGCAACGGCCGAAGGATCTCCGCCTTGATCGAGCGATCCGGCACTTCCAGCACCTTGGTGTGGGCATAAGCGAGGGCCAGGCCCTCAATGTGCGGCGCGCGCGCATTGTTTTGATACAGCAGGTGCAAATAGGCGCTGGCGCTGTCATCGATGAACAGTGGCTTGAACACCTTACTTGGCACATAGCCCTTTATCTGTTTGTCATATGTAAGGTTTTTAGGCGCATGTTCATTGATGTAGGTGTTGATGTCCTTCGACGCCTGCTGCCGACTGATGCCGAAGCTCTGCATCAGGTGTCCCGTGGTCAGCCGGCCTTCCCACCAGACAACGGTTTCTATCAAACGATAGCGAAGTGCCAGGTCCCAGCGAACCTGCTCGATGGATTGCTTGCGTTTCATGTCCCCTCCATGTGTGTGAATACTTTACCTGTATAAGTCTACATTCTAGACCTGTCGTTTAACACTACATATCGTGTTGCTGTCTTAGAGATTTCTCGAACTCACCAAGGAAGCGGACATGAACGCGTTGGACGTAGTTTCTACAGGTGCATTGATATTGCTGGGAGTGATCCTGCTGGTGCTGGTAATGCAGACCCTGAGGTTACGCGAAATCTGGCAGATGATGCTCGGCTGCCAAAAGACTGCACGCTGGGCGAGCATCTGGGAAATGGAGAATAAAGAGCTGCGTTCGGCCTTGCGAGCGGAGAAAGCACATGTCGAACAGCTCAAGGGAAAGGTGGTGATTTTGCAGGCACTGGTACCGGCTGCGTAAGGGGGAATGACATGAACAGACTCGAAAGAATCAAAGGTTGTCTGCTGGCTGGTGCTGTTGGCGATGCCTTGGGTGCCCCGGTGGAATTCCTTGAGTGGCCCGCCATCGAAGCGAAATTCGGTCGCCGCGGAATCGTTGATTTTACCCCGGCTTACGGCATCACTGGCGCAATCACCGACGACACGCAAATGATGTTGTTCACCGCCGAAGGTCTGCTGCGAGCTTATGTGCGAGGTAGCTCGGGACATACTTGCCACGTGCCCAGTGTTATTCATCACTCCCTGCTGCGCTGGCTGATGACCCAGGATTACCCTACTGCGATGCCTATCAGCAGAGACGGCTGGTTGATTGACGAACTCGCCCTTTGGTCCCGTCGTGCGCCCGGTACTACCTGCCTGAGCGCCCTCAAGGCTAGCACCCGACTCGGCATGCAGGCCGAGAATGACAGCAAAGGATGCGGCGCAGTCATGCGCGTCGCGCCCTGCGCCTTCTTCGCCAACACCTTTGAATACGCCGCCGAATCCGGCCGCCTGACTCACGGGCATCCTACGGGGTATATGGCGGCAGGACTGTTCGCCGACATCCTCCAGCGCATGGTCGATCGACAAGACAGCCTGGAACATGCGGTGACCGAAAGCCTGGCAAAGCATGGGCAGAAAGTGGGCATGGAAGAAACTCGCAGCATGCTCGAACGCGTGTTGTTCTTTTTCTACGAAGGCTATCGCCCTACACCGCAACGTATTGCCGATTTAGGCGCGGGATGGGTGGCAGAAGAAGCGTTGGCCATTGGGTTGTGGTGTGCACTCAGCGCCGACTCTTTAGAACAGGGCGTGATCAACGCAGTGAACCATAGCGGTGACAGTGACAGTACGGGTCTGATCGCCGGGCACCTGCTGGGCATCCAATATGGCCCGGCCGCGATACCGGCACGCTGGTATGAAAAGCTGGAATTGCGCGACGTCATCGAACAAATCGCCAAGGATATCGAAAGAGTGCCTCGGGATTTTTGTGGGTATGGCGGGGAGTTCGATCAGATGATCGAGCGTAAGTATCCCGGTTATTAATCGGGTGATGGCAATGAGGGTGAGCAAATATTCCGGAGGTCAGCGATGCCGATAAAACCTAGGCCTTTTACGTTTGTGTGCAGTGAATGTGGTTGGAAGAAGACAGTGGCGCCTCAGAGTGATGCTCTACGGCCGGGGGAGTGGTTTAAGCAGTGTCCGAAATGCGGGAGTGAGGCATTGACGATGCGAGCTGCGGGATGGCTGGAGAGGACGCTGGCGGAGCTGTTATCGCGGGCAAGGCGACTTTGACCAAAGGAAGGCTATACAGGGCTGATAGCGTAATGACATTATTTGGCCTGGCACGGGTGGTGTCTCCGCCGGTTTAGACCAATAAATGCATTCAAGGAATTTGGATCCAGGTCGATGCCTTACAGATCAGTTTTTTTTGAAAGAACTCAAGCCGTCCTGACCTCGGTCATGAAGGACGTTCCCCATTTTGCAGGACCGTCGGACGCAGGGGTTTCAAATCTGCTTCGAGTCCGGTCTGTCGTGAACAACACGGATTAAATGTTCATGTCCTCAAAGGAATATTTGTACGGCCGCATACGGCAACAGTTCAGGGAAGGGCTTGAATCTCCCGAGCCTGTAGATGAAAAAACCGCAGCCCATCAAGCTATTGCTGCTCGCTATACGCTCAATGACGTGGTCCTTGGTGCCTCGATTCGGCAGCAACTCGAGGAGGCGCTTGCGAAGATAAAGTACTTTCAGAAAATTTATGTTGAATGGGGCTTCGCAAGCGTCGATCCCGCGGGCAAAGGCGTGGTGCTGAATTTTTACGGCCCGCCGGGAACCGGTAAAACGCTCACTGCTGAAGCGCTGGCGGGTAGCCTGGGCAAACCGTTGATGTTCATCAGCATCTCCGACCTTGAAAGCAAGTTCATGGGCGATACCTCGAAAAACATTGTGCAAGTATTCAAAACCGCTCTTGCCGAAGGCGCAGTCTTGTTTTTCGATGAAGCCGATACCTTGCTGGGCAAACGGCTCTCTTCGGTTACCCAGGGCATTGATAACGAAGTCAATGCCATGCGCTCGACATTGCTCATTGAGCTTGAGAGGCATGAGGGGGTAGTCGTATTTGCCACCAACTTTGGCAAAAACTACGACGCGGCATTCGTTAGCAGAATCTCTCAACATATCAAGTTCGAGCTGCCCGGGGCTGAGGAACGTCGCTCTATCTGGTCAAAGATGCTGGTAGTAGGCATTCCGATCGAGGCGTCGCGCGACGAACTGCTTGAGGCACTTACTGACCTGTCGGACGGCTTTTCTGGCCGCGAAATTCGCAGCTGCATGCGTTTGGCACTGCCAAAACCCTTGCTGGAACAAGGTGAGCCCATTCTTTTACTTCGTCATTTGGAAGAAGCGATTGCTCAGATGCGCACCACGCTCGTGGAGTTGACGGCTGAACAACGTTCTAACGGAAATATTAAATTGGACGCAGCCAGAAAGATGCTGGGCGTCAATTAAGGAGCAGTTATGGGATGGTTCAGTTCGCTGGTCAACGGGATTTCTTCGGCCGTGTCGGCCGTCGTTTCAGTCGCGTCTACCGTGGTGAAAAAAGGCAAGGAAATGGCCGCCAAGGCCATAGGTTGGCTGGCCGACGAAGCCGAAACCTTTGTAGGTGATGTGCAGAAGGTCTGGCGCACTGTGCAGCCCTACATTAGTAAGGTTCGCGCTGGGCTTTTAGTCGCAGCCAAGGCGGTACCCTGGCCTTGGGCAAAGGCGCTGGCGTTGGGGTTGGAGCGGGCTTTGGCATTCGTTGAGCAGCTGGACAAGCATCCGATTGCCGAAAACCTGCAGAAAGCTGTTGAATGGATCATTCGCATGGCGCGCGAAATCAAGACGAAAATTCTTGATGACCTTGAAATTCAAACGGCCGAGCGGAATGCAGTAGACATCGCCGAGGCCATGTCGATTGTTCCTGAAGAAGAGAAGAAGGCTCTCAGGGCGAGCGAACTGGTTAACAACTATCTGTTGGTAAAAACCAGGGTCGCCCGTGCCGTCAGCCAAAGCACGGTGACTGACTTTGAACATTACCTGCGCATTCGCGCGGCGCAAAAGCTGTTGGCCGGATATGAGCAAATCATGGACAACCTACAGTCCATTGAGAATGTCGACCCCGATCTATTTTTCATCATTGAAGTGTCTGCTGGTCTGATTTCCGAGCAACCTCATTTGAGCGAATCACAAACCGAGCGTCTGGATCTGCTGACCATCAAGCTGTTCGGCAAGCCGCTTGTGCCGTTCGTGTTCGAAGAAATGATTATTGCCTGGGCTTTGGATGTCGACGCCATTGAACAGCAGTGGGCCGTTCTGAATAAAGAGCTGGCAAAAGACAAGGTCATGCGCCGGCGCCTGGAGCTGAGCCAGGATATCGAGCCGCTGACGGCGGAGGAGCAGGTCTTTCTTTCCAACCTGGTGATCAGCACCGACAAAGACAGTCAGACGTTACAGGCTCTTGATACTGCTGCGCGGGAGAAGCGCAACTATGTATACGCTTCTGAGGGCTTCCTGCAGTTGCTGGAAAAAGATGAGGCCACACTGATTGAGGAAGATCGCGAGTACCTGGCAGAGGAAGGCGGAGAAGTCGGCAAGCTGCTGATCGAGTGCGCTCAGAACGGACGTGCGTGGACGTCCCTGACGCCGGATGAGCGTGCACTCATCACTGACTTCGCGAACATCTTCAAGGCTGACTGCAAGGCGCGTGGTGCAGCGTTCAAGGAAGTCGAGGTGAGGGTGTGATCAAGGACATCGTCGAGTTTCTGACTCCCGGCCAGGAGCCCATCCAGATCACCTTTTTCTCGGTGATCGCACTGGGGGTGGCGCTGTCCATTCTGTCGGTGAGTTTCAAGGCCAATGCCAAATCCTGGCAGCGTAAATGGGAAGGTGAGGCGCTCGATTCCTCACCGACCGGTCTGGAGGTCGAGCACGGCTCTATCAGTGAGCTGAGCCAGGCGGTTGCGACACCGGCGGAAAAGCTCGCCAGCATGATGCCTGGCCTATTGTTGATCATCGGTCTGTTGGGAACGTTTCTAGGCCTTGGCCTCGCGCTGGACAAGGCATCCTCGATCCTGCAGAGCAGTGGTTCGTCTGTAGGTGCGATGGATGACTCCATGCAGAACCTGATGGCGATGATGCAAGGCTTGGGTACGAAGTTCAAAACGTCTACTTGGGGCATCATCGCGTTTATCTTGCTCAAAGTGTGGGAGTCCTGGAGTGGGTTTGAAGAGCGCCGGCTGACATGGTGCATCAACAAGATGAAAGGCGAGCTCGGTAAGGCCCGTGCCATGCGCATACAAGAGAAGCTTGCCAGCGAGGAAAAGCTTCAAGCATCGCTGACAGGGTCTTCCCAATTGATTGTCACCGCTCTGGAGGCACAGACCGAAGGGGTGAAGGTAGAAATGTCCCGCCAGAACATTCGGGCTCAGCAGTTGGCTGAAAGGCGCAATGCGGCTTGGCTGCAAAAATTCGAGATCGTCGCTGCTGGCTTTTCCGGACTAAACGCGAGTAACCGTGAGCTGGCGGAGCAGGCGGCTGCCCGCGATGTGCTGATTGCTAAAGGTCTGGAGCCTCTGACAAGTATCGTTAGCCTGGCGTCTGAGTCGAACAAGCTGCTGAGCGACTTCTCGCAAAGCAGTCTTGAAAACCAGATTGCGCTTAACGCGAGTAACCGTGAGCTGGCGGAGCAGGCGGCTGCCCGCGATGTGCTGATTGCTAAAGGTCTGGAGCCGCTGACAAGTATCTTTAGCTTGACGGCCGAGTCGAACAAGCTGCTGAGCGATTTCACGCAAAGCAGCCAAGAGAACCAGATTGCGCTGCAACACGCAGGCGCAACTATGGGCGTAGCAGCACAGGAGGTGGCTAGCGCTGCAACCAGCCTTAAGGCTGTAGTGGATAAACTAGGTCGCGAAATGACAGAGGTTCTGGAGGGCGTTAAAACCGACCTCAACGGCGTGATGACCGAGATGAATGACGATTTCACCCGCAATCTGTCAGGCATGGCGCTTCAGATGGAGGCCACGACGAACAATCTGGCGGACATTATGGTCTCGGTGAAGCAGGATCTGGGCGGAACCATTGAGGTCATGAGTAACGGTTTTAAAGAGAACATGGTTGGTATTGCCGGCGACTTGCGTCAGGCCACTGACAACATATCCACCTCGATCGGCGGAATGTCCGAGACTGTGAATGGAGCTATGGAGGAGGTTGCAAAAAATATAGATCAAGCTTCTGCCGTACAGAAGTCAACCAGTTTGCAATTCAACGGGATGAGCGATGCACTCAGTACCAACGTAACGGCAATGACAGGGAATATGGGGCTAATCGGCGATCGGATCGCCGAGGGCCTGGAGTCAGTAGCCACAAGTTCTCAGAAGATGGGCGGTCTGACGAAAAGTTTTGCAAAAGTTGCTCAATCGCTGGAAACGCTGCCTGCCACTTTGCAGCAGATTGCGGAAGGTGTTGGGAATAACTCCGTCAATGTCACCACCGGCCTTAATCAGGTGTTGGCGATCCTGACGCAGAGTGAGCGCTACTCTAACGCGGCCGAGGCCATTCTGAAGATGCCGGGTTCTATTGACGAGTTGTCCCGTCGGCTTCTTAAACCTCACGATGAATTTGCGGAAATGCAAAAATTGCTCACTCAACTAGTTGAGGTCGCCAACGGCATCAATGACAGTGTGCAGGCCTTCAAACCCGTTGAGGATTTGGAAGAGGCATGAAAGAGAAACCTAATGAGTGGATCTCGATCTCCGATCTCATGGCGGGGGTCATGGCTGTAGTCATGCTGCTGTTGGTGCTGTCGGTGTTGCAGAACAAATTCGCGGCGCTCAAGCGCGAACAAGAGAAAAGCCAGGGCGCGCAGGCCGAACAGCAACGCATGGTCGATATGCTGAAATCGATGCAGAGCACCATGGACGAGGAGGGCGAGTCCGGCCTGGTATCCTTTGACCTGGTCGGTTCGAAGATCACCTTACGTGACCGAATCTTTGCTCGTGGCAGCGCCTGTGTGACAGACGAGGCCCGACATGCACTGTCTCGGCTGGGGCCGAAAGTGGCGGAGTTCGTCAACGGCTCGGCTCAAGCTCAGGTGTTTGTGGAGGGGCATACGGATAACGTGCAAGTCACAAGGCCTGTGATCGATTTTGCGAAGTTCTGCACGGTCTATGATGACAACTTCACCCTCTCCGCCGCACGGGCCCGGGAGGCGCGCAAGTTGTTGATCGAAGTGTTGAATGAACAGCAAGCAAGACGGGTCATTGTGGCGGGGTTTGGTGACTCGCAGCCGTTGCCAGGCGTAGAGCCGGGGGATGAGAAAAACCGCAGGGTAGAGGTTCAGTTTCTTAATCGGCCGGTGCCCAGGACTTGATCCCTGGGGCGGCTTTTCCAATCGCTGGATGAGTCAGCTCTATTCTTTATTTCAGGATAGGGCGATCGCATCCCAAAACCACCGATGGTATTCAAGGTTGGCCGGATCAATCAGATGTGTCGGACTGACCTGAAGCCTGCCTTTAATGCCGCCGAATGAAAGATCGTCATTGATCACAAAACCGCCGTTATCGAACATGACATGGTGGTTTGGGCACAGGCACAACAGGTTACTTTGAATGTCCGGGCCATAGTGGGGGGCACCCAACGGGCGGATGTGTGCCGCTTCTGCGTAAGGGCCTGCGAATGTCTGTACGGACTCCCCGCAGACCTGACACCTGTATCCATACAGGCTTTTGACTTCCTGCGCGATGGTGGAGTCCCGAACCAGTCTTGAAACCGCGACCAGCCGCCGTTCGACAGGGCCCAGGCTCTCTTCAATGCTGATCGAAAAGAGTGAAAAGGCTGCTTCATAACGGACATGAAAGGAGCGCTCCGCGACTCGGACAAGTCTGATGGTTTCACCCTCAGCTATGCCGTAGTGTTTGAAGAATCGCATTGTCTCGCCCCGGGCGTATCTGAAGATCCTCTTGGTGCCGTCGATATCGGTGGACACCCATTCGTTCGTACCTTCGAATTGAACTGTCACCGGCCGCGCTGCTTCAGATTTGTTTCTCCCACCCCAGGTATCGGCGGGTGTAATAGCAGACGTTCGGGGGATATAGAAATGACCTCTGCGCAGATTTCCACCGGTTACGGGGATATCAATGTGCTCATTATTCAT
Source organism: Pseudomonas sp. ANT_H4 (assembly GCF_008369295.1). Taxonomy (GTDB): domain Bacteria; phylum Pseudomonadota; class Gammaproteobacteria; order Pseudomonadales; family Pseudomonadaceae; genus Aquipseudomonas. Next base: position 27,114 of record NZ_VOBG01000024.1, on the reverse strand, counting down.
CTTCATGGCCTCCATGCTGCTTCCCAGGCACTGCAATCGAATCAGCTCAACTTCTTGGGTCATGCACTGATGGGCTCACCGGACTCACTACCCTCTACATGAAGCAAAAATACATCCCGGGCCACGCTACCCACATAACGAGTCAGCGCGTAATTGGCTGCAGTGCCGATCACGACACCAACCCCGAATGGAATGGCTTTGGACACTGCAGCTTTAGTGAAGTTGATGCCCTCCTGCTTGAAAAGCTGCTTGATGGTCTGAAGTGTGGCGCCTTTTAGGTATTCACTGACAACCCTAACAGCTGCCTTCGAAGCGACATTGGTGGCGCCGCTTGAAGCCATTTGCTCTAGCGATCCGCAGAGCGCAATGACGAAGGACATGTGTTTGGCGTCTTCGTTGGACATTTTGTTGTTGATCGCAATGCCAAGGCACATCGTCATATCGATTTGCAGTTTCATGCATAACGAAACGTCCGCTGCGCTGCCCCCGACCATCGCCACTGCCGTACCGATTCCTGGAATGACGCCCGCCAAGGACGTTGCGCCGCCGGATACCGCTGCCATTTTGGAGTAGCGTTCGATGATCTTGTCAATAACCAGCGTCTGGATGCGCTCATCGCTGGCATCCGGTTGTGCCTTGCTGACCTGGCTTTCATACTGAGCGACTAGTTCTCGGGCATCCTTGGGCGTAATGGCAATCGCCTCAACAAGTTTCATCAGTGCGGAGCCGTTGTCTTCTTTTTCTGCCGTCATGCGAAGCCTCTGTCCGTGATTAGTTGACCACTATAGCCATTGATAATGGCACTTGGCCCTCCGTGGGTAAGCTAGCGATAGCTTTTATAAATTTTCGAAGGTAGAACTACTCCGAGGAACGATATAATGACGCCATCCAAGTGCGAGCCGTTCCTGGCGGGTATTGCCGCCTCTCACGCTGAGTGCCTCATTTCAACTCATCCTGCGATGTCTCTGGGTTGCCTTTGCGTCAGAATGTGCGTTCCCTCTATGTTTCGCCCATGGCGAGATGCAGATCCAGCTTAGAAAAAGCAAAAAATGAGCTCTGCCATAGTGCCGTTCCACTTAAGTGGAACGGCACTATGGCAGAGCATAATCAAAGCTGGCTCAAGGAGCGGAGCCGTAGGCATATGCGGCCCAATCGGTCATGAGTGCGCGTCGTTTGTCGAACAAGTCACCTCGAAAATATGCCGCTTCGGCTTTGTCCTGACGCACATGCGCTAACGCTTGTTCGCACACCTCCCTAGGATAATTCGTCGACTCAGCGGCCCAATCTCGAAACGTTGAGCGGAATCCGTGCATAGTCAGGTCCTCTCGTTTCATTCGGCGAAGTGCCATCAGCATCGACATGTTGGATAGAGGTTTCCCCTCCCTTGCTCCAGGAAATACGTAGGAATCACTCCTTACCTGAGCCAAGCTCTTGAGTAGACTCAAAGCCGCATCGTTCAGTGGTACTCGGTGCTCCTTGGCGGCTTTCATTCTGTGAGGAGGTATTTTCCACACCTTTTTATCCAAATCGAACTCGGCCCACGTTGCCCCTAGAATCTCGTTGGTCCGGCAGGCTGTCAGGATGGTCAGCTGCATGGCTTTGTAGCTGAGGTCATCATGCTTCACGATTTCTTTCATAAAGGCTGGCATCTCGGCCCATGGCAGCGCCGGATGGTGAACGACAACCTTGACCTTAGAGCGCGGTGGAAGCAGCTTATCGAGATGTCCGCGCCATCTGGCTGGATTCTCTCCTTCACGCAGACCTCTTGCTTTCGCCGCATCGAGTACCATTTCGATGCGGTTACGCACACGAGAAGCTGTTTCTGATTTCGACTGCCATATAGGGGTGAGAACCTGTAGCACATGCTCGGTTGTCACGTCCTCGGTGTTCAAATTCTCCAGTATGGGGAAGGCGTAGGTGGTTAAGGTGTTTTCCCACTGCTGAGCATGCTTCGCATTTTTCCAGCCTGCACGGTGAGCTGCGATGTAATCGAGCGTCACCGACTTGAAGGTTATCTCTTTAGCCTTCTGAGCTTGTTCGGCTTTTTGCAGTGCAAGGCGAGTGGCGTCACGCTCCGTGAGTGGGTCGATTTTCTGCTGAAGCAGTTTCCTTTGGTCTACAGCCTTCGACCGTGCCTCCTTGAGCGTCACATCAGGAAAGCCCCCCAGACCCATCTCTCGGCGTTTGCCCGCAAGCTGAAACCGCAGTACCCAAGACTTCTTTCCGCTCGCTTTTACTACCAGGCGCAATCCTTCGCCGTCTTCGTATGTACCTGGCTCGGTTACGTTATCGACTTGTTTGGGATTCAGTTTTCCCATGAGCTTTCACCGTGCTGGAGTTCGTGGCGCCCGAGACAGTTCCCCCATTTGTTCCCCCACTTAGGCTGGGAAGGAATGGGGTGGTGTCGGACAGATATGGACGGGTACTAGGCTTAAAGCCTAATATTACCTGGGGTTAAAGGACTTGATTGGAAATTCTTGGATTCCGGTAAGGCGGACTATCTCTCCGCCATACATAGAAAAGCCCCGCAAATCAATAATTTGCGGGGCTTTTTCATTTCCGACTGTACTACTCAGTGGTACTACTTTTCTCCCGCGCTATCAGCTGGATTCCGGTATCTCGCTCAGAGCATGCTGCGCGGTAATCTCTCCGTCATCTCTAGGTATTTGATAGTTTTTATTGCCTCAGCATCGGAATTCTAGCTGCGATGGCGGATGCATTCGTATCGAGGGTATCAAACACACCCAAACCAATCCTGTCACGCAAGAACCTTCTCTGTTCTATGCTTGCCCAGTGTGTCCAATTCTTACGGATGGGAGGTGGGTATGACCAAAGAACAAAAGCAGCAGGAAGATTCGGATCACGAGCGCTCCAAACCAGGTCATGAGGAAGAACGGCCTCAGACTTGGAAGCATCCGGACGATGGCAAGGAGCTTTCCGAGCGGGACGAAGAGCGCCCGCTCAAGCCATGACCCAGGCGTCGGAGCCCCGCCTAGTAGCGGGGCTTTTTTTCAGCCTTGAATTGGGGTGCACAGCTCCACCAATGTTCCGTCCGGGCAACGCACATAAGACACCACCTGCCCCCAGGGTTTGGCGCTGGGCGGTGACAATTCAATAGCCCCCTCGGCCAGTGCCTTGGCGTGTGCGACGGTGACATTATCCGTGACAAAACCCAGCTCCATCCCCAGAGGCTGCCTTGATGCATGAGCCTCAATATGCCCACCGCTGAAATTCATCTCACCCAATTCATGCGCCGCGAAGGAAAGGGTGGTACTCCCCGTTTCCAACTCGCCATACGTGCCCGATTCATGCAGGAAACGGCGGGTAAATCCGAAGGCGTTTTCGAAAAACTGCAGCGAAGCGGATACATCGGGAACGTAGACGATGGTGTAGGCGAATTTCATGGGTGAGCGATCCTTGCGTACGTGGTTGAAATGAGCGGCCAGTTAATCATCAACGGGCCATGACGGTCACCACCACATGCAGCGGTGGTTGTGCACTGGGGCGGCGGGCCCGTGCCACCGGTTATTTCCTCTTGGGCGTATGCCTGGCCAACATTATCGGCGGCCCTGGCGGCGCTGCGTTTGCGGCAGGGGCGACTCGGTGCCGGGGGGCTGATCTGATGGCGGTGTTGTGGCTGACGTAGCCTCGCTGGGGCTCGACAACTGCTGCGGTACGGGGGTCAGCCAGACGAGAGCAGTAATGAGGTGGGAAATCCTGAAGCGAGAAACAAAAACGCCACGATGGCCGCCAGGCACACTCCGACAAACACCCGCAACAGGGTCCTGGCGGTCGGATGGGCAATGAATTTGATTAGCCAGATAAAGAACCCGGCCATCAGGACGGCCAAGGCAAGAATGACCAGCACGTTGGTGTTCTCGTAACCCGTGGAAGCTGATTTATAGTCCCAATGAAGGCGGTTGGATAGTCTGCGCATAGACGTAGGGCCCACTGTGTTTCTAAACTGCCCCTTGTTTTGGGCAGTGGGCAGGCGCCGATGAATCGTAATGAACTACGCAAGGCCGACATCAACCTGATGGTGGTCTTCGAAACGCTGATGCTTGAGCGCAATGTGACGCGGGTGGCGGAGAAGTTGTTTCTCGGCCAGCCGACCATCAGTTCTGCGCTCAATCGCCTGCGCACCCTGTTCAACGACCCACTGTTTATCCGCGTCGGCCATCGCATGGAGCCGACGGCGCGGGCCGAGGAAATTATCCGGTATTTGTCGCCTGCCCTGGACTCGTTGTCGGTGGCCTTGAGCCTGACCCATGATTTCGATCCGACCATCAGCACCATGACCTTTCGCATCGGCCTGTCCGATGACGTCGAGTTCGGCCTGTTGCCGCCGTTGCTGCGCACCCTGCGAGTGGAAGCGCCCCAGGTAGTGTTCGTGGTGCAGCATGTCGATTACTGGCGCATTCCGGACCTGCTGGCCTCCGGCGATATCACCGTCGGCATTACCCAGACCCGTGGCTTGCCGGCCAATGCCAAGCGCAAGTTGCTGCGCCATATCCGCCCCAGCGTATTGCGCGCCGATGCCTCGGATCGCCCGCTGACCCTCGATGAATACTGCGCGCGGCCCCATGTGCTGGTGTCCCACACCGCCAACGTCGCCGGATTTGCTGATGAATGGCTGGCGGAAATCGGCCGCAAGCGCCATGTGGTGTTGTCGGTGCCGCAATACAGCTCTCTGCCGGCGCTGTTGGCCGGCACCGACATGATCGCCAGCCTGCCGGACTACACCGCCCAGGCCATGGCCGCTTCGGGCAACCTTTTCTGCGAGCCGTTTCCGTTCGAAACGCCGACCCTGGACTTGTCCATGGTCTGGCTCAGCCATGTCGACACTGACCCGGCGGAACGCTGGATGCGCTCGCGGTTGGAAGCGTTCATGAGTGATCGGGAATTGTTGCCGCTGGCAAAGTCCTGAGTAAAACCGCTTTCATCCGGGGCACTTTGCGTCTCGTGCTATATCTATGACTCTTTTCCTACAATAACTCGGAGCCTTTCATGCCTCACCTGCATCTGGAATACACCGCCAACCTGCCGGAGCTGGACACTGACAAGGCCTTGTTGCGGCTCAATCACACCTTGGTGGCCTCGGGGCAGTTCGGTGCCGAGTTCGACATCAAGAGCCGTGCGGTGAAGGTCGAAAGCTTTCGTGTGGGTACTGCGATGAACCCACGCGGTTTTGTCGCGGTGAGGTTGGCCTTGCTCAGCGGGCGTTCGCCGCAGATCAAGAAGCAACTCTCGGAAAACCTGCTGGCGGTGTTGCAGGAGTTGGGGCCGTGGCCTGCCGATATTCAAGTTCAACTCAGTGTCGAACTGCTGGACATTGATCGCGAGTCCTACAGTAAGGTCGCTATAGGACAGTAGCTGCAAGCTATCGAAGTTCTTGCAGCTTTTAGCTTATAGCTTGTAGCTCTCCCGCACACACCTTCACCACTTGCTCGCGGAACCAGGCGTTGGCGCAGCCTTGCTCGCTTGACTTGTTCCATTGCATGTCCAGGGTGAAGCCCGGCAGGCCGTTGGGCGCTTCGCAGTGGCCAAATACCGGTTCCAGCGCCAGCAGCTTTTGCACTCGGCGGGGCAGGGTGACGATAAAGTCGGTGCCAGTAATCATCTTCAGCGCCGCACTGTAGCTATTGGCGCGGGCAATCACCTGGCGCTTGTGGGCCTGGCGTGCCAGCCAGCCGTCGATCATGTTGGTGGTAGAGGTCCAGGGCGTCGGAAACACATGACGGCGTGCGACGAAGGATTGCAGGCTGAACGCTGGTTCCCGTGGCGCCGCATGCTTGTCAAAGACACACACCAAGTCATCTTCCAGCAGCCTCTGCGTCTTCAAATCCTTGTGCGCGTGATGAAAGTGCGGCCCGAAGCAGATCACCAGGTCCAGTCGTCCGTCGCGCAAGGCCTCGGCGGGAATATCGGTTTCCAGCTTCTGCACATTAACGACCACCGGCAGGTCGGCCTTGTCGAAGTTCTTCAGCAGGCGAGGCAGGATCAACTGCTCAAAATACTCGGGGGCACAGACGTTGAACGTCGCGGCTTTTTGGGTCGGGTCGAACACCTGGCTGCCTGCGTGGCACAGGTTGATGCTTTCCAGAATCTTTTGCACATGAGCGTACATGGCACCAGCCTTGTAGGTCGGACGCATGCCCGCGCGGGTGTTGATAAACAACTCGTCCTCGAAGCTGGTACGCAGCTTCTTCAGGCTGTAGCTGACCGTGGACTGGCTGACAAAGAGGGTTTCGGACACGTCGGTGACGCTGCTTTGCTCATACACAGCGATAAATACCATCAAGTCTTGCATATCGAGCTTTCTAAGCAAGTTGCTGTTTAGCATCTGTTCCGTCCGGTAAGCCCTTGGCACTGGTACAGCGCACGACAAGGGCAAAATGTTAACGGAACGCTCGTACCAATAGGAAGGTCTGCAGGACTTTTCTATGTTAGGTGTGGGACAAATAATGTTTCGAACGCGACGCTCTAGCCCGCGCTATTGAATATGCCGCTGGTAATGCCGTGGATCGAAGCGCAACACGATCAGCAGCATCACGACCACGACGGCGGTGAGCGACCACCAGGCCCATTCGAAACTGCCCAGTTGATCGCGGATTATCCCGGCGATCAGCGGCGACAGACCCGCGAACAAGTAGCCGATGCCCTGCACGAAGGCCGTCAGGCCACCGGCGCGGCGCGGGTTGTCCAGGTGATCAAGGGACAGGATCAGGCTCATTGGAAACAAACCGCCAATTCCCAGGCCCAACAGACACGGCCACAGCAGGCTAAGGTGTTGCGGGGAAAGGATCAGGCCACAGAAACCGGCGATGATCAGCACCAGTAACACCGCCACCACGCTACGCTTGTCCCGGCGCCGGTTGGCGATGGCCGGTGTGATCAGGCCGGAAACCACTTCCATGGCAGTCAGAAAACCCAGCAGCAAACCGGCGTTCTGTTCGCTCCAGCCTTGCTCCACGTAGTACGGTGCCAGCCAGGCCAGAACGCAGGTGTAGGACGCGGTGCCAAGACCAAAAAAGATCGCCAGCAACCAGGCCCGGCGATTGCCGAAAAACGATTCCTGAGGGCCCGCAGCGGTTTGCGGCAGTGGCGGCAATGCCGAGCGTTGTGCGTACCAGAACACCAGCGCCAGCACCGCGAGCACGGCCCAGATTGCCAGGCCGATGCGCCAGCTGCCGGTCCGTACCTGGACAAACGGCGAGAACGACGCGGCGAGGGCGGCACCGCCCATGATTGCGGTGACGTAAAGGCCCATAAACAGCGAAACGTTATCGCTGAAACGGGATTTGATCATCGCCGGCATCAGCGCCTGAATCATCGCAATGCCCACCCCGGCGGCAATGGCGCTGACGATCAACTCGGCGGCGGAATCGAGAAACAGCCGCGGCGCAGTCGCCAGGCCAATCACCAGTAGCGACGCGACGATACTGCGGTGCTCACCAAAGCGCTTGGCCAGGCCCATGCCGAAAAACATCGCCAAGCCCATGGCCATCACTGGCAACATGGTCAGCAACGCAGCACTGCTGAAACTCAACGGCACATCGCCGCGAATTGATGACAGTAAGGGGCCGACCGCCGCCATCGACGGGCGCAGGTTGAGGGCGACCAGTACCACGCTGATCATCAGCCAGAGGGCGGTGGCGGGTTTTGCGTGAACGTTTTCCATGGGCGGGCCTTGAAATGACAAGGGCATTATTAGGCCGCGCACGGGGGAGGGGCGCAAATGAGAAAGTCGCTGGGGCTATTGAAAAAATGCGCCGACGCTCATACCAATACTGCCTTGGTCCAAATGCCTTGATCGATTTCAATCAACGTCGGCCCCTGGCGATCCATGGCGGCGCGCAATGCCTGGCGCAGCTCTTCAACACCCTTGATCGCCTGCGCCGCACACCCCAGCGCCTTGGCCACGCCGATAAAGTCCGGGGTGTAGATGTCCACTCCTACGGGTTCGATGGCGCGGTTGGCCATGTATTTCTTGATCTCTTCATAGCCCTGGTTATTCCACAGCAGCACGATGATTGGCGTGCGTGCTTCCACCGCGCTGGCCAGTTCTGCCAGGGTGAATTGCAGGCCGCCGTCGCCGATCAGGCACACCACTGGCGCAGTAGCGCCGCGCCCCAGCCACGCACCGATGGCCGCTGGCAAGGCATAGCCGAGGGTGCCGTAGCCAGTGGATGAGTTGAACCAGCGGCGTGGCTGGTCGAGGTTCAGGGTCAGGTTGCCGGTGTACACCGGTTGGGTGGAGTCGCCCACGATCACGGCGTCGGGCAACTCTTCCAGCACTGTATTGAGGAACAGGGTTTGCGCGCGAGTGGCAGCATCCCAAGTGGGCGCCAACTCAGCCCAAAGGCGGGCGACGCGATTTGTGCCCCAGTCAGTGTTGCGAGGGGCCATTGACTGAGCACTCAACTCGGCCAGCAACGCTTTGGTGGCGATCTGTGCGTCGGCCACCAGCGCCACTTGCGGCGGGTAGTTGCGCACGGTCTGGTCGGGGTCGATGTCGATGCGCAGCAAGGCGCCGGGAATCTCGAAGCCACCCGCGAAGGTGACGTCGTAGTCGGTTTCTGCCAGTTCCGTGCCGATGGCCAGCACCACATCAGCCTCGGCCACCAGGGCGCGGGTGGCGACCAGTGTTTGAGTCGAGCCGATCAGCAGCGGATGATTGGCCGCCAACATGCCTTTGGCGTTGATGGTCAGTGCCACTGGCGCGCCGAGGATTTCGGCCAGGCGGGTCAACGCGGGAGCGGCGTCAATGGCGCCTCCGCCAGCGAGGATCAACGGGCGTTTGGCGGTGGCCAGTAACTGGCTCATCTGCTTGATTGCCGTGGGCGCGGCACCGGCGCGGGACACGCTGACGGGTTCACTGCCCAGCAGGGCGTCGGCGTTTTCCACCAGAACGTCCAAGGGGATTTCGATATGCACCGGGCGCGGTCGCCCGGCCTGAAACAGCGCAAAAGCCCGCGCCAGTACGCCGGGTAATTCTGCTGCCGACATCAAGGTATGGGAGAACGCCGAGACGCCCGCGATCATCGCGCCCTGGTTCGGCAGTTCATGCAACTTGCCGCGCCCGCCGCCCAGCTGGTTGCGGGACTGCACGCTGGAAATCACCAGCATCGGGATCGAATCGGCGTAGGCCTGGCCCATGGCGGTGCTGATATTGGTCATGCCAGGGCCGGTGATGATGAAACATACGCCGGGTTTTCCGCTGGTGCGTGCGTAGTCGTCGGCCATGAAGCCGGCGCCCTGTTCGTGGCGTGGGGTGACGTGGCGGATGCCGGAGCGGGCCAGGCCACGGTACAACTCCACGGTATGTACGCCTGGGATGCCAAACACTTGTTCCACGCCGTAGCCTTCCAGAAGGTTGACCAATACTTCGCCGCACGTCGCCATATCGTCGCTCTTGTTATTGATTGAAGGCGGTATTGGAACGGCTGGGCTGTAGCGACAACAATCGATTAAAAGTCATACTAGCCATGTCCTCAGCTCATGGCTGTCATCCGATGAAACGCCTTCCGCCGCTGCCCGCATTGCACACGTTCTGGGTCACCGCCCAGTGCTGCAACTTCACCCGCGCGGCCGAGCAGTTGCACATCACCCAAGGCGCGGTGAGCCGGCAGATTGCCGGGTTGGAAAGCCATTTGGGTTACTCGCTGTTCCAGCGTCAGGCCCGAGGCTTGAGCCTGACCGAGGAGGGCCGTGAATGGGCGCTGCGGGTGCAACAGGTATTCGGCCTGATCTCGCAGGCGGTAGAGCAGATTGGCTCCCGTCGCGAGACCTTGCAGTTGAAAGCCTCCACCTGCGTGATGCGCTGGTTGCTGCCGCGCTTGATGCAGTGGCAACAGGAACGGCCGGACGTGCCGGTGGAACTGACCACTACCGTGGCCTACACCGTGGACTTTCGCCGCGAGCAGTTTGATGCGGCGGTGGTCTACGCCCCGATTGCCGAGCAGTCGGCCCAGGCCAGGCATTTGTTTGATGAGCAACTGACGCCAGTGTGCGCGCCGGCCTTGCTCGGCGGCCTGTGTACCCCGGCGGACTTGCAGCAGCAGGTGCTGTTGCACCCCACGCGGGATGGTCGGGATTGGGCGTTGTGGCTGAAGGCGGCCGGTACGCGGTTGAGTAACCTCAGCCAAGGGCATCATTTTGAAACGCTAGATCTGGCCATGACCGTGGCTTCCCAAGGTTCTGGCGTGGCCATTGGCGACAGCGCGCTGATCGGCGAAGACCTCAAGGCCGGGCGGCTGGTGACACCGTTTGAATTGAAGGTGCCGACGGGGATGGGTTATTACCTGGTGTATCCACCGGGGACCGAGCCTTCGGTGGAGCTTGAGGCGTTGATGAACTGGTTGGTCGGGCAGGCGCAGTAATCGGCACAATGAAGATCAAAATGTGCGAGCTGGCTTGCTCGCTATAGCCATAAGTATCTACACATTTCTTGAGGTTGCTGATGGCTGGGTTCTAGGGGGGTTATTGAGTACATATCCGTTGTTGCGGTAACGGCTGCTTAGGGTTATGCCCTTACGGCGTGTCACTTTCGAAAACCGGAATGCCGGCCCAGACGAAAGTAACCAAAGCGCTCCTGCCCTACCTATCGGCGCCTCGCTGTGGCTCGGCGTGCCCGAACGAAGGCATTGCTCCGTGGGTCGCCGCGATGGACTTACAAGTACCGCGGTCATCCAGAAAACCCATGTCATCGTTAACGACCATCGTCGGAACGCCGCTCGGAGCAAGCTCGCTCCTACAGTGGCAATAGATCCGCTCTTGCTTCTCACCACTCAGGTCGGCTACCAGGCCGCCGTGCTTTTGATTTTGATCTTAGGCGCCCCGTTAACCACGATGGCCCATCGCGGCGGCCCACGGAGCAATGCCGCAGAGAGGGCATGCCAAGCCACAGCGAGGCACCAAGTGGTGGGGCAAGAGCGCTTTGGTTACTTTGCCGCTTTTGCAAAGTGACACGCCGTAAGGGCGTAACCCCAAGCAGCCCCAACCAAAATAACGGATATGTACCCACCCAACCCAACCTATGCCCGCAACCCACTCCCACATAGCCCGCGCCAGCCTTAATACCCGACGGTAAACCGCTGGCGGGAATGCTTCGGTGTTTCCACTTCATCCACCAACGCAATGGCATAGTCAGCAAAGCTGATCCAGCTCCTACCTTCACTGCTCACCAGTAAATCATCCTGGCCCACGCGGAATTTGCCGGTGCGTTCGGTCTCAACGAACTCCGCCGACGGCGAAAGAAAAGTCCAGTCCAGTTCTTTCTCCTGACGCAGAGTGTCAAGAAACACACTGCCAGCGCTGGCCTCAGCCTTGTATTCCTCAGGGAAGCCAGCGCTGTCGATCACTCGCTGACCACCAGGCAGCAACAACGAACCCGCACCGCCCACTACCAACAGTCGTTGCACCCCGGCCTTTTTCACTGGGCCGATCACGGCGGTGGCAGGCAGCGTAGCGAAGTGCGCCGCGCTGATCACTACGTCGCTACCACTAATGGCCTTTTGCAGAGCTTCGGCGTCCAGGGCATCCACTTGTTTGATGGTCACTCCAGGACGTGTTTCGATCTTGTCGGTGTTACGGGCGATGGCCGTGACGCTGTGGCCACGACGCAGGGCTTCTTCCAACAGCTGGCTACCGGCGCGGCCGGTGGCACCAATGATTGCAATCTTGCTCATGACGTTCTCCAGTGTGGTAAGGGTTGGATCAATTCACCACTTCATTTCGCCTTTGGCGACTTTGGCGCTCAGCTCCAGGGAGCTTTCGTCGGCCAGGTTCGGGTAGCGCTTTTTCATTGCATTGATCAGTGCGGCAGAGTCCTTGGCCTTGGCGGTTTCTTGGTCGAAGGCCTTGATGTAGTCAGCCGTGAGCGCCACCGATTTCAGCGAAGGCGTGCCCAGGTAATGACCCGGCACCACGGTGTTCGGTTTCAGGCTTTCAATGCGTTGCAGGGTCGCCAGCCAGTCGGCGTGGGATTGCGCGCTTTGGGTATCGGCCATCCACAGGTGGATATTTTCCGAGACCACCACGCCACCGACCACGGCCTTGATCGATGGAATCCACACGAAGCTGCGGTCCGGTTGCGGGCCGTCCAGGCCGATCACTTCCAGGGTCTGCCCTTCGAGGGTCAGGCTATGGCCTTCAAGCACGTGCGGGATGATGGTTTTAGCGGGTTTGTCGGCGCCCATTTTCGGCCCCCAGAACGCAAGTTTTCCTGCAACCGTGGCCTTGATATGGTCCACCACCGGTTGCGGTGCCAGGACTTTGGCATGGGGGAATGCTGCGGTCAGGGTGTCGAGGCCGAAGTAGTAGTCCGGGTCGCCATGGCTGATGTAGATGGTGGTCAGTTGCTTGCCGCTGGCGCGGATTTTCTGCACCAGTTGCTCGGCCTGGCCCTTGCCGAATTGCGCGTTCACCAGGATGGCGTCTTTCTCACCGCTGACCAGCACCGAGCTGACCGGGAAGATTGCCGCCTCGCCTGGGTTATAGACGTCCAGGCTCAGGTCGGCGGCTGCGGCATGGGCGGCAAAGCCCAGGACGGCGCAAGCCAGTGCAAAGCGCTTGAGGGTCGAGAATCCAAACATGTGCAACTCCAGCAATCGGTAGGCGATGGGCAGAGCTTAGTTGCACTGAACACTACAAAAAATGCGATGCTGGGACATAGTTTGTTTCTAAAATCGGGCAAATCATGGATCGTCTTCAAGCAATGCGGGTGTTTGTCGCGGTGGTCGACCTGGGCAGCCAATCGGCCGCTGCCGATCATCTGGATCTGTCGCGTCCGGTGGTGTCGCGCTACCTGGCGGAGCTGGAGGACTGGGTCGGCGCGCGCCTGATGCACCGCACCACGCGCAAACTCAGCCTGACCGCCGCCGGCAGCGAAACCTTGCCTCGCTGCCGACAGATGCTGGAGCTGTGCAGCGACATGCAGGCCGCCGTCAGCGAGCCAGATGACGCGCCCCGTGGCCAGTTGCGGCTGAGTGTCAGCACTTCGTTCGGCCAGGCGCAATTGGCGGACGCCATGGCTGAATACGTCAAGCGCTACCCGCTGGTCAGTGTCGACCTGCAGATGCTCGACCGCACGGTGAACCTGGTGGATGAACGTATCGACCTGGCGATCCGCACCAGCAACGACCTGGACCCCAGCTTGATCGCCCGCAAGCTGACGGTATGTCGTTCGGTGATCTGCGCATCGCCCGCTTATCTGCTGGAACATGCCCAGCCACAACGGGTGGAAGACCTGGCGCGGCACAACTGCCTGACCCATTCCTACTTCGGCAAAAGTCTCTGGCACTTCGAGGAAGACGACGAGCCCGTCTCGGTGCAGGTGCAAGGCAATATCACCGCCAACGAGGCCAGCACTTTGCTAAAGGTGACACTCGCCGGAGCGGGAGTGGCGATGTTGCCCAGCTACCAGGCCGGCGATTACATCCGCAGTGGCGAACTGATCCGCCTGTTGCCTGACGCCGAGCCGCGGCAGATGAACATGTACGCGGTGTATGCCTCACGCAAACACATGCCGTCGGCGCTGCGCAGCCTGCTGGATTTCCTGGTGCTCAGGTTTGCGCAAGAGCCGGCGTGGGATGTCGGTCTTTAAGCGTCATAAAGGTGCTGAATACCGGCCGATACTGGCAACTCGTCTTGGCTGGCCTATGCTTAATACAGCACCTTCTTGATCTGCTCAGAGGTCAATGCCATGACGATCAAAACAAGAAAGTACCTGATGATTTTCACCCTGTGCGCCGGCGCTACACTGCTCTACGGCACTGCCGCGTATCGCGCCGAACAGACCCGCATGCAGCCGAGCATGGCTGCCAGTTGCAACCATGATCAATGCATTCCGTATACAGCGACGTTGAGTGCCCTCAGATAGTTGCCTGGGAATCGACCTTCAACTGCTCCCGAAACGCCTTGGGCGAAAACCCGACACGTCGGCGAAACAGCCGTGAGAAATTGGTCGGGTCGGAAAAGCCCAACACTTCCGACATTTCATTGATGGTCATGCTGGTGTAGGTCAGCAGGCGCTTGGCCTCCAGCAATTGGCGGTCATGCATGATCTGCAGTGCCGGTTGGCCCCCCAGTTCCCGGCAAGTGCCGTTGAGGTGCGACACCGAGATCCCCAGCTTGTGCGCCAGGTCCTCGATCTTCGGGTGTTCGCGGTAGTGCTGCTCCACCAGCTGGGTGAAGCGGCGAAAGTACTCGCGCCCCCGTGGCGCCCGTGGATGGCGGTGCCGGATGGCCTGACGGCTGACCCACACCAGCAGCACGCTGACCAGGGCGTGCATCATCATGTCCCGCGCCGGGAAGTCGTCGTTGTATTCGTCCTGCAGGCGGGCGAAGAGACTGTTGAGATAGTCATTATCCCTACCCGCCGGATAATTGCCCAAGGCGCTCAAGCCGTCTACCGTCGAGCCCAGTTGCCCCTGCAAATGCGCCACCAGCGGCGCCGCCAGCGTCACCACATAACCTTCGATGTCCTCGGAAAAACGAAAACCATGCACGCACAGCGGTGGCAGCACCTGCAGCGTCGACTCGGTCAGCGTACTGCGCTGGCCTTCGATCTCCAGTTGCGCCTGGCCCTTGTGCACATACAGCAACTGACACAGGTCCGCGTGCCGGTGGGGCTGGATCTCCCACTGGTACTCACGGCTGCGCCGGGAGATGGTTTCACAGTGCAACAAATCCGGCGTCGGCCACTGCTGGCTTTCTCCGTAGAGTTTGAACACCGGAATCACGGGGCTGGCAGTTTTGGTCATGTTTTAAATCCGATACTCAGGGTGGTGGTGCGGTAATCGCCCCGATTGGCAAAAAGCGCAGGGTTTGGCGCAGTTTTCACCTTCTCATGCCGGCCACTCAAGTGAAAAATGCCAGCAGCAGAACCAAAGACAACTCTTTCACCGAATACGTTCGCGTGAAGTTTGCGGGCCATAAAAATAATGAAAACGCTGAAAACCCAAGTCGCCATTATCGGCGCAGGTCCCTCCGGGCTGTTGCTCGGCCAGTTGCTGCACAACGCAGGCATTGAGACCCTTATTCTAGAGCGCCAGACGCCCGGCTATGTGCAAGGTCGTATCCGTGCCGGGGTGCTGGAGCAAGGCATGGTCGATCTATTGCGTCAGGCTGGCGTCAGCCAACGCATGGACGCTGAAGGCCTGGTCCATGACGGTTTTGAGTTGGCGCTGAACGGCCAGTTGAAACATATCGACCTCAAGGCCCTGACCGGCGGCAAGACGGTGATGATCTACGGCCAGACCGAAGTCACCCGCGACCTGATGGCCGCACGTAAAGCCGCAGGCGCCATCACGCTGTATGAAGCCAGTAATGTGCAGCCGCACGCTTTGAAAAGCGAACAGCCCTGGCTGACCTTTGACTATGAGGGCGAAACGTTTCGCCTGGACTGCGACTACATTGCCGGCTGCGATGGATTCCATGGGGTGGCACGCCAGACGATCCCGGCCGACGCCCTGAAGATTTTCGAGCGGGTCTACCCGTTTGGCTGGCTGGGCATTCTCGCCGATACCCCGCCGATTCATGATGAACTGGTGTACGCCAAACACGAGCGTGGCTTCGCCCTGTGCAGCATGCGCTCGGCCACCCGCAGCCGCTATTACCTGCAAGTACCCGCAGAGGAGCCGATTGAAGACTGGTCCGATCAGCGCTTTTGGGATGAGTTGAAAACCCGTCTGCCCCAGGACCTGGCTGCGCAGTTGGTGACCGGGCCGTCCATCGAAAAGAGCATCGCGCCGCTGCGCAGTTTCGTGGTCGAACCGATGCAGTACGGCCGCCTGTTCCTGTTGGGGGACGCCGCTCACATCGTGCCGCCCACCGGCGCCAAGGGCTTGAACCTGGCGGCCAGCGATGTCAGCACCTTGTTCAATATTCTGCTCAAGGTTTACCGCGAGGGCAGGGTGGACCTGCTGGAGAAATACTCGGCCATCTGCTTGCGGCGGATCTGGAAGGCCGAACGGTTTTCCTGGTGGATGACCTCGATGCTGCACCACTTCCCGGAGGCGGACGGATTCAGCCAGCGCATCGCCCAAAGTGAACTGGAGTACTTTGTTGACTCCGAAGCGGGACGCAAAACCATCGCAGAAAATTACGTCGGACTTCCTTGTGAGGCTATCGAATAGCGACCTATCGAGTACACTGACGAGCATTCCCGCGGGCCCTTTTCCTCGTGGGCCTTGCCTGCAGGCTCTGCCGTGACCAACCTCAATCAGTGCGCTCAATCCGCTCAACCCAAGCCAGTCATTGCCATCCGCAGTGTCCTGGTCGCCCTGATGCTGGCGATTTTTCTTGGGGCCCTGGACCAGACCATCGTCGCCGTGTCGATGCCGGCCATTTCCGCGCAGTTCAACGACGTTAACCTGCTGGCCTGGGTGATCTCCGGCTATATGGTGGCGATGACGGTGGCGGTGCCCATCTACGGCAAGCTCGGCGACCTGTATGGGCGGCGGCCAATGATGTTGATTGGCATGGGCCTGTTCACCATAGCTTCGCTGTTTTGTGGCATGGCGCAAAGCATGGAGCAACTGGTGCTGGCGCGCATCCTTCAGGGCATCGGCGCGGGCGGGATGATTTCGGTGAGCCAGGCGATCATTGGCGACATTATCCCGCCCCGTGAGCGCGGCCGTTATCAGGGGTATTTCAGCAGCATGTACGCGGTGGCCAGTGTGGCCGGGCCGGTGCTGGGCGGTTATATGACCGAGTACCTGTCCTGGCGCTGGGTGTTCCTGATCAACCTGCCCCTGGGCGCTGGCGCCTGGTGGGTGGCCCATCGCACCCTGGTGGGGCTGCCGGTGCCGCAGCGCAAGCCGATCATCGATTACTTCGGCACTGTGCTGATGATCGTTGGCCTCACGGCGTTGCTGCTGGGTATCACCCAAATCGGCCAGGGCTATCACTGGCGCGATGATGAAGTCCTGGGCCTGCTGGTTTGCGCGCTGGTGGCATTGACGGTGTTTGTCTGGCACGAGCGCCGGGCGCGGGAGCCGCTGCTGCCCATGCACCTGTTCGCCAACCGCAGCGCGGTGTTGTGCTGGTGCACGATTTTCTTCACCAGCTTCCAGGCGATCTCGCTGATCGTGCTGATGCCCCTGCGCTACCAGACGGTCACCGGCGCCGGTGCCGACAGCGCCGCGTTGCACCTGCTGCCGCTGGCTATAGGGCTGCCGATGGGCGCCTATTTTGCCGGGCGGATGACCTCGGTGACTGGCCGCTATAAACCGATGATCCTTGGCGGTGCGCTGCTGGCGCCCATTGCGATCCTCGGCATGGCCTTCAGCGCGCCCCAGGCGCTGGTGTTGAGCAGCCTGTTCATGTTGCTCAGTGGGATCGCCTCCGGCATGCAGTTCCCTACGTCCTTAGTGGGCACGCAAAACTCGGTGGAGCAACAGGACATCGGCGTCGCCACCAGCACCACTAACCTGTTTCGCTCACTGGGCGGCGCAGTGGGGGTGGCGTGCATGTCGGCGTTGCTGCTGGCGCTGTTGCAGGACTCCAGTTTCGCCCACTTGGCCAGCGGTGCGCTGATGGCTGAAGGCAGCTCCGGGAATGTGTTGCTCGACGGCCTCAACGCCGCACCTGGCCCGGCGCAGGATGCCCTGCGCGGGGAGTTGTTGAAGACATTCCGGCATTTGCTGATGGTCAGCGCGGCGGTATCGCTGCTGGGGTTGGCGGCGGCAATTGCCATGCCCGATCGCTTGTTGCGCGGGCGGGAAGACAAGGCCAGCTAGGCCCTCAAGGGCTGTAGTAACCCACAGCCACCAGGAAATGCCCGGTCTTGCGCAGGTAGGCATGCTTGTTCTCAATCTTGCCAGTCACTGGGTTTTTCCAGCGGTACTGGTATTCACCTTGGCCCTGTTCGGCCATCAACTTGAGGATCGGCTCGCCCACCGGCTTGCCGTCCGGGTCCTTGATCTTGGCAAAGTCGGTGTTGATCAAGCGCAGGTTGGTGCCGTGGGCTACGTAGCGCCCGGTGTTGAGGTCAACCACAAACACATACAGGTCATCCTGCAGAAACCCGCCCTGAAGTGAGTTGATGGCTTTTAGTGTGCCCTGTTCATCCTTGTCCAGGTCCCTCACCGCCTTGTCCCGCAGTGCCTTGGCTTGCTCGGGCGACGCCCGTGGCAGGTAATAACCTACTGCCAGGATGCGCTGGCCGATGCGCTGGTAGAACACATGTTTGCGTTCGACCTTGCCGTCGTTCCAGTTCTGCCAACGGTAGTCGGCTTGCTGGATGCCATTGCCTTCGGGCACCTTCAGCGCTTTCTTGAAGGACTCACGCAGGTCTGGCCCCAGCACTTCGGAGACATCGCGGCCGATCAGCGCGGACGACGGGCCGCCACTGGCCAGCAGCACGCCCTTGGTGTCGACCACGAACACATAACGGTCCTTATCGATAAACTCGCCCTGCCGACTGAATGCTGCGAACGCTTTGTCTCCATTGTCGTGGTAGTACGCCAGGGCTTTTTCCAGCAGGGCCTTGGCCGCTTGGGCGTCCTGCTCCTGGGTGGTCGCGGCGTGGACCTGGCTGAAACACAACAGTAGCAGCCAAGTAATGCTCAATACTCCCTTCATTGCCCATCCCTCGTTCTTGTTGGTGCTGCAAGCTTAGACGGCTGCAGCCAATGCAGGAACATTCACAGGGCACACGCAAACATGCAAGAGCCGGCAAGCGGACTCCTGCGCAGAACAGGTCATGGGGTCAGAACGGCTTGGTCGGCAAGTACTTGCCATCCAGCGTAATCACTGCACGGGAACCACCGTCCGGATCGTCGACCTTCTTGATGTCCAGCTTGAAGTTGATGGCGCTGATGATGCCGTCGCCAAACTGCTCGTGAACCAGGGCCTTGAGGGTCGAGCCATAAACCTGAAGCATTTCATAAAAGCGGTACACCGCCGGGTCGCTGGGAATGCCACCGGGGATGCTGCCACGCAAGGGTACGCTTTGCAGCAGGCGGCTGGCGTCCTGGTCCAGGCCGAGTTTTTCGCAAACTACGTCAGCGGCGTCCTTGGGCAGCGGGTGCTGGCCGAGCAGGGCGGCAGTGACGAAGGCCAGGCTCAGGCCGGTACCTTCGGTAAGGTCCTGCCAGGACAGGTTTTTGCGGGCCTTGATATCGATGATGGTGTCGGCCAGGGCCAGGCGTGGAGCTTGAGCAAATTGGGATTGCAGCATGATGATTTCCTCGTGGGTGAAAACAGGGTTCAGGCACCGTGCTGCGCAGTGGTTGAGACTGCGCGGGTCTGCGGGTGGTCGATCAGGGAAATAAAGCGGTTGGTAGCGCCATCCAGGGCGGCGATGCTGCCGCTTTCGATGTCATAGACCCAGCCGTGCAGGTTCAGTCGGCCCTGCTCCAGCGCCAGGGCCACCGAAGGGTGAGTCTTGAGATTGGCCAGTTGTGCGACCACGTTTTCCCGTACCAGTGAATCCAGCCGCGCCGCGTCCGTGGCATGGGTACGGGAGGCATTGATGACCTTGGCCGACTCGGCGTGACGCAACCAATTGGCCACGGCGGGCAGGTGGTCCAGGCATTTGCAGGTAGAAGTGGCGGTCATCGCGCCGCAGTCGGAATGACCGCAAATGACAATGTCGCTCACGCCCAGCACGGCCACTGCAACTTCACCCGAGCCGCCGAAGCCTTGCATGTGTCGCAGCCGACCTTGTCCCAGCAGATCAAACAACTGGAAGACACCTTGGGCGCGCCACTGCTGGACCGCGCAGGTCGCAGCGTGCGGCTGACCGATGCCGGGGAGGCTTACGTGCGCTTTGCCAGGCTGGCGTTGCAGGATTTGCAGGCGGGTACGCGGGCGATGCATGACGTGCAGGACTTGAGCCGAAGCAGCTTGCGCCTGGCAATGACTCCGACCTTTACCGCTTACCTGACGGGCCCACTGCTGGCGCGGTTTAACAGCCTGTATCCAGCGATTACCTTGACGATCGAGGAGATGACTCAGGACCGTATCGAGGCGGCATTGGCGCAGGATTTGTTGGACATCGGCATCGGGTTTACCGGCGAGCATTTACCGGATATCGAGTGCCAGGGGCTGTTTGTCGAAGAGTTGAGCCTCGTGGCCAGTGCCGCCCATCCGACCTTGAGCCGAAAACAGTGGCTCAAGCTTGCTGACTTCAAACAGCAGCCGCTGGTGATGCTGAACTCAGACTTCGCCACCCGCCGTTACATTGACGACTATTGCCGAGGGCTGGACGTAAAACCGCAGATCACCATGGAAGCCAATTCCATCAGCGCCATCATCGAAATTGTACGCAGCACTCAACTGGCGACCATTCTGCCCAGTGCGGTTACCCGTGCTCAGGCGGGCTTGCACGCCGTTCAGATTCGCCCGCCCTTGCCCCAGCGCACGGCCGCCTTGCTCAGCCGCAAGGGCGCCTACCGCAGCGCCGCGTGCATGGCCTTCGTTGAGTTGATCAAGGCGCCGCCAGCCATTGGTTGACGATGCCTTCGTAGATGCCAGTGACGGTGCTCAGGTGCAGCCACTGGTCTACGTAGCTCTTCCAGGCCACATCGTCGCGAGGCAGTAAAAAGGCTTTCTCGCTGTATTGCATATAGCGTTCGGGGTTGACGGCACACAGTCCCGGCTTGAGCTTTTGCTGGAACCGCGCCTCGCTGGCGTCAGTGATCATCACGTCGGCCTTGTTGGCCAGCAGTTCTTCGAAAATCGTTACGTTGTCCGGGAACAGCGTCAGTTGCGCCTTGCCCAGATGGGCGCGGGCGAAGACTTCGTTGGTGCCGCCCGCCGGCTCGATCACCCGCACCTGCGCCTGGTTGATCTGCTCGACGGTCTGGTAACGCTGCACATCGGCGCAGCGCACCAGCGGGATCTTGCCGTCGACCCCCAGTGGCTGGCTGAAAAAGGCTTTTTTCTGCCGCTCCAGGGACACGGAAATACCGCCGACGGCGATGTCGCAGCGCTGGGCCAGGAAGTCCGGCATCAGGGTTTTCCAGGTGGTCGGCACCCACTTGATCTGCACGTTGAGGCTCTTGGCCAGTGACTGCGCCATGGCGATGTCGATGCCTTCGTAGCTGCCGTCCTGGCGCAAATAGGTGTAGGGCTTGTAGTCACCGGTGGTGCAGACGGTCAGTTGGCCGCGCTGGATAACCTCGTCCAGGCGCGATGACGGTTGGGTGTCGGCCAAGGCAGGTGTCGCCAGGCTCGCCATGATGCACAGTGCTGGAAGGGCTTTCATGCAGTCGAGTCCTTGGGGGCATGATCAGGGGCGGCTATTATTTCCACCTGCCGGGGCGACTGGCAAGGCGTCCTGAATGTTTAGTAACGCCGCAACTAAACTCCGTCAAGACTGAATTTAACCACCTGACCTGCCATGTGACGCTGCTGGGTATCTCTTTACTGTGATCCTCATATGGATGGTTCGCCCGACACTCACCCCGAGACTTCGCCTGGCACAACAGTGTCAAGTTGCTCGGCCCGTCGGGGAATCACCGCCGATGCACTCCCTTCTGAACTGGCCTTCTGGGCGCTATGGCACTGCCGCCATGCGCGCCCACCGGATATTTCTCCCCTGCGTTGATTGCTCCCATGGATGCCGCGAGACAGTGCGCATCTGACCGGCAGCGCCTGTGCGCTTGCCTGACGCTAACCTATGAGAAATCCCATGAGTGTTGCCCCCACCGCCTTTGCCTCCCTGCACGAAGCCCAATCCTTCCTGGAATTGAACCCGGATATCGAGATGTTCGAACTGTTCATCCTCGACAACAACGGCGTACCGCGTGGCAAGTTGCTGCACCGCGATGAGTTGCTGGCGGTCTACCAAAGCGGTCGCCCACTGCCCAGCACCATCCTCGGCCTGACCATCAATGGCGACGATGTGGAAAACTCCGGGCTGGTCTGGGAAGTGGGGGATATCGATTGCCGCGCCTACCCGGTCAGCGGCAGTTTGCAGCGCATGCCATGGCGGTTGATTCCGACGGCGGCGGTGCAGGTCAGCATGCACCCCGAGGAAGGCATGCCGGCCACCGTGGCTGATCCGCGGCACTTGCTGGCCAAGGTCATCGATGGGCTCAAGGCTGACGGTTACTACCCGGTGATGGCGGCGGAGCTGGAGTTCTACTTGCTCGACCAGAAGCCCGACAGCAACGGTCGCCCGCAACCGGCGCGGGATGTCGACGGCGGCCGTCCGCGCTCGACCCAGGTTTACGGTTTGCGTGAGCTGGAGCAGATCGAACCGTTTCTTGCTGACTTGTACAGTGCCTGCAAACTGCAGGGGATTCCTGCGCGCACGGCGATTTCCGAATATGCGCCGGGGCAGGTGGAAATTACCCTGGAGCACCGCAGCGATGCCTTGCAGGCCATGGACGAGGCTGTGCGCTACAAGCGCCTGGTCAAGGGTGTGGCTCACAAACACGCGATGACGGCTTGCTTCATGGCCAAACCCTTCGATGATCTGGCAGGTACCGGCATGCACATGCACGTCAGCCTGGCGGACGCGCAGGGCAACAATCTGTTCGCCAGCGAAGCGCCCGATGGCACGCCGCTGCTGCGCCAGGCGGTAGGCGGCATGCTCAGCACCTTGCTCGATTCATTACTGATGTTCTGCCCCAACGCCAACTCCTACCGGCGTTTCCAGACCAACAGCTACGCCCCGCTGGCGGCGACCTGGGGCGTCGACAACCGCACCGTAAGCCTGCGGGTGCCCGGCGGCCCGGCGTTTTCCCGGCATATCGAACACCGGATCTGCGGCGCCGACGCCAACCCGTACCTGGCGGCAGCGGCCATCCTGGCTGGCATTCATCGCGGTATCCGCGAGCAGCGCGATCCCGGCGTTCCGGTAGAAGGCAACGGCTATGCCCAGGCCAAGGAGTTGCTGCCCACTGACTGGCTGACCACCTTGCGCGCCCTTGAAGGTTCAGCCTGGGCTCGGGAAGCCTTTGGCAGCGAGTTTCTGGGCGTGTACCTGGCCGTCAAACGTGCCGAATATCGACAGTTTATGGGCGAGGTGGGCGAGCAGGACTGGCGCTGGTACCTGCATCAAGCCTGATCGAGTCAGTGATGGGCGGTGAATCCTTCGACCTTTTTTTCACGAGGCGCTGGTTAAGCTGTGAATCCAAGGTCGTTTGACACCGATTCATCCACAAGAGCCCGCTGATGTCGTCGCACACCCCTTCGTCCATCGAGACTGAATTCGCCGAGCGCTGCGGCCGTGAGCATGCCCAGGTCTGTGGAGACACGCGCCCACCGGGTCTGCTGCGGCGTTTGTGGTTGTGGCGTGATGAGCGCCTGGTGCGCCAGGCTTTGAAAGTGGCGGGGGAGCCGGGCCTGGTGCTGGACCTGGCCTGCGGCTCGGGGCGTTTCTGGCCGGTGTTGGCCGAACACGGCAACCGGGTGATCCTCGCGTCGGACAACTCCCAGGCCATGCTCGACCACGCCCAGACCCACCATGGTGCGGTACTTCTGCGGCGGGTGAAGACCTTCCAGGGCTCGGCGTTCAATATCGGTCTGTCGGCCAACGCCGTGGACTGCATTTTTTGCCTGGAGTTGTTTCGTCATGTGCCCGGTGCCGAGGCCAGGCTGGCGCTGTTGCGCGAATTTCACCGGGTCAGTCGCGACACGGTGATCGTCTCGGTCAACAGCGATAGCCGCCACCGTGCAGCGCAGGGGCCATCACCAGGGCTATCGCAGGAGGTCGGGCTACCGCCGGTCATCCATCGGGCCGAGGTGGAAGCCGAGTTCAAACAGGCCGGTTTCAAGATCCTCAACCAGCAAGAGTTCATGCCCGGCTCAGCCCTGTGGCGGGTTTACGTGCTGCGTAAAAGAGGATAACCCTTAGCTGTCGGACTATTCTTCGGCACCTGTCAGAGTTTTCATGACGGCGGGTACACTGCGAATGCTCGCAAATCCCTTTAGCGATATATACTGCGCGCCATTCTTCAAGGGAGAGCCGTGTGGCCATCGATATTCACTGGATCTGCGACAACGATAGCCTCGGCCAGCATTGCGCCGAATGGCAGCAGTTGCCATTCGTCGCCCTCGACACCGAATTCATGCGGGTCGACACTTTTTATCCCATCGCCGGGCTGATCCAGATTGGTGATGGCGTACGCGCTTATCTGATCGACCCCCTGACCATCGATAACTGGCAACCCTTGGCCTCCTTGCTGGAAAACCCTGCGGTGATCAAGGTGGTGCATGCCTGCAGCGAAGACCTGGAAGTGCTGCTGCGTTTGACCGGCAGCCTGCCGGCGCCATTGTTCGACACCCAACTGGCAGCCGCCTACCTGAACCTGGGCTTTTCCATGGGTTACTCGCGTCTGGTGCAAGCCGTGCTCGATATCGACCTGCCCAAGGGCGAGACCCGCTCCGACTGGCTGCAGCGGCCACTGTCCGAGACACAAATCAGCTACGCCGCCGAAGACGCCGTGCACCTGGCGCAGGTCTACATACGCCTGCGCCCACGGCTGTCTGACGAGAGGTACGCCTGGGTTGTGGACGATGGCGCCGAACTGGTCGCCAACCTGCGCCGTGAAGTCGACCCGTTCGAGGTGTACCGCGACGCCAAGCTGGCCTGGAAACTTTCCCGCGCCCAGCTCGTTGTGTTGCGTGAACTGTGCGCCTGGCGTGAGCAGCAAGCCCGCGCCCGTGACCTGCCGCGTAACCGCATCATTCGCGAACACTCGTTATGGCCCCTGGCCAAATCCCAGCCGGATAACCTCAGCGCCTTGGGTAAAATCGAAGACATGCACCCGCGCACCGTGCGCCATGACGGCGAGTTTTTGCTGGACCTGATCAAGTGCGCCGGTAGCGTATCCATGGACCAATGGCCACCGGCCGTTGCCGAGCCGTTGCCGGTTGACGCCGCTGTGTTGATCAAGCAACTGCGCGCCCTCGGCCAGACGTTCGCCGAACGCCTGGACATGGCGCCGGAACTGATGCTGCGCAAGAAAACCCTCGAAGCGCTGGTCAAGAGTGGCTACCCCGAGGGCCCTTACCAATTGCCTGACTCGCTGCGTGGCTGGCGCCGCGAGCTGATGGGCCAGGCGCTGCTGGACAGCCTGGCCACTGCCGGAGAACAGCCTTGAAACGTATTTGCTCCATCTATCGCAGCCTCAAACGCAACGAAATGTACCTCTATGTGCTGAAAAGCGATGCCCTGGAGCGTGTCCCGGAAAGCCTGCTGGCGGCGTTCGGCAAGCCCCATCACGCCTTTGACCTGGTGTTGAGCCCCGAGCGCAAGCTGTCTCGCGAGGACATCGTCGCGGTTCTGGAAAACCTCGACAAGCAGGGCTATCACCTGCAAATGCCGCCGGCCGAGGACGAGTACATCGAACACTTGCCCGAAGAGCTGCTGCGCCGCAATGACCCGCTGTGATGGGTAAGTGCCCTGTATGGGGCACGTTCATAAATGAAATCGAATTATCTGGCAGTGGCCCCGAGGAATGCAGCGAACTGCGCCTGTGGCCCCGCCTGCACTGTTTTTGAAAGGTTTGAACCATGCGCGTTCTGATTGCTGAACACGATCACCCGCTGTACGCCCGACTGTTGCGCGAAGCGGCGCCGGACCTGGAAGTGATGACCAGCGGCGACTCGGCCGAACTGTCGAGCCTGGCCGCCGATTGCCCGGTATGGCTCGGCCAGCCGGACCTGCTGGCGACCCTGCTGCGCCAGGGCAATCATCCTGCATGGCTGCAATCGACCTGGGCCGGCGTCACGCCGCTGCTGGCCGAAGGCTTGCCACGGGACTATCGCTTGACCCGCGCCGTAGGGATTTTTGGCCAGGTGATGGCCGAGTACGTGCTGACTTACATGTTGGGTCACGAGCGCGAAGTGCTGGCACGGCTGGTTAGCCAGGTCGAGCGCAAATGGGACAACCGCATGGGCCAGAGCCTGGCTGGGCGCAAGGTGCTGATTGTCGGCACCGGCGATATCGGCCGCAGCGTGGCGCAGTTTCTCTTGCCGTTTGGCGTGGAGCTGTATGGCATCGCCAGCGAAGCACGGGAGCAGGCGCCGTTTATCGAAGTGGCCGGGCTGGATCAACTAAACCGGCTGGTGGGGGAGGTGGACTACGTGGTCAACCTGCTGCCTAACACCGCGAACACCCACGACCTGTACGACGCGGCGCTGTTCAAGCAGTTCAAGCCTACCGGGGTATTTATCAACGTCGGCCGTGGTGTTGCCGTGGTGGATGCCGATCTGGTGGAAGCCCTGAAAGAAGGGCATTTGGCTGGTGCGGTGATCGACGTTTGCCGTCAAGAGCCGTTGCCCCAGCGCCATCCGTTCTGGACCGCCTGGGGCTTGTTGTTGACCGGCCATAGCTCGGCGCCGACTTCGCCGAAGATGATGGTGGAGTTGTTTGTCGAGAACCTGCGCAAGTATCAGGCTCAAGAAGTGTTGCGTGGGGAAGTGAGTTTCGAGCGCGGTTACTAAACACACCACATGGACCCCTGTGGGAGCCGGGCTTGCCTGCGATGGCTACACATCTCTTGAGGTTGCTGATGGCTGGGGGCAGGCCCCAGGGGGCGATGAGTACATATCCGTTGCTGCGGTAACGGCTGCTGGCGGTTTCGCTCTTACAGCGACTCACTTTCGAAAAGCGCGAAAGTAAGCAAAGCGCTCCTGCCCTACCTATCGGCGCCTCGCCTAGGCTCGGCGTGCCCTCACTCCGGCATTGCTCCGTGGGTCGCCGCGATGGGCCATCCCTGGCCCAGCGCGGCTAAACCGGCATCCTTGCCGGTTTACCCACTGCGCAACACCTGCGTTCGGCCTCTGGTTTTATGGGCAGGCAGATCAAGAGCCATTCGTTTTTCTGTAGGAGCGAGGGGGACGCCTAGTTCTTGCTCGCGAAGAACCTGAGGGCACCGCGGTGATTCAGGAAGCCAGCGTCATCGTTAACGACCATCGCGAGCAAACTCGCTCCTACAGTAGTGGGCAGTAGATCCGCTCTTGCTTTTCACCACTCAGGTCGGCTACCAGGCCGCCGTGCTTTTGCTTTTGATTTTGATCTAAGGCGCCCCGTTAACCACGATGGCTGAACGCAGGTATTGATCCGTGGGTAAACCGGCAGGACGCCGGTTTAGCCGCGCTGGGCCAAGGATGGCCCATCGCGGCGGCCCACGGAGCAATGCCGGAGTG